>JAWKWB010000017.1:0-5331 GCA_041397775.1 Hyphomicrobiaceae bacterium | reverse complement strand
TGATGACTTTCCGCCTCCAAACAAGCTGTGCTAGGTCAGGTCAACATGAAATCCGGGGCAACCGGAGCGGCCAGTGCGTGCGAGGAGACGATTGCCACATGACCGAACGCAAATCCGCCTACGACTACGAGGACCTGTTGGCCTGTGGCCGCGGCGAGCTGTTCGGTCCCGGTAATGCGCAGTTGCCGGCTCCGCCGATGCTGATGTTCGACCGGATCACCGAGATCAGCGAGACCGGCGGCGAGCACGGCAAGGGCTGCGTGCGCGCCGAGCTCGATATCAGGCCGGACCTGTGGTTCTTTCCCTGCCATTTCATCGGCAACCCGATCATGCCGGGCTGCCTCGGCCTCGATGCGCTGTGGCAGATGACCGGCTTCTTCCTCGGCTGGCTGGGCGAGCCCGGCAAGGGCATGGCGCTGTCGACCGGCGAGGTGAAGTTCAAGGGCATGGTCACGCCGTCGGTGAAGCTCGTCGAGTACGGCGTCGACTTCAAGCGCGTCATGCGCGGGCGCCTCGTGCTCGGCACGGCCGACGGCTGGCTGAAAGCCGACGGCGAGACCATATACACCGCCACCGACCTGCGCGTGGGCCTGTCGAAGCAGAACGCTGCCTGACCGGGCTGCGCCGAACACCTTCAAGCCATTGCCGACCAAGGAGATTCTCATGAGACGAGTGGTGGTCACCGGCCTCGGTATCGTATCGTCGATCGGCAATGACGCCGCCGAAGTGACGGCGTCGCTGCGCGATGCCCGCTCCGGGATAACCTTCTCCGAGGAATTCGCCGAGCGCGGTTTCCGCTGCCGGGTGTGGGGAGCCCCGACGCTCGACCCGGCCGAACTGGTCGACCGGCGCGCCATGCGTTTCCTGTCGAAGGGCGGCGCATGGAACCATGTCGCCATGCAGCAGGCCATCGCCGATGCCGGGCTGGAGGAGAGCGACATCACCAACGAGCGCACCGGCATCATCATGGGATCGGGCGGACCGTCGACGCACACCATCGTCGAGGCGGCCGACATCACGCGCGAGAAGGGCTCGCCCAAGCGCATCGGACCCTTCGCCGTGCCCAAGGCCATGTCGTCGACCGCCTCGGCCACGCTCGCCACCTGGTTCAAGATCCACGGCGTCAACTATTCCATCTCGTCGGCCTGCTCCACCTCCGCCCACTGCATCGGCAACGCGGCAGAGCTCATCCAGTGGGGCAAGCAGGACCGGGTCTTCGCCGGCGGGCACGAGGATCTGGACTGGACCATGTCCAACCTGTTCGACGCGATGGGCGCGATGAGTTCGAACTTCAACGACCAGGCCGAGACCGCGTCGCGCGCCTACGATGCCAATCGCGACGGCTTCGTCATCGCCGGCGGCGCCGGCGTGCTGGTGCTGGAGGAACTCGAGACCGCCAGGGCGCGCGGCGCCAAGATCTATTGCGAACTGGTCGGATACGGCGCCACTTCCGACGGCTACGACATGGTCGCGCCGTCGGGCGAAGGCGCGGTGCGCTGCATGCGCCAGGCCATGGCCACCGTCGACGGCAAGGCGGACTACATCAACACGCACGGCACCTCGACGCCGGTCGGCGATTCCCGCGAGATGCAGGCGATCCGCGAAGTCTTCGGCGAGGACATTCCGCACATCTCCTCCACCAAGTCGCTGACCGGCCATTCGCTCGGCGGCGCGGGCGTGCAGGAATCCATTTATTCGATCCTGATGATGCAGGAGGGGTTCATCGGCGAGAGCGCCCACATCAGCGAGCTCGATCCCGAGTTCGAGGGCATGCCGATCGTGCGCAAGCGCATCGACAACGCCAGGATCGACACGGTCCTGTCGAATTCCTTCGGGTTCGGCGGCACCAATGCTACGCTGGTGTTTCAACGGTATTCATAGCTGACAGAAGAACAACATGACGACGGGTCTCATGACGGGCAAGCGGGGGCTGATCCTCGGCATTGCCAATGACCACTCCATCGCGTGGGGCATCGCCAGGGCACTGGCCGGGCACGGCGCGGAGATGGCCTTCACCTACCAGGGCGAAGCCTTCGGACGGCGGGTCAGGCCGCTCGCCGAAAGCATCGGCTCGCAGTTGCTCATCCCCTGCGACGTCGAGGACGAAGCCTCGGTCGACGCGGTGTTCGAACGGCTGAAGGCGGAGTGGGGCACGCTCGATTTCGTCGTCCACGCCATCGGCTTTTCCGACAAGAACGAACTGAAGGGACTTTACGCCAACACCACGCGCGAGAACTTCGTGCGCACCATGGTGATTTCCTGCTTCTCATTCACGGAGATCGCGCGCAAGGCCGCGGCCATGATGAACGACGGCGGCGCGATGATCACGCTGACCTATGCCGGATCGGTGCAGGTCATGCCGAACTACAACGTGATGGGCGTGGCCAAGGCGGCGCTGGAGGCAAGCGTACGCTACCTCGCCAACGACTATGGCCCCCGCAACATCCGCGTCAACGCGATCTCGGCCGGGCCGGTGCGCACGCTGGCCGGCGCCGGCATATCGGACGCCCGCTACATGTACTCCTACCAGCAGCGCAACGCGCCTCTGCGCAAGACCGTGTCGATCGACGAGATCGGCGGCTCGGCGCTCTACCTGCTGAGCGACCTCTCCAGCGGCGTGACCGGCGAGATCCACTATGTCGACAGCGGCTACAACATCGTTTCAATGCCGACGCTCGACGAGCTCAAGCGCATCGACGAATCCTACCGGGCGGAAGGCAAGGACGACTAATCCGCGACGGAAACCCGGCAATGGGTAAAATGCTAATCGTGCGCTGGACGCTTCCTTAAAAGCTTTGGGGTTTAATGGCACCGGGAAAAAAGGTGCCAGATGGCTGCAAACGCAAAGCCGACGCGTTCGGCATGGTTCAGGATGGTCACGATACTCGCCGCCGGCTCCGGCAGCGCGATCATCGGCTTGTGGGCTGTCTCGCTTGCATTTCCGCAGGAGATGCTGGAGGCCTCCAGCCGCTCGCTCGGCGCCATCATCACCGGCCTGTGTGCGCTGACCGCGATGATCGCCGTGCACTCCTATTTCAACGGCGTCGACGAGAGCGCCGACTATGTGCGGCACGAGATCGAAGTCGACAAGCTGACCGGCTTCCACACCCGCGTCGCCATGATCCCGCAGATCGCCCGCGCCGCCCTGAAGGCGGATCGCGACGCCACGTCGGTCACCCTGGTGGACATCGAGATCCTGCGCTTCAAGCAACTCAACGACTCCATCGGCTACCAGCGCGGCGACCAGCTCATCGTCGCTTTCGCCAAGCGGCTGCAGAAGATGATCGGCACGGACAACACAGTCGGGCGCATCGGTGCCGGCGAGTTCGCGATCCTGGTCAATACCAGCGCGCTGGACGTGCCGCTGGAAATCTGGCTCGACCGCATGATCGAGGACCTGCTGGCGCCCTATGACGTCGATCACACTCGTCAGGCCATCTCCGTCGCCGCCGGCGTCGTGGAAGCCATCGAGCAGTATGACGATCCGATCTCCGTGCTGCGCAAGGCGAACCTGGCGCTTCAGCGCGGCCGGGCCATGGGCCGCGGCGCATGGTCGGTCTTCCAGCCGGAGATGAGCCAGGTAGCGGAGTTCCGCCGCTGGGTGGAGCACGAGCTGCCGTCGGCGCTCGAAGGAAACCAGTTCGAGATTCACTACCAGCCGCAGATCGACATGACGAGTTCCATGCCGGTCGGCTACGAGGCGCTGCTGCGCTGGCGCCATCCCGACCGGGGCCTCATCTCGCCGCTCGATTTCATTCCCGTCGCCGAGGAGACCGGCTTCATCGCCCAGCTCGGCCAGTGGGTCATGCGCCAGGCCTGCCGCGATGCGCGCTTCCTGCCGGCGAACTGCTTCGTCGCCGTCAACCTGTCGCCGGTCCAGTTCATGATGGACGACATTGTCAAGGTGGTGCGAGAGGCGATCAACGACACCGGCGTCGCGCCGCACCGCCTCGAGCTGGAGATCACCGAGAGCGTGATGATGCAGGACAGGGACAAGGCTTCGCTGATCCTCAAGCGGCTGGCGGAGATGGGCGTTTCGGTGGCCGTGGACGATTTCGGAACCGGCTACTCCAACCTGGGCTATCTCGCCGATTTCCCGTTCAAGAAGCTCAAGATCGACCGCTCTTTCGTGCGCCGCATCGGCACCGACTCCAGCTCGGACGCGATCGTCTCCACCATCGTTGGCCTGTCGCGCGCGCTCGGCGTGCGCACCACGGCGGAAGGCGTGGAGACCGAGGACCAGGCGATCCTGCTGCGTGCCGCCGGCTGCGAGATCGTGCAGGGCTTCTACTACGGCCGTCCCTCGCCGCTGCAGGACCACGCCACGCCGGTGAAGGCCATCGCCTCCGTGCACTGACGGGCCGCCGCTACCTCATCGCCTCGAACAGCTTGAAGCCGTCCGCCTCCGCCATGACGGAGACCTTGCGGAAGGCCGTCTGTAGCGCGGCCTCGTAGGGCAGGTGCCGGTTGGCGACCATGAACAGCCGCCCGCCTGCCTTCAATGTCCGCGACGCCGCCCGGATGAAGGCGACACCGAGCGCCGGCTCGGCTCCGCGGCCGGCGTGAAAGGGCGGGTTCATGATGACCGCATCGAAGCGGCGGGCATCGATGCCTTCGCGGGTGATATCGGCCCAGTGGAACTGTGCCGCGGTATCAGGCGCCAGCGCGGCCATGTTGCGTTTCGCCGCCTCCAGCGCACGATGCGACACTTCGAACAGGTCTATCGACGAGATAGCCTCGCAACGGTTCGCTGCCTCGACGGACAGATAACCCCAGCCCGCGCCGAAATCGGCAACCGCACCGCCGAGGCCCGCCGGAAGCGCCTCGGCAAGCAGGCGCGAACCCGGATCGGCATGGGCCGACGAAAAGACGCCCGGGCCGGTTTCGAACCGCCCGTCGATGTGCGGCGCCGGCGCGGGCCGGAGACCCTTTGCCAGCGCTGCCGCATCGTCGGGCACGCAGAACCAGAACACCGTCGCGTGATGCTTGGCGAGTGCATCCTCGATCTCGACGAGGGTCCCGATACGCTTGCGCAGGCTGGCGATGCCGACGGTCTTCTCACCCGCCACGACGACGAGACCTCCGGTGCGGGTGCCGGCCAGCGCCTGGGCGACATGCATCTCACTCACCTCGCGGAAGCGCGAGGCGAGCACCAGTGCGCCGGCGTGACCCGTCGCACCGTCCCATACCGGGTCGACTTCGAAGCCGGCCGCTTCGAGATCGAGCACGAGGCCGCGGTGATCCTGGAACGATTTCGTCAGCGGTTCCCAGCCGGGCAGCGGCTCGGCATCGAAGAACAGGTACGGACCGTTCTTCGCCGGAATATCCAGC
>JAWKWB010000016.1:0-31022 GCA_041397775.1 Hyphomicrobiaceae bacterium | reverse complement strand
CAGTGGCCTCATTCCGATCGGCCAGGCGGCCCGGCTCCTGATGATCTCGGAAGAGCGCATCCGGCAATTGCAAAAGCAGGGCTACATCCCCCGCGCCCAGCGGCGCGGTATCGTGCAACTCGTCGGCGCCGTGCAGGGCTACATCCGCTCTCTCAGGGATGAGGAGCGCCAGTCGTCGAAGAGCGCCGCTGCGACCCGCGTCACGGATGCCCGAACCCGCGAGATCGAACTGCGCATCGCCGAGCGGCAGCGTGATCTCATCCCGCAGGACGACGCCCGCGCCGTGATCGGCGAGATGGCGGCCATGGTGAAGGCCGAGTTCGTCGGCATGCCCGCGCGGGTGACGCGCGACCTCGCCCTGCGGCGCACGCTCGAACAGGAAGTCGATGCCAGTTTCGCCCGTCTCGCAGCATCGGCGGAGCGCGCGCGAACCGCTCTGGCAACTGGCGGACTCGATCTGGAGGCCGAGCCAGAAGCGTGATCCCGCCGCCTGGGCCGCCGAGCACCGCGTTTATCCCGAGACCGCCGGTCTGCCGGGCCCGCGTGACCCGAGCCTGACGCCCCACATGCTGCCGTGGTCGGCGGCAGTCCACCGTGGCACCTATCGCCGCGTCGTCGCCGTCACGTCGGCCCAGAGCGGCAAGACCGATACCATGCTCGACGTCATTGGAGCGCGTCTCGACCAGCGCCCCGCGCCGATCCTCTACGTCGGCCCGACGAAGGAATTTCTGACCGACCAGTTCGAGCCGCGGCTGATGGCTCTGCTCGACGAGGCGCAGACGTTGAAGTCCAAGGTCGTCCGCGGCCGGCGCATGAAGAAGACGCTGAAGCTCGTGGCGGGCGTCCGGGTCCGGCTCGCCCATGCCGGCTCATCGACCGCCCTGAAGTCGGATCCGGCCGCGCTCGCGCTGATCGACGAGTTCGACGAGATGATGGCCAACGTCAAAGGCCAGGGCGACGTCCTCGGCCTCGTCGAGGCCCGTGGTGAAACCTATGCCGATTTCGTGGCCGCGATCACGTCGACGCCATCGCGAGGTCTGGTGGAGATCGAGCACGACAGCGCCAGTGGGCTCCACTTCTGGGCCCGCACGCCGCCGGAGACCCTGGAAAGTCCGATCTGGAAGCTCTGGCAGTCCGGGACCCGCCACCATTGGGCGTGGCCGTGCCGCCATTGCCATCAGTACTTCATCCCGCGCTTCCGGCACCTCCAGTGGCCGAAGAGCGCAACCCCGGCACAGGCACGCCGGGACGCGACGCTCGTTTGCCCGGCCTGCGAACACCACTTGGTCGAGAGCGACAAGGCCTGGATGAATGCCCGTGGCGCGATGGTGGCGCCCGGGCAACGGGTCGCTCTGGTCGATGACGCCCCGGTCGTCTCTGGAGATCCGGAGGAGAGCGCGACGCTCTCCATGTGGACGAGCGGACTGTGCTCGCCGTTCGTCACCTTCGGCCAGCGCGCGGAGACCTATCTGACCGCGCTGTTGTCGGGCGACGACCATCGCCTCCAGACGGCGATGAACGCGGCGTTCGGCGAGTGTCATGCGATGACTGCGTCCGGCGACGTGCCGGAGTGGCAGGAGGTGATGGACCGGCGGTTGCCCTACAAATCCGGTGAGGTTCCGCAGGCCGGCATCCGCCTCGTGATGGGCGTCGATGTCCAGAAGCACTCGCTCTACTTCGTCATTCGCGCATTCGGATCTCGCGGCACCTCGTGGCTCGTCTCGTGCGGCCAGTTGTTTGGGGCGACCGACGTCGACGACGTCTGGCACGCTCTCTCCGATCTGATGTTGACCCCGATTGGCGGCTTGCAGATCGAGAAGGTCTTCATCGACTCAGGGTTCCGGCCCGACAAACCGGATGGCGGCAACGAACACAAGGTCTACGAGTTCTGCCGGCGGTTTGCCTGGCTGTGTGCGCCCACCAAGGGGCGGGATGTGCAGACGCCGCCCTACCGCGTGTCCAAGATCGAGGTGAAGCCCGATGGCAAAAGGCGCTCTACTCGCTCGATCTCGTTCTGCTCTCCTCCGACTTCTTCAAGTCGCTGGTGCTCTTGCGATTGCGCACCGCCCTGGGACAACCCGGCGCCTTCCATGTGCCCCAGGACATCACGGAGGACTACTGTAAGCAGCTGGTATCGGAGGCGCGTGTCGTGCGCGATGGCCGGCCGACGTGGGTCAAACGATCGCGGCACAACCACTACCTTGATTGCGAAGCACTGTGTGCGGCCATCGGCTACGCCCTCAACGTCCAACGTATCCCGGAGGGCGTGAGCCGCCGGTCGAGGACGTAGGCGAGCGCGCAACCGACGGTGACGGTACGGCTCCCGCGCCGCTTCTCGCGGCCCGCGAGGCCCGCTCCGGCAGCGCTTTGCCCTGATGGGGCAGCGTCTCAACCGATGATGATCCATGCTCATGCTGTCCAAGCTCCGTCAGGCCCTGGCGGGGCTGCCGGCTGCGCGCCCACCCGCGCCTGTGCGCCCGTCTCCTTCGGCGCGCTACATGCGTGGTGGGCGTGGGTGACCTGCCCGGGCTGGCGCCCGGCACTGCGGGAGGCGCAGGATGATATCGGCGAAGCCTGGGACGATGCGGCTGCGCGCGTCGCCGATGTCCTGCACAACAACGGCTGGCTCGCCGGCGCCGTCGACCAATGCGTAGCCAACACGGTTGGCACGGGCCTCCGGCTGAAGCCCATACCGGAGAACGATGTCTTCGGCATGGGACCGGCGGATGCCGCAGCGTGGGCCAAGACAGTCGAGCGGCGCTTCGAACTGTGGCCGCAATGCGGGGGAATGTGACATCCAGGGTCTGCGCACCTTCGGCCAGATGCAGGGCGCCGCGTTCCGCTCGTGGCTCGTCACCGGCGAAATCCTCGCCGAGTTACCCTGGCGCAAGCGGCCCTGGAACCGCTACGGCACAAAGGTACGCCTGCTCCCCGCACCGACTGTCGCGCAGACAGCCAGCATCGAACGGCTGATCAACGGTGTCTACACCGACGCCGATGGGATGCCCGTGGGCTACCGGGCAATCCGCAAGGACCCGCTCCAGGCCGAGGTCGAGTACGATGTGCGGGCCCGCGACGCGGCAGGCCGCCCGCGCGTGATCCATGTCTTCGACGGTTTGCCGGGCACACATCGGGGATTTCGCCGATGGCGCCGGCGCTGCAGGTCGCCCGCCAGTTCGACCAACTCGCCGATGCCACGCTGATGGCGGCGATCGTGCAGACGCTATTTGCGGTGACGATTACCTCCGACGAGCCGACCGAGCAGGTTCTGGCCGGCCTCCTGACCCCACAAGAGCAGGCCAAGATGCTCGCGGACGGGATCTCCCGATGGAGGCCTACATCGAGATGGTGGCCACTACGATGGCAGCACGCTCGACGTTGGCATCAATGGGCGGCTCGCCCACCTCTTTCCGGCCAGGAGCTCAAGTTCCACAACGCCAATCACCCCGCCCCTACCTACAAGGACTTCTCCCTGCACCTCCTGCGTGAACTCGCGCGGTGCCTGGGGCTGACCTACGAGCGCGACGGGCGACAACGTCGGGGCGACCTATAGCTCGCTGCAGGCAGCCACCGCGGAGATCTTCGCGATCACCAAAACCCGCCGCCAGAATATCGTCGCCCCGTTCTGTCAGCCGATCTACGAAGCGTGGCTCGAGGAAGAGATCGAACGCGGCGGGATTGCGTTCCCAGGTGGCATCGAGGGGTTCCTCGCCCACCGGACCGCCGCCTGTCGGGCCGAGTGGCGCGGGGCGCCGCGGCCTCATGCCGATGATCTGAAGAAAGCCAAGGCGCACGAGGTCTGGAAGCGGCTCGGTGTGATGTCGGATGCGATGATCTGCAACGACCTCGGAGCCGATGTCGATGACGTCTACCAGCAGCTCGCCGCGGAGCAAGCGCTGCGCGCGGAGTATGGCCTGCCCGAGCCGATGCTGATGGGCGCCGCCGGTGGCGGGCCACAAACCGCCGATCCCGATCTCGACGCCGTGGAGACACTGTGATGGCCATCGTGATCGATGAAACCGACCCGTGTGGAGCCGCTACGGCCTTGCGCGCGGTCTACCTCACCCTGGTTTCTGGCGGTGCCGCCGAGACCGTGACGTTCCGGGCGGGCGCGAGCGGCGTAGAACGCAGCGTCGCCTACCACAAGCCGATCCTGGCCGCCTTCTGGTGATCATCCGGAGCTTTGAGATGCGCTGTGCGCGAGCTCACGGCAAACCGAGCAAACGCCACGCTCTGCGCGCGGGAGGCTTCTGATGTCGGCATCTCTCACCCACATTGCCGACCGGTTTCTGAACCGACCTCTGCTGCTGCACCCGAGCAAGGCCGAGGTGATCCTGCATGTCTTGCAGGGCCGCATGCCGATCGACGGGGCGCACGCTTCGACCCTTCCGGCCGACGCGAACCGCTTCATCGGACGCAACAGCCGCGCAGACGGCAGCGTCCGCATGGTCCGGGCCATCGACGGCGTGGGCATCATCCCGATTGTCGGCAGTCTCGTGAACCGCGGCGCCTGGATCGGGGCGAGCAGCGGGCTTGTGTCCTACGAGGGTGTGTCGGCGTTGCTCCGTGATGCCGCCGCCGATCGAGATCCGCGCGGTCGTCTTGGATATCGATAGCCCCGGTGGCGAGGCCACCGGCATGTTCACGCTTGCCGAGCAGATCCGTCAGCTGTCAGCCAACAAGCCGGTCATCGCGTTCGTCAACGACATGGCGGCCTCGGCGGCCTACGGCATTGCCAGCGCGGCCACAGAGATCGTGGTCTCGCCAACCTCCATGGTCGGCAGCATCGGCGTCGTCCTGACCCCACCTCGACAGGTCGGCGAGATGGACCAGCGCGGCATCAAGCCGACATCATCTATGCCGGCGCCCACAAGGTCGACGGCAATCCCTACGGCCCGTTACCGGCAGCGGTTCACGCGGATCTCCAGGCCGAGGTGTCGAAGATCTACGACCAGTTCGTGGGACTCGTTGCGCGTGGGCGGCCCGCCTTGTCCCTCACCGACATTCGCGCCACCGAGGCCCGCACCTTCATCGGACAGGATGCCATCGACCGCGGTCTCGCCGACCGGATCGCCGCGCTCGACGAGGTGCTGGCGTCCCTTTCGACCGAGGCCCCCGGGGCCGCAACCCGCAGGACAACAGAGATCGCCATGAGCAAAACCACACCCACAGCCCCGACCGCCGAGGTTCCGCCCCCCACACCGGAGGCGCACGAAGCCGCTTTGCATACAGCCCGCGCCGAGGGAGCGTCCACCGAGCGATCGCGGATCACGGCAATTCTGCGGAGCGACACTGCCACCGGCCGCGAAGCCCAAGCCATTGCGCTGGCGCTGGATACCGACCTCGCCGCCGACGCCGCGCTCAAGGTTCTGGCCGCCACCCCCATCGTTGTGGCGAGAGCCGCCGCCACCATCGCCGAACGGGCCGCCGCCGAAGCGGAGATGGGCACGGCGCTCCCCGCCCCGACAGCGGCGGCCCAGATCGCGGAGCGCGTGACGCGCGGCTGGCAGGCCGCCGTCGCCAACGCCAACAAGCGCTTCGGTTGAGCCCATCCTGGAGACATCTGCATGACTGTCTTGACTGAAGGTCGCCATCCCGGAGAGTTCCTCCTGAGTGAGGCCAACGGCCAGCGCTCGCGCGGCCAAGTCACCATCGCGGCCGGATCCGGCGTCATCGCGGCGGGCGCCGTGCTGGGCCGCTACACGTCCGGCGTTCATGCGGGAAAGTATTGCCTGGCCCCCGGCGCAGCCGCCGATCCCGATGTCGGCAACCAGACCGCCGTCGCGGTGGCCCTCTACGGCTGCGATGCCACCGCCGCGGATCGGATGATCGCGGTCATCCAGCGCGATGCCGAGATCAACGGTCACATCCTCTCCTACGCATCGAGCGTCGACGACGCAGCCAAAACGACAGCCAAGATCGCTGAACTCGCCACTGTCGGCATCATCGTCCGCTGAGCCCAGCAGACCCATCCGGGAACTTCACCATGTCGGTCCTCAATATCTTCACGCAGGACGCCTTCAGCGTCATGCGCCTCACAGATGCGCTCCGTGAGATCACCCCTACACCCCCTCCCGGATCGGGCAGATGGGGCTCTTCCAGACCACCAGCATCGATACCCTCGATATCGCCATCGAGAAGGATAGGCGCAGAACCAGATGATCGTCGCGGCCTCCGCCCGAGGCGGGCCTGGCCAGACCTTCGGCAAAACCAAGCGCGCGGTCCGCATGCCGTCAAGGTGCCGCACTTCCAGGTCGACGATGCCATCTACGCCGACGAGGTCCAGCGGGTACGCGCCTTCGGCCAGGAGATGGCCGTGGAACGATCTCCAGCAGAAGATCGCCGACCGAGCCGCCGAAGCCAGCCAGTTCTTTGCCCTGACCGAGGAGTACCACCGGCTCAATATCCTCAAGACCGGCCAGTTGCTCGACGCTGACGGCTCGGTTCTCTTCGACTACTTCACCGAGTTCGGCGAAAGCCAACCGGCCATCGTCGACTTCGATCTCGACAACGCAAATCCCGGCGAGGGTGTGCTGCGCAAGAAGTGCGCCAGCGTCATTCGGCAGATGGCCGCCATCCTCGATGGCCTGCCCTATACCGGCATCATGGCCTTGTGCGGCGATGCGTTCTTCGACGACCTCATCGCCCATCGCGAGGTGCGCGAAACCTACAAGGGGTATGCGGACGCAGCCTCCCTGCGCAATGCCTACGTCAATGCCGGGACCTCCGGCATCTACGGCGCCTTCGAGTTCGGCGGCATCACCTGGGCCAACTATCGCGGCGGCCAGAACGTCGGCATCGAGACGGACAAGTGCCATCTCTTCCCCCTGGGCGTACCCGGCCTCTTCCGGACGGTTTATGCACCCGCCGACTACATCGAGACTGTCAATACGCAGGGCCAACGGCTCTACGGCAAGCAGTGGGAGATGCAGAACGGCAAGGGCGTGAACCTGGAGTTCCAGATGAACGCGCTCCAGTACTGCACGCGCCCGCGCGTGCTCATCCCCGGCAAACGCACCTGAGGACGTCCGATATGACCGCGCCGTTCGATGACCTCGACGCCGCCATGAGTGCGGCCATCGTCACGGCGTATGGCGAGGTGGCACTCCTGCGGCCGCGCGTCCGGCAACAGTATGTCGAGCGCGCGGCCGATAGCGACCGCAACGCTGTCCAGGTCTGGGGCGTGTTCTCGGCGGGGCCCATCACACAGCCCCTCAAAGGCCAGTTCGTCGGCACGGAGACGCAGGGCGGTCTACGGGTGGGCGCGGTCCGATCCGAATTCTGGATCGGCGCCGCCCAGATCGCCGAAATCGGCTTCGAGCCTGCGACCGGCGATCTGCTCGAGTTGCCCGGTCGTGCTTCTGAGCCAGCCTACGCCGTCGCGTTCGTCCAGCGGACGGATCGCGGAGATCTCACTCTTGTTCTGACACGAGAGGATCAGCCCTCATGAGCCTCGCCAGGCTTGCCATGCGCCTTGCCGCAGCCCGGGCACTCCGCGGCGCGACCCTCGCCGAGGACCGCGTCTACGACAGCGCGATCGATCCAATCGACCATGCCGTTCTGGAAAACCGGCAACCGTTCGTCGTCGTCTCGACGGAGGATCACGATGTGGCGGTGACCGGGCGCGACCTCCTCTACGGCGCGCACGAATGCACGCTCTTGATCGAGATGGCCGTGGCCACCCGCGTCGCCGTCGACGGCGAGGCCGGCCTGACAATCCCGCACACCGACGAGGGCATGGAACTCGTCCTCGACATCATCGAGCACCAGATCATGGCCGCGCTCACGCGCGAGCGCACGGCCTGGTCGCGCGTGTTCATGAACTTGGTCCCGGTCATCAAGAGCCGCAAATCTCGGCGCGGCGCCTCGGCAGAGGGCGGTGTTCGCTTCGCCGCGCGCCAGATCGCCATCACCTGCGATCTGATTGAGGTGCCGATCGCCGGCGGGCCACTCCTGGCCGGCGGCACTTGGGACAACGTCATGTCCGTCATTGCCGAAGATGCCGATCTCGCCCCGATCGGACAGCTGATGCGCGCCGTCATCGAGGGCGACGCGGCTGCCGACTGGCACCAGGCGGCCCATATCCTGGGCATTCACGCCGAGACCGCAACGAAGCTCGGCATTGGTCCTGGTATCGACGGCATCCAAACAGCCGAAAGCATCGGGTCCGCACTCAACGACCACACGCTGTTGGATATCGAGATCGGGCAGACGGGGCAGGCAGATGGCAATCCATGAACTCGTCGAGTTGGCTTCCCGCGTCGCCGAGTTCGAGCGCCGCTTCTCGGGCACCATGCGCCACGGCACGATCGAAGAGGTGGACCCGGCCAAGCAGATCGTTCGCCTGAACTTCGGTGACAGCGACGATGGAAGCCCATTCTTGTCGCCGTGGGTGCCCTACGCACAGATTGCTGGCGCCCTGAAGGTCCACACGCCTCCTCGCAAGGGCAGCAGTTCACGCTGCTCTCGCCCTCCGGCGACTGGCAGCAGGCCGTCGCCCTCCCGCTCACGTGGTCCAACCAGAACCCGTCGCCATCGCAAAGCGGCGACGAGCACGTTCTCACGTTCGGGCAGGTCAAAGGCACGATCAAAGACAAGCTGTTCGCGACGAAGGTGGGCGACACGCTCGTCGAGCAGACCGACAGCAAGGTCACCATCACGGTCGGCGGCGTCACGATGGAAATCTCGGCCAGCGGCGTCGCGATCACCGGCGGTCGCGTCAGCCACGACGGCCTCAACATCGGCTCCACGCATAAGCATCGCGATGTCATGCCGGGCGCGGGCCTTACGGGCGTACCCTTGGCTTGAGGGGAGTGTTCAAGTTTCCGCTGGGACTGGCTGCGAAATCGCATCGCAGCCAAGTGTCGCTGCTACGCGCAGGAGGGCGGCATCAAGGTTTTCTGCCGAAAATGGCTTCTGCAGGAATTCATCCGCAATCACGCTCAGCTCGTCTCGCGGACAACCGCTCATCAAGATGGAGCGGATCGGATCGCCCGGCCTGAGCAATTTCAGCTCTTGGACCAACTCGCTACCACTCCGGTTCTGCAGCTTTTCATCGATGATCAGCACGTCGACGGCATGATCACACAGCCAAGCCCGCGCTTCAGTACACGTTTCGAACGCGTGCACCTCATGACCGATGGCTTTGAGGTGAAGAGAGGACGCGCAATACGGACGGCTCGTCGTCCACCAACGCTATGCGCAACATTCGAGGCCCCAAAGTCGATGATGATCCGCCCTCCAGTAGGCCCGTAAAACTCCAACGGCAAGATACGTATCAATACGCAAATCGCATCTCTACGCGCATAGAAATAGGATTTTATTCCCCAGTCGCAGGTGTTGTCCGCACGAGCGCGTATCAGCCCGCAATTCTCGTTTATTCCGGAGACTGTCATGCCGCGTTACATCATCACGGAGCGAGCCGGACGGTTCGTGGCCGGCCACACGAACACGGGCGTCGGGACCGCGCTCGACCTGACCGAGCGTGCGGCCGCGCACGAGGTCCGCCTGGGCACGCTGCGCCCCAGTCGTGCCGCCAATCCGGAAGACCACGCGACTGTTTCACATCCTGAAGAGCCTGCGTCCCAGCCGGACGATGACGACACCGCGAGCAAGAGGCGCCGACGCAGCAAACCCTCGACACAGTAACGAGGCCTCAGCATGAGCCTCGATCTCACCGATCCGTCGGTCGGCTTCGATGCCGAAACCGGCAGCCTCAAGACCGGATGGCCGCACGTCATCCAGTCCCTGCGCGACATCTTCGATACGCAGTTCGGCACGCGCATCATGCGGGAATGGTACGGCTCGTTCGTACCAAACCTGCTCGGCCGCCTGATCACGCCACAAGAGGTCGTCCCCTACTTCGCCGCCATCACCTCGGCGATCGAGCAATGGGAACCGCGCTTCCGCGTCACCAGATCACGGTCGTCAAGGTCACGCGGGACGGGCAGTTGCACGTCTACCTCGACGGTGAGTATCGGCCGCGCGCGATGTACGGCGACTTCACGCCAGCAGGTGCCCGGCGGCTCGACGCCTATGCGAACCCCGACGGCGTGCTCATCAACGAGAGGATCGGCGCATGAGCCGCTTCACCGCGATCGATCTGTCCGGCCTCCCCCGCCCGACATCATCGCAACGCTCGACTACGAGGCCATCGTCAAGGACATGCGCGACGATCTCGTGACACGCTTTCCGCTGATCGCCGGCGTCATCGATCTGGAAAGCGAGCCCGCCCGCAAGCTCATCGAGGCCTTCGCCTATCGCGAACTGGGCCTTCGCGCCCGCATCAACGACGCGGCCAAAGCCGTGCTGCTGGCTTCGTCCTACGGCACCAACCTCGATCACCTCGGCGCCCTGTTCGCCACAGAGCGTCAGGACGACGAGAGCGACGCCCGCTTCCGCCGCCGCATTCAGTTGGCGCCCGAGGCCTTCTCGGTGGCCGGCCCCGCGGGTGCCTATCAATACCATGCGCTGACCGCTGCGCCGTGGGCCCGCGACGCGTCTCGGCGATTTCCCCGCGGCCTGGCGTCGTCCGCCTCACGGTCCTGAAGGACGGCGACGATCCCAGGCCGACGCTCGCCGAGCGCGAGGCCATCCGTCTGCACCTCAAGGATGAAGCGATACGCCCCTTACCGACGTCGTGCAGGTCCAGGCGCCGGCCATTCGCCGCACCGCCATCCGAGCCCGCCTGACGCTCTACCCAGGGCCGGACGGCAACGTCGTGCGCGACCGGGCGCTCGCCGCCGTCACGGCATGGGTCGAGGCAAACCGCATGCTCGGCATGAACCTGCGCCGGTCCGCCCTGTTCGCGAAGCTGCATCAGGACGGCGTCCATTCCGTCGAGCTCAGCGCGCCCACCGACGACCTCGTTCTCGACGTGACCGAGGTCTACGCGATCGATGCCATCGAGATCACAACCGCCGCCGCCCGGGATGCGTGATGACGCGACAGACACTTCTGCCGCCGAACCGCACCCGGTTCGAGCAGGCTGCAGACGAGACCGGCGCCCGGATCGACGGGTTGCCGATCGACATTCCGAAACTCGTCAGACCCTATGACATACCCGAGAGCCATCTGGCCTGGCTGGCCTGGGGCCTCTCGGTCGATCTGTGGGAACGCGACTGGGACGCGCAGAAGCGGCGCGTTCTGACCGCACGCGCTCTTCCCATGCACGCCCGCAAGGGCACGCAGGCTTCGATTGCCGAGCATATCCGGATCATGGGCGCCGCGCTGCGCCGCTTCCTCGTGCCGCCGGCCAAGACGTTCCTGGTGCCGGCCCTCACGGCCGACGAACGCGCAGCCTATCTCGCGCGCTTCGCGCAATTGCGCATCTACCCATATGTCGCGCGTGGCACCTCCCCGTTCGCCCACTTCACGAACATGGCCTTCGGACGCAGCAAGGCCTTTCTCAATGCCGCCTGCATCAAGGACATCGGCGCCTGGTCGCGGTACGTGCGCACCGCCAAGCTCTGGGACAAGGGCCAAGAAACGCCCTGACGATCCGCGCCGTCACGCTGGAAGGCGTCGGCCGCTTCTACGCGGCGGCCTACGACGAGGTGGTGCTGGCGCCGAAGCCAACGGCCGCGATCCATCTGAACACCGCGCCGAGGCCCCGCGCCTTTCTGATCGACGACTTCGGCGTCCGCCAGAGGATGGTGCGCATCCCCCGCGACGCCAGCTACGAGTTCCGGCTCGGCCGCGAGACCTACACGACCGTCTATCCGGACGCCGATCTCATCGACGTGCGGCCGCAGACGGTTGCGGAGGTGCACGCGGGCCAGCCGACCGCGCTCTATGCGACGAAGCGGCAGTTCATCGCCGGCAAGTGCCTGCCGCCGACCATTGCCTGGCGCTACATCTACGAGCGCTGGCACCTTCACGATCCAGACCGCGTGCCCGACGAGCGCAAGCGGTCGACGCACCTTGGCTTCACGCGCCTGGGGATGCCGCCCTACCACGCGGAGGTTCAGACCCGCATCGTCGGCGCCAAGCCGCCACGCGTGGCCGGGCCCTTCGTCAATGGGTTCCTGGTCACCGGCGACCGCCGGATCATCGGGGACGTCCGGGAGGCAATCCGGGTTTCCAAGGCCCTGCGGGACAAGATCCTTCTCGACACCAAGACCTACCGCCTGCCGCGGGCCAGCGACCGGCTCAAAGTGGGCAGCGTCCGGCTCGGCCGTTATCTCGAGGTTTGAATGGAAAGCACCGTCATCTTCCGCGACCGGCAGGAGCTTCAGTCTGCCGACCTCAATAACGCGCAGGACTTTGCGCGGCTCTCGCTCGATCACGTCGTCAAGGACGCCATCGAGGGCGGCAAGGCCTACACCGGCTTCTCCGCGTCGAAGACGGCCGCGACCGAGGTGACGCTGTCGGCCGGCCGCCTCTATGCCGGCGGCCAGGTCTTCGCGCGCGATGAAGACGTCGTCCTCGACCTCTTCAACGCGCTGCCGCTC
Source organism: Hyphomicrobiaceae bacterium (assembly GCA_041397775.1). GTDB lineage: Bacteria > Pseudomonadota > Alphaproteobacteria > Rhizobiales > Hyphomicrobiaceae. The sequence goes on along the minus strand of JAWKWB010000016.1, from coordinate 18,570 downwards.
GTCACCAAGAAGCGTGTGGCCATCGTCGCCTTCGGGCAGGCGGTCGATACGGACGTGCAGCCACGGGACTTCCTCATCGATGCCCAGATCGGCACGACGGAGCCCCAGAGCGTCGCGATGGAGAACCATCGTCGCGCCGAACTGTCGAGCGTGGCGGGCACCGAGAGCCCTGACCCGAGCTATCCTCCGACCGACGCCAACGTCACGGTCATCGCCTACGTTCTGCTCGATACCGCCGGCATCGTCTCCATCGAGCCGTGGACGGCGACCCAATTGCCGAACCTGCGACAGGTCGCCAACCGCGTCACCACACTCGAACTCTGGCGCGGCAACATCAGCGGCCAGGTCGACACGCTGCGCACCGATCTTTCCGCACTCGCCGACCGGCTACAGAACTACGCCCTCAAATCCGACATCTTCGACCTCACCGGGCAGCTCGATGACCTGCGCCGGAAGGTCTACGAGCCCGGCGCCTATATCTACTATGGGACCGACCACTTCCTCGACGAGACGAACACGAATCCGGATCATCCGAGCTACGATGCCATCGTCGCCGAAGGCATTCGAGCGGCCGAAGCGGGGTCCGCCACGACGTCGCTGGCCCTGCTCGACCCGAACAATGCGTTCGTCACGGTCACCAACGGCTTCATGCTGCCGAAGTACAGCCACGGCCTGCGCATGAGCCTGACCGGTTATTCGAGCGAACTGCGCATGGCGCAGTACACCTACAACACCACGACGATCCGTCAGCTCTACCGCACACGGGAACGGCGCCGTTACGGCGCGTCGCACGCGGTCTGCACCAACTCGAATTGGTGGCGGCAGGGCATCTATGACGCGATCACCGGCATCTTCCGCCGGTTCGGCGAGACCTGGGAGGTCCACCCGGATGATCGCGCCAAGACCCAGTTGCACGCATCGATACGGATGACCCTGTTCTGGATCGATACGTACCAGGAGCCCTACTGGGAGACCGTCAACAGCACGGCAACGCTCAACGGCCAGCAAATCGCCCAGACCTTCCTGAACTCGCAGGACGGCTGGCTGTCTCAGATCGGTCTGTATGTCTCACGCAAGGCAGCGGCAGGCGATGTGACCGTGCTCGTCTGCGAGACGTCGTTCGGCATGCCCGATCTGCAACGCGTCATCGGCCGCACGACCGTTCCCGTTGCCAGCCTGCAAGTTGGCGCGGTCTCTGGCGGCGCCGGCCTGCCATCGCTGGTCGAGACGAAGGTGCCGCTGCCGCCGACCTACCTGCGCGCGGGGCGGCGCTACGCCATCGTCCTCGTGACGACGGGCGACCACTACGTCGCTATGACCAACACCGACAACGGCGTCGTGCAGGGCACCTTCTTCGTATCCACGGACGGCGCCTTCTTCGCTGGCAACTTGGTCGACGACCTCAAGGTGCAGCTGTACTTCGCGCGGTTCGAGCGAACGCGGCTGTCGGTCGAGATGACGGCGCTGCAGCTCGCGGGCGGTATCCTCGATCTCGACATCCTCAACGACGGCATCACGCCACCGGCCTGTCGTACCGACTACGAAGTCCAGGTCAACGGCGCCTGGGTCCCCCTCGATGCCTCACCGAACGGGCCGAACCTTGCTGGTCTGCCGGCGATCCTGCCATTGCGCATCACCTTCACCGGCACGACGGACCTGATGCCCGGCGTCGGGCTCACCGACTCGCAGGTGATCGTGAGCCGGCCGAAGACGGCCTTCACGTGGATCGGCGACACGCGGACGCTCGGCTCGGCCACGAGCAGCGTCAAGATCGTCACCGATTTGCAGAGCTACGACGAGACCAAGCACGATTGCACCGTCACGCTGCTCACAGGCGCGGGCTTGAGCAGCACAGAGACGGCCGACGTTGTCGAGGACGTGACGCTGCCCAACGGCACGATCCGCCGGACATCGATCTTCAACGTGGGGTCCGTGACCACCTACGCGGTCAAGATCGTGGGCACGACAACGGCGGCGGCTGACCAGTTCCTCGTCGGCGAGATGATCGAATACGCGCAGTCGTAAGCGCAAGGAGCTGAGACATGGCCAAGAGCCCAACGCACTACACACTGACCGTGAAGAAGCCGGCCGAGGTGGCCGGCGTCCAACTCCGCCCGGGCGCCAGATACACGGTCAAGGCCGCGGTTCACGACGCCCTCAAGAAGGCCGAGCCCGACGCCATCGACCAGGCCACCGCACACAAGAGGACGTAAACGATGCTGAGGTTCGAGGATCTTCGCGTCCGCGACCGTCAGGATCTCGATCGCGACTTCTTCAATCGGCGCTATCGGCTCATCGCGGAGACCTACGCCAAGCTCGATGCGCGCGTCTCCGCGACAGCAGAGGCGACCGACCGTCTGGTCGAGCTCGGCCTGGTCCGCGTCAATGAAGTCCTCGGACCTCTCTTGGCAAAGGTCCAGGCCGCGTCGGAGAACGGCTTCCTCGTGGCCCATTCGGCGACCGAGGTCACGCTTTCGATCGGCCTCGAAACCACGCTGGCGATCACCGATCCGGAAGAGCGCGCGTTGTTCTCGCCGACGCCCTACGTCCTGATCTCCCGTGCGGCCGAAGACAGCTTGGACGATTGGGCCGTCGCACGCGTCCAGGCCTACGACCGCGCCAACGGCGGCCTCGCCGTCGAGATCGTTGGCACGCACGGCAACATCGACGTCGGCGTCTATAACGACTGGATCATCTCTGCGACCGCGGGCCTCGCTCAGGGCATCCTCGAGGCCGCCGTCGAGGTGACGCAGGCACTCACGACGGCCCAGTCGGCCGCGGCAACCGCTGCGGCCGCTGCCGCTGCAGCCCAGGCCATCCTGGCGTCCGGCCCCGTCTCCTCCGTGAACGGGCAGACCGGTGCGGTCTTGCTGGGACTATCCGACATTCCGAGCCTCGTCGCGACGCTGGGCGGCAAGGCCGATGCCAACCACGGGCACACCGTTGCTCAGGTGTCGGGCCTCCAGGCTGCGCTCGATGGCAAGCTCAATACCGACAACATCACGCTCGATGGCGGAACTCTATGAGGCCCTCTCATCATGGCAGTGTCGCTCAAAATCAAACGCGGACGCGCGCGTAGCTCAACGCCGCCGCGCAGCAGCCGGCGGCCTCAAAGCGGCGAGCCCTATCTGATCACCGATGAAAACCGCATCGCGATCGGGCTTTCCACGACGGGCTACGAGACATTTGCAAAGCCAGCGGCAGAAGGTATCACCGGTGGCTGGACGTTCTATGCGCAGCCCAACCTCATCTCGCCTGCAATCAGGTCCAGGTCATCTCGACGACTGGCCGATACACCTCGCTCTACAACGCGATGTCGATGTCGCAAGATGGAGGCGTCACTCAAGGATCCTTTGTGGCGCGCGCCAGTGGGAGCGGCGACGCCAATCTCGCGGGAATGTCATTCTGGAAACGACGCGTACGCGATCAAGATAGGGGTCCGCAGATGGCTACTTCGGCATCGGTGGCTGGAGCCGCCCGGCCTGGTCTTGGTATTCCGACCCATCCGGCAACATGGTCGCGGCCGGCAACGTCACGGCCTACTCCGACCCACGTCTCAAAGAAAACGTCGCCCGCATCGAAGACCCGCTTGGGCTCGTCAGTGCGCTCGACGGTGTGACCTTTCGCTGGCGCGACGGCTTCGCACACACGGCCGTGAAGGCGGGCAATCGCGACTACGGCGTCCTCTCCGACCAGGTCGAGGCCGTCATGCCGGAGATCGTCACTACGTCGATCGAGATCGACGGCGCGCACTACAAGACCGTCGCCTACGAGAAGCTCGTTCCGGTCTTGATCGAGGCCGTCAAGGCGCTCGAGCGCCGCGTACGAGACCTCGAGGCGTCCCGGGAGGGCGCCGCATGACGCTGCCCGCATCTGGCACCATCACCCTGAGCCAGGTCTCGACGGAGGTGGGATATGCCGCCAACACCCAGATGTCTCTGTCCTGGGTGAGTTCCAATTCCAAGGACGCCCTGAAGGCCATGAACGGTCTCTATGGACGCGCTTGGTACCAAAAGACCAATGCCGGCAATTGCAACAACGGCAACTGCACCGCCAACTGCAACTGCGGCAACATCCAGTGCAGGAACTGCGTCATCACTGGCAGCGTCAATTGCGTGAATTGCGACAGCCGCGCGTGGCTGCAGGCCAACTGCAACTGCGCCTGCACCTATAACTGCACCTATGGCGCGGTCACCTACAACTGCGACTGCAATTGCTACTGCGATTGCGGTGACGGCGGCGCATGACAGGAGCCGAACATGGACATCGGAGTGCGGCACGCCGTTCCCGGTCTGCCGATCCCAATCTTTCTGCGCGTACACGAGGCCGCCGAGACCCTGTCCATTGCCGCATTCGCCAGCGTCATGCGCGGACCAGGCGTACTGGCCACTGGGGCGCAACCGATCGCAGTCGACAGCGCGGCTGCCCAGCAGATGGCAGCGTCTGGTGACTACGCCGCCGTCGGCATCGGCTCCATCTTCGCGGCGAGCGACATTGGCGTCGACGCGGCGCGCTCGGCCGAGCCGGAGTGGCGTCTGACAGGCTTTGTTCGCTACGAGCACGGTGGAGACGGCTACGGCCGCGGCGAGCTTGCCGGCCGCCAGTCCTGGCTATTCCCCGTATCGCGATTCGGCGACATCAGTGCTCCCTTCAACAAGTACAGCGTCGGCTTCAATACCAAGGACCACGGCGGCTCAGAACTGCGCCGCCTGCAGACCAACGCCTACCTTCAGATCATGTCGCCCTATCGAGGTGCGCCGCTCGCGGACGCGACACTGTCGCTGGTCCACAACGCCGACGTCGGCTTCTGGGTCGAATGATTGCGTACGAGAGCAGCTTTCGGACACTTGCGGAGGCCACCGGCACACCATGACGCTGATGCCGAAGCTGGACCTGATTGCGCTCGCCAACGTCGCGCCGGGGGATCTGGCAACGCCTGTCTGTCGCATCGTCGATCCTGTGACCGGCCACCGCTGACCGATAACCGGTTCCACCGTGAGGACATCCGCCGAGGCGACGGCGGGGCTTATCTCGTCAACGCGCGGATCCGCCCGCATCCGGAGGCCCTGACTTCCAGCGGTGGCCGCCGATCCGGGAGGCTCGGCGACGTGATCAAGGTCAAGGCCGGCTGGCCACTACAATTTGGCGCCGCAGAAGCGATCGTCAGCAACGGGGCAGACCACACATGCTGTTCAAGATCATCGCCGAGAAGCCACCGGGCGACGAGGGCGCCGGGCAGCGACGGGCGTTTGCCTACGACAACGAGCGCAGCGTCCTGCAGGACATCGAGACGGGAGCCATTGCCCACCAAGCGCCGGACTTGCAGTTGCCCACCGAGAAACCGGCTGTGGCGCGCACCTTTGTAAGGACGATCCTCTGACCAAAGCCGACGCCTGTTGATTCTCAAGATCCAGCTGGCCTGTCCTGCAATTACGCCTGCACCTACTGCTCACAGCGCCCGTCGAGCGGACGGACGAGACGAGCGCAAAGCACTTAGAGCCATTCCCGACCGCCTGCGGCTCGAAGACGGCATTCTCGGAAAGGTCGAGTTCTGGGGCGGCGAGCCGTTCGTCTATTGGAAGACGCTTCGCCCGCTGGCAGAGGCGCTCTTCGCGCGGTTCATGTTCTGGACCAATCGCCCGAAGTTCTTGATCATCACGAATGGTTCCCTGCTCACGACGGAGATCAACGACTGGCTCGTCAAACATGGGTTCAGTGTCGCCGTCAGCCATGACGGACCGGGACAGCACGTCCGCGGGCCGGACCCCCTGGACGACCCGGCACAGAAGGCGATCATTCTGGACCTCTACGCGCGCCTCAGGCCGCTCAACCGCATGAGCTTCAACGCCATGCTGAACCGGCACAACTTGAGCCGGAAGGCGATCCGCGATTACTTTGTCGATCTCACCGGGGATCAAACCGTGCCGATCGGCGAGGGGCATCTGATCGATGCCTACGACGACGATGGTCTCGATTGCTCGTTGCATGGTGATGAGCACTTCGAGTTCCGGCGCCTGGCGTTCAGCGACCTCGTGGACATGGGGGATCGGCCCTGCTTCACCGGCCCCGTGATGGGCATTAATGGCCTGATCCGGAGCATTCTCAACCACACGCCAGCCGCGACGATCGGCCAGAAGTGCGGGATGGACCAGGACGACGTCCTGACGGTGGATCTGCGCGGGAACGTCATCACCTGCCAGAATGTCTCGGCGGTGGCCACCGCGATGAATGGCCGCCCCCATCTGTCGGGGAACATCAATGCGGGTATCGAGAAGGCTCGCATTCACGCGGCGACCCACTGGCGCCACAGGCCCGCATGCGCGGGCTGCCCGATGCTGCACCTGTGTCGGGGCTCCTGCATGTATCTGGAAGGTGAGAACTGGCATGCCTCCTGCGACAACGCCTACTCGAACGCGGTTCCGCTGTTCGCCATGGCCTTGCAGGTGCTGACCGGCTACGTCCCGGTCGCCATCGAAGGAGCAGGCCTGCCGGCACATCGCGCCGACCTCTGGGGAACGCACGTGCCGCCCGTCGACAGAGATCAGGCCGCATCCGCGAATGAAGAGCCCAGCTCGGCCTGGATCGGTGACGATGCTCTGATGCCTAGCGAGGCGCCCTGATGCCCACGACGACAACGCTGCGATCGCAGAGCCTGGAATTGAACCCGGTCACCGACATCGAGGTGACGACCATCGTCGACGATGGCGACGGCGGCTACGTCCGCGCCATCAAGTTCTTCGGCGAGGGCGCGACGGAAGATCAGAAGCCGCTGGTCCTCGAGGTTCGCGTGCGCGCCAGCGCCCAAGTCAACCTCAAGATCACGACGCCAGAGATCGACTTCTGATCGGTTGCCGGCGTCCATTCCTGATCCCTCACTTCCCCCAATCGTAGGCCCGCCGCCGGAGACCCCGGTGCGCGGGCCTTGCCATAGGAGGCACCCTCAATGTCAGATCCTGTATTTGGCATTTCCATTACCCGGATCGACAACGAGCCGCGTCCCGCCGTTTGGAGCGACATGGCCGTTGTCGGCATCATCGGAACGGCGACGGCCGCCGACGCCGATGTGTTCCCGCTGAATGCGCCCGTGTTTATGTATTCCGACGACCGCACGAAGGCGCTCGGTCTCGGCACGGACGGTACCATCCCGGACGCCATCACCCTCATCAACGCCCAGCTCGGTGAGTTCCAGGTGGCGGCCAAGGTGGTGATCGTGCGGATCGCCGAGGGCGCGGACGCGGACGCCACGATCGCCAACATCGTCGGCGACAGCCTGCTCAAGACGGGCATCCATGCCTTCGTCGAAGCGGCCCGTTGCTCGGCGTCACCTGCGCCTGATCTGCGCGCCGGGTTATACGAGCCAGCGCGACACGGGCGTCCGGGATCACGGTTGCCAACGCCGGCAGCGGCTACAGCGAGGCCCTGACCGTGACCATCACGGGTGGCGGCGGCACCGGGGCGACGGCAACCGCCACGGTGGCCGACGGCGAGCTCACCGGCTTCACCATTACCAACCCCGGCACCGGCTACGAGACGGCGCCCACGGTCACGCTGAGCGGCGGTGGCGGCACGAACGGCGCTGGCGCGGCAATCATCGCCGACCTCGCCAACCCTGTCTGCGCGGCGCTTCCGGCCGTCCTGGCGAAGCTTCCCGCTCATGCTGTCGTCGACGGTCCAGCCACGACCGAGCAGGACGCGATCACCTGGCGCGAGACGATCAACCCGATCGCCTCATCCCCGTCGATCCGGCTGTCAAGGTCTACGCCAGCGGCGAGACGAAGGTGCAGCCGATGTCGCCGGCCGTCATCGTACCGGGGTCCGCTGCGATCACGAGAAGCAGGGCCGTCCGTTCCATTCGTGGGCAAACCAGCCCATGCAGGGTATCATCGGCCCTCGCGTCCCATCAACTTCGCTCACGGACGGTGCGACAGAAGGCCAGCGCATGCTCGGCGCCAACATCGCGCCTTCGCGCGGCGAACTCGGCGTCGAGACAGCCATCGCCAGCGGCGGCTTCGTGTTCGTCGGCACCGACAATGCGGGCGAGGACGACCTCTGGCGCTTCTATAACGTCACCCGGGGGCGCGATTACATCCACCTGATGTTCCTGCGCACGCTGCGCTTCTATCTCGGCCGCTTCAACATCACGGGCCAGGACGATCCAGGCCGTGCTCAACACCACAGCTTCGCGCTGCGCGATCTGAAGGCCGATGGCGACATCCTCGGCTACGAGATCAAGTTCACCCGCGATCAGAACAGCCCCGAGCAGCTACGACTGGGCAAGTTCACGATCAACTTCGCGGCCGAAGAGGCGCCGGTCCCGTTACCTGGGCATCCAGTCGGCCCGTTATCGCCCGGCCCTCGATGCCCTGCTCGACGATCTGCTCGCGCAGGTCGACGCCATCACCGGTTGATCCAGCAGTCCATAAGGAGCACGACCCATGAGCACGGATCTACATCATGGAGGCCGCGAACTCCTTCTGCGGCGACCACGATCCGACCGCGTCGAAGCACCTGACGCTGGCAGAGCTCGCTGCCGCCCCTGCAGGAAAATGCATTGTGACCACCATCCCGGTGGCTCTCGCGTACAGATCGAGGTGGCGCTCGGCATTCAAAAGCTCGAGCCGACCTTCAAGCTCAACGGCTGGGACCTGACCTGCTCTCGCAGTTCGGCCTCGGCAGTTCTCGCGCGAAGGTCTTCACCGCCTATGGCGTCATCCGCGACAAGCGGGACCGGCACGGCGATCGAGGCCAAGTCGATCATCGAAGGCCGCCTCGGCAGATCGAGTTCGACGCCTTCAAGCGCGGCGAGTTGCAGGCGCACGACTATACCATCAACGAGGTCATGCACTACGAGCTGTGGTTCGGGGAGCGCGAGAAGCTCTACTGGGACTTCTTCTCGACGGACTGGCGCCTCGACGGTGTCTCTCAGAACGACGACGAGCGGCGCATTCTGCGCGTGCCGACTGGCGTCAGCCCGTAACGACTAGCGTAAGGAGCCCCACACCATGAGCACGAACCACAAGCTCAAGCTCGATCATCCGCTTCAGGTCGATGGCAAGGCAATGGCCGAGATCACTATTCGGCGCCCGAAGGTCAAGGACATCCGGGCCATCGACAAGGTGAAGGACGAAGGCGACCTGCAGCAGGGCATCACCATGGCGGTCCTGCTGACGGGCCTGAGCCCAGACGTGCTTGACGAGATGGACGCGGGCGACTTTGCCCGCGTCTCAGAGTTGGTCGGAAGTTTTTTTCCGAGATCGAAGGCGCCGGAAACTGGCGTTCAGTAGTCGCCGAGACCGCCCATTTCCTCGCAACGCCGATCACGGCATTCGAGGAGATGGCGTGGGGCGAGGTCGTGCTGTGGCACGCCGAGGCGGCCCGAATAGCCAAGATGACACTGGGGTGAGCCATGGCCACGGTCACGTCGCAATTGATCGTCCGCCTGATCGACGGCGTGACCGGACCTGCGAATGCCGCGGCGCGGTCGCTGCGTGGCCTCAACAGCGCGGCGGCAGCCGGTGGCGTAATCGGTCAGTATCAGCGCTCGCTGGCCGACATGGCCGGCGCCGCGGTGAGCCTGCGCGAGCATACGACAAAGGCTGCAACATTCGGTGCGCCCATGGCCGCCGGGCTCGGCTACGCTGCCAAGCTCGCCTTCGACTTCGAGAAGGCCGGCAACTTCCTCGAGGCCCTCGGCGATGCGTCGGCTTCGCAGCGCGCAGAGTTCGAGAAGTTCGCCAATGTCCTGAACGAGAAGTACCCGCAGTCTCTCGGCGAGATCATCCGCACGGGCAACGAACTGCTCAAGGCTGGCCTGAGCTACAGCCAGATGATGGGCGCCATCGATCAGACGCTGGCAACCGCCATCCTCGGCGACATGAAACCGAGCGAGGTCGCCACCATGATCTCGGCGGCCCTCAACGCATTCCAGCTGCCGAAGGAAACGACCGAGCAGGCGATCAAGAGCACGACATTGGTCACCGACCGGATGACCTATGCCGCCGTCAAGTCCACCGCGTCCCTGCGGGACATGGGCGAGATGTTCAAGTACGTCGCCGCCGGTGCTGCCGCGACCGGCAATAGCATCGACGACGTGACCGCCATGGCGATGGCCTTTTCGGCCAACAAGATCAACGGCAGCGAGGCCGGCGTCGCGCTGCGCTCTGCGATCACGCGTCTGGCCACAGGCGGCACGCAGAAAGGCCGCGAGGCCCTCGCCCGGGCGGGCATGAACCTCAACGATTACGTCCAGGGCAAATCCCAGGTGACGCCCGACCGTGTCGCATCCGGGCTGCTTGCCGGCGGCATCGACATCACCCCGATCCGGGCGCAGGTCGAGGCGCTGATGCAAGACCCCGCGCTCGTCAACGCGCCGATCAAGCTCGCAGCCAAGATCTCGCAGTTGATCCAGGAGAACATCACGAAGTTCGGCGGCGCCGTCGACGCGGCCACGATCGCCGAGAATGTCCAGGAGAGCATCATCTCAGCCGGCAGCAAGATCGATCTGATGCGCTTCTTCGGGGATCTGAAAGCCAAGCTGGCCTCCGGCGCCCTCAGCATGGGCGACATCGCCAAGATCCTGGAAGGCCGCCACTTCGCACGCTACCAAGCGTTGTTGCAGGCCGGCCTGAACAAGCTCAAGGCGCAGATCCAGAACGACAGCGCGGGCTACACGCAGTCTCGCTACAAGATCGTCCTGAAGGGCATCGTCGGTGCGTTCTACGAACTGACGGCCGCCCTCGAAGGGCTGTCGGTGGCCTTCGGCCGCGCCGTGTTCCCCGAGGTGGCCGCCGGGCTCAAGCGGATCAGCGATGCCGCGAAAGGCCTATCAGAAACCAATCCGGCCATCCTCAAGATGATCGCCGCCTTCGCCGAGTTCTTGATCGTGCTCGGTCCGCTGGGTCTGCTCATGACCTGGCGCCGTGGCCTCGATCGGCATGTTTGCGGCGGCGCTGAGCCTGATCGGGACTGCGGCCATCGCCGCGTCTGCCGGACTGCTTCTCTTGGCTCGTTCCCTGGTCGCGGGCGCGATCGCTGGCACGGCCTCGACGGTCGCCGCAGCCCTCGCGGGACTGCGCACCGCCCTGCTCGCGCTCTTCCTGACCGCGCAGGCCGGCGGCATCGCAGCCGCCATCGGTATGATCGGCTCTTACCTGCTCGCGCTGCTCAACCCGATGCGTCTCGTCACAGCAGCAGCGTACCTGCTCCGCGGCGCATTGATGCTCACGGGCGTGGGCCTCGTCATCGGTGGCATCGTTACCGCATTCACCTTCCTGAAGAACAACTGGGAGGGGATCACCGAGGGCGCGCGTGCATTCGGCGAAGCCTTCATGGAGGCGCTCGGCCCTGCTCGGCCGGCCGTCGAGGCGGTCGTCGGGTTCGTGAAGGACCTCTGGGCAAAGCTCAACGAGATCACCGGGGCGATTGCCCCAGAGACGTGGGCCGCGTGGGGCGCGGCTGCCGGCAAGACCGTCGGGGAGGTCGTCGCCTGGTTCACAACGCTCCCAGAGCGGATCATGGCTGCAGTTCGCAGCATCGATCTGAGCAACATCATCAAGTGGCCTTCTCTGCCCTCGTGGCTGGGTGGTGGCGGGGCAGCGGCATCTTTCCTCGAAGCCCCGCCACAGCTCGGTCGTCGTGCGGCCGGCGGCCCGATCTCTGCCGGCCAGGCCTACCTCGTGGGCGAGCGCGGACCGGAACTGATCACCGCGGCGCGCTCTGGCTACGTCCACCCGACCGGCAGCTTCGGCATCGGCGGGCAGGTGGCCAGCGCGGGCGGCATCACCGTCTCGCCGGTCTTCAACATGACGTTCAACGGCAAGACCGACAGCGAGGACGTCGTCGACCAGATCCGTCGCGTCCTACGCGATGAGGTCCGCGAGACGTTCCGTGGCGTCTTCTCAGACACGAGCATGAGGTTTGCGTGATGCTGATGTCGCTCGGCCCGATCCGCTTCGAGGTCTACCCGTTCAACACGAACGGCTACGACCACCACCACGAGACGACCTTCGTCGAAAGCCCGTCCTCGGCGCCCGCCCGCCTCTGGAATGGGTGGGCGATGGCCCGGAGACCTGGACCATCAAAGCCAAGCTCTACCCGCACAAGTTTGGCGGCCTGGGCGACCTGTCGCGGCTCTATCAGGCGCGGAAGTCCGGGCGGCCGATGTACCTCATGCGCGGCGATGGCGGGCAGATGGGCTGGGTCGTCATCGACAAGGTCACCGAGACATCGAGCTATCTCGACGGCCGAGGCGTCGGCCGGGTCATCGAGGTCGACATCTCGGTCAAACGATCCGGCGGACCGTCTGCCGGCAGCTACGTCTCGGTCTTCGGCGGGATCCTCTGATGGCCAACATCACCGAGACGATCACCGTCGCAGGCGACGACGTCAGTGTCTCGCTCACCGTCTGGCGCCGCTTCAAGCGGCCGATGCCGGGCCTCGTCGAGATGATCTACGACACCAACCCCGGCCTTGCCGACCTCGGGCCATACCTGCCCGTCGGCACGGTCTTCTCGCTGCCGATCCCAACGCCACGGGAACCGGTCATCCTCGAACCGATCAAGCTGTGGTGAGGCTGCGTGGCAAAGCGCGCGATCTTCATGGTGACGGTCGCAGGGACCAACATCACGGCGCCCTTGCTGCCCGTGCTGCTTCAGCTGACCGTCACCGACAACGTCGGGACGCATTCCGACACGGCAAACCTCGAGATCGACGACACGGACGGCCGCATCATCCTGCCGCAGAAGGGCGCGCCCGTGATCATCGCGCTCGGCTGGGACGGTGGCGGCGTGCGGGTCGTCTTTACCGGCACCGTCGACGAGGTGAAGTCGAGCGGCAGCCGCGGCTCTGGCCGCAAGATCACCGTCACCGCGAAGGGCATGGATACGACGAAAACGCCGAAGCAGACCCAGCAACGGCACTTCGACAACAAGACCGTCAAGGAAATCCTGACCGCGGCTGGCAAGACGGCCGGCATCACGGACGTCGACGTCGATCCGAGCCTGGCGAACATCAAGCGCGTCTACTTCGACATGCGCGACGAGAGCTTCATCCACACCGGCGAGCGCATCGCGCGTGAGGTCGGCGGCAACTTCCGGGTCCAGGGCAACACGGCCACCCTGTCGAAGCGCGGCGGCGGCTACACGTCCTTCGTTCTCGCGAGCTGGGGCCTCAACCTGCATGCGTGGGACATCGCGCCGGACCTCGGCCGCACCCAGTTCAGCGCGTGCGGCGCGCGCTGGTACGACAAGACGGAAGCCAAGTGGAAGGAAGAGAAGGAAAGCACCGGCGCCGACGTGAGCGCCAAGCACGGGCACCGTCACACCAAGGCCGACAAGGACGAGGCCAAGCAGCAGGTCGGGTCTGACAAGGCCACGACCAAGCGGGACAAGGCCCAGGGTAGCGTCACGATCGAGGGCGACACGGGCGCGATCCCAGACGGCCTCTGCATCATCGCGGGCGCCCGCGCGGGCGTCGACGGACCGTACCGCATCGAAAACGTCACACACACCTACTCTCGGGGCGGCGGCTTCGTCACGCGCCTCAATCTCAAAGCCGCATAGCGCGAGGTCCGAATGCCCGGAGACTGGACCCTATCCCTGCCGACCGCCGTCATCTTCGTCATCGGCCTCGGCGCTCTCGCCGGCGCCATCCTGGCGATCCTCAAGCTCTGGCGCTTCGTCGTTCCCGACGGCGACAAGATCGTCCAGCAGAACCTCGCGGATATCCGTGAGGACATTCATGAAATCCGCGCCAAGGTCGCGGAGTTGGAGCGGGACATCGCGCGCATCGATCAGCCCGCCATCGTCAAGCGCTTCGACACCCTCGAGGGCAAGATCGACCGTCTCTACGACCTGCTGATCGAACGGCTCGCCAAAGTCTAGGCCAGCCCCCGCTCGACCGATCGGTCGGCGAACCTGCCCCGAACCCCAAGAGGACGGAATGACCATCCGCTTGCCGGCGCGCATCACGCGCGTCGCGATCGGCGTGTTCGTGGCTGCGCTTGCGGCCGCGACGCCGACCCGTGCCGACGTGGCAACCTTCCCTGTGTTCGAGCAGGCCGCACGCGCCAAGGAGCGCGCAGACTGGCTCGCCGAACGACGCGGCACGAGAGACGCACAGCGCACCAGACAGAGCCGCCAGCGGCCAGAAGCGAACGCCAGGCGGCAGTACCAGCCGCAACAGCGGCAGCGCCAGAGGCGTCCCGCACAGCCAGCGTTGCCGCAGTCGGACCTCGCCCTCGCCGGCCTCCCGATCATCGGCAGCATCATGTCGATGATGGGCCTGCACGAGCGTCGCGATCGCGGCGCCATCCAGGCGAAGATCGGCGTCGATCCCGCCCGCATACCCTGGTGTGGCTTCTTCGTCGGCTGGGCCGTCAAGCAGGCCGGTCGCACGCCGCCCCCGAGCCATGGCTGGGCACCGAACTGGGCGCGCTACGGCACGGCCGTCTCGCTCTCTGACGCACGGCCCGGCGACATCATCGTCCAGCGCGGGCACGTCGGCGTCTTCTATTCCTGGCGCAACGGGCGGGTCTGCATGGCGGGCGGAAACCAGAGCAACGCCGTGACGGTGGCCTGCGTATCGCCCCGTTCCGTTGTCGCGGTGCGCCGATGAGGAACGCCAGACCTTTCGATGCCAGCCGCATCACGCGCATCGGCATCCTCATCCTCTACGGGATCTGCACCGTCGCCTTCGTGGCCGGCGTGATCGCCCAGATCGTCATCTGAGACAACAGGAGGTCGCATGCCCAAGCATCTGGACATCGCCCGAAGCTACATCGGCACGAAAGAGGTCGAAGGGCCAGGCGACAATCCTGCGATCATGGACATGTACGCGTCCGTCGGCGCCGATTGGGTCGAGCACGACAGCGTCGCCTGGTGCGCGGCCTTCGTCGGCCACTGCCTCGAACGCGCGGGCATCCGGTCGACCCGGAGGCTGACCGCGCGCTCGTACCTCAATTTCGGCGAACCCGTCGACCTGGCGGACGCGCGAGAGGGCGACATCGTCGTCTTCCAGCGCGGCAACGCGAGCTGGCAGGGCCACGTTGCCTTCTTCATCGCCGACGCTGGCAGCAAGGTCTCAGTCCTCGGCGGCAACCAGAGCAACGCCGTCACCATCGCGCGCTACAGCAAGGCCGCCATTCTCGGTGTCCGGCGTGTCAGCGGGTCAGGTCGTTCGGCGCCGGCACCGTCGATCCTCGACGTGCAGCGCAAGCTGCGCAATCTCGGCTACCACGAGGTCGGCGCCATCGACGGCCTGATCGGCCCACGCACCCGTGCTGCCGTCCTGGCCTTCCGGTCGGACAATGGCCTCACCCTGACGCCCGACATCAACGTCGAACTCACCGAGGCTCTGGAGGTCGCAGAGCCCCGGCCCGTCTCCGAGACGCGGGCCAACGGCCGCCCGCAGGGCTCTCGGATCGTGTCCGCCGCTAACGCGCAGGTCGTGGCCGGCACCGTCGGTGGCGTCGCCTCTGCCGCGACCGCGATCGGCCCGATGCTCGAGCAGGCCGAAGAGGCGCGTGGTCTGACCGAGCGCGCGGCCGCCCTCTTCAGCCTTAACACCCTGATCGGCCAGTGGATGCCCTGGATCATGATCGCGGTCTGTGCCGCCGTCATCGTCTTCGCCTGGCGCACCCGGGCTGCCCGCATCGCCGACTACCAGACAGGGAAAACACCATGATCATCTCGTGGCTGCTGGGCCGGCTGTCCTTCTACGGCGCCATGTTCGGCGGCTTCGGGCTCGCCCTCTTGGCGGCCTGGCTCAAGGGCCGCCAAGCCGGACGCGACGCCTACATCGCAAAGCGCGAGGCAGAGAAGGCCCGCGCACGCCAAGCTGGTGAGGAGATCCGCAATGACGTCTCTCAAACTTCTGACCGCAGCCTCGATCGCCGTCTTCGCCGCTGGCTGCGGGATTAACCCGGCCCTCCGATCCGACTGCGACTGGGCCGCACCGATCCGCCCGTCCAAGGACGACGTGCTCACGCGCAAGACCAAGGAAATGATCCTCGCCCACAACGAGATCGTCCGCCGCGAATGCAGGGTGCGCCGATGAGCGTCGAGGTCCACGCGTGCCCAGCCATCGTCGCAGGCTACGAGTATCGGGTCCAGATCGAGGCCGAGGGCCAGCTATTCCCTGTTGGCTGCGACCTCGTCTCGCAGATCAGGACGAAGACGGTGCCACCGACATCGTCACGACCTTGTCGACCGGCAATGGCGGCCTCGTGCGCCTCAGCGACACGATCCTGGAACTCGTCATTCCCGGTCCCGCGACCGCAGCCGCTCCTGCCGGCAGCGTTGTCGCGGACATCGTGCGCACCGATCTCGATCCCGATCGTCATTTGCAGTTCACCCTCGAAATCCCCGTCCTGCGCCCCATCACGCGAGATCTATGATGCCAGACAGCATCGTCGCCACCGGCCGGCCATATCGCATCAGGGTCACACCGATGGTTGCGCCAGCCAAGATCAAAGTGGTTGGCACGCCCGGACCTCAAGGTCCACCGGGCGCACAAGGCATACAGGGCGATCGCGGTCCAACCGGCACCATCGCGGCTGGTCTGCCGCTCGATGGCGGCAACTTCTAACGCAAGGGCAACGACACCATGGCCAACTCTCTGCGCATCAAACGACGCGTCACGGGTCTTGCCGGCGCACCTGCCGCCCTGCTGACGGGCGAACTCGCCTGGAACCAGGTCGACGAGATCATCTACGGCGGCAATGGCGACGATGGCACCGGAAATGCCACCAGCGTGGTCCCCGTCGCGGGCAACGGCGCCTTCGTCGATAAGAGCACGGCGCAGACGATCAGCGGCGCCAAAACCTTCTCGACGGCCCCGAAGTCGAGCCAGGACGCCTCCGGGAGCACCGACCTCATCCGCAAGTCGCAGTTCGAGAGCGGCCTCGCGACGAAGGCGGCTGCCAGCCATAGCCATGCCATCGCCGATGTGACGGGCCTGCAAACGGCGCTCGACGGCAAAGCGGCGGCTGCCCACGCGCACGCGTCGACCGATATCTCCGACAGTACCGCTGCTGGACGGGCGCTGCTGACCGGCGCCAACGCCGCCGCGCAACGCACGTCTCTGGGCCTGGGCACCGCAGCGACCGAGGCGACCACCGCCTTCGCCGCCACATCCCACGGCCATGCGGTCGCCGATGTCACGGGCTTGCAGACCGCCCTGGACGCCAAGGCGCCGCTCGCATCGCCGACGTTCACGGGTACCCCGGCCGCACCGACCGCTGCCAGTGGCACGAACACGACGCAGGTTGCCACGACAGCATTCGTTCAGTCCGCCATTGCCGCGTTCGGCGCCGGTGATATGACGAAGGCCACCTACGACACCGACAACGACGGCAAGGTGGACGCCGCCGAGGTGGCCGACGCGGCACCCTGGACCGGCATCACCGGCAAACCCGCAACATTCACGCCGTCAGCCCACGCGCATCCGGTCTCGGAAATCACCGGCCTTCAGAGCGCGCTCGATGCCAAGGCGCCTCTGGCTTCCCCCGCGCTCACGGGAACGCCGACGGCACCAACCGCGGCTGCCGGCACCAACACCACGCAGCTTGCCACCACGGCCTTTGTCGCCGCGGCCGTGTCCGCGCTGATCAACGGCGCGCCGGGCGCGCTGGACACCCTCAGCGAGTTGGCCACAGCCCTCGGCAGCGATGCCAACTTCTCGACGACGGTCACCAACGCGCTGGCGGGCAAGCTCGCCATCGCCGCGAACCTGTCCGATCTGAACAACGTCGCCACGGCCCGCACCAATCTCGGGCTCGGGTCGATGGCGTTGCAGCCGGCGAGCAGCGTCGCAATCACCGGCGGCAGCATCACCGGGATCACCCTCGACGGCGGGACCTTCTGACGCCCCCCATTCTCATGAGAAACAGCATGAACTCAAAGGCGAACACGGCCGCTGCCGTGGCGCTCGCCCTATGGCTGGGCGTGTCCAATGCCAGCGCCCAGCAGGTCAGCGAGCGCGTCCGTACGGACTGCACCGCCGACTACATGAACCACTGCTCGGGCGCGACGAACACGCAGCAGGCCTATGGCTGCATGCGCCGGGTCGACCCGCGTCTTTCCCGCCCGTGTCTCGTGGCCCTGATCAAGGATGGCTACGTCACGAGAGCCGAGGTCTTGCGGCGGGCACGGCGGGCGGGCATCGACGTGGGATACTTGCCCAGCAGATAGAGGGACGTGTCACTCTCACCGCCATGAAGCTCCCCGAGGCTATGCCGTAGGCGGTAGAGAAAACGCACCATCTCGGGAACAGTCCGCACGACTGGTTCGTCGATCAGCAGCTCTTGGCGCCTATTCTACGGCATCGCGGCCCGGCATGTCCTGAAGAGCCCCAACTCGGCGATACTTCTGCGGATCACGACCCGACCCCGGATCGACCAGGGCCCGCCAAACCCCTTATCCATCATCGAGATCGCGCCACCGGAAGAGCGCCGGCAGAGTCCAGGCACGCAGCCCAGCCAGCGTCCGCCCCCGGGGAAGACGTTTGTGTCAGCCCCTGACACCCCCGCCTATCGAGCCACCTGCCCCGAATCACCCCTTCCCGCTACGGACC
>JAWKWB010000015.1:0-57921 GCA_041397775.1 Hyphomicrobiaceae bacterium | reverse complement strand
CCGTTGAGGCGTCTTGTAGACCCCCGGCCCTCCCCCTGTCAACGCCCAATTTCTAAAAAGTTCGATCCGCCCCGAAGTTTTTGCTAACCATGGCCGCCGCGGAAGCCTAACAAACTGAAATTCCGAAGAAAACGCCTCGGGACGCGCACGACGCCCCGTGTAGATCAAGCTTCGGCGCCCGCCATGCGCCTGTCCCGCACGCCGGCAAGCGGGCGATGAGGCCCGCGATGCCACCCCCACCTGCCACTGGTGCGATTATCGCCGCTCGCCGGCAAAGCGATCGCGGATGATTTCGAGCTGACGCAGTGCCTGCGGTGGCAGCGGTCCTTTCTCCACGGCGGAGAAAGCCGCTTCGAGCTGCGCGAGGTTGGCCAGCCCCACGAGCGTCGTCGAGAGTGCCGGACACGAGATCGCAAATCGCAACGCCAGCTCCGGCAGGCTCGTCGCAGCGCCGGCATCGAGCAGCGGCTGGAAGCGGCGCGCGCGAGCGACATCCGTTTCGAAATCCGTCCCCGAGCCGATCGGCTCCACGCTTTGCATGTTGAGCGGGTGCCGCTCCGCGCTGCCGGAGAGCGCGCCGCCGGCGAGCACGCGAATGCCGATCGTGCCCATGCCGCCATCGTGCGCGGCTCGCATCAACTGGCCGTAGTCCTGGGCAGGATAGCCGGCCGGCACGACGGCATCAGCCGTCGGATTGAGCGCATTGAAGCAGATCTGCGCCGTATCGAACGCGCCCGACGCGACCACGCGGTGCAATGCAGGCGTTTCACCGAGCGCCGTGATCCCGAAATGCCGGATCTTCCCTTCATCGCGCAGCTTCTGCAGCGTCGGTGCCACCTCGCCCAGGATCGCCTCCACGCTCAGCTGATCCTCGCCCAACACGGCCGTGACGCGGTTGTGAAGCTGGAACAGCGCCACGCTGTCGAGCCCCATGCGCCCCAGGCTGGCCTCCAGCGAGGCACGGATCGCCCCCGGAATGTCGGCATGCTCGTGCGGCTTCAGCCGGAACTTCGTCGCCACGAGCACGTCCGGCCTCAGCTTGGCGAGGATGCGTCCGAGGTTCTCTTCCGACGCGCCGTTGCCGTAGATCGACGCCGTGTCGAAATAGGTGATGCCCATCTCGAGGGCACGCGCCACCGCCCGCTCCTGATCCTTCGGATCCCCTTTGGTCATGAGGCCGCCAACGGCCCCACAGCCGAACGAAAGAACGGAGGTCCGCAAACCGGTCCGACCGAGTTGACGATAGTCCATGGCGCAGCCTCCCCTGCCTCATTCACCGAGCGCCAGTATATCGACGCACAGGCGCGCTGCGCACAGCGGAAATCGCGGCGCGAACTTTGCGAACTTTACCCATCGCGCCGATGCGTGCACATGCTATGCTTTGCCGATGGGATGACGACGCGACAGCCCCGATCTCGAGGCGGCGCAGGCATGCGGGCCGCAGCGGTCGTCGTCGTGCTCGTCGCGCTGCCCATCGGCGTGTGCCGGGCGCAAAGCCAGGTCTCCTCGCCGCCCGCGACAAGCCCACAGCCGAACTATCCGACCTCGCCCTTCCACGGCATGCGTAACGGCGATGGTCGCATCATCCCGTGCCGCTGCCGCTTCGGCGGACGCCAGTACATGCTGGGGGAGCAGGTGTGCATGAGCACGCACCTCGGCGTGGTCATGACGCGTTGCGATCTGATCGACAACAACACGTCGTGGATCCCGACCGGAATGCCGTGCGACCTCCACCAGAGCCGCGCACCGGACGTGCCGCCGCCTCAGCGGCCGCCCTGGTCCTTCGCGGGCATGTCGCCCTTCTTCACCCCGGCCTCGGGGAAGATCCACATCGCGAAAACCGAGAACACCGCAAGGCCGATGACCAGCCAATAGAGATGCGGCTTGCCGTTGGCCTGCTCCCAGTGCGCGAACCCGAAGCCCACCAGGATCGTGATCAGCGAGACGATGGCCTTGACGTCGTTTGGCATGATGCGCCCCCCGCGTCGCGCGGGCTCCCTCAGTAGTTGCCCATGGGAGCCGCCGCCGCCTCGTCGGGCCGCTTGGGCCGTCCGCGCAGGTTCGACTTCAGGTGCGTGTCGTCGTAGCCGTTGAGCAGATGCCCGACGAGCCCCCGGTCGAGATCGGAGGTTCCCATCAGCCAGTCCGCGATCGGGAAGGTGAGGTTCATGTTCACCTCCATCATCAGCCGCGCATTGTGGTGCGCGGTGTGATGCCGCCTCAGCGTATTGACGAACGGACACGTCCGCACGAACCAGTTCTCGTCCACGTGGCAGCAGAAGTGCATGAACTCGTAGATGAGATACATGCCCGTCGTCACGCTCATGAACAGCCAGCCCACGTTGGGCGTGAACACATTGCCGAGGATGACGGCGCCCGGCAGCGACATCAGGATGAACACCACAAGCGCATAGGGTGGAAACACCGTCACGCGCCAGTCCTTGTGGTCGCGGAACCGCATCTCCTCGTCCGTGAAGAACTGGTGATGGTTGAGCGTATGCCGCTCGTAGACCGCGCGCAGGCCCTTCACGTTGATCGGCCGGTGCATGATGTGCTTGTGCACGAACCACTCGAACATGTTCGTGAACAGGAACGTCAGCGGGATGGTCGCCAACTCCGCCCAGGTCGGCGCGCTGATGTGCTGCAGGTAGATGTAGAAGGCCGCGGCCCCCATCGCATAGATGATCACGATGTGCAGGTAGCCGTCATAGAAGCCCATGATCCGCGAGCGGTACTCCTGGCGGAACATCTTCTGGCGATCGGTGATCATGCCTAGTCCTCGTCGTGAAGCGCCGGTGTGGAACGTCGGTGTTGAACGCCAGTGTTGAACGCCGGCGTCGAACCGCAGCGTCGGCAGTCGACGCCCTCCGCGCACCGGCGCGCGGCAAGAACGCACGCGCAAAACCGTGCGCCGATCGCGCTCACCACATCTGATATATCAGACTTACCCCCGACAACGCGAGGCGTCAATCGGAGGGGGCGTGTGGGTGGCGGGTTGGGTTGGGGGCGGGCGGCCCGATCGTGTGGTGCGACTTTTGGTGGCACGTGCGTTGACCATGCCCCACCCGGAGCGCCCAACTATGTCCGAAGCCGGACGAGTCCCGGCCGTGGCACGGCGACCGATGATGCCTGCAGATGACCCATCTCGACCGTTTCCCGCTTCGTTCCGAGATCAGCAGGACTGCCTTCGTTAGCCGACGTATTCGTCACACATATTGCGGAAGACTGGATTGGCGGGATCCCGGCGGTGAAAGCGTGCGCGCCCACGCCCCGCTGATTATTATGGCGAGAACGGCGGCACACCCTTAAGCTCAGGGTAGTCAGCAGTTGCCGACTGACAGCGCGCAAGTATCTCTTCGTTCGTCTCGGCGTGTGACGCCAGGGTTAGGTAGATGTTCCTCCCGCCATATTTTGCGAAAACTATCCACTCTCCTGTCAGTCTTCGACGCCCCGACTTCGACCGGTTACCCGCCCTATTTTCAAGGGCATCGAACACAGCTGCGTGAGCTATGATGCCGGCAGCATCGGCGACGGGGCGGCCTTGCCAGCCGTTGCGGCCAAAGTGCTTGTTTAGCGCCTTGTAGAGAAGCGCTTCGCCGTTCTTCTCGTTTTCGAGAAGTAGGTTGGTCGGGATGAATGACGCTTGAAACCAGTGCTTGTGCCAGAGCCCTTTCAATGGCCCTACGGGGAACTCCGTCGCGGGCTTGGTCGGAGCGGCTCTGTTTTGAGCTGCTCCCTCCATCGCTCCGATTTGATCCAGGACAGCATGGCAGTCGATCAGTATGGGCATATTGCCGAACATCTGCGGGATTCGACACCAGTGGCCGGCAAGTTCGCAGACGATTCGCTTTGAGAAAGCACCAGAGGTGAGTTTGGTATTGAGCCATTCGCACATTTCATCGCAGGCCTCGAGAACCCGTGACAGCGTTACAGCCTCGCCCTCGGTATTGAAACCGACTATCGTGTCGGGTGTCAGCGGGATTGGAGGTGGCATCATCACTAGGTTCTCAGCGGGATGTCGGTTACGAACACCCTTTTACGGGCATCGACAACTTCGGCCTCGCTCAGTTCATGGATGATTGCCTCCGATGCAGCGACGGGAAACTGAGTCGGTCCGACGAGAACACGATCGACAAGTTCGTTCAGAGGAACGCCGCGGATACCATCACCGGCGAAATCTTTCAGCGGCAGCGGATACACCCGCTGAGGCAAGCCGCTCAGAACCACCACTTTAGGTTTAAGGTGATGATTCGGATTGAAATTCGGTCGGTGCACCACACGCCATTCGCGCTCCTCAGAAAACCCCGGATGCTTCAATGCCAGAGAGAAGTAACTCAGCATTTCAAAAACGAACCCGTGCAGATTTTCAGGTGCGAGCGCCCCGAATACCGACTTACTTGCGACGGCGCGGTCAACGAGTTCTTGGAACATTCGGTCGCAGTCTGCAGCGCCGGCATACTCGACCGGGTAGCTAAATGCTCCGAGAGCATCGGACGAAGAATGGAAAGCAGCGCCGTTGATAACAATGCCGACGCCTGTCTGGGGCCCGTAGGCTCGCCACATTGAGAGCCGCCCGGTTTTATCTTCGGACTCGTCGTGTTCAGATACGCAGGCGACATACGTGTTGTAGCGTAAGTCCGATGCCCATCCGTCGTAAGTCGATTTCACGTGCATCGACGAGTTGGGCACGAGTTCATCGAGAAGCGACCAGAACGGTTTGCCGGCGTCGCCTCCGAAGAACTCTATCACTCGCTTCATGCCAAAATGCACTTCGCTGAAATCGTTCATGCACGTTGTGTTGCGAAGCCAAATCGACCTGCTCCGCGCGATCTCAACGGCGGCAGCAGCGGTGGTGTAGTGCACAAAGCGCTGTTTTGACTTGTACGCAGCAATCCGGCGCTCAACTGGCTTCGGGAGCAGCGTGTGCCAAACCCGCAACTCATCCAACGTGATGCCGTAGTCGTGGAGCATCGCGTCGTCTAGCGGCAGATCAGGAAGGTCTGTCATGTCAACAATCTGCGGTGGCTGATTCATGTCCCGAAACTTGCTCCGATTCCGGCTTCGCAAGCAAACCGTCGGGGGAAAAGCTATTGGCAATCTGTGAGTGTGGGACAGTTACCGACCTATCGACAAGGTCCGCAGTTGGTCGAAGCCGACGTCCATCGCCGCGTTGCGTGACACGCGGTTCCGTCTCAATACGGCCCATCGCGTTTTCGCCCCGACGGTCGGTATCGGGGGAACCTCTGCCATGGCACGAAGCGCATGAAAGACACCTCTGCCCCTTCGGCCTACGTCCGGACCCACCGAAGCCGCCTCACGCAGGCGCCAGGGCCGCAATGGTTATGCCGTCGTCAGGGCCGATTTCGAGGGGCTTCCAGTTGCGCGAGCGCACCCAGTCGGCGCGCGGATTTGGTACGTCCTGCGGGCGGTTGGCACACGTGTTGTAGCAGAAATAGGCCTGCCACCGGTCCTGCGCGGACAGATTGTGCCCGGAGGCATGCATCAGGTTGCAGTCGAAAACCGTCAGCGAACCCGCCTTGCCCGTGATGGCGACTGGCTCGCCGTGCGCGGCGATCATCTTCTTCATGTCCGCTGGTGTCAGCGACCACACCTTGTAGGCTGTGGACGTGTCGAAATAGGGATCGACGCGGCCATGCACGTGGCTGCCCGGCAGGAAATACAGGCATCCGTTGAGCTCGGTCGCCGGATCGAGCCCGATCATGATCGTCAGCAGGTCCGATCGCGCGATGCCGTCGTTGGCCCACGAGCCGTAATCCTGATGCCAGGGCCAGACCGAACCTTCGATGGCGGCCTTGATGTTCACCTTGGTGTGGTGGAGGTAGAGTTCATCGTCGCGCAGAAGCTGCTGTGCGAGGCCCAGCGTCCGCGGCAGGCGCACGGCGGCCTGCATCACGGGCGAGGCGGTCGGCCCGTCGCTCTCATGCATCCGGAACATCGCCTTCGGCCGCTGCTCCGCGCCTTCCCGCACCACCATCTCGGATTGGATGTGCGATACGCGCTCCACCTCGCGGCGCATGGCCGCGACCTCGGCGGCCGAGAAGAATTCGGGAAAATGCAGGTAGCCGTCCCGGTCGTACTGCGCGATCTGTTGGGCGGACAATCTCATCGGCGTTGCCTCCGTGGCAGCGATTGGCGATCCCGCCGTGCTCGAACGAAGGCACGGTTCTCGTTGCGTCTGGGCCTCAGCGATGCGGCACCTCCGGCAAAATGTCCCGGAAGGGTCAGCCCATCTCAGACTGATATATTAGACCGCACCGCAGGGTCAAACCCGCACGCCGGCCAACGACGCCATGACGTCACAGCATCCCCAGAGGCTGCTTGCGCCGTGGCGGTGGGAATGCATTGTCGAGCACCGCAAGGTCTGCCGCATCGAGCACGAGATCGGCGGCCGCGGCATTCTCCTTGACGTGGCCGAGCCGCGCCGCCTTCGGGATCGCGATGACGTGCGGGTGGCGCATGGTCCACGCGATCGCGGCGGCGGCCGGCGTCACGCCATGCTTTCTGGCCACCTCGCCCAGCGCCGCATGGCGCAGGATCGCCCCCTGCCCGAGCGGCGAATAGGCCATGATCGTCTCGTTGTTGTCGGCGCAATCGGCAACGAGATCGAAGTCGATGCCGCGCGAGCCCAGGTGATAGAGCACCTGGTTCGAGACGCAGCGATCGCCGTTCGGCACCGCGCGAAGCTCCTCCATATCGTCGACGTCGAAGTTGGAGACGCCCCAGTGCCGGATTTTGCCGTCGGCTCTCAACGTCTCGAAGGCCGCCACGGTCTCCGCTAGCGGATACCGCCCGCGCCAGTGCAGGAGATAGAGGTCGATACGGTCGGTCCTGAGCCGCTTCAGGCTGCGCTCGCAGGCCGCGATCGCGCCCGCGCGCGAGGCGTTGTGCGGATAGACCTTCGAGACGATGAACACCTTGTCGCGAAGGCCCGCGACGGCGTCTCCCACGACCTCTTCCGCGCCGCCCTCGCCGTACATCTCCGCCGTGTCGATCAGCGTCACGCCGAGGTCCACCGCGGCGCGAATGGCCTGCGCTTCCGCCTTCCGGTCGGACGCGCGCTCACCCATGTACCACGTGCCGACACCCAACTGCGGCACCGTTTCGCCCGTGCGTAGCTTCACCGTGCGCATGGCGCCCTCCCGCTGCATTGCCGAGCCGCGATTGTGCGATACAGCGCGCGCACGTCAAGCCGGCGCGGCTTTGGCCGGCGCGGGTGCGATTCCGGCTGTCATTCAGCGAACCCCGCGCTAAGCTCCCATGCAAAGGGTTGAGCGACCGCACGGGGAGAGCAATGAAACGCCAGGTGACAATCGCCTTGCTCGACGAGATCCAGGACGCCTTCAACAGGCGCAACGTCGACGACATCGTTTCGCATTTCACCGACGACGGCATCTGGTGGATGGCACGCGGGCCCAACGCGCCGGAAGGCCGCGTCTGCCGCGGCAGGACGGAGATCGCAGACGTTCTGCGCAGCCGCTACGCGCAAATCCCGGACATGCGATGGGAGGAAATGCGCCACTGGATCGTCGACCAGTCCAAGGCCATCTCCGAGTGGGTCGTGCGCGGCACGCCCGAGGGTGGCGCACCGTTCGAGTATGCCGGCTGCGATCTGTGGGAATTCCGCGACGGCTACGTGACGAAGAAAGACACCTACTGGAAATACATCGGCTAAGGCGAGACCATGGCAATCGACAAACAGGTGGCGTCGGCAGCCGAAGCCCTCGCCGGCATCAAGGACGGCGCGGTCGTCTTCATCTCAGGCTTCGGCGGAGCCGGGTTCCCCAACACACTCATTCGCGGCCTGCGCGAGCAGGGCGCCAAGGGCCTGACGCTCGTCGTCAACTCCGCGACACATCGTTACTCCCTCACGCACGAACTGATCGAGGCGGGCCAGGTCGCCAAGGTGATCTGCAGCGCCGCGCGCGGCCAGGGCAAGGACCTCTCGCCCTTCGAAAAACTGCTGAAAGCCGGCAAGATCGAACTCGTTTGCCTGCCACAGGGCACGTTCTCGGAGGCCATCCGCGCTGCCGGTGCCGGCATCCCCGCCTTCTATACGCCCGTGGGCGTCGGCACGGACCTGACCCGCGGCAAGGAGGTGCGCGTCTTCGACGGGCGCGAGCATGTGCTGGAGCAAGCGATCAAGGGCGACGTGGCGCTGCTCCGCGCCGACACGGCCGACCAGTACGGCAACCTGACCTTCCGCTATTCGCAGGCCAACTTCGGCCCCGTCATGGCGACGGCGGCGCGTCTCTCCATCGCCGAGGTCCGCACGGTGGAGCCCGAACCGATCCCGCATACGCGCGCCCAGCTTCCGGGCGTCTACATCGATCGCGTCCTCAAGGCGCCGGAGTGATCTGACATGCCGACGAAACCTCTCAATCGCCTCCAGATGGCCTGGCGCGCGGCGCAGGACATCGAGGACCGCGCCCTCGTCAATCTCGGCCTCGGCATGCCCGTCGCCGTCGCAGACTACCTGCGGCCCGGCCTCGACGTCTTCTTCCAGTCCGAGAACGGCGTCGTCGGCGCCGGGCCCATCGCCGTGGGCGAAGAGATCGACACTGATCTGGTCGACGCCGGCTCCCGGCGCATCACCCTTCGCCCCGGCGCCACGATCATCGACAGCGCCTCGTCGTTCGCGATGATCCGCGGCGGCCATATCGACGTCAGCATCCTCGGCGCCTTCGAAGTGGCCGCCAATGGCGATCTCGCCAATTGGGACATGCGCGTGCCCGACAAGGGACCGCTCGTCGGAGGCGCCATGGATCTCGCCGCCTGCGCACGCTTCCTGTGGGTCATCATGGAGCACAACACGCGCAAGGGCGCACCCCGCCTCATCGAGACGTGCGCCCTGCCGCTGACGGCCAAGGGTTGCGTGAAGCGCGTCTTTACCGACATCGCGGTGGTCGACGTCACCGACAAGGGCTTCGTGGCGCGCGAGATCCTCGCCGGCCTCTCCCTCGACGACGTAAAGGCGCGCACCGGCGCTCCCCTCGCCATCGCGCCCGACTGCAAGCCGCTGAAAGCCCCCGACATCGCACTTCCAGACGCATGAGATCCAACGGAGATCCTCCCATGACGCACGGCATGGTCTGCGCCGCCCAGCCCGAGGCGGTGGAAGCCGGCATCGAAACGCTGAAGGTGGGCGGCAATGCCGTCGATGCCGCGGTCGCGGCCGCACTCGTGCAGACCGCCGTCGATCCGCAGATGTGCGGCATTGCCGGATTCGGATCGCTGCAAGTGTATGACCCGCGCAACGGCCGCCACGCCTGTCTCGATTTTCACGGCCGCGCGCCGTTGGCCACGACACCCGGCATGTGGGAACACCTGCTCGTCGGCGAAGCAGAGGACGGCTTCGGCTTCGTTCTGGACGGCCGCGTCAACGAGATCGGCTACGGCGCCATCACCACGCCGATGACGCTGAAGGGCCTCGACGAGGCATTGCGGCGCTTCGGCACGCGCACGCTGGCCGACCTGCTCGCACCCGCCATCCACTACGCCGAGAACGGCTTCATGGTGCGCCCGCACGTCGCCGCCTACTGGAACCAAGTGCCCACCGAAGGCCGCGCGCCACACGCGGAGTTCCTCACCCAGTACCCCGCGACACGGAAGATCTACGCCAAGGCCAACGGCAAGCTGCACGCTGTAGGGGAGACGCTGCGCAATCCCGACATGGGCCGCACGCTGCGCCGCATCGCCGAAGCCGGGGTCGAGGATTTCTATGCCGGAAAGATCGCGCAGGAGATCGTCGCCGACATGAAGGCGAACGGCGGCCTCATCTCGCCGGGCGATCTCGCCAAGGCCGCGCCCGAACAGACCGAGCCGCTGTGGGGCAGCTACCGCGGCCTGCGCCTGTCGACCAACCGCCCGCCCGGCGGTGGCGTCATGCTGGTCGAAATGCTGAACATCCTCGAGAATTTCGATTTGAAGGCGATGGGCCACAACTCGCCCGACTACATCGCCACGGTCGCGGAAGCGATGAAGATCGCCACCGTCGACAAGGACATGAAGGTCGGCGACCCACGCTTCGTCGACGTGCCCCTCGCCGAGCTGACATCCAAGGACTACGCCCGCCCGCTGGCAGAACGCATCCGGCGCGGAGAGAAGACGCACGTCCCCCGTCTGCGCAGCGGCAAGAAGGAGAGCGCCGACACCACGCACGTCGTCGCCGTGGACGAGAACGGCGTGTGCGCCACCATGACCCACACGCTCGGCACGCCGTCGGGCGTCGTCACGGATGGTCTAGGCTTCATGTACAACGGCGCCATGGCGGTGTTCGACCCGCGTCCCGGCCGCGCCGGATCGCTGGCGCCGGGCAAGTCCCGTTTCTCCTCGATGGCGCCGACCATCGTCTTCGAGGACGACAAGCCGATGCTCGTGCTGGGTGCGCCCGGCGGCACCTACATCGCCATGGGGATCCTGCAGGTCATCCTCAACGTCGTGGAGTTCGGCATGTCGGCGCTCGAGGCCGTCTCCGCGCCGCGCTTCAACGCCACCTCCGATACGCTTGACATCACCAACCGCATCCTGCGCGCGACCGAAGCCGAGTTGAGATCACGCGGCTATCCGGTGCGGCGATGGCCGCAGAACTTCCACTTCGCCGGTGTTCACGCCATCCGCATCATGGACGGCAAGCTCGACGGCGGCGCCGACCCCGGCCGCGACGGCATGGCACTCGCCATCTGACCAACCCGAAAGCAACGACACGACATGACACCGCGCGTCCTCATCGCTGGCTTCAAGCACGAGACGAATACGTTCTCGGTTCTGCCGACCGATATCGAGGCCTATCGCCAACGGGCACTGCATCGCGGCGAGGACATCGCGCGTGTCTACCCCGGCACGAACACCGAGGCGGCCGCTTTCCTCGACGGCTGCCAGCGGCACGGCTGGCAACCCGTGCTCACCGTCGTGGGCGACGCCACGCCATCCGGCAAGCTCACCAGTGACTGCTACGAGGCGATGGCCGGCGAGATCCTGGCCGGCGTCGACAAGCTCGGCGGCGTGGAGGCGATCCTGCTCAATCTGCACGGCGCCATGGTCGCCGAGCACGTGGACGACGGCGAAGGCGAACTGATCGCGCGCCTGCGTGCCAAGGCGGGCCCCAAGGTCATCATCGCCGCCACGCTCGACCTGCACGCCAACGTCACCGACCGCATGGCCAGGGACGCCGACATCATCGTCAGCTATCGCACCTACCCCCACGTGGATATGTACGAGATCGCGTCGGAAGCCGTCGATCTGGTCGCCCGCGCGCTGAAGGGCGAGATCCGGCCGCAGACCATCGTCCGCCGCGGTCCCCAGATGAAGGGCCTGGACGACGGCAAGACGACCGGTCCGGGCCCCATGAACGATGCCTTGGCCATGGCACGTGGCTTCTTGAACGAACCCGGCGTGCTGTCGGTCTCCATCAACGCCGGGTTCTTCAAGGCCGACATCGCCGAGGTCGGTCCGAGCGTGGTCGTCGTCGCAGACGGTGAGCATCCCGAACATGCCGCGCTGGCGGACGAGATCGTCGCCTTCATGTGGGATACGCGGCACGTCGCCACCGTGGAGCACACGACCGTTGCCGAAGCCGTCGCCCGCGCGAAGGCCAGCGGCCGGATCGGCGCCCCGGTCGTCATCGCCGATTTCGCGGACAACCCGGGCGGAGGCGGTTATTCCGATTCCGTCGGCCTGCTGAAAGGCATGCTCGAGGCCGGGCTCGCGGATGCCGCGATATCCTCCATCGTCGATCCCCAGAGTGCGGCCGCATGCGCGAAGGCCGGCGTCGGCGCGACCCTGACGCTCGACATCGGGGGCAAGACCGATCCGCGGCTTGCCACACCGCTCCGTCTGACGGGCACCGTGACCCACGTCTCCGACGGCCGCTTTACCATCGAAGGACCGATGATGCGCGGCATGAAGATCGACATGGGAACGACAGCCGCCTTCAAGGTGGGCGGCGTGGAGATCGTGTTGGCCAGCCGGCGCTTCCAGAATTACGACCTGGGCTTCTTCACAGTTGCCGGTATCGACCCCGCCCGGCGCGCCGTGCTCGCCGTGAAGTCGATGCAGCACTTCCGGGCCGCCTATGCGCCCATCGCCGGAGACATCGTGGTGGTGGACGAGGGCGACGGCATCACGTCGCACGACATCCTCAAGCTGTCCTTCGAGAAGGTGCGCCGCCCGATCTTCCCACTCGACCTCGATTGAGCGGATACCGCCTCACTGCGTTTGCGGCTGCGGCTGGGCGCGGCGCTGGTAGCTGCGCAGCCAGAGCGCGGCGATGACCACCGTCGCCATCAGCGGCAGCGTGGCGAGGTTGATCAGCTTCCAGCCCGCCTGCGCCTGCAGGAAGCCGGAAAGCGCCGCCGCCGTCGCCGTCGTCGCATAGACGAGGAAGTCGTGCGTGCCCTGCACCTTCGCGCGCTCGCTCGGCTGATAGGCGGTCGTCAGCAGCGTCGACCCGCCGACGTAGGTGAAGTTCCACCCCAGTCCCACCATCGCGTTGCCGACCATGAAGTTCATCAGATCGACGCCGGAGAGATTGATGATCGCGCAACCGACCTGGATCACGGCACCCATCGCAATGATCGGCAGCACGCCGAATCTTTGAATGAGGTTGCCCGTGATAAACGACGGCAGGAACATCGCGATGATGTGTACCTGGATGACGGTCGCGCTGTCGCCGAACTGGAAGCCGCAGGCCATCATGGCGAGCGGCGTCGCGGACATGACGAGCGTCATCACGCCGTAGCCCAGCATCGACGAGATCAAGGCCACTATGAACACGGGCTGCCGCACGATCTGGCCCATCGGACGCCCGCCTGACGCGCGGTCTGCCGCTGTCGGCGTGGAAATCCGAAGCAATTGCATGAGAACGACGCTGACGACCGCAACGATCGAGATGGCGACGTAGACGCCCATGAAGGTGATCGGCGCGAACCAGTCGACCGTGCGCTTGGCGATCTCCGGGCCGACCAGCCCCGCCACGATGCCGCCCGCCATGACATACGAGATGGCCTTGGGCTTGAACATTGGCGGCGAGCTGTCGGCGGCAGCGAAGCGGTAGTACCAGGCGAAAGCGGCGCCCGTGCCCTGGATGAAGGCCGCGAGGCACAAGAGCTCGAACCGGCGCGCAATGACCGCGTAGGTCGCCACCATGCCGAACACGATCGTGAGCAGGGCGCCTAGTGTGAAGCCGGCCCGCCGGCCGATCCGCCCCATCAGCAGGGAGGCCGGGATCGTCGCCGTCATGATGCCGGCATGCGTCAGGAAGATCGGCAGCGTCGCCAGGGATTTGTCGGCGCCCAGCAGCGAATGCCCGGCCAGCGGCGTCGTGGCGATCCCCATGGACTGCGTCATCATGAACAACGCCTGCGCGAACGCGAGCAGCAGCACGTTGCGACGGTAAGTGGGGTTTTCGGCACTCGTCGTCATGGGCATCTCGTGACGTTCGCGGGCAAGGCTTTGCCCTCCATAGACCAAGTTCGCCAAATCCCAAGGGGATAGCTGGCTCTGAGACACCGCGTCTCATGTGTACCCTGCGGGCAACCGGTCTCTGCCGCAGACAAATGCGCCTCGGCCGGTGGGCGGGTCGTTTTTCGATTTCGCCATCTGCTTTGCACCCAGACAGCCCCCGGCGCAAAGCAAAAGTCGGATCCACGGCACTGGTGTTCGCTTGTGAATGCGGCACCTGGCGACGCACCTCCCCGCACACCCGCCGCGCGTGTCGCGTTCGCTATGCGGACCCGAATCGTTGCAACAAGGAGCGAACTCCGGGCGATCCCGCCCACATTGCGAGAAGGAGACCGGTCATGGCCCTTTCCGGCCTCTCACGGACGTGGGCTGAGCTGCGGCATCGCACTTACGAGGTCATGGAGATCGGCCGGGGCGAAGACAGCACCAGCCGCTTCGTCGACGATGTCATCATCACGCTCATTCTTCTGAATATCGCAGCCTTCTGCCTGGAGACAGTGCACGAAGTGCATGAGGCCTATGCGTGGGAATTCCACTACTTCGAGGTCTTTTCCGTCGCCGTCTTCACGATTGAATACATTACGCGCATCTGGGCCTCCGTCGAAGTCCCGTTCCTGAGGCGCCTTCCGCCCTGGAAGGCACGCCTCCGGTTCGCGCGCCGCCCTTTCCTCGTCATCGACCTCTTGGCGATCCTGCCCTTCTACCTCGGGCATATGCTTGGCATCGACCTGCGCATTCTGCGCGCCCTGCGGTTGCTGCGGCTGTTCAAGTTGTCGCGCTATTCGCCGGCCATGCATACGTTGCTGCGCGTGCTCGCCAACGAGAGCCGCGCCCTGATCGGCGCCGGCGTGTTGCTGCTGACCGTGCTGCTGTTCAGCTCCACCGGCATGTATTTCATCGAGAGCCATGCCCAACCCGACAAGTTCGGCAGCGTGCCGCTCGCCGCCTATTGGGCCATGACGACCCTGACGACGGTCGGCTACGGCGATGTGGCGCCGATCACGCCGCTCGGCAAGTTCTGGGCCATGATCACCATGCTCTTCGGGCTGTGCGTACTGGCCCTGCCGGTTGCGATCATCTCGACCGGATTTTCCCAGGAGGTCGGCCGCCGCGATTTCGTCGTGACCTGGTCGCTGATGTCGCGCGTCCCCCTCTTCACCGATCTCGACGCGAGCCACATCGCAGAGATACTCCCCCTCCTTCACGCCCATAACCTGCCGCCGAACGTGGAGGTCATCGCCGCCGACACGAACGGCGCGGCGATGTATTTCATCGCCTCGGGCCGCGTGCGTCTGGCCGAGCCCAACGGCAGCATGGAGTTCAAGACAGGCGACTTTTTCGGCGCTGTGGCACTCGTGCAGAATGGCAAGCATGGCGGCAGCTATACGACGACGACCCGCTGCCGCCTCCTGAAGCTCTACCGCGAGGACTTCTTCCGCCTCGAGGCCACGCGGCCCGAAATCGGTGCACTGATCCGCAAGATCGCCGCAGAACGTGCGACCCATCGCCTCGAAAAACTTCCCTTCCTCCCGAAGGATCCAGTCGGATCAGATCCCGCTTGAGGCAACCCCGCATCGCTGCCATGAATTGCGCCGAGGCGCCGCCCGGCGCCCCCATGCATCTGACATCGGGAGACAATTCATGGATCGCAAACTCTGGGAAGCCGGCCTGGCCGCACGCAAGAGCACACTGGGCGCCGAGTACGTCGACAAGAGCCTGAGCACCGTCGATGATTTCAATCGCGAGTGGCAGGACATGCTCAACGAGTTCTGCTGGGGCAAGGTGTGGGGCGACGACACCATTCCCGCCAAGACCCGCTCGATGATGAACCTCACCATGCTGGCCGCCCTCGGCCGCATGCACGAATGGGAGCTTCATCTGAACGGCGCGCTCAACAACGGCGTGACCAAGGACGAACTGAAGGCGATCCTGCACCAGATCGGCATCTACGCCGGCTTCCCGGCGGGTGTGGAGTGCTTCCGCATCGCCCGCAAGGTCCTCAACGAGCGCGGCATGAAGTAAAGGAGCGAAGGTTCAAACACACGGGCAACCGTGTGATTTCAGTGTGACGTCTTGGTTCCGACGTTTGCTGCCGGACACCCGGCAAGGGGATGCGAACGTCGGAACCGGAACCCTCGGCAACCGCATGCGAGCGTTCGCGCCCGGGAATGGAAACCCATGAAAGTCGGCCTCTTCATTACCAACCAGCAGACGCTCGACCGCGACATGGTGAGCGCCCTCGACGATCAGATCGCCATGGTCCGTCATGCCCGCGACCGCGGCTGGGACAGCCTGTTGACCGGGCAGCACTACCTCAACGAGGGCAACAACAAGCAGCTCCAGCCCGTACCGTTCATCGCCCGACTGGCCGCCGAAGCCGGCGAGATGCAGATTGGCCTCGGCATCCTGCTGCTCAACCTGCATAATCCCATCTACACCGCCGAGACGATTGCGACGCTCGACATCATCGCGCGCGGCAACTTCATCTTCGGCATCGGCCTGGGCTATCGTGACGTCGAGTTCGACGCCTTTGCCGTGCCCAAGGGCGAGCGCGTCAAGCGCTTCGAGGAATACCTGGCGCTGGTCAAGGAACTGTGGACGGGCAAGCCCGTGACCTACGACGGCCCCACCTGCAAGCTCGACAAGGTCGTGATGAACATCCGGCCCATCCAGCAGCCGAGTCCTCCCGTCTGGGTGGCCGCCAACAACGACCCCGCCGTGCGCCGCGCCGCGCGCCTTGGCGATGCGTGGTTCATCAATCCCCACGCCACGCTCGACAGCCTCACGCGCATGATGGCAGTCTACCGCGACGAGCTGAAGGCCTGCGGAAAGCCGTTCCCGAAGGATCTCCCCGTCTTCAAGGAAGTGTTCTGCGCCAAGGACCGCCGCACGGCGATCGAGATGGCCGCGCCCTACCTCGGCGGCAAGTACCGCGACTACGCCAAGTGGGGCCAGGACAAGGTCATGCCCGACGACGCCGACTTCTCGAAGTCGTTCGAGGATTTGACGCAGGGACGCTTCATCATCGGCTCGCCGGAGGAATGCTACGAGCAGTTGAAGCCCTACTGGGAAGACCTCGGCTGCAGCCACATCGTCATCCGTACCAACTGGGCGGGCATGCCGGTATCGACCGCACTGTCCAGCATGCGGCTGATCTCCGACGAGTTGATGCCGGCCATCCGCAAGGCGACACCGCGCACGTTCTGAGGGCGCACGACTACCGGAACGCCTCTTTCAGCAGGCGTTGCACCTCGTCGATGGCGGCGGCACGGGCCTTCGGATTCGTGCCGATCTTCGCCTCCCCGACGAGCCCGAGCCCCTTGAGCACGCGCGGCTTCGAGTTGGGTGCATCGAAACCGTGCACGGCCTCGGGATACTCCACGAAATGGATACCGGGATGCCTGGCGGCAAGCGTCCGGCACCGTTCGGCCGGCGTCCAGTTGTCGTCGCTGCCGATCAGGATCGACAAGGGAACGTGCGGGCGCCATTTCGCACGGGGCAGGATCGCGCCGCAGCCCGGATAGAAGGCGACCGCCGTCTTGACGTGCGAAGGCACTGGCCCCGTGGCTTGGCCGACCGCCCGCAGCACCGTGGAGCCGCCGTTCGACCAGCCGAGTAGCGCGATGCGGGACAGGTCCACCCCGGCTTTCGATGTCAGCCAGACCAAGGCTGCCTGCACGTCGATGGCGCGGTCGGCCGGCCGCACGCGCCGCTCGAACGCCTTCAGCGTGCAAATCTGCCGGAAGCCCCGCGGATTGAAGCTGTCGAGAAACAGCACCGCATAACCCAACGACACCAGCCGGTCGGCCCAGTCGCGGTCGCGCCGCACCATCTCTCCCTTGGGCGTGAGATTGCCACCGCAACCGTGCAAGGCAACGACCACCGGCACGCGCCCCGCGGCCCCGCCCGCCGGCGCCCGCCAATACCCCGTCAACGTCGGCCAGCCCTCGCGTCCCGGCGGGATCTTCACCGTCTCGAAATCGGCGATCGGCGCCTGGCCACACAACAGGACGATACCGACCAGTGCGACAACGATGGAACGCAACCGCATGCCCAGCTCCCAGACCTAGAAAGGCCAAAACCGAAACAATATCAGCAGTCCACTGTTGTAGACCGCATGACACACGAGCCCCGGCAGCAGGCTACCTGTCCGCCAGAGAACCCACGAAAAGTAGACGCCGATGCAGAACACTTCCGTCAGGCCGACCCAGGTGTAGGTACTGTGCAGGCCCGTCCAGAGTAGCGTGGTGACGAGCGCGGACGGCCAGAAGCCGATGCGCGTGGCCGCCATCCCGGAAATCATGTACCCGCGGAACAGAAGCTCCTCCGACAGCGGCGCCCCCAGCCCGATCGCGAGCGCGATCACCGGCAGGCCGTCCGCGTGCACCATCCGCAGCATTTGTGCAAGGTCGCGCTCCACCTCCGGCCGGGCGACCGTGAACGCCACGGCGTTGAGAACCGCAACCAGCACCGCCATCACACCGAGGGCATGGAGGCAAGCGCCCCATCCCTCTTCCGGCTTCTTCAACAGCAAAGAGCCGAAGGCCCCGGGAAACCACGCCGCCAGCAGCACCAGCACCACGATGCTGATTTGCGAGACGAGCGCCGCCAGCATCAAGAGCGACGTGCCCGGCGGATGGCCTGGATTGAAGGCGAAGGGATGCGACGGCCCCACGATCAGCGGCAACTGCCAAAGGACGCCGGCGGCGATCAGTGGCCCCGCCGCCATGAAGAGGATCGACAAGGCGACCACCGCGCCGGGGTGCCCCAACGCGGTTGCGCGATACCGTGGCGCTCCCCAGATGAAGTCAACGAAGGTCATGGGCGGTCTCGTTGACACGCCTGTCGTGGGTCGGTTCGAGTGACACTCCAGGCAACTCCCCCATGGGCCTCGAAGATCGCACCAAAGCAATCTTTCAATTTCGGCGGCGGCGTCCTATATTAGTCCTGCCGGATTCGTCCGGCTATGGCGATAAACGGACGTCGGAATAAGCTCATCGGACCCGGGGGCAGTACCCGGCGCCTCCACCAATCCAGGTCGCAAACAGGGAGTTTCGCAGCGGCACGCCGCAGCGGAAGCCTCTCCCGAGAGCGGCCGACATGGGGGCGAAATAGGATCGACGAGGGTGTAAAGGGCGCTCTTTTGCTCGGCATGATACCGCCGTTATCGGGTCACCAGAATAGTTGCGAATGACAACTATGCTGAGGCTGCTCTCGCTGCGTGATGCAGTGCGATTAGCCTGAACTTCAAGCCCTGACGTCTAGCAACGGCAGGCGCGGTTCGGAGGGCACCGGGCAACAGAAGCCCTCCATTTCTTCGACGGGTCGCACCGATCCTGCGCACCGCGCCGGATTGGGGTGGTCCGGTGCAGGGTCCTAGAGGTCGATCGGGCATGACGGCTGGACGGCAAATCGATTACGAGGCACTGGTCCAGGAAGCCTTGCGGGGCGTCGTGCGCGCCGTGCTGATGCGCGTGGCCCAATCTGGATTGCCGGGCGCTCACCACTTCTACATCGCCTTCGATACGCAGGCCCCGGGGGTCACGATCTCGCGGCGCTTGAAGGAGCGCTATCCCACCGAGATGACGATCGTGCTCCAGCACCGGTTCTGGGATCTCGAGGTGACGGACGACGGCTTCGAGGTGAAGCTGACCTTCGACAGCATCCCCGAGCGTCTGGTGGTGCCCTTCCGCGCCATCAAGGTCTTCTACGACCCCAGCGTGCCCTACGTTCACCAGTTCGAGGAGTCCGAACTGGTGTCGACCTCCGGACGGCGTGCACCGCCCCGCCGCGAGCGCACGCTGGATCCCGATGATCAGGATCTGGACGCACTCGAGCAGGACCCCGGCCAGGAACGCCCTGATCGTCGTCGCGAGCGCGGTCCCAAGCGCGGCAAGCCGGACGCCAAGAAGGCCGAGACGGCGCCAGCCGAAAGCCCCGCCACTCTGCGGCCGGCCGCCAAGGTAACGCAATCTCCACCGGCCACCGCCGAGGGAGAAACGGCGCCCGAGAAAGCCGACGACGCCACACCGACAACGCAGAGCGAGCCGGCCCAGGCCGATGCGCCCGCCAGCGGCGCCGAGATCGTCGACTTCAGCAAGTTCCGTCGCCGCTGACGCCTCCCGCAGGATGGGCGGCGAGCGCGATACCGAGAACCCCGCGCAAGGATCGGGAATCCAATCAGCCAGCGCCCATCAGGGGAGTGAGGACGCATGACCGCATCCGCTTTCGGACTGTTCACCGGCGAGCGCGCGCTCGTCACCGGCTCCGCCTCAAACATCGGCCGCGCCATCGCAGAGGCCTTGGCCCGCGAGGGCGCCCATGTCGTCCTTGCCGATATCGATCCTTCGCGCAACGCTGCCACCGAGGAAGCCATTCGCGCAGCGGGTGGAAGCTGCGAAGCCTTGACCGCCGACCTGTCCCGAAAGGACGCCTGGAAGGAGGTGGCCGCTGCGGTTGCGGGACAGGACATCTCGATGTTCGTCCACTCGGCATCGCCGCCGCGCAAGGAAAGCGACAACGTCCTTGAACTGTCCGAGGACATCTTCGACGGCATGCTGACCGTCAACGTCCGCTCCGGTTTCTTCCTCGCCCGCGAACTTGCCCAGCGCATGCGCGCCAAGGGCATCAAGGGACGGATGCTGTTCGTAACCTCCCTGCACGCGGAATCGCCGCGCAACCTGCCGCACTATTCGGCCTCCAAGGCCGGCCAGACCATGATCGTGAAAGAACTCGCCCGCACCCTCGGTCCGGATGGCATTCGCGTCAACGCCATCGCACCGGGCGCCATTCCCGGCGGCGGCTTCAATGCCGGTGCCTTCGACTTCTCGGGGAAGATCCCGCTCGGCCGCCTCGGCAACGCGGAGGATCTCGCTGGTCCCGCCGTCGCCCTGCTGACCGACCGCTTCACGCGCTACGTCACCGGCACGACCCTGGTGGTCGATGGTGGCATCGCGCTCTTCAATTGGATCAAGCCGACCTGGGCCTGATCCCAACCCGAACGACAAGGCGGAGCGCCGAAACGCTCCGCCTTGCACATTTCGGACTTTTCAAGCCACGCCGGGCCAATCAGGCCCCGTGCCGTGCGCCCGCCGCCGGACCGCTGGCAGGCTCCTCGGCAGCAGCCATGACGCCGTCGTGGTCGGCGCCGACCTCCTGCCGCCAGGGCACCAGTTTTTCAAGCACGGCCAGAAACACCGCGAGCACCGCTGCCAGGATCAGGGCCGTCGACCAGAACGGCATGCCAACCAGCCCCGACAGCATCACTTTCTCACCCTTCTCGGCAAAGAAGCCGGTGATCGAGGTGTCGAAGTAGCCATAGAACAGCGCACCTGCGATGCCGCCGAGCAACACGAACCAGGCATCCTTGTAGCCCGCGCCGATCTGCGCCATCGTCGTGCCGGGGCAGGCGCCTGCCAGGGCGATGCCGATGCCCAGCAGAAGCCCGCCGATGATATCGGCCTTCCACACCAGCGCCTTCAGATGGAGCGGCACGCCGAACATGCCGTTGAGGACGGCCAGCACGATCAGCCCCGTGATCACCGCGGCCAGGAAGATCTTGAGCATGATGAAGCTGCGAAGCTGCATCTGCCCGACGATGATCCCCGGCTCGAACACGCGCGACTTCTCGAGCGCGAAGCCGAACACGGCGCCGGTCGCGAGACCTATGAGAATTGCTGCAAAGACGGACATTTTCGTCTCCTTCGTCTAATTCTTGCCGTTGACCGTCAAACGCGCCGCATCAGCAGCGTGGCAGTCAGGATGCCGCCCGCGAACATGGCCGCCACCGCCACCATCGAACCGACCGACAACTGCGCCATGCCGGAGATGCCGTGGCCGGATGTGCAACCGCCCGCGATGCGTGCGCCCAGCAGCATCACGAAGCCCGCCGCGAACGCGATCGGCGCACGCGCCCCCAGCGTCGTCTGTCCGAGCGCCCGCGACCACACCGGCGAAATGCCCGAGCGCTTCACGCCGGACATGCGCGAGGAAATGAACGCGCCGACCGCGATGCCGACGACGATGGCGACCTGCCACCAGTTCTTCGCGCCCCACATGTGCGAGGCCAGATACTTGATCTGCGGTACGTTGCTGTCGACGGCATTCGCGATATGGGCCGCCACAGTCACGAATGACGAGGAGGCGCCCAATGCGGTCTTCAGAAGCAGGAAAGTCGGGATCTGCAGAAGGCCGATGATCACGCCCGCGACGTAGGGCGACCAAGCCTTGTCCTTGAGTGAAGGCATCACACTCTCTCCGAGATTTGGTTCAAGAGCTCAGCTGTGTTCTCCGCCCGAAGCGCGGCGGATAGCGTCTTGCTGGGCAGGTAACATGTCGGCGTCCTGGCGCCATTGATGGTTGTCAACCATCCGCCACCGCGCGCAGGTATGATGCCCCAAGACGCATTTCGATATGGAAGAGCCAGCACCATGGAACCCGACCAGTCGGAGGTCATAGCGTTCCTCTCGAGCCCGGGCGCCTATGCCGACGCTCCCGAGACCGTCGAACGCATGGAAACGCACGGCGCCCTGGTCTTCCTGGCCGGCACCACGGTCTACAAGATCAAACGGGCCGTGAAGTTTTCTTACATGGACCTCTCCACGCTGGAAAAGCGGCGCCTCATGGTCGCGCGAGAGGTCGCTCTCAACCGGCAATTCGCGCCTGATCTATATCTCGGCGCCGTCCCGATCGGGCGGGCCGAGGACGGCAGCCTGCGCCTGGGCGGGGGCGTCCCGGTGGAATGGGCAGTGCACATGCGCCGTTTCGACCAATCCGCTCTCCTCGGCCGCATTGTCGGCGCCGGCAAGCTCGACAGCGAAACCGCCAAGCACACCGCCGACATGGTGCGCCGGATGCATGACCACGCCGCCTCGCACGTCTGCGAGGATGCAGACGCCCGTGTCGGCGTGACGGTTGCCCACCTTGCCAGCGATCTTGGCGCTTGCGAGAGCATCCTTGGCCCCGGCCGCGTTGCAGCCTTCGTCGCCGCAGCCCGCGATCAGCTCGGTCGCGCCGGTTCCGTACTGCGTCGCCGCGGCCTGCTCGGTCACGTCCGCCGCTGTCATGGCGACCTGCACCTCGACAACATCGTGCTGTGGAAGGGCGCGCCCGTCGCCTTCGACGCGCTCGAGTTCGACGAGCGGCTGGCAACCATCGACACGCTGTACGATCTGGCCTTCCTGATCATGGATCTGGTCCACAACGATGCGCGCGCCGACGCTTGCCTGGTGCTCAATCGCTACCTGTGGCGCGATCCGCCGGGCATCGAAATCGACGCCCTCGTGGCGCTTCCTCTCTTCCTGGGCCTGCGTAGCGCCATCCGCGCGATGGTCGCGGCCCAGCGCACCCTGCAGCTCGAGGGGGCCGAAAGGATCGCGAAGGCCACCGAGGCAACGGGTTTCCTCGACGACGCCATCGCGTATGTAACCCCGGAGCCCCCGCGCCTCGTCGCCGTCGGCGGCCGTTCGGGAACCGGCAAGTCGACCCTAGCGGCCACCCTCGCGCCGGCATTGGGCCGCGCTCCCGGTGCCCTGCATATCCGCAGCGACCTCGAGCGCAAGGCCATGCATGGCGCTGCCGAGACCGAACGTCTCCCCCAATCCTGCTACACGCCGAACGTCACGCACGCCGTCTACGCCCGCGCGATGGACAAGGCCCGCCTCGCGCTCGCCGCCGGCCAGTCCGTCATCATCGATGCGGTTTTCGACGACCCCGCCCAGCGCGCCGGCATCGAACGCATTGCGGCCCGGGCCGGCGCGCGGTTCGACGGCCTCTGGTTGACCGCCGACCGCGAAGCCATGATGGCGCGCGTCGCTGCCCGCACCGGCGACGCCTCCGACGCGACGCCCGCCGTCGTCGCCCACCAGTTGGCACGCGATCCCGGGCACGTCGCGTGGCACCACGTCGATGCAGGCGGTACGGTGGAGGAAACCCGTGCCGCAGCAAAAGCCCTGCTCGACTGAACACCCCCCAGAAGAGACCTGCGCCGCCATGACCATCCGCAATCTCCCCGCGCTCTTGCAGCCCTCGTCCGTGGCCTTCGTCGGTGCGAGCACGCGACCCGGCAGCATCGGCAACATCCTGGCCCGCAACCTGCTGTCCGCTGGCTTCAACGGCCCCATCCGTCTCGTGAACCCGAAGCAGCCCGTCATCGATGGCACGCGATGCTTCGCGGATATCGCCAGCCTGCCTGAAACGCCGGAGCTGGCCGTCATCGCCACACCGCCGCAAACGATCCCTGGCCTCGTCGCGGAACTGGGTGCCCGCGGCACGCGCGCAGCCGTGGTCATCAGCGCCGGCGTCACCCGCGAACTGCGCCAGGCGATGCTCGACGCCGCCCAACCCCATCTCTTGCGGGTACAAGGCCCCAACTGCCTTGGCCTCATGGTGCCCCACATCGGGCTCAATGCCAGCTTCTGCCACCGCCAGGCGCTGGACGGCGACCTCGCGCTGGTATCCCAGTCCGGCGCCATCGTTACCGCGCTCGTCGATTGGGCTTCCAGCCGCGGTATCGGCTTCTCGCACGTCGTTTCCGTGGGCGACATGGCCGACGTCGACTTCGGCGACATGCTGGACTTCCTCGCCGGCGACATCCGAAGCCGCGCCATCCTGCTCTATATGGAGCAATTGACCAACGCGCCGAAGTTCATGTCGGCTGCGCGCCGCGCCGCCCGCGCCAAGCCCGTGGTGATCCTCAAGTCGGGCCGCCACGCGGCGGGCGCCAAGGCGGCCATGTCGCACACCGGCGCACTGGCAGGCTCCGATGCCGCCTACGACGCCGCCTTCCGCCGTGCCGGTCTCGTGCGCGTGCTGATCCTGGACGAATTGTTCGAGGCTGCCGAAATCCTGTCGCGCAGCCTGAAGCTCGATGGCGAGCGGATCGCACTGCTCACGAATGGCGGCGGCGCGGGCGTGCTGGCAGCCGACCGGCTCGCCGACGTCGATGGCACGCTGGCGCAGCTGTCGCCCGAGACCCTGGCCAGGCTGAGCGCGCATCTCCCCGCGACGTGGTCGCACGGCAATCCCGTCGACATCATCGGCGACGCGGACGGCGCGCGCTATCAGAAGGCGATGGAAGTGCTGTTGGCGGCCCCCGAGGTGGATGCGCTTCTCGTCATGAATTGCCCCACCGCGCTGTCTTCCAGCACCGACATCGCGCGCGATGTCCTGGAGACTCATGCACGTCTCGGTGGTCCCAGCGCGACGAAACCCGTACTCGCCAACTGGCTCGGCGACGGTGCCGTGCACGAGGCACGCCAGCTCTTGGCGAGCAAGGGCATCCCGGCGTTCGACACGCCCGCCGCCGCGGTCGAAGGCTTCATGCACCTCGCACGCTATTCCCGTGCCCAGACGGAGCTGATGCGCGTCCCCCCGCCGGTGCCCGAAGGCAGTCCGGCCGACCTCGAGGCCGCGCGCTCCGCCATTGCCGGCGCCCTGGCCCAGGGCCGTGACATGCTGACGGAACTCGAATCGAAGGCCCTGATGTCCGCCTATGGCATCCCCGTCGTGCCCACCCGCAA
The DNA here is from genome assembly GCA_041397775.1 of Hyphomicrobiaceae bacterium. GTDB lineage: Bacteria > Pseudomonadota > Alphaproteobacteria > Rhizobiales > Hyphomicrobiaceae. The sequence continues at coordinate 32,923 of JAWKWB010000015.1, read as the reverse complement.
GGCCGCGACGCCCCAGGAGGTCGGCACGCTCGCGGCCGGGCTGCTGCAAGAGCACGCCGCCTGCGTGCTGAAAATCCTCTCCGACGACATCACGCACAAGTCGGACGTCGGCGGCGTGCATCTGGATATCTCCACGCCTGAGGAAGCCGTCGCCGCCGCCCAGGCCATGCTGCAGCGCATCGCGCGCGCCATGCCGAAGGCGCGGATCGCCGGCTTTACCGTTCAGCCGATGATTCGCCGCCCTCGGGCGCACGAGTTGCTGATCGGCATGACGGAGGACCCCACCTTCGGCCCGATCCTGATGTTCGGCGCCGGCGGCACCTCGGTCGAAGTCGTGCGCGATACGGCACAGGCCTTGCCCCCGCTGGACCTGCTGCTCGCCCGCGAAATGATCGCGCGCACGCGCCTGCGCAACCTGCTCGAAGGGTATCGCGACCGGCCGCGCGCCGATATCGATGCCATCGCACTGACGCTGACGCGCCTCAGCGCCCTCGTGGTCGCCCATCCCCAGATCCGCGAGATCGATATCAACCCGCTTCTGGCCGACGAGACCGGCGTCATCGCGCTCGACGCCCGGGTGCGCGTCGCCGACGAGCGCGTTTGCCCGCGCGTGCCCATGGCCGTGCGGCCCTATCCCAGCCATTGGGAAAAACCCGATGCACTCGCCGGCATCGGCGACATCGTTCTGCGTCCCATCCGCCCCGAGGACGAACCGCGCTACCGCGTGCTGCTCGACCGCATCGAACCCGAGGACAAGCGGCTGCGCTTCTTCACGGCCCGGCCCGACCTGTCACTCCGGCTCATCGCGCGCTTCACGCAGATCGACTACGCACGGGAAATGGCCTTCGTCGCCGAGACGCGGCCCGGCGGCGACCTTCTCGGCATCGCCCGCCTCGTTGCCGACCCGGATTATCGCCGCGCGGAATATGCCGTGGTCGTCGCCTCCGATCTCAAGGGAAAGGGGCTCGGCTGGCGGCTGATGCAGCATCTCATCGACTACGCCCGCGCCGAACACCTGCAGGAGTTGCATGGCCTGGTCCTGGCGGAGAACACCACCATGCTGCGCATGTGCGCCGAGCTGGGCTTCCACATCGCCAACGATCCCGAGGACACGTCGCTGCGCGCGGTGGTGCTGCCGCTGGCCTGACGGCACCGTCTCGGGCAATCTCTCTCGCGCCGAACAACGCCTGAGGGAGGACTGCGCCTTGAACACCACCAGCAACACCGCCAGCCCGGCCGAGATCACGCCGGGCCGGCCACGATCGGGCTACGTCGGCGTGCGCGGCCAGGAGATGCATTATGTCGAGTGGGGCCGCGCCGATGCCCGGCCCGTTTTCATGTGGCACGGGCTCGCACGCACCGGTCGCGACTTCGACGTCATCGCGCACGTTCTGTCAGACGAATTCCGCCTGATCGCGCCCGACACCATCGGTCGCGGCTTCTCGGAGTGGAGTTCCGATCCGCAAAACGACTACTGCATGAACGCCTACGCCGAGATGGCGCGCGATCTTGCCGATGCCCTGGGCATCTCCGGCATGGATTGGGTCGGCACGTCGATGGGCGGCGCCATCGGCATCCGCGTTGCCGCCACGACGCTGGCCGGCCGTATCGGCCGCCTCGTCATCAACGACATCGGCCCCACCTTTCCCGAAGCCCCCTTCGAGCGCATCAAGGCCTATGTCGGCACATCGCCGGAATTCGCCACGATCGGCGCGATGGAGGAGTACTTCAAGGTCATCTACACGCCGTTCGGCTGGCACAGCCCCGCGCAGTGGCGGCACATGGCCGAAACCTCCTCCCGGCGCCTGCCGAACGGCAAGCTGACGACGCACTACGACCCGCGCATCGTGCAGCAGATGTTCAGCCACCCCCGCGACTACGAGCAGTGGGAGCACTACGACCGCATCACGTGCCCGACGCTCGTCCTGCGCGGCGTCGACTCCGACCTGCTTCTGCCCGACACGGCCAAGGCCATGACGGAGCGCGGACCGAAAGCGAAAATCGTCGAGATCGCGGGGTGCGGCCACGCACCTGCGCTCAACACGCACGCCCAGATCGATATCGTGCGCCGCTTCCTGAAGGGCTGACCGATCGCGGTCCGCGCGCCTCAGTGTGCGCGGATCGGCGGAATGCCGATGATGGCGACCGGCGTGTCACCCGGTACCTCCTGCAGCTCCGCCATCGCCAGCGCCACGGCCTGATCGAGGGCCTCGACACCCGACAGGTCGATCAGGTGCCGCCCATGCAGCATGATGATCGCCGGCACGGAACTCGTCGTCTCCGCGGGTGCCAGCTCGGACCAGAGCGCGCTCATGCCGGCGATTGCGGCATCGCCCCGCGTCGCGCGCACCAGGGCATGGCTCCGCTGCACGCGGATGGCGCCTTCCCGATCGACGACACGCACCGCGCGCTGCCCCTCGCCCGCCGGCTGGAACACGCGCATGCCCTCCGTCACGGCGACGAGGCCGATCGTGTCGCTCGCAACCGCCATCGAGCGCGCCGCGATGCTGCGCGCCTCACGTTCCGGGATGGAACCGCCCGGATCCTTCACATGCATTTCCGCCGCACCGATGGCGATCGCGCGCACGCGATGCGTCTGGCGGTCCACCTCCACCGTCACGTCCACGGTCTTGGCATCCGCGCCCAGTCGCACCACGGCGTCCAGCGCCTCCTTGCGGATGGCCTGAAGATCCTCCGGATGCGGATGCGGTATGATGCGCTCCACCACTTCGCGTACCATGGCCAGCGCCACGCCGATCGACGAGATCACCTCCGCGTCCCTGGAAATCTCGTGCTTGAGCTGCATGCGCTCTGCCGTGAACGGCATCAGCGCCGCCGCGCCGCCACCCTCGCCGATCAGCAGGCACTGGTCGCTGTCGAGCTCGTATTCCTTGATGAGCCCTTCCACCACCGGCACGATCTTGTCGGTCGCCTTGGCAAGGACCGCCCGCGCCGCCTCCTCGACACTGAGGCCCAGCATCTGCGCCAGCGGCACGAACGCCCGGCGCGCCGCCTCCGGATTGCCGTAGGCGTGCAGCCCCGGCTTCGCATAGCCCAGGATGTTCGCCGCGCACGTCGTCGTCAGGGCGAAACGCCGGCCGCCGGCCGTGCGCACGGCAATGTAGTCCGCACCGTCGCCCGGCTTCGGTTCGAAGGCTTCGATCTGCGGCTCTGCGATGTCCTCGACGCTGGCAAAGGCCGCATAGGGCAGCCCCGCGATGTGCGCACTGCGCGGCCCGACATCGATCAACTGTCCGCCAACCGCACGAATGAGACTGCCACCCGCGATGCCGATGACGCGCACGTCGAGCGAGCTGACGTAGGTCTCGTGGCCACCGACCCGCGCATAGGTCACCGTCGGCCGGCCATTGCGGATGACGCCGATATTGGTCGACGTGCCCCCCACTTCGAAATAGAGCCCGTCGGAAACGCGCAGGTGCATCAGCGCGCCGGCGACGCTCGCCGCGGGGCCCGACAGCATCGTCATGGCCGGCCGCCGCCGCATCTCGCCGATGTCCATGACGCCGCCGTCGCCGCGCATGATCATCAGCGGCGCCTTGATTCCCGCCTCGCGCACGCTGGCTTCGGTCATCGCCGCCGTGGCGATCATGCGCGGCAGGATCGAGGCGTTGATCACAGCCGTCCTCGTTCGCACCGCCAGGCCATAGAGCCGCGTGATCTCGTGTCCGCATGTCGTCGACAGGCCGGCCTCGCTGCCGATCCGCCGCACGGTTTCTTCCGCTCCGGTATTGTCGACCCCGAAAGCCCCCGAAGCGACCAGCACATGCGCCCCCTCGCCGTGCAAGGCAGCGACGGCCGCGGCAACGTCCGCATCGCTCATGTCGTCGGTGACGAGAAAGCGGTTCGCCGTCTCCAGCATGCGTCCAGGGGCCAGCTCGATCGGCGCGATCTTCACCTGCGCCTCCGCGAGCTTCGCGGCGTTGCGGCCCGACATGCCGACCACACCGACCTTGGCCACGTCGCCTTCCAGCAGTGCATTCGTCGCCTGGGTCGTGCTGTGGGCGAGAAAGACGACCTCCTCCGGCGCCACGTTCGACTGCGACAGCACGCTGCGGAAGACTTCGACCACGCCGGCCGCGACGCCGCGCGCGTGATCGTGCGTCGTCAGCACCGACGTCCGTCCGACCACGGCGTGGGTGGCGTTGTCGACCAGAACCGCCTTCGTGAAGGTGCCGCCGACGTCGATACCGATGCGAAAGGCACGCGCCGGTGCCGTCGTCTCAGCCATGATGCGTTCGCTCGCGACGCCAGCGCGCCGCGCCCCACTCGAGAAGATCTCGTGAAGTTCGACCGGCCAACGCAGCCGCAAGGGACCTCTTGGCCCGCGACGCGCGTTCCCGGCGGCCCGAACGGGCGCCCTGTTGTCATCGGCAACGTCCTGGCAGTCAAGCAACAATCCGCATTCTGGCCGGCTGGCGCGTCGGCCCGCCCCGCAGCGATCCAGCTTGACGCCCGCCGTCCATCCAGCGTTAAAAGAACCACATACGACAACGGCACGTGAGACCGCCCGCCGACGGGTACGGTGTCAGGCCAGGAGACCGGCAAGCCATGCAGAAGTTCACGACGCTGACGGGCGTCGCCGCCCCGATGAACATGATCAACGTCGACACCGACATGATCATCCCCAAGAACTACCTGAAGACGATCAAGCGTACCGGCCTCGGCAAGGCGCTGTTCGCGGAGATGCGCTACGACGAGCAAGGCCGCGAGAAGCCCGATTTCGTCCTGAACAAGGGCCCGTATCGCAACGCGACCATCCTCGTCGCCGGCGACAATTTCGGCTGCGGCTCGAGCCGCGAGCATGCCCCCTGGGCGCTTCTCGACTTCGGCATCCGCTGCGTGATCGCACCGTCGTTCGCCGACATCTTCTTCAACAATACGTTCAAGAACGGCATCCTGCCGGTCATCCTGCCCGAGGCGCGCGTGAACGAGCTGCTGCGCTTCCTGCTCGAGCTGCCCGGCGCCGAGATCATGGTGGACCTGCCCAACCAGACCGTGCGCGGCCCGGACGGCAAGGACGACAAGTTCGAGATCGATCCGTTCCGCAAGCATTGCCTGATCAACGGCCTCGACGACATCGGCCTGACGCTCCAGAAGGCGGCCGCCATCGACGCCTACGAGGCGCGCCTCGCCAAGGATCGCCCCTGGGCCTGACCCCGGACCGGGCCGATCTGCCATTCTGCAATGAAGAAGCCCCGCGAACCGGCTGGTTCGCGGGGCTTCTTCGTTCTCGAAACGTGGGCCCTCAGGCTGTCGTGCCGGCGGCCCGCTCGCGGGTCACCATGGCGACGAGAGCACCGGCAACTCCGAGCCCGATGCCGATCAGATCGGTGTAGGTCTCGGGAATGAGCAGCAAGAGGCCTCCCACGGCGATCAGGATACGAGCCGGGAGCGACAACCGGCCAACGCCATAGAGGTACCCCTCGAAGCCACCCGCCATCATCAAGACCGCGACAACGGCCGTCGCCGAGACCTGCAGCACCTCCAGGATCGGCCCCTTCAGGATCAGCGCAGGTTGCAGCACGAACAACACCGGCAGCAGCAGCAGCAGGCACCCGATCCGGATGGCCTTGAAGCCGACGGCCATCGCGTCCGCCTTGGCGATCGACGCAGCCGCGATGGCTGCCAAGGCCACCGGCGGCGTGATGAACGACACGATGCCCCAGTAGAAGACGTAGAGGTGCACCGCCATCGGATCGAGGCCGGTCTTCACCAGCGCGGGCGCCAGCACGATCGCCAGGAAGATGTAGCAGGCCGACGCCGTCATCCCCATGCCCAGGATGAAGCTCGTGATCGCGCCCGTCGCCAGAAGCAACGCCACGTTGCCACCCGCATACTGCACCAGCTCGCGCGAGAACGAGTTCGCCACACCGGTGATCGACATGGCGCCGATGATGAGGCCGATGCCCGCGATGAGGCCGATGATCTGTGCGATCGACTGGCCGACGTCGACCATCAGTCCCGCAAAACGCAGCGGCGTGAAACCGATCGACTTCGCCCGCACGATCGCCACGCCGACCAGGAACAGCGCCACCCAGAACGGAGCCTCGCCCTCCAGGCGCCACGCCAGCAGCAGCACCGTCAGCCCCACGATGGCGCAGATGTAGTACCAGCCGCTCTTCAGCGTCGCCATGAGGTTTGGAACTTCGTCGGCGGCCACGCCCTTGAGGCCGTTGCGGGCGGCATAGAAGTCCGTCTGGATGAACAGGGCGAAGTAATAGAGGATCGCCGGCAGGAACGCAGCGATCACCACGTCCGCGTAGGGCACGTTGAGGAAGTTCGCCATGATGAAGGCGGCAGCACCCATCACCGGCGGCATCAGCGCGCCACCGGTCGAGGCGCACGCTTCCACCGCGCCCGCATAGGCCGGCGGATAACCGCAGCGCTTCATCGTCGGAATGGTCAGCGTGCCGGTCGTCAAGACGTTCGAGGTCGGGCTACCCGACAACATGCCGAAGAAGCCCGACGAGATGATCGCCACCTTCGCGGGACCGCCGCGCGAGGTGCCCATCATCGAGGACGCGAAGTCCATGAAGAACGCGCCGCCGCCCGTCGTCGCCAGCACGACGCCGAAGACGAGGAAGCCGATCAGCGTATCCGCGACCACCTGCATCGGGATGCCGATCACGCTTTCCAGGCCGTAAACGTGCTCGCTGAGCGTCTGTGGCAGATCGAGCTGCACACCCCAGAGGAACCCTGGCATGTAGCCGGCGTAGAGCGGATAGGATGCAAAGATGATGCAGAAGACGAACAGCACCATCTCGCCGGTCCGGCGCAAACCTTCCAGCACCAGCAGGACATAGATGCCCGCGACCACCGTCGCGTCCATCGGCGCCGACGTGTTCCAGCCGCGATCGATGATTTCCTGCGCGCGCAGTGCGATCCAGATCGACAAGGCCAGGATCACCGCGCCAAGCAACCAGTCGAGCAGCGGGACATGGCTGCGTTGCGACTTCATGCCTGGGAAGGCGAGGAACCCGACGGCGCCGAACAGGCCGATCATCAGGTAGTAGTAGGCTGTGCTGATCGGCCGGAACCCGCCCAGCCCCAGGTTGAAGACCTGGTTGATCGACAGGACAAGGCCGAGTGTGCTGAGTACGAATGTGGCCCAGAATGCCGCGCCGGTAAGCCGCTTCGAGCGCGCCTCCGGATCCTCCATCACTGGGGCCGCCTGGGCGTCGTCTTGAATGGTCATGTAAGCCTGCCTGCGCCCCGTCGAGCGCCTTCGTGCCAGAACGCATTTAAGGCGCCCGGCAGGTTCTCTGCCGGACGCCCATCTCATGTGCGATGCGTTAGAGCGACTTCAGGACCTCGGCGCGGCGCGGCGCCCAGAGTTGTCCGAGCTTCGCTGCGTCGGCACCCTTGGCGGCCGCATCCTTGGCGATCATGTCCTTCCAGGCCTGCTGCAGCAGGCCCCGGCGCTTCAGGATCGCGTCCTGCCACTTCTGGTGGTCCGCACTCCAGATGCCCTTCTCTTTCAGGTACTTGATGGCGCCGTTGTGGAACGGGGCATCCATCGGGTAGGCACCCGATTTGGACACCTGCCAGCGCGGCATGATCGGGCTGGCGTCCTTGTAGAGGTCGTAGTTGTCCGCGACGGCCTTCGTCACGGCGTAGACCTCGTCGTCCTTGGCGTCGGAGTAGACCGTGATCATCGGATAGCGGAAGCCCATCATCCAGATCGGCTTCTTGCCCGTGATGCCCGCACCGATCTCCTCGTGGTAGGGCGCAACCAGCGGCAGCGCCTTCTGGAACTTGGCCCACAGGTCCTTGTTGTCGGCGTGCAGCTCGATCCAGCCGATGCCGTTCGGGCTGGCCTCCAGCTCCTTCAGCGTCGTCGTGTGCGGCGAGGCGGCGGCCGCATCGGCCTTGCCTTCGATCAGGGCCTTCATCGTCGCGCCGTAGCTCGGGAACTCCACGAGCTGCATGTCGTTCAACGAAATACCCGCTGCGGCAAACAGCGGCTCGACCTTCGCGTTGACCGAGGTATTCGCCTTGGCGATGGCGTAGCGCTTGCCCTTCAGATCGGCGAACGTCTTGATGCCGCTCTTCTCCGTCACCGCGATCGACAGCGTGTTGACGCGGCCGAGCAGCGTGCGCAAATCCTGCGGGCCCCAATCCGGCGATGCGTACTCGTAGAGGGCCTCGGACGCGAAGTAGACCTCGGTGGCGAGCCAGCCGTGCGTGGCGCGGCGCTGCTTCAGGGGCAGCAGGCGGCCGATCGAGGTGCCGGACGGCTGCAGGCGAACGCGCGTCCCGTATTTCTTGCCCATCGCATCGGCTACGGCCGACGCCTCGACGTAGCCCGAAGCACCGACGTCGTAGACGCTCCAGATCAGCGTCGATGCTAGGCCGGGAAGCTTCTCCTGTGCCAGCGCCTCGGTACCCAGGACGCCCGCACCAAGTGCCGCGCCCATGCCACCCAGATAAGTCCGGCGTGTGATGTCCATCGTCGTTCTCTCCCAAAAAAAACCGACGCAACGTCGCGTCGGCTCGAACTCTTCCGAGCGTTGGCGGCCCTCTGTCCGCTTCGCTTGTCATTTGGTTCCGATATCAGCCACAGAATCGCGATGAGGAAAAGAGGCTTTTATCTGAACCGCTTAGGCGATGATGCGACACGTGGTCCCCCGACGGGAACTCACAGGGCGTGCTCCCACGCTGCCGCATGGATGCGATAGCCCGAGCCGTCGCGGGTCAGCCGCGAGAACCCGGGGAAGTGCATGTGCATGCCCGTGAACAGCAGCTTGTCGGTGGCCACCATGTCGAACACGCGCCGCCGCGTCGCCTCGGCTTGGCCCGCATCGGTATCGAAGGCCATGCACACTTCGGGGCGCTGCGTTTGCAGCTCTGGCACGTGCACGATATCGCCCCAGATCAAGAGCTGCTCGCCACCCGAGCTGATCAGATAGCCGGAGTGGCCGGGCGTATGCCCGTGGAACGGCATTGCGGTGACGCCCGGGAACACTTCGCCCGTCTGGAACAGCCGCCAGCGATTGCGATAGGGCTCGATCTGCGTGCGGCCGAGCTCGAAGAACATCTTCTGCTCGCGCTCGTTGCCGCGCGCCATGGCCGCATCGTCGAACCAGTGCTTCGGCTCGTTCTCGTGCATCACGAGTTCGGCGTTGCGGAAGTTCGCCTTGCCTGTCGCGGGATCCGTGAGTCCCGCCGAATGGTCGGGATGCACGTGCGTCAGCATCACCGTGTCGATGTCGTCGGGCGACACCCCCGCCGCGGCGAGATTGGCCATCAGCTTGCCGGACGAGGGCTGCATGAAGTTGCCGCATCCCGTCTCCACCAGCGCCACGCGACCCGCCGAATAGATCAGGAAGCAGTTCACCGCCGTGCGGCGCGCCGGCCGGAAATGGCTGGCCAGGATCTGCCGCGCCTCTTCCTGGTCGATGTTCTTCAGGACCTCGAGATTGCCGTCGAGAAACCCGTCGCTGATCCCCGAGACGACGATATCGCCGACCCGGCGATGGTAGACGCCCGGGATCTGCGTCTCCGGCGGCTTGATCATGTGGTCCCTCCTTCACAGCAAACGCGCCTCGGCGGCGATGACAAGCCGCACGGCCGGCAAAGCACAGCCGCAAGCGTGGCGCATCCGACGTTCGGCACCCGCACACGGCTGGGCTCGTGACCAAGCGTCAGATGAAGACTAGCTTTGCCCCACTTGCGGCTTCGACGAAAGTAGAAATCTCGATACACCTCGTATCCCCACCGCAAAGTCCGCCTCGTTCCTCTGCTGGCTTTGAACGGACTTCGCGGTCGAACGGGACACGAGCAAGATCATTGACTGAGTGTGGCGTCGCGATTGGACGTCCGCTCGACGAGCCAGCGGCATAACCGGCGCAATGCGCCCTGGTCTCACCTCTCTCCCGGTTCCCCGGCCAAGCGGGCGGGCCTGCGCCCGGCCGCGTCGAGCCGGGGTCTTTCCCGGCGCCATCGGAGCACGGCGTCGCAACTGCGTGCGGCCACGCCCGTCGCAAACCGAACCGCGAAAGGTTGCCGGACAGCCGCGCTCCGCGCGCCTTCCGGGAAACCGGGATGGGGTGAGGTATGTGCCCGGGAAACCAGGGGATGAGGCGCGTCGACCAAGCAAGCCGGGGAATGGGAGGATGAAGCGACACAACCTGGAATACGCTCCTTTGGTTCCGCCTCCCCTCCGGTTCCCCGGCCAAGCGGGCGGGCGGGAGCCCGGCCGCTGCCCGAGCCGGGGTCTTTCCCGGTGCCGTCGGGCAAAGCGCCGCAACTGCGTGCGGCCACGTCCGTCGCAAACCGAACCGCGAAAGGTCCCCGACAGCCGCGCTCCGCGCGGCTTCCGGGAAACCGGCGAAGAGGCTGGGCACGGCCTCCTGGGAACCGGGTGAGCGGCGGATGGGGCGCAATTTCCGGGAAACCGGGGAGGGTGGCGTCATGATTGGACGTCCGCTCTCAGAGCGAGCGGCAACAATGGAACGGACGTCCAATCAGCGACACGGGCCTTTCACGCCGCCGGCATCGGGAAGGCTGCCGCTGGATCGAGGAAGCGATTGAGGACATTCGACAGGATGCGCGAGCAGTTGTTCTCGTAGCCGTTGTGCGGCAGCGATCCGCAGAACGTGATCGATCCCGTCGAGAACACCGCGCCATTGTTCGGCGCCTCGAAGAACGTCAGGTCCGCATGGATGAGCAGCGCGGGCTTCTCGCCTGGAATGGTCGTCAGATGCGTGAGCATCTCCTCCGGCACGAGAACCCAGGGCGCGTCGGGGTCGTGCCCTTCCGAGCTCGCCAGAACCAGCGCGTGCGACGGCGTTCCAAGACGCTGGTCCGTGCGGTCCAGCTCGAAACCGGCCGCGCCGTGCCCCGACAAGCCGAAATCGCCGATCTTGTCTTCGGCCACCCCATCCAGGATCCAGCCTGCGCGTGACTGCCGCGCCTCGGGCTTCACCCTGTAGTGGGAGCCCACGAAGTTGCCCTGCGCCGTAAAGCCCACACCGCACAGCATCTGTGGCGGCCGGCCGTTGCGGCGCCACAGGCCGCCATACTCCCCGTCGAAGGCGTTGTAGTATTCACCAGCCTCCGCCGCCCAGGCCCGAATGCCGCCCTCCGCTCTGCGGATCTCGATCGCCGCCGGCGCTTGGGCGTGACGCGCCACGCGCCAGTAGAAACCGTTGCCACCCAGATAGATGAACCGCCCGCCTCCATCGCGATAGGCGGTCAAGGCGTCGAGCATCGCACCCGTATGGTACTCGGGATGCGACCCCGTCATCACCACCCGATATGGCTGGACGACGTCGACACCCTCGGTATCCAGCTCCTCGTCCGTGATCACGTCGTAGGCATACCCCTTGGCTTCCAGCCACGCGATCAGATGCGTGTCAGCGGGGAAGTGCCGCAGTCCGGACGCGCGGATGTTGTCATCGGGATACGTGATGTAGCCGATGCGCATCGTCAGCATCGGCCTCAGCCAGGACGCATGGCAGATGCCGCTGCCGTCGCCGTGGAAGTTATAGGTCGAGAAGCCATACTCGCGGTGCTCGTACGCATTGGCGGGATAGGCCCCCCAGCGCTTGACCTGCTCCTTCCAGGATGCCAGCCAGCGCGTGCTCTGCGCCTCGGGCCGCGCGTGATTGTGATAGACGGTGTAGGTATACGTCGACATCAGCACGCAGATGTCGGCGGTCCGCTTGCCCTTCGGCGGCACCACGAAGAAGGGGATATTCTCCTCCGCATCTCCGCATTTCAGCCGCACGGCATAGACACCCGAGCGCGTTCCTTCCGGCACCGTCCACGTAAGGTCCGTCTCCCATCCGCAGTCCGACAGGTCGTCGTCGTGGAAATGAATGGCGCCATACTCGTTCGGCGCATGCCGGAAGCACATCTCGCGGCCGGTCCACGCCGCGCCGGTCATGGCACGCGCCGGCAGGTTGACCAGCTCCCCGTGATACCCCCGCGGCCCCTTGTCCTGGATCTGCGTCGTCGCGATGCCGTCCGAGAAATCCCAGCGTGCCACCAGCCCATTCTCGCCCGCAGCCCCTCCCGTGAGTTCCCCGTCCGAGAGTGCGCGCGCGTAGATCGCGGGCGCTTCGATCTTTCCGTTGTAATGGCCGCGCACGGGATCGCCACCCAGGGCACCGATGATCCACGGCATGCTGGCGGGCGGCAGGCCGCTCGGCCCGGGTTCCACGGTCATCTGCGCCGCCTGCGCCGCGCCCGACGCCTTGCCGTGCATCAGCGCGACCTGCCCGATCGACAGTGTACGGGTCGCCAGATCCCAGCGTGCCCAGATGCGATACCAGTGCCGCGACTCCAGTGGCACACGCGTCTTCACCCGGGCGGCGCCGAGGATCGCTTCGGCACTACCGTCTTCGCCGATCGCCAGGGCGAAGCCCAACCGGACATTCGGATCATAGGCGGCCACGATTCCCTGCCGCCGGCCATTGCCCGGTGTCGTTGGCCAGATCGTCGCCACGAACGTCAATCCGCTGCCCACCGTCAGGTCGTGCGTACCCTCGATGCGCGCGTAGGATCCGGCGTGGATCGGCTGATTGCGCGATGGGTAGTTGCCCGCCAGGCTTGCCTCGATCGATTCCTCGAGGATGCCCGGCCCGGCCGGGTTCGCGTCGGCGCAAATGACGCGCACGAGCCGCGCCTCGAAATTCTCCTCGCGCTGGCTCGAAACCTTGAAACCAATCGTCTCTCCGGGACGCACGGATAAGCGATCGGCATAGCCAGCAAGCGGCAGCATCGGCAGGGCTCCTTGTGATGAGCCGGTCATCGGGCGCACGTTTGGCCCGGCGGACGGCAAGACCCGTCAAGTCGGACCGAAATCTGCGATGTCGTCAAGAGCCCTGAACCGACCTGTGCCCTGAACCGACCTGGAGCCGCGATCGGATGCGGTCGCTGTTTTCGCGCGCGCCGACGCGCACGACGATCCACGCACAATGCAGCGAGAACGGCACCACATGATGCCTGGTTCTCGCTTGCATCTCCCTCCCGTTCGGCAGCCGGCCGAAATAAAAAAGGTTCCTCGCCGAGGCCGGAGGGCGACCTCGGCGAGGACGCTGTGTGTGGCAAGGTGCGGGGTTCCCTGCCGGCACAAGCTTCCGAATTCATCATCGAGCGACCATGACCGTGGCCACGTATGCGATGCGCTGTGTGATCGAACAATCACGTACGCTCGACGACGGTTCAGTGCATTCCCGGGCTGATAACGCAGCAGCGGCGGACCTATTCCAAAAAAGAATCGCGACGCGCTCGAAACATTGAAAGCGCCCCTCCCGGTACGCCGTCGGCGACACAATTTGGACCAAATCAATTATGAGTAATCGGACCGTTCGGGGCATTCCTCTATTGGCGTTCGCCGCTACGGCCGGCCGTTCATCGTCGGCGACATTTTGCTATGGAGGACCAATGCTGCCAGACAGTCATCCCGCCCGATCGCCAGCCGATGCGGCCTCGCCCGAAAAGTCTCCCGTAGCCCGCACCGCCCTGCCCTACGACCAGCTCCACCCGAGCGGCAAAGCACGCCGCCGCGCTGGCAGGCGCATGGAAGCCCTGGCGTAGCCCACATGCCGAAGCACTCGATCGCAGCGCGCTGGTCCTCCAGCCGCCGGACCTGCGTCGACGCCTGGGTTTTTTATGCAACACCGCCCCGCCATTCCTCACGCGTGATTGCAGGCAATGTCGCGTGAAACGCCGAAAATGGGGCATTTTGACCGGAACGATAAAGAATATGGCAATGGAATGAGTGGCGCTCCTCCACGTTATCGTAGCGATGGTCGGGCGGACGGCCCTTCGTCGGAATTCAGAGAGCAGCTCGTCGCTCTGTTGCCGCGTTTGCGCCGGTTCGCGCATGCGTTGGCTCGAGATCACGATGCGAGTGGGGATCTTCTGCAAGAGACCTGCGCGCGCGCCCTCACGAAATTCGACCTTTGGGAAGAAGGAACGCGGCTCGACAGTTGGCTGTTCAGGATGATGCAGAACATCTGGCTCGATCGCATCCGCGCCGACCGGCGTTCCGGTGAGGCGGTCGAGGTCGAAGAGATCACCGAGTTGGCCGGCGAGGACGGGCGCGACGTTATGGAAGCGAAGCTGGAGTTCGATGTCGTGATGTCCGCGTTGAATCGTTTGAAACCGGACCACCGCGTGATCATCGCGCTCACGTGCATCGACGGCATGTCCTATCGGGAGGTTGCGGAAGTGCTGGATGTGCCCATGGGAACGGTGATGAGTCGCCTCAATCGCGCGCGGGTGGAACTGCACCATTTCCTTGGCACCGGCGCTTCGGGCCGCACCCCGGCGAACGGGGGACGCAACCGTGGATGAGGTAACGGACGTGGAGTTGATGGCGTATGTGGACGGCGAATTGACCCGCGACGATGTCAACCGCATCGAAACGGCGCTCGCCTCCAATCCCGATTTGCGCGCGAGGCTCCAGGTCTTCGCCGCAACGCGAGCCCCCGGCGCACGCGCCTTCGATCACATCATGGCCGCCCCTGTTCCCGATGCATTGGTCGCATTGGTCCGCGGCGGAACCGAAGCCGGCGCGGCGAAAGCGAACGCGGCCCAGACGATCCCGTTCCCGCGTCGCGATGCCACACGTGGCCGCTCGCCCGGACCATGGCTGCAGCGCCTCGCAGCCAGCATTGCGCTTTTGGCGATCGGCGGCGGCACGGGCTACGTCCTCGCGACCACCGGCATAGCGACGCACGGCCCGGCGGGCAACACGCGCACCGCCGTCGCACCGACGACGATCTCCCAGGCGCTGCAAACGGCGCTCGAGCAGCAGCCCAGTGGTGCGGCAGGGCGCGATGCGGCCGGCCAGCCGGCAGGCGTTCGCATTCGCATCAAGGGCACCTTCCAGGCGCGCGACGCTCGCTTTTGCCGCGAGTACACGCTTGCCACGGGTGCAGACGCGCAATTTGCCGGCGTTGCCTGCCGTACAGCCGGCGATGGCTGGCTGATCGAACATCAGGCACGGTCGTCTGCGAGTGGCAAGGCAGCGAAGGCGATGGGGACGGCCAGCGGCAAGGACGACACGTCACTGGATGCCGTCTTGAACGACCTCGAGGGGGGACACGGGAGACTGGACCCCCATGAGGAACAGGAGCTGATCGGAAAGCTCTGGCGCGGTGAACTGCGCCAACGCTGAGCCTTATGGCCCGACGCTCACGCCGCCCATGACCTGCAGTCCTACGCCTTGGATCTTCGTGGGGGAGACCGTCGTGTCCCAGCGAACGTCCGGCGGCTTCCTCGGAATGGAAGCCGTCACTGCGGGCTTTCGCGGCCGCCGCGCGCACGACTTCGGTGCGAGGACCAGCCCACGGCCATAGACCTCGTCGGGACCGCGCGTTCCGAGGTCCTTGAAGTGCAGCTTTGCCAGCACTGCGGCCTTGCCACGGGCACGTTCGATGCCCGTCGTGGTCGCGATGACCGCCGTGGCGAAGGGCACCGCGAACGACGTACCCGACACCCACCCGCCGCCGCCGTCGATCGCCGTCCAGATGTCGACCCCCGGCGCCGCGAAATCGATGTGACGCCCCCGGTTGGCCTTGCGATAGCTTCGCAGGTCCCGGGCAACGGCGGTCACGGCGATGACCTTGCTGTAGGCGGCGGGATAAAGCGGCGGTCCATCAGGTCCGTCGTTGCCTGCCGCAGCGACGAAGATCATGCCGTTTTTGCTCAGGCGATCGATCGTCTGCTGCAGGAGCTTGTCCGGCGGGCCGGCAATGCTCATGTTGACCACGCGCACGTCGTTGCTGGCCATCCAATCGAGCGCCGTCAGGAGCGCGACGGAATCCGCCACGGCCTCGCCATTGCTGTCGGCGTGAAAAATGTCGGCAGCGAAATAGGAGGCGGATGGCAGCAGTCCCGGCGTCACGCCATCGGGCGTCCCGGCAAGGATCGCCAGCGTCGACGTGCCGTGATGCGATCCCACCGTCGGCCGCCGGCCACGGGCGAATCGTGCGGCCTGGATCTCGCTGCCACGCAGTGCCGGATGACGCCGGTCGATCCCGGTGTCCAGAAGTCCGATCCGCATTCCCTCCGCACACCGGTTCAGCTTCGGGCGCCAGCTGATGACCGCAGGACCATAGCAGCGCAGCGAGCTGCACGAGCCGTCGGCCCCCCGTCGAGACGCCACATCGTCCTTTTCCGACTTCTCGCTGATCGCCGGCTTGTAGGGCCGGTAGATATGATTGAATCCAACCGGCTTGCCCTGGCTCTTCTCCAGCATCGCACGCGCCTGGTCGATGTTGACGCCGGGGCGTGCCACGAACTGCATGATCGACAGGCCGAGGCCGCCGAGCGTCGATTGCCGCCTGACGGACAATCCGAGGGCTTCCGCCTTCTTTGCCAGTTCGTTACCCGAGCCCACGGCGAGGATCTCGTTGGATACCCGGCTTCCCAGCATTTTCTCCGGATCGATGGAGATGTCGGCGATGCCGCCGCGATAGCCGGCCCGCCCCGCCGCAGCCTTTGCTGGAACTGATGCAGGGGCTGCCTTCGGCACCGCCGCCAGCGGCGGTGTTGCCGCCGGTATAGACGCCGGCAGCGCGGGAACCGACCAGCGCTGCACCAGTTCTTCGATCGTGTACGGCAACTCTTTTTCGCGACGGTCATCACCGCGATCGCGTCGCCCATGTCGCCACTCGTTCGATCTGCGCTCGGAGCGATCCTCCGACCGGCTTTCGCCTTGGTCGTCACGCTCCGCCCGGCTTCCCGGCACTTCGCTCACGGGCGACGGACTGTCGTGGTTGAAGCTGGGCTCGATGCGTGGCGCTTCGTTCCGGCTCGAATCGTCCCGCCTGCTCTCGGTCTCGACACGCGATGGCTGGCTCGCCCGCTGCCTGTCGTCATCGTCGTTGCGGCGCGAGGAGCGATGCCCATCGTCGTCGCGTGACCGCCGGCCGCCACGTGCCTGGGCAGCGCCGAACAGCAAGCCGTCCCCCGCGTCGCTCACGAGGCCGGACAGCATGTCGCCGACAAACAGGACCAGCCCGACGACGCAAACGCCCGTCACGCGCCCGAGCACGGCTCCTGGTCGTCCCCGCCGCTTGATGTCTCCCCCCGAAATGGATTTCATCCCCTCATCCCATCTCGATACGACGCGCAGAATAGGCGTTCGCGCCATGCCTGACACCAACAAAATTCGCGACGATTTCCACGCAAAATATGGAATATTTTCTACGCGCGGGCGTTATTCCCGGTTTGGCGATGCTCTCGCAGGATTTACTCTTTGCGAGAAAAAGAATTGCGATTGTCGAGCTGGCCGCGCCGAGATCGCATGAACCTCTCCGGTCAATGCGACGCCAGCCGCGGCGCCGCCGGACGAGAAAGCTCTCGAAAGCGACAGCCTTTCCCGTTATGCGATCGCCATGACCACAGCGACCGATTTCGAAATCTTCCTGGCCACCGCGCCCGGCCTGGAGGCCACGCTTTGTGCGGAGGCCCGCGAGTTGCGGTTCCGGTCGGCCAAAATCGGAAAGGGCGGCGTCACCATCCGCGGCCTCTGGCCCGATGTCTGGCGCGCCAACCTCGAGTTGCGCGGCGCCAGCCGCGTGATCGCGCGCTTCACGTCGTTCCGCGCCATGCACTTGGCGCAGCTCGACAAGCGCGCGCGCCGCGTTCCCTGGGGCGATCTGCTGCGTCCCGAACGACCGTTCCGCGTCGAGGCGACCTGCGTGAAATCACGCATCTATCATTCGGGTGCCGCTGCCCAGCGGATCGAGCGCGCCATCCGCGAGGAACTGGGCGCCCCCGCTTCGCCCGATGCGACGCTGGTTGTGAAGGCGCGCATCGAGGATGACCTGTGCGTCATCAGCATCGATACGTCCGGCGAGCCCCTGCACAAGCGCGGCCACAAGGAGGCCGTCAACAAGGCGCCGATGCGCGAGAACCTTGCTGCGATGTTCCTGCGCCAGTGCGGCTATGCCGGCAATGAGCCGGTGCTCGATCCCATGTGCGGGTCGGGCACGTTCGTCATCGAGGCGGCCGAGATCGCAGCCGGCCTCGCGCCGGGCCGCACCCGCGCTTTCGCTTTCGAGCAGTTGGCGACCTTCGATGCCGCCTCCTGGCAGAGCATGCGCGCATCGCATACCCCCCGCATACCGGCATTCCGCTTCCACGGCAGCGATCGCGACCCCGGCGCGGTCCGCATGAGCCGTGAGAACGCCGCGCGCGCAGGTGTGTCGGAGTTCACCGCGTTCGAGGAGCGGTCCGTCGAGGAGATCGAAGCACCGGATGGCCCCAAGGGCCTCGTCATCGTCAATCCCCCCTACGGCGCGCGGATCGGCGAGTCGGCCAGCCTCCAGCCGCTCTACCGGTCACTGGGCCATGCGCTGACGACCCGCTTTGGGGGATGGCGGGTCGGGATGGTCACGACCGATCCCGGCCTCGCCAAGGCGACCGGACTGCCATTCGGCCCCCCAGCCCCGCCCGTGCTCAACGGCGGCCTGCGCGTGATGCTGTTCCAGACGGGCCCGCTGCCCTGACGGGGGACGGCGAGCCGCCTGGATCTTTCCCGCTCAGGCGACGCCCGCGATCTTCGCCAGTTCGCCGTCGCCCATGCCGACCTTGCCGCTGGCGGTGATCAGCTCGCCCCACGTCGTCACGTCGACGGGGATGCCGCTGCGCAGACGGGCCGCCTTCGCCTCCCGCTCCGGATCGCCGGCGATGCGCAGCTTGTCGACGCCCTCGCCCGGTTTCGACTTCAAGAGCCAGTCGAAGAAGCCATCCATCTCGGTCTGGAAATGATCCTCGGTGCCCATCAGCTTCGGATCGAGCAGAATGGAGAGCATGCCGTTGTAGACGCGGCGCCGTCCGTCGTTGGCCGTCCGCATCGTCTCACCACCGGTCAGCGCGCCACCCAGCAATTCCGCCATGACCGCGAGCCCGTAGCCCTTGTGCTCGCCGAACGGCAGGATCGCCCCGAACGGCGGGATCACCGTGAAGCGCGGATCCGTGGTCCCGCGGCCTTCGTTGTCGATGATCGTGCCGGGCGCCAGCTGCTTCTTCTGGTTGTGCGCGACACGCGTCTTGCCCTGCGCGATGCGGCTCGTCGCGAAATCGAGGATCATCGGATCGCCGTTCTTGCGCGGCGCCGCGATGCAGATCGGGTTGGTGCCGAAGCGCGCGTCACTGCCCCCCCAGGGCGCCACGATCGGCCGCGACACCACATTGACGAAGTGCATGGAGACGAGCCCCGCCTCGAGGCACTGCTCCGCCCAGGCGCCGATACGGCCGATGTGGTGGGCGTTGTAGAGCCCCGCGGCGCACACTCCGTGTTTCTTCGCACGCTCGATGGCGATGTTCATGGCGTCGTGGCCGATCACCTGGCCATAGCCACCCTGGCCGTCCATGCGCACCAGCGGCCCGGTATCGAGCACGATTTTCGGCGCCTGGTTCACCTTGAGCCCACCTTCCTTCAGGCTCTCGATGTACCGCGGGATCATGCCGACGCCATGCGAGTCGTGGCCCTTCAGGTTGGCCTCGACCAGATTGGTGGAGACGAGCTTGGCTTCCCGCGCATTCGAGCCTCCCTTGAGGACGATCGCCTCCACGGCGGCGGTCAGCTTGTCGGCGGCTATGATGATCTCGTCGGCCATGCGCATCGCATCCTGTGACTGTTGCGTTTCGGCCGGAAACTCGCACGCCGCGCCTGTACCTTCAATGCTCTCCTCGCCCCCTCGGCCGATTGCCGCTACTTTGATGGCCCCATCGGCCGCACGACCCGTGCGCGGCCCCACCCAACCCGAAAGCAGAACAGCCGCCACATGCCTTCATCGCCGAAAACCCTGGACCTCGCCCGCGCAGGTGACGTCACCACCGTCACGCTGAACCGACCTGAAAAGTTGAATGCCTTCAGCGCCGAGCTGGTGGACGAGTTGCAGGCCGCCGTCACGGCCGCGGCAACGGATGGAACGCGCCTTCTCGTATTGCGCGGCGCCGGCAAAGGCTTCTCTGGCGGCTTCGACCTCGACGGGCTGGAGGCGATGACGGACGGCGATCTGATGCTCCGCTTCATCCGCGCCGAGGAACTGCTGCAGTCGGTCTATCATGCCCCTTACGCCACGCTGGCCCTCGTGCATGGCGCCTGCTTCGGCGCGGCGGCGGACGTCGTCGCCGCCTGCCACTGGCGCATTGCAGCGCCCGGCGCCCGCTTTCGCATGCCGGGGCCGCGGTTCGGCGTCGTCCTGGGCACGAGACGCCTCACCCGGCTCGTCGGCGCAGACGCCGCCCGCGAACTGCTCCTGCGCGACGCACCCTTCGATGCGGAGATCGCGGCCCGCACCGGCTTTGTGCAACGCATCGCCCCCGACACCGCCTGGGACGAGGCCATCGCCACGGCACATGCCGCAGCCACGGGCATCGACGCCGCGACATATGCCGCCCTCACCGCCCGCCACACCGAGGACAGCCGCGATGCCGATATGGCCGCACTCGTGCGCTCGGTCGCGAGCGGCTCCATCAAGGCCCGCATCACCGCCTACATCGACGCATTGAAGCAGGTGAAGCCGCGCGCTTGACCCACATCGCCCGCCTCGTCATCCTCTCGTCCAACGAAACGAAGAGGAAACGGGGCAGGCAAGCGCATGTCGGATGTGGTGAAGGTGACGCGGAACGGCGACATCGCCGTGCTGACGCTCAATCGCGAGGGCAACCTCAACGCGATTTCGATGGATCTGGCGCGTGGTGTCGTCGCCAATCTGGTCGCACTCGATGCGGACGAAAGCGTCAAGGGCATCGTGTTGACCGGCGACGGCAAGCGGGCCTTCTGTGCCGGCGTCGATCTGGTCGAGGCGCGCGGCATGCAGGTAGCCGACATCGAGAGCTGGTTCGGCACGGTCTGCGCCATCTACAAGCAGATCGTCATGACGAAAAAGCCCATTATCGCGGCCCTCAACGGCATCGCGGCGGGCGGCGGCTTCCAGATCGCCCTCGTCTCCGACATGCGCGTGGCACACCCTGGCGTGCGCATGGGCCAGCCCGAGATCAACGCCGGCATCCCCAGCATCATGGGGTCCTACTGGATGAGCTTCCACATCGGCTGGTCCAAGAACCAGGAGCTGTCGATGACGGGTCGGCTGATGGACGCGGAGGAAGCCCGCCAGCTCGGCATCGTCAACGTGCTCGTCAACCCGGACGACGTAGTGCCGCGCGCCTGCGCCATCGCCGCCGATCTGGCGTCGAAGCCGTCGGTCGCCTGGGCCCGCACCAAGGCCCGGTTCCGGGAGCTCGCTCTGGCAGGCTTCGAGGAGGCCTTCCGCGCCGGCGTGCTTGGCCAGCAGGAAGCCTACGCCCGCGGCGAGCCGCAGGCCGTCATGGACGCATTCTTCGCCAAGCGCGCAGGCGGCAAGCGCGACTGAGCCCCCCACGGGAACATTCATCGCCAACACACGACATCACACCAGGGAGCACGAACGTGTCTCAGGCATTCGCGGGCGTCCGCATACTCGATTTCAGCCAGGTCATCGCCGGTCCGGGAGCGACCCAGCTTCTCGGCATGCTGGGCGCCGAAATCGTGAAGATCGAAAGTCCCGGCAGCGGCGACCAGTTGCGCACACTTCTGTCGACCAGGCTCGGCGATACCATGGGCATGTCGCCGGCTTTCATGTCCTGCAACTTCGGCAAGCGCTCGTTGGCCCTGGATCTCAAGCATCCCGCCGCCAAGGAGGTGGTGACGAAGCTCATCCAGGGCGCCGACGTGCTGATCGAGAATTTCCGCGCCGGAGTTATCGAGAAACTGGGCTTTGGCTACGACGCCGTGCGCGCGTTGAAGCCCGATATCGTCTACTGCTCGGTGACGGGCTACGGCCAGGACGGCCCCATGCGCGGCGCGGCGGCCTATGACGGCGCCATCCAGGCCGCATCGGGCATGATGTCGCTGACAGGCCACAAATCCACAGGCCCCACACGCACCGGTTACATGGGCGTTGATCTCGGCACGGCCATGTCCACCGCCTTCGCAATCTCCAGCGCCCTCTACCGGCGCAAGGTGACGGGGGAGGGGCAACGCCTCGACGTCTCGATGCTCGACACGGCCATCTGGCACATGAACCCGAACTATTCGCGCTATCTCGTCGGTGGCGAGCTGACTGGCCTCGAAGGCAATGCCTCGCCGACGCGCATCCCCACGAGCAACGTCTACGCCACCCAGGACGGCTACATCCAGATCGCCGTGCTGTCCGAGCAGCAATGCCGCGCCCTGTTCGAGCGGCTGGGGATCGCCGGGCGTCTCGCCGACGAACGCTTCGCCACCAACGAGGCCCGCACCGCCAACCACGACTTCGTCTACGACACCATTGCGGAAGGGATGCGCCGGCAGTCCACCGCACATTGGAAATCCGAATTCACCGCGGCCAAACTGCCCTTCGCCGAGATCCGCGACATCCCCACGGTCGTCGCCGACCCGCAGATGCAGCACCGCGCAGCCATCCTGAAGGCGCCGGCCCCCACGGCCGCGGCACGCAACGGCGTCAAGGAGGTGAGTGTCGTCGGTTTGCCCTTCACGACCAACGTCGATGGCCCCGCCGCATCCGGACCACCCCCAGGGCTGGGCGAGCATACCGATGCCATCCTGTCCGAACTGGGCTACGCCACGGCCGACATCGAGGCGCTTCGCGCATCGGGGCTCTTCAGCGCGGCCTGATCTCGCCCCCCGGAAAAAGCAGAACGCGCAGCGGTGCCGCTGCGCGTTCGTCGTTTCAGCGAGCCCCGTCCCGGCCTACCCCGGACTGAGCGCCAGCTCGTCGCGTCGCCGGCCGAGCCACGCCAGGCCGAAGCCGGCAGCACCGAACAACAGCGCGACCTCGATCAACTGCCAATGCGTGAAGCCCGTGATCTTGCTTCCCGGCAGCGCCAGCGCCAACCCCGAGATCGCCAGCATCACGCGGGCGGGAATGGCAAAGAGCGCATTCCCATCGAGCGACCCGACGAAGTAGAGGTACCCCTGCAGCGCGGCGCAGATCAGCACGATGCCGATGATCGCCGTCGTCAGCACGATGGCCACCTCGAGCGGCGCACCCCGGCCGATCAGGGCCGGATTGAGCACGAAGAAGAACGGCACGAAGTAGATGATCGAGCCGAGCCGCATCGCCTCGAAGCCCGTCCTCATCGGATCGGACTGCGCGATGGAGGCGGCCGCATAGGCTCCCAGGGCCACCGGCGGCGTGATGAACGAGATCATGCCCCAATAGAGCATGAACAGGTGCACCGCCATCTTGTCCAGGCCCGCCGACACCAGCGCGGGCGCAAGCGTCACGGCGAGGAACAGGTAGGCAGCCGTGACAGTCA
This sequence comes from Hyphomicrobiaceae bacterium, assembly GCA_041397775.1. Lineage (GTDB taxonomy): Bacteria > Pseudomonadota > Alphaproteobacteria > Rhizobiales > Hyphomicrobiaceae. The sequence continues at coordinate 9,628 of JAWKWB010000015.1, read as the reverse complement.
TGCCGATGCCCAGGATGAAGCTTGTCACGGCCCCCATGACCAGCAGCATCAACACGTTGTTGCCGGCGACGCGGACGAGTTCATAGGTCAGGCTGCCCACCTTGCCGGTCAGCGTCAGGGCGCCGATGATGAGGCCGACACCGGCGAGGATTGCCGCCAGCTCTGCAAAGAGCTTGCCCACGCCTTCCATGAAGCGGACGAGTTCCGCCTTGCCCCAGCGATGCTTGGCCGAGAACTGGTTGATGACCAGCAGCAGCACCGTCGCATAGTAGGGCGCCTGCGCCTCGCGCTGCATGTATAGCAGCATGACGATCAGCAGAACGAAGACGGCAATGAAGTACCAGCCCTCCTTGAAGACGTCCTTCATCGTCGGCAGTTCCTGGGCGGGCAGGCCACGCAGGCCGTTGCGCGCCGAATACGTGTCGATCTGCAGGAACAGGCCGAGATAGTAGAGCAGCGATGGAAACGCTGCAGCGACCACGATCTCAGAGTAGGGCACCTCGATGAACGTCGACATGACGAAGGCCGTCGCGCCCATCACCGGCGGCATGAGGACGCCGCCCGTCGATGCGCACGCCTCCACGCCGCCCGCATAAGCCGGCCGGAATCCGACGCGCTTCATGGCGGGAATGGACAGCACGCCGGTCGTCAGCACATTCGTGATGACCGAGCCCGACATCGAGCCCATGAGGCCGGATGCAAAGATCGCCACTTTCGCGGGACCGCCGCGCCGGCGTCCCAGCAGCGCAAACGCCAGATTGAGGAAGAACGCGCCGCCGCCCGTGTATTGCAGCGCCACGCCGAACACCAGGAACCCCACGACGAGCGTCGCGAAGGCGTTCATCGGGATGCCCAGCACGCTTTCCGTGCCGAACATGTGGAAGCCGGCGGTCACGTCGGGCGCCACGTTCTGGCTGTGCAGGAACCCCGGCGCATAGCCGGCAAAGATGGGATAGAGCGAAACGATCAGGCAGATCGAGAAGATCGCGGTACCGCCAGCGCGGCGCAACGCCTCCAGCACGAGCGCCCACAAGACGAACGACAGCACCTTGGCATGATACGGCGCCGTGTATTCCCAGCCCTCGTTGAGGATGGCGTTGCCCTTGTAGGCGAAGTAGGCGGGAATGGCGAAAGCCGCCAGCGCCAGGAGTGCATCGTAGAAGGGCAGGCCCTTTTTGCCGATGTCGCCCCAGATCGGATAGAGCAGGAACGTGAGCGGCATCAGCAGCGCCATCATCACGTAGAAGTACTCGGTCTCGAGCGGCACGTAGGCGCCCAGCACGTTGCCCAGGCCGAAAATGACCCACACCGACAGGAAGACCGAGCCGATGGCCGCCAGGATGAGCGCCGCGCGCGTGAACGTCGACAAATCTCGATAACGCGAGAGATCTATGGCTTCGGCTGCTGCTTCACCGGCCGACATATCCGTCATGGGACGCGGTTGATCGCTCATGGATGTCCACTACCGCTGGAGTTGGAGGGAGAAACGACTGCTGACGCGAACCGGAGGAGCACCGACGGGCTTTGTCGCCAGCAGCTCCCCCGCTCGCAGAACGATCGCTACTTGAAGACCACGGGCAGGCCCGCCTTCGTCAGTGCAGCCGCCCGTGCGCTCAACCATTCGGCAGTGAACTTGTCGTCGGGCAGGTTCTTGGCCTGCGTCGCCTTCCACGTCGCCTGCAGAACCTCGACGCGCTTCAGCAGCATGGCGTTGTGCGCCTCATGTCCCGGCTTCCAGACGCCCTTTTCCTTGTAGTACTTGATCGCGCCCGGATGGTACGGGAACACGAACTCGAAGTTCTGGTTGGACAGTTGATAGCCATCCATGCCCGGGCCGTTCGCCTTGTAGGACTCGTAGTTCTCCATGACGGCTTTCGTCAGGCCGTAGGCGAGGTCTTCAGAGGCATTCTTGGTGGTGACGAACAAGGGGTAGGGGAACGTGGAGCCCTCGTAGGTTCCATCCGTCTTGCCACCCGCCAGCTTGGCACCCTTGGTGTATTGCTCGACGGTCTTCTTGCCCCACCAGGGCGCGACGCCGTGAGCCCGGTCCCAGGCCGCCTTGTCGGCATGCGGGAGGGACGGGAAATACAAACCACGCGGCGAGGCGGCAAGCTGCCCGTAGGCACTCGAGATCGTGCTGCCCCAGGCCGAGTCGGCCTGCCCGTTGATGACGGCATCGATCGACTGCTTCCAGCCGGGCACCTCGACCTTGGTCACGTCATTCCAGGTCAGCCCGCCGAAGGCGAGTGCGGCCGTGGCATTGATGTTGAGCGCCGGCGCGCCCTTCACCCAGGTGACGCGCTTGCCCTTGAGATCGGCAAACGTCTTCACACCCGTATCAGCAGCCACCATGAGCTGCTGGCCGTTGCGGCCGATGTTGTTGAAGAGATTGTAGAGGACCATCGGCCCCCACGCCTTCTCGGCGAACATCAAAACGCCCTCGAGATTGAAGTAGGAGGCCATGCCGCAGGCACAAAGCTGCGATTGTCCTGCCTTCAATGGGGCCATGCGCGAGACGTCGTTCTTGCCGGGAATGATGCGCAGGTCGACGTTGTATTTGTTCTTCAGCATCTGGCCGAGGCCGACCGACTGGGCGTAGCCCGACGACGTCGTGCCGTAGGCCGTCCATGAGATCTGGCTTGGCAGCTTGACATCGGCTGCCTGGGCCCCTGCCGAGGCGAGCATCACGGATGCCATGGCCACTGCAGGTAGTTTGTACGTAGCAATCCTCATCGGACGGTAACCTCCCTGTTCGACTGTTTGGATTTCGGCGCATTTTTTGCGCTCTTGGATCTTGCAGCCCCCGCGCGGCTCGAATGACCCGTCCCGTGCAGGCCGGTCATCCGATCCCGCATTGGGACTACTTGAACACGATCGGCAGGCCGGCCTTGGTCAGGGCGGCGGCACGTGTCTTCAGCCATTCTTCGGCGAATTTGTCGCCAGGTACGGACTTGCCCTGCATCTCTTTCCAGGCGGTGGCCAACACGTCCTGGCGCTTCAAGAGCGTGGCGTTATGGGCGTCGTGCTCCGCTGTCCACAGGCCTTTCTCCTTGTAGAAGGCTATGGCGCCGGGATGGTACGGTATCACGTACTTCAGGTTCTGGTTCTTGAGCTGGTAGCCGTCCATCCCCGGCCCGTTGTCCTTGAAGTCGGCATAGTTGTCCATGACCGCCTTCGTCAGGCCGTAGGCCACATCCTTCGTCGCTTTTTCGGAAGTCACGAAGATCGGGTAGGGATACGTGGCGCCCTCCCACGGCTTCTCGTTCTTCGCACCCTTCGTATAGGCGTTGACCGTGGTCTTGGACCACCACGGCGCGATGGCCAGCGCACGCTTCCAGCCGGCCTCGTCCGAATGCGGGAATGGCGGGAAATAGAGGCCCCGTGGCGACCCGGCAAGCTGCCCGTAAGCGGTCGTGATCGTACTGCCCCAGACCGCATCGGCCTGGCCGTTGATCACGGCATCGACGGACTGCTTGAAGCCCGGCACCTCGACCTTGACGACATCTTTCCAGGTGAGCCCCGCGAACGCCAGCGCGGCCTCCGTCTGCACATTCAGCGCCGGCCCGCCCTTCACGAAGGTGACGCGCTTGCCCTTGAGGCCCGCATTGCTCGTGATGCCGGAATCGGCGGCAACCGCCATCTGCGCGCCGTTCCGGCCGATGTTGTTGAACAGATTGTAGAGCCTCTGCGGCCCCCACGCCTTGTCGGCGAACATCAGCACGCCTTCCTGCGCGAAGTAGGCGGCGATGCCACAGGCGCAGAGCGGGGTCTGGCCCGCTTTCATCGGCCCCATGCGCGAGACGTCGTTCTTGCCGGGAATGATGCGCAGGTCGACGTTGTACTTGTTCTTCAGCATCTGGCCGATGCCGACCGACTGCGCATAGCCCGACGACGTCGTGCCATAGGCAGTCCATGAGATCTGGCCGGGGAGCTTCACATCCGCGGCATGTGCCGCAAGACTTACCGATGATGCCAGAAAGCCGGCAACCGTGAGATTGAGCAATGGCCTTGCCACTCGTCGTTCCCTCCTCGGAACAGCCGGCCGCTGCAACCGCAACCGGCGCAACTTCGAACTCGTCGGAAGCGAGTTTATGAAAAGATTACGGGTCGCAGAACCGATCGGTCAAGCGCCACGGACAGCGCACGCCGCAAGCGCTCCGACGACGCACATGCACGGTGCCGCCGGAAAGCCACGCGGCCTTCGTCGTCAATCCGCCGGGACGATGCGCCCGTCGACGATGTGGATCTGGCGATCCATGCGCGCGGCAAGTGCGAGATCGTGTGTCACGGTGACGATGGATCGTCCCGTTTCCGCAACGAGCTGTCGGAAGATGCTCAGGACCTGCTCGCTCGACTTGGTGTCGAGATTTCCCGTCGGCTCGTCCGCGAGGATCACCAGCGGATCGTTCGCCAGCGCGCGCGCAATCGCCACACGCTGCCGCTGGCCGCCCGACATCTGCCCCGGCAGCTTCGCAGCGTGCTCGGCCAAGCCCAGCGAGTCGAGCAGGCCATGCGCGCGCTTGCGCATTTGCGCATCGTCCAGGCGGCCGAGCGCCCGCATCGGCAGCATCACGTTGGCCAGCGCGCTGAATTCGGGCAGCAGAAAGTGGAACTGGAATACGAAGCCCAGCAGCGAAAGCCTGAGATAGGCGCGTTCCTTCTCGCTCAATCGCGTCGCGTCCTGCCCGCGGATCACGATCGTGCCCGAGGTCGGGACATCGAGCAGGCCGAGCAGATAGAGCAGCGAGCTCTTGCCCGACCCGGACGGTCCGGTGATCGCGACGAATTCGCCGGAATTCACGACCAGATCGATGTCGCGCACCAGCGTCGTGAGGACGCCGTCGCCGATCGTCTTCGTGACCGAGTGAAGCTCGATCAGCGCCCCCTTCGTCGCCTGGACCGGGTCCCTCACGACGCCCCCCGGATGATCTCGACGGGGTGGACGCCGGCCGCCTTGCGCGCCGGCAGGTAGCCCGCGATTGCCGATGCCGTCATCGCAACGCAGCCCGCAAGAGCGTAGTGCACCGGCGTGTAGTAGAGGGGCAGGCGCGTGGCATCCATGAAGGGACTCTTGAACTCGATCGTTCCCAGCATGAGGCACAGGACGAAGCCGAGCAGCCAGCCCGCCGCCGTTCCCGCCATGCCGATCAGCATGGCTTCGACGAGGAAGATGCGCCGCACCGTCCGCTCGGTGAAGCCGAGCGATTTCAGGATCGCGATATCGCGCGTCTTCTCGTGCGTGATGGTGGAGATGATGTTGTAGGTGCCGAACGACGCCACCAGCAGGATCGCGCCCACCACCGTGTACATGATGAAATTGCGGATCTGGAACGCCGACAGGAGATCCTCGTTGGCTTCCTGCCAGGAGACCGATTTGTAGCCCGTCTGCGCCTCGATCCGCGTGGCGACCTCGCGCGCGCCCAGGATGTCGCCGACACGGATCCGGATGGCATTCACCAGCCCCGTCTGGCCGGCGAGGATCTGTGCGGTCTTGATCAGCGTATAGGACTGGCTCTCGTCGGCCTGCGACAGCCCGGAGTGGAACAGCCCCACCACGGTGCACGACAACACTTGTCCCGTTCCCGAGGCGAGCGAGATCGTGTTGCCCACCCGCGCCCCGATCTTCTCGGCGAGCTTGTCGCCGAGGATGATCGCGTTCGACGACTTGTAAAGCGACTCCAGCGTCCCCTTGCGGATCTGGCTCGGCAGCTTCGAGACGAGCGCCTCCCGCCTGGGATCGACGCCGATGACGTTCGCGGCCGTATCGCGCCCCGCATAGCGGATCACCGCACGTGATTGCACCGACGGGGCCACGGCCCCATGCAGCCACGTCTCCAGTGACGCCATCAACGCGAAGGGATTGCGAATCCCGGGGCGGATCACGGGCGTCCGCAATCCCGTGATCTCCACGGCTGCATATACGTCCTCGGCCGGCTGGCGGGGCGGGCTGCGCCGCTCGTCGCTGATCGTGATGTGCGGCAGGCTGTCGACGAGTTGCGCCACGAAATCGCGCTGCGACCCCTCCATCAGTGACGCCATCATCACCGAGAAACCGACACCCATCGCAACGCCCATCATGCCGACCAGCGTCTGGCGGACGCGCGCCAGGACATGCGTGAAGGCGATGTCGAGGATCAGCTTCATTTCGCGACCGGCTCGGCAATGCGGACCTTGGCGCCCGCCGCCAGTTCGTTGCGGTAGGGCGAAACGACGAGATCACGTTCCCCGATGCCCTCCAGAACCTGCATCATGCGCGAGCCGCGAATGCCCGTTTGCACGGCACGCCGGGCGACGCGACCATTCTTCACGACCGCCACCTGGCCGCCGTTGATCGCTTCGCTGGGGATCAGCAGTGCATTGGCCGCCTCGCGCACCACGATGTTGGCTTCCACGCTCATGCCGATGCGCAAGGGGGTATCGTCGGGCAATGCGAGGTAGGCCCTGAACGTCTTGGACTGCGGATCGCCCTTGGGCGTGACGCTGTCGACGTTTCCCGTCAACGGCGTATCGGTATGGCCTTCGTGCCGCAGCAGCACCTTTTGGCCGATCCTGACCTTGGTGATGTCGTCCTCGTTGACCTCGGCCACGACGCGCAAGGGACGCGGCTGGCCAACCCACATCAGAACATCGTTGGCGCCGGTCCCCGCGATTTCGCCGACCTCGCCGTCGCGCTTCAGAACCACCCCGTCCATCGGCGAACGCAATTGCAGATCGCGAATACGGTCGCGCTGCGCCGCCACGCGCGCCGCCTGCTCGTGCACCTGCGTCTGCTTCTCGTCGTAGGTCGACTTGGACGTTGCATTGCGGTCGAGCAGGAGCTTGAGGCGGGCGAGATCGTCCGTGAAGCGCCGCAGCCGTGCTTCGAGTTCGGTCAGGACCGCGCGCTCCTCCACGTCGTCGAGGCGGACGAGCACGTCGCCCTTGGTGACGGACTTGCCTTCGCACTTGCAGATATCGACGATTCGCTTGCGCTGCAGAGACGTGACCTTCGCCCAGAAGACGGGCTCGACGATGCCGGTCGCGTACACCACTTCGGCAGCAGCACCCCGCGTCGGCGTCACGACGCTGACAAGGGTGCCGCGTCCCCACGTCCAGTAGGCGCCGGCGAGCGCGAACAGCACGACGACACAGGCGATGGCAAGTCTCACCAGCGTCCGGCGGCCATCCCCGTTCGGCATCATGCCGGCGGTTTCGCCCTTCGGCGCGCCGCCGCCACCATCCCCGGTTCCCCCTGCCCTTGCCATCGGAGCTTGCATGTCCGCTGCCTTCGCGCGGCCATCTGGCTGGCCGCACAGTGTGAGTGAAATCGCCCGCCGCGATGCTACGGCCCATGCGTGGCACATTCATGCCAAGACGACCACAGTGGTAGCCATCCCCCGGGCGGCTCGCAATGCCGCCCTTCGATACAGTCCGCCGAACGCGCTTTTTCCGTTCAGGTGCCCCGCAGGGCGCGATATAGAACGAGCGACGAGATCGAGGATCATGAGGCGACGCACATGCAGGACGTGGCGGGCAATCATTTCGAGGATCTGGTGATCGGAACGGTCACCGAGCTCGGGTCGCATACGTTCACGGCCGACGACATCAAGGCCTTCGCCGCCCAATACGATCCGCAACCGTTCCATCTCGACGAGGCAGCCGCGCAGTCCTCGCTCATGGGTGCGCTCTGCGCGTCCGGCTGGCATACGGCGGCCCACTACATCGGCGGCAACATTCGCACCCGCCAGGCCCGCGAAGCCGAATTGGCGGCCAACGGCGTCGAGATTGCCCGCTGGGGGCCGTCGCCGGGCTTCAAGGACGTGAAATGGCCCCGGCCCGTGTTCGTTGGCGATACGGTCACCTACCGCCAGACACTGGCCGAGAAAGTCGACCTGAAGTCACGGCCCGAGCGGGGCCTCGCCGTCTTTACCGGCCAGGGCTTCAATCAACACGGTGAACTCGTCTTCCAGGTGACGGGACAAATCCTCGTGCCGCGCCGCACACCTTACCAGCCGACGGCCGAGGCGCACTCCTGACGAACGGTTCTTGCGGGCCGATCAGGCCGCCTCGCCTCCCTCGGGTCCCCAGAACATCACCCACACGCCGAAGTCGTCGGTGAAATCCACGAAGCGGTGGACGTGTCCAGCCGGCACGAAGATAGCATCACCCGGCACGAATGGCCGCCGTTCCAGCGCGTTTTCATCGGGCCCCGAGACGACGGCGCCGCGCCCGGACTGCACGATATAGATCTCGTCCTGGTCGTGTGGCGTTTGCTCGTCGCTGCCACGCGGCGCGTAATAGCGCAACGTCATCGAACCGTGCTTCATGAGTTCGGCCGAGCGTCGTCCTGCAGGAATGGGGGCCGCCTTGGCCGCAGCAAGCGTTACGAGCCAGTCCTTCATATTGCCTCCTTCGCCACCAACGGCGCCCGAGAAACGACTTTCAGGTTTTTGAGTCTAGCACGGCATTGGCCACTTCGCTCTCCAATGCGGCCACCAGCGCCATGATCCAGCCGCGCGACAGTCCCCGCCCGATGACCGCAATGCGGCTGCGCCGATCGGCCGACGGCCACGCCTCCAGGAATGTCACGGGATGGAAGACATGCTGCACGCCATGCAGCACGGCGGGCCGGTCCGGGCTCTCGACGAGATCGAGGATCGCCTTGAAGCGGAGCAGGTCGCGCCCGTGATGCTCGGCCAGTGTCTCGAGCAGGAGCGTCGCCGTTATGGCATGCAGCGGTCGATCGAGAACGATCCCGTGGAATGCGATCGCTCCATCATGCGGCAGGGCATCGCTCGCAGGACCCTCTCCGATCCCCATGCCGAGCCAGCGTGAATGCGCAACATCCGATGCGCCCGGCACATCGGCCTCCTCGCGCAGAACGTCGTTGGCGTCGGCCGCACCAAGAATGGTCGTCATGACGCGCGCCGAAGCGTTCAGATCGGCCAGTTTTCGCGCGAGTGCCTCCGTCACGAGGCACATGTCGGACTTGGTGAGAACGAGCGTATCGGCCACCGCCACCTGCCGCTCCGCCTGCGGCTCCCGCGCCAGCGTCTCCAATCCGATGCAACAATCGACCGTGGTGACGACGCCCGCCATCCGCAGGCGCCCGGCCAGCATTGCGTCGCTCATCAACAGCTGCAGGATGGGCGCGGGGTCGGCAAGCCCACTGGTCTCGATCACGATCCGCTCGAAGGCGGTGACGCTTGCCGTGGCCCGGCGCGCCAGCAGGTCCCCGAGCGTCAGCGCCAGGTCGCCACGCACCGCGCAGCACAGGCAGCCCGTTTCCAGTTCGATCAGGCTCTCGCTGCTCGCCGTCACCAGTTCATGATCGAGCCCCACTGCACCGAATTCGTTGATGATCACCGCGGTGCGCGACATCTGCGGCTGTCGCAGCAGGTGCGCGAGCAATGTCGTCTTCCCGCTGCCCAGAAAGCCGGTGAGGAGAAACACGGGGATTTTCGCGGACGCGGTCATGCCGCAGAACTTAAGCCAAAGTCCACACTCGTGTCCCCACCGCAAAGTCCGTCTCATTGCGCTGCTGGCTCAGAACGGACTTTGCCGTCGAAGGGACACGAGCAAGATCATTGACTGAGTGTGGCGTCAAAACCGGCGCAGATCACTCTGGTCTCACCTCCCCTCCGTTTCC
>JAWKWB010000014.1:0-73322 GCA_041397775.1 Hyphomicrobiaceae bacterium | reverse complement strand
GGTCGCGCGCACGCGCCAGGCGGCGATCGACGGCACGCTGTCGATCATGGTGGGTGCCAGCGCCCCGGTCTTCGCGCGCGTGCAGCCGATCCTCGCCACCATGGGCGCCGACGTGACGCACTGCGGTGCCGTCGGCGCCGGCCAGATCGTCAAGCTGATGAACAACATGGTGGTCTACGAGACGGTGATGGCCCTTGCCGAGGCGATCTCGATCGCCGAAGCCTCCGGCGTCGACGGCAAGCTGCTGCTGGAAACGCTCTCGAAGGGGTCGGCGGACAGCTTTGCGTTGCGAAACCACGGCATGAAGGCCCTGCTGCCGCAGGAGTATCCCTTGCAGGCGTTCTCGGCGCGCTATGCCCTCAAGGATCTTTCCTATGCCGTGGACCTGGCGGGTGAGACGGGTGTGAAGGCGCGTGGCGCCAGCCTCGTGTGCCAGCTCTTCGAGGAAGCCATCGCACGCGGCGACGGCGACCGTTACGCCCCCGTCATCCGCCGCGTCATGACGAAATCCGAGAGCTGACGGGCAGGCGCGCGGGGCAACGCGGGTCTTCCCGCCCCAGCGCGCCTCACGCGACCGCCAAGTGCTGGCGGCCGATCCAGGCCAGGGTTTCCAGCAAGCCCTGTGCTTCCGCGGGGCGCGCCGTGGTCAACCGCAGCGACGTGCCGTCGCGCAGGCCGATGTCCACGATCTGGAGCCGGATCGGGCACGCCTGGCGCAGATCGAGCAGCGCCGTGATGCCGATGCCGACGAACAGCGCGCCGCCGATCAGGAATTTCGGTTCCGCGATGGTCATGACGACGGGGAGAATGAACAGCACCCCGAGCCCGATCATGACCACGGCCGCCGTGATCTGGCCGGAAATGTTGCCCTCCACCTCCTCGCGCTGGACGACCGAAACGATATCGGCGAGCGCGCAGGTCTTCTGGCCGATGCGCAAGGCCCGGCCGTCGCGGGAAATCTCCCAGATCGAAGGCGCTCTTGCCCAGACGTCGACCACGACCCCCTCCTTGCGCCGCGTCGGGCGGCTTCGGCAACCCGGCGCTGACAACGTGTGATTCGCTCTCGCCGGCATCGTCAGGCCGCAACAGGACCACTCGGCGCCCGCGAGACGCCCGCGAGACGCCGATTGCAGCTTGCCAGAAGCCGGTTTGCAGGACCCTAACGTCAGTGTTTGCAGTGTCGCGACGATTAGGCTATCAGAACACCCAGCAGCACCCGTAGCTCAGCTGGATAGAGTGTCGCCCTCCGAAGGCGAAGGTCATAGGTTCGAATCCTATCGGGTGCGCCATCTGCCGGAAGACGATGGCTTGCAACTCGCTTTATTCGAGCGAAGGCCCCGCTGCGGCGGCTATGGCATGTCAGCCTGCCGGTTCGTCCAGTTCCAGCGGGAACGGCGTCGGCTGCCACAGGTGCTCGATCTTCAGGTTCTTCACGGTCGCCGCCTCCCACTCGTGCAAGAGGCGGGCGATGCCGGCGCGGTCGTCTGCTGCCGCCAGCGGGCAGATCGACTTGGCGCGCTGCATGATCGCGATCGCCTCAGGACTGTCACCGAACCAGTTGTCCGGCCAAAGTGGGAGCTCGTCGCGGCAGATGGCTCGCACCTCGTCGAGCCGCCCCCGCGCCGCTTCGACAATCACGCGGACTTCGGGGCGCCTGTCATAACCGTATTCGCGATATCCTTCGCGGTAGTTGGTCAGGTGAACGTAGTAGGTATCGAGTTCGCCGAGGGGGGAGAGTCTGGGCAGCACCGTCACCTCGACCGCCTCTGCCAGAACGTGAGGTGACTCTGGATCGTCGATCCACCACAGCTTGGCGAATTCTCGAAGCTCAGGAAATTGCCCCGGCCATGCCGTCGCGCGCGGCTTGTAGATGTCGCCTCCCAGATCAAAGCCAATCCGGTCGTTGAATTCGAAGAGGTGCATCACGGTCCAACGAGGATTGAAACGTTCACCCGAGCGCGTGCGGTCGATGTAGATCGCCCGAAGCACATGACGAACCGGTCGCACGACGATCATGCGACCGACCAAGGCCAGTTCGGGGCGACGCGCGAGCAGCGGCTTCACCAGCTTCTTCACTTGCGCCGCAGTGGTCATCGCGCGGGCCTCGTCTCGATCAGGATGATGCGGTTGGTGCCGCGATAGCGCCGATGCCGTGAAGCGGCTTCCGGCGCGGTCTGCGATGCGTTGTGCATTCGCGACCGGCCTGCCTCTCGGGCGCGGGGGCAGCGTGGCGCCCCTCGCCCCTCGCGCGTGGCGTCAGCGGCCGGTGAAGCGCGGTGCGCGCTTCTCGATGAAGGCGTCGCGGCCTTCGATCCAGTCGCTCGAGTTGTCGATCATATCGACCTGTGCGCGCGACATGCCGCCGATCTCGGTCGGCCCCTTCGGCAGCGTCTGCGAGGTCCAGCGCTTCAGCAGCCGCGAGGGCAGCGGCGCCGTGGCCGCGATCTTGGCGGCCCAATCCATGGCCGTGGCGCGCAGCTCGGCGGCAGGCACGATCTTGTTAGCATATCCCACCTCGTAGGCGCGCTGCGCGTCGATGGTCTCTCCCAGCAGCAGCAGCTCCATGGCGATCTTGTGGGGAATGCGCGTGACGAGATTGGTGATGAGGCCGCCGGAGAAGCCGACCTTGACTTCCGGGTAGCAAAAGCGCGCGTTGTCGGCGCAGATCATCAGGTCGCACATCGTCGTCAGCACCATGCCGCCGCCGATGCACCAGCCGTGAACGGCCGCGATCACGGGCTTGTCGACATCGACGCCGACGCCGGGCACGCCGTGATAGAGACCGCGCGGCGGGTTCTGCAGGTCGGCGCCGGCGCAGAAGGCCTTGTCGCCCGCCCCGATCAGCACGGCGACCCGGTCGTCCTCGCTCGCCATGAATCGCTTCCAGGCGTCGTGCAGACCATCCATCAGCGCATTGTCCATCCGGTTCATCTTCTCGGGGCGGTTGAGCGTGATGACGGCAACGTGGTCGCGCGATTCGTAGGTGATGGCGTTGGACATGGCGTGCAATGCTCCTCTCGGGGGCTCGGTTGTTTCCTCGGCGCGCAGGTTGCGGGACTTGTCGGGGGCGCGCAAGTGCCCTTGCCGCCTCACGGGCAGACCTCATGCAGACGTCGCACGCCCCAGGCGATTGCCGGCGCGCCGTGCACGTGGTTTCCTGCGGTGTTTCTTCCCGAGCCCAGGCCCGGAGCCCGCCGATGCCGCAACGAGAAGGACTTGCCATGACCGCAGTCGCCCCGATCAAAGACGAGGATGTCGCCGCCTTCGCGCGTGACGGCGCCGTGCTGATCAAGGGACTGCTGGCCGACCGCGTCGACGCACTGCGCGCCGCCGTTGCCGAGAACATGGCCGCGCCCAGCCCATTCGAGCGCACCTACAAACCCGCCGACGGGACAGCGCCCTTCTTCCAGGATTTCTGCAACTGGCAGCGCATTGCCGGCTATCGCGATGCCGTGGAGACCTCGCCCATGGGCGAGGTGGCCGCGCGTCTCATGCGCTCACGCGCAGCCCGCATGTTCCACGAGCACGTGCTCGTCAAAGAGCCGGGCAACAGCATGGAGACGCCCTGGCATCAGGACCAGCCCTACTACCTCGTCGACGGCAACCAGTCCGTCAGCTTCTGGGTGCCGCTCGACCCTGTCCCGCGCGAGATCGCGCTGGAGTTCGTCGCGGGATCGCACGCGTGGGGACGGGATTTCCGGCCGGAGCGGTTCGACGGCTCGGCGCTCTATGCGGGCGACGACGCGGAAGCCGTGCCCGATGTCGCCGCCCAGCGCGAGGCCTTGAACATCCTGGGCTGGGACATGCAGCCCGGCGACGCGCTGGCCTTCCATTTCCGTTGCCTGCATGGCGCACCCGCCAACACGACCACGAATCGCCGCCGCGCAGTGTCGTTCCGGTTCGTCGGCGACGATGCCCGCTTCGCCCGGCGCAAGGGGCGGACCTCGCCGCCCTTTCCGCATCTCGACTTCGAGGACGGGGCGCCCTTCGAGGGGCCGGAGTTTCCCGTCATCTGGCCGCGCTGACGTGGCAGCGACTGCCAAAAAGGAGCCGGATGCGGTTGCCCGACCCGGCTCGTCATTCCCATATTCGACGCCGTCAGGTCATCGTGGCCCGTCGCGCCAAAATCGCTCCATGACCACAACCGCTTACCGATTTTGGCGCGAAATGAGGGCCACGAGATAAACTATGAGCTTGAGTGTGGCGTTCAGCGCGTCTTGATTGACGACTCGCCTGCCGCACGGATTGGTCAATCAAGACGCGACGCCACACCAGCGCCCAGCGGCAGGATCTTGTCCGCCATGACCTGACAGCGCTTCATCATGCGCGGCTCCTCGGGGCCATAGTCGGCCTCGGCGTTGTGCATGGTCCACAGGTTGTCCCAAGCCAGCACGTCGCCTTCGGCCCAGCGGTGGGCGTACAGGTACTTCGGTTGCAGCTGATGCTCGAACAGGAAGGCGAGGATGCGGTCGCTTTCCGCCTTGTCCATGCCGTCGATCTGCGTGACGTAGCCCACGTTGCAGTAGAGCGCGTAGCGGCCGCTGACGGGATGCTTGAGGAAGATCGGGTGCGACACCGGCGGCTTCTGCTTGCGCTGCTCGGGCGTCAGCGGTCCGCGCGGGCTGCCCGGGCGCTGGCGCATCATCTCCCAGAACTTGTTGAAATCGTGCGTGGCTGTGCGACCTCTCAGCCTGGTCTTCAAGTCCTCGGGCAGATCGTCGTAGGCCGCGCACATGTCGGCAAAGAGCGTTGCGCCGAGCGGCTTGCCCTCGCGCATGGGCACCTTGATCGCGTGCAGCACGTTGAGGAAGGCGATGGGCTCGGAATAGGACATGTCCGTGTGCCAGTCCTGGCCGGCGTCCTTGAGCCCGAGCGGGCGGCCATCCTCGACGATGTTGGACAGGATCATCACCTCGGGGTGGCCGGGAACCGTGAACGGCCCGGCCGCGACATTGACCTCCAGCGAGCCGAACCGGCCAGCGAAGGCCTTCTGCTGGGCCGCATCGATCGACTGCTTTGGAAAGCAGACCACGGCGTAGTCACCGAAGGCCTTCAAAACCAGCTCGTAGTCTGCATCGCTCAACGGCTTGGACAGATCGATGTCCTCGATGCGGCAGCCGAGCGTATGCGTTCCGGGAACGACCCTCGCCATCGGTATTTCTCCATGTTCTCGCGGGCAGCATCGGTCCCGCGACGCCCCGCGCCCGTAATCGGTGCGGATGTGCGACTGTCGGGCCGGTCTGCTTCTCTCGTATCGGCGCGACCATAGACCGGCCGCCCCTATCGCTCCAGTACCTTGCGCGCACGCGGCTACGCGCGGCACGCATTCCAGCGGCGGCACTTTACGATGTGGGATCCGAGACTTGCCGGCTCAGGAGACGATGCTGCCGTCCGCGGGGGCATGCACGGCCGGCAAGGTAATCGGCGTGAGCGACCGCGCGGCCTCGGCCAGGGGCGTCATCGCGGCCAGGGCGTCGAAATTCTTGATGATGAGCCAGCCCCGCTTGGGCATGGAAATGATGTCGCGTGCGCGCAGCCGGGATAGCAGCCGGCTCAGCGTGTCGCGATTGAGCGCGAGGTAGTCGGCAAGATCGTCACGCCGCAACGGCAGCTCGAACGTATAGCCACCGGGAACGGGGCGGCCGAGCAGGACGGCCATCTCGATGAGCACCGTCGCCAGGCTCTCCTCGCCCGTGCAGCGGCCGATCATCAGCGCCAGCAGGCTGGACCTCACCGAGAGGCGGGCGGCCGCGGCCGCAAGGTCGACGGTCTGTTCGCCGATGCTGGCCACCATCGCCCCGCCCGCGCCGCGCCCCCGGAGAATGCGTGACGGCGCGACCGCCGTCATTCCCATGCCCAGTCCATACGGCACGGCATCGAGAGCGAACACATCGCCGGCATAGAGGATGTGCACGATCTGCCGACGTGAGCCTGCGAGCATGCAATGCACGGTGAGGCAGCCCGACTGCACCATGAAGATGGAGCCCTGCGGCTGGTCGCCCAGGACGAGGCGCTGCTTGCGTCGCAGCGTGATCAAGGTGGCATGCGCCTGCAGGGGATGGCTGACGAGGGCGGCATCGGGTCGTGCCCCGCCAGGCGACCGGGGCACTTTCTTTCCGGGCGTCATCTGAGAATCTTTGGTCCCACGAACGGTCGGCCGTTCGAATAAAGCCTAGGGCCGAAGGCGTTGCGGGACTTGAGGAAGATCAAGTCGTGGCCGGCTATGCTGTCGCACCGGCGGGCCGAACGATCCATAGTGGCCCGAGGCAATCTTGATCTGGATCAACGAATTGCGTTGTCGCCGCGCAACACGAACTCGTGGCGCGGGAGACACTGATGCAGGTCAGGGAATCTGCCCTCGCGCTGCTTGTACAAGGCCGCGGAGAGGCGTGTCTCTGTGCAGGGACTAAACGCGTGAGTCGTATTGCCCTGAGACAAACAGAGAGAGTGACATGACACGCATGAGAAAGGCCGTCGCTGCCCTGGCCATGGTGCTGGGCTTCGCCACGACGGCCCACGCGGGTGATTACAACGGCAACTTCATGGTTCGGCTGCAGGCGACCGGCGTCATCACGCAGGACGACCTGAATTCGCTGACCAGCGGCGCCACGGACCTGAAGGCTGCCGGCTTCGACGCCGAAGTGAGCGATCGCATCCTGCCGACGGCGACGCTGACCTATTTCCTCACGAAGAACCTGGGCCTCGAGCTGTTCTGCTGCTTCTCCAAGCACAAGATCGACCTGAAGTCGCCCGTCGCCGGCATCGGTGGCAACGTCGCGGAGAGCTGGATCTTCCCGCCCGCGCTCACGCTGACCTATCACTTCGACGGTATGGGTGCCTTCAAGCCCTACGTCGGCGCCGGCGCGCAGTACGTCCACTTCTTCAGCTCCGATCGCGGCAACAACACGCTTTCCGCCGATAGCGTCAAGTTCGACGATGCCTTCGGCGTCACCGTCCAGGCGGGCTTCGACCTGGCCATCGGCGGCGGCTGGTACCTGAACGCCGACATCAAGAAGAGCTGGCTGGACACCACGGTCACGTGGCGCAATTCGACGGTCACCGGCGCGGACATCGTTGCCAAGGCCGACATCGATCCGCTGATCGTGAGCGTCGGCGTGGGCTATCGCTTCAACCTGGAAGACCTCTTCGGCCGCCGCCAGGTCGAGAGCCTCAAGTAGTTCGATCTCGGCACCAGATCGCCGATTTCGACCCAGGGGGTCGGGCGGAAGCCCGGCCCTTTTTCGTTGTCGCCGCCAACCACGCCCGATACTCAGTTGCGCCGTTCACCCCCGCGAGCGTCGCGCCGCGCCAACGCTGGATACACCCGACATGGGGACACTTCGAACGATCCGCGCTCTCGCAGTCGCCTTGCTGCTCGTGGCGGCGACAACGGATGCATCCGCGCAGGAGGCCAGGACGGCACCGCGCGATACGGCCAATCACGCACTGCTGTCGGCAGCGACGACGTGGGGCTACCAGCTCCAGGACATCGACGTGCCGGCGCTGGCACGCACGCCCTTCGACGTGCTCGTCGTGGACACGGACGTGAGCAAGGCCGATGTCGCGCGTCTCAGGCGCAAGCCCGACGGCAAGCGGCGCCTCGTGCTCGCCTACGTCAACATCGGCGAGGCCGAGGACTATCGTGCGTACTGGCGCAAGGCATGGCGAAAGGCGCCGCCGGAATGGATGGGAGCCGCCAATACCCACTGGAAGGGCGATCATCAGGTCCGTCACTGGCATCCCCACTGGCGCGCGATCGTCTTCGGCAATCCGCGCTCCATCTTGGCCGGCCTGATCGCCCGCGGATTCGACGGCGCCTATCTCGATCGTGTGGACATCTACGCCTATTGGTGCAGCGAGCGGCCGACGTCGTTCGAGGACATGATCGCCTTCGTCTCGGACCTGTCGTCGTGGGCGAAGGCACAGCAGCGCGATTTTCTCATACTGCCCCAGAACGGCGAAGAGCTTCTGGCGAGCGCCCGGTACCGCGCGGCCATCGACGGCATCGGCAAGGAAGACTTCTTCTTCGGCGACCGCGGCAACGACGTGATGAACTACGACACACGCATCGCGCTCGAACTGGAATTGTTCGCCCATGCGCGCCGCGACCGCCTGCCCGTGCTTGCCGTGGAATATGCCCGCAAGCCCGAGAACCATGCCATCGCTCGCAAGCGGCATGCAGAACTCGGCCACAGGCTCTACTTCGCGCCGCGCTCCCTCGCCTATATCGGCCAGAGCGGGCCGCGCCACGCCGAGGATGGCGACACGGAGCCCTATCACGCCCGCGTCGGCCGCCGCGGCTGCGACGGGTAGCGGGCCTGCCTCGTCCCAAACCCGTCACGAAAGCGTGCGAGTGAAGCACGCAAAGGAGCCCTAGACATGCGATTCGGCAGCCGTGCAGCCCTGATCGTCGCGCTATTGTCAGCAATGGCGATCATGCCGCCATCGCAAGCCGGCATTCTCAGCGGCATTGCAAAGATCGGCGCCCGCACCGCGCGGACGACGGCACTGCACGGTGTCGGCGCGCTCGACAATCTCGCCGCCGTTCTCAAGGCGCTGCCGCATCGGCCCGGCCGCATGCCGCTCGCTGCGGCCGCGACCGCGGAAGGCCACTGGCGCCTGACGAACGCTGCGGGCGAAGTCATTACCGCAGCCAACGGGCCGGAGATGGCGCGCGCCATTCGCACTTTGTCGGCGGGCGCCGGCACGGCCGAGGCACGCCTGTCGTTGCATCTGTCGGAGGACTCCGTCTTCCGCTTTCGCCACATGCTCGACGACCTGCCTGCGACGGCGGAGCTGAACGTCGTCATCGGCAAGGAGAGCTTTGCGCTCACCCGAACCGGCACGGGCCTCACGGCCAAGTTGCATGCGCAGGTGCGCCCCGGCATCATGGTCGAAATCGGCCGCGCCGAAGCGGGCGGGCGACGGCTCTTCGACGAAGCCGTCTGGCAGCTTGCACGCACCTTCAACCGTGCCGACGTGCGCATTCTCTCGCTGGAGCCGGGCGGACCTGGACGCCTGCCCGCCGTGACCACACGCGATCCCCTCACCAAGGCCAATGCCATCGACCGCGTCGATCCCGAGCGTCTGCCGCAGCTGCTCGCCAACCTGCGTGGCCAGACGGCGATCGTGACGGGCCGTGTCGAGGGTGGGATGCTCTTCCATCGCAGCGGCACGCTGGCCGAGCGCAGCACGCCACTCGATGGCCTGACGCGCGCTGCGGAAGCGGCGGACGTCAACCTGATCGTGCTGCAGACGAACACGGGCCTGCAGCCGGGCGCTCGCAACTGGCTGTGGCAGCGCGCGCGTGTGCCGGGTCTCGAGCAGGCGCTGCAGCGGCCCGATTTCGCGGCATTCCTCGCAGGCCTCGTCGGGCCGGAGCAGCGCATGCTGGTCAGCGTATCGGGCGCGGATACCGCGCGGGCCTCCCTGCGCGTCACCCCGTTCGAGGAGGGCGCACGCACCGGCCCGCTTCGCCCGCTCACCAATACGCTGGACGACGTCGTTTCGCATGTCACGGCGAGTGTCGTCGTGCATGGCGCCAGCGCATCGCTGCGCAGTGCGGACCGCCAGCGCGAACTCGACCGGCGCATCGTGCCCGGCATCCCGTCGGACCTGCAGTTCTTCGCCATCGGCAACGCCATCCTGGGTTTGTTCGCCTGGGGCCTGTCGCGCCGCGCATGGCGACGCCTGTGGCCGCCCGAAACGCGCGAGGAATACGCCAGCGCCCTGGGCTACGGCGCAGCCCGGATCGTGCGGGAGGCCGCGTTCGCGCTGCTGTTCCTGCCGCTCACGGGCGTCTTCATGGTCCTGGGCACGTTCGCCATTTGGGCGTGGAGGCTGATCGCGGCCTTCGTCTGGTTCATCGGTCGCCTGGGGCGCCTCGTCTTCGGCCTCGCCGGCGCGCGTCCCTGAAACTCCTCCTACTGAAATTCCTGCCTCTGGCGCGCCTCCTGCGTTGCGCTAGGATGTGCGAAACAGCGACGCCCACGAGCGCTGGAACGGGAGGACGACGACCATGGCCACGACTGCAGCGCCTCGAGCTGATGCCGGTAGCATTCCGCTCGACCGGATCGACGTCAGCGATCCGGCCCTCTACGAGCAGGACACGTGGCGTCCGCTGTTCGCGCGCCTGCGCCGCGAGGCCCCCGTGCACTACTGCGCGGAGAGCGCCTACGGGCCCTACTGGTCCGTGACGCGCTACGAGGACATCATGGCAGTGGAACTCGATCATGCCACCTACTCCAACACGGGCGGCATCCAGATCCTGCAGGTGCCCGACGAAATGCGCCGACCGAGCTTCATCCAGATGGACCCGCCCAAGCACACCGTACAGCGCAAGACCGTCGCTCCGGTTGCAGCGCCCTCCGCACTCGCCAACCTCGAGACGACGATCCGCCAACGCACCGCCGCCGCGCTCGACGCGCTGCCGCGCAACGAGACCTTCAACTGGGTGGACAAGGTATCGATCGAGCTGACGACGATGATGCTCGCCACGCTCTTCGATTTTCCCTTCGAAGAGCGCCGCAAGCTTACGTACTGGTCGGATGTCGCCATCGCCAACGTCAACGATCCCGATGCTCTCGTGAAGTCGGAAGCAGAGCGCTTCGCGGTGCTCCAGACCATGGGCGAGGCCTTCAAGACGCTCTGGGACGAGCGCATCCATGCGCCGCCCCGCTTCGATCTCATCTCGATGATGGCGCACAGCGAGGCGACGCGGGCCATGCCTGCCATGGAATTCGTCGGCAACCTGGCGCTGCTCATCGTCGGCGGCAACGACACCACCCGCAACTCGATGTCGGGCGGCCTTCTGGCCCTGAGCCAGAACCCAGGCCAGTGGGCGAAACTGAAAGCCGATCCGAAACTGGTGCCGAGCCTCGTCGCCGAGACGATCCGCTGGCAGACGCCCGTCATCCACATGCGCCGCAACGCGCTGCGCGATGCCGAGCTCGGCGGCAAGCGCATCCGCGAAGGCGACAAGGTGGTGATGTGGTACGTCTCGGGCAACCGCGACGAGAGCGTCATCGACGATCCTGACGCGTTCATCATCGACCGCGCGAAGCCGCGGCAGCATCTTTCCTATGGCGCGGGAATCCACCGCTGCGTCGGCGACCGGCTCGCCGACCTGCAGCTGCGCGTGCTGTGGGAAGAAATCCTCGCACGCGATCTCGACATCGTCGTCGAAGGACCGCCCAAGCGGCTCTATTCCAACTTCATCCGCGGCATCCGTGAGCTTCCCGTGCGCATTGCGGCCTGAAACCGCTCTGCTGCACTGCCGGGCAGGGTCGACAAAAAACAGGCTCGCAGCCATCGCCGAGCCTTGCTAGCCTCCCCTCCGTCATTGCCATAAGGCGCACGCCCCATCGGAGGGCGTGGCCGGTGACCGGAGGAAATTCCATGCAGCTCAAAGTTATGCCGACGACGCGCAGCGAATGCACGCCGGAGGAATGGCAGGCCCGCGTCGATCTGGCGGCCGCCCACCGCATCGCCTACATGCACGGCTTCCACGAGGGCATCTTCAATCACCTCACGCTGCTCGTGCCCGGGCGCAGCGACCGCTACTACCAGATCCCCTTCGGCATGCACTGGTCGGAGGTGAAGGCCTCGAGCTTCATGGAAGTGGGCTTCGATGGCCTCGTGAAGCGGGGCGTCGGTGACGTCGAGCGCTCGGCCTACGCCATTCACATGCCGATGCATCGCGCCAAGCCGCAGCACTGCGCCGCCGTCTTCCACACGCACATGCCCTACGCCAGCGCGCTCACGCGCCTGGAGGATCCGCGCATCAAGGAGATCGGCCAGACCGAAGTGATCATGATGGGCAAAATCGCCTATGACGAGCACTACGACGGCCCCGCCTACGATCCGGCCGAGGGGGATCGCCTGGCCGGCATCCTGGGCGACAAGACGGTGCTGTTCATGGCCAACCACGGCGTCACCACGGTGGGCAGCTGCGTGGCGGAAGCCTACGACCGCCTCTACTACATCGAGCGCGTCGCCCAGGTGCAGATCTACGCGATGTGGACGGGACAGCGGCTCAAGAAGCTGCCCGACGACGTCATCGAGCGCACGAAGGTTCCCGCCACGGGGGCCATGAGCGCGGGCATGCCCAAGTACGATCCGCCGCCTGCGATCCGGCATTTCGAAGCCCTCAAGCGGATCCTCGACCGCAAGGAGCCCGACTACAAGGATTGATCGCGCAGAGACGACGGCGGCGGGCTGGCACGTGTGCCGGCCCGCTTTGCCCCACACGTAACCCCCAGAAAGGGACGACGGCACATCATGAGCACCAAACCGAAGGTCGCGATCATCGGCACAGGCGGCACCATTACGTCGCTGTCGAGCGTGGGGCCTCTCGACCTCTACGAGTACACGGCAACCGGCCGCATGCTGGAGGCCGACCAACTCGTGGAGATGTTCCCGCTGGTGCGCGAGGTGGCCGAGATCATCCCCGTCCGCTTCAAGGCCGTTCCCTCGACGGCCGTCTCGTTCCCGGAGTGGAAGCAGGTGGTCCTGGAGGCCGAAAAGGCCGTTGCCGCCCATCCCGATCTCGCGGGCATCGTCGTCCTGCATGGCACCGCCTCGCTGGAAGAGACGGCCTACGCGCTGAACCTCACGGCCAAGGTCGGCATCCCCATCGTGCTCGTGGGGGCCCAGCGCCCGGCGAGCGCCCTGTCCGGCGATGCCGGCCTCAACCTCGTCAATGCCGTGCGCACGGCAGCCTCACCGCTGTCGCGCGGGCTCGGCGTGCTGGTCTGCCTCAACGACGAGATCCAGGCCGCGCGCGACGTGACGAAAACGTCCACCGCCCGCCTGCAGACGTTCCGCACGCCCGATTTCGGTGTCCTGGGCCAGGCCGACGGCGATGCGATCAACTACTATCGCAAGCCCATCCGCCGCGCCGCCCCCGACACCGAGTTCGACATTCGCGGCCTCGACGCGCTGCCGCGCGTGGACATCGCCTACTCCTATGCCGGCAACGACGGTGCGGCCGCGCGCGCCTTCGTGAAAGCCGGGGCGAAAGGCATCGTCGCTGCCGGGTTCGCACCGGGCATGCTGGCACCTGCCGAGATGGAGGCGCTCAAGGAGGCCGTCGCCGCCGGTGTGGTGGTCGCCGTGTCCTCGCGCGCGGGCTCCGGCCGCACGTTTGCCTCCAGCAAGATCGTCGATGCCGGCTTCATCACGGCCGACAATCTCAATCCGCAAAAGGCGCGCATCCTCCTGGCGCTGGCTTTGACCCGCACCAGCGACGCGGCCGAAATCAAGCGGATGTTCGCGACCTATTGACCTTGGGCCCCGTGGCTGAGACGCTTGGCGGATCGCATGCTGGCTGCACGCGCTGCCTTGCCACGGGGCACTTTCGAAAAGATCCCGGGTCGGCAGCGGCTATCCGTCGCCAGCGTGAGTGAGCCTAGTGTCTCGACCGCAATGTCCGTCTCAACCTTCGGCCGGCTCTGAACGGACTTTGCGGTCAAAGAGACACTAGCAAGACCCTTGGCTTAGTGTGGCGTGACGATTGGAAGTCCGCTCTGCGAGCCTGCCGAAAGAATGTAGCGGACTTCCAATCCGCCACACTAGGGAGCACGAACGCAATGGCAGCCACGATCCGCCAGATCCATCCCATCTTCGTCGGCGAGGTATCCGGCGTCGACATCACCAAGCCGCTTTCGCCGGACGATGTCGCGACGCTCAAGGCGGGCATCGCCCGCTACGGCATGCTGGTCTTCCACGATCAGAACCTGACCGACGAGCAGCAGATGGCCTTCTCGCGCAACTTCGGCGAACTGGAGAACGCGCGCGGCGGCAACATCACCAAGGATACGGACAAGCGCCTGCGCGAGGGGATGAACGACGTCTCCAACCTCGACAAGGATGGTAAGCCGCTGGCTAAGGACAGCCGCCAGCACCTCTTCAACATCGGCAACATGCTGTGGCACTCCGACAGCTCGTTCCGGGCCGTTCCCGCCAAGTATTCGCTGCTCTCTGCGCGCGTCGTGAACCCCGTCGGCGGCAACACCGAATTCGTCGACACGCGCGCTGCCTACGACGGCCTCGATGCGGCGACCAAGGCCGAGATCGAGAGCATGGTGTGCGAGCACTCGCTGATGCACTCGCGCGGCTCACTGGGCTTCGTCGAGCTCAGCGAGGAAGAGAAGCGGATGTTCAAGCCGGTCCGCCAGCGCCTCGTCCGCCTGCACAAGGACAGCGGCCGCAAGGCGCTCTACCTGTCCTCGCATGCCGGCGCGATCCTGGACATGACCATGCCGGAGGCGCGCATCCTGCTGCGCGACCTCACCGAGCACGCCACGCGCCCAGAAATGGTCTATGTGCACAAGTGGCGCCTGCACGATCTCGTCATGTGGGACAACCGCTGCACGCTGCATCGGGTGCGCCGCTACGACGCGAGCCAGCCGCGTGACATGCGCCGAACGACGGTCGCCGGTGACGAGATGACGGTCGAGCAGGCGCAGGCCGCCTGATTTCCGCCCGAGGAGGCCACGCATGAAATTCGGGATCAGCACGCTGTCGCGTGGCCTCTTCACCTCGCGGGAGGCCTACAAGGCCGTCGCGCAGGCGGCAGAACGGGCCGGCTTCGACTTCATGTCGGTCAACGACCACATCATCGTGCCGGCCAAGCTCGGCTCCGCCTATCCCTACACGCAGGGCGGTGTCTGGTCGGCAGCCGAGCACGGGCACTGCTTCGACCAGCTCACCGCGCTTTCCTTCCTTGCCGGCTGCACGGAACGGCTGCGCCTGCTCACCTCCGTCATGGTGGTGCCGCACCGTCCGGCCATCGCCACGGCCAAGGCGCTGGCGACCATCGACGTGCTGTCGGGCGGGCGCCTGATCGTGGGCGTGGGCGCGGGCTGGATGGAGGAGGAATTCAAGCTGCTCGGAGCCCCGTTCGCCGATCGCGGCCGGGCGACCGACGAGTACATCGAGGCCTTCAAGGAGCTTTGGACAAAGGATCGGCCCGTCTACGAGGGCACGCATGTGTCGTTCCGCGACCTGATCTTTGCGCCCAAGCCCCTGCAGACGCCCCATCCCCCGATCTGGGTCGGCGGCGAGAGCCCGGCAGCGCTGCGGCGCGCCTTCAAGCTCGGCGATGCCTGGTACCCCGGCAACAACAACCAGAAGACGCCGATGGATACGCCCGAACGCCTGCGCGCCCGCATCGGCGAGGTGAAAGCCCAGTGCGAGCGCGCCGGCCGCGATCCGGCCACCCTCGCCGTCTCGATCATCGCGCAGTCGCCCTTCCAGTGGAGTGCCGCGACGACGATCGACGGCAGTGCGCGGCGCATGTTCTCGGGATCGTCCGAAGAGATGTGCGACGATGCCCGCATCATGAGCGAAGCCAGCGTCGGGCATGTGGCCCTGCGTCTCGACGGCGCCGATATCTCCGAAGCCGTCGCGCGCATCGAGCGGTTCGGCGCCGAGGTCATCGCGAAACCCGGACACTGACGAGATGCGTGACGATCATCTCAGGGGCATCGCCCGCCGCCAGAGCTATGCCGAACTGACCGCCGCGTTCCGCTGGGATCTGCCGGAATACTTCAACTTCGGCACGGACGTGGTCGATGCCTGGGCGGCCGAGCGGGACGGACTGGCGCTGGTCTGGGAGAACGCCGCCGGCGACAGTGCGGCCTTCCGCTACTCCGACATCGCGCGGCTCTCGAACCGGCTGGCCGCGTCGCTGGCCGCAGCCGGCGTGGGCAAGGGCGACCGCGTCGTCGTCATGCTGCCGCGCATCCCGCAGTGGCAGGTCGCCATGATCGCATGCCTCAAGCTCGGTGCGGTGGCGATCCCGTGCATCGAAATGCTGACCGAGCGCGACATCGCCTACCGGGTGGAGAACTCCGGCGCCGTCGCCGCCATCTGCCGCGACGGGGAAGTCGGCAAGTTCCTAAGCTCGCAGGACCGCTTGCGGGCGCGCATCGCGGTCGGCGACCCGGTTCCCGGCTGGACGGCCTGGAGCGAGGCCATGGCGGCCGGCAGCGATACGTTCGCGGCAGCCCGCGTCGGCATAGAAGACCCGGCGCTGATGTACTACACGTCGGGCTCGACGGGGCATCCCAAGGGCGTGCTGCACGCCGCGCGCGCGCTCTATGTGTGGCGCGTCCAGGCCTACATGTGGCTCGACCTGACGCCCGAGGACCGCATCTGGTGCACCGCCGATACCGGCTGGAGCAAGACCGGCACGAGCGTCATCTGGGGGCCGTGGAGCTGCGGGGCCTGCGCCTTCTTCTACGATGGTCCCTACGTGCCGGCGGACCGCCTGCGCCTCCTGGCCAAGCACAAGGTCACGGTGTTCTGTGCCTCCAGCACGGAAATCCTGCGGCTCTCCGACGAGAATACGCGCGACTACGATCTTAGATCGCTGCGCCGCACGGTTTCGGCCGGCGAGGCGGTCAATCCCGTCGCTGCCGAGCGGTGGGAGAAGGCGACGGGCTGCCGGGTCTCGGAAGCCTACGGGCAGACCGAGGCGCTGATGATGGTCCTCAACTACCCTTCCGAGCCCCTGCACTACGGCTCGATGGGGCGCCCGCAGCCGGGGCTCGACATCGACATCATCGACGATGCCGGCATCCG
Organism: Hyphomicrobiaceae bacterium; assembly: GCA_041397775.1. GTDB lineage: Bacteria > Pseudomonadota > Alphaproteobacteria > Rhizobiales > Hyphomicrobiaceae. The sequence goes on along the minus strand of JAWKWB010000014.1, from coordinate 56,735 downwards.
TCAGCCGGCGGGCACGGAGGGCCATATCGCCCTCAAGACACCGAGCCCGCACCTCATGCTCGGCTACTGGCAGGATGCCGAGCGCACCGCGGCCTGCTTCGTCGATGGACCGGACGGCAGATGGTACCTGTCGGGTGATCGCGGCCACAAGGATGCCGAGGGCTACTTCTGGTATGGCGGCCGCGCCGACGACGTCATCAATTCCTCCGGCTATCGCATCGGACCGCTGGAAGTCGAAAACGTCCTTCTGGAACATCCCGCAGTGCAGGAATGCGCCGTCATCGGCAGCCCCGATCCGCAGCGCGGCGAGATCGTCAAGGCCTTCGTGCTGCTGCGCAACGGCTACACCGGCTCGCCCGCGCTCGTCGCCGAGTTGCAGAGCCACGTGAAGGCGGCAACCGCCCCCTACAAGTATCCGCGTGCGGTCGTTTTCGTCGACGAGATCCCCAAGACCGTCACCGGCAAGATCCGCCGTCGCACGCTCAAGGACCAGGAGATCGCGCGGGCCGCAGCCGCCACCGCGCCGAGATCCTGAGGCCATCCGCACGTCCACGGGAGAAGCCCCATGTCACAGCCCCCCACGATCGCCATGCTCGAGCGGCGCCGCATCGAGGCCATGCTGCTGCGGCACGTCTACGACACGCTGAAGGAGAGCCACGGCGCCGATGCCGCGGCCAAGGCCGTGGGGGAGGCCGTGCGGCGCTCGGCCATCGAACAGGGTGCGCAGATGCGCGCGGAGGATGGGGAGAAGACCTCGCTGCAGACCTTCATCGACCGGCAGGAGTTGTGGACACGCGGGGGCGCGCTCGCCGTCGAGGTGAAGGAGCAGTCGCCCGACCGCTTCGCCTTCAATGTCACCCGCTGCGAATATGCCCGCATGTACCGCGACATGGGGTTGGGGGAAATCGGCCACCTGCTGTCGTGCCAGCGCGACGGCACGTTCTGCGAGGGCTACGACCCCAACCTCAAGCTGGCCCGCTCGCAGACGATCATGCAGGGCGCGAGCCACTGCGACTTCGTCTACACCTACGAGCCAGCCGACAAGTAGCGGCAGCCGTCAGGCCGTGGCCAGAAGCCCGGTATCCCGAAGCTGGCCGTGTCGCGCCGCATCGCCGTTCCGGTGGATCAGGACGTCCCGCGCATTCCACCAGCGCCAATTCATCACGCCCATGGCTTCGATCGCCCGCCAGGCGCGGGTCGCGGTGCGCGTCTCCAGTGTCCAGCTTACGGGCATTCCCCCGGCGCGCTCGATGCGCAGACGCAGGTCGCCCGACACGAGCTTCTCGACGAGCGCCAGCAGTTCCACCGGCGTTGGGACGTCGATGCGCAGGGGCTCGACCTGGAACCCGAAGCCATCGGCATCGACCGTGATCGCCGCCGAAAGCCCATCGGGTGCACCGGCAGCGATGGTGATACGATGGATATCCTCGACGGCCCGCAGATCGGCCCGGCCCGCGGTCATCCGCCGGATCTCACCACGCACCAGCCGCCATTCACGCGCCCTCGCCTCGATCGGAACAACGATCATGAGCCGCCTCGTTACGCAAAACAGGTCTACAGTGCGGGAGCGGCTTTCCAGCGGGCATGGCACGCCGAAAAGACACCTGCGCACCGACAACGCTACCGAGGTGCGCTTAATTCCTTGTTAATGGGCTGATTCGCTGCGCGCGCCCCGAGGTGCCCCGGCGCGCTGTTCCCGCATCAGCCGAAGAGGCGGAGCTGCCGCTCGTCCTGTCCCTTGGTCTCTGCCGCCAACTGCTCGATGCGGTCGAACGGCACCTGCTCGGCCAGGATGAGGGAGCGCTGTGCCTTGAGCGCGCGCACCAGGCCTTCCTGCACGAGATGGAACTCGCCGACGGTCTGGCCGGGCAGGACGGCTGCCGCGTCGAGACCGGATTCGCTCTGGAAGGCGGCCTTGAGCTTGCGCAGCGCGGTATCCTCGCGCACGCGGCCGATGAACCAGCTCGTGATCTGGTCGCGGCTCTTGTAGTCGAGGTCGCCCGGCGACTGCGTGGCCAGCATGATGCCCAGGCCAGCGGATCGCGCGCGCTTCAACAGGCTCTGGAGCGGTTCGGCCGTCGCCGGCTTGGCGTTGGCGGGAATATAGAGATCGGCCTCGTCGAACATGACGAGCGCCTGCAGCTGATCGTTCGGGTTGCGCTGGCAGAAGCGCAGCGCCTCGGACAGGAACTGCGATACCCAGAACAGGATGTTCTCGTTGTCCCCGAGGAAGCCCGTATAGATGACCGACAGGCGCGTGCGCCCGTCCTGGCGCTGATAGGGGCCAAGCCCGAGCAGGGCCTCCATGCGCAGCGGCTCGCCGCCGCCTTCGAACAGGGCGGCGTTGCGATGGCGCAGCGAGTCGAGCTGGCCGACGAGATCGCGCCGGATCTTGCCCGACGGGTCCATGCGCTGTGTCAGGTCGGTCAGCTCGGGATCCTCGTCCTCGAGCAGATTGATGAGGTCGGCGAGCGTCACCTCGCGACTGTAGCGCGCGCCCAGAATGCGCAGCGCGACCGACAGGGTGCCGGACTGCTTCTGGTGCGTGGCCGAATTCTTGAGATGCAGCATGTCGCCGAGGGCGGCCGCCGACAGATTGGCCAGCAACTGCTGCTCGTGGTCGGGCAACTCGCTGATGCCGTTCGGCAGCAACGTGATGGAGATGGGGCGACCGGAGGCACGGCCCGGCGTGTAGACGGCGACGTCGATGGAGTCGGCGAGTTTCTCGCGCTCGCCGCGCCGGTCCGCCACCTCGTCGTCGTTGGCACGCCAAACGTCCGGGTTGGCGTAGGAGCACAGGTCGCCCTTGCGGTCGATCAGCACCACGGGGATGTCGCGCAGCAGCACCTGCTCGATGAGCGACAAGGCGAGCGTCGTCTTGCCCGATCCCGATCCGCCCAGAACGGCTGCGTGTCGCTTGAGGACGTTCTGATTGAGCGTGATCGGCTTGCCGCGCCCGCCGATCTCGCGGCCGGCGAGAATGCTCGATGCGTTCGAGCCGTTCTCGTCGAGGATGACGGCCAGCGGCAACTCCTCGTCTTCTGCCGCGGCGGGCGGCTCGGCCGGGCTTGCCTCACTGCGCACCGGCAGCGACGGCTGCGCGGGGGCGGGCAGGCCATCCTGCCCCCACCCCGTCCAATCCGCGAGCAGATCGGCCGGCAACTCCGGCAGCGGCATGGCCGCACCGGCCGGGGGCTGCATCCCGACTGCCGTTCCGGGCAAGGGCGGCGGCGCGTTGTCGACGCGCAGATGCGGGCGGTTCAGAAGCTCCAGCCGCAGGATCTGGATGATGGAGGCCAGGCTCGACAGCAGCTTCGCCCGCTCCTGCCAGCCCGCAAAGCCGGGATCGCCACGATGCCGCGCATGGAATTCGCGCACAGTCATCATGCGCTCCCAGTCGGGCAGCGGCACCAGCACGGAACGCCCGCCCTCGTCGCGGAACTTGCGGAAGGCCTGGGCGGTCTGGTTCTTGCGGTTCGGCGGGAATTCGGAGGCACGCAGCATGAAAGCGGGCTTACCGCCCATGTAGCCGAGCACGCGGTCGATCTGGCGCTTCAAGCCACCGCCCTGCGTCGGGCGATTGCAGATGAAGACCCGCGCTTCCTGCGTGAAGCCCGCCGCATGCGAAACCACGATGTCGGCAGCGGGAACGTCGTCGCCCAGCGACAGCTTGTTGATCGAAACCTTGATGGTACCGCCCCACTCGTCCTTGGCGAGTTGCAGGGCGTTGCACAGGACCGAGAGAAGCTCCTGATCGTCGGACGGCATGTCCGCCTCGGACCCGGCCTGGAACCGCTCCCATAGATCGCGGAAGTCGATCACGGGGCCGGACTGCGCCACCGGGGCGCTCTCGACCGGATCGCCCGCGCCGAAGCCCAACGCCTTGGCCAGCGTCGAGATGAAGCTCTCCTCCGGCGCCACGGGCAGCTTCAGGTCTTCGGGCTCGCCGGCCACCTTCTTGCGCACGCGGTTCTGCGCCAGTTCCAGCAAACGCCGCGTCGACAGCCCGCCGAATTCCTCGAAGAACTCCGGACCGAAGAACTGGGCGGGATCGGGATAGCTACCGCCGCCGCCGTCCGCCGTCGCCTGCTCGAGCCGCTTGGCGATGATCTGGCGAGCTTCCTCCGTCGTCCGGCTCTCGAGCAAGGCCACCGGACCGGTCTTCTCGATGCGGTCGATATAGGACTGCGCGAGCACGCCGCGCACCTGATCGTAGAAATCGCCCAGCACGGAAATGACGATGATGGCCGTGGGCACGCGATTGGCGATCTGGATCAGGTCGCGCACCGCCTTCTGGAACCGCTCCTCGGCATCGGGGAAGAAGCGCAGGTCCTCCACCTGATCGATGCAGAAGACGAGCGCGGCGCGGTCGACCGTCCACACCAGCTTGCCGATGCTCTCGATGATCTCGAAAGCGCGCCCATCGCCCGTGTTGGGATCGAGCGCGGCCACGGCCTGCGCCGACAGGTCGTTGAGCGTGCGACCGTTGAGATACTGGCGCACGCGCTGGTCGATGCGTGGGTCCTGGCGCTGCATGTAGAGCAGCGCGCGCACGATGTTGATGTCGAGATCCTGGTCGGCGAACTCGTCGCTGGACACGATATCGTCGGCAAGATCGAGGATGAGCCGGGCCAGGCTGTCGTCGTCGAGCTGCGCATCGCGCAGCTTCTCCAGCTCCGAGGGGGACATCACCGCCGATGCGCCCACCAGCTTGTTCGTCAGCCGGGTCAGCGCGCTCGCGGTCTCGACGCCGTCGGGGTCGTAGGGCTTCTCGAGGCCGTTGACGAGGCGGCGCAGGTAGTAGTCGGCATAGCTCGAGATATCCGGCGTCATCTGGGCGTAGCCGAAGTAGCCCTTGCCCGCCCTGTGCGCGGCCGTGCGCAGGGCGCGGATGAGGTGCGTCTTGCCCGCGCCGGACTGGCCGTGGAACAGCAGGATGCGCGATTGCGTGCCACCGACACGCCCGCTCGTCACCGCTGTCAGAAGATCGCCGAATTTCTGGCGTGCCTGGCGATGCACGGCCTCGACATCGACGGGATCGGCACGCCAGAGGTCATCCTCCCACGTGATCGAGTGCTCGAAAACCTGGGCGAGGCTTTCGAGTGCCGTGACCTTGTCGGCATCGACGCGGGATGACATGGGCTCCTCAACTTTTCTCATAAGCTACTGCGACACGTCCTCGACGCGGACGTAGTGCCAAACCGTATTCTTGTAGACCACCGCAGACGCCTGGACCTCCTTTAGGCGCTGCTTGTCCTTCAGATCTGCATTGGCGAGTGCGATCAATCCGCGCCGATGCGTTTCGGCCAACATGGCCTTGAACTCGATCTCGGTGATGCCCCAGCGGGGATGCGAGACCTGGATAACCTCCCACACCTGCGAGACGAAGGCGCGGCGGTTTCCCGCCCACCCTTCCGCGCAGGCCGCAGCCGCCGCCTTGACGGCAGCGGCGAACTGCTCGGGCGTCGGCCGCTGCAGCGTCGCCACAGCCGGCGCGCGCGGGGCTTCCTCGGCCGCTACCGGCACTGCGGGTACCGGTTCTTCAGGCGTGGGGCCCGGCATCGGCGCGACGCGCGCTGGAGAGCCCAGATACCGGCGAATGGCACCGATTCTCAACTGCGCGGGCTGCGCCCGGCGAACCGCGACCGCCTCGGCGGCCAACGCCGCCACCAACCGTCCGTCGGTGCCGAATTCCTTCGGCGCCGTTGCCAGCTGCGCAGCCAGCGCCCGGCTCGCCTTCGACGACAGCGCCGTCCTGGCGTCCAGGCCACTGTGCGACAGGCCATCCCCGAAGGCCCGCTGCAAGGCCACCATCGCCAGCGCCTGGCGCACGCGGGCCGCGGAAGGCTTTCCCTTGATCTTCAAGTGCCACCGGGCGATCAGGATCTGCTGCTGCAGGCTGTCGACCTTGGCCAGCGCGCGGCGGCGGCCCGGCGGCGCACCGGACAGTCCCAGCGCCCAGATCACGAGCGGACCGTCGCGCATGAGCGCCCAGGTGCCCGGCATCGCCTCGGCAAGCCCCAGGTACCCGCAAAGGCTCGCGCGGCCGGCATCGGAGATCTGCCAGCCTTTCGCCTGCCGCTGCGCGTGCCCCGTCGCCTCCAGCGCGCTCAGCAAGCGTTCGATCTGCTGCCGCCAGGCCGCGGCTGCCACGCCATCGGCAGCCGGCGCCAACGGGGCCACGTCGCGCGCGACATGCTCCAGCGACACGCGATCATCGACGGCGAGCCGTGCCAGCACGACCACCGCCAACCGGCGTGCGGCGTCCTGCGCGCTCACCTCGATGGGCTCATGTGGTCCAGCGCTGCTCATGGTCGGCGTGCGTCCCTCCTGCTGCGACTGCCGTCCGGAGCGGCGGTCGTCGATCAACGCCGGGACGCACGAATCACCCAACGATGACAGGTATCTTGAGGAATGCCTGTATTCGGGCCAAGCCGCAACTGGTCCGTTGCGGCAAGACTTTGCGCTGGCGGTGCCGACATGCGACAGGCGCGCACCTTCGCGACGCCCGCGCGTCCACCAAGTCGCCACATTGGAGCCTCGCTGAGGCCAAGAACGCGGGGGCATACTGTGGGCCGGGCTAGACGGGCTCACCACAGGGAACGAACCACATAGCAGTCTACTCCAGGCCGGTTTCCACCGGCGGATGGGGTGTGCCTGCTGCCGCGGAGGCAAAGGCCGCGGCAGGGCCGAGATGCGGCATGCTTTAAGGGGCCGTTTACCAAGCGGTAATCGGTTGGGGAGCATGGTGAAGGCAAAGGAAGCGCGTGTTCCATGACGAGTGTGGGTATTATGTCTCGCGTTCTGCTGCCATTGGCTCTGGGGCTGGTCATCGCCGGCTGCAGCCTCAACAACACCCCGATCACGGCCAGCCTCGGTGACGGCGCCGGCTCCGACATCGCCCGACAGACGCGGGCTGCGCGACAAGGCGCGCTCGGCGGCGAGCCGGGAAGCCGCACGCTATCGCGGACCGACAGCGGCAAGGGCACGCAGGTCGCGATGCTGAACGACCGCGCCCCGTCCGGTTCCTTCGAGAAGGCGCCGCGCGGCGCCCTCGCCGATCGCGATTATTCCACCACGCGCCTCGACCCGGAGAAGGCGCGCGACCTCATCAACCGCTACCGGAAGCAGCACGGGTTGAAGCCACTCAAGCTCAACGCGGTGCTCTCGAATGCGGCCAAGGAGCATTGCCGCGACCTCGCCAAGTGGGACCGGATCTCGCATTTCGGTTCCGACGGGTCCAACCCCTGGGATCGCGTCAAGCGCGCCGGCTACAACGCCCGCATCGCCGCCGAGAACGTCGGCACCGGACAGATCTCCATCGAAGAAGTCATGAAAGGCTGGAAGGAAAGCCCCGGCCACAACAAGAACCTGCTGCTGGCGGATGCCGACCATATGGGCATCGCGCTGGTCCAGGATTCGAAGACCGAGTTCAAGACGTTCTGGACGCTCGTGCTCGCCTCTCACCTGTAGGGCGACGAGGATCGAAGTCATTCTAGGGGATGGGCTCGTCTCGACGAACCCGTTTCGGACGCAGAAAGGGCCCGGCGAGGCAACGCCGGGCCCAAAAACGTTCAGCACGCGATGCTTGCCGTTGTCGGCTCAGCTCGCAAGCTTGCGCCAGAAATCGGTGCCGGGAAGACCGGGCCAGGGCGGCGACGTCAGCCCCGGCAGTGCGACCATGGGACGGCCCAGAACCGCCATGGCATGTCCACCCGCCGTGCGATAGCTCGCGAAAGCGATGTCGGCCAACTGGTGCACCAGGGGCTTGGGCTGCGGAAAGAAGCCGAAGGCGGCAAGGCCCATCGGGCTCCACGGATTTGCAAATGCGTTGACCGGGTTCCAGGGCTGCGGCGTCGGCCAGAACGCCTGCCAGGCGCCGGGCGCGCTCATGGCCGTGATGTCGAAGGGATTGGGCGCACGCCACTGCGGCATCATCATCGGCCAGGGGGCGAGGCTCGGTAGCGGCGTTCCAGCGGTCGCGAACGCTGCCTGCGACCCCATCATAGCGCTGGTCGCATCCTGGCTCATCTTCAGGCAGGCTTCCGACATCGCGCGCATGCCGGTCTCGGCCATCCGGAGCCAGCCGTTCGCCAATTGCGCCTGTAGTTCCAGCACGTTCAACATGCGCGACCCCTTATGACACGAACCGGTGGCGCGACCGCCTCCTAGTGTTCCGGCTCCGACACTTGGTTCCCCGTGCGGCATACTCTGGACCAAGTGTCGGAGCCAGAGGGAACACTAGCAACCATATGATTCTAGTGTAGCTTTTTCATCTGACGTTTGGTCATGGTTCCAGCCGCGAGGGGGTACCAAACGTCAGATGCGCTGCACTAGCATCCATCGCAGGCGACCATACACCAAATGCTGCAGCGCAGCAATCGCGGTGCGTCGGATGTGGCAACCGAAGACTGGGACGGACTTTACGGTCGGGACACGAGTTCCGGGCTCGTCACCGGACGACGGCCCCCTGCGAGCCGCCCCGCCAGGGCCCAATACAGCACGCCGGCGACGAAGCCGGCGGTGAGATAGGCGGTGAGCGCATAGTTGTTGACGATCGTGTAGTCGCTGGCGCCTTCGCTCGCGTAGTGCGCCATGAAGCCCGCCAACGATACCGCCATGCCGACGATCGCATAGAACAGCCACGTTCGGATGGCGCGCCATTCCGCGATGATGATCGCGAGCAGGAGGAACGGCCAGCCGAAAACGAGGGCCTGGACGCCCGAAAAGATCGAAAGCTCCAGCAGGCGCCACATCTTGTCCCGGGCGACGTCGGAGGGCGCGCTCAGGATTTCCGCCGGCGTCGTGGCAAACAGCACGATGACCAGACCGGCCGCCAGCGCCGACCAGAGGCAGGCGATGATCACGGAAAACAGACGACCGAGCATTTGCCCCCTCCTCGCGCGAAGTTTCAGATCGGAGGTGAAAATAGACCGTCTAGGAACTGATTTTCAAGACGAAGACGCCCGGGCGGTGCTGCGGCAGCGCGGCGCGTCCCGCGTGCCGTTCCCGCGTGATCGGCCGCCATGGCGGGCCGGCATGGCGCGCGACCCTCAGGCACTACGGCCAGCCACCAGCCAATAGACGAGGCCGCCGGCGAACCCGGCCGTGGCAAACACCTGCCAGATCGTGGCCAGGGACGCCATGTTGCCGTCGAACGTGCCCAGGCGTGCCATCAAGGGCACAACGCACAATGCCGCCCCGCCGGCCACGACGTAGTAGACGAGGCTGCGAATGCGGGCGACTTCACCGATGATGGCGACCAGCAGGGCGGGAACGAGCACGGAAACGGTCGCCACGCCATATGCGCCCAGCACGATATTCACGCCCTGCTCGAGGTGCCCCAGCCCCAGATCCTGTCCATGGAGGGCATGCGTCAACCGCTCGAGCCCCAGCGTCAGCAGCACGGCCATCGACGTCGCCGCCGCCAGCAACAGCCCCAATGGCACCAGGATCAGGCGGCCGATGACCCGCATGTCGCGTCAGGCGTCCCCTGCCGGTTCCACGGCCCGGCCGCGCTCGCTCGCCTTGAGGCGCTGCGATTCCGATCGCAACTGCCCGCAGGCCGCCAGGATGTCGCGCCCGCGCGGCGTGCGCACCGGGCTCGCATAGCCGGCCTTGTTGACCACATCGGCGAAGCGCTCGATCTGCTCCCAGTCCGAGCACTCGTATTCGGTGCCGGGCCAGGGATTGAAGGGGATCAGGTTGATCTTGGCGGGGATGCCGGCCAGCAGCTTCACCAGCGCCCGCGCATCGGCCAGGCTGTCGTTGACGTCCTTCAGCATCACGTACTCGAAGGTGATGCGGCGGGCGTTGGACAGGCCGGGATAGGCCCGGCAGGCGTCCAGAAGCTCGGCGATCGGGTACCGTTTGTTGATCGGCACGAGCTTGTCGCGCAGGTCGTCGCGCACGGCGTGCAGCGAGATCGCCAGCATCGTTCCGACCTCCTCGCCCCAGCGCGGAATTTCGGGCACGACGCCCGACGTCGACAGCGTGATGCGGCGGCGCGAGAAGGCGAGCCCGTCGCCGTCCCCCGCGATCTCCATGGCCTGGCGCACGTTGTCGAAGTTGTAGAGCGGCTCGCCCATGCCCATCAGGACGATGTTGGTGATCTTGCGCTCCGATCGCGGCAACAGGCCGCCGTCCTCGACAGGCTCCGCGTCAGGCCAGTCGCCGATGCGATCGCGGGCCAGCAGGATCTGCCCGACGATCTCCTCGGGCTCGAGGTTGCGCACGAGGGCTTGCGTCCCCGTATGGCAGAACGAGCAGTTCAGCGTGCAGCCGACCTGGCTCGAAATGCACAGCGTGCCGCGATCGACCTCGGGAATGTAGACCGTCTCGATCTCGGGCGGCTGCGCCTCGTGGCCGCGCACGGGCAGCCGCGACAGCCACTTGCGCGTGCCGTCGACCGATACCTGCTCCGACACGATCTGCGGCCTGGCCAGCGTATAGCGGGCGGAGAGCGCTGCCCGCAGGTTCTTGGAGACGTCCGTCATCTGGTCGAAGGACGTGATGCCCCGCGCATAGATCCAGCCCCAGAGCTGTTCCACGCGCATGCGCACCTGCTTCTCGGGCACGCCCGACGCCAGGAGCGCGGCCCGCAAGCCCTCCACGCCGGCGCCCGCGAGCGTCGGCAAGTCCGGTGTGGCCGGCATCCGCGCTTCGCGGACGCCAACGGCATCGTGAACAGTGACCATGGCGATAGACCCTTCCTGAAGGGCATCAAATAGCTGCGTTTGCAGCCTGCAACAATGGCAGACGGCCCAATTCCAAGCGAAATCGCCCGCGTCGTCGCCTCAGCCTGCGGCGATCAGAGCCGGCGACCGATCTCCAGGAAGCGCTCGTGCCGGTGATTGCGGACTTCGTCGGCGGTCATGCCCTCCAGGCCGATCAGCGCCTTCTCGATGGCCGAGCCTGCCCGTTCCACGACCGCGGTCTTGTCGCGGTGCGCGCCGCCCAGCGGCTCGGGAATGATGTCGTCGATGACCCGCATCTGCAGCAGATCCTGCGCGGTGATGCGCATGCTCGTGGCGGCATCCTTGGCGCGCTGCGAGTCGCGCCACAGGATCGAGGCGGCTGCCTCCGGCGAGGCGACCGTATAGATGGCGTGCTCCAGCATCAGGATGCGGTTCGCGGTTGCAATCGCCACGGCCCCACCCGAGCCGCCTTCGCCGATGACGACGGAGATCAAGGGCACGCCGAGCCCGAGGCAGCAGTCGGTGGAGCGTGCGATGGCTTCCGCCTGGCCGCGCTCTTCCGCGCCGACGCCGGGATAGGCGCCTGCCGTATCGACCAGTGTAACGACGGGCATGCCGAACTTGTCGGCCATCTCCATCAGCCGCACGGCCTTGCGGTAGCCCTCGGGTCGCGCCATGCCGAAGTTGTGGCGGATGCGGCTTTCCGTGTCGTGCCCCTTTTCGTGGCCAATGATGGCCACGCTGCGCCCGCGGAACGTGCCGATGCCGGCGACGACGGCCGCGTCCTCGGCGAAATAGCGGTCACCGGCAAGCGTCTGGAAATTCTCGATCAGGCCATCGACATAGTCCAGGCAATGCGGGCGCTCGGGATGACGCGCGACCTGCGTCTTCTGCCAGGGATCGAGCTTGGCATAGGTCTCGACCAGGAGCTGCTGCGCCTTCTGCTCGAGCTTGCTCAGCTCCTCGCCGATGGAGACGTTGGCGTCGTCCTTCTCGGACAACGACCGCAGCTCCAGGATCTTGCTCTCGAGCTCGGCAATCGGCTTCTCGAATTCGATATAGGTGCGCATGGTCTCGCTATGGCGATGGAAGCGATCTGCTGCCTGGCAACCCGGCAAGCGTCCGCCCGGCCTCGACGTTCGTGCCGGACCAAAGCCGCTACCCCTTGCGGTGTCAAGCCTTTGACGGCCTTCATTCGCGCCGTGCCGGCAGATTCAAGGGGCGGCCCACGTCATTTCACCTTCGTGCCGGGACGGGCGAGCGGGTGGTGCTCCAGAACGACCTTCTTCAGCCGCTCCTCCAGCACATGGGTATAGATCTCGGTGGTCGCAATGTCGGCGTGCCCGAGCAATTGCTGAACGGCGCGCAGATCCGCCCCCCGGTCCAGCAGATGGCTGGCGAAGGCATGCCGCAGGACGTGCGGCGACACCCGCTCCGGCGCCAGGTCGGCGGCCTCGGCCAGCTCCTTCAGCTCCTGCCCGAGCCGTTGCCGTGTCAGGTGGCCTTGCGCACTGGACGAGGGAAAGAGCCACTTCGTGCGCACCACGGAGAGCGGCGAGCCGTCGGCGGCTCCCTCGGCCATGTAGCACGCCAGCGCCCGGCGCGCCGCCCCGTTGAGGGGCACGATGCGTTCCTTGCCGCCCTTGCCACGGATCGTGAGAACCCGCTCGTCGGCCTCCAGAACCTTGCGCGGCAAGGTCACCAGCTCGGTGACGCGCATGCCCGTCGCATAGAGCACCTCCAGCAGCGCGTGCAGCCGCAGCGCGCGCGCCCGCTCGCGCCCCATCAGCGTCGCAGCGCGCGCCTTGGCCGTCTCGAGCAGCCGCTCCACTTCGGCCACGGATAGCGTGCGCGGCAAGGCCCGGCCCTTCCGGGGGCCGGCGAGCGTCCGCGTCGGGTCGTCGTCGAGAACACCTTCCGCGAGGAGGAACTTGTAGAGCTGGCGCAGCGACGACAGCCGCCGTGCCCGCGACGTCGGCGCCAGACCTGCATCGCCAAGCTGCTTGAGGTAGCGCGCGATATCGGCCTTGCCAGCCGCGCGCAGGCTCACGCCCGCGCCGCGCAAGGCCTGGCACACGTCCGCGAGGTCGCGCCTGTAGGCTTCGAGCGTATTGCGCGCAGCGCCGCGCTCGGCCGCCATCATCTCGAGAAAGCTCTCGACCAGGCGGCCGTCCTCGTCGGTCTCGACTGCTTTCGTCATCACTGCAACCGTGCTGGCGACCCGCGAATCGGGTCACCGGCAGACTACATCTGGCTCGCCTGATGCACTTCGATGATGTTGCCGTCGGGGTCGTAGAAGAAGATCTGCTGCCAGCCCTGGATCGCCCAGGCGCCGTAGTCGGCGTAGGGGATGCCGCGCTCCTCCAGCCGCTTCTTGAAGGCCGTGATGTCGTCGGTGCGGAAGGCGATGTGGCCGCGTTCCAACGGATTGACCGACGTCTTCGTGCGGAACGCCGCGCCGAAATCCTTCTCGGCCAGATGCATCTGGGTCGTGCCGTCGTGAATGAAGGATACCTTGCCGCGGTAACCGTCGGGGCTTTCGTCGCGGATGCTGCTCATGCCGGGGAACGACTTCATGTCCATGACATTGCGATAGAAATCGTCCATCGCCTCGACATTCGTCGTGCACAGGTTGATGTGGCGCAGCTTGAGTTGCATCTACGGCTTCCTCCGATGTTGGTCTTCCGGGGACGACAATGGCGGCGTGCGCGCGGGGATGCAATGCATCCTGCCTCAGTCGATCTTGTATTTGCGCAGCTCGCGCACGAGCCCGGTCAGCTTGTCGGCGACATCGAACCCGGTTTCCACCGAGAGCCTGAGCGTCGCCCGGTTCTGGACGAGCTTGTTCAGCCGGTCCTGCTGCTCGCCGAAACCGTAGAACAACTCCTCGGGCGCGGTGATCTCACCATCTTCCACCGCACACATCACGTCGAAGGCGTTCTGCGATGCCAGCACGAGCATGGAGGCGATGTCGTTCATGAGCTGGTGGTAGGTGCGGGCCTGCGTCTGGTCGATGCGCGGCCCGTGGACGCCGAACTTCAGCGGCGACGAGGCGGCCCCGCCCTCGCCCGCGAACAGCTTGGGATTGCGATGCAGGCGCTTGAAGATCTCCTGCAGGCCCATGCAGCACGACTCCAGGTCGCGCAGTGCAATGCCCGCCTTGCGCCGTGCCCGCTGGCGGTCGGCGGTCTTTTCCTGGCCGACCCAGTTGATCGCCGCGATCGACGAGATGGCACCCAGCGCCGAAAGAGCGGGCAGCACGGCCGAAAGCGGATCGGGCGCGATGCGCGTATCGGATTCTCCCTCCCCCTTCGGGTCGGATGCGGTCTGGGGTTCCTTGGCCACTCGCGGCGGTCTCCTTCAAGCGGCACTTCTTCAAGCGGCGCTTCCTGGTGTAGCGCATCCGACGTCCGGTCCCCGCCCGCGGCTGGGTTCGCCACCAGACGACAGATGGAAAAGCTACATTGCAATCAACAGTTTACTAGCGCTCAGGCTCCGACATTCGCTCTGGGACGATCTGCAAGGGGATGCGCCTGCCGGAACGGGAGCACTAGCCGATTCGCGTGCTGACATTGGGGCAACCACGTACCCTGGGGCCGGATGGCGGCCGGTCATCTCGCAAATTGCGGGAGTTATCCCCAGATCTTGCGATGGCCGACCGCGTGCTCGCGATACCCGGCACACGATCGCCGGCGCTCGGCCGCGCCGAGCCACGGAACGCAGCCAGCAGCCCCCCGGGCACCTGCCGCAGGAGCTGTGCTCACGCTCGTGCGGGATTGGCAGTTCGGTCTGAGCCAGCGGCGCGATAAGACGGACCTTGCGGTCGGGACACCGGCCATTCAGGAAGCCGGGTGCCGGGCGAAAAACCGCGGTCCGGCGCCCGATCCGTTCACTTCACGCCGAGCAGCTCGACCTCGAACAGCAGGGTCGCGTTGGGCGGGATGACGCCGCCGGCGCCGCGCGCGCCGTAGCCGAGATCAGGCGGAATGATCAGCGAGCGCTTGCCGCCCACCTTCATCGACGCGACGCCCTCGTCCCAGCCCTTGATGACCTGGCCGACACCCAGGATGAACTCGAACGGCTGGCCGCGATCCACGGACGAATCGAATTTCGCGCCCTTCTTGCCGTCCTGATAGAGCCAGCCCGTGTAGTGCATGGAGCAGCGCTGGCCCTTCGCGGGCGTCGCACCGGTTCCAACCGTGCTGTCGGTGATCTGCAGTCCGGAAGACGTCGTCATGGTTTTCCCGTTCGTTTGAGCGTGTGCGGTGCTCGCCGCCACTCCTGGCAGTAGGGCAGACAGAACCAGCACTGAACCTGTGATTGCGCGGCGTACGGCGCGGCCCGGCTTACCCATGGTTCGCATATCCACACATTGCCAATTCTCGATGCCAATTCTCGAAGTCGGGGGGCCCAAGGCCCACCACCCTGCAGGGCCGCCGATCGCGGCGCCTGCCAAACGCACGCTCGTGCGTTACGGCCCGGCACGCCAAACCGGCTGCCGGGCCTGATCGCCTGATCAGTACACGCGCGCCTTGGGCTCGATGTAGTTGATCTCGTTCGTCATGGTGTAGGTGTGGACCGGACGAGAATCGAGCGTCACCGCGTGCTTGGCGCCGTCGGCCCATGCCAGCGTGTGCTTCATCCAGTTCTTGTCGTCACGGTCGGGGAAATCCTCGTGCGCATGGGCGCCGCGGCTTTCCTTGCGGTTCTCGGCCGAGTGCATGGTCACGGCCGCCTGCGAGATCAGGTTGTCGTACTCCAGCGTCTCGATCAGGTCCGAGTTCCAGATCAGCGACCGGTCGGTGACGCCGATATCCTCGGTGCCCTTCCAGATGTCGAGGATCTTCTCCGCGCCTTCCTTCAGCACCTGCGAGGTGCGGAACACCGCGCAGTTCGCCTGCATGAGGCGCTGCATGTCGAGCCGCAGCTTGGCCGTCGGCGTGCCGCCCTTGGCGTGGCGGAAGTGGTCGAGGCGCGACAACGCCAGGTCCATCGCATCCTTCGGCAGGCTGGGATTCTGCGAGCCCTTCTCCGTCGTTTCCGCCGCGCGCAGGCCGGCAGCGCGGCCGAACACGACGAGGTCGATCAAGGAGTTGGAGCCCAGACGGTTGGCGCCGTGCACCGAGACGCAGGCCGCCTCGCCGATGGCCATGAGGCCCGGCACGACGTGGTCGGGATTGCCGTCCTTCAGCGTCACGACCTCGCCGTGGAAGTTCGTGGGGATGCCGCCCATGTTGTAGTGGACCGTCGGCAGCACCGGGATCGGCTCGCGCCGCAGATCGACGCCGGCGAAGACCTTCGCGCTCTCGGTGATGCCCGGCAGCCGTTCTGCCAGGATCTTCGGGTCGAGATGGTCGAGGTGCAGGAAGATGTGATCCTTGTTCGGCCCCACGCCGCGCCCTTCGCGGATCTCGACGGTCATCGAACGAGAGACGACGTCGCGCGAGGCCAGATCCTTCACGTGCGGTGCATAACGCTCCATGAAGCGCTCGCCGTTCGCGTTGGTGAGGTATCCGCCTTCGCCGCGAGAGCCTTCCGTGATCAGCACACCGGCGCCGTAGATGCCCGTGGGGTGGAACTGCACGAACTCCATGTCCTGCAGCGGCAGGCCGGCGCGCAACACCATGGCGTTGCCGTCACCCGTGCAGGTGTGCGCGGAGGTGCACGAGAAGTAGGTGCGCCCGTAGCCGCCCGTGGCCATGATCGTCTTCTTGGCGCGGAAGGCGTGCAATGTTCCATCCTCGAGGCACAGCGCGACGACGCCGTGGCACTTGCCTTCCTGATCCATCATCAGGTCGATGGCGAAGTACTCGATGAAGAACTCGGCCGCGTGGCGCAGCGACTGACCGTAGAGCGTGTGCAGCATCGCGTGGCCGGTGCGGTCGGCGGCGGCACAGGTGCGCTGCGCGGGCGGGCCGGAGCCGAACTCCGTCGTCATGCCGCCGAACGGACGCTGATAGATGCGGCCGTCCTCGGTGCGCGAGAAGGGCACGCCGTAGTGCTCGAGCTCGTACACGGCCTGCGGGGCGTTGCGGCACAGATATTCGATTGAGTCCTGGTCGCCGAGCCAGTCGGCGCCCTTGACCGTGTCGTACATGTGCCACTGCCAGTTGTCGGGGCCCATGTTGCCGAGCGAGGCCGCGACGCCACCCTGCGCCGCAACCGTGTGCGAGCGCGTGGGGAAAACCTTGGTCACGCAGGCGGTCTTGAGGCCGGCTTCGGCGGCTCCCAGCGTCGCGCGCAGGCCGGCGCCGCCCGCACCCACCACGACCACGTCGTAGACGTGCTCGGTGATCGGATAGGCGCGCCCGTTGATCGCCGGCTTCGCTACGCCGTTGCCCGTTCCATTCGTCTTGTTCTGCATCAGTCTCAGGCCCCGAACGAGAGTTTCAACACGGCATAAACGCAGGCGAGCCCCATCAGCATCGCGAAGGCCGAGTTCAGCATCAGGCAGAGGACCTTGCGGCCCTCCGAATGCACGTAGTCCTCGATGATGGTCTGCATGCCCAGCCGCATGTGGACGATGCCCGAGCCGACGAAGGCCAGCACCAGCAGCGCGACCAGCGGATTGCGCAGCGTCGCCTTGACCGCGGCATGATCGGCTCCCACGAGCCGAACCACCAGTACGATCATCGCAATGGAGAGGAAGATGTTGGCGACGGCGGTGGCCCGCTGCCGCCAGAAGTGGGTCGTACCTTCCTTGGCGGAACCGAGGCCGCGGGCGCGTGCCAGCGGCGTGCGGATGCGGGCGGCGGTGGGCGACGGCGTGGGCTTGAGTGTGGTGCTCATGGTGCGACCGTCCTCACTTCAGGGCCAGGAACCAGATGGCGAGCGTCAGCACGACGGAGCCGACGATCGTCATGCGCGACAGCAGGTCCACCGTCGCCAGGTCGAAGCCACGGCCCGTGTCCCAGATGAGATGGCGGATGCCGCCGAGCATGTGGTGTAGCAGCGCCCACGTGTAGCCGAACAGAACGATCTTGCCGACCCAGCTTCCCAAGAGGCCGTTGACGAAGGCGAAGTATTCCGGGCCGACCGCTGCAGCCACCAGCCACCACGCCAGCAGCAGCGTGCCGACATAGAGTGCTGCGCCCGTGATGCGATGCACGATCGACATCGTCATGTTGATCATCGGGCGATAGATCTGGAGGTGCGGGGAAAGCGGGCGTTGCGGACTGGGGTTGGCTTGCGCCATCAGGTCGTCTCCTAAGCGCGGCAAATCGTGATTTGGCTTTTAGCGCGCTGATCCGGGCTGGGCAATCGCCTTTGCCCTGGGTTTGAGCACATGCGGATATTCGCATCCTCCATCTGCAGCGCAGATATGCAAGTCTGCAGAGCCATTACTCCCTTCACGGGCAATGTCGGCGGGAGCCGGCGATAGCTTGCGGCAACAGGTCATGGTCGATTGCCACAGAGTGGGTCCCCAGCCGGCGCCTGACGTGGCGTAGCGATTGGAAAGTCCGCGCCCGGACCCCACCGGACGCCCGAGGCCGCCGTCGCGATGGGGACACGAGAGCTTGACATGCGTTGCACTCCCCCCATTAGGCTGCGCTCGCGGATCGATGCCGTCTGCCGCTGGGTGCACGGCGGCTGTGGCCTTACGAGCGGGCAGGGCACTACGCCGCGCACAAACACCGAGCATCCCAACCATCGCGTTGCCCGCACGATGGCGTGATCGGGCTCCCAGATGCAGGAGACGTGGACTGCCATGGCTGGCCAGGCGAAGGGCCGACGTGCCGCATATCTCTGCCTCGAAACGCCGAGGGAGGGTCAGGCGGTTCATACGCATGTCCACGAGATCGTGCGCGGCCTGCGGGCCGATGGCTGGAACATCGAGCTCATAACGACCCAGGCGGGCGGGGCCAGCGGCGGCAGGTCTTTCGGGCTGCGCGCTGCCGACTATCTGCGGGCGCAGGCGCGTCTCGTTTCGCGCTTGTCGAACCTCGATGCCGTCTTCATGCGCTCGCATCCGGCTGCCTTCCTCGTCAGCCATCTCGCCCGCCTGAAAGGTGTGCCTGTCTTCCAGGAGGTGAATGGCAAGCCCACGGACCTTCTGGTCACCTATCCCGGGCTGCGGCGGGTCGGCTCGTTGATCGAATGGGCCTACCGGACACAACTCAAGCGGGCAGCCCATGTTTTTGCCGTGACCGAGGGGCTTCGCGACTGGGTGACCGCCTTCGCCGGCCACGACCGCGTCACGGTCGTTTCGAATGGCGCCAATACCGACGTGTTCCGCCCCGACGGTCCGCCGAGCCCGATCGACGGCAGCTACATCGTGTTCGTCGGCGGTCTCGTGGGATGGCACGGCATCGACACCATGCTGGCCGCCGCCCGGCTGCCGGGCTGGCCGGACGGCGTCAAGCTGGTCGTCGTCGGCGACGGCGTCGAGCGCGGCAAGCTGCAGGCGTTGGGTGACGATGCGCGCATCGTCTGGCTCGGCCGGCGACCCTACGACGAGATTCCAGCACTGCTGCGAGGCGCCCTGGCCGCGCTGTGCGTGATCGAGAGTCCGGCGGGACGCTCCGCGACCGGCGTCGCCCCCATCAAGCTGTTCGAGGCGATGGCCTGCGCAACAGCGGTGATCGTGTCGGACCTGCCCTTCCAGGCAGACCTGGTGCGTCAGGTCGGCTGCGGCCAAGTCGTCCCCATGGCCGACCCCCAGGCACTCGCCGATGCCGCCGCAGGGCTCGCCGCCTCTCCCGATCGCGCGCGCGAGATGGGCCTGCGCGGCGCCGCCTACGTGAGGCAGCATGCGTCCTGGCAAGCGAGGGCGAGCGAGACGGGGCGCGTGATGGAGAAGGTTCTCGATGCGCGCAGCTGATCCGACCGACGATCCAGACCGGGTGGACCGAACGCAGGTCGCAGTCGTCACATTCTCCCGTATCGCGCGCGATACCAGGGTCCTTCGGCAGTGCCAGCTGATCGCGAGCCTGGGCTACGACCCTCTAGTCATCGCCTACGGGGAGGCGGGCGATCGGACCCCGTTCCGGGTGGCGTCCTGGCCCCTGCCACGGCCGAGCGTGGCGCATCGACTGAATACGGTCGTGCGGCAACTTCCCGCGCATGCGGGCCGGCTGGCTGCGCGCGCAGGGTTCTGGATGGCCCCCGCGCACCGCTTCGCTCTGGCGCAACTCGAGAAAGCGCGCCCCACGCTGGTAGTGGCCAACGACTGGCCGGCCCTCGTCGTTGCGGCTGCCTACAAGGCACGCTGTTCGGCGGGACGAGGCGGGCCCGGCGCCGCGCCCGTCAAGATCCACTACGACACGCACGAATTCGCCACGCTCGAGTTCGACGACAGTCCGTTGTGGCGCGTGCTCTACAAGCCGATGGTCGTGCGGCTGGAGCGCGCTGCCATCGCGTCTGCCGACAGCATCTCGACCGTCGGTCCGGGCATCGCTGAGGCGATCAACGCCCTGTCGCCCGAAAGCGTCGCGCGCTTCAAGACGGCAGCCCGACGGGCGGCCGGCGCGCTTTGCTGGGATCGCGAGCGCATCGTATTGAGGGACTGTCTTCTGGCGCACTTAAACGATGCGGAACATTCTGCTAAGGGCGAGGCCTGAGCAGGTGCCTCAAGGGGCGGCAATGCCCGCCGCCCTCCGGCGGCGGGGGAAGAGAACGTCGACGTCAGCCCTCATCGGACAGCGGGAAGCGGGACGGGGAAAACATGTGCGGCCTCTTTGCATCGATCGGCTTTGCACCTGATCGTGCACGTATCGACATCGTCGCCCATCGCGGGCCCGACGGCAGCGGCTTCGAAGTTCACGACAGCCCCGCCGGACCGGTCGCTCTCGGCCACCGGCGCCTGGCCATCATCGACCTCAGCGAGGGCGGCCATCAGCCGTCGTCCGACCCGACAGGGCGCTATCACATCGTCTTCAACGGCGAGATCTATAACTACATCGAGCTGCGCGAGACGCTCCGCCAGAAGGGCGAAGTCTTCAAGACCGACTCCGATACCGAGGTCCTGCTGCGCGCCTACGCGGTCTGGGGCGAGCGCGTGCTCGACGAGTTGCGCGGCATGTTCGCCTTCGTCGTCTGGGACAGCCGGGAGCAGCGGCTGTTTGCTGCGCGCGACCGTTTCGGCATCAAGCCGCTGTATCTGGTCGAGACGCCTCACGGCATCGCGTTCGCCTCCGAAATAAAGCAGCTCCTAGGGCTGCCCGGGATCAGCGGGCGCATGAACATCGTGCGGGTCCACGACTTCCTGAGCTCGGGCATTGCCGACCATACGTCCGAGACGATGTTCGACGGGGTCGTGCAGGTTCGCGCCGGCGAATGCATCGGCATCGACGCCTCGCGCCCGCAGCTGCGATCGCACATCCGCCGCTGGTATCCCGTGCGCGTCACGGACATCGCACTGAGCGAGACGGAGGCGGCCGAGCGCTTCCGTGCCGCGCTGACCGAGGCCGTCTCGCTGCATCTGCGCTCGGACGTGCCCGTCGGCTCCTGCCTGTCGGGAGGGCTCGATTCCTCGGCCATCGTCTGCCTGATGTCGAACATGATGGGCTCGCGCGACGGTGGCCCGCGGGTCAATACCGTCTCTGCCTGCTATGCGGAGAAAAGCGTCGACGAGAAGCCGTTCATGGATACGGTCGTCGCGCATGCGCATACGATTCCACACTTCATCTACCCGCGCGCCGAGGACGTGTTCGCCAGGGCTTCCGACATCACCTGGCATCAGGACGAGCCGTTTGGCTCGTCGTCCATTTTCGCCCAATGGTGCGTGTTCGAGGAGGCGCGCAAGGCCGGCATCAAGGTGATGCTCGATGGCCAGGGCGCCGACGAGCCGCTCGCGGGATACCATGGCAACATCGGCTACTACCTTGCCCAGCTGTTGCGTCGGGGTGATGTCGCAATGCTCGTGCGCACGATGCGCGAGCGCAAGGCCCATCTCGGCATCCCGATCACCCGGCAGATGCAGCTATTGGCGATGCCACTGCTGCCGGAGCGGATCGCGCAGGGATTGCGCCGCCAGCGCGAGACGCACTCACAACATGATTGGCTCGGCAGTGACGTCCTGCGCGAACACGGAAATGCCAAGGGGGCGCTCGCCCTCTCCTCGGAACTGCTCGGGCTGCCGCCCGTGACAGACATCCGCACGCTCTGCCTGGCGCTGACGTTTGCCTCCAATCTGCAGATGCTGCTGCACTGGGAGGACCGCAACTCGATGGCACACTCCATCGAGGCGCGCGTGCCGTTCCTCGATCACCCCTTGGTGGAATTCATGCTCGGCCTGGGCAACGACCACAAAGTCGTCGGCAGCGACACCAAGCGCGTCCTGCGCACAGGCATGGCCGGGATCCTCCCCGAAACGGTGCGTCAACGCCGCGACAAGCTGGGCTTTGCCACGCCTGAGCAGGCATGGTTCCGCGGCCCGCTGCGCGGCCTCATCGAACAGGGCATCGAGCAGACACTCGGCCGCTACCCCGACCTGATGAACCCCGCCGGCGTTCGCGCACTTACCGCCGACATGCTGGATGGCCGCCGCCCCGTCGACTTTACACTGTGGCGGATCGTCAATCTCGGCATCTGGGGCGAGCGCTTCGGTGTGAGCCAATGAACCGCGCCACCGTCGATGATGCTTCTCCACCGACCGCCCGCGCCACAGGGAAGCGCATCGGCATCCTCTGCCTGGGGAACAAACCGTTACCCATGTGCCCAGAACGGACCCTATGCATCATGGCGGATGGGGAGTCCGCCCAATTTTTGTTTTATCTCATTGAAATTGTTATTGTTTAAGATTCTTCTCACATTCTGGCCCCAACACTGGCCCCAACAAGTCGCGTTGAACGTGGACGAACGAATGTGATGAAACGCTTTGTTGCAGTGGCCAGACATTCCAGCCCGTCGGCAAAACGTCGCAGCCATGACGGCTTTGGCCCAGCGCTCGACAGGGCTGAGATCTGCGCGTGCGGCAGCGCCTGCACCAGGTAGCCGCTCGGGATCGGCTGGCAGATGGCGGGGCCTTGCCGTCGTCGCCTGAGTGCACCGCACCCTGCTCGGCATTGCTGGCCGGGGCCACCATCTCGATGCCGATGTTGATGCGCAGTGACGGCGGTTTAGAGTGTCTTACTCGTCAAGCTCTCGCTTCCAGCGTCGAAACCATTCAATGGCCTCATCGCTACTCGCGACCACGGCAGCCATTCCACCAACTTGCCGAAAGTGCATGACACGCCTCCACTCATCCCGCGAGATGCCATTTGGGTGCAGCACGGCTATGAATAGGGTGCCTTGGCATACGCACTGCACTCGCGCGCCCTCGTCGGGGTCAACAAGCGCATCTGGCCATTCCGCATGAAGCTTGTTCCGGGCATCTTCTGCAATTGCAGCGGCTTCGTCGCTAACTTCTCCCGTTGGAAACTTACCATCCATGTGGATCTCCGATCGGATTTCGTGAATGCGTCCTGCCGGCGCCAATGATATTCCCGGCGACCCTTGCCCCGCCCTGATAGGCGGTTGCCCCACCGGCGCGCAGGCGCCCGGTGCTCGGCCTCTCCCAGTGCGAGGTCTCCGCCATTCTCGACTTCGCTACTGAGACACGATCAGTGCGGCAAACGCTTGTCGGTACGCGGCTGAATGCGAATCCGAAGTGATGATTTCTCGCCCGCGAATCTGCGCGAACGCCGGGCCGCCGCGAGTCCGCATCGGGCGATGGCGAGCCGCGGTCCCTAAGGTCGATGCGGCGGTCCTATAGGCGCTTCGCGGTGGATCAGGACAACGGACTTGCGCTCGGAGCCATACCACCAAGCCCCAAGGCTTCCGCGGTGGTTCCGGCGCATGCCAAGAGATACCGCGCAATGGCGCTGGCGCCGCGTTCGGCCGCCTTCTGGTCAACTTCCTTGACCGACATCTGATACGCATCGACCACGACTGCGACGGCCGCCGCGTCGGCTGGCGTGGTCGGCTCGCACGCGAGGATCATCCTCTCTAGGGTGCTGATCTGCCGATACAGTTCCGCAATCTCATCGGTCTTCGAGTCGGCTGCGGCGGCCAACGCGTTTCTTTCGAGCAACTCGAGCCGGTTCGCCATGCGGCGATATTCGGCCGTCAGGGCCGCGAGCATCGGGCTCAGTGGCGACGACTGACTGCCATCGATCGACGCCAAACCAGATGCGCCCGCATTCGCGTGGTCGGCGGTTCCATCTGCTCCCACAACCTGCATAGACATGCTTCCTCCATTTGGCCGGCGGTTAAAAGGGCGATGGCACCAAGCGGCAGCCGCCTTGCCGCTCATGCACTGGGCTGCACGTTCGCGGTGAGAGCGGGTGCCCTTGCCCGCCCCTCCGGCCATGTCAGAGCGACAAGAGCTTTTCCACGCGACGACGAAGGGCACACTCCCCGCTGGCGTCAAGCAACTTCCAGACGCATCGCTCGATCATGTCCAGGGCGTCGTTGGCGCTGCTAACGTGCTCGGGTTCGATCGGCTCGTGACATGACGGTGCTACATGGAACGGTAGGGATGGGACGATGCGGCGCTGTTCCGTCCGCCCGTGGTGCTTTCGGCCCCTGGGACTCCCGTACCGCATGTGAACCTCCCGCTTGATGGCACCGGCTCGGTCGTCGCCGCGCTCTCGCCCTTCCTCAACCTCCCTTTGCAATCGCCTGGGCCTCCCGAAGTCGTTTCGGATTGTGTTCCAGCATGTACATCAGAATGAGCGCCAGGCCGGTGCGCCGCCGGCTCGGCTCCCCTGCCTCCCAATGGGTGATCGCCCGCAGCTCCGTCGCCAGAGCCTTTGCAAACTCTGCTAGGGAGAGGCCCGCTGCTTGCCGAAGCGCTTTGATCCTGTCCGGTATCATCGGTGCCGTGCCGGCCTCTCTGAATGATGGTCTGTCGCGCGCGTGCTGGCGTCCGAAAACTCGCCCTTTCGTTCGTGAACAGAACGAATTGCGCAAAGGCGAGGCCGCGCACGTTGCGCAATTTTTCCTACGCTATCACGGCACAAGAGAATCTTGTTGGCGGGCGGGACAGTGTAGGAATACACTCCGTTCACCGTTCAGTTTTGTCCTGCGTCCGATGCTTGAAAAAGACCTTTATCCGCCAGTCCATGACTTCCTAGAAGTGCGCTTTCGGGACCGCCTGCAACCGCTGTATGGCGAGCTGCGCACGGTCACTGCGATCACCGATACCGCAGGCGGCAACGCCACTGGCAAGTGGTCCAAGCCTGATCTCTGCACCGTTGCATTCTGGCGTCAGAAATACGGCTGCCAATGGCAGCTTGACCTGCATGGCTTTGAAGTGAAGCCCGCAGGGCGCTGCACCAACGAGTCGGTGCATGAAGCGCTCAACCACACATCCCATGTCCATTATGCCCATCTCGTGTGGCACCAGCCGAAGTGGGAAGAGGCAGATTCGCGGTGTCGGGGCATCGTCGAACGCTGTCGCCGCTACGGCGTGGGCCTTATCACCATGTCGGATCAACATGACGCCAGCACCTATGTGGTGCGCGTCGAAGCCGACCGGCATTCGCCAACCGGCGATGCCGTAGACGAGTTTATCGAAACGAGACTTTCAGAGTCCGATCGCGCCCAGGTTGCGAGCTGGTTCGAGCAGGTGCGATGAGATGGCCACCCGGATAGCGATTGCGAACCACAAGGGTGGTGTCGGAAAATCCACCACGACCATGATGCTGGCGGAAGGGCTCGCCATGAGCGGGCGTCGTGTTCTTGTCCTCGACTTTGATCCCCAGGCGATGGCGAGCAAGGAATTGCTCGGCCTTCGCGGCGCGGCAAAGGCAGTTCGCGATCGTCGGTCGCTGGAAAATCTCTTGCGACAATTCGCTGCTGGGACGACGACACCGCTCTCCACGTTGCGGCTGCGCGCAAGCGATCTCACGGAACTTCGCGATGCCGGAGATCGTGGCTGCGTGGACATTATCGCTTCAAGCACCGGCCTTTTGGGTGGATTGACGGAACTCGAAGAGGCAATCCGCGCGCATAGCGGAGCCATCCGCACTGACATCGCACTGGCAGCCTTGATCGGTCCCGAACTCGACCGCATCGACAAGAGCTACGACGTGATGCTCTTCGATTGTCCGGCCGGCGCGGTTCCCCTCATGCAAGCGGCGATCCGGCTTTCGCCATACATCATCGCCCCGACCAACCTTGAAACGAACTCCTATTCAGCGCTTGCCGATTTTCTCCGCTTGATCCTGGAGGATGATCTTGGCTTAGCCGAAGACGTGACAGTGCACGTACTGTTGACGCTTTTCGATGCGGGCAATCCCGCCCAGAAGCAGGCGTTGGATCAGATCCGCAGTGGTGTCTTCAAAGTCAATGCGTTGCCTCGGCCTATCCCTCAATCGACCGCCATCCAGCGTGCTGCAGCGCATCCAGGGCCGGGTGCGTACAGATCTGCGCGTGAGAAATATGGAACGGCCCTTGGCGATGTCACAGCGCTCGCCCAGGCCGTCGAAGATCGCATCCTGAGAAGGACAAAGTCATGAACGCCCCAACTCGAAGCCCGGACGAAGCCCTGAGCCTCATTTTCGAGGTCATCCGCCAAGAAGCTGCAACGAATCCGACTTTCGCCCGCCGGTTGCTGGATGCGGCCGGCGTGCCCGTGCGTTTCACCGGCCCGGATGCCGTCGCGGCGGCGGACCCTGTCATCGCAGCAGCACGCAACGAATATCCGGCGTTCCGCGAAATGTTCCTGACGTTCTCGGAGGCCGAATTGAAGAAACTCTTGAAGGGGCATGCGCTTGCCACGGATGAGCAAGTGAAGAAGGTGACGACCAAGCCCAAGAAGGATGGCTTCATCGACCTGCTTTGGGACGGCGCTCGTCGCCGCTTGATCGACCGGCGAGTCGGCTGAGTGAACTCACGGACGCAAGCGCGCAACAATACCGGAAAATTGCGCACGCAAAAGTCGAGCAGATGCAGCGCGGTCCGGCAACAGGTGATCAAGGTGGCCGCGTCATCGTGCGGCATTGGCTGGCCCGGCATCGATCAATCCGCGTGCTCGCGCGGCATCCAAGACAGCTTCGATCCGCCCCCGCGTGCGCGCCGCGGTCTCGGGCTTCGCGGTCCAGTTGGGCATGAGCACAGCAAGCACATCTTCCGTCGCCATCGCGTCAACCTGCTTGTCGCGCAATGGCGCAGCGTAGACTTCGAGCGTCATCCGCCATTGCGCCCTGTGCTTGGCATTGCGCCAGCCGGTGGACTTGACCGCGATCAGTTCATCCGCCACGGCGCCGAACGTGCTCGGCATGGCCGCAATGGGCTGGGCCGCTTCGGCAGGGCGCCGGGCCTCTATAGGGTCTTGGCCGGCCGCGATGACCCTTCGTGCATTCGCCCCCAGCGTACGGGCATCGGCAAGGCGGATCTCCGACGCGCTGCCAAGCCCCATCTCCGATTGGCGTCCGTCCCGCTTGCGCCGGCAGATGAAGACCCATCGCTTGTTGAATCGGGTCGCGCCGTCCGCGCCGCCACGCTTCTCTACGATCAAATAGAGCCCGCCACCGTCCGAGTGCCGCCCCGGCTTCGAGGCGGTCTGAACACTTCTTGCAGCCAGTTTGTGGATTGCCCGTGCCATTGCCATTCCCCCGCAATCACCGCTGGGGTTTGGTCTCGCACTCCAACATACACCCCAGCATCATAGGGTTCTTCGGGAGTATTGGACAGCATCACTGTGCACAAGACATTCAGGCAAATAGCCGATATAACGCGGATATTTGGTCGCTCCAGGCTTGGGCATGCGTTGTCATGCGCATTGCATTGGCGGACTCCCCATTCGCCAGAAACATTAGTTAACATATCGAATAATTGATTTTATGGAATGTCGACGTGATGAACCCCAGCCCATCTCCGCAATTGTGCCTCGCCGCTGGCGGGCGGTCATCGGAAAGACGACCTCAGAAGCGGCAAGGCTCGGCGAGGGGCGGGCGCCGATCGCCGCGAAATTTCCGGCTCTCAGCGCACGTCGACGTGCACCATCTGGTGACCCTTCCCGCCGATCGGAACCTCGCCGATGAGTTTGAGGCTCGCGCCATCGAGCACCCAGAGTTTCGGCTGCTGCGCACTGGATACGAAGACACGGCCCGTGCCCCGGATCGTCGCCAAGTGGTAGGGAGCCGGGCTGAGCTTCATCGTTCGCAGCTTGCCGTTGGCCAGATCGACGGCTGCGACCATGTCGTCGCCCAGAGCGGCCACATAGAGCGTCTTTTCATCGGCGGAAAGATCGATGCCGTGCAGTGACGAGCCGACCCGGTAGGTCCGCGCGACATTGCCCGTGCGGAGATCTACGGCCGAGACGGTGCCGTCGTTCACGTTGTTCACAAATAGGCGGGTACCGTCCTTCGTCAGAACGAGGTGCTCCGGGCTGTCGCCAACCGCAATATTGCGAAGCACGATCTTCCTCGCGACATCGATGTCACTGACCGTGTTGTTGCCGGCGTTGGATACATAGGCATGCTGTCCGTCCGGGCTGAAGGCGGCGTAGTTTGGCAGCGGCCCCGTCGCAATGGTCGCTACGACTACGAACGCCTTCAAGTCGACGAGGCTGGCGGCGTCCTGGTTCGGATGGGTCACCACCGCGAGGCTGCCTTGCCGATTTACGGCGACATGATGGACCGCTCCGGGAACATCGACTAGCCGAACGACGGCGCGGTCCTTAATGCGGATGACAGAGAGAGAGCTGACGGCACCTGTGCTCTTGGCCTTGCCGGCGGCAGGCTTTGTGTGATGCGCGGCGTGGTCGTCGGCAGAGACCCCGGCAGGCTTCTGCGGCGCGGAGGAACCCACTTTGCGCTCATCGTTGCGGCCAGCGATCAGGTAGCGTCCGTCGGGCGTCTTGGCGAGGCCGTGAGCATTCGGCACGCCATCGATCTTTCCGGTGATCTTCGAGGTCTTGGCATCGATGATCACGATCGCATTGGCAGTGCCGAGGGGTACATAGACGTTACCGCTATCTCCAGCCTGAGCCGTCGTAGAAAGCAAAAGGATCGAGCCCACCAGCATGGGACGCGAGACCGATTGAATTGCATTTCGCATCGTTTCATCTCCGTTTCATTGCATGTTCTCGAGAACGGCCGAAGCCGCCAGAGCGCCATTTCCAGGATCGGCGTGCCAATGTATGTGACCGTCAAATGACCTGAACTCCTCCTTCCTTCTGCCGGATCGTCAGACCTTTTCCTGCTGCAAGTGCGGCGCATCGAGCGCGACCGAAATTGACGGCTCACATGCGATGCGGGCGGTAATGGATGCCGTTGGCGGCCTGCAGCTCGCGGATATAGAGCAGGATTTCATCGACCTGGGACTTGGTCACCTGCGGCTGGGGTGGCATGTTGCCAAAGGACCAGTGGTGCTGTTGCACGCCATACTGCGCCGCGCGTTGAAACGAGATGTCGCTATGATGTCCGGGATTGTAGATGTCGTGAACGAGGGGTGGTCCCTTGTCGGACCCCGCGGCGTTCACGCCATGGCACGCCGCGCAGTTCTGGGTGAACAGGACTTGTCCACCGAGGGCAGCGGTCGACAGCCTTGGCACAGAGACATCGACGATTGCCTTGTGAGTTGTCCCCGATGTGCTCTGAAATATGGCGAGGCCGAGGCCCAAGACTAGAACGCCGATCACCCATGTCGACGGTGAGAAGAGGCGTTGCACAAGTCCCATGTCTGTTTCCTTCTGTTTCTTTTATCCCCATTGACCCCGATGCTGCTCAATGACAGGCCGGTCTTCGGTCGACATCAGGTGGTGATCTCGACGATGTCCTCAATTCGATCTACGTACCCGAAGGCGTAGTCCAACTCGCCGGGTGTCTCAGCGTGGACGTCCAACAGCGGCTCTCCCTTTTCGACGGGCGCGCCGAGCGTGACATGCATGTGGATGCCGGCAGCCTTCGCCTGAGGCGCGCCGGCAAGCTTGGCCAGCCGCGCGATCTTGCGGTTGTCGATGCGGGCAACGCGTCCTGAGTGCCGGGCTGACAGAGGGCGCGTGTGAGCCGCCGCGGGAGGGTCTCGCATGCCGCCCTGTGCCTCGCAGATGCGCTCGAATTTCCGCCAGGCGCGCCCATCGGCCAGCGCAGCCATCGCCATGTGATAGCCCTCTTCGGGCTGCGCGACACCGCCAAGCTCGAGCGCCGCGCCGGCCAGAGACACCGCCCGCTCCCGGAGATCGCCGGGCGCTGAGGGTGCGTTCCGCAGAACCGCAACGACGTCGCGGGCCTCGAGCGCCGGACCGATCCCCCGCCCGACGGGCTGGCTGCCGTCGCTTTCGATGCAAACAGCTTCGAGATCGAAATGCGCAGCGATCGACTTGAGCCGCGACCCAAGCGCGTGTGCCGCCTCAGGCGTGCGCACCTTGGCGGTCGGGCCAACGGGGACGTCGAGCACGACATGCGTGGCGCCGGCAGCGATTTTCTTGGACAGCACCGATGCGATCAACTGGCCCTCGGTGTCGATATCGAGTTGCCGCTCGATGCGTACGAACACATCGTCCGCCGGGCTGAGACGGACGGCACCGCCCCAGGCAATGCAGCCACCCTCGGCCTCGACGACACGGCGCATCGTATCGAGGTCGAGATCGACGGGAGCCAGCACCTCCATGGTGTCAGCGGTGCCCGCAGGCGACGTGATTGCTCGCGACGAGGTCTTCGGGATGACGAGCCCATGTACCGCGACGATGGCAACGACAATCGGTGTCGTCCTGTTGCCGGGAAGACCACCGATGCAGTGCTTGTCGAGTACTTTCGGCGCCCGCCAGTCGAGCCTGTCGCCGACGGTCACCATCGCACGCGTGAGTTCGATGGTTTCTTGATCGTCGAGGGGAAGCGCCGCGCTGGCGGTGAGGAATGCGGAAAGATGAACATCGGTGTAATGGCCTGCGACGACATCCTTCACGATGGCGTTGATCGCGTCGCCCTCGAGCCGATTGCCATGTATGCGGCGGCGCACACCCGCGAGCGAATCAAGTGTCGGCGCATGCCTCACGTCGACCTGATCGCCCTCCCGGACATCGAGGAGGCTCCAGGCACTCTCCGAGAGACCGATTTCGCCTTCCCCGAGGAGAGAGGAATCGACTTGATAAAGCGTCGCCTGGACATGCCGACCGTTGGCAGAGACGAGAATTTGCGATCGGGCCCTCAGGCCTTCCGCTCGACAGACATGGCAGTCGGTTCGCATGATGACTACAGCCTGATGCTGAGTGTGTAGGCCGAGACGTTTCACACGAAGAGATGCAGTGCTTGACCGGTGGTCGCCTTCAGTGGATCGCGTCATAGCTTGATAGCCTGGTCAGGCCGCGGCACCGAGGCTCGCCAGCCGAGTTCCCGATCGATGCGAATACGCAGGGCCTCCGAGGAGTCTGGCTCTCCATGCACGATGTGAACGCGCGACGGCTGGTGCCGGAAGCCCGAAAGCCATCGCATCAGTTCTTCGCAGTCCGCATGGGCCGACAGCATCGAAAGATCTGCCACCTCCGCCCGCACCGGTATCCATCGCCCGTGGATCTTGATTTCCCTGGCACCGTCGACCAGCGCCCGACCGCGCGTGCCAGCAGCCTGGAAGCCCGCAAACACCACCGTGTTCCTTGAATCGGGCGCATACGCCACCAGGTGATGCAACACTCGCCCTCCCGTCGCCATCCCGCTCGCAGAGATGACGACCTTCGGGAAGGGCTCCGCGGTGATCCGCTTCGAATCTTCCACCTCACGACAGTACGTGGCGACAGAACATACCTCCCGGCAGACCGATGGCGTCAGCCGGTGGTCCTCGATATGCGCGCAATAGAGATCGCTCGCATCGATCGCCATTGGGCTGTCGAGATAGATTGGAATTGCGGAGAGCCGGCCCGCCTTTTTGAGTTTCCAGAGATGATAGATGATGGTCTGGGCACGACCGACGGCGAACGATGGTATGATGACCGTTCCGCCACGCGCCGCTGTCCGCTCGATAACCTCGGCCAGAACCTCGGTAGGATCGCCATCTTCGTGCTTGCGATCACCGTAGGTCGACTCGATCACGACATGATCGGCCTCGAGGATAGGCTCGGGGTCGGGCATTACCGGGTCGCCATAGCGACCCAAGTCTCCGGAAAAAGCGATACGGCGGCCCGCCCAACGAATTTCTGCTGTCGCCGCGCCGAGAATATGGCCGGCTCGTCTGAAGATCAGCTCTGCACCTCCGGGCAGCGCAACTGGCTTTCTGAAAGGTACCGGGGCAAACAGCTCCATTGCGGCCGCCGCATCTGGAACGCCGTAGAGCGGAAGCGGCATCTTGTGCTTGGAAAATCCTTTTCGGCGCGCGTACTCAGCGTCTTTTTCGTTGATATGCGCACTATCCTTGAGGATCAGTTCGGCGACATCCTTCGTTGCAGGCGTCGAGAAGATCGGGCCGCGGTATCCATCGCGCACGAGCCTGGGAAGGTATCCAGAATGGTCGAGATGGGCATGGGTGAGAACCACCGCGTCAATGCTTCGGGGTCCGACAGGAAGGGGCTCCCAATTCAGCTCGCGAAGGTTCTTGTATCCCTGGAAGAGACCGCAATCGATCAGTATCCGATGCGTGTCATCTGTTAGAAGGTGCTTCGAGCCCGTAACGGTTCCAGCCCCGCCGAGGGATGTGAAAGCCAGCATTGTTCACCCTTTCGCATTGAAGCTCGGGAGATGCCGAGGACTAAAGCGCCGAAGAGTCTCGAATTTTGCTTCGGTCGTGGTCGATCATGGAACCTCCCTGACAGGAGCCGCAGCGGCCTCGGGCCTGCGTGACGATGCACTTAGGGTGACAAGAAGAATGCTTCATTGCCCCCTCCCTTCATTGACTTGCTGCCCGACTGCAGCGCGCCTTGTCTCGCTGAGTGCCTGACGACCGGCGGCAACGTCCGGACGGCGTCGGCGGGACGGCGTCGTGCCGACGGTCACTTCGAATGCCCCCGCGATGAGGGGGGCGAGGGAGATGGCATTGCTCACATGAGA
Organism: Hyphomicrobiaceae bacterium; assembly: GCA_041397775.1. Lineage (GTDB taxonomy): Bacteria > Pseudomonadota > Alphaproteobacteria > Rhizobiales > Hyphomicrobiaceae. Next base: position 24,130 of record JAWKWB010000014.1, on the reverse strand, counting down.
CACCGAGTCCGTCGACACAACGCGCCCGGACAGGGCGGCAAGCTCGTCATACGCATTTCCGGCGAAAATCCCATGCACTACCACGCAAACCGAGCGCCTCAGTCCTCGCGACAGAAATTGACGCACGACCTCGATTAGCGTCCGTCCAGACGAGGCGATATCGTCGACGAGAACAGGCGTTCGAAGAGACCATGAGTTCATCTCGGGCAAGTCGATCTCAACGTCCCGGTCGCCATGCCTCACCTTACGCAAGACCAAGTGGGGAGCCCCAATACGCGCCGCGATGGCTGCGACCCACTGCTCGCTCTCCTCGTCGGGTCCGATCAGTAGGGGCGCTTCGATTTCTCGGGCAATCCAATCGGCAAGCAGCGGCGCGGCGTGCAGAGTCATCGTCGGAATCGAATACACTGCGGCAAGACATGGATAGCGATGCAGATGAGGATCGACGGTTACCAGACGGTCGAAAGTGGATGAGACAAGCCTTGCGAACGCCCGTGACGTCACTGCCTCCCCATCGAGAAACCGTCGGTCCTGCCGCATGTAGGCGAGGTAAGGTGCGACGAGCGACACGCTGGCCGCCCCAAGCGATCGAGCTGCGTCGGCTGCAAATGCGAGCCTGAGGAAGCCATCGTCCGGTTGCGAGAGGGTGCAGACGAGCACGACGTGACGCCCCGTCACATCGGAGTGAAGCCGCACGTAAGATTCGCCGTCCGGAAATCGGCGCGTCTCCAGGCGGCCGACCTCCCAGCCTCCCGCGCCAGCCAGCCGTCGGGTAAAGTCCTCATTGCCGGGAAGTGCAAAGAACAGGTGCATCTTCGGGCCCTCCCTTGCATCGATTTCGGTTGCGGTTGCCTCTTGTGTCTTCGCAGGGACTGGTTCATGCGAACAACTCCCTGCTCCTGCCCGCCCCATCACTCAGGTCACGCTCGGCTATTTCAGGTAGAAACTGGCGATTGCCGCCGCGCCTATGACCGGGCCACCGAGAGCCCAGGCAAGGATGAGACCGGGGCTGTTCTGCCACCGTTCGGCAATCCGACCGAGAGCAATCCCCATAATGAGAAAGACGACGAGATCGATAATTCCCTGGGAAACCCAGTGATGACCGGTGAGTGCAGTCATTGCGGTCAGAACGGCCGTCTCGTAAGTCTCCTTGATGATCACTAGGATCGCATTCAGCAGGCTCGTCACGCCCAAGGCGATGCCGAAGCCGGCGGAGTAGCGGCCGACTGCACCCTCGGTCGTCCTCGCAGCGAGATTGTCCGAGGCTCGTTGTTGACGTGTTGAAATCATGTTGGTGTCCTTTTCAGAATTGCCGCTGCCATTACTTGGCAAGCAGCGCGACCTTGGCACCCATTGCAATGAATGCACCTGCGCCTTCCATTCCCAGGCCGAAGAGTATGATCAAGGCCGACGACCACAACACGAGTTGTCGTGCGCTCCTGCTCGAGACCAGATCGCCGAAGGCGGCGATGGGCAGAAACGTGGCGATCAGCAGAAGCGACAGAAATACGTGCTCCTTGGTTTCCATGAAGAAGTTGTGCGCGAATGGCCAGGGCCCGCCTTTTATCAAGGCTTTGTCGGCGCCGTAGTACACGACGTACCAATAGCCGCCGGCGACATAGGCGCTCCACATCATCATGGCTGCCGCTACGCTGGCGATGCGGATGCGGATAACATTTGTCGCTGATGCATTGAGACATTCGACCAGCGCCCATAAAGCCGCAAGAATGGCGAGCACGCCTGCGGTCGGGTGCACCATCAAGATCAATTCCTTGGACATGGCTTACCTCCTACGCTCTAGAATTGCTCGCCGGTGGCACGGCGTCGGTCGCGAGCCCATAAGAAGGTCGGTGCTTACTCCAGCCCTGGCCCTGGCCCGCTTTCGCAGCGTGTCCCCGAAGAGAATGTCGGCGCTGCGTCACGTCGCGCAGATGGTCCGTTATGTCTGGCCTTGCGATCACGACCGCACCTGCCGTCGAAGCAAACGATGCCGCTACCCGGGAAGCTCCGACGTCAAGCCCGTTCGTCGAGACCGGATCGCAGCCCATACGCTCGTTTCCGGCGTTCTTCCCTCGTGCCGCTGGTTTCATTTGGACCTTGCCCTGTCGCCGTAGGCGGCAAAGAAATTGAAGAGCGGGGCAAAGACGAGCGCGACATACCAGCCGTACGCGAAACTCTCGATGAGCCCGAGAAAGAAACTCGACCAGCTGAGCCACGCGAACCCGGGCAGAAGTCTGAGCCAGGTCTGGTACATGGCCATTTTGGGGAAGAGGAGGTCGAAGCCAACGCACAGCGCGAAGGTGACCGCGAGGAACAGGCCGAGGCTCATGCCGAGAGCGATCACGGGAAGCCGTGGGGAGGCATGTGCGGGCAGGGGCGTACCGGCCCGTGCTCTTAGTGCTGTGGACGATGTTTCAGCCATGGCTGGGCTCCGCGTACTGGTGGGTGACGATCGCGCTCTCGCCCAGGTATTGGTCCGGTGCCGCCTCGAAGATTTCGCGGCAATCTCGCGAGCAGAAGTAGTAGACACTACCGTCGTGGACAGATGGCTTGGCGTTTTGCGTCCTGACGGTCTTGCCGCAGACGGGGTCGGTGTCGGTCTCGGGCGCGATCCATCTGAGGCCCTCTGCCGAGGCGTCGTTCTCGTCTTTGCTGGCGTGGTGACCGTGACCCGCGACATGGGCGCCGCACCCGAACCTCATCATGAGGAAAATGAGCGCGCCCCAGATCAGGAAATACGCGAGTGCATCCATGATTTCAGTCCTCTCCCTTATGCCGCACGAACATGACGCCTGATGAGCGGTCTCGGCGGCCGTCGCCGCTGACCGGCTTCAATGCCCTCCCAAGCCCACCGCCGTTCCCCATTTCGAGGGACGGACGCGATCCCATGGCGCTCACACGGGCCTTGAGGCGCTCAGCCGGTAACGTCGCCTGTTGCGCCTCCGTGATTTTCAACTCGGTTTTGAGAAACGCCATTCGGGCGTTCGCGTGAGGCATCCCGCTCCCTTGCCCCATCATCATTCCCGTCATGGGGCAGTCGCCACCCATCATGCCGCTTTGCATCATCCGGCCCATGTCGCCCGAGCCCATCTTGCCCAGGCCCATTGCGCCGGGCCCCGGCTTTGGCGAACCCGGCGTTCTCGATTCCGGCAAACCAGGGACCATTCTTCCCGGTGGCATTGTTGTGCACGGGGCAGCCGCGCCGCCCGGATGATGCTGCCCGCGCGATGTCTGGGCAAAAGCCGGATGCGCAAGTGCGAGAGAAGCCGCAATAGCCGCAGCCGCGACGCACGAATTGCTTTTCATTTGGAGTCGGTCCTTTCGGGCCGCGCGAGCCGTTCGCGATCTCGGGCGGCGGGATGAAATTGGGTGCGCAATGGATCCAGGCACACGCCCTCGTGACCAGATCGCATGACAAGATTTTCTGGATGGCTCGGGTCGCCGCGACCCGATAGATCGCTGGCGGACGAACATGAGGCGCAGCTATGCTGCGCGTTTAGGCAACCGGCGGACGCAGGGCAGGGCGCAGCGACAAGCCGCACAGCATTCGTGCTGTCAAAGGCAACAACCGACTACGACCGAGCGCGGTCATTGTATTGGCCGTCGGCGATGCAAGCATACTGTGACCCGCATGGCAGCCCATCTGTGAGACGCAGCATGTCGCACACGATATGCAGTCGGCATCGCTGCAGAATCGACGGCATGGTTCTGATGATGCGTAGTGAGGCGCGGGAGCGCCGTCGCGCAGCCGCGCTCCAAGTGATGCGTTAAGCTGCAGTGGAATACGAACATCCCTGCCACCAATTGCAGTGTTGGAAGGGTGGCGTGCGTCGGTCTCGCCGAGTTTGGGGCTATGAGCAGTGCGATGGTGAGTTAGCAGAGCTGTTGTGGATGTACGACCAGCGTGGGCCCACGCGCGTGCTCCGATTGCCGCATGGACCATGAATAGCCCAATGGCGACCATGAATACGATTATGTGCCTTTCGATTTTCATTCGGTGCCTGAACGAACGTCGCGATTAGTATAAGTTTCATTGCGACGTGCCCCTTCGCCTTTGATATGGATCAAAGAGCCAGATCAAATTGTTGTTAGGCGGCTGCCGCGGTCAAAGCGGCCATGAACGAACGGTGCACGGGTGCCCGGATGGGCGTGGCGAGACACCGAGCAATGCACGAAGTTGTACTGCCCAGGGAGCGCATCGCGGACGAAGGCATGCCGGCCGGTCCTCGATCTTCGGCGAGCGATGGCGGAAGCCATCGCACGGCACGATGCCGAGACGCATATGCGAGTGGCCGCCCAGCGCCTGGACGGGCTTTCGCCAGCGCCTGAGGCTGCCTAAGTCGAGCGTGCGCTATCGGATGGCTTGGCGTAGCTCATGGGCGCGGGCGTCGTGCTCGTGGCGACGTTCAGCGCGATCGTCTTTGCCCGGGTCGAACACGATGAATGCGACTGCGGGGCCGGGGCACCACGCCACATCCCAGCGGCCTGACGGGCAGCCCGAGCCGACTGCGAGCACGGGGCATGACCAGCCGAGCTACACCACCACCCGGGTACACCACCACCCGGGGCACGATCTGAGCGCAAGGTTGCGACGTGGCGGGCAGAAAGGCGGTTGAGCGCGCGCGGCATCGGTCCTCCAATCGGCATCGGGGCCAAGGCGTTCGGCCCCAATTTCGCCCCCAACACGATGCACGGATTTCGGCGAACGAGCAAGAACGCTTGCGGACGCTTTGGAAGTCCTGATCTTCACAAAACGCTACGAAAATCTATATTTTTCTGGCTGAGCACGAACTAATACGAACAGCCTCGGAAAGCGGCATTGGCGGATGGGGAGGGATTCGAACCCCCGGTACCCTTGCGAGCACGCCGGTTTTCAAGACCGGTGCCTTAAACCACTCGGCCACCCATCCCAAGCGCCGTGGCGTGAGACATAGTTGAACCGGCCCGGCAGTCAATCCTTTGTCGCGAGCGGCGCCCGCGGCAAGTCGCGGCCGGGCCGGGTGGTGGTGGCCGGGCGCGAGGGCGGGGCTGGCGCGCGCCTCCCTGCCCCCGGTTACGCACGATGACCGGGAAATCCACTGTGCATCGCGGCCGGACTGCGCGGCGGATGCCCCGCGTGCCGCGGTGGGGCATCATGGACCGGGAACGTGTCTGGCTCAGTTCGCGTTGTCCGTTCGGCGCTTGCTGTAGGCGACGACGAATTTCTCGATCACGATGCTCGTGGCCCTACAACGAAGTCCGTCTTGCTCCTCTGCCATTGGCCTGGTGTGGCGTCACGATCGGAAGTCAGCTCGCCGAGCCGGCGACCAGAAGGGAGTGGACTGCCAATCCGCCACTAGGCCCCGTTGGCGCCATGACCTATGAAGCTGACCGGTGCACGGACAGCCCCCCGCCTCTTGCCGGGGGTGGTCCGAATAGCTGTCATTCGCCAACTCGGGGAGGCCAACCTTGGATCTGAAGCTCAAAGGCAAGACGTGTCTCGTCACGGGCGCCAGCGCCGGCATCGGCGTCGGCATCGCCCGTACCATGGCCGAAGAAGGCGTGAGGCTGGCCGTTACCGCACGCCGCGGCGACAGACTGGAGGCCCTTGCCGACGAGATCGCACGGGAGGTGGGCACGCGACCGCTCGTGATCGTGGCCGACCTGATGCAGCAGGACGCCCCCGCGGCGATCCGGGAGGCCTTCAATGCGGCCTTCGGCGGCCTCGACATCCTCGTCAACAACGCCGGCCTGTCGAGCAAGCCCGAGACGATGTCCAGCGACGCGGTGTGGAATGCCGGCTTCGACTTGAAATTCACGACCGTGCGCCGCCTGACGAATGCCTTCATGCCGGACATGCGGCAGCGGGGCTGGGGGCGCATCATCAACGTCACCGGCATCATCGAGCCGCTGGCGACGAGCGCGGCGCTGACGGCCTGCGCGGCCGTGCATGCCTGGTCGAAAGGGTTGTCGCGAGATCTGGCGCGCGACGGCATCACCGTCAATTGCATTCCGCCGGGCCGCATCGACAGCGAGCAGATCCGCGAGCGGCTGCATCCCGATCCCGTCGCCAAAGAGCGCTACATCGAGCAGTTCATCCCGAAAGGCCGTTTCGGCGAACCCGAGGAATTCGCGAGCCTCGTCGCCTTCCTGGCCTCGCCGCGCGCCGACTACATCACGGGCACGGTGATCCCCGTCGATGGCGGCATGGCGCGATTCGCGATGTAACCCAGCGCATATGGCACCGTGATGCCGGTGGCCACGCACGTGGGTTCTGCCGACGGCTGGCAGGCAGGGCAGAGCCTGCGCGGTTCGCGAGAGCCAATGCCGGGGCGCATCAGGGAGCGCCCCGCTTCTGCTGCCATGGACCCGTTGGCGCCTGCCAGCCTGTTTGCGCCGTGACATCCCCGCCAGGGAGATTTATGTTGCGCTGCAAACGTCCCTGATGCGCGCCCTCCCAGGGCCCGCCCATCCCACCGCACACCCGAACGAAGACGAGCCGTGCCGCAGAGCATGGCCGTAACGGAGATCATGAGATGTTCACACCGAGCGCGTCGAAGCTCCAGGCCGAATGGCTCGGCAACATACGCGGCGACCTTCTCGCGGGGCTGGTCGTGGCGTTGGCGCTCATCCCCGAGGCGATCGCCTTCTCGATCATCGCAGGCGTCGATCCCAAAGTGGGCCTCTATGCCTCCTTCTCCATCGCGGTCGTCACAGCGATCGTCGGCGGAAGGCCGGGCATGATCTCGGCCGCGACGGCGGCGACTGCCGTCCTCATGGTGACGCTGGTGAAGCAGCATGGGCTCGACTATCTGCTGGCCGCCACCGTCCTGGCCGGCGTTCTCCAGGTCGCAGCCGGATTTCTGAGGCTCGGCCGGGTCATGCGGTTCGTTTCGAAATCCGTCATGACGGGCTTCGTCAATGCGTTGGCCATCCTGATCTTCATGGCCCAGCTTCCCGAGCTGATCGGCGTGACGTGGCTGACCTATGCGATGGTCGCGGCGGGGCTCGCCATCATCTACGGCTTCCCACTGCTTTCCAGGGCGGTCCCATCTCCGCTCGTGTGCATCATCGCCCTGACGATCGCGGCGACGACCATGGGGCTAGACGTCCGCACCGTCGGCGACATGGGCGAGTTGCCGAGCACATGGCCGACGTTCTTCGTTCCCGATGTTCCCTTCAACGTCGACACGCTGCTGATCATCCTGCCCTACTCGGCGGCGGTTGCGGCCGTGGGCCTGCTGGAATCCCTCATGACCGCGCAGATCGTCGACGACCTCACCGACACGACGAGCGACAAGAATCGCGAATGCGTGGGCCAGGGCGTCGCGAACTTCGTCACCGGCTTCATGGGCGGCATGGCTGGTTGCGCGATGATCGGGCAATCCGTCATCAACGTTAAGTCGGGCGGCCGGGGACGCCTGTCGTGCTTCGTGGCGGGTATTTTCCTGTTGCTCCTGATCGTGCTGCTGGGGCCGTGGGTCGTGAGGATCCCGATGCCTGCACTCGTTGCCGTCATGATCATGGTGTCGATCGGCACGTTCAGCTGGGTCTCGCTGGCGAACCTCAAGACCCACCCGCGCTCGTCGAGCATCGTCATGCTGGCGACGGTGGCGGGCGTGCTCTTCACACACAATCTCGCGATCGGCGTGGGACTCGGGGTGCTGCTGTCCGGCATCTTCTTCGCCTGGAAAATCGCACAGCTGTTCGAGGTCGGGTCCGAGCTTTCGGATGATGGCACGGCGCGAACCTACAGGATCCGCGGCCAGCTCTTCTTCGCCTCCGCCGACGATTTCACGGCAGCGTTCGACTTCAAGGAAGTTCTCCAGAAGGTCGTGATCGATGTCACGGATGCCCATATCTGGGACATCTCCAGCGTCGCCGCGCTCGACATGGTCGTCTTGAAGTTTCGCCGGGAAGGTGCAGACGTCGATATCGTCGGACTGAATGCGGCGAGTGAAACCATCGTCGACAAGCTGGCCATGCACGACAAGCCAGGTGCACTCGACAAACTACTGGCGCATTGAACGAGGTTGGGCCCATGAGCAAGATCATCGCCTGTATCGACGGCTCGATCTACACGCACAGCGTCGTGGATCACGCCGCCTGGGCCGCAGAGCGCCTGACCGCATCGGTCGAGCTGCTCCAGGTTCTGGGGCGCGGCGACATCCCGGCGGCCGATCTGAGCGGCAGCATTTCGGCGGACGCACAGCAGAAGCTTCTCAATGAACTCGCCAGGCTCGACGAAGAGCGCGCGAAGCTCATCCAACAGCGTGCCCGCATGGTCATGGACGATGCGCGCTTGCGGATTTCAGCGACGGCGACGGGCGCCGTCAGCACGGTTCTCAGAAACGGCGATCTGCTCGAGACCCTGAGTGAACGTGAAGCGTCTGCGGATCTCGTCGTCATCGGCAAGCGTGGCGAAGCGGCCGATTTCGCGACCGCGCATCTGGGCTCCAACCTCGAGCGCGTCGTTCGCGCGAGCCGGCGCCCGGTGCTTGTCGCCTCACGCGCCTATGCGACGATCGACAAGGCCTTGGTCGCCTTCGATGGCGGCTCCAGCATCCTCAAGGCCGTCGACGCGCTGTCCCGGTCGCAGCTCATGAGTGGCATCGACATCCATCTCGTCTGCGTGGGAAAGGATATCCCGGAAATGCGGCGGCGCCTGGAAGGGGCGGTGGCCCAACTCCACGCCGGCGGCCACAAGGCGCAGTTCCGTTTTGCCGACGGCGTCCCGGACAAGGCCATTGCCGGCATCGTCGACGCGGAACGCATGAACCTTCTGGTGATGGGTGCCTATGGCCACTCCCGCATCCGGAACCTGCTGATCGGCTCGACGACCACGGAAATGATCCGGTCGTGCAAGGTGCCGGTCTTGCTGTTCAGGTGACGGCGCGGCGCCTGAAAAAACGCCGCGCCGCAAGGCGGCGTCATGCTACGGGCGCGGCGCCTGCACCTGCGAGCGCGCGGCCCAACAGCTCGCGGGCCGCGGCGTGGTCCTGGCCGTCGCGGCCAAGCGGATCGCGGGCGGAGAGCTTGTGGGCGAGGACATGCTGGGCCAGCGCCAGCCGGTCGCCACGATAGCCGTTGCTGAGCTGGCGCAGCTTGGCGTCCTCCCAGGTCATGATGACGGCCGAGGTGGCGTTGTAGACGGCCGTCGCCGCCTGCCGCGTCTCTATCTCGCGCTCCCGGTCGTTGGCCACGTCGGCGAGGAAGGCAGCGGCGCTGGTGAAGCGGCTGGCGACGGCATCGCGCTCCCCGGGCGCAAGGGCGGCCTCGTCGAGCAGCGTACCCAAATAGCCTTCGAGCGCTTCCAGAGCCCCCTCCCGGCGGGCGGCGCGGGCGACGTCGAGGGCCACGATGTTGCTGGTGCCCTCCCAGATGGACCCCAGGTGTGCGTCACGCAGCACGCGGGCATCCGACCACTCCTCGATGTAGCCGCAGCCGCCACGCACCTCCATGGCGTCGCCCGCCACCTTGCGCGCGTCGCGGCAGGTGCGGAACTTGATCAGCGGCGTCAGGATGCGCAGCACGCGCGCCATGTGCGCATCGCCGGCGTCGGCGCGCTCGAGCACGCGCGCGGTGTGGAAGACCATGCTGCGGCCCTGCTCGGCGGTGACCAGCATCTTCATGATCTGGCGCTGCATCAGCGGCAGATCGACGAGGCGCTTGCCGAAGGCCTCGCGGTTGCCCGCAATGAAGAGGGATTCGTTGACCGACCGGCGCATCAGGCCGGCGGAACGAACGCCGTTGGCCAGACGTGACATGTTGATCATGTCGGTCATCTGCTTGAAGCCCTGACCCGGATCGCCGACGAGATAGGCGACGGCGCCTTCGAGGGCCACCTCGCCGCTCGCCATCGAACGCGTGCCGAGCTTGTCCTTCAGCCGCAGGATTCGATAGGCGTTCTTCGTGCCATCCGGCAGGTGGCGCGGCAGAAGGAAGAGCGACAGGCCCTTGGTGCCCTCGCCACCGCCGTCGGGACGCGCCAGCACCATGCTCAAGGCCGCATCCGGGTTGGAGCAGAACCACTTGTCGCCGTAGAGGCGCCACTCCCCGTCCTCGAAGCGCGAGATGGTGTCGATGGCGCCGACGTCGGATCCCGCAGCCTGTTCCGTCATGAACATGGCGCCCTGGAACAGGGCATCCATGTCCTGGCTCGTCAGTTGCGCGAAATAGCGGTCGACCAGTTCCTTGGAGCCGAACTTGACGAGGGTGCGCGTCAGGGAATCGGTCATGCTGAGCGGGCAGCACAAGCCGAACTCCGCCTGCACGAAGAGGTAGACGAGCGCGTACTTCACGAGCGGCGGCAGCTTGCGGTCGATGCCGAACACGCCGGGCCGATGCGACATGGCCGCGAGCCCGAACTCGCCGAAGGCATAGCGTTCCAGCTCCTCGTAGGCTGGATGCTTTTCCACGATCTCGGCGGGGGCGCCGTTGCGGGCGCGGATGCTCAGCGCGGGCGGGTTCTTGTCGGCGGCGAGAGCCAGACGCTCCAGCCGGTCGCCGACGAGGGCCCCCATGCGGTCGAGCTGCGCAGTCGTGACCGCGATCAGGCCGGGGTCGAGATAGACCGACAGGAGATCGGCCATGGCGGGATCGGCGCGAAAGACGTTCGTGCCCGCGCTATCGGGAATGTTCTCGTAGACCGATGCCATCGCTGCGTTTCCTCTCCTGGCCGTCTCATGGGGGCCGCTTTTGGGGGGGCCGCTCTTGGGGGCCGTTTTCTCGTGGCGACCGTAACGGCGCTTTGATTGGACGTCCAATACCAGCTACGACTGGATCGATAGCATATTTGGTATGAGACCCCCGTACATGGCGATCACCTTCCGGCAACTACAGCAGTTCCTCGTCCTCGCGGAGGAATTGCACTTCGGCAAGGCGGCCAAGCGGCTCGCCATTTCGCAGCCGCCGCTGAGCGCCAGCCTCAAGCAGCTCGAGCAGACGCTTGGCTATGCGCTGATGATCCGGACGAAGAAGTCCGTGCACCTGACGCCGGCGGGGGCCGTCTTTGCCGGTCAGGTGCGGCGCATCCTGGAGGAGCTGGGGCTGCGACCGCCATGGCGCGGCAGGTCGCGTTCGGCATGGCCGGCGCGGTCTCCGTGGGGTTCGTGCCCGCCATGCTGTTCCGCGGGCTGCCCGCGGTGCTGCGGCGCTTCGAGGAAGCTCATCCACGCGTGCAACTGACGTTGTGCGAGCGCAATACCGCCCACCAGATCGCCGACGTGCTCGCGCATCGCGTGGATGTGGGTTTCATCCATTCGGTGCCGCTGCCCGATCAGCTCGACGAGCATCGCATGGAGCCCGAGGGGCTGGCCTGCTGTGTGCCACGGACGCACCGGCTCGCCGGCCGCAGCCGCATCGACCTGAAGGCGCTCGCGGGCGAGAAGGTCATCCTGTTCTCGCGTGCCTTCGCGCCCTACTACCACGACAAGATCGTCGCCCTGCTCAAGGCCTCCGACATCGAGCCGTTCCTGGGCTACGACGTGCAGCATTGGCTGACCGTCGTGGCGCTCGTCTCGCAGGGGCTCGGCGTCTCGCTGGTGCCCCGCTCGCTGGCGCTGGCCGGGCTGGGCGATGTCAGCTTCGTCGATGTCGCCGCCCGCAACGCGCAGCACACCGTCTCGCTGGTCTGGCACCGGGAGGCGGGCAACGAGGCGACCGCGCTGTTCGTGGAATTCGTGCGGACCGTCGGTCTGTCGCCGCAGGCCGACCGGGCACGACGGGGCCCCGCGATGGCATGATGCCGGCGCGCGCCCCCTGCGCATTGACGCCAGCGGCACTTCGCGCGAACTTCTGGGGGAACCGCGCCGGGCTTCGCGTCCGGTCGGGGTCTGGTTGCGTCCTGCGACCAGGCACATGCGGTGCTCAAGGGAGTGAAACGTCGATGGAGGTTCGCAGGGAATGAGTCTCAAGGGAAAAGCGTACATCGTCGGGGCGTGGGAGCATCCCACGCGCAAGGCGCCCGACATCTCGCTCATGCAGTTGCATGCGGAGTGCGCGAAGGGCGCGCTGGACGACGCCGGCCTGTCGGTGCGTGACGTCGACGGCTACTTCTGCGCGGCCGGTGACACGCCAGGCCTCGGCGGCATGTCGATGGCCGAGTACATGGGTCTCAGGCTCAAGCACTACGATTCCACCGACTCGGGCGGCTCGTCCTACAACCTGCACGTCGGCCACGCGCTGGCGGCCATCGCCACGGGACGCTGCAACGTGGCGCTCGTCACGCTCGCGGGCCGTCCGCGCTCGGAAGGCATGGCGACGGGCACCGCGCCGCGCATGGGTAACGTGCACCAGGCGGACCTGCAGTTCGAGTTCCCCTACGGCCCCGCCACGGCGAACATGTACGCCATGGCCGCGCGCCGCCACATGCACCAGTACGGCACCACGTCGGAGCAGCTCGCCTGGGTGAAGGTCGCAGCCTCCCACCATGCGCAGCACAACCCGCACGCCATGCTGCCGAAGGTGGTCACGGTGGAGGACGTCGTGAACTCGCCGATGGTCGCCGATCCGCTGCATCGTCTCGACTGCTGCGTGATCTCGGACGGCGGCGGTGCCCTCGTCATTACCAAGCCGGAGATCGCCAAGAGCCTGAAGCGGCCGCTGGTGAAGGTGATCGGCACGGGCGAGGCGAACAAGGCCCAGTGGGGCGGCGTCGATCTCGACCTGACGTATTCGGCCGGCGCCGAATCGGGCAAGCGCGCCTTCGAGATGGCGGGCGTGAAGCCCTCCGACATCAAATACGCCTCGATCTACGACAGCTTCACCATCACGGTGGTGATGCAGCTCGAGGACCTCGGCTTCTGCAAGAAGGGTGACGGCGGCAAGTTCGTCTCCGACGGCAACCTGATCTCCGGCGTCGGCAAGCTGCCGTTCAACACCGATGGCGGCGGCCTGTGCTCCAACCACCCGGGCAACCGCGGCGGCATGACGAAGGTCATCGAGGCCGTGCGTCAGGCGCGTGGCGAGGCGCATCCGAAGGTGCAGGTCAAGGATCCGTCGATCGTGCTGGCGCACGGTACGGGCGGGTCGCTGGGCACGCGCCACGTCGGATCGACGGTCATCCTCGAGCGGGAGTGAGTGGGAACATGAGCGAGAAAACCTACCAGTTCGTCGGCACCACGCCCGGGACCGAGCCCTATTGGGACGCGGCCAAGGACGGCAAGCTGATGGTCAAGTTCTGCAAGGACTGCGGCAAGCCGCACCACTATCCGCGCGGCATCTGCCCGCACTGCTTCTCCACCAACCTCGAGTGGCGGCAGGCGAATGGCACGGGCGAGGTCTACACGTACTCGATCATGCACGCGGGCAAGCCGCCCTACGTGATCGCCTACGTGACGCTGGACGAGGGCGTCTCGATGATGACCAACATCGTCGACATGCCATTCGACCAGGTGAAGATCGGCCAGAAGGTGAAGGTCGTCTTCAAGGACATGGACGACGGCCACAAGCTGCCGTGCTTCACGGCGGCGTGAGGAATGCCGCGGGGACTGACGGCGACGATTGTCCATGACGGTGGTCGCCGAAGATCCCGATCGCCTCGCGAACCCTCTCCTGCGAAAGCGGGGGAGGGTTTTATGTTGGGGGGGGCGGGTGAGATTTCATGCGGGAGGGGAAGCCGGGCGGCCGGCGTTGGACTCGATGCCAGCGCGGTCGATCGCGTCCGCTACCGGATGCGGTCCAGCCGTTGCGGCGCAGTCGAGAATGCGTGCTGGTGACCCGTTGGCGAAGTCGCGATCGCGGAGCTTGCGCGGTCTGGCCCAGTCCGCTTATGGTTTTAGCGTCAGAGTGTGGAAGGGACAACGGGTCCGGAGGGTGCATCTCTGACTTGACGCAGCCGATCTTGCAGACGGTCCGATCCCCGACAAGATGGCCGACAGTCGGGTGGTCAGAACGGACGTCACCCGAAGCCGCCCTGGCGGGCGGGGCATTAAAGTGTGCGCGCATTGTCGTTTTTGCCGAAGAAGCAGTCGATGGTTTTACCGATGTCTGATAGCACCCACCTGGACAAACTGCTGGCACGTGCAACCTCGAACCTCAGCATCCAAACTTCAGATGCATCAGCAAGCCTCGTAAGGCGGCGCCTAGAATCAGTGGCTGCGGAGCTGGCGCTTGAGTGGATCGCTGGAGAGCGACGCTTTGAAAGCTTAAGTCAGCAAACTGAGCACTGGCTCGCAAGGCTTTACGAGGAACTGTATCGAGACGAGCAGCCTGAAGCGACACGCATCTACGCTCGGTTCGGGCTCCCACTTCCCCGCGCGGCTTACCTCACGCGGTTGTTACTGGCGCGCAATACCGGGCAATGGCGCGATGCCGCCCATCGAGAAGTGCTGAACTCACTTAACAATGTCGAAACGAAGGCTCAGGATGCTGCAAACGCCAAGGCAGCGAAAACGCAGCGGTTCGATCTAAGTCTGTCGCGGGGCGGTTACGAACAGCTTGTCGTGCTTTACGATTTCGTCGCCAGAACCACTCCTAGTCAGGACCGCCCGGCACCTCCAAGGCGAAACCCATCGTCAGGTTCACTAATTTGGTTTTCCATTACCGCCGAGACGGCGCTGGCGCTGCTCGTAATATTGCGAAAGGAATAGGCGATGGCGCCGGCTAACCCGCTCTCTGTCGTCGGCCTGATGCTGACTTTGGCCAGCCTGCTTGGCAGTTTCTTCTACCTTCAATTGAGTCAATGGTTGCGCGACCTGCTCGCGTTGCGTCAGAAGGTCGAACTGAACCAGCTCCAAGGAGATGACAATCAGCGCAAAGCGATCGTCGAGTGCCGGGTCGAATTTCGACGACTGTTCAACTGGCACACCTATGCAGTGAATATCGTAGTCGTCGGGTTTGTTTTATTCGTCTTGGGGCTCGGTCTCAGCATGATTAAAATAGCGAGAACTGATCCGCTCTATAGCTATGTCCAACTAGGGATGCTCGTTTTCGGAGGCATCTTCATCGTTCTTGCTGGCGGCCTCCTTATTCTGGGTGCAACCAATGCTCGATGGATTGATAGCGTGCTCAAAAAGCTCTCATAGCGCCTCGGTCTCGCGACGATATCCGGAATTTCGGCATGGTGCTGCGCCGATATCTCCGATGAATGGCTTCATCCGCAACAGCAACGCGACAAGAACGTAGGTTGGGTTAGCGCGGCCAGCGTGGTTTCTGGGCGGGTCGAGGGAATGGCGCCGCGCGTAACCCAACGAACAGTCGCCACGCTCGTTCCGGCAGCGCGAGCCACTCGTGCTTCACGGAGGTCTCGGGCCTGGGCTGTTGGGTTACGTGCGGGTCCGGTGACGGGGTATGCGCATATCCAGCCGACCGCGCTAACCCAACCTACGTCTGCTTTGGGCGTTCTTCGGCATCCCGCTCCAGGCTCTCTTCGTAGAGCGCCTGCATTTCCTGGCGGCGGATGACTTTTTCGAGGTTGGCGAGGGTTTTGTCGTGCGAGGGCTGGCCCGCATGACGGGCCGCGATCTCCGCACGGCACTGGTCGTAGATGCAGGCGCGGGCGGCGGCATCGGGGCGACCGGCTTCCGACAAGCGATCGAAGACGTAGCGGAACAAATCCATCGGTTTTCGGCCCTCCCTGCAGCGTGCGCCCGCCTCAAACGGTCAACGCCTCGTGCTTTGGATTTGGTGGCAGTTCGGCGCCGTTCACGGTCATGGCGAGCATGCCGTAGTAGCCGATGCAGGTGGTCAACTGCACGTACCGGTCGGGGCCGAGCCGGGCCAGCACCGCCTGCGCCAGCGGCTCGTCGACGCGGTTCTTGGCGCATAGTTGCCGCGTGAAGTCGACGATCTGCAGGTCGTCGGGCGCAATGCCGTCGGAGCGGCCGTCGCGGATGGCGTCGATGGTCGCGCGGGGGATGTCGCGGTCGGCGGCGATGACGCCCTGGATGCCCCACACGTATTGCGCCTGGAAGTGGCGGCCGACGACGAGGGCGGCCAGCGTGCGGATGCGGAAATCGAGCGTCCCCTCGAAGCGCACCAGCGTGCCCAGGTGCGCGACGCGCTCGGCCCACTCCGGCGCGTGCAACCAGACGGAGAAGGGCCCCTCCAGCGACTTGCGCGTGTCGACGATTTTCTCAGCGATGCGGCGGGCATCGCCCGCCAGGTCCTCGGGAGATTTCAAGACGGGAAGGCGGGCCATGCGCGGTCCTTTGCGTGATCGGGGCGGGTCGGGCTGCGTCGCGGGCGATCCGGGGCGCTCAGTCGTCGATCTTCACCCACCACAGCGCGTGTTTCTCCATGCGACCGTGATATTGGCGCAGCGGCGGGCGCAGCACCATGAACTCGCCCTCGAAGCTGACGTCGCGCACCTGCTCGCCGCCGACGCGATCGGTGTCGATCGAGGTATCCACGCGCGTTCTGAGTTGCTTGCCGTCGAACGTGTAGAGGCCGCTGTAGAAGCTGCGCTGGCGCGTCTCGCCGGCGGGGATCTGGGTCCGTGCATCCATGATGGCGCCCATCATGCGGCCGTCCTTCGACAGCACGAGGCGGCCGATGACCTGCTCGCCACCGAAGGGGGGCGTGATCGGCGTTCCATCCTCGGCTTCGGCGGCGGTGCGGACGAGCTTCCAGGTTCCAGTGACATTCATTGCGCGGGGCCTCGTGATGCTTTCGATGCTTGGCGTGGTCTCGTGCCGGGCGATCTTGGCGACCCGGCTTTCCCGCCGGGAAGAGTATCGGTTTCCCGCACGATGCGCCAAGCGTGGTGATGGGCATCCCACGCGTTGCGGCACCACACGAGCCGCAGCGCGCATCGCCGCCGGCCGTGGGTCCCAGGCCCGGCCGGAGGCGCCGCATTGCGGCCGACGCCGATGCCGCCTTTCCATTTTGCGTTGCGGCATTCCGCGGCATGCGGCCTACCGACAAAGCAGAGGATCACCTCGAAATGCCCAATGAACCAGCACGTTGCCGGATCTTGCTGCCTTGACCGGCAATGGTGCGTCGCAACAAATAAAGCTGCGCAGGGCGAAACCAACGACGCCTCGAAAGAAGACGCTCCTGCGCGGTTGCACAAGACAGATCGTGAGCTCGACGGGAGTGCTTCTGAATGGACCGCAGAACTTTTCTCAAATCATCCCTGGGCGCGGCGGCGCTCTCGACGACAAGTGCCTTTCCCGCTCCGGCGATCGCCCAGGGCGCGAAGGGAACCTTGAAGTTCGTGCCGCAGGCCAACCTCGCCAACTTCGACCCGATCTGGGGAACGCAGTACGTCGTGCGCAATGCCTCGGCGCTGGTCTGGGACACGCTCTACGGCGTCAACAGCAAGCTCGAGCCGCAACGCCAGATGGTGGAGAGCGAGGAGGTCTCCAGCGACGGCCTGACGTGGACGTTCAAGCTGCGGCCGGGCCTCAAGTTCCATGACGGGGCGCCCGTCCTGGCACGGGACGTGGTGGCATCGCTGGCGCGCTGGAGCGTGCGCGATCCCATGGGCCAGATGATCAAGGCGATCGAGAAGGAACTCACGGCCGTCGACGACAAGACCGTGAAGTGGGTGCTGTCGAAGCCGTTCCCGAAGATGAAATTCGCGCTCGGCAAGAACAACACGCCGATCGCCTTCATCATGCCCGAGCGCATCGCCAAGACCGACCCCTTCAAGCAGATCTCCGAATATGTCGGCAGCGGTCCGATGAAGTTCGCACGCGGGGAGTGGGTGCCGGGTGCCAAGGCCGTGTTCGAGAAATTCGCCGATTACCAGCCGCGTGCAGAAGCCGCCGACTGGCTGGCTGGCGGCAAGGTCATCAGCATCGATCGCCTCGAATGGGTGATCATGCCCGACCCCGCGACGGCGGCGGCCGCACTGCAGAGCGGCGAGGTGGACTGGTGGGAGACGCCGATCCCCGATCTCGTGCCGGTGCTCAAGCGCAACCGGAAGATCAAGGTCGATATCGCCGACCCGCTCGGCAACATCGGCTCGTTCCGCCTCAATCACCTGCATCCCCCCTTCGACAATCCGAAAGTGCGCAAGGCGGTGCAGATGGCCCTCAACCAGGAGGACTTCATGCGCGCCGTCGTCGGCAGTGACGACAGCCTGTGGAAGCTGCTGCCGAGCTTCTTCACGCCGGGAACGCCGTACTACACGGAGGCCGGCGGCGATGCGCTGAAAGGCCCTCGCAATCTGGAAGGGGCGAAGAAGCTGCTGGCGGAGGCGGGGTATTCGGGCCAACCCGTAACCTGCATCGTGGCGCAGGACCAGGCGCCGCTGAAGGCGATGGGCGAGGTGACGGCCGATCTCCTCAAGAAGCTCGGCATGACCGTCGACTACGTCGCGACGGACTGGGGCACTGTCGGCCAGCGCCGCGCTTCCAAGTCGCCGCCGGGCCAGGGTGGCTGGGGCATGTTCCACACCTGGCATGCCGGCGCCGACTGCGCCACGCCCGCCAGCTACAACGCCCTGCGCGGCACCGGCGACAAGGCGTGGTTCGGCTGGCCCAACAGCCCGGAGACCGAAAAGCAGATCGCGGCCTGGTTCGAGGCCAAGAACGTCGAGGAAGAAAAGGCGGCGATGGCGCGCATCAACAAGGCCGCCATGGACGACGTCGTCTACATCCCGACCGGCTTCTACAAGGGCTTCCAGGCCTGGCGGAGCAACATCTCGGGCGTCTCGGGCGGTCCGCTGCCCTTCTTCTGGAACGTCAAGAAGGCCTGAGTCAGCAACATGCTCGGCTTCATCCTACGCCGCATCGTGTCGACGATCCCCGTCATGGGGTTCGTCGCCCTCTTCGTCTTCAGCCTGCTCTACATCGCGCCCGGCGATCCCGCGGTCGTGATCGCAGGCGATCAGGCGACACCGCAAGATGTCGAGCGCATCCGGGTGAGCCTCGGCCTCGACCGACCGTTTCTGGAACGTTTCGGCGAGTGGTCGTGGCGCATCCTGCATGCCGACCTCGGCACCTCGATGTTCACGGGCCTGCCCGTGACGAAGATGATCGCGCAGCGGCTCGAGCCCACGCTCTCGCTGATGCTGATCACCCTCGTGCTCTCGATCGCGATCGCGGTGCCGATCGGTGTCGTGGCGGCCTGGAAGGCCGGCAGCTGGCTCGACCGGTCGCTGATGGGCTTTGCCGTGTTCGGCTTCTCGGTCCCGGTGTTCGTCGTGGGTTACCTGCTGGCCTACGTCTTCGCGCTGGAACTCGATTGGCTGCCGGTCCAGGGCTACACGCCGCTGGGCGACGGGCTCTGGCCGTGGCTGGAGAACCTGATCCTGCCTGCAATCGCGCTCGGCTGCGTCTACATCGCGCTCATTGCACGAATTACACGCGCGTCCATGCTCGAGGTTCTGCAGCAGGACTACATCCGCACAGCCAGGGCGAAGGGGCTGGCGCAGCGCCCCATCCTCTTCGTCCACGCCCTGAAGAACGCCGCCGTTCCGATCGTGACCGTCATCGGCATCGGCGTGGCCCTGCTGATCGGCGGCGCCGTCGTGACCGAAAGCGTCTTCGCGATCCCGGGCCTTGGCCGGCTCACGATCGACGCGATCCTGCGCCGCGACTACCCGGTCATCCAGGGCATCGTGCTGCTGTTCAGCTTCGTCTACGTGCTCGTCAATCTGCTGGTCGACCTTGTCTACACCACGCTCGATCCGAGGATCAGATATTGACCATTACACCCCCCACCGCATTCGGCGCCATGCAGCTTGCCGGCGAACCGGAGCTTCCCGACATCCTGCCGCCCGTCCGCGAGCGGCACGGCATCGGCGGCTTCGTCTACCGCTATCCCGCGATCGCCATCGGCGGCCTGCTGCTCACGCTCCTGGTGGCGATGGCCGTGCTCGCGCCGTTGCTCGGCACGGTCGATCCCGCGGCACTCGCCCCCTCCAAGCGTACCCGCCCACCGTCCGTCGACTATTGGTTCGGCTCAGACATGCTCGGCCGCGACATCTACTCGCGCGTCATATACGGCGCGCGCGTATCGCTCCTCGTCGGGTTCTCGGTGGCCCTCCTGGCGTCGCTCGCGGGCCTCGTCGTCGGCCTCGTCTCGGGCTTCGTGCGGTGGGCCGACGGCATCATCATGCGCATCATGGACGGCATGATGTCGATCCCGCCGATCCTGCTCGCGGTCGCGCTGATGGCGCTGACGCGCGGCAGCGTGCCGAATGTCATCGCGGCCATCGCCGTCGCGGAGTTTCCGCGCGTGGCGCGCCTGGTCCGCGGTGTCGTGCTGTCGCTGCGCGAGCAGCCCTACGTCGAAGCGGCCATCGCCTCGGGAACGCGCACGCCGCTGATCATCACCCGCCACATCCTGCCCAACACCATCGCCCCCCTGACGGTGCAGGCAACCTACATCTGCGCGAGTGCCATGATCACGGAATCGATCCTGTCCTTCATCGGTGCGGGCACGCCGCCGATCATTCCATCCTGGGGCAACATCATGGCGGATGGCCGGGCGCTCTGGCAGGTGAAGCCGTTCATCGTGTTCTTCCCCGCAATCTTCCTCTCGGTGACCGTTCTCGCCGTCAATCTCCTCGGAGACGGACTGCGCGATGCCGTCGATCCCCGCATGGCAAAGAGGCTTTGACACATGGCGTTGCTCGAAGTCGAAAAGTTGCAGACGCATTTTCGCACGGAGTACGGCGTCAGCCGGGCCGTGAACGGCGTCACCTTCAAGGTCGAGGCCGGCGAGACGCTCGCCATCGTGGGTGAAAGCGGTTGCGGCAAATCCGTCACGGCCATGTCCATCCTGCGGCTCATCCCGCAGCCGCCGGGCAAGTCCGCCGGCGCGATCCGCTTCCAGGGTCGCGATCTGCTGACGCTTCCCGAGCCGGACATGCGCAAGATCCGCGGCAACGACATCTCGATGATCTTCCAGGAGCCGATGACGTCCCTGAACCCGGTGCTCACCATCGGGCGGCAGATCGCCGAGACGCTCATGCTGCATCAGAAGCTCGACAAGGATGCCGCCACGGCACGGGCTGTCGAAATGCTGCATCTCGCCAACATTCCCGAGCCGGAACGCCGCGTCACACAGTATCCACACGAGTTGTCGGGGGGCATGCGCCAGCGCGTCATGATCGCGATGGCGCTTGCCTGCGATCCCAAGCTCCTCATCGCGGACGAGCCGACCACCGCGCTCGATGTCACCGTGCAGGCGCAGATCCTCGATCTCATGCGCAAGCTCAAGGAAAAGACGGGCGCGGCGATCATTCTCATCACGCACGACCTGGGCGTCGTGGCCGAGATGGCCGAGCGGGTGATCGTGATGTATGCGGGCCGGATCGTGGAGGAAGCCAGCGTGCGCGATCTCTTCGCACGGCCCAAGCACCCCTATACGCGCGCGCTGCTCGGCTCCATGCCGCACCTGGAGGGCGGGACGGGACGCCAGGAGCGGCTCGCCGAGATCCCGGGCATCGTTCCCCCACTGACGCGGCGCATCGCGGGCTGCATCTTCGCGCCGCGCTGCCCGGAGGCGACGGAGATCTGCCGGTCACTCTATCCGCCACTCGAGAACAAATCCGACGGCCATGCAGCCGCATGCTGGCAGGCCGAGCGCACCCAGGAGATCGTGGCATGACATCCCCCCTCCCGCCGGTGCTGGAAGTCGAAGGACTGAAGAAGCACTTTCCCGTCAACAAGGGCCTGTTCGGGCGGGCGGGTGCACACGTGCACGCGGTCGACGGCATCAGCTTCACGATCGGCGAACGCGAGACACTCGGGCTCGTGGGCGAGTCGGGCTGCGGAAAATCGACCGCGGGAAAGCTCATCCTGAAGCTCATTGCGCCCACGGCGGGCGAGATCAAGCTCGCCGGCCAGCGCATCGAAGACCTCGACGGCGAGTCGCTCAGGCAAACACGCCGCACCATGCAGGTGGTGTTCCAGGACCCCTATTCGTCGCTCAACCCGCGCATGCGGGCGCGTGACATCGTGGCCGAGCCATTGCGCAACTTCGAGCCGATGAGCGAGGCGGACATCGACACCCGCGTCGGCCGGCTGTTCGATGCCGTCGGCCTGCGCAGCGACCAGCTCACACGCTTTCCGCACGAGTTCTCCGGAGGGCAGCGACAACGCCTCGTCATCGCGCGCGCGCTCGCGGTGCGGCCGAGCCTGATCGTCTGCGACGAGCCGGTTTCCGCCCTCGACGTCTCGGTGCAGGCGCAGGTCATCAACCTGCTGATCGACCTGCAGAAGGAATTCGGCGTCGCCTATCTCTTCATCGCCCACGATCTCGCCGTCGTCGAGCACATCAGCCATCGCGTGGCCGTCATGTACCTCGGGCGCATCGTGGAGATCGCCGACAAGGCATCGCTGTTTTCCAGGCCGCAGCATCCCTACACGGAAGCGCTGCTGTCGGCGGTTCCCGTGCCAGATCCCACCGCCAAGCGCGACCGCGTCATCCTCCAGGGCGACGTGCCGAGCCCCATCCACCCGCCGAGCGGCTGCCACTTCCACACCCGCTGCCCCTACGCCTTCGACCGCTGCAAGACGGATCGTCCGCTCATGCGCGAGACGAAGCCCGGCCACCACGTCGCCTGCCATCTGCGCGAGGGGGAGGTATCGCGGCCGGAGCTGCCAGCTGCGGCCGTGCCCATAAGCTCCGAGGTCGGCGCCAACGGCAAGTCAGTCGGTCGCCATTAGCCGCATGGGGATGCTGCGGGGGCCACGCACCTGGCCGGCGGACCAGGTGACGGGGCGGCTGTCGTCCAGCGCGAACTGCGGGAAGCGCTTCAGCCATTCCTCCAGCGCCACCTGGATTTCCATGCGCGCGAGATTGGAGCCGATGCAGCGGTGGATGCCGAGCCCGAAGGCGACGTGGCGATTGTCTTCCCGGTCGATCACGACCTTGTCGGCATCGGGGAAGGCTTGCGGATCGCGATTGGCGGCGGGGAAGGACAACAACAGCATCTCGCCGGATTTCACCGGGCAACCGGAAATCTCGGTGTCCCTGGCGATGAGCCGGGCCATGGTGACGGGTGAATAGGCGCGCAGGAACTCCTCGACGGCCGTCGGGATCAGTCCCGGCTCGGTCACGAGGCGGCGGCGATCCTCGGCGTGCTGCGCCAGATGCCACAGCGAGGCGCCGATGGCGCTCCATGTCGTGTCGATGCCGGCGATCAGGAGCAGCCGCAGGGCACCGTAGAAGTGCCGCTCGGTCAAGGGTGCACCGGCATGCTGGGCGCGCTGCAGGAAGCTGATGAGATCGGCCCCGTCGGGATCGGGCCGACGGCTGTCGATGTGGCGCTTGAAATAGGCATCCATCTCCAGCGACGTCGCCACGAACCGGTCGGCGGCAGCCGCGTCGTCCCGGACGGCATCCTCCAGCATGATGTGGATCCAATGCCGGAAGAGATCGCCGTCGCTCTCGGGCACACCGAGCATCGCGGCGATGACCCGCACGGGCACGTGCTGGGCGAAGTCGACGGCGGCGTCGCACGTCGTCGCATCGCCGATGGCATCGAGCAGCTCGGCGCAGATGCGGCGCGTGACGGCGATGTAGGGCTCGATGGCCTTCGGGGTGAAGGCCGGCAGGAGCAGCATGCGCGCGGGCTTGTGGTGCGGGGGATCCGACGAGATCGGCGGCGTGGGGAGTGGCACGGTCGGCGTCGTCGCGCGTACGACGGGACGGCGGCTCGAGAAGTGCTCGGTGTCGTAGGAAATGTCGCGCACATCGGCCATTTTCGTCGCCAGCGTGACGCCGCCGTAGCGCTGCGTGTGGGCGACCGGGCAGCGCTGGCGCAGATCGTCCCAGATGGCATAGGGATCGGCGGTCCAGCGGGGATCCATGTGGTCGAAGTCGGTGGCCCAGTCGGTGACGGGTGGCTTGTCGGTCATGCTGACCTCCCCTCGTCCGTGATCGGCTCGAGCTTCAATGCGAATTCGGGGCAGTTGCGCACGGCCAGCCGGGCCTTCTCGGCCAGCGCTGGTGGAACCGCACCGGTGCCGGGAACGTGCGCGAAGCCGTAATCGTCGATCTGGATCAGCTCGGGCAGCAAGACATTGCAGCGGTTGTGGCCCTGGCAGCGGTCACTGTCGACCACGAGGCGCACCTTGGGTGTGTCCTGGCTCATAGGCGTTCTCTCCCTGATTTCGTCTTCTCGGCCCCCGGTTTCGGGGAACAATCCCGCCGGGAGCACGTTGTTTGGCGGCGATGGTAGCGCACGTGCGTGCGTCAATGGAACCACCAACCGTCGCGCGCCCGCCGGTTCGCTCGTGTTCCGGTT
>JAWKWB010000013.1:0-76611 GCA_041397775.1 Hyphomicrobiaceae bacterium | reverse complement strand
GCCTACACCGGCACGGGCATCTACCAGGGCCGCGGCAAGATCGAGGAGCTTCGCGCTGTCGCCAACCTCTATCCCGAAAGCGTCCACGTGGTCACCAAGAAGGGCCTCGCCGTCAAGTCGATCGCCGACCTCAAGGGCAAGCGCGTTTCCCTCGATGAGCCCGGCTCTGGCACCCTCGTCAACGCCAAGGCGATCCTCGCCGCCTTCGGCATCAGCGAGCGCGACATCAAACCGGAATACCTCAAGCCCGCGCAGGCGGCGGAAAAGCTGAAGGACGGCGCTGTCGACGCGTTCTTCTCCACTACCGGCTACCCGCAGGGCTCGATCGCGGAACTGGCCGCCACGAGCGGCATCGAGCTCGTCCCCATCGACGGTGCAGGCCGCGACAAGATCCTCGGCCAGTACAAGTTCTTCGCCATGGATAAGATCCCCGACGGCGCCTACAAGGGCGTTGCCGGTGCCGAGACGATTGCCGTCGGCGCCCAGTGGGTCACGAGCGCCAAGCAGGACCCCGGCGTCGTCTACGAGGTCGTCAAGGCGCTGTGGTCGGACAAGTCTCGCGCCGCCCTCGATAACGGCCATGCCAAGGGCAAGGTCATCCGCAAGGAAACCGCCCTCAACGGCATCGGCATTCCGCTGCATCCGGGCGCCGAGAAGTTCTACAAGGAAGCCGGCCTGCTGAAGTAGTCCGGCAGCCCGCACCCAGCTCGAAAAGAAAGGCCGGCCCGCGCAAGCGGACCGGCCCTTTGATTTCTCCAGCGTCGATCGCATTGCCTCGGCGCGCGATCAGCCCTTCGGCATTGTGGCCTGCATCGACGGCCGCTCGCCCAGCTTGGCGATGAACGCGGCGAGCTTCGGCCGCGCCTGGCGCCACTGCACATGGCCATAGCGGAAATCGAACCAGCCGAGCGCACACCCGACCGAGATCTGCCCGATCGTCAGCGGGCCGCCGAGTTGCCCGGCGTAGGTGGTTTCCAGCGCGTCGAGCGCACGCTCGATCTTGCCCATCTGGCCGTTGACCCAATCGTCCCACTGCTTTTCCTGCGGACGCAGCGCACCCTCGTAGCGCAGCAGGATGCCGGCATCGAGGAAGCCGTCGGCAAGCGCCTCGAGCGTCATGTCGGCAAAGCGGCCCTTGGCGTCGGATGGGCGCAGGGACGGCCCCGCCATCTGGTCGAGGTAAGCGCAGATCACCGGACTGTCGAACAGCGCATCGCCCTCGTCCGTGATCAGGCAGGGAACCTTGCCGAGCGGATTCTTCGCCGACAAGGTCATGTCGGGCTTCACCGGGCTCGCGGCGGCGGCCAGCTTCTCGATCTGGCCGTCGAGGCCCTTCTCGATCGCGGTGACCATCACCTTGCGCACATAGGGTGACGTCCCGGAGTAGAACAACTTCATGGGCGTTATGCCTCCTTGTCAAAGCGAGGCTCGCACTCTGCGATGCCGAACGCCAACTGGCAATGGCGATGCGGACGCTCGTCGTCTTCGTGCCTGCAATCCGGCCGCGCCCGTCCTCTCTGCACCGCCGGCCCTGTCAAAAGAAATGGACCTCACGGGCGAGACGCCGGAGGTCCAAGTCGGGTAGTCGACAATGCGAGGGGGAGGAGGAACGCGAGGGCGGCTCAGTGGCCGTAGCCGTAGCCGCAACCGTATGCGACGACCGTGTCGTTCTGCACGCCGACCGGAGCGGCATTGGCGGCGCCCGCGACCAGGCCCAGGGCGAACGTGGCGAGAAGGATCTTCTTGAACATGACAGTCTCCGTTGACGAGTGAGCTTCGTTTCCAGGTCCGGCACCAATCTTGGTCGCCGTCGATGATTGGAGAATGCCCGAACGTCTCGCCTGCCGGTGTGAGGCAGCTCACAGCTCCGATATTTCTTTCAAAAAAAGAAGGAGCCCGCCGGATGCTCGTCCGGCGGGCTCGCGCATTGCTGGGGGCCGGATCAGGCGTGGAACAAGAAGTCCCCGTTGGAGATGTCCCCCACCACCACGTTCTGCAGCGTCACCGTGTTCGCTGGATCGCCCGTGACCGAGATCACCACGTCGAGGCCAGCCTGCGTGATCGTCAGGTCGGCACTATCGGTGACGGCCGCGAGCGCGGTCATGTCGATGATGTCAATACCGTCCTCGAAGTCGGTCACCGTGTCCTGCCCCCAGCCCACGCCGAGGACGAACACATCGGCACCGAGCCCACCCGTGAGTGTGTCGTTGCCCTCGTCGCCATAGAGCGTGTCCGAGTCGGCATCACCATAAAGCGTGTCGTTACCGCCACCGCCGTGGATGTCGTCGTTCCCATTCCCGCCATGAAGCTCATCGTTTCCTGCAATGACCGAACTTCCCGGCGGCATGACCAACTGATCGCCTTCGATCAGGTCTGCACCAGCACCACCGAAGATCACATCGTCCCCGCCGAAGCCCCGGAGTACGTTGTCGCTGTCGTTGCCGGTCAAATTGTCATTGTACCGGCTCCCATTGGCGCTATCGATTCCGATCAGAGTATCTGTGCCGCCTTGGCCGTCGTCGGCGGTGCCGCTGAGCAGATTGATCGTGACCCCGCTGTTCGTCGGGCTGAAGTAGCTGGTATATTGGACGAAATCGCCGAAGCGGACATTCGATCCTCCACCATCGATGATGTCGTTACCGGCACCACCCTCGAACAGTTCATTCCCAGCGGCACTGCCAGTCAGAACATCGTCGAACTGCGACCCGCCCACCGACTCGATACTAATCAATTGGTCCGTGCCGCCAAACCCGTCCGAAGCCGTGCCAAGCCCGAGATTGACGGTGACGCCGCTCAAGCTGTCTCCGTAGTTTACATGGTCGCCGTAGCCACTGACGTTCGCTCCACCATCCAACACATCGTCGCCTGCACCGCCAAAAAGGTAGTCCTGGCCGTCACCCCCGTAGAGCGTGTCGTTGCCATCACCGCCCAGCAGCGTGTCGTTACCGCCCAGGCCATTGATGACGTCATCTCCACCGACGCCCTCCAGCCTGTTGGCATTCGCATCGCCCGCGATCGAATCGCCGAATTCCGAGCCGCGAACCCGCTCGATGTTCACCAGCGTGTCGACAGTGCCATAGCCGTCCTGCGCCGTACCGGCGCTGAGATCGACAACCACGGCATTGGGCGCATTGCGGTAGTCTGCCTGATCGTTGGTACCGCCGCGCCCGTCGATGTAGTCGTTGCCGCCCTGCCCACGGAACTGCTCGAATGCGTTGCTGTTCGAGCCGTAGAGGAAGTCGTCGTAGTTCGACCCACGCACGCTGTTGACGCCGGTGAACGTGTCGGTGCCCACGCCCGCAGCATCGCCGCCAGCCGTCGAGGTACCGGTGCCCGCCAGGAGATCGACGGTTACGCTTGCCGCAGCCGTGCGGTAACTGACCCGCGTACCGCCGTTGCCCGCGATGATATCGTCGCCACCCGCACCTTCGAACTCGTTGAAGTTGTTGCCGTACGTAGAAACGTAGGTTGCGTTGGCCGTGTAGCTATCCGCAAAATTAGAGCCGCTGACGATATCGACCCGATCGAGCGTGTCCGTGCCGACGGACGCATCACCCGTCACCTGACCCAGCGGGCCTCCCGCGACACCCATCACGACGGTGATGGCCGCAGTCGCATCGGTATAGAAAGCACGTCCACCATCGCTGAGGTTCGATGTTGCCTGATTGATCAGGATGTCATCGCCCGCCCCACCGATGAGGTCGTCCAAACCAAATCCAGCGTAAAGCGTGTCATTGCCAGCTCCGCCGATGAGCGTGTCGTCACCGTCACCGCCGTCGAGCGTGTCGTTGCCGTCCAGGCCTTCGAGGATGTTGGCGCCGTTGTTGCCGCGGATCGTGTCGTTGTAGGCCGAGCCGCGCACGTTTTCGATGCTGACGACAGTATCCGTAAAGCCCCAGCCGTCCTGGATGCTGGCCGCCGTGCCGATGTCGGCGAAGATCGCGCCGGGCGAGTTGCGGTAATCGGCACGATCCGAGCCTCCGCGTCCATCGAGCAGGTCGTTGCCAGCCTGGCCACGCAGCGTGTCGTTGCCCGCCGATCCGTAGAGGAAGTCCCCAAAGGACGAGCCGCGCACGGCGTTGACGCCCGTGAAGGTGTCGTTCCCGACGCCGGCCGTGTCGCCCACCGTGGACATTCCCGTGCCGGCATCCAGATCGACTGTCACGCTGTCGCTGGCTGTCTGATAGCTGATGCGTGTATTGCCGTTGCCCGTGATGACGTCGTCGCCGCCACGGCCTTCGAACTCGTTGAAAGTGTCGCTGTAGGTCGAAACGAACGTCGCGTTCGCCGTGTAGCTGTCGGCAAAATCGGTGCCCACCACTTGTTCGACCCGATCGAGCGAGTCGGTGCCGACCGACGCATCCCCGACAACCTGTCCGAGCGCGCCACCGGAAACACCCATGACGACGGTGATTGCCCCCGTTGCGGTCGTGTAGTCGGCCCGTGCGCCATCGTTCCGGTTGGAGGTCGCCTGATTGATGAGCGTGTCATTACCTGCGCCACCGATCAGCACATCGAAACCGAAACCACCATAGAGCGTGTCGTTGCCGTCACCTCCGTCGAGCGTGTCGTTACCGCCCAGGCCATTGATGACGTCATCTCCGCCGACGCCCTCCAGCCTGTTGGCATTCGCATCGCCCGTGATCGAATCGGCGAATTCCGAGCCACGCACCCGCTCGATGTTCACCAGCGTGTCGACAGTGCCATAGCCGTCCTGCGCCGTACCGGCACTGAGATCGACGACGACGCCCGACGGTGCATTGCGGTAGTCCGCCTGATCGTTGCTACCGCCGCGCCCGTCGATGTAGTCGTTGCCGCCCTGTCCACGGAACTGCTCGAATGCGTTGCTGTTCGAGCCGTAGAGGAAGTCGTCGTAGTTCGACCCACGCACGCTGAAGACGCCGGTGAACGTGTCGGTGCCCACGCCGGCAGCATCGCCGCCAGCCGTCGAGGTCCCAGTACCTGCAAGGAGGTCGACAGTCACACTTGCCGCAGCCGTGCGGTAGCTGACGCGCGTGTTGCCGTTGCCTGTGATGACGTCGTCGCCGCCAGCACCTTCGAACTCGTTGAAGTTTCCGCCAGTCGTGGCAACGAATGTCGCATTCGCCGTGTAGCTATCTGCGAATGCGCTTCCCGTCACCTGATCGACCCGATCCAGTGTGTCCGTACCGACAGACGCATCACCCGTCACCTGACCCAGCGGGCCACCCGCAACGCCCATGACGACGGTGATGGCCGCAGTCGCGTCGGTATAAACGGCACGGCCGCCGTGGCTGAGGTCTGACGACGCCTCATTGATCAGCATGTCGTCCCCGGCACCGCCGAAGTACGTGTTGAAGCCTACCCCGCCATAAAGCGTGTCGTTGCCGTCGTCGCCGTAAAGCGTGTCATCGCCGCCAAGGCCATAGATCGTATCGTCACCGCCGCGGCCGAAGGCGTAGTTGTTGCCTTCGGTGAGCGTGATCGTGTCGGCGAAATTCCAACTGCCGTGTGCGGCTTCTATGCTGGTCAGCGTATCGGTATTGCCATCACCGTCGATCGCGAAACCGGCCTGCAGGTTGATCGTGACGCCCGCCGTCGCATCCTCGTAGAAGACGACGTCCCGCCCACTGCCGCCATCCACCGCATCCGCGCCGCCGCTGAGGCGGAACCAGTTGTTGTTGCCGTCGCCGGTCAGCGTGTCGTCGAAGGCACTGTCGGTGATGGCCTCGATGCCGATCAGCGTATCCGTAAAGCCAAATCCATCTTGCGCCGAGCCGGTCTGGAGATTGACCACCACCCCGCCAGGGCTCGAACGATAATCGACGACATCGACAAACGGACCGTTCGCGCCACCATCCAGCGTATCGTTGCCGGCTCCGCCGATGAGCGTGTCGTCACCGCCAAGGCCCTGTATGACGTCCTCCTCGCTGGAGCCGATGAGAGCGTTGTCGTTCGCATCGCCGATGAGGTTGCCCGAAACATTGGAAACCTGGACGTTCACCGTCAGCGTTGTGAACTGCCCGCCCTGGTCCGTCGCCCGGATGGTGATCGCATGCGATGTCGCCGCCTCGTAGTCGAGAGCAGCCGTGGGTCCGACCTGGAGCTGATTGCCAACGATCTGGAAGCGGCCGCCTGCATTATCGTCCAGCGTATAGGTCAGCGTGTCGCCGGCATCGGGATCGACAGCCGAAACGGTGCCGATCGTCGTCCCTTGCACCGAATTCTCCGCAATGGTGTCACCCACCAGCGAAAGTGAGTTTGGCGGCGAATTGGGCGTTCCGCCCTCGTACACGAAGCTGGCATTGTCGATGCCGCCCACCAGACCGCGAAGTTCGATCGTCATGTCGTTGGCGCCGATGACACCGTCGCCATCCGTGTCGATCTCGAGCAACTGAACACCGCCCCCGAGATCTGCGAGGCGCGCCTCGCTCTGCCCCGTCTGGGAGAACGCCGCGCTGCCAATGAACTGCACCGCAGAGTGGAAGAACGAACCGAGGCCTTGCGTGAAGACGAACTTGTCCTGGGACGCATCGAAATCGTCGATGACGTCGCGCTCCGCTGCATTCGAATAGGAATCTTGAACCGACGTGAAGCGGAACCAGTCGTCGCCTGCGCCGGCATACAGTCGATCCGCGCCGGAGCCGGCCGTGACGGTCGTCGTGCCGCTGGTATTCAAGATGTGAATCGTATCGTGCACCGACGAACCGGTCACGGTCTCGATGTTGCGCACGCTTACTTCGTTCGTGCCGAACACCGGCGTCGTCAATTGCAGCGCGTCGGTGCCGTCGCCCAAATCATACGTATTGCCGGCCTGCTGATTCATCAGCGTCAGGCTTTGATCGAGCGTCGTCGTCGAGCCGTAGACGGTGGCAGTGCTGCCACCGATGCTCATATGAAGGTCGGTCGCGAGACCTTCGAGCCGGATGACGTCGTTCCCGAACCCCAGGTCGATCGTCTGGTTCACGCTCACGCCATCGTTGATGAAAGTGACCGTGTCGTTCCCAAATCCCGGCGCCATCAGCGTGAAGACGTTAGAAACGGTGACGAAATTATCCCCGGTCGCCAGCCAAACGGTGTGGAAGCCGGCTCCCATATCGATCGTCAAGGGATCCGTCGCGACGTTCTGCAGGAAGAGCGTCTCCAAGCCGCCCGCTGACGCGACATGCTCCACATTGACGAGGCTCAGATTGAGGGAGGAGCCGATGCCGTCGACCATCTGGAGACCAACGGTATCGTCGCCGCCGCCCAGGTCGACCACGGCGGAAAATCCGGAGTT
Source organism: Hyphomicrobiaceae bacterium (assembly GCA_041397775.1). Taxonomy (GTDB): domain Bacteria; phylum Pseudomonadota; class Alphaproteobacteria; order Rhizobiales; family Hyphomicrobiaceae. Next base: position 69,353 of record JAWKWB010000013.1, on the reverse strand, counting down.
CGTCAAATTGAGCGTATCGTTCGATGCGCTGCCGTTGACGGTGGACACGCCCCACAAATCCCCAACCGTGTTGGCGCCCGCCGCCAGGTTCAGCGTATTCGTACCGTTGCCGAGATTGAAGGACACGCCCGAGATGTTGTTCAGCAACGTCAACGTGTCGTCGGACACATGGCCCCAGTCACCACTTTGAATTGACGCGACGTTCTGCACGCTCACCGCGTTGGCGCCATCGGCCAACTGCAACAAGTTGCTGCCCGCCCCCAGATCGACGGCAAGGCCGGTCGCGGCATTCGTCAGTATGACGTTATCGTCACCTCCGCTGCCCGCGACATTCTCGACGTTCGCGAGCGTAAGGGTGTACCACCCGGCGGATGCGAGCGTCACAGTGTCGTTGCCATCTCGCAAATCGATCAGACGCCCAAATGAATTCGCGCCTACGGTCAGATTGTCGCCGCTGACGTTTTGCGTGCCCAGGATCTGGCGACCGGAGACCAATCCGATGCTGCTCACATCGAGAATGCGTTGGTTCATCTGGTAGGCGTTGCCGAACTCGAGCAGTTCGACGCTTGTCAGCGTATCCGTGCCGTCGCGGCCGCCGACACCATCAGTGACGGTCGACGATCCCCCGGTGGCTCCCGCGGCAATCGTGTACTGGTTTCGCTGCCCCGAGAACGCGGCGATATCGAAACCGTCACCGCCGTCGAGCGTGTCGTTGCCGACGCCGCCAATCAGCGTATCGTTGCCCGCTCCGCCGAAGATGACGTCGTCCCCGCCGACGCCCTCCAGCCTGTTGGCATTCGCATCGCCCGTGATCGAATCGCCGAATTCCGAGCCGCGAACCCGCTCGATGTTCACCAGCGTATCGGTGCCGCCATAGCCGTCCTGAGCCGTACCGGCGCTGAGATCGACAACCACGGCATTTGGCGAATTGCGATAGTCGGCCTGGTCGTTGAGACCGCCACGACCATCGATGTAGTCGTTGCCGCCCTGCCCACGGAAGCTCTCGAAGCCGTTCGAATCCGAGCCGAGAATGATGTCGTCGTACGCCGACCCGCGCACCTGGTTGACGCCGGTGAAGGTGTCGGTGCCGATACCGGCCGCATCGCCGCCTGCCGTCGATGTCGCCGTGCCGGCAGCCAGGTCGACCGTCACGCTTGCACCGGCCGTGCGATAGCTGACGCGCGTGTTGCCGTTGCCTGTGATGACGTCGTCGCCGCCTGCACCTTCGAACTCGTTGAAGGAATTGCCATAGGTGTTAACGAACGAGGCATTCGCCGTGTAGCTGTCTGCGAACGCGGTCCCCGTCACTTGCTCGACGCGATCGAGCGTGTCCGTGCCAACGGACGCATCGCCCGTGACCTGGCCCAGCGGGCCACCAGAAACGCCCATAACGACGGTGATGGCCGCAGTCGCATCGCTATAGACCGCCCGGCCACCCTCGCTGAGATTCGATGTCGCCTGGTTGATCAGGATGTCGTCGCCCGCCCCGCCGACGAACGTGTCGAAGCCAAATCCACCCTCGAGAATGTCGTTGCCGTCGCCACCGTCGAGCAGGTCGTCGCCAGCAAGACCTTGGATCGTGTCGTCACCGCCATAGCCGAACAGGCTATCGACACCTGCGGTGCCGACGATCAGATCGCCGCTGTTGGCGCCGTCGACATCGCCGACCGTCGCCGAAGAAATAGCCGTCTCGAGCGCCGTACCGGTGAAGCTGGCCTCCGCCGTCGTCGTCGAACCGGTCTGCCCCGCCTCCTGCAAGGCGACCGTGGCATCCTGCTGGGCCACCACGGACACCTGGGCGAGCGACGTCAGGAGATCGGTGGCCGAGGTCGAGGTGGCAACCGCATCGGAAACAGCGATGTTCGACGCCGTGATGATGTTTGCAGCCCCGTCCGCCGTATCGGCGATCCTCTGCGTGTCCGCCCCGGTTGCAGCACCTGCATCGATCAGGGCCGTCGTGATGACAGTCGCATCCGACAGGTCGAGCGTCTGGCTCGAAGTGACAGCAGCCTCGAGCTGGCTCGCCAGGCTCGCGAACATCGCGGCAGCGGCATCATCCGTACTGCTGGCGCCTGCGCCCGTCAGCAACGCGCTCGACTGCGCCACGGTATTCTGGATCTGCACCGCCGCCGCAATCGCCGCCTCTCCGATATCGGCCAACGCGGGATCGGACGACAGCGCCGCCGTGATCGGATCGAGGCTGGTGAGGTCCACGCCCGCCGGCAGGCCGAGCCCTTGTAGCACCAGCGCGTTAGCGTCCGCGATCTCCTGAGCGGTCGCATTGGCGCCCGCGATTTCAGCGACCAGCGTCGTCAACGGCGTGAGAACGGTAGAGCCTTCCGGGGCTTTCAATTGGCCCAGAAACGGCGTACCCGTCGATAGGTCCGTTCCGCCGTACAGGATGAGAGGGCCGGAACCGCCGAACAGTGTGAAATTGCCGAGGGCATCCGTGGTCGTGAACGCCTCGCCGGGATCCAGGAGGCCATCACGATCCGCATCCGCGAACACCGTCGCACCAGCGATGTAGCCATCGACGGCCATGCCGCCCACACCTTCGACGATGTTGACGGTGATCTGCTGGTTTACGGACGCCATCTCCTGATCGAACGCGGTGATCGTGAGCGACAATGTCTGCTCGACGCCATAGTCGATCGACTCGCCGTCCTTGAGTTTCAGGACGCCGCCGACGATCTCGAATCGGTCGTCGCTGACCGAGTATGTGAATTGCGTGTTCGCATCGGGATCGACCGCCTGGATGTAGCCGAGCGTCGCACCGAGGGTCCCTTCGTTGAGACTGATCGTCGTCAGTTCCGTCCCACCGCTCGGCGCATCGTAGAGACCGACGTCCGTCGGGGCCGAATTTCCGATATTTTGAACGACGAGTTCGACGGCCTCGATGTTCGAAACGACAAGCCCGATGCTTTGAAAAGTGAAGCTGGTCCAATCATTTGTTCCCAGCAGGCTATTCAGCGCCGCCAACTCCATTTGGAACTGGCTATTGCTGGCCAGCGCACTGCTCACCACCAACCTGAGCGTGTCGCTGCCACTGCCTCCATCATAGGAATCGAGCGAGCCAGAATTCTCCACCGCGAGATAAATGAGAGTATCGTTGCCTTGACCGCCCCATAACGTATCGCTACCCGAGCCGCCATCGAGGATGTCGTCGCCACGCCCGCCGAGCAGCGTATCGTCGCCGGAACCGCCCGATAGCGTGTCGCTACCGTTGCCACCATCTATGAAGTCGTCGCCGGCTCCCGCATCGACCGTATCGGCACCGTTGCCAGCGAGAATCTCGTCGTCTTCGAATGTTCCGGTGATCGTCGACATGTGCCCCTCGAAAAGTATTTGGATTGCTGATTTTGGTGGTACCAACGTCCCGATCGCACGCGAATAACCGCGACCGTTCGTGCAACGCGAAGCGTGTGCCGAGCCCCTGGAATAACTGCTCCGCAACCCTTCGAAAACCGACCGTCGAAATGACGGCCCGTGCATCTTAAAAGCTGTCTTTTGACCTAACGATATATGCGGAATTGAGCGACCGCAATCATCAGTTTGCCATTATTAAGTATGCAGTGCAAAACTTTCACCGTCTCCACCATCTGGGCGCTGAAAGAATTACCGATGCGCTCGGCAGGGTTGTGGTGAAGCGTCTCGGTCGAGCCGCATAACGCCGGTCCTTTCGGCCACCGCGGCCGGATGCCCACGGCGTGCCAGCGGGGTGTCGGTACCTCGGTCATGCCCAGGGGCGCACGTGTCGAACGACTGCCCCCGTTGAAGCAATGACGACAACATCCTCTTGATTGCTCGGGCCAAGCAGGGTATGGGAGCGGCTCGGTCGTTCGCGCCACATCGTCCACGAACATGCAGTCGAGGCTGCACGAGACTGGACGCGAGCTTGGCGTTGATCCGTCGAAGGAAATCTCGACGTCGCAACGATCCGGGCGCGTAGCTCAGCGGTAGAGCACACCCTTCACACGGGTGGGGTCACAGGTTCAATCCCTGTCGCGCCCACCATGGTTTCACGAGAAAATCATGGTGACATGGCCATCGCCCGGCAGGGGCGCGGCACGCCACACGCCATCGACACCAGCGGACGCCAAGGCCACACCTGCCGCCGCGTCGTGCCCAGGCGATAGCGTCGCCTTACGACTCCGTCGCCTCGGGCTGGGACATGTACTTGCGCCAGATCGCCTTCTCGCCCAGCGACTCGACGAAGGCGCGATGCGCCGCCTCGTCCTCGGGGCTGAGGCGCGCCGCCAACGGTTGCGGCCTGGGCCTGGCCTTGGCGGTGGCACCCGCAGCCGAAGCCGCACCATTGCGACGCTCGCCGCTGGCGAGACTCAACGTCGCCTGCCGCTCTCCGAGCAATTCGACGTAGACGAGCGCCAACAGGAGCGAGTCGAGCAAGGCGCCGTGCTTGGTGCGGTTCGAGTTGTCGATGCCGTACCGCCGACACAGCGCATCGAGCGAATTGGGGCCACCGGGATGCTTGCGCCGCGCCAGCATCAGCGTATCGACCACGCGATGCGACTGGATCTCCGGCAGCTTCAGCCGGCCGAGTTCCGCGTTGAGGAACCCGATGTCGAACGTGGCGTTGTGGATGACGAGCGGCGCATCGCCGATGAACTCCAGGAACTCCGGCGCCACCTCGCGGAAGGTCGGCTTGTCCTTCAGGAACTCGTCGGTAATGCCGTGGACCTGCAGCGCTTCCGGATGCACCTGACGGTTCTCCGGATTGATGAATTTATGCAGTTCCTTCCCTGTCGGGATGCGATTGACGATCTCGACACAGCCAAGCTCGATCAACCGGTCGCCACTGCGATGGTCGAGACCGGTCGTTTCGGTGTCGAGAACGATTTCACGGAGCATTGCCGCCTCCAGACGAATGCGGGCACGCTCACGCCGCACCCGTGGCTGCTGCGTAACCTCAAGCCCAAAAACGCGCGTAGGCCGTGCCGGTGCGCCCCTGCAGTTCCGCCACGATTCGATCTATTTGCGCTTCCGTTTCCGGGATCGTGACCCCGGTATCCACAACGTAGTCGGCACGTCGGCGCTTCTCGGCATCCGGCACCTGGCGCGACAGGATCTGGTCGAGCTTTTCCGGTGTCATCCCGGATCGCTCGAGCACACGCTGGCGCTGCATGGCGGCCGGCGCACTGACGACGACGGTCACGTCCACGCGCGCCTCGCCGCCCCCCTCGAACAGCAGCGGGATTTCGAGCACTGCCATCGCCGCGCCGCGCTCGGCCTCCGCACGCAGGCAATCGCGCTCGGCCGCATACACCATGGGATGCACGATGGCTTCCAGGCGCTTGAACCCCGACGGATCCTTCAGCAGCACCGCCGCCAGCTTGCCGCGGTCGACACCCTCCGGCCCCGTCGTGCCCGGAAACGCAGCTTCGATGGGGGCCACGGCCTTGCCCTTGTAGAGTTTGTGCACCTCGGCATCTGCATCGCACACACCGATGCCCAGCGCCTGGAAACGCTTTGCGGCGGTCGATTTGCCCATGCCGATGGAACCCGTGAGGCCGATGATCAGCATTACTTGCCCTCGATGTCCGCGACGATGATCTCACGCAGCTCCCGCGTCACCTCGGGCCGCACGCCGAACCATTTCTCGAAGCCCGGCACGGCCTGGTGCAGCAGCATGCCGAGCCCGTCGACCGCCACGAGCCCACGTGCCCGCGCATGCGCCAGCAGCTCCGTTTCGAGCGGCACATAGACGATGTCCGCGACGACGCAGTGGGCCGGCAGCACCGAAACGTCGAGATCGAGCGCCCCCTGCTTTGCCATGCCCAGCGACGTCGTGTTGACGACGACACCCGCATCTCCCGTCACCGTCCGCATCTCGCCCCAGTCGTGCGCATGCACCTTGGCTCCGAAATGCGCGGCGATTTCCTCGGCCCGCGCCCGCGTGCGATTGACGACGCGCACCGCGCCGACACCCGCCTCGAGGAAGCCGAACACGATGGCGCGCGCCGCACCACCCGCCCCCACGACGACGACGGGCGCATCCTTGGCCTGCCACGCCGGTGCCGAAACCTCCAGATGCCGCATGAACCCGTACGTATCGGAATTGGCGCAATGCAGCCGCCCGTCCTCCAGCCACATCGTGTTGGCGACGCCGACGGCCTCGGCGGACGCCTCGCGCACGGCGGCGGCCTCGTAGGCGGCCCGCTTGTGCGGCAACGTCACGTTGCAACCGGCAAACCCTTGTTGCGCCAGCGTCTGGAAGAAGCGCGGGGCTTCCTCCGGCCGGACCGCCACCTTCGTGTAGCTCCCGTCGATGCCATAGGTCCGGATCCAATGTCCGTGGATCAGCGGCGAGCGCGAATGCTCGATCGGCCAGCCGATGACACAGGCGCGCTTCATGCCGCGATCACCTTTCTGTTGCGAAGTTCTGCGAGCAGCGGCAGCAGCGGCATGCCCAGGATCGTGAAGTAGTCGCCTTCGATACGCTCGAAGAGCTGGATGCCGAGGCCCTCCAGCTGGTAGGCCCCGACGGAGCCGAGGATCGCACGCCCCGCCCTGGCGATGTAGGCATCCACGAATTCCGGCGTGAACGCCCGCATCGTCATATGCGCCACATCGACATGATGCCACGCCGCCTGGCCGTCCACGGCGATGGCGACGGCTGCATGGAGCGTGTGGGTCCGCCCGCGAAAGGCCGCCAGGTGTGCGCGCGCATCGTCGAGATCCCTGGGCTTTTCGAACAGCCGTGTGCCCAGCGCCAGAACCTGGTCCGCGCCCACGACGACCGCACCGGGATGGGCCGCACTCACGTCCTCGGCCTTGGCACGCGCCAGGGCCACGGCGAGCCGCGACGCATCGACGGCGCCACCGTTATTTGCCTCCAGCGAGCGGCGCACCGCCGGTTCATCCACCTGTGACGCGATCGCCGCGTGGGGCAGTCCCGCCGCATCCAGCATCTGGCGTCGGCTGGCGCTGCCCGAAGCGAGGATGAAGGGTGGTCTGGTGGTCTCGGTCATCGTCCCGGTTGCTCGCATCACACCACGGCGGCAGTCCTCCGCCCGCCGGGAGGTCATAGGCACAAGACCGGCCGGACACAAGACGATCGCGCAATCCGAGTGGCGCCCGGCGCCTCATCGAAAATGATAGGGGATCACATACGTCAGTTGATCCGCCGTCATGCCGGCGGGCGGCCGCGGAAAGTGCACGCCGCGCACGGTCGACAGTGCCACGGCGTCGAGCGCATCGTTGCCACTCGTCTTCGCCACGCGGACGAACGTGAGGCCTCCGTCCAGGCCGATGGCAAAGGCGATGCGCACGCTCCCGTGCCACCGGCCCCTGCCGGTCTTGGGACGGTGCCGGCTCAGCAGCCGCGCGACATCTTGCGTGAACCGCCGCACCTCGCCCGGGTTCGCAGCCGGCTTCGGCTTCGCAGCGCTCGGCAGGCTGCCCGTCGTCAAGGGAACGCCATTGCCGTTTCGCGCGACCGCGGCAGGCGGGGACGGCGCTGGTGCAGCCGACGGCGGCGCATTCTTTGCCGTCGCGGTATGCTCTGCCTCCGCGTGCGTTTCGACCTTGGGCTTGGCCTCGGGAGACATCGGCATATCCGCCGGCTCATCGTCGGCGCGGGCCGCCACAACAGGCGCCGACGTGCGCGCCGATGGCTCCTCGGCGTCCAGATCCCTTGGCCGGTCGGGGACGTCTTTCGCGTGCCGTGCCGCCGCTCCCGCCGGGGATCGGATGGCCGCCTCTCCCGCAGCAACGCCGTCTCCGGCCGTGCCTGCAATGACGTCCTGACCGCGCCTGGCCGCGGCTGCCGCAGGCGCCACGAGCACGACCTCGACACTGACGGCGTCGAGCGTCACGCCGCCGCCCCCCTCCGTCGCGGGTTGGTGCAGACCCAAGGCAGCCAAGCCGAGCACGTGCACGAGCGCCGCGGCCAGCACTGCGCGACCGAAGCGCCCGGAGCCGTGCGGCGCCTCGACCGGAGCGATCGACATCGCCCGCAGCACCGGTTGCGCGTCCGAGGCCTGCCCTGTCAGCCAATCCGGCTGACCAGCAGGCACGTGCGTGGCCCGAAAGGGAACATCGAGCATTCAAAGGCCGCCTTCGCGTCCAGGTGACCCTGGCCTCAGTTCATGCGCTCCACGGCGACGGCCGTCGCCTCGCCGCCGCCGATGCACAGCGACGCGATGCCCTTGTTCTGCCCATACTTCTCCATGGCGTTGAGCAGCGTCACGATGATGCGGGCACCCGACGCGCCGACGGGGTGGCCCAGCGCGCAGGCGCCGCCGTGCACGTTGACCTTGTCGTGCGGCAGGTCGAGATCACGCATGGCCGCCATCGTCACCACGGCGAAGGCCTCGTTGATCTCGTAGAGGCCGACGTCCTTCGCCTGCCATCCCGCAGTATCGAGCACCTTCTTGATGGCCCCGATCGGCGCCGTCGTGAACCACGCCGGCTCCTGCGCATGACTGGACGTCGCCACGATGCGCGCCAGCGGCTTCGCACCGCGACGCTCCGCCTCCGACAGGCGCATCAGCACCAGCGCTGCACCACCGTCCGAGATCGAGGACGAATTCGCCGGCGTCACCGTGCCCCCCTCGCGGAAGGCGGGCTTCAGACCGGGAATTTTCGAGATGTCGGCGGTGAACGGCTGCTCGTCCCGGCGCATCTCCACCTCGCCCTTGCGGGTCTTGATGGTGACGGGGACGATCTCCTTCCCGAAAGTGCCATCCTCGTTGGCGGTCTTCGAGCGCCTCAGGCTCTCGATCGCATAGGCGTCCTGCGCCTCGCGCGTGAACTGGTAGGCCTGCGCCGTATCCTCGGCATACGTGCCCATCAGCCGGCCACGATCGTAGGCGTCCTCCAGGCCGTCGAGGAACATGTGATCGTAGATCTGCGTATGGCCCAGGCGTTGGCCGGAGCGCAGCTTGGGCAGGATGTGCGGCGTGTTGGTCATGCTCTCCAGGCCGCCGGCGACGATCACGTCCTTCGGCCGCGCATGCAGCGCCTCGAAGGCCATCATGACGGTCTTCATGCCCGAGCCGCACATCTTGTTCACGGTCGTGCAGGGCACCGAATCGGGAAGGCCGCCATACCGCGCCGCCTGCCGTGCCGGGGCCTGGCCCTGGCCGGCCGGCAGCACGCAGCCCATCAGGACTTCGGAGATTTCCTCCGGCTTCACGCCCGCCTGCGCCACGGCCGCCCGGATGCTGGCCGCGCCCAGATGCGGCGCCAGCACCGAGGCGAGCTGTCCCTGGAAGCTGCCGATGGGCGTGCGTGCACCGGCGACGATGACGACGGGATCGTGTTTGCCTGACATGGGGACCTCGCTGCGTTCGATTGCGGCATGCATTGCCCTCTTGATAGGCGCCCAAGGGCGTCGAGCACAAGCCGCTCGTATCCCGGCCCTATGTCCGTCTCGTTCCTCTGCTGGCTCGGAACGGACTTCGCGGTCAGGACACGAGCAAGACCATTGACTGAGTGTGGCGTAACGATTGGCCGTCCGCTCGACGAGCCATCGGCATAACCGGCGCAATTCGCTCTGGCCTCACCTCCCCCCGGTTCCCCGGCCAAGCGGGCGGGCCAGAGCCCCGCCGCGCCGAGCCGGGGTCTTTCCCGGCGCTGTCGAAGCACCGCGTCGCCGCCGCATGTGGCGACGCTCGTCGTGGTCCGCACCGCGATGGATCCCGGATCGCCGCGCATCGCGCGCCGTCCGGGAAACCGGGGAGGGTGAGGCGTCATGATTGGACGTCAACTCTCAGAGCAAGCAGCAAGCAGCAAGCATGGAGCGGACGTCCGATCCGCCACACGAGACGCCCTTTGCGAGGCTGCACCTGCCTGCGGCAGATCAGCCCTTGGCGACGAACGGCGCGGGAACCAGGAACCGGCCGCCGACCGTCTTGAAGCCGTTGTTGTCCGACGTGAGTGACGCTTCACGTAGCGCGCGCAGAAAATCTGCCGCCAGTGTCTCGCGCCAGAACCATCGGGCGACCTGCAGCGCCGACGGCATCGGCCCCTCGGCCTGGACGGCCTCCGAATAGAGGGCCTTCAGGTCGTCGGCGAGATAGCGCAGCGCCAGCGGACCGGAGAGGCCGGCCGTCGGGCTGTCGGGGATCTCGCCCGCCAGGAAACGGCTGGCGAATGCGCCCCAGTCTTGCGGCGCGAGACGGCAAACGCCAACGGTGGTGCGCCCAAATCGCTCCTGTGCCGCCCTCCAGGGGCGCCTGATCGCCGCCAGTTCGGCATCGAGGGCACGGGCCCAGCCCGCCGCGTCGCCCGCCGGCGGGCGTGGCTGATGCGCCAGCGCGATGGGCGGGACCCAGCCCGCCGTATCCCGCATGCTCGGGGCATCCTCCGCGAAATCTTCCAGAATGACCGGCCCGTCCGTCCGCTCCAGAAGACGCAGGGCCTGCAGCAGCACTTTGCGCTGGAAGGCCGCATCCTCCGGCTCGCCCAGCGGCCGCCCCAGCGGGAACGGCACCCACAGGCTGCGCGGCGGGCGCGTTGCTTCCAGATGCGGGCGCACCAGCCCGATGACGGCGGTCGCCACGCCACGCGCTTCGATCATGTGTGCGAGCGCGCCCACGGCGCGCGTGCAGAACGGTCAAACAGGTGAGAACAGCACCGCGTCGATCCGGTCCCGCTCGAAGCGCGCCATCAGCGCGTCGACCGTCTCGCTCATGAGCTTGGGGTCCGTCGAGCCCATGACGGCGAAATTGGTATCGGCGGCAGCCGCGATGACGCCCTCCGATGCCAGCTCCCGCATCCGGTCCACCGGATAGATCACGTTCAGATCGCGTTGGTAGCCGGCCCGATCGTAGTTGATCGAGACATGGCTCATCACGAAGTCACCCGCAGAAACCGCCGCCGGCAGCTCCCGGAACTCCCCTGATCCCGCCGGAAAGGGAGTTTCCTCGCGCCGATGCAGAGCCGCACTCGTGACGATTGCCACCCTACGTTGTGCAAGTGGCACTGCATTCACCCACGGAGAGGTATCAGGTGTAGAACATGCGAGCCCCAGGATCGCGTCCCGGGTCGGCTGGGGGATTTCCTCGATGCGGGCCATGTTTGCTCCGGATGTCTGGACATTTCCCACAAAGAGCCAGCGATTTCGGCCCGCGACAAGTTGGAAAACCTCAACGAGGCGTCAAAGTACGCTCAACTTCCGAACTACCCCGGGAGAATGCCTGGAAAAGAAGCAGACAGGGTGCGCCGTGCCCTTGCGCTGCAGCCGCTAACTCGCCATAACCCGCGCCATCACACGGTCTTCAGGATTTTTTTCGACATGATCGAGCTTCGCCAGCGCGTCTTCTCCGGCATGCAGCCGACCGGCAGCCTGCACCTTGGCAATTATCTCGGCGCACTGATCAATTGGGTGGCGATGCAAAACACCCACGAATGCATTTATTGCGTCGTCGACCTGCACGCCATAACCGCCGAATGGCAGAACCCCGACGAATTGCGCAATGCGATCCGACGCGCGGCAGCCGCCTATATCGCCTGCGGCATCGACCCGAAGAAGAGCATCGTCTTCAACCAGAGCCAGGTGCAGGAGCACGCCGAACTGGCCTGGATCTTCAACTGCGTCGCCCGCCTCGGCTGGCTGAACCGCATGACCCAGTTCAAGGAGAAGGCCGGCAAGGACCGCGAAAACGCATCCGTCGGCCTGTACGCCTATCCGAGCCTGATGGCGGCCGACATTCTCGTCTATCGCGGCACGCACGTTCCGGTGGGCGAGGACCAGAAGCAGCATCTCGAGCTCGCCCGCGACATCGCCCAGAAGTTCAACAACGACTGGCGCCAGCAGATCACGGCCAAAGGCTATGCCGACGGGAATTTCTTCCCGCTGTGCGAGCCGATGATCCAGGGGCCCGCCACGCGCGTCATGAGCCTGCGCGACGGCAGCAAGAAGATGTCGAAGTCCGACCCCTCCGACAATTCGCGCATCAATCTGACGGACGATGCCGACACCATCGCGCGCAAGATCCAGAAGGCCAAGACCGACCCCGACGCGCTGCCGAGCGAGACGAAGGGCCTGGAAGGGCGTCCCGAGGCGGACAACCTCACCGGCATCTACGCCGCGCTCGACGGCACCACGCAGGAGAAGGTTCTGGCCCAGTATGGCGGCGGTCAGTTTTCCACGTTCAAGAAGGCGCTCGGCGATCTTGCGGTCGCCAAGCTCGGCCCCGTCACGGCCGAGATGAACCGCCTGTCCGCCGATCCCGCCGAAATCGACCGCATCCTGGCCGATGGCTCCCGCCGCGCGCGCGCCATCGCCCAGCCGATCATGGCCGAAGTGCGCGACATCGTCGGCTTCATCCAGTCGTCGCACGTGTGACGGCCGGCATTCCGATCACGCATTTGCGCGAGAATTCGCCACCTCCGGCGCGGATGTGCCTGCTAGTTGCGTATTGTGGAGCATTGGACCGCGTGGCAGACTGAGACATGGGCAAGAAACGCCGCGTCTTCGAAACGGGTCACCACCGCAAGTACCTCGTCGTCATCGACGATGTGCCGGAGGTGGAGGCTGCCCTGTTTTTTGCTGCCAGCCGCATCGGCCACTCCGGCGGCAAGATCGTGCTGCTCTACGTCATCGAGCAGCAGGCATTCCATCAGTGGATGGGCGTGCGCCAGGCCCAACTCGACGAAGAGACCAACAAGGGCCGCGCCCTGTTCCGTCTGGCGCGCCGCAAGCTGAGCGGCGCCGGCTTCGAGAACATCGAGGTCGAGGAGGTGTTGAGCGAAGGCAAGAAGGCCGATGCCATCCAGCAGGCGATCGAGGACGACGAGGACATCGCCGTGCTCGTACTGGGCGCATCGACGGACTCCAAGGGACCGGGCCCGCTGGTGTCGTTGCTGGCTGGCGGCAAGATGGCCGGCACGTTCCCCGTGCCTCTGGTCGTCGTGCCCGGCCACCTGACCGCCGAAGATCTGAAGGCGATGGCCTAGAAGCCCGCCGCGACAGACGGCAGGCACGCCCTTTGCTCAGAACCCGTAGAGCTTCGCCGGATTGTCCGTCAGGATTTTCCGGCGCGTCGCCGCATCCGGCGCCCAGATCGGCAACTGGTTCAAGAGCATCCCGTCGTCGATATCCTGGAAAGCCCTCAGATCGAACGCGGTCACGCCGGCCTTGGCGTGCGAGTCGGGATGCGGCCAGTCGGTTCCCCACACGATGCGATCGGCGTTGGCGGCGATCATCGCCCGGGCCAGCGGCGCCGTGTCGGGAAAGTCGGGCCTCGACGCCGACGAGCGGTAGGCGCCAGAGATCTTCACCCAGGCCCGGCCGGACTCGAGCAGGTCCAGAAGGTCCTTGAATCCGGCCTGATCGACGCCGAGCGCCGCCTGCGCGCCGGCGAAATGATCGAGAACCACCGGCACCGGCGATTTCAGGATCAGATCCTTGAGCGCCACCACCATGTCCAGGCTGGTGTAGATCTGGACGTGCCAGCCGAACCCGGCCATGCGCGCCGCCATCGCCTCGAAGCGGGCTCGCCCCACGGCGGGATCGGCCACGCCGCTCGTCGCGAGATTGAGCCGCACGCCACGCATGCCGTCCTTGTGCATCGCTGCGATGTCGTCGTCCGTCGTGCGCTCATCGATGACGGCAACGCCGCGCGCTGTCTCTCCCCGTGCCTTCATGCCCCAGATCGACGCGCGATTGTCGGCCCCGTAGACGCTGGGCGTCACGATGACGACGCGCGTGATACCGAGCTTCTGGTGCAGCGCCGCCATCTCTTCCGGATAGGCGGACATCGGCGTGTAGACGCGCCCCGCGAAGTAGGGGAAGTCGCCGATGTCGCCGTGAATATGCGTGTGGCAGTCGCACGCATTCTCCGGCATCTCGAACGTGACGGCCGTTGCGGGCTGCGGGGCTTTCCAATCCGCAGGATCGGGATGGGACGCTGGCATGGGGTCTGGCTTTCCTTGTGGGCGCAGGCGATGGCGAAGTCCCGCGGGCTCGGACCGCGAGGCTTCGCAAGATCCCTGGATCGTGGCGATACCGCTCAGCGATGCTTGTCGAGCCACGGCATCATGATGCGGTTGAACACATCGGGATGCTCGACGTTGGGGAAGTGCCGGGCATTGGCGATTTCCTCGTAGCGCCCGCCGGGAACCAGCTCGGCGATCTTCTTGTTGCCTGCCGGCGGCGTGCCCTGGTCGTCGCTGCCGCACACCACCAGCACCGGCACCGTCACGGCCGGCAGCTTGGGCAGGAAGTCGAAGTCCATGATGCCAGCGGCGCAGCCGATATAGCCTTGCGGCGTCGTGCCGGCGATGGTCTGGTGGATCTGCTTCCAGCGGCCGGGATTCTTCGGCTTGAAAGCATCCGTGAACCAGCGCTCCATGGTCGCGTCGGCGAGCGGCGCCAGCGAATTGGCAGCCCTCACGGCTTCGACGCGCGGCCCCCAGGCCTCCTTCGCATTCGGCGGCGATGCCGGTGAGGTGTCGCACCACATGGCCGACACCAGCCGATGGCCGTGCTTGATCGCGAACGCCTGGCCGATCATGCCGCCGATGGAAAGGCCGACGTACTGCACCTTGGCGATGCCCAGCGCGTCGAGCGACGTCGCCACGTCGTCCGCCAGCACCTCCATCGTGTAGTCGCCCGAGACCGGATCGCTACCGCCGTGGCCACGCATGTCGAGCCGCAGGATGCGGTAGCCCGCCGCCATCAGCGGTGCCATCTGCTCGGCCCACATGCCGCCGTCGGACGACAGCGAGTGCGCGAAGCACACTACCGGACCGGACTCCGGCCCCATGAGATCGTAATAGATGCGCCGGCCCGGCAAGTTGATCAGCATGGCATTCCTCCTGCGTGGATGATTGTTGCGAAAAGGCGTGAGAGGCGCGTGTGCACAGCGGCCTCGGCATGCGTCGGCAGTGACCTTATCGTCCGCGCCGCGGCCACGCCAACCCCACTCACATCAGCCGCTCGGCCGCCGCTTCGAGACCTGGCCTGAAGCGCGGATCGGCAATCGCGACGAGCGCCCTGGCGCGCTCGCTGACACTGCGCCCGCGCAGCTCCGCAACGCCATGCTCAGTTACCACGATGTCGGCATCGCTGCGCGAGGTGGTCACCACGCCGTCGGCCAGCTTCGGCACAATGCGCGAAAGTGTGCCCCCACGCGCCGTCGCCTCCATCGCGACGATGCCCTTACCGTCGCGCGCACGCAGGCAGCCGCGCATGAAATCCGCATGGCCTCCGACCATGCCGAGATGCCGCCCGCCCGCCACCTCTGCATTCATCTGCCCCGTCAGATCGACCTCCAGCGCCGTGTTGATGCCGATGAGTCCGTCGATCTGCGCGTGCACCATGTTGTCGTGCGTGTAGCGCGGCGAACGCAGGAACAGGGCGGGATTCTTGTGCCCGAAGCGATAGACCCGGTCCGTGCCGAGCAGCCCCGCCGTGACCGCCAGGCCTGCGTCGATGGGCTTGCGGCGATTGGTGATCACACCCGCCTCCATCAGGTCCGCGACGCGATCGCCGATGGTGCCGCTGTGGATGCCGAGATCCCGCTTGGAGCGCAGCGCCATCAGCACCGCATCGGGCAGTACGCCCAGCCCCACCTGAAGCGTCGCGCCATCGGGCACGAGCCGGGCGACATGCGCTCCGATCGCCGTCTCGACCGGACCCGGCGTGGCGGTCCGCATCTGCGGCAGGGGATGCGACACGCCGATCACATGATCGATGTCCGCCACGGGCACATCCATTTCCCCGAACGTCACGGGCGCCTGGTCGTTGACCTCGGCCACGACGACGCGCGCACGCGCCAGGGCGTCGGCCAGATAATCGATCTGGGCGCCGAAACCGAGCCGTCCGCCGTCGGTCGCCAGCATCATCAGCACGACGTCGATAGGGAACCGGCCATCCCGGACGAGATCGGGCAGCGCGCTGTAATGCATCGGCAGCACGTCGAGCGCGCCGACCTCCTGGAAGCGACGGTTCGTGCCCGCCCCGCCCAGCGCCTTGATCCGCATCCGGCCCGCCACCGCCGCGGGATCGAGTGCGGTCGTCGTGCCCAGATTGGCAAAGCCGGTGCAGGCCGGGCTGCGCGGCAACGCGGCGCTCAATGCTTCCAGCAGCACGGCAGGTTCTGCCGCAGCCCCGCCCCACGCGATGCAATCGCCTTCGCGCAGCAGCGGGGCGAGGTCGATGCTCTCACTCATAATGCGCCGCCCGCTTCCCGAGGAATGCGGCGACGCCTTCGGCAAAGTCGGGGCTCGCACGCACGCGGTCGCCCAGCGCCTGATCGAGCGCCTCCCGCGACGTCGCATGATCCGCCGCCATGCCGCTGACCTGCGTCTTCACCGCCTGCACGGCGAAGGGGCTGTTACGCGCGATCATCTCGGCGCGCTCCAGCGCGCGCGCCAAGAGCTCGTCCGCCGGCACGACTTCGTTGACGAGACCGATGCGCGCGGCATGCGCCGCATCGACGAGCCGTCCCGTCAGCAGCAGGTCCATCGCATGCACGTGCCCGATCTGATGCACGAGCTTCACTGCCGCTCCACCGAACGGATAGATGGCATAACGCACCTCCGGCAACCCGAAGCGGGCATGCGGGGCAGCCAGCCGGATGTCCGTTGCAATCAGCAGCTCGACCCCGCCGCCAGCGCAATCGCCGTTGACCGCTGCGATGATCGGCTTCGAGAAGGTGGACGTCTTCAGCAGCGAGCAATTGACGATGCGTGCCGTCTCCTCGCTCGCCGTCAGGTCGCCGCCGATGTCGGCGCCCGCGCAAAAGCCCTTCTCGCCCGCTCCCGTGATCACGATGGCGCGACAGCTCGCATCCGAGTCGAGACGATCCCACAGCGCCGCCAGCTCGCCCAGCATCTGCCGGGACATGGCGTTGCGCTTGGGCTGATTGTCGATGGTGATCAGCGTGACGTGGCGCGCGGGCTCGCGCACTTCGAGCGGCATCGGTATCTCCTCGGGTATGCAAGGCATGACGGCGCGTCGGTGGACAACCCGCGCACATCGTCGCTACTGTCCCGGCCGCAATCGCCGTTGAAGTCCGTGCGACTTTAGAGCCTCGTGTGAGCCCCGGAAAGAACATGCGCTCTCCCTACAGCCGAACCATGTACGACCTGCTGCGTGAGCAGGCGGATCGCGCGCCCCATGGCCTCGCCATCTTGACCCGCGAGGACACCGTGACGTTCAGCCGGTTGCTGTCGCGCGTGGAGCGTGTTGCCGGTGCGTTGCGCGCGGACGGCATCCGCCGCGGCCAACGGGTCGGCCTGCTTGCCGCCAACAGGCCGGAGTGGCTGGAAGTCTTCTTCGCGGCCGCCGCGCTCGGCGCCACGCTCGTGCCCTTCAGCACGTGGTCGACGCGGCCCGAGCTGTCGTTCCTGCTCGAGGATGCGCGCGTCGATATCCTGTTCTTGGCGCCAGCCGTCGGCGACCGCGATTTCGCCGCCGATATTCTCGCCTTGCGTGCCGAAGGACATCCGAGCCTGCCCGAGAGGCTGGTTGCGCTCGATCCGGCGCCCCAGACCGGCATGCGCAGCTACGCCGCGTACCGTGAAGGGCCAGCGCTCGAGACGCTACCCCCGGGTGAAGGCGCCAGCGCCACCGATACGATGGTCATCCTCTACACGTCGGGCTCCAGCAACCGGCCCAAGGCCGTGCCCCTGCGTCATGCCGAGGCGATCGAGAACGGTTTCA
The DNA here is from genome assembly GCA_041397775.1 of Hyphomicrobiaceae bacterium. Classification (GTDB taxonomy): domain Bacteria; phylum Pseudomonadota; class Alphaproteobacteria; order Rhizobiales; family Hyphomicrobiaceae. Next base: position 51,715 of record JAWKWB010000013.1, on the reverse strand, counting down.
ACATCGGCGAGCGCCAGGGCATCCGGCCCGGCGACCGCGTCCTGGCATCCATCCCCCTGTTCTGGTCTTACGGCTGCGCCAACGCGCTGCCGGCGGTATACGGGCACGGCGCCGGCCTGGTGCTGCAGGAGCGCTTCGCGGCCGCAGGAGCGCTCGACCTGATCGAGCAGCATCGTTGCACCGGCCTCTACACGCTGCCGGCGATGACCAACGCACTCGTCGGACACGAGAGCTTCGCCAAGGCCCGCACGGCATCGCTGCGCACGGGCGTGACCATCGGCAGCCCGCAGGATGTCATCAAGGCGGCAGAAGAACTCGGCGCAACGGACATCTGCAACATCTACGGCAGCACCGAGACTTACGGGAATTGCTGCGTCACCTCGCACGAGTGGCCACTGCAGGAGCGCAGCCGGACGCAAGGCCACCCCCTGCCCGGCGTCACCGTGCGCATCCGCAACGCCGAAACGGGTGAACTCTGCCCACCGGGTGTCGTCGGCGAGGTCGAGGTGTCGGGTTACCTGACGCCAGGCTATGCCGGGGACAGCGCACAGCACAACGCCACCGTCTTCACTGCGGACGGATACTTCCGCACCGGCGATCTCGGCATGCGCGACGAGGACGGCCGCTTCTCCTACGCCGGCCGCAGCTCGGAGATGATCAAGCGTTCCGGCATCAACGTGTCCCCGGCGGAAGTGGAAGAGGTGCTGCAGCAGTATGCAGCGGTCGGCCTCGCGGGCGTCACCGGCCTCGCCGACGACGCCCGCGGCGAGTTGATCATCGCCTTCGTCGTCCCGCGCCCCGATCTCCCGGTCGACCAGGAGGGTTTGCTCGCCCATTGCCGCGAGCGGCTGTCGCGCTACAAGATCCCCGATCGTATCCTCGTGCGCGATAGCCTGCCGTTGACCCCGACCGGAAAGCTGATGCGGCGGGAGCTCAAGGACCTCGCCAAGACCAGCGCCTGAACACAATTGCCAGCGACGAGAAAGGCCAACCAGATGCGCGCCGTCATGTGCCACGAACTGGGCAGCATAGACAATCTCGCCATCGGCGAGGCGCCGAGCCCCACCCTGGGCGACGGCCAGGTCCGCATCGGCGTGAAGGCCGCCGGCATCAACTTCCCCGACATCCTGATGGTGGAGGGAAAGTATCAGGTGAAGCCACCCCTTCCCTTCATCCCGGGGCTCGAGGTGTCGGGCGTCGTGCTGGAATGCGCGCCCGGCGTCACCCACGTCGCCCCCGGCGACCGTGTCCTGGCCTTCGCGCGCAAGGGCGGCGGCTTTGCCGAGGAGATCGTCCTTCCCGGCGGCATCGTCACGCCCATACCCGACGAGATGGATTTCGTCACCGCCGCGGCCTTTCCCGTCGCCTACGGGACCGCCCACTTCGCGCTGGAACACCGCGGCCACCTGAAGGCGGGCGAAACACTCGTCGTCCTGGGCGCAGCCGGTGGCGTCGGTGTCGCCGCCATCGAGGTGGGCAAGCTGATGGGCGCCCGCGTCATCGCCGCGGCAGGCGGCCCCGACAAGCTCGCCATCGCACGCGAGCACGGCGCCGACGAGGTCATCGATTATCGCGCCGAGAACCTGCGCGACCGCATCCGCGAGCTGACGGGTGGCAAAGGCGCCGACGTCGTCTTCGATCCGGTCGGCGGCGCCCACTTCGATGCCTGCGTTCGCGCCATCGGGTGGGAGGGCCGCATCCTGGTGATTGGGTTTGCGTCCGGAGACATACCCAAGGTTGCGACGAACCTAGTCCTCGTGAAGAACTTCTCCGTGATCGGGGTCGTCTTCGGCGAGCAGAGCTTCCGTTACCCCGACAGCTCGCGCGAACGCCTGGGGCGTTTGTTGCAGCACTATCGTGGCGGTGCCTTCAAGCCACGTGTGTGGCGCACCTATCCCATGGCGAACGTCGGCGAGGCGTTGGCCGAGATGACCGCCCGGCGCGTCACCGGCAAGATGGTGCTCGTTCCGTAGATAAGCCGGCAGCGCGCGAAGGCTGGGATCGCCCCAAATATTAGACATATTTATCAATGGGATGCGACTGCAATAGCTATTCCGAAATCCACGCACAGGTTTCGTATTGCAAGTGCAATCGCGCGATCCTCGTTCACACTCCCCGTAACATACAGAGAACGCGAATCGCGTTGTTGCGTCCCAGCAACGCACACGTGTCAATGCCCCTGACGTAAGTCAGTTCGGCTTGTGGGTGGGATTCTGCCCATAGTATGGTGCCCTCCGTTGGGCACGACATCTGGCACTCGAAACCGGATGATTCTGTCAAGTGCCGCGTTTAGTTCACGCACAGGCTTCAGTAGGGCCTGCGTTGCGTAATGTTGTGCGACCGCCTGTGTTCCGAGCGCGTCGGCAGCCCGTTCAAGCGTCCCAGTAAATAGTGAATTCGTCTCCGGCATCGTTCGGCGTGACGTCTGACGTGCGTCTTTTCGCGCGCAGCTCGCATGCCGCCCAAGCCGGTGAGAGGTCGAACTTCGCCTTGGCGAAGCTTCGTCGCGCTTCACGGGGTGGGAGCGTTGAATGTCTTGGAATGATGAACGAGTGGAGCTTCTCAGGAAGCTGTGGGCCGAAGGATTGAGCGCGAGCCAGATCGCCAGCCGCCTTGGCTCCGTCACACGCAATGCCGTCATCGGCAAGGTGCATCGCCTGGGGTTGGCCGGTCGCGCGACCACGTCGCGGATCAAGAGCCACCGTCCGCGCACCCGGCCCGCTCAAACGAAGAAGCTCGCGAAGCCGCGTTTCGCGGCCGTGGGCAACGTGGCGGTCCGCAACCTGTTCCCCGCCGACGCCGAGCCGTACGTGCCGCCGGCCGAGGAACTCGAGATCCCGGTTGCGGAGCGCAAATCGATCCAGTCGCTCTCCGAAAGCAGCTGCCGCTGGCCGATCGGCGACCCGCAGGAAGCGGGGTTCCACTTCTGCGGAAAGCACAAGGTGGCGGGACTTCCCTATTGCGAGTTCCACGCGCGCCGCGCCTTCCAGCCGCCGCAGCCGCGCCGCGGCCAGGGAGGCTCTGCCGGTGGCATGCGCCGCGAGCAGATCGCAGAGCAGACGACCGCCGATCCGAAAGAGAAAGAGGAAGCCGCCGACGCCTGATCATCGGGCGAGGCCGACCCATCGGCACACGAAGACACACACGCCTCCTCGAGCCGGGCAGCCTTGCCCGGCTCGTTGCGTTTTGGCACCCGCGATCGCAACCGGACGACCGCGAATGCATTGAACGCGGCGCATCCATGGAACATTGTCGCAAGTGAAGCGGCAGCACAGGAGCGCACGTCTTGGGCAAATCCGGCAAGAAGAAATCGGCCGACCACGGCAGCCTGAAAGGCCTGCCGTTCGACATCGACGACCCCGCACTCCCCAAGTGGATCGAGGACGGCGCATTGACCGCCGGGCACTACCCTTACGACAAGAAATTGAAGCGCGACGCCTTCGAGGCCGAACTCCAGGCCCTGCAGATCGAGCTCATCAAACTGCAAACGCACCTGCTCAAATCGCGCGAGCGACTGCTGGTGATTTTCGAAGGCCGCGATTCCGCCGGGAAGGGCACCTGCATCGGCCACTTCAGGGAGCATCTCAATCCACGGCATGCCCGCGTCATAGCCCTCACGAAACCCACCGAGGTCGAGCGCGAGCAATGGTACTTTCAGCGCTACATCCCGCATTTCCCGTCGGGTGGCGAAATCGTGCTGTTCGACCGGTCCTGGTACAACCGCGCCGGCGTCGAGAAAGTCATGGGCTTTGCGACACCCGATGAGATCGCCGATTTCCTCAGGGAAGCCCCGCAGCTCGAAGGCATGCTCGTTCGCGACGGGATCCGATTTTTCAAGTTCTACCTCGAGATCGGTCGCGAGACGCAACTCGAGCGCTTCCACGAACGCCGGCATGATCCGCTGAAGCGCTGGAAAATGTCCGACATGGATTTCGCCGCCATGGCGCGTTGGGACGACTATACGGCGGCCAAGGAGGACATGTTCCGCTTCACCCACACCACCGTGGCCCCGTGGACCGTCATCCTCGCCAACGACCAGCGCCGCGCACGGCTGGAGGCAATCCGTTTCGTGCTCCACGCCATGAGCTACGAGGGCAAGGATGCCGATATCGTGGGCAAGCCGGATGTGAAGATCGTGGGCTCGGGTCCCGATTTCTTCGTCCGTCCCAAGGGCGCGGCGTGACGCACTGTAGCGGCGGTTGTCGAGGCTTGGTCACCGCGACGTTTACATACGACGCGCAAGGACGGACCTTGGAATCTTCCGAAACTTGGCGGAATTCGCAAAGAACTTTGCACGCATGCGACCAATTTATCGAATTGGTAGCAGGTCGAGGCGCATAAACAGCCTCGGGGAAAGATCCGCATCCGGATTGTGTAAATGCGGAATTTGGAGCGACCACTTGAAATGGCCAACCGTCCGAACCGTCCAAAAGCGTTGATCGTAGACGACGACAAGTTCTCGCGTGCAGTTGCCGCCAAGCGCATGGCAGCTCTGGGCGCCGACATCGTGGAGGCCGCAGACGGCGTCACGGCGTTGAACTTCCTGGTCGACGGCGATTTCGATATGGTGCTCGTCGATCTCGACATGCCCGGTGTCGATGGCTATTCGCTGATCAGCTGCATGCGTGGCCATCCGCGCCTCAAGCACCTGCCCGCCGTCGTGGTCACCGGCAAGAAGGAGCGTGACGCGCTCGAGCGTGCGCTGGCCGCAGGCGCCACATCGTTCATCGTGAAGCCCCTGAATTGAGGGGCGTTCGGCGGCCATATCGGTCATCTGCTGGAATTGGCCGCGCATCGGCCCGATCGAGGCAGCGCAGCACCCTGCCCGCCCGCAGCGAGCCAAATGCTCGCCTGAAGCAGGCACGCCCGCCGCACACGCGGTGGACGCGGCCATCGCCCCCGCCGCACGGCGAGGCTATTCGGCGGCCTGGAGATTGCGCCCCTCCGCCATGCGATGCGGCAGCGCGTTGACGGCACCGATTCCAATTTCCATCGGCGCCGTACCCGCCCGCTTGTGCGCCTCGCGCATCGACCGCTTCAACTCGACGAAATACGGCAGGTGCTCGACTTCGATGCCGTGGCGCGGCGTGTCCTTGAAGTGCTGCCGCACCCAGCCCTTGCGATCCTCGATCTCCTCCACCATCGCCGATCGGGACGGCAGGCGCGCACGCCCCATCTCGAATTCGCGAATCCAGCGGATCTGCCCCTCGCAGATCCAGTTCAGGGCCGTGTCGGAGTTGAAGAACGCCAGGAAGTAGAGGCCCATCCAATCCGGCGGCACGATGCGCATGTAGAGATCGAGCCCATTGCCTTCCGAAATCTGGACGACGCGCTTGTCCATGAAATCGAGGTCGATCAGATAGCCCGTCGCCGCGATCAGCGTATCGAACTCCTGCGTGGTCCCATCGACGAAGCTGATCCGCTGCCCATCGATCTTTTCGATGCCCTGCCGCACGAGCACACGACGATACTTGATGTGGTTGACGATGTTGGCGTTCGACGTGGCATGCACCCGCTTCGACGTGCCGGGGAACCCGAGCGAGGTCATGTCGCCCTGCACGATATAGACGAGCGTACGCAGCACCTTGTTGCGCACGTAGGCGGGCACCCAGGGCTTGTAGAATGGCCGGACCGCATCCCAGAACGGCTTGCCGAAGACGAGCTTCGGAATGATGAGCGCCGTCGAGCGTGCGACCAGCGTTACGTTCGACGATGTCATGGCCAGGTCGCTGGCGATATCCAGCGCGCTGTTGCCGACGCCCACGACGCAGACCCGCTTGCCCACGAACTGCGCCGGCTCCTTGTAGTCGTGCGAGTGCAGGTACTCGCCCTTGAAACCGTCCTTGAAGGCATCGACCTCGAGCGGCTTGGTCAGGTGACCGGTCGCCACGATGACGGTGTCGTGCTCCACCACGTCCCCGGTTTCGAGCTCCAGCGTCCACCGCGGCCGCTCCGGTGCGTAGGACGTGGCCGGCGCCACTCTCGTTACCTTGGTGTTGAAGCGAATGTGCCGGGTGATGGAGAAGTGCGACGCATAATCGTTCAGGTATTTCGCCATGTCCCAATGCGACGGGAACGGCGGCACGCTATCTTCGAAGCGGAAGTCGGAGAAGTTCGTGAGATCGCGGGCCGTATTGATGTGCAGCGTGCGGTAGGCGGACGAGCGCCCGTTGTCGTTCTCGTACACCCACATGCCGCCGATGCGCGATCCGATCTCGTAGACCGTCACGTCGAAGCCGGCCTCGAGCATGTGCTTGGCGGCACACAGGCCCGCAGCACCCGCACCGATGATTCCTACCGATTTCTTCCGAGCCATGATCCGAGATCCATCCACCACACGCGCGCACGCACGATTTCTGCCGCCCGCTCGCTCCAGGATTACTCTGTCCTCATCGGCCCGTCGAAGGCAAGCCGCAGCCGTGACCGACGCGAAGGAACCGCGCCGGATAGTTGACGCGATCGCCCCCGAAAACGAAGACGACCGCGAAGGCTTGCCCCGCGGTCGCCAAGTCTGGTCGGGCCCGATGTCGGCCCTGAACCTTGATCGTGGTTACGACCCGCTGCCGAACTTGCGCTGCCACCAGCCGCGACGGGCCGGTTGGCCGGGCACGTCCGCCTTGGGCTCTTCTGCCTGCGCCGGCTCCCGAGGCACTTCGGCTTCGGCCTTGGGCTCGTTCTCCGCAGCGGGTGCAGGTGGCGTTGCCGCGACCGGCGGGGCGACCGGCTCCTCTGCCTTGACCTCCGGCGCAGCCGGCGATTCCACCGTCGGCGCAGCGGCTGTGGGAGCGGCGGGCGCAGGCTCCTGCGGAACAGCGGCGTCCGAAGCCGCAACCGCAGGCTCCTCTTGTGCGGCTGCATCCGCAGGTGCCGCAACGGGCGCAGCAGTCTCGCTCGTCTGAGACGCGACCGGCGCCGGCTGGCTTGCCTCGAAAGGCAACTCCGGTTCGGCCGGCGCGGCCTGCTGGCTGGTTTGATCGCGACCCGCATCCCCTTCCGGCGCGGCTTCCTCTTGTTCGGCCCGCGACCGGTGCACGGGCAGATCACGCTCGTCGATCAGGCTGGGCTGCTCGGCCCCCGGCATCGCGACATCGCTCAGACCCCAGCCTTCGCCACGACCTTCGCTCGTGCCACCGTCTTCGCGACCCTCGCTGCCGCCCTCGCGCATGCGGGACCGGCCGCCACGACGGCCACGCCGGCGGCCACGCCGCGGACGCTCGCCGTCCTCCTCGCGCTCCGCGCTCGGACGCGGCGCCTGCGCGCTGCTCTCGTCATCCGCGGCACTCTCGGCATCGCGATTGATCGTCTCGACCTCGTCGCCGTCGTCATGCGCATGGACATGCCGCTCGTGGCGATGTTCGTGCGCATGCCCCCGATCATGATCGTGGTCGTGGTCGCGGTCACTCTCGCCCGCGAATTCGCCCTCGCCCGCCGACATCGGCTCGCTGGCTCTCTCGCTGCCACCCTCGCGATCACGGCGACCCCGCCGGCGGCGACGGCGACGGCTGCGCTGGCCATCTTCCGCCCCCTCACGATCGCCACCACGCTCGCTGCGGTCGCCGCCACGCTCGGCACGCTCGGCACGCTCGCCGCGGTGCGACTCCATGGGTTCGTCGGTATCGATCTCCTCGACGCCCGGCTCGATGTCGTCGATATCGTCGCTGCCGCCGAAGCCCCACTCCATGTTGACCGCACCACGCGCCGTCGGACGCACGTGCTCGAGCGTGACGGGGCTGCTGCGCTCGATGGAGAAGTTCACGCCCTGCATGCGGTCGTTCGCCTCGATCGCAATCGTCACGCCGTGACGACGCTCGAGTTCGCCGATGAAGCCGCGCTTCTGATTGAGGAGATAGATCGCCACCCCCGTTGCAGCCGTCGCACACAGCGAGGACGGCTGCTTCATGAGATGATCCTCGAGGCCACGCAGCACGGCCAGCGCGACCGACTCGGTCGAGCGGATGATGCCCGTGCCCTCGCAATGGGGACACTGCGACGTCGAGCCTTCGACCATGCCGGTGCGCAGCCGCTGACGCGACATCTCCAGGAGTCCGAAGTGCGAGATCCGGCCCACCTGGATGCGTGCACGGTCATGCCGCAGCGCATCCTTCAACCGCCGCTCGACAGTGCGGTTGTTGCGCTTCTCCTCCATGTCGATGAAGTCGATCACGATCAGGCCGGCAAGGTCGCGCAGGCGGATCTGCCGCGCAATTTCCTCGGCCGCTTCGATATTCGTGTTGAGCGCGGTTTCCTCGATGGAAAACTCGCGTGTCGACTTGCCGGAGTTGACGTCGACCGCGACGAGCGCCTCGGTCTGGTTGATGATGATATAGCCACCCGAGCGCAGGGTGACGCGGGGGTTGTACAGCTGGTTCAACTGCCGCTCGACGCCGAATCTCGGGAACAGCGGCTCATGCCCGTCGTAGCGCACGACGTAGTCGGCATGCCCGGGCATGAGCATGCTCATGAAATCGCGCGCTTCGACGTGTGCCGGCTCGCCAGCCACGAGGATCTCGTCGATATCCTTCGAATAGAGATCCCGGATCGAACGCTTGATCAGGTTGCCTTCCTCATAGACGAGGCTCGGCGCCGTGGACGCGAGCGTCAGCTCGCGCACGCTCTCCCACAGCCGCAGGAGATATTCGTAGTCGCGCTTGATCTCCTGCATCGACCGGGACGCCCCGGCGGTGCGGATGATCAGCCCCATGCCTTCCGACACGTCGAGATCCTGGGCGATGGCCTTCAGGCGCTTGCGGTCCTGCGGCTGCGTGATCTTGCGCGAGATGCCGCCACCGCGACCCGAGTTCGGCATCAGCACCGTATAGCGGCCGGCGAGCGAGATGTAGGTGGTGAGCGCCGCTCCCTTGCTGCCGCGCTCCTCCTTGACCACCTGCACCAGCATGACCTGACGGCGCTTGATCACCTCTTGGATCTTGTACTGGCGAGCCCGGCGGCGCGGACGCTCCGGAAGCTCCTCCATGGCGTCTTCTTCGGACGCGACCTGCTCGACGCCATCGGCATCGCCGTTGCCGCTATCGCGCACCGACAGCTCGTCGCCATCGTCGTCGGAATCGTCATAAGCGTCGTCGGTATCCCGGGCAGCGGGTTCGCCATCCGTCTCGTTGTCGTTCTGGGCAGCGGGATGCTCGGGCGCAACGGCATGCGCCCCGTCCTGCTCCGACGCCTCGTGCGACGGCGCGGGCGGCGCGACATCCGTGACGGCGTCGGCGGCAGCCTCCGCGGCAGCGACCGGCGCCTCGGGTTGCATCTCGGAGACGGCAGAGATTTCCGGCTGCGCGTCCTGCGGCTTACCCTCGGTCAGCGCCACGGCCTCGCCGGCGGGCCCGACCGCAGGTTCTTCCGCGGCCTCGGCCGACGGGGGTGGCAGCGCCTCCGACACGAGCACGTCGCTCAATTCGCGGGCATCGAGCGCGACGCTCTGCGCCGGCTCCTGATCGACGGCAACGCTGGTCGCCTCGGCGTCGGTTGCGTCGCTGTCGCGGGCAGCGTTCTGGCTCGAACGCCGGTCGCCCTTTTCACCACGACGCCAGCGAGACCGGCGCGGACGGCGCCGCTCGGACCTTTCGGGCCGCGGCTCGTCGTCGTCTCCGTCGGCATCCGCCTCCGCTTCCTGCTGCTTCAGCAGCTCACGGTCGGCGACGGGGATCTGATAGTAGTCGGGATGGATTTCGCTGAAGGCGAGGAAACCGTGCCGGTTGCCACCGTATTCCACGAAGGCGGCCTGCAACGAGGGTTCGACCCGCGTCACCTTGGCCAGATAGATGTTCCCCTTCAGAAGCTTCCGTGAAACCGACTCGTAATCGAACTCCTCTACGCGGCCATTTCGCACCACCACAACCCGAGTCTCCTCGGGGTGGGAGGCATCGATAAGCATCTTGGTCTTGTCCATAGGTCTTCCTCTGCGCGCCATGGCGCCTGGTCCGGAACCGCGAGCCTGCGCCCGGGGCCGGAGAAGGCGCGCAGCTCGGCGCGTCCTGGTTCTGAGTGTGAATGTAATTGTTTGCGCGGAGGCATACCGATCGAGCGGGCAAACCGGTCGCGTGGCTCGCAGGTGCCGTCATGGCATCCAGCAGCGCGCGCGAACCTGTGCAGGGTGTTGCACCTGCCACGGCCGCCAGTCTCGGAGTCCCCGTATCTCATTGGCCTGTGATGAACCCGAAGGTTCCTCGCGATTAGCTCGCCGCCGCACCATCTGCATGAGCCGCGTCGAGACGAAATGTGCCTGTCTTGTCCAACGCAGGGCAGCGCGTCGACGCCACGGGCGGGTTGCCGCACCGACCGGCGCCCCAAGCGAGAACCGCTGTCGGGGTCGTCGGGGGTTGGCAGATAACGGCGTGAGGGGCCTCACCTCGGCAAGGCCGCGACACCAGATCCTGCGAGTTGGGCCAGAAGGCGACGCTCGCAAGCAACGAACCAATCGGTCGTTTCCCGGGATGGCGGCGCAACGTCTGCGTGCCCCCATCACCGGCCGGCGCGGCAGCTTGCTACCCGACCCACGCCGTAAGATCCAACTGCCCGTCCTGCACCCGGCCGCTCGACTTCGACAGCCGCTACGACCGGGCGTCACCCCTGAGCAACCGCGCGACGAGCGGCGCGGCATCCGGGCAACAGAAGTCATAAATACGAGTTGTCGGTCTCGGAGGCAAGAAGGACCTGCGACCAGGCACCGCAAGCTCATACACGCAACTTCATCACCAGGGCTCGACTATAGGGTGCGATTTGGCAAATTTTTGGTAAACAGGCAGGCCAAGCCGGCTCATCGCGGTAATCATCGGCGGTGAGCACCGCAGGAGCAGGGCTGCGCGAGCCTTCGTTGGGGATCGATGAGGTTGATGAAAGCGCTCGCTGCCATCCTGATCCTACTGGGTGCCCACTGGACGGTGCAGGGCGCGGCAGCCCAGACGCATTCCCAGGCGCCCGGCGGCTGGTCCGCATCGGTCTCGAAATCGCCGCCAGCGCCACCGCCCGCCCGCAAGCACGTCGCTCCCAAGGCGGTGCCCTCCCCCGGCGTGACCGGCGCCGTCATCTCGCATATCGGCGTTGCAGGAGACCGCAAGCAAACCCGCCTGCAGATCCGGATTTCGAAAAAAACGGAGTTCACGGCCTTTTCGGTCGGCAATCCCTATCGCATCGTGGTCGACATGGAGGCCGCCGCCTTCGACCCCAAGCTGACGAAGGCGCAGGCGTCGGCAGGGCTCGCCCGGGACTTCCGGTTCGGCCTGTTTGCCGAGAACAAGGCGCGCATCGTCGTCGATACGGACGGTCCCACGCGCGTCGTCGATGCCGTGTTCGTGCCGCCCCGGAGTGAGAACGAGCCCGGTCACCTGGTGATCCGCATCGAGGAAACGACGGCGGCGGTGGTGGCGGCAGCCGACCTGGCAACGGCTGCCACGTCGATCGAAATCCGACCGGCCCCGGAGTCCAAGACCGCCAAGCCGGAGGGCCGAAAGCGTCCCGTGATCATCGTGGATCCCGGCCACGGCGGCATCGACCCGGGCGCCGAGGGCCGGATCGGCCCCGAGAAGACCGTCGTCCTCGCGGTCGGCAAGCACGTCCATCGCGCCTTGTCGGCCCTGGATCGCTACGAGGTCGTCATGACCCGTTCCACCGACGTCTTCATCCCGCTGGGCGAGCGCGTGCGCATCTCGCGCAAGCACCACGCCGAATTGTTCGTGTCCATTCACGCCGACTCCCTGGAGCAGAAGAATTTCGCCCAGAAGGTGCGCGGCGCAACCATATACACGTTGTCCGAACGCGCCTCCGACGAACGATCGCGCGCCCTGGCAGACAAGGAGAACGCATCGGACCTGCTTGCCGGGCTTCCGATCAGCGCCGCTGGCGGTGACGTGCAGGTTCGCGACATTCTCCTCGATCTCGTGCTTCGGGAAACATCGACGCTTTCCGCAGACTTCCGGGAACGCCTGCTGACACGCCTCAAGCCGCGCATGAAGTTGTCGCGCGACCCCACGAAGGAAGCGCCGTTCAAGGTCCTGCGACAGCCCGGCTCGCCATCGGTCTTGATCGAGCTTGGGTATATGAGCAATACAGAGGATGAAAAGCTGATGGCCCAAACCGCCTGGCAGCGCGGCGTCGGCGAAGCGATCGCACGGGCGATCGACGACTATTTTCGCCATCACAAGCGGCCGGGCCGGTAGGGCAATTGCAACGCTTGCCGAAGTATGGTTCGGCCAAGCATGGGAATTGAGCACGCCAACGGCCATAATTCGAGCCAGTGTGGCGTATTAGCTATCGAACCGCAAAACGCACCGACGAGCACTTGCAGAACTTGCCCTGGTCCGACAAGCTGACTAGAGAGCGGGTCTACAACGGAAATCCTGGAATCTCATGAGACCGCCACCACTGCCCCCACCAGCCAGGGTCAGACCTCAAAAGCGCCGCCGCCGGAGCTGGGTGGTGAGCTTCCTGGGGTTTGCATTCGCATCGGGCGTGGTCGTCTTTCTGGCCGCATCCGCCGTGGGCGGCTTCTTGCTCTGGCGCGCGTCCCAGGACCTGCCGAGCTATGAAAGCCTCGCCAAGTACGAGCCCCCCGTGATGTCGCGCATCCATGCGCACGACGGCTCGCTCATTTCAGAATACGCCCGCGAGCGGCGCATCTTCGTGCCGATCAACACGATACCGAAATTCGTGATCCAGGCGTTCCTCTCTGCCGAGGACCGCCGCTTCTACGAGCATGGCGGCCTCGACTTCACGGGCATTGCGCGCGCCGCCATCAAGTTCGTCGAAGGCAAGATCAAGGGCCGTGGCTCGCTGCAGGGCGCCTCGACCATCACCCAGCAGGTCGCCAAGAACTTCCTGCTCTCCAGCGAACGGACGTTCGACCGCAAGCTGCGTGAAGCGATTCTCGCCATCCGCATCGAGCGCGCCTACTCGAAGGACAAGATCCTCGAACTCTACCTGAACGAGATCTATCTCGGCATCGGCTCCTATGGCGTTGCCGCCGCCGCACTGAACTACTTCGGCAAGGAGCTCGACCGGCTGACCATCGAGGAGGCGGCTTATCTCGCGGCGCTGCCGAAGGGTCCGAACAATTATCACCCCACGCGCGAGTCGACGCGCCGCAAGGCGGTGGAGCGGCGCAACTGGATCCTCGATCAGATGGTCGAGAACAAATACCTCACCGTGGAAGAGGCACGCGCCGCCAAGGCCAAGCCGCTCGAGGTTCGCTTCCGCTCGTTCGGCACGCATATTTATGCCGCGGACTACTTCGCGGAAGAGGTGCGGCGCACGCTGGTCAATGAATTCGGCGAGGACAAGCTCTACGGCGGCGGCCTGTCGGTGCGCACCACGCTCGATCCCAAGCTCCAGGCGTTCGCGCGCCGCGCGCTGATCGACGGCCTGGTCGCCTTCGACCGCCAGCATGGCTGGCGCGGCGCGCTGCAGTCGATCGACGTCTCCGGCGATTGGGGCGTGACGCTCGCCCAGATGAATGTCGCCGGCGACGTTGCGCCCTGGCGGCTCGGCGTCGTCACCGCCCTGGACCGGAGCAAGGCGACCGTGGGGCTGCGCCCCAACAAGAACGCCGACGGTTCCATCCCCGCCGAACGGCATGGCGTCGAGATCTTCTACGACGAGATCAAGTGGGCGAGCCGCAAGCATGGGCGCAACGCCGGCCCCGGCGACGTGCTCAAGGTCGGCGACGTCATCTGGGTGTCTCCGAAAGACCCCAACAATGCCAACAAGCCGGGCGCCGTCTGGTCGCTGATGCAGGTTCCCGATGTCGGCGGCGGCCTGGTGGCCATGGACCCGCATACCGGCCGCGTGCTCGCGATCGTCGGCGGCTTCTCCTTCGACATGAGCCAGTTCGACCGCGCAGCGCAAGCCAGGCGCCAGCCCGGCTCGACGTTCAAGCCCTTCGTCTACGCCGCCGCCATCGACAACGGCTACAAGCCCACCAGCGTCGTCCTCGATGCCCCCATCGAGATCGAGCAGGGACCGGGCAAGGAAGCGTGGCGGCCGGAGAACTACAACAAATCCGGCTCGCTCGGCCCGGCCACGCTTCGCGTGGGCATCGAGAAATCGCGCAACCAGATGACGGCGCGCCTCGGCCAGGATATCGGCATGCCGCTCGTCGTCGAATATGCGCGCCGGTTCGGCCTCTACGACGATCTCGCGCCGCTCCCCGCCATGGTGCTGGGCGCAGGCGAAACGACGCTGCTGCGCATGACCGCCGGTTTCGGCATGCTGGCCAACGGCGGCAAGAAGATCAAGCCGACGCTGATCGACCGCATCCAGGACCGCTGGGGCAAGACGGTCTGGCGGCACGACACCCGTGGCTGCACGGGCTGCAATCCTGCCCCTGGAGCCGCGATCACCACCGAACCGGATATCCAGGACGATCGCCAGCAGATCATCGACCCGCACACCGCCTACCAGATGACGTCGATCCTCGAAGGCGTGGTCCAGCGTGGCACCGCGACGATCGTGAAGCAGTTCCTGCCGGACGTGCCCGTCGCCGGCAAGACGGGCACGTCGAACGAATCGAAGGACGCCTGGTTCATCGGCTACACGCCCGATCTCGTGGTGGGCGTCTTCGTGGGCTACGATACGCCCAAGCCCATGGGCAAGTCCGCGACCGGCGGCCAGATCGCCGCACCGATCTTCGGTAACTTCATGAAGCATGCCCTCGCCGGCAAGCGCGCCGTCCCCTTCCGGCAGCCTCCGGGCATCCGGCTCGTGCGCGTCAGCCATCGCACGGGCCTGCGTGCCCAGGCCGGCGACAAGGATACGGTGCTCGAAGCCTTCAAGCCGGGTGAAGAGCCCGACGATGCCTATTCCGTCATCGGCTTCACCAGCGAGGACGGAAGCTTCACCAAACCCAGCGAGGAGCGGGCCCTGCCCAATCGGCGCGGCCTCTACTGAGCCGCGCAGGTCCCGGTCCTCGCCACCGCGCATCCATTGCATGCGCGCGCGTTGCCGCATATACGAAGCGGAAACCCCGAGCTTTCCACATCACGCCCCGGAGATGACGCCATGCGCGCCGAGCACGAGAACATTATCGGCGAAATCAAGGACTCGATGGCTCTGCTCCGGAGGTCTCTTTGACTGGGATTCTGCCGAAAGCCGTATGGCCGAGCTGAACCAGCAGAGCGAAGACCCCGACCTGTGGACCAACCCGCAGCGCGCGCAGGCCGTCATGCGCCAGCGCCAGCAGCTCGAACGCGCCATCACCGGCTACAAGCAGCTCGAGCGCGATCTCGATGATGCGACCACGCTGCTCGAGCTGGGCGAGGCCGAGGAGGACGAAGCGACCATCGCCGAGGGCGAAGCGTCGCTGAAGAGGCTGGTCGACGAAGTGGCACGCCGCGAGCTGGAGGCGCTGCTCTCCGGCGAGGCCGACGGCAACGACGCCTATCTCGAAGTCCACGCCGGCGCAGGCGGCACCGAGAGCCAGGATTGGGCATCGATGCTCATGCGCATGTATATGCGATGGGCGGAAAACCGCGGCTTCAAGGTCGTCGTCACCGACCTGGGCGAAGGCGACGAAGCCGGCATCAAGAGCGCGACGCTCGAGATCAAGGGCGACAACGCCTACGGCTGGCTCAAGACGGAAGCAGGTGTCCATCGCCTCGTGCGGATCTCGCCATTCGATTCCAATGCGCGTCGCCACACCTCGTTTTCGAGCGTCACGGTCTATCCCGTGGTCGACGATTCCATCGACATCGACATCAATCCGGCCGACCTCGAAATCACGTTCACGCGCTCGCAGGGCGCTGGCGGCCAGTCGGTCAACCGCACGGAATCGGCCGTGCGTCTCGTGCACAAGCCCACCAACATCATCATTTTCGCGCAGGAGCAGCGCTCCCAGCACCAGAACCGCGACATCGCCATGAAGCGCCTCAAGGCGCGTCTCTACGAACTCGAGCTGAAGAAGCGCGAGGAGAAGGCGATGGCTGATCAGGCCTCCAAGACCGAAATCGGCTGGGGCCATCAGATCCGCTCCTACGTCCTGCAGCCCTATCAGATGGTCAAGGACCTGCGCACGGGCGTGCAGACGAGCGATACGGCCGGCGTTCTCGATGGCGACATCGACCAGTTCATCGAGGCGGCGCTGGCCCAGCGCGTGAAAGGTGGCGGCCCCGCCAAGATCGAGGACATCGATTGACGCCTCCGGTGCGGCAGCGGGGCGCCTCAGTCTCCGCTGCCCTCACCGCTGCAATCGCTGGAGCCGCCATCGTCCGAGCCATCGAGGGACCACCTACCCTCGCCGCCCAGCAGCCCGAAGCATCCCAGCGCAGCGACGCCGCAGAACGCCAGCGCCAGCTGGTCGATCGGCGTCAATTGATCGATGAACCCGGCCACGTACGCCAGTCCTGCGCCGCCGGCGACCAGCAGGGCCGCGACAACCGGCAACACGCCACGTGCCCGAAGCAGTCCCTTCATCGTTCCAGCCACCCATCGGTTCGAGCCGAAATCATCGGTCGACCGTGACCACACGGGCGTTACCTTCGGTTGAAGGAGGCCGCCGCCGGGCATCGCCACGGCCCGGGATGGTTAAGCGTCCATCAACATGAGGTCGGTGTCGTCCGGCCGGGCGCCCGCCGCCGTCAGCATGGCGTGGACCTGCCCGCGGTGATGCGTCTGGTGATTGAAGAAATGCGTCACCAGCATCCATTTCGGCTTCGAAATGTCCGACTTGAAAATGCCCGAATACCAGGTGAGCTCGCCCTCGAGCCATGCGGGATCGAGCCCATTCGCCCAATCGAGGATGGTCCGATCCATGGCCACGCGCGTCGACTTGAGATCATCCCAGTCCGGATAGAGGTTCGGGCTATCCTTGCCGCTCACCTCGGGTTTGGGCACGTCGGAAAACCGGCTCATCCACTGCCGGTCGCCCCACATGAGATGCGATAGCGTGCCGTGGATCGACCCGAAGAACGCGCCGCGCTGCTCGCGCCGCGCCGCCTCGCTCAGCGTGTCCGCCGCACCATAGAGCGACGTGTTCTGCCATTGGTTGTAGCGAGCCATCAGCCTGACGTGCGCAACGCTGATCATGATCGTCCCGTCTCCCCAATGCGGCATGTTCGAACGGGAGGCCTCCCGCTCACACCTCGTCTTGTGCAACGGCCTCGGACCAGGCCTGCTCCGGCTCGGTGGCCCCCTCGTTCATTCCGCCGCTGCGGCGCACCGCGCCTGCAATCGTGAACGGCATGTTGAGGATCATCGGCTCGGCCGCGATCGTGTCGAAGCGCGCGGCCAGCGCCTCCTTCGTTTCCGCAGGCAGCCGCCGGTCGACCGTGACGCCGGCACCGCCGGAAACATCGACGCGCGGCTGATGGAACGCCGTGTCGAGATCGAAGCCGAAGTCCGCCATCATCGCCAGAAGCTGGAACACGGCGGGAATGATGCGCCGGCCGCCGCAGCCGCCGATGCCGATGGCGAGATCGTCACCGGTCATGATCGTCGGCACGTAGTTGGAAAGCCCCCGCTTGTCGGGCGCCAGGCCGTTCGGACCACCCGGCCGTGGATCGAACCAGTTGATGCCGTTGTTCATGAGGATGCCAGTGCCCGGCAGGATCACGCGGCTGCCGAACAGCGACAGCAGCGTCTGCGTCAGCGTCACGATGTTGCCGTCCGCGTCGATCACCGACAGATGCGTCGTCGAAGTCGGCAGGCCGCGCTCGCCGGCATCGCCCATGCGGTGGAAGCGATCCTCCCAGGCGTGCGTCAGCGCTGCGGTATAGGCACAGAACCGCGCCCCGTCCGGCGCTGCCCCCGCCTTGCCGCCGTGCTGCGCCAGGTGGTCGAAGGCAAGGCACAGCGTCGGACCGCCATTCAGTTCCGGCAGGACGTGCAGCGTATGCTTGCCATAGGTGTGCTGCAGCGGCGTGCGCTCGACCGGCGTCACGGCGGCCATGTCGTCCATGGCGAGGTACCCGCCCATCGCCTTGACGTCCTCGACGATCGAGCGTGCGATTGCGCCTTCATAGAGAACACCCGGACCATCGGTTGCGATTGCCGTGAGCGTCCTGGCGAGCGCGGGCGCTGCGAGCTTGAGCTGCGCCAGACCTGCCTGTGCCGCGGGCGGCACCGGCGGCAGGCCGTTGCGCAGATAGCGCTCCCGGCACCCCGGATCCTTCTGCAGATCCGCAAGCGCGCTGGTGATGATCAGCATCGTATGCCAATCGACCGTCATGCCGTCTTCAGCCAGCTTGACGGCCGGCATCACCAGATCGCGCCACGCCTTGCTGCCCAGTTCGCGGTGGGCGAGCGCCAGTCCCGCCGGTTGCGTCGGCGCCACGATCGCCTTCGCACCCACCGTATTGATGTTGCCTTTCACGGCAGGCCAGCCGAACAGGTTGCCCGTGTCGGTCCCGCCCGCCAGCTCGAAATCCTCGACCTTGAGCCCCTTGGGCGAGCGCGCGCCGAAGTCGAAGCAACGCACCTTGCCGCTCTTGGCCTCGCGGTAGACGAGCGCGCCCACGCCGCCGATGCCGCTCATCCACGGCTCCATGACGCCGACCGCGAACGCCGCCGCGACGGCCGCGTCCATGGCATTGCCGCCTTCCTTCAGAACGCGCGCGCCGATCTCGGAGGCGACGCGATGTTGGGTGACGACGATGCCGCCCTTGGATCGAACGGACGGCTTGCGCACCGTCCGCTTCAGCGAAACATTCGGAGAGAGCGCGTTGGTCGCTTTCGTCATGTCAGGTCCGTTCGCTTGGTGTGATTATCGTGCGCCGAAGTGGCTGATCAGGGCATCCAGCGTCTGATCGGGCGCTTCCTGCATCATCATGTGGCCGCAGGCGGGGACGCTGACGACCCTCGCATCCGCGATGTGCTGTGCCAGCTCCTGCCCCTTGCGCGCGGGCGTCATCACGTCCTCGCGGCCGAGCACGAACAATGTCGGCACCGCGATCTTGGCCGCCGACTGCGGTCCGCTCGTCCAGGCGTTGCACGCAGCCAGATCAGCCGCCAGCGCATGCTCCCGTCCCGCCCCGAGCAGGGCCCGCGCGCCGCCGGTCATCCAGAGCCCTGGCGCAGCATTGCCACCGATCTTGGCGGCATTGGCGAAGCACCAGCCGGTCATCATGTCGTAGGCCGCCTCGGGTGTTTCTTTGGCCGCCGACAGCAGTTTTGGATGGACGCCCATCGCAGACGACACGCCGAGCAGCGCGAGGCGTGTCACGCGCCCCGGCGTGGCCGCCGCAGTCTCCAGGGCGATCACCGCGCCCATCGAATGGCCGACAAGGGCAGCCGTCTCGACGCCCGCCGCATCCATCACCGCGCGCACCCAGTCGCAGAACGCGGCGATGCTCGTCAGCGGTGGCCCCTCCGAGCGGCCGTGCGCGGGCAGGTCGACGGCCAGCGCCGACCATCCGTGCCAGGCGAGCCACCGCGTCTGCAGTTGCCAGCAGGTGTGGTCGAGCCCCGCACCGTGGATGAGGATGACGGCCGGCTTCGACGGATCGCAGGGACGTCCACCGGTCGCTGCGAAGACACGACGCCCGTTCACTGTGAGTTCCATCGGCGTCACCCCTTCTGCGAGGCTTTGAGGGCCTGATCCAGATCCTCGATCAGGTCGCGCGCATCCTCGAGCCCGATCGACAGCCGCACCAGATCCTCGCCGATACCGGCGCGCTCCAGATCCTCGGCGCTCATTTGCTGGTGCGTCGTCGAGGCCGGGTGAATGACCAGCGACTTCGCGTCGCCGACGTTGGCCAGATGCGAAAACAGTCGCAGCCGCTCGATCAGCCGCGCGCCGGCGGCCCGCCCTCCCTTGATGCCGAAGCTCATCATCGCCCCCGCACCCCTGGGGAATTGCTCCTTGGCGAGCACGTTGTCGGGATGCGATTCCAGGCCGGGATAGCTGACCCACGCGACCGCGGCGTTGGACGACAGGTACGTCGCCACGCGCATCGCGTTCTCGACGTGCCGCGCCATGCGCACCGGCAACGTCTCCAGCCCCTGCAGCAGATAGAACGCGGTCTGCGGGCTCATCGCCGCGCCGAAATCGCGCAGGCCCTCCGCCCGCGCCCGCATGATGAAGGCCGCCGGCCCGAACTCCTCCGAGAAGTCGAGACCGTGGTAGCCCGCATACGGCTCGGTCAGCGTCGGGAACTTGCCCGACGCGCGCCAATCGAACCGGCCGGCGTCCACCACCACGCCGCCGATCGCCACGCCATGCCCGCCGATGTACTTCGTGGCCGAGTGCATGACGATATCGGCCCCCCATTCGAAGGGCTGGTTGAGATAGGGCGTCGAGAAGGTGGAATCGATCATCAACGGCAGGCCCTCTGCATGGGCCACGTCCGCCACCGCGCGGATGTCCAGAACTTCGAGCCCCGGATTGCCCAGCGTCTCGGCAAGCACCAGCCGCGTTTCCGGCCGGATCGCATCCGCAAAGGCCGCGGGATCGCGCGGATCGACCAGCGTCGCCGTGATGCCGAAGCGCGGCAGCGTGTGCACGAGCATGTTGTGCGTGCCGCCATAGAGCCGCGACGAGGCGACGATGTGCCCGCCCGCCCCCATCAGTGTGGCGATGGCCAGATGCAGCGCCGCCTGTCCGCTCGCCGTCGCGACGGCCCCCACGCCGCCTTCCAGCGCCGCCATGCGCTCCTCGAAGACGGCGACCGTCGGGTTGGAGATGCGCGAATAGATGTGCCCGGCTCTCTCCAGGTTGAACAGGCCGGCCGCGTGCTCCGTGCTTTCGAACACGAAAGATGTCGTCTGGTAGATCGGAACCGCACGTGCGCCCGTCGCCGGATCGGGCCGCTGGCCCGCATGTAGCGATAGCGTGTCGAAACGGGGATACTGATCGTTGGCCATGAAATCTCGCCGTTGCCTGAGCGGTGCGAAATCCTACACAGGCCGATGGCGAAACGTCTAGCGTTCCGGCTCCGACACTCGGCTCACCGTGGGTCGTTCACGCGACCAAGTGTCGGAGCCAGAAGGGACGCTAGCAACCATGTGAGTCCCCATGTCAGTCCAGTGTAGCTTTTTCATCTGACGTTTGCTTGCGAGCCCGGCCGCGAACCAAGACCAAACGCCAGATGTGCTAGACTGGAATACGAATGGCGAAGGCGAATCTTGCATGATGGAGGGGGCGATGGCACAGGCAGCGAACGACAACCACATCGCCGAAGCGTTGGCGCTTCTGGAGCGCCTCAAATCGCACATCGGAGCGGAGCTGCACGTCTATCCGTATCCGATCGCCGGTTGCGACGAGGTCTTCAAGACGCTGGTCGCACAGAAGGAATGGTGCCGCATCGCGGCCACGGGCCTCATCAGCCAAGATGGCATCACCGCCGCCGACGCCGCCGAGGCGATCGCCGCCCTGTTGGCCACGCCACTCGATCTGACACCCGCCGAACGCCACGTGCTCGAGGCGGCGGACATGCGCGCATCATCGCGAGCCACCACCGAGAATTTCACAACCAGCAACACGCCACACGAGGAGCGTCCATGGCCGAAACACCGTTGATCCCGCTGTCTGCCGTAGCCTGGGTCGGAGAGGGCCTCAAACGCCCCGAGTGCGTGCTGACGACGGCCAAGGGCGAACTGTTCGCCGGCGACCATCATTCGGGCATCGCCGAGATCGGCAAGCCCAAGCGCGACATCGTCGGCGCGCCTCCGGGCTTCCTGCCGAACGGTGTCGCCATGACCCGCAACCGCGAGTTCCTGCTCGCCAATCTCGGCCCCGGCGGCGGCGTCTGGCGCCTCGACAAGGAGTGGCGTCTCTTTCCCCACCTGTTCGAGGCCGACGGCGAACTTTTGCGCGTGTGCAACTTCGTCGGCGTCGACCCGGACGGCAACGAGTGGATCTCGGTCTCCACGCGCGCCTACCCGCGCGAGATCTCCTTCCACCCCACACACGCCGACGGCTTCATCGTCCGCCGCGATGCGCAGGGCGCCCACATCGTCGCGGACGGCATCGGCTTCACCAACGAGTGCCGCGTCGATCCGACGGGGAAATGGGTCTATGTCAACGAAACCTGCGCCAAGCGCGTCTCCCGCTTCCCGATCCAGGGCAAGACACTGGGCAAACGGGAAACCGTGCACGAGTTCGGCGCGGGCGAGTTCCCGGACGGCTTCGCCTTCGACAGCGAGGGTGGCGTGTGGGTCGCCTGCGTCTGCTCCAACCGCGTCATCCGCATCGAGACGAATGGCCGGCGCACGCTGATCCTCGACGACGCCAACGCAGCGGACGTGGCCTGGGCGGAGCGCTACTTCACCTCCGGCAAGCGTGGCCGCTCCCACGTCGAGATCGGCGCCAAGCGCAACCTCAAGAACATCGCCAGCGTCGCCTTCGGCGGCCCCGACCTGAAGACCGTCTACCTGGGCAACCTGGCCGGCGACAAGATCGTGACCTTCCGCTCGCCGATCGCCGGCGCCGAGCCCGTGCAGTGGCGCTTCTGACGCCCCGGCAATGAACGTCGCAACAGCCTCGGACCGGATGCGGCTCCGGGCTGGCGCGGCTCGCCCGAGTGGTGTAGAAGCGCCGCAAAGGACATCGCTGCCCGTGGCCGGGACGACCGGCACGCGGGCCTTGGCGCTTTGGCGCAAGGGACTGGAAGGCAAATGGCAACCGTAATTCTCATCGTGCATCTCATGATCGCACTGGGCCTGGTCGGGGTCGTGCTGCTGCAGCGGTCCGAGGGCGGTGGCCTGGGCATGGGCGGCGGCGGCAGCGGTGGCTTCATGACCGGTCGCGGCACCGCCAACTTCCTCACGCGCGTCACCGCTGGCTTGGCGGCAGCCTTCTTCGTCACCAGCCTCTCGCTGACGCTGATCGCCAAGCAGAGTGTCAAGACGATCTCCCCGCTCGATGCGCCCGCATCCCAGTCCGGCGGTCTCCTCAAGCAGCTCGAAGGCGGCAAAGCACCGTTGCCCAAGACGCCACAGCCGCCGAAGTCCCAGTAATCGTTACACCTTCCGCCGACAGTTGGACGGCCGCGCCCGATCAATGGGCCGGGGATTGCGCTCGATTGTCTCTTCGAATCTTCTCACAGTGGTGTATTCTGCAAGCCCATGGCGCGGTACATCTTCATTACCGGCGGCGTGGTTTCCTCGCTCGGCAAAGGGCTGGCTTCAGCGGCCCTTGGAGCGCTTCTACAAGCCCGCGGCTACTCAGTTCGGCTTCGCAAGCTCGATCCATACTTGAACGTGGATCCGGGCACGATGAGCCCCTATCAGCACGGCGAAGTCTTCGTCACGGATGACGGAGCCGAAACCGACCTGGATCTTGGCCACTACGAGCGCTTCACGGGCGTTCCGGCCAGGAAGTCCGACAACATCACGACGGGGCGCATCTACCAGGAGATCCTGGCAAAGGAGCGCCGTGGCGATTTCCTGGGCGGCACCGTCCAGGTCATCCCGCACGTCACCGACGCGATCAAGAATTTCGTCCTCGCCGGCAACGACGACGTGGATTTCGTGCTGGTCGAGATCGGCGGCACGGTCGGCGATATCGAAGGGCTTCCCTTCTTCGAGGCGATCCGCCAGCTCGGCAACGAGCTGCCGCGCAATCATTCCGTCTTCATCCACCTGACGCTGGTGCCCTGGATCGCATCGGCCGGCGAGCTGAAGACGAAGCCCACGCAGCACTCCGTGAACGAGCTGCGCCGCATCGGCATCCTGCCGCACATCCTGCTGTGCCGTTCGGATCGCGAGATTCCCCGCTCGGAGCGCCGCAAGATCGCGCTGTTCTGCAACGTCAGGGAATCGGCGGTCATCCAGGCGCTCGACGTCGCGTCCATCTACAACGTGCCGCTCGCCTATCATCGCGAAGGCCTGGATCGCGAGGTCCTGGCGGCCTTCGGCATCGAAGGGGCTCCCGCCCCCCGGTTGGAGCGTTGGGAGACCATTTCCAGCGCCATTGCCAACCCCGAGGGCGAGGTGACGATCGCCGTCGTGGGCAAGTACACGGAGCTGAAGGACGCCTACAAGTCGCTGATCGAGGCGCTGGTGCACGGTGGCATCGCCAACCGCGTGAAGGTCAATCTCGACTGGATCGAAAGCGAGGTCTTCGAACGCGAGGACCCGACGCCCTACCTCGAGGGCGTGCACGGCATCCTCGTGCCCGGCGGCTTCGGCGAGCGTGGCGCGGAGGGCAAGATCCTGGCCGCCCGCTTTGCACGCGAGCGCAAGGTGCCCTATTTCGGCATCTGCTTCGGCATGCAGATGGCCGTCATCGAGGCCGCCCGCAAGCTGGTCGGCATCGAAAACGCATCCTCGACCGAGTTTGGCCCCACGGACGAACCCGTCGTCGGCCTGATGACGGAGTGGATGCGCGGCAACGATCTGGAGCGACGCGCTGCAAGTGGCGATCTGGGCGGCACCATGCGGCTCGGCGCCTATGAGGCGACCCTGGCCAAGGACAGCCATATCGCCCGCATCTACGGCGCCACCCAGATCTCCGAGCGCCATCGCCACCGCTACGAGGTGAACATGCGCTATCGCGAGCGCATGGAGGCCGCCGGCATGTGTTTCGCCGGTGTCTCGCCAGATGGCCTGCTGCCCGAGACGATCGAGTACGCCGACCACCCCTGGTTCATCGGCGTCCAGTATCATCCCGAGCTGAAGTCACGCCCCTTCGATCCGCACCCGCTGTTCGCCAGCTTCATCGGTGCGGCCATGGAGCAGTCGCGCCTCGTCTGACGCGCGGCGCGCCATCCCGACACCTCGCGACAACACATGTCCGGCCCGGCGGCAACGAGCCTCCGCGCCGGACATGACGACGTGCGCGCGCTGCGTTAGTGTGGCCGCCAAGACGCCCTCACGAAAACCAATCACTGGGAGAGAAACGCATCATGGCTGGATCGAAGGTCGCAATCGTCACGGGCGGCGGAACGGGCATCGGGCGCGCCGCAGCGCTGCACTTGCAGGCGGACGGCTGGGACGTCGTCGTCGCCGGCCGCCGCAAGGAGGAACTGGACAAGACCGTCGCCATGGCCAAGGCCGGCGGCGGCAGGATGCTGGCGGTCGCCACCGACGTGACCAGGCAGGATCAGGTCAAGGCGCTCTTTGCCGAGACCAAGAAGACGTTCGGCCGGCTCGACTTCCTCTTCAACAACGCCGGCATGGGTCTGCCCGCCGGGCCGATGGAGGACATCAAGCTCGCCGACTGGCAGCGGGTCGTCGATCTCAACCTCACGGCCTGCTTCATGTGCGCCCAGGAAGCGATCCGCATGTACAAGGAGCAGTCGCCGCAAGGTGGCCGCATCGTCAACAACGGCTCGATTTCCGCACATGCGCCGCGTCCCATGTCGGTCGCCTATACGGCCACGAAGCACGCCATCACCGGCCTGACCAAGACCATCGCGCTCGACGGCCGCCCCTTCAACATCGCCTGCGGCCAGCTCGACATCGGCAATGCCGACACGAACATGGGCGGTCGCATGAAGGCCGGCGTTCCCCAGGCGCGTGGCGACGTGCAGCCAGAACCGGTGTTCGATGTCGACCATTGCGGCTCGGCGATCCGCTACATGGCGAGCCTGCCGCTCGACACGAACGTGTTCACCATGACCATCAAGGCGACCAACATGCCGTTCGAAGGTCGCGGCTGAGGCGGCCCTGACGACGCACCCGCCGCTCGCGGCTGGGTGCGCCGCAGTTTATTTCGCGACGTGCAGCGGCACCGAGCGGAACGCGATCTCCCGGAACACCGACGCCAATTGCGCCGCATCCTCCGCCAGGAACGCATGGTCCGCGTCCGTCGCGCAATTGGCCAGCGTGTCGATGGCCGCTTGCGAGTCGAGCTTGAACCCCACCGTGAAGACTTCGATGCCCTGCAGCTTCATGCCCCCGCACAGCGACACGGCCTGCTCGGGCGATCCACCCTGGATGGCGGTTCCTGAGCCGTCTTTCGCGTAGTAGGTGTTGTACTCGCCGTCCGTCATCAGGACGGCGATCTTCTTCAGCTTGGGCGTGGCGTAGGGCTTGGGTGTGCTCTCGCCCGTGAAGACGCCCGACCAATCGGGCGACAGCATGTACCAGGCCCATGCCGTGCCCAGGTGGCCCGCCGTCATGCCGGACGCCGTCAGGCTATCGATCGTGCTCTTCAAGACGAACTTGTCGCGCGTCAGCGGAACCACCGTCTGCCCCGGCGTACAGTTTTTCGCCGCGCTCTCGCTCGATTTCCAGACGGGCGTGAAGTAGGCGCCATCCCCCGGTCCACTGCCGTCGAACGCGGCATTGCCCGTCCGCTCGATCATGCAACGGCTGAGATAGGCCGTCGCGGTGCTGGTCGAATCGCACTGGCTGTAGGTCGTCGTGCACACCGGCTGGTTCCACTGCTGGCACACACCCTTCTTGTATTGCTTGCAGGTCGCCGGCTCGCACGTCGTCTCGGGATTGCATTGGACGGTCGTCGTCGTCGTGACGTCCTTGACCAGCGGCTGGCCGGTCGCCACCTGCGCGAGGGCATCGCTCACGTGGACGTAAGGGGCGAAAGGCGCCAGGGCGATGCGTGCCTTCGGCGCTCCCACGTCCGGCAGAAGGATATCGACGAAGGTCTTGGAGGCCTGCTTCAGGGCCTCCATTTTCGTCGTGCCGTTGCCCGAGTCCTGCCCCATGGAGCCCGTCGTATCGAGCATCAGCGAAATCTCGACTTCCGCGCCTGCGCCGCCCGACAGGCTTTCCTGCGTCGCCACTTCCGTCGCCGCCCACAGCGACAGGCTGTTGATGCCCACCATGGACAGGAAGGGGGTCGTCACGTTCATCTGCGCCTGCATGGCGACGGTCTGCGACATGGCGTCGAGCGCGGAGGTCATCGACGCCCCTTGATCCTGCCCCATGTTGGAGGCGAAGAACTGGCGGCCCTGCGCCAGCGCCTTGTTGATGTCGTGGTTGGGATCGGCCAGGTATGCACTGGCCGTGGCCAGCGTGGCCGCATCGAGCACGTTCTGCAGCTTCGTGCGCATCGAGTACGTCCGGCCGACATCGACCGCACCACCCGCGAGCGCGACGGCAACGAAGGCCACCAGCGTGAAGATGACGGCAACTGTGCCTCGATCGTCCCGCAGGAACGGTGCGCGCGCACCGGGTATCGCGCAAGCCGCGCGAAACCGGCTTAATCCCGCCTCGATCCGGCCTTTCGCCGTACCTGCCCTGGTCTTCCACCCCGACATGACGTGCACGATCTGAAGCATCTTGAACCGTCAAATATTCGTTCCCCAGGAAATACTATTTGAGAAGCGTCGAGTTTAAACGGGAGAAACCAAGACGTGATGAGCGGACTATTAACGTTCCGCAGTCGAATTGATCGAAATTCGTAGCGAATACCGCGCCGGGCCATCGGTGTGGGTCGCGACAGGCACGGTAGCCAGCGCATGCAGCAGGCGCAAGGCGTTGATCGCAGAGCGAAATTACAGCCCGTATCGAGAGGTGCGCAGTTTCGTGCTATGGATGCGGCGTGGATGATGCGCTTGCATCACCCAGGTGACTACCGTGCAATAGGTAGGTGAACATTCACGCACCCAAGTAGAGTCCACATGGAGGTCGTTGCAGCCATGGTGAGAAACCCAGATGCTTCCACGACTTTGTCGTCACTCGCCGTACTCGTCGATCACGACACGACACCACTGAGCGCCCTGGGGCCGGTACGGGCCATCGAGCCGATGGCGCGGATTGCAGCATCCGCCCACTTGCAGTCGCTGGCACTCGTGGCCCGTCGCACACACGCCTGGCTCGATATCCCCGGGGCCATCGCAAAGTGCCAGACCCCGCAGGACCTGATCACCGCCCAGGCCGCATTCTGGCAGACGGCCCAGCGCGACTACGCGATGGCCGGCACGCAGTTCATGTGCGCCTGCATGAACGCCCTGTCGAACGCCGAGCGGGTCGATCTCGAGCAATTGGAGCAGACATTCCAGGGCGCCGCGGCGAGGCCGGCCGCCGCGCCACCGGCACAGGCGAAAGACGCCGCCTGAGTGCGGCGCCGGCGCATCGCATCAAGCGCCGAGGGCCCGGACGATATCATCGCGCAGCCGCGACTGCTGCGGCGACCAGGATGCCGTGCGCGACAGCACCAGATTGGCCTGCGACTTCAGGATGACGCCGTCCGCCAGGATGCGCAGCCCGTTCGCCTTCAACGTCGAGCCCGTCGAGGTGATGTCCACGATCAGCTCGGCAGTTCCCGCGGCGGGCGCGCCTTCGGTCGCCCCAAGGCTCTCCACGATCCGGTACATGGTCACGGCAGCGCCCGTTTTGACCGCGGCATCGAACCTGTGGCCGGCGAAGAAACGCCGCGTCAGCCCCATGTACTTCGTCGCAACCCGCATCCGCGTGCCATGGCGGCGGCGATAAAGGACGGCCGCCTCCTCCAGGTCCGCCATGCTGACGACATCGATCCAGAAATTGGGGACCGCGACGATCACGTCGGCATGGCCGAAGCCGAGCGGCGCGAGGATCTGCGCCTTCGCCTCCATGTCCGGGATCGTCTCGCGCAGCAGGTCCTCGCCGGTAACGCCGAGATGGACCTTGCCGTCGCGAATGGCGTGCGCGATCTCCGACGCGGAGATGAAGGCCACCTCGATGGCGGGAACTTCCGCCACCTCGCCTCGATAGCCACGCTCGTTGCCGACCTTGCGAATGGTTAGCCCCGCCTTCGCGAACAAGCCCAGCGTGTCGTCCATCAGGCGCCCTTTCGAGGGGACGGCAAGCACCAACCGGTCGGATTGGGCATCGCTCATGGCCGGCCTCCGCGAACAGCAAGAAGAAGTCGCTCCGAATGAATGGCCGCGCCGACGGCGGGCACGCGCCCGGCCCCGCTGATCGTCTCCATCAGCGTATCGTATCGCCCGCCACCGCCGATCGGCGTGGTGTCGCCGAGCGCGGACGACGTGATCTCGAAGACGAAGCCCGTGTAGTACGCGAAGGCCCGGCCGAAGCTCGCCGAGAAATGCGCATCCCCCATCTCGATGCCTTCCTGCGCAGCCAGCGCGATACGGGCCTCGTAGGCATCGAGCGCTGCGGACACGTCGATGCCCGCGGCCGACGTCAGCGAGCGGATCTGTGCCATGGCTGCGCGCGCCGGCGCCTCGACGCGCAGATAGGCGTCGATCAGTCCGGCAGCCTCCTTCGACAGCGGTCGCTCCTGCAGATCCTCGCCGATGCCCTTCAGGTGCGCTGCGATCTCCTCCAGCGTCCGCGTGCCCGTGATCGTCAGATCATGCGCCGCGCAGTAGGCCTCGATCTCGGCGATGGCCGTGTTTTCGTCGGCGGCGGTAAGCCGCCGCAGCAACTCGTCGGGGATCTCCAGCCCGGCCGTGTTCGGCTGCACGATGTGCCGCAGCTGCCGGCGGAAGGCGTCCGGATGCCTGAAATGATGCCGCAAACGCACCCGCCAGCGATCCGGCATCTCGACGGCCTCGAGCAGCGCATCGAAGATGCCGAGGTCTCCGACCCGAAGCTTGAACGCCCTGAGCCCCGCCGCGCGCACCGCCTCGACGGACAGCGCCAGGATCTCGGCGTCGGCACGGCCCGGATCGTCCGCCGCGAACGACTCGATGCCGGCCTGGCGGAATTCGCGTGGACGCACCAGGTTGCCGCCGGTCGGCTGGTAGCGGAAGACCACGCCGTTGTAGGCGAACCGGCTCGCCGGCGCCTCCGCGCCATGCCGCGCGAGATAGAGCCGGCAGGCCGGAATGGTCAGGTCCGGCCGCAGGCACAGCTCGGCGCCGGACGGGTCGCTGAACACATAGGTACGCCCGCGCAGATCCTCGCCGATGAGATCGAGGAACACGTCGGCCGGCTGGATGACGGCCGGGGCGACCGGCTCGAAGCCCGCCCGCGCGAAGATCGCCATCATGATCACCGACTGCCGGTCGAGCGCCTCGATCCAGCGGGCCGATACGGCCAGTTCGTCGCCTTCGGCAGTTCCCGTCACGCCGCACCCCCGTGCCGCGCCAGGATCTCCTTCACGGCTGCCACGAGCTGCGCCTCCGGCACCGAGACCTGGGCCGGCCGGGTCGCCTTCCACTCGGCATTGTCCTTGATGGCCGCGGCGGCCTTGGCGCCCTCGATCAGGTCCTTGATCTGGACTTCGCCCTTCGCACGCTCGTCGGACCCCTGGATGATCACGCACGGGGCCGCGCGGCGATCGGCATAGCGCATCTGCGCCTTCATGCCGGACGTGCCCAGATAGAGCTCCGCGCGAACGCCGGCATTGCGCAAGTCATGCGCCATGCGCTGATAGCGCGGCAGCTCGCCGCGATCCATCACCAGCACCACGACAGGGCCGAGCGTCTGCGCCGTCCGCGACGCCATGATCGACAGCGCCGACTGCAGGCGTGACAGTCCCAGCGAGAAGCCCGTCGCGGGAACGCGCTGGCCCGTGAAGCGCGCCACGAGGTCGTCGTAGCGACCGCCGCCGCCCACCGAGCCGAAGCGGACGGTCTGGCCGTCCTCGTTCTTCACCTCGAAGGTCAGCTCGGCCTCGAAAACGGGACCCGTGTAGTAGTCGAGCCCGCGCACGACGGAGGGGTCGAAGGTGATGCGCTCGGTGCCATAGCCGGCCGCGCGCACCAGTGCCTCGATCTCCTCGATTTCCTTCAGGCCCTCTTCAGCGGTGGCATTGCCGGCAATGAGCGGCGCCACCCGTGCACGTGCTTCCGCCTCGGCCACCGAACCAGCCTCGAGAAAGCCGACGATCGTCCGAATGGCCGCGGCATCGAGCCCGGCACCCTGGGTGAAGTCGCCGCTCTCGTCCTTGCGGCCCGCACCCAGAAGAAGCGAAACACCCGCCGTGCCGAACTTGTCGAACTTGTCCATCGCCCGCAGAACGGTCAGCCGCCGGGCAGCGTCGCTCTCGGCCACCGGATCGATGCCGCATACCGCCAGCAAACCGTCGAGCAACTTGCGATTGTTGATGCGGATGCGAAACTTGTCCGCCGGTAGCCCCAGCGCCGTGATCACGTCCGCCATCAGCATGCAGGCCTCCGCATCGGCGGCCACGCTTTCCGTGCCGACGGTATCGGCGTCACACTGCATGAACTGGCGGAAACGGCCCGGCCCCGGCTTCTCGTTGCGCCACACGGGGCCCATCGCATAACGGCGATAGGGCTTGGGAAGCCGGTCGTAGTTCTCCGCGACATAGCGGGCGAGCGGCGCCGTCAGGTCATACCGCAGGCTCAGCCACTGCTCGTCCTCGTCCTGCAACGAGAAGACGCCCGCGTTCGGCCGGTCCTGATCGGGAAGGAACTTGCCCAGCGCATCGGTATACTCGAAAGCGGGCGTTTCCAGCGGCTCGTAGCCGTAGCGCTCGTAGACCTCGCGGATCACACCGAGCATGCGATGCGTGGCGCGCAGGTCCTCGCCGGTGAGATCCTGAAATCCCTTGGGAAGACGGGCTTCCGGACGGCTCTCTTTCTTGGGCTTCGACATGCTGCTCTCGCACCGGCGTGAAGACGACGACAGGGCGGGCGAGGCGTATCTCGCAGCCCCGATGTTCGGAAATTCGGCTGAGGTTTCGGCCTTATAAACCATCCCCCCGGCCGATCAAAGCATTCGCGCCAGCCGCACTGGCGTGCATTCGACATCCCCGCTTCGTGCCCCGACGACACCCGCCGCAGAAATGCCGAGGGCGCCCGTACGTGCCGGACGCCCTCGAATGTCTTGGCCTCGAGCACGCCTCAGTTGAGGCGCCCCTTGAGATCACGGATGGCCTGATCGACCAGCGTCTGGCCGACTTCGCCCTTGGCGCGCTCCGCCAGAACGCGCTCGGCAGCAGCTGTCGCCAGTTCGATGGCCGTACCGCGGACCTCGGCCACCGCCTGCGCCTCGGCGCGCGCGATCTTCTCCTCGGCCAACCGCGCACGACGCTCGAGCTGTTCCTTCAGCTGGCGCGCGCCTTCGGTCTTGATCGCATCGGCCTCGCGCTGAGCTTCCTCGACGATGGCCTTCGCCTCCATCTCGGCCTGCTTCTGCTTCTGCTGGTACTCCGTCAGCAGATCCTGCGCTTCCTGGCGCAGGCGGCGTGCCTCGTCCAGCTCCTTGCGGATGGACTCGGCGCGATCGTCCAGCCCCTTCGTCAGCGTACCGGGAACCTTGAGGTACACCAGCAGGCCGACGAAGATCAGGAAGGCGATGAGGACCCAGAATTCGGCTCCGAACATACCCGTAATCCCTTGTTAGGAGCGCTTGATCGACGCGACGGCGCTCTGCACCTCGCTCGCTGGCACGTCATTGCCGAGCAGACGGCCGATGATGGCCCCTGCCGTATCGGCGGCAATATCGTTGACGCTCGCGAGTGCCTTCGCCTTGCTCTCGCCGATCCGCTGCTCCATCTGGGCAACGCGAGCGGCGTTCTCTTCGTCCGCCTTCTGGCGATCACGCTCGATCTCGCTAGAGATCCTGTCGCGCGTCTCCTTGGCGAGCGCCTGAGCCTTGCCGCGCGCATCCGCCAGCGATTGCTCGTAAGCCTTGAGAGCGGCGTCGGTCTCACCCTTGAGGCGTTGTGCCTCGGCAAGATCACGCTCGATACGGTCACGGCGCTCCGCGATCACTTCACCGATCCGCGGCAGTGCGACCCGCGACATCAGCCAGTAGAGGGCGGCGAACATGATCGCGAGCCAGACGAGCTGGGGCGCGAAGTTGCTCGAGTCGAAGGGCGGGAACTTCACGTCCGCATGACCCTTGTCTGCCGTCGGCACGAAAATGCCGGTGGTCAGCTTGGTCGTTGCGGCGGGAACAGCCTCCGACTCGGCGGTTTTGGGAAGCGATGCCATGCGCAATGATCCTAACAGCATGAGGCAGCCCGCGACGAGCCACCCCATCTTGGCACGGTGACCGGGAAAAAGCCTCCCGAAGGAGGCCGGCCCGAATCAGAGCACGAACAGGATCAGCAGCGCGACCAGCAGCGAGAAGATGCCGAGAGCTTCCGTCAGAGCGAAGCCCAGCAGCAGCGTGCCGCGCTGGCTGTCGGCAGCCGACGGATTGCGCAGCGCGCCCGACAGGAACTGGCCGAACAGGTTGCCGAGGCCGAGGGCCGTGCCGGCCATGCCGAGGCAAGCGATACCGGCGCCAAGAGCCTTGCCGATGATCGGATCCATGAGAATTCTCCCGTTTGCTTGATGAGGTGTGAGTGGAGACGAGACGTGTCGGCGAATGGCGGCTAGTGATGACCGCCGTGCACCGCATCGTTGAGATAAACGCATGTCAGCACTGCGAACACATAGGCCTGCAGCGCGGCGACGAGGAATTCCAGCGCCGTGAGGGCGGTGGTGAGGAGAAGCGGCAGCGGCGCGATCACGCCCCAGGCGCCCGCCGCCAGCAACGAGGCCACGAAGCCGGCGAAGATCTTCAGTGCGATGTGTCCCGCCAGCATGTTGGCGAAGAGACGGACGGAAAGCGTCAGCGGCCGCGCCAGGAACGAGATCACCTCGATCGGAATCATCAACGGCAACAGGGCCACCGGCACATCCGGCACGAACAGCTTCAGGAAACCGGCGCCGTGCTGCATGAAGCCGTAGACGATGACGATGCCGATCACCAGCAGCGCCAGGGCCGCCGTGATGATGATGTGGCTCGTCACCGTGAAGGCGTAGGGGACCATGCCCAGCAGGTTGCAGATGAGAACGAAGATGAACAGCGAGAACACCAGCGGAAAGAATTTCATTCCTTCCTTGCCGACGTTGTCTCTGACTGTATTCGCCACGAATTCGTAGAGCAGTTCCGCCACCGACTGCATGCGCGTTGGGACCAGCGAACGGCCCTGCATGGCGTAGATCAGGAAACCGGCGGACAGCGCGACCGCCGCCACCATGAACATGGCGGAATTCGTGAAAGAGGCGTCGATGCCGCCCGGGAGCGAAAGAGGCACCAGCTTCTTGATCTGAAACTGCTCGATTGGACTTGCCACGTCGTCACGCCCCTCTAGCGAAGCCTAATTGTCGTCCTCTCGCTCGTCCGGAACGGACGGCAAGGGCGGAGTGCGCTCGCGCGAGGCCATCCTGATCACGTTCAGAATCCCCGCAGCGGCACCCAGTAGAAAGAACAAGATGAAGAACCAAGGCTTTTCGAGCCCCAGCCATCCATCGATAAACCATCCGATCGCACCGCCGACGACGATGCCTCCGATCAGTTCGGCCGAGACACGCATTGCGCGCGTCATAGCCTCGCCTCGGCCAGTCCCCGTCGCCCGTGGTGCGCTCCCCTCGGTCCGATGCTCACGCGCCTCACTCAAGCGACGTCCCAGTTCGTCGGAACGACGTTTGAACGCCTCGCGTTCTTCGGGGGTCAACTCACCGCGCCGTCCCTGGTTGTCTTTCCCATCGACAGGCATGGTCACTGACATACGTAGAAGCGCCCCGCCGGAGCGCAAGCCCCGAGCGCGGCAGGTTCGATCTGCGGCGCGGACCATAGGGGGCGGTCCCGCAAGTGTCAAGAAATGGGGCGAGGCTGCCCCACTTCGGACGGAGTGGCGAAAGCGCGCAGCCGCGATCCGTAGAATGAAAATCTGCTTTCATGTTGGAGAATTAACGCCGTTTCAACAGCATGCGTTGCATGGTCGCCGGACCTTGAAAAGAGGCACGATTTACGTTTCGCGGGGGCGACGTAGTGGATATTTTGACATCGTTTGTATTCGTGGATTGGCTGGCAATCGTCATCGTTGCGTGCCTGTTCGGTCTGATCATCGGCGCGGAGAGTTCGGCACTTGCGGCCTACAGGAAACATGCTGCCGGTGGCATTTTGTGCCTGGCGGGCGGCCTCCTCTACATACTGATGACGACCGATCCCGGTCAGAGCGTCTTCTTCTCGCAATTTGCGACCGAGAACCCTCATTCACCCGCCGCCCGCAAGAAGAAGAACAGGGAGGCGATGGCCACCAACGACGGCCGCAAGCCCGGCGAAGATTCGACCGGCCCTGGTGACGGCGAAGAGGAGGATGGCGAGGACGCCGTCATCCAGATCGGCGGCGCCGACATCGGCCTGAAAGGCGGCAAGATGCACGCCGGCGTGGCCAAGAACGGCAAGAACCGCGGCAACGGCAAGAAGAAGCGCAGTGGCAAGGCCGGCCTGGAAGGCGAGGAAGGTGCCGGCAACGAGGAGGGCGAATCCGAGTTCACGCCCGAAAAGGACGAGAACGGCAAGGAAAACAGGAACGCGGGCCGTGATTGCCCGACCTGCCCCCTCATGGTGCTCGTGCCGAAGGGAACCAGCACGCTCGGCGCCGGCCCGGAAGAACTGGGCTTCCGCGAGCACGAGGGTCCCGCCCGCGAGATCGTCATGCGCCGCTATTTCTACATCGGTCGTTTCGAGATTACGCGCGGTGAATTCAAGGAGTATCTGGCAGCGACCGAGCAGAGTGCCCCACAGGGCTGCTTCGCCGATGGTGTCTGGCGCAAGGACTTCGGCTTCGAGCACACCGGCTTCGACCAGACGGACGAGCATCCTGCCGTGTGCATCGGCCGCGACGACGCACTCGGCTACGCGCAGTGGCTGTCCAAGAAGACGAAGAAGGCCTACCGGCTGCCCACCGAATCGGAATGGGAGCACGCCGCCCGTGCCGGCGCCACGTGGCCCTTCCATTGGGGCAATGACATCGACATCACCGACGCGAACTTCGGCGAGATATATCGCGGCACGACGCCAGTCGGGCGCTTCTACCCCAACGCGCTACGCATCTTCGACATGTCGGGCAACGCCTGGGAAATGGTCGAGGATTGCTGGAGCCCGGATCTCACGACCCGCGCCCACGATGGCAAGGCAGTGACGCAGCAGGACTGCAAGAATTTCGTGATGAAGGGTGGCGGCTGGTACAACAGCCCCGTCTACCTGCGTCTCGCAGCACGCTGGACGCACATGAGTGGCGCGGCAGGAACGGGCGTCGGCTTCCGTCTCGTTCGTGAGTACGAACTCGATCCCGAAGCACCCAAGAAGCCTGGCGAGCCCAAAGCGCAGCCGATCGACGCCATTTCCGCAGCCGTGACCAACGATGACCCGACGGCGAACCAGGCCCGGACGCAGGATGCAACGGCTACGTCCAGGACTCCGGACACGACCGCGGGCCAGGACGCGGAAACCGCGACCCAGACGCTCAAGCAGCTCCAAGATCTTCGGCTGCGGGGAAGCTCTCGATGATCTTTTCAGCCGTGGCGAGGTCGACCGAGACGAGCTGTGAAACGCCCTTCTCCGCCATCGTCACGCCGAACAGACGATCCATGCGCGCCATCGTCATGGGATGATGCGTAATGACCAGGAAGCGCGTGGCCGTCTCGGCGGCCATGCGCTCCATCAAGGTGCTGAAGCGATCGACGTTGGCATCGTCCAAGGGCGCATCGACCTCGTCCAGAACGCAGATCGGCGACGGGTTGGTCAGGAACACCGCGAAGATCAGCGACAACGCCGTGAGCGTCTGCTCGCCACCCGATAGCAGCGACAGCGTCGCAGGTTTCTTGCCGGGCGGCTTGGCGATGATCTCGAGCCCGCCCTCCAAGGGGTCTTCTTCGCTCTCGACCATTTCGAGCCGCGCTTCGCCACCGCCGAACAGCGTCGTGAACAAGCGCTGGAAGTGCCCGTCGACCGTTTCGAATGCGGACCTGAGCCGTGACCGCGCCTCGCGGTTCAACTGGCCGATCGCCCCACGCAGCTTGCCGATCGCGCCCTCCACGTCGAGCCGCTCGAGGTCCATCTGCGCATGCTGGTCGTTGAGCTGTGCCAGCTCGTCCTCTGCCTGCAGATTGACACCGCCGAGCCGCTCGCGCTCCGCCTTGAGGCGGGAGAGATCCTTGTCCACGTCCGCCAATGCCGGCAAGGGCGCGTCCGCCTGCCGTTCGGCCATCCGCAGACACTCTTCGGGAGAGGTCGAAAGAGCCTCCTGGATGCGACGCAGCTCCTCGGCGCGCTTTGCGCGTGCCGCCTCGAGCTGCGTCTCCGTACGCGCCCGCGCCTCGCGCGCCGCGCCGACTTCGCCCTGAAGGCGACGCAGCAACTGCTGTGCCTCCCGGAAGGCCGTATCGGCCGCCGCCAGCACGTCGGCCGCCCGCTGCCGTTCCTGCTCCGCCTCCACCAGCTGATCGAGGATCAGCGCCCGGCGCTCGTCGAGAAGCGTCGGCAGATCCGCCAGCGTTTCGAGCTCGGTTTCCGCCTCCGCGAGGCGCTCGCGCAGCGACGCGATCTGCGCATCCGCCCCCGCCCCCCGCGACGACCAGCGCTCGTGCTCGGCCTTCACCGTCTTGTAGCGCTCGGCCCTCAGCCCGCGCTCTCGCTCCAGATTGTTCAGGGCCGCGCGCTGCTCGCCGGCCTTCGTCCGGAACGACCGCGTCCGCTCCTCGGCCTCCAGAAGGTCCGCCTCGACGTTCTCGTCATCGGCCATGATCTCGATGGCGGCGGTCACCTCCGCCAGCCGCTCGTGGGCCGTCTGCAAGCCATCCTCGGTACGCGTGCGGCCTTCTTCCAAGGCAGCGAGCTTGGCTTCCGTCTCGCGTGCCTGCCGCTCGATCACCGTCAGCAGCTCGCGCACGCGCGCCAGCTCCGACTGGCGCTCGCGCCACAATTGCCGCAGCCGCCGCTCCTCGGCCTCCGCGATGCGGTGCATTTCGGTCGCCGTCCGCTCCGCCGACAGCAGGTCTTCCGCCGCGCGGCGGGCCTCAGCCTCGCGGCGCTCGGTGTCACCGAGACGATTGCGCTCGGCCAGGCGCAGGGCCGCCGGCGTCGGCGCATCGGCAGCGCTGACGAAGCCGTCCCATCGCCACAGATCGCCCTCCGTCGAAACCAGGCGCTGGCCGGGCTTCAGCATCAATTGCAGGCGCCGCCCCGCATCCCGCGACACCACGCCGATTTGTCGCAGCCGGCGCGCCAGCTCCGCCGGCGCCTCCACGTAGGTCGCGAGCGGCTCGATCCCCTCGGGAAGCTCGGGATCGTCTAGCCCCATGTCGATGCGCCGCCAGTGCGCGCCCGCCTCCTCCGAAATGGGGGCGTCGAGGTCGTCGCCCATGGCAGCGCCCAGCGCCATCTCGAAGCCGGACGCGACGCGAATCTGGTCGACCACGGGTGGCAGCCCGTCCTCACGGATCGGCTTCAACAGCTTGGCCAGCGTCTCGACCTCGGTGGCGAGCTGCGCGGCCTTGAACCGCTGCACCTCGGCGGCCGACCGGCGCGACTGTGCTTCCGCCGCCAGTTCCTCGGCCTTCTCTTCCGCCGCGATCGCCTGCACCTCGATTTCAGAGATTTCGGCCACCAGCGCCGTGCCGCGATCCGTCGTTTCCGCGAGCTTGCGCGCATCGGGCGCCCGCGCGACGATCTCGCGCTTCTGCGTTTCGAGCCCGGCGAGCTGGCGCGCCAGCTTCTCCGTTTCCCCCGTCAGCTCCGTCTTGGCGCTCTCCAGGCTCTTGCGCCGGGCCCGTGCCTCGAAGGCGCGCCGCGTCACGTCGGCCAGTTGCCGCTCGGCGTTCTGCAGTTCTGTCTCGACCCGTGTCAGGCCGTCGCGCGCCTCGTCCTCGACGCTTTCCTGCTCGGTGTCGCGCTGCAGCAGCGCCTCGGCTTCCGCCACCAGCCGCTCGAGAAGCTCGCGTGCTTCTGCGACCAACGCCTCCTCGCGGGCTGCGTCGCGGCGCAACTGGTCGGCACGGGCATTGAGTTCACGTTGCCGCGCCGCCAGCCGCTCGGCTTCCTTCTCGAAGCTCTCCTGCTCGATCTTCACGCGCGCCAGGATCGCGCCGCGCTTGGCCTCCTCGTCGCGCAGCGCCGGCAGGACCTCGGCCCGCTCCGCCTCGGCGACGACGGCCTGCGCTTCGCTGGCCGTGACCTCGGCGAGCGTGGTCAGCACCTCGGAGACGGCGCCTTCGGCCGATGCGACCTCGGCCTGCATCGCCGACCACGTCAGATGCGCGTGCAGCGCTTCCGCCTTGCGGATTTCGCCCGACAGTTCGCGGTAGCGTCGCGCATGCCGCGCCTGGCGCTTCAGGCTCTCGATCTGGCTCGACAGCCCGCCGAGCACGTCGTTGAGGCGTTCGAGATTGGCCTCCGCCGCCTTGAGCCGCAGCTCCGCCTCGTGCCGCCGCGAATGCAATCCCGCCACGCCGGCCGCGTCTTCGAGGATGCGCCGGCGCTGCTCGGGCTTCGAATTGACGATCTCGCCGATCTGGCCCTGCCGCACGAGCGCCGGCGATCGGGCGCCGGTGGCCGCGTCCTCGAACAGGATCTTCACGTCGCGCGCGCGGGCGTCGCGGCTGTTGATGCGATAGGCCGAGCCCATGTCGCGCTCGATGCGCCGCGTGACCTCCAGGATGTCGCTGTCGTTGAAATCGGCTGGCGCCGTGCGCGCGGAATTGTCGATGAAGATGGTGACTTCCGCGGAATTGCGCGCCGGCCGCGTGGTGGAGCCGGCGAAGATCACGTCCTCCATGCTGGAGGCGCGCATGGACTTGTAGGACGTCTCGCCCATCACCCAGCGGAGCGCTTCCAGCAGGTTCGACTTGCCACAGCCGTTCGGCCCGACGACACCCGTCAGGCCGCGCTCGATCACGAGCTCCGTGGGCTCGAGGAACGATTTGAAGCCGAGCAACCGCAACCGGTTGATGTGCATGCGCCAGCTATCCCTGCCAGGTCTGACGGGCCCGCGCACCCGCGACCGGAGCTGCGACGCCGCCGCTGAAGCTCGATCGGTCGCTCAGCGACGCGCCACCCGTCCGGCGAGCAGCGGGTCGACCATCGCCCGGATGTCGGCCATGTCCATCACCTTCTTCACGAGACGGTTCTCGACGAAGAAGTTTGGAGTACCGATCACGCCGAGCTTGCGGCCCCGCTCCTTCACCCATTTCAGGCCGTCGATCATGCCTTGATTCTGCATGCATGCATCGAGCTGAGCCCGCGTCATCCCCACCTGTTGTACGACCTTGTGGATGGCATCGAGCCGCACCTCTTGGCTCACCCAGTGCGATTGCCGCTGTAGAAAGGCCCCATAAAGCTCGAGATACTTGGACTGCGGCGCGCATCGCAAAGCAATCGTCGCCGCACCGCTCGTCTTTCCGATCGGAAACTCGCGAAACACGAAGCGCACTAGTCCCTTGTCGATGTATTCGCGCTTCAGGACAGGAAAGACCTCAGCATGAAACTTGCGGCAATACGGACAGGTCAACGACATATACTTGATGATGGTGACGGGCGCGTCCGCCCGGCCAATCGAGAACTCCGGGATAGAGCCCGTCTTCATCACCTCGTCACGGGACGGGTTCTGGAGTACTTCCCGCGCGGGGTGGCTCGCTTCGCTGTCCGTGCTGAAGGGATTGAACGCCGCCTTCTGCGCCGGCGCCGCGGCGACCGAAGCGCCCGGCTCCACCGAGGCCGTCGTCGCGCCACCCGGACCACCGATCAGGGCCGTCCCCTCACCGGCACACCCCGCCGCCGACAGCGCCAGGGCAAGCGCCGCCGCAACACGCCTGAATGTACCGGTCAGCCCTCGCATCACTTCTTCAGCAGCGGCTCGAGCGCCTTGTCGAAGCCGGCGATCTGGTCGGACCGCTCTTCCATGCGATGGCCGTTGATGAAGAACGTCGGCGTCGAGTTCACGCCGAACTCCTTGCTGGCCTTGTCACGCCCTTCGGTGAGGCCGTCCAGGAGCTTCTGGTCGGTGAGGCACTTGTCGAACTGCTCCTTCGTCATTCCCTCGCTTTCGGCGACCTTGAGCAGGGCCGGCAGCGGATTTCCGCGCACGAAAGCCCAGCTTTCCTGGTCCGCGAAGAATTTCTTGATCAGGCTTTGCGTCTTGTCGCCACCCGCGCAGCGCGTCAGCATCGAGGCAGCGGCCGCGAGGTTGTCGAGCGGGAATTCCCGCATGATCAGCCGCACCTTGCCGATGTCGATGTACTTGGTCTTGAGTTCGGGGAAGACCGTGTTGTGGAAGTGCGCGCAGTGCCCGCACGTCATCGACGCATATTCGACGATCGTGATGGGAGCGTCGGCCTTGCCCACGACGATATCCGGAAGGCTGCCCGGCTTCATCAATGCATCGACGGGAACGGTCTTCCCGCCGCCAGCCTTCTGCGCGAACGCGGACGCTCCCGAAAGCGCGACGATGGACGCAGCCAGTGCGCTCCCGACGGCGGCGCGGCGGGTCAGTTGAATAGCGATCGGCATCTTGTTGGTCATCGGTTCAGCGTCTCTGTTTCTCGCGCGGTGGCACCGGCAGGCCGGGCGTGTTGTCCGCCTAGCATGTCAATCGACCCGGATTAAGACAAATTCTCGTTGAACCCCTGCTGAACACGGGATCTCGACGGCGACAGGACGCTTCACGAACGCGTGTGCGCGGCGTAGCGATCAGCCGCGGCTGCGCGTCAGCGACCGCTGCTGCAGCCCGCTTGCCATGCGCTCGAGCGCAGCGCGCAGCTCGGGATCCTTCACCTCCAGCACCTCGGCGGGCGGCGGTCCGGCTTTGGGCAGGGTGCCGAGCGTGGGAGGTGGGGTGCGCATGCGGCCATTGGCATCACCGAGCATCGGCACCTGCACGATGCGCAAGTCCGCCACGGCCCGATAGCCGAAATAGGCGTTGATGCGTTCGACGATCTGGCGGGAGCGATACTGGATGTCGAGCGCCTTGCCCTGCTCGACCTTGAGGAACAGCGTGGCCCCCGGCCGCCCTTGCTCTGCATCCTCCACGGCCCCCGCACCCGGTGGCAGCTTCGGCCAGCGCAGGCGCTCCGGCGACGTCGCCACGGCCAGGTCCTGACCGACGATCTCCGCCCATTCCGTGATCAGGACCGCGGCGGAAAAGCCGTAGCGCTCGAATGCCTTGCGCGTCAGCGACGGCACGAAGCTGCTCAACGACTTGACGCCGAAGCTGTTCCGGCGCGGAGCGGCCTTGGCGCTCCCGCGGGGCCCCGCCGTCCGCGGCGTTCCACTGATGTCACGAGATTTCTGCATATATCGCCTGTTCAAGGCTTTGCCGGCGCTTCCGTCGGCATCGCGCACATCTAACATGGCCTGAAGTGATTCGCCTGCGCTCGACGGGGGACCCGATGACAGCCGTGGCGCTCAAGCAACAAAAGTCGAAGCCGGCACAAAGTGTCGCGCGCCTGTTGCTCGCTTGGTACGACAGCGAGCGGCGCGACTTGCCCTGGCGCTATGCCCCTGGGGCAACACCTGATCCCTACCGCGTCTGGCTGTCCGAGATCATGCTGCAGCAGACGACGGTGAAGGCGGTCATTCCTTATTTCGAGCGCTTCCTGCTGCGCTGGCCCACGGTCCAAGCGCTCGCCGCCGCCGACCTGAACGCCATCCTCGCCGCATGGGCGGGCCTTGGCTACTACTCGCGCGCCCGCAATCTGCACGCCTGCGCCAAGGCGGTCGTCGCACAGCATGGCGGGCAGTTTCCCGGTACCGAGGCGGCACTTCTCGAGCTTCCCGGCATCGGCCCCTACACGGCCGCTGCGATCGCCTCCATCGCCTTCGGCGAAAAGGCGACGCCTGTCGATGGCAACGTCGAGCGTGTCGTGTCCCGGCTGCGCGCCGTGCGCGAGCCCCTGCCGCAATCCAAGCCCGAGCTGAAGCGTCTTGCGGCCGCGCTCACGCCCACCAGGCGTGCCGGCGATTTCGCCCAGGCGATGATGGACCTCGGCGCCACGATCTGCGCGCCGAAGCGACCGTCGTGCCTCGTGTGCCCGCTGCAGACGAAGTGCGAGGCCGCTGCCCTCGGCATCGCCGAAACGCTGCCCGCACGCGCCGTCCAGGCCGAACGGCCGACGCGATACGGCCGTGCCTACCTGGCCTTGCGTGAAGACGGCTACGTCCTGCTGCGCCGCCGCCACGAGGCCGGTCTCCTCGGCGGCATGCTCGAAATCCCCTCGACGCCCTGGGAGGACGCGCCCTCGAGCGACGTGGCGGCAATGCAATCTGCGCCGCTGCAGGCCGACTGGTGGCTTTCGCCCGGTCTGGTGCGCCACACGTTCACCCACTTCAAGCTGGAGTTGGCCGTCTATCGTGCGCTGGTGCGCGCCGATGTCTCACTCAATTTGTGGGCCGAACCGGAACGCTGCCTCTGGGTGCATCGCCGCGACCTCCACGCCGAGGCACTGCCCAGCGTCATGCGCAAGGTCATCGCGCACGCGCTGCCCGAGAACTGACGCGGCCGCAACGCCCTGCAGTCCCCGGACGTCGCCTGTTCCCGCTATTTCTTGCGCGGACTGGAGAACGTCGCCTGCACCCGCGCCAGATCCGCACGCGCCTCCTCCGCACCACGCTCCGCCGCGCGCCCATAGAGCTGTAGCGCGCGCAACGTGTCGGGCGCGCCGTCGCTGGACTGCAGGCGGGCGAGATAATGGTTGTCGAACGACCGCGCGAGCGCCAGCGTCGCCTCCGCCGGCATCGCGCCGAGCACCGAGACGAACCGGCGGCGCGCCTCCATGACCTTGCCGTCGGCAAAGAGCCTCTGGCCATCGCCGAACACCCGCCGGGCCATCTCGTGCGGATTGAGGTCTGGCAGGCTGCCCGTCGTCAGCTTGCTCTCGCGCAAGGGCTCGGACTTCTGCTGCGGCGTGGGCTCCGGCTTGGCCTCCGGTTTGGGTTCGGCCGCCCTCTCCTGGACCGGCGCAGGCTTCGCCGTCGGAGCGGGCAGGGCCATTGGTGGCGGCGTCAGCGCAGGCGGCGGCGCGACAGGCAGCGGTGGGGCGACCACGACGGCGCTGCCCACCGTTTTCGGCGTGGCTTGCGGTGCGGGAGCAACGGGTGCGGGAGCCGCGATCACCGGCGCGGGCGATGCGGCTGGCGGCGCGACGGCCTCCGCTTGCCCCCGCGGTGCTTTCGGCGCATCGGGCGGCACCATCGCATCGCGACGCGCCACCGCGGCATGGTCACGCTGCGGCCGTGCGGCCACCAGGCGCTTGCGCCTGGGGGGACCGGCCTCGGGATGGTCGTCCTTGATGGAGCCATGCCGCGGATAGGACCGTTCCTCGAAAATCGCGCAGCCGCCGAGCAAAACGCTCGTGACGGCCGTCACCACGAGCCAGCGCGCCGCCCCTCGATGCCACACAATCATCCCGCTCACCCTCACATCCGAAATCGTCGATCTACGCGCACCAATCTGGATGGGGAGCGAGCCGTGATTCGCAGATGGCGGTCGAGCGCGGTTCGGACACGCAACGGGAATCGCGACCGGTTACGCCCGCAATCCACAAGCCGGGACGCGGGCGCCGCGAAATTTTGCGTGTCCGGGTGGACCGCCCTATTCGGCCGCGACGAGAGGCTGGTGAACGACGCTGCCGACGCTCTTCAAGCCGAGCTGCCGTCGCGCCTCTTCGCGTAACATGTCGATCGGCTTAAGTTTTCCTTCGACTTCGAAGTGCCAGAAGGTCCAGCCGTTGCACGCCGCCTTGCCCTGCACCTCCGCGCCGAGGCGATGGATCGAGCCTTGCACGCGATCCCGTGCGCCGGTCAGAGCCAGCGTGCCGTCCGCCCGCACTTCCGCCCAGATCCGGCCTCGCTCGTCGCTGAGACGTGCACCGGGCTCAAGAATGCCGAGCTCGATGATGGCGCCGAACGCCACGCGCGGCTCGGTCCGCTTGGAGGGCTGCGTCTCCAGTGCATCGCCGCCCAGGGGCTGGACCCGCTGGATGCGTTCCTCGGCCGCCTTCACATAATCGGGATCGCGCTCGATGCCGACGAACCGGCGGCCCAGGCGCTTTGCCACCGCGCCCGTCGTACCCGTGCCGAAGAAGGGATCCAGCACCACGTCACCCGGACGGGTCGTCGCCAGGATGATGCGATGCAGCAGCGCTTCGGGTTTCTGCGTCGGATGCGCCTTGCGGCCGCCATCGTCCTTCAGCCGCTCCTGGCCCGAGCAGATCGGGAACAGCCAGTCCGACCGCA
Organism: Hyphomicrobiaceae bacterium; assembly: GCA_041397775.1. Lineage (GTDB taxonomy): Bacteria > Pseudomonadota > Alphaproteobacteria > Rhizobiales > Hyphomicrobiaceae. The sequence continues at coordinate 6,940 of JAWKWB010000013.1, read as the reverse complement.
TCTGCAGGTCGTCGTTGCAGGCCTTCATGGCCTCGTAGTTGAAGGTCACGCGCGACTTGCGGTCACGCCCCGCCCAGATCAGCGTTTCGTGTGCGTTGGTGAAGCGCTTGCCGCGGAAGTTCGGCATCGGGTTGACCTTGCGCCAGACCACGTCGTTCTGCAGCCAGAAGCCGAGGTCCTGCAACGCCACGCCGAGACGGAAGATGTTGTGATAGCTGCCGATCACCCAGATCGCGCCGTCGGGCTTGAGCACCCTTTGGCATTCCGCCAGCCACTGCCGCGAGAACCGGTCGTAATCCGCGAAGCTGCCGAACTTGTCCCAATCGTCGTCGACACCGTCCACGATCGTGTTGTTGGGCCGCAGCAGCTCACGGTCGAGCTGCAGGTTGTAAGGGGGGTCCGCAAAGACCAGATCGACACTCTTGTCCGGCAGCTCCTTCAGCCGTTTCAGGCTGTCGCCGAGGAGCACTTTATTGACGGGCAAGGACGAACGCTTGGATCGACGCACGCTCATACGACGCTACTCACTCGTACTGGATACTGGCATTGGGACACGCTGGGCCTTTCGGGCTGGGGAAGCCTCTCAGGTCCGGCACTGGGTAGGAAACGACTCTCACGGCAGTAGGTTAACGAAGTCCTAACCGTATCAGTCGCCGGCTTTCAGCATAGCCTCAAATGAGTCGAACGAACGACGAACCGAAGTGAAACAACGATGGCGGAGGTCTTTCGTCGTTTCGGAACGAATCCCGTCGCACCGCCTCAGTCCACCGCCTCCACGGTGTGGCCCGCCTTCCGGAGCAACGCGACCAGCCCGTCCCTGCCCGGCAAGTGCAGCGCGCCGACTGCGATGAAAGCACCACCCTCGGCGATGAGCGGCAGGGCAGCGTCCCGCATGCGCACGTTCCGCTTCGAGATGACCGCCTCTTGGAACGACGCGAATGCCGCAATCGGAAAATCCACCTGCCGCCAGAGCTCTTCCTGGATCGGCATGACGAGATGGAGCTTGCGCTGCAGATAGCGCTGCACCAGCGTCTCCAATACGTCGTCGCTGCGGGCATGCAGTTTCAGGCTGGCGCGCAGCATCGTCACTTGATCGCCATCGGGTGCCGCCGCCATGGCACTGATCTGGTCGCGCACGGTCTCGAGCCCCGTCACCCGCAGTCCTTGCGCCCGCGCTCGTTTTTCGATGCGTGTATCGAGCGACGCCAGTCCCGACGCCGTGCGCGCGCGCTCGCAATCCGAAAGCGCCAGGGACATCATCACCACCCATGGCCGCAATACGCCGAGTGTTTCGGCCGGCATGCCGATCTTCTCGATGGCGCGGGCAGCCTGCACCTGTTCCTCCGCCGACAGCACGTTCCGCAGCGACGCCCCGTTCCGGTAGACGAGCATGCTGCGCAGGCCGGCCATGGCCTTGCCGATGTTGGCGGGTGACATGTCGGCAATTTCCAGGGCGACGACCCGCGCTTCGCCCAGCGCCTTCTCCGTCGGCGGCGATAGCGCATTCACACGCGCGTCGCTGATGTGGACCGTACCGAACAGGTGACTGACGGCCCCCTTGGCCGTCGTCACGCGCCACAGCAAGGCCTCGCCGTTGGGGATGCCGGCCGCCGACGCGCTGATACGCGCCCAGGCCGCAGCGTCCGACCGCATTTCGGCGGCAAGATCCCGCCCTCCGCAGACCGGCGCCGCAGCCCGGGCGATAGGCACGCAGACGAAAACGGCGAGCAGCACGCTCGCGAGCAAGAGCAGTCGACGCATGCAATGCCTCGTCGTTGGCAACCGAACCCGCTCAATCCCTGGGATGAGCAGCGTCGTAGACTTTCAGCAGACGTTCCCTGTCGACCTGCGTGTAGACCTGCGTCGTCGACAGGCTGGCATGCCCCAGCAGTTCCTGGATCTGCCGTAAGTCGGCCCCCGCGCTCAACAGGTGCGTGGCGAACGAATGCCTGAGCGCGTGCGGCGTCGCCGTCTCCGGAAGGCCCAGCACCTCGCGCGCCCGCGCAATGGCGAGTTGGATGATGCGCGGCGACAGGGGCCCGCCCTTGGCGCCGCGAAACATCGGCTCGTCCGCATCGAGCGGATACGGGCACAGCGCCAGGTAGCGCTCGATGGCCTGCTGCGTCACCGGCAACACCGGCACGACGCGCTCTTTGTTGCCCTTGCCCACGATGCGCAGCGTATCGCGCCCGCGTACCGGCGCATCGCACTGCGTGATCTGCAGGGCTTCCGAGATGCGCAACCCGCACCCGTACAGCAGCAGCAGCACGGCAAGGTCGCGCGCCGCCACCCAGTCGAGTTGGGCCTCCATCGTGTCTGCCACGAGGCTGCGCGCGCGCGCCTCGGTCAGCGGCTTGGGCAGCCCGCGCGGCACCTTCGGCGACTGCACCCGCCCGATGGCATGCCCAGCCAGCGCCTCGTCCGCCTCGAGCCAGCGGAAGAGCTGCCGCAACGCCGACAAACTGCGTGCCAGCGACCGGCTTTCGAGCCCGGCCCGGCGCCGGGCCGCCAGGAACGCGCGGAAAGCCTTCGCGTCCAACGTCTCCAGGTCCGCCAGCGTCACCCGGCGCTGCACGCGCCCGGCAAGCCACGTCAGCAGGTCACGCGCATCGCGAACGTAGGCTTCCGCCGTTTTCTCCGAGACGTCCTTCTCGTGCTCGAGATGATCGAGCCAGGCCTCCATGCGGCAGCCGAGCTCGTCGCTCAACACCGATGCACTAAGGTCGTGGAGCGCTTCCCGGGTCGTCCGCGCCAAGCTCATCTCCCGTTGTTGTCGCGCCGCGCACCGCTGGTGGTTGGCGCATCGCCAGCGACTATGCGCGATTCGGGCTCCCCAAGCGTTAAAGGGCCGGCGCGGCGAAGATCACGATCCGGCCATCGCCCTTGAGGGCATCGAGCCGCGCCAGGACGGCAGCGGCATCGAGGGGGACACGCGACAGGCGCACGCGCCAGATGCCGGCCTTGGGGCCCTCGACGACCTCAACCCCTTGCTGTTCGAGGTGCGCTGCAACCATACCGGCATCCGCATCCGGCTTGAACGAGACGATGGCATATGCCCCCGGCACGAGTGCCGCCACGCCACGCGGATCGGCCGCATGCGATTCCGGACCGTCCCCGCCGCCAGCCCGCGCGAGGTACACAACCCCTGCAAATTGGGCCGCGAGCAGCCCCAGCAGCAGCATGAACACGATCCCGCGTTGCATGTGCGTCAGTGAATCCACCGTCGCTGCGGCGCGAATTGCAGCGATCCGGCCGTATCGCGCCAGACCTTGCACGATGGAACGCACGATCGATCGACCGGCCGCCGGCGCCTCCATCAGTCCTTCGCCTTCTGCTGAAGCCTTGCCGCGTTCCAGCGCTCCAAGGCGCGCGCGGCCTGCACGATGCCCGCGACCAGAATACCTAGCCAGGCCGTCACCGCGAGAATCGGCACCAGGATCGGGACATAGGCCCAGATCAGCGATCCGGCCACCGCCGCGGCCGAAGCCAGGAACCAAATCTTGAGAAGGCTCATGCGCACTCCGCTGCCGCCTGATTTCGCGAGCCCGAAACGAAGACGTTTCCTTCGGCCGCTCGAACATCGCGATCGATAGTACCATCCGCTGCCGGCCGCGAGATCAAGCTCTTGTATGAAAATGAGCGGCGTGCTGAATTCGCCGCAAAGACGGAACGTAATGATCCCGCGCGCCGTTCCACGGCGTGCACCCGGATCGAGGAGATTGTCATGCGCTACGACGATAGCGATCGCGAAAGCCGCAACGTCGAGGATCGGCGCGGCGAAGGCGGCGGCTCGCCGTTCGGCCGCGGCGGCCTGCAGATCCCGATTCCCATGGGCGGGCGCGGCGGCTTCAGCCTCACGACGATGCTCATCATCGGCGCGATCATGCTGTTGTTCGGCATCAATCCGCTCGACATTCTCAAGGGAGGTCCCGGCGGCGGCGTGCAGATTCCCATGCCGCGCATGGATCCCGGTGCGCCAACCCAGCGCGCTGACCGCTCGCCCTTCGACATTCCCGGCCTGCCCGGCAGTCGCCAGGGCGGAGGCCAGGTCGCCGCCAACAACGACGAGATGAAGAAATTCATCGGCCGCGTCCTGGCCGATACCGAGGATGTCTGGAACCGCGTCTTCCAGTCTTTCGGCAAGCAGTACCGCGAGCCCAAACTCGTGCTGTTCACGGGCGGCACCCGGACGGCGTGTGGACCCGGCCAGACGGCCATGGGGCCATTCTACTGCCCGCTCGACCAGAAGGTTTACATCGATCTCGCCTTCTACGAGGAGCTGAAACGGCGCTTCCAGGCGCCGGGCGACTTCGCCCAGGCCTACGTCGTCGCGCACGAGGTCGGCCATCACGTGCAGACGCTGCTCGGCATCGCGGACAAGGTGCAGCAGACGAAGGCGCGCGTATCGCAACGTGATGGCAACCGCATCCAGGTCATGATGGAGTTGCAGGCCGATTGCCTCGCCGGCGTCTGGGCATCCCTCAATCATCAGCTGAAGAACCGCCTCGAGGCGGGCGACGTCGAGGAAGGCCTGCGGGCCGCGACCGCCATCGGCGACGACATGATCCAGCGCCAGCAGACGGGCCGCGTCGTGCCCGATGCCTTCACACACGGATCGTCGGCCCAGCGCGTGCGTTGGTTCCGGCGCGGTCTGGAGACCGGCCAGATCCAGCAGTGTGATACGTTCAACGCCGACCAGCTCTAGTGTGATGATTGGAAGTCCGCTCTCGGAACCAGCGGCAGGAATCGAGCGGACTTCCAATCCGCCGCACTGAAGCGTGGGGAAGGATCTCCACGTCGCATCCGCAGCGAGGAGGCGATGTTGAACGTCATTGATCACGACAAGGACCCGCGCGACGCCTGGCGCCCGGGCGTCGACACGCGCATGCGCATTTCTGCCGCCAACGGCGCGGCGCAATTGTGCATGTTCGAGCAATGGTGCGCGCCGGGCATGGGCGCCCCCACGCACTATCACGCCGTCGAGGAGGTGCTGAGCGTGCTCGCCGGCACGGCCGAGATCTGGGTGGGTGAGGAACACGTCGTCGCCGGCGTTGGGCAGTCGGTGCTGATTCCCGCCGGCCACGCCCACGGCTTCAAGAATGTCGGCCAGGATACGTTGCATGTCCTCGCGACCTTGGCGTCACCGGTCTTCGAGGCGGCCTACGAGGACAAGCGCGAGACGCCCCGTCGCTGGCTCCCCGCCTCGGGCGCCAAGCCTTGACATGCAAACCGCCTCCGCACCGGGGGATGTGCGAAGGCGGCCGCAAATCGAGAAAGGGGCGTCTCGGAAACGATCACCACGCCTTGTAGTGGCGATAGCCGTAGGTCCAGTAGACCGGCTTGTAGATCTTGCGCCACCCGTAGCCGTGGACGTGGTGGTTGTGGTGATGATGGTGGTGCTTCTTGTAGCCGTAGGTCACGTAGCCGTAATGGAACTTGTGGCCATGGTAGCCGTGATGCCGCTTGTAGTAGCCGGCGCTCGCAGCACCCGCCGTGGCGGTAGCGGCGACCAGGACCGTGGCGGCGGCGAGGGCGATCTTCTTCAGCATGGCATGTCTCCGTTGAGCGCGTTGTTTCGTTGTCTCGTCGTGGCGGACGTTTCGTCGCCGCCGATGAGTGGAGAATGCCGCAATCGCCCTTGGACGGGTGTGATGCCCATCACAGGTTCGAAATTTCTCGGAACAATGTTCGGCTGGCGATCACCGCCTGCCGGATGACGGCCGGTCAGCTCTTTTTGCCGCGCGCCTTCTTGCCGACCCTCGCCGCCAGACGTGTCGTCAGGCGCGGACGTTCGGCAGGCTTGGCCAGCGCCGGCTCCTCGGGGGGCGCCGCCAGGGGCACGGTCACGCTGCCCAGCACCCGCTCGAGCTGCCGCTTCAGCTTGTCCTTCGCCGGCGCCGACGCCTTCAGGATCTCGCGGAAACGATGGAAGTCGAGCACCGTGAACTGGTCCACGTCGACGTCGATATAGATATCGGGCTGCGCGCTCTTGATCTTCTCGCGCACGATCGACCGCTGCAGGATTTGCGAGGACGACAGCAGTGCTTCCCACGCGGAGGGCCCGTTGCCGTTCATCGGCTTGCGGCTCGCCCCCGAGACGTCGATGGCGACGACGATGTCGACCGCCCCCGCCAGCAGGTCGAACGGCAGCGGATTGACGAGGCCGCCGTCTACCAGCGCGCGGCCTTCGTTCACCACCGGCCGGAACAAGGCTGGAAGCGCCATGCTCGCCGCAATGGCATGTCTCAAGCCACCGCGGGACATCACGACCGCCTCCTGCGCGTAGAAGTCCGTCGCGACCACGGCCAGCGGAATTTTCAAAGCGGCGAAATCCGACGGTACGCGGCTCGGCAGCACGTAGTCGAGCAGGGTTTCCGGGTTGAGCAGCGCCGGCCGGATCGGCACGAGGTTGAAGAGCCGCTGCACGGATTCGGCACGCGACAGGAACAGCTGGCGTACGAGGTCGAGCCGCTGAGAAAGGATTTCCTCCGTATGTGCCCGAATGTGTGCCGCACTCAGGCCCGACGCCAACGCGGCACCGTAGATGGCCCCGATCGACGTGCCCGCGATGGCGGTGGGAACGATGCCCAGTTCCTCCAGCGCCTCAATCATCAGTACGTGCGCCAGGCCCCGAGCACCGCCGCCGCCGAGTGCCAGCCCGATGCGCGGACCGCTCCCTCTGGAGGGCAGGTCCTCATTGGAACGAGTTCCGATCAGCGCCTTGCTGCTCATGGGACGTTACTCGCAACGCTCCAAACCACGGCACTTATGGCCACGATACGCCTTATTCGCCGCGCCGCCACGGCTCGAGAAACGGCAGCAAGGCGGCCAGCGTTTCCTCTGGCGCCTCCTCGGCAAGGAAATGACCGCTGGCAATCGGTGCGCCTTCGACATGCGGACACCAGGGCCGCCAGTTCTCCAGCGGCTTGTTGACGAAGCC
>JAWKWB010000012.1:0-141633 GCA_041397775.1 Hyphomicrobiaceae bacterium | reverse complement strand
ATGCTGTTTCAAGGCAGGTCGAGAGCATCGCGCCGCGCGTAACCCAACGAATATTCTCGGGGCTTGGCTGTTGGGTTACGCGCGAGTCTGCGCGCGGAGCAATGCTCGTTCATCCGGCCGCGCTAACCCAACCTACTTTCTTCTGGCGCAGACCGCGCGGTGTCACGCCCCGGCCACCCTGTTCCCTCGCCGCCTCCCCCTCCGGTTCCCCGGCCAAGCGGCCCGGCAACGCCAAGCCGCGCCGAGCCGGGGTCTTTCCCGTCAGCGAAGATCTGCTGGCCCAATCACCCACGCTTCCCACTGTCCTCTTCGCTCTCGTCGCGAAGACCCGTTCTGCCGCTGGCTTCGGAATGGCCGAGCAGCGGAGAAAGCCGTCATTGACCGGTGGCGAGGCCCGGCCCTATCGTTCAGTCAAAATCACGGCAGAAGAACCCCCAATACTGACCGTCAGGCGCCCGGCGGCAAGGGCGAATTGGAGAGCCGTCTTCAACAACGCGTTGATGCAATTCCGAGGACGACGCGTGCAATGTTACGGGAGATTTGCATGTTCGGACGGTCGAAGAAGCCAACGCTGGAGGACGGCGTCCGTCGCCAGTTGTTGGAAGGAGAGCAGCGCAAGCGACCTCTGCTCTGGTTCCAGTTCTCTTCTGTCAGCAGGCCAAATCCGATGGCGGGAGACAAAGACTTCTTCGATCTGTTCTCGTGGCTACCGACCGCCATCGAAGCCGGTGCAGATCCCGCATGGACGGTCGATGCGACAGATGAAATTTACGTCGAAAGCTTTGACAGCCCCATATTCGGGAGACACTTCGACGTCTACCACAACTCCGTTCGAATGGGCCGAATCCAGGCTTCGCCCGCGTACTTCGACAAGGTGAACTATGCAAATGTCTCGATGCGTCTGGGGCGCCTCCATTACCTGCCATATCCGATAGTGCACAGTCTGGTGGGAAGAGTAATCTGGTTGGTTGGAGGAGATGTTGATCAGGATGTTAACGTCAGCAAAACCAATGCTGCTTTAACAGAGTTTCTCTGGGAGGCGTTCCGGTTATCGGCGGATACTGATCCCGACCGAGACCTTCCGCTATTCGAACACACAGTGATTGGCCCCTGTGTTCCGCTTCGGGAGAGTGTCGAGCACTGGGTGAAGAACCGCATACCTCCTGAAGAACTAACGAAATGGCGATACGAAGACGGCAGTGGCGTAAGGCCGTAATCGGAGGCGCACAAAGTTCAACTTGGATATTCAAACACTGTTCCGAAGGGTTCAGGGACCGCAGAAGCAAAATCACCCCACACCGCCCATCTAGATTGATCTTCTGAAACGCTCCCAAATACCCACAGGCCGCCGAGCTTAAGCTGTTCAGGCAATTTCAGCGAAGCTGGATCGAAAGAGATGTCTCGGTTAAGGCGTATCGCAATCGTGAGATCGGTTGCGTTCTGGTACTTGGAGAGTGTCTTCAACACATCCTCAATCGAAGCCTTCCGATTTAAGTCGTCAGGTACCAACTCCTTAAGTTGCACGCAGCAGAAGTGCCGTGACTCCCCTGCCGACCACGTTGAGACAAAATCAAAATCCTCATCCTCGACCGGCGCAAACCTGATCTGAAGCCCGCAACGCTCACCTATTCCAACGCAGAATAGGGCAGCATCTCGCATCTCTCGTTCAGACTTGAGGCCGTTGGTTCTCAATCGGCGCACTCGCTCTGGCATCACAGATGAGCCAAGCGCGACTTCTGCCTTGCGCAGTTCGACGAGATAGCCGCGTGGATCACCATACTGATAACTGCTGAACTGCCGGGCGCGAATTAAATCCATTGTGACCGCCTACAGGGCATTTATTTGAAACGAGTCTGTCATTTGGTGAGTGGCAGGCTCATGAACGACGCATCTTCCGCTTGTGCAGGAACACCCTCGGCTGCGGACATGATCGGATGCTATAATAACTTGGTCAATCCCTGACCGCTCGACTTCCGCCCCTCCATAAGCACGTCCTGCCCCCCTTCCAGCCCCCCGCCAAGCGCGACTTCGACGCCGCGCGCTGAAAAAGAAAACGGCCGGGACGCGTGATCCCGGCCGCAAGCCTTCTGAAACGCGCGCCGCCGGTCATGCCGCCAGCGGCACCGCCTCGCCGTTGATGGCGATGGCGCCGTCGCGGACGGTCAGGCTCACCTCGTCGCCGTCCTTGACGCGGCCCGCCAGGATCAGCTCGGCGAGCGCATCCTGCACGTTGCGCTGGATCACCCGCTTCAGGGGCCGCGCACCATAGGCTGGATCGTAGCCCTGGTTGGCGAGCCACGTGCGCGCCTGGTCGTCGAGCTGCAGCGTGATCTTGCGGTCCGTCAGCAGCTTCTGCAGGCGCGCCATCTGGATGTCGACGATGCGGCCCATCTGGTCGCGCTCCAGCCGGTGGAAGACGATGATCTCGTCCAGCCGGTTCAGGAACTCCGGCCGGAACCTGGTCTTCACCTCCGCCAGCACGTACTCGCGGGCCGCCTTCATGTCGCCGCCCTCCTGCACCGACACCAGGTACTCCGCCCCGATGTTGGAGGTGAGGATGATCAGCGTATTCTTGAAGTCGACCGTGCGGCCCTGTCCATCGGTCAGGCGACCATCGTCCAGCACCTGCAGCAGCACGTTGAACACGTCCGGGTGCGCCTTCTCGATCTCGTCGAACAGGATCACCTGGTAGGGACGCCGGCGCACGGCTTCCGTCAGGGCACCGCCCTCGTCGTAGCCCACGTAGCCCGGAGGCGCGCCGATGAGGCGGGCGACGGAGTGCTTCTCCATGTACTCGGACATGTCGATGCGCACCAACGCGCTCTCGTCGTCGAACAGGAACGCGGCCAGCGCCTTCGTCAGCTCGGTCTTGCCCACGCCCGTCGGGCCAAGGAACATGAACGAGCCGATCGGCCGGTTCGGGTCCTGCAGGCCCGCCCGTGCGCGGCGAACCGCGGTCGAGACGGCCTTGACCGCCTCCGCCTGTCCCACGACGCGCTTGGCCAGCTCCGCCTCCATCTGCAGGAGCTTCTCTTTCTCGCCCTCGAGCATGCGGTCGACCGGCACACCGGTCCAGCGCGAGACGACGCCGGCGATGTGATCTGACGTCACCGCCTCCTCGACCATGACGGAGGTCCGGCCATCGTCGGCCTCGATCTCCTTCAGCTGCTTCTCGATCTCGGGGATGCGGCCATAGGCGATCTCGCCGGCGCGCGCCAGGTCGCCCCGGCGCTGCGCCTGCGCCAACGCGTTGCGCAGGGCGTCGAGTTCCTCCTTGAGCTTCTGCGCGCCGCCGAGCTTGGCCTTCTCCGCCTGCCAACGCTGCGTCATGACCGTCGACTGCTCCTCGAGATCGGCGATCGACTTCTCGAGCTTGGCGAGCCGGTCCTTGGACGCCGCGTCGGTCTCCTTCTTCAGCGCCTCGCGCTCGATCTTCATCTGCATGAGATCGCGGTCGATGGCGTCGAGTTCCTCCGGCTTGGAATCGATCTCCATCTTGAGGCGGGAGGCCGCCTCGTCGACGAGGTCGATGGCCTTGTCGGGCAGGAACCGGTCGGTGATGTAGCGGTTCGACAGCACGGCTGCCGACACGATGGCGCTGTCGGTGATGCGCACGCCGTGGTGCAGCTCGTACTTCTCCTTCAGGCCGCGCAGGATCGAGATGGTGTCTTCAACCGTCGGCTCGGTGACGAACACGGGCTGGAAGCGCCGCGCCAGTGCCGCGTCCTTCTCGACATGCTTGCGGTACTCGTCGAGCGTGGTCGCGCCGATGCAGTGCAACTCGCCGCGCGCCAGTGCCGGCTTCAACAGGTTGCCCGCATCCATCGAGCCCTCGGTCTTGCCCGCGCCCACGATGGTGTGCATCTCGTCGATGAACAGCACGATGCGGCCCTCCTCGGCCTGCACCTCCTTCAGCACGGACTTCAGCCGCTCCTCGAACTCGCCGCGATACTTCGCACCGGCGATCAGCGCGCCCATGTCGAGGGCGAGCAGCTTCTTGTTCTTGAGGCTTTCGGGCACGTCGCCCTTGACGATGCGATGCGCCAGGCCTTCCACGATGGCCGTCTTGCCGACGCCGGGCTCGCCGATCAGGACCGGGTTGTTCTTGGTGCGCCGCGACAGCACCTGGATGGTCCGGCGTATCTCCTCGTCGCGGCCGATGACCGGATCGATCTTGCCTTCGGCGGCTGCTTCCGTGAGATCGCGGGCATAGCGCTTCAGCGCGTCGTAGCCCTGTTCGGCGGACGCGGTGTCGGCGGTGCGGCCCTTGCGGATCTCGTTGATGGCGCCGTTGAGGCCCTGCGGCGTGACGCCGGCCTCCTTCAGGGCCTTGGCGGCCTCGCTCTGGCCCTCGATGGCGATGGCCACGAGCAGCCGCTCGGCGGTGACGAACTTGTCGCCGGCCTTCTCCGCGATCTTCTCGGCCTGGTCGAAAACGCGCGCCAGATCGGGCGCCAGGTAGAGCTGGCCCGAACCGCCGCCCGAAACCTTCGGCCGCTTGGCAAGGGCGCGCTCGACGCCAGCCAGCGCCTCGCGCGAGCGCCCACCCGAACGGTCGATGAGGCCGGCGGCGAGACCCTCCGGGTCGTCGAGCAGAACCTTCAGGATGTGCTCGGGAGCGAACTGCTGGTGGCCCTCGCGAACGGCGAGGCCCTGCGCGGACTGGATGAAGCCCTTGGCGCGATCGGTGTATTGATCGATATTCATAAGTCCCTCCACCCGCCGCAATGGCCCCGAAGCGGCGATTGCGGCTGCTTTGAAAATGACCACGCGCGCGCTGCGTGTGGGGCAGCGGGCTGGATCAGGCTCCCTCTGCGAGGCGAACCCGAGGGTTATCTAGGTACGGAGCACGATCCCTTGAAGAGGGCGAGCGTCATGAAAGATGCCTCGTGCATGCAACTCCGCGCCGTTCGCCGAGATTCCCGTAACGTCGGGGTTGCGATTGCCCTGGAAAATCCGAAGAATGCGGCGTGCCGTGGCCCGTTGGAGCTGAAGCAATGCTGTCATTCCTTTTTCGCAGACGTGACGCGAAGCTTTTTCCCAATGACGTCTATGGCGACAAGTTGCATGCTTTTGCCAAACGGTTCGCGCCACTGCCGGACAAGGCGCTGATGACCCTGTCGGCCAGGTTCGAGACACGCGCGGACGCCGAAGCGATGGCCGCCTCGCAGACCAATCAGGGGCATGGCGTCTTCCTCGATCACGACGAGGAGGCCGACGTGGACGGCGTGGGCAACTGGTGCCTCGACATCGATGTCACCATCGCGCCGACACACCATGAACTCAAGCGCGCCGTCGAACGCGCCGAGTACGACGCGAAGTCTTATCGCGGCGTGACAACTGGCTGGTCGATCAGCCAATGGGAAGAATGAACAGGGGCATCATGAGCCGCATCGCCGCGCTTTATCGCTATCCCGTGAAGGGCCTGACGCCGCAGCCGCTCGACCGGGTGACGCTGCCGGCCGGCGGCACGATGCCGTTCGACCGCGCCTTCGCCATCGAGAACGGACACGGTCGCTTCGATCCGGAGCATCCCCGGCATCTCCCCAAGATCAACTTCCTCATGCTCATGCGTGACGAGCGGCTGGCGACGCTCGAGGCGCGTTTCGACGACGATACGACGACGCTGACGATCCTGCGTGATGGCCGCCAGGTCGCGCGCGGCAACCTCACGACGCCGATCGGGCGCCAGATGATCGAGCAGTTCATGGCCGCCTACATGAAGAGCTCGCTTCGCGGCGCGCCGAAGGTGGTGCTGGCGCCCGGCCACAGTTTCTCCGACGTTGCGCCCAAGTGCCTGCACATCGTCAATCTCGCGTCCCTGCGCGAGCTGGAGCGGGTGGCGGGCCGCACCATCCATCCGCTGCGCTTCCGCGCCAACGTCTATATCGACGACCTGCCGGCGTGGGAGGAGTTCGCCTGGCTCGACAAGACCTTCGCGGTTGGCGGCACCAGGCTGTCAGCCTTCGCCCGCACGCAGCGCTGCGATGCGACCAATGTCGATCCCGATACGGCGCAGCGCGACACGGCCATCCCGGCGATCCTGCAGCGTCATTTCGGACACGCGGATTTCGGCATCTACGCCAAGGTGTCCGAGGGAGGGGAGATGGCCGTCGGCGATGCGGTGGCGCCGCCAGCCTGACGCGCCCCCAACCCTTGGCGCCCCCAGATTTGTGACATCCGCGAGACGTGACTTGCCCCGGCATGGTGTGCCGATGCACCATGGCGCACAAAGAATAAGCAAGCCAGGGATGGGAACGCCATGAATACGAAGCTGTGTCAGCGGTTCGGCATTGAATTTCCGCTGTTCGCCTTCACGCACTGCCGCGACGTCGTCGTGGCCGTGTCGAATGCCGGTGGGATCGGCGTTCTCGGCGCCGTCGGCCACACGCCAGAGAGCCTCGCCGTCGAGCTGGACTGGATCGACAAGCATATCGGGGGCCGCCCCTACGGCGTCGATCTCCTGATTCCCAACAAGATGGAGGACAAGGCCGGCGCCCTTGCTGCCGCCGAGCTGGCCGCGCGCGTTCCAGCCGGTCACCGCCAGCACGTCGAGCGCCTGCTGGCCGAAAAGGGCATCGACACCTCGGATCTGTGGACCGTCGATTGGGCGCACGACTACACGGACAATCTGCGCGAGGACGGCGCCCAACGCCTGCTCGACGTCGCCTTCGCCCATCCCATCGCCCTGTTCGTGAACGCTCTCGGCGTGCCGCCGAAGTCCGTGATGGAGCGCTGCCGCGCCAAGGGCATCGCGGTCGGCGCGCTGACAGGTGCCAAGGAGCACGCGCTCAAGCATGCCGCGGCGGGCGTGGACATTCTCGTGGTGTCGGGCACCGAGGCGGGCGGGCACTGCGGCGAGGTCTCCACCATGGTGCTCATCCCCGAGGTGCTGGACGCCATCAAGGACTATCCGGACATCCAGGTGCTGGCCGCCGGCGGTATCGCGACGGGCCGGCAGATGGCCGCCTGCATGGCGATGGGCGCGGCAGGCGCCTGGACGGGTTCGGTCTGGCTGACGACGGCGGAAGCCGAGACGACGCCCACCGTGAAGGAAAAGATGCTGAAGGCGACTTCGCGCGACACCGTGCGCTCGCGCAGCCGCACGGGCAAGCCGACCCGCCAGCTCAAATCCGCCTGGACCGACGCCTGGCACGGCGCGGGCTCGCCCGATCCCCTGCCGATGCCGCTGCAAGGCATCATAAGCCGGCCGGCACTCGCCAAGATCGACAAGCTGGCAGCCGGCGGTCATTCCGGAGCCAAGGAATTGGCGACATATTATGTCGGCCAGGCCGTCGGCCTCATGAACGAGGAGCAATCGGCCCGCTCCGTCGTTCTCGCCTTCAAACAGGACTTCGTGGAAGCCGTAGAACGGCTGTCGGCCACGGTTTCCGAATAGCCGGGGTATCCGAACCGGCGCAGGGAGCGGCGACGTCGCTCCCGCGTGACCTGCCGCGTCCCGTGGTGTAACGAGGGCGGCGACATCTTCAGTTCGCCCTCCATTCACACGAGATCATCGCCCATGACCGCGCTCGCCAACCTTGCCGAAGTCGTCGGCCCTTCCGCCTGCCTGACCGCCGCCGACGACATCGCACCCTATGCCGTGGACTGGCGCGGCGCCTACAAAGGAACGCCGTCGGGCGTCGTCAAGCCGAACTCGACCGAGCAGGTGGCCGAGGTCGTGCGCCGTGCGTCGGCGGCAGGCCTTGCCATCGTTCCAGCGGGCGGCCGCACGGGGCTGTGCGGCGGCGCGGTGCCGCCCGCCAATGGGCCGGCCTCGATCATCCTCTCGCTCGAGCGCATGAACCGCATCCGCAATGTCGACCCACGCGACTTCTCGATCGTGGCCGAGGCCGGCTGCGTCGTCCAGAACGTGCAGCAGGCCGCCGCCGATGCCGGCCGCCTGTTTCCGATCCAGTGGGGGGCCCAGGGCACCGCGCAGATCGGCGGCATGCTCTCGACCAACGCTGGCGGCATCCGCACCCTGCGCTGGGGCAACGCGCGCGAGCTGGTCCTGGGCCTCGAGGTGGTCCTGCCGGACGGCCGCGTGCTCGACGACCTGCGGCGCGTGCGCAAGGACAACTCCGGTTACGCGCTGCGTCATCTCTTCATCGGCGGCGAAGGCACGCTGGGCATCATCACGGCGGCGGCCATGCGTTTGCAGCCGGCCCTGAAGCGGGTGGAAACGGCCTTCGTCGCCGTCCCAAGTCCGGACGCGGCCCTTTCGCTCTTCGGCCGCGCCATGGAAAGCGGCACCGAACTCATCGCCTTCGAACTCTGCGCCCGCTACTGCATGGAGACGGCGGCCAAGCACGGCGTCGGCCTGCGCATGCCCTTGCCGCTCGAAAGCCCCTGGTACGTCATGATGGAGATCGCCGCCGCCCATCCCAGCGTGCCGCTGCGCGAAATGCTGGAGGAGATGCTCGGCGAGGCCATCGAAGCCGGCGAGGCGACGGACGCCTCGATCGCCGACAGCGAGGCACAACGCATCAACATCTGGAAGATCCGCGAGGATTATCCCGAGTGCGCCCGCCGCGAGGGCTTCGCCATCAACACCGACACCGCGGTGCCGGTCTCCGCCGTCCCGCAATTCCTCGAGCGCTCGATTGCCGAGGTCTCCAAGCGCTGGCCCCGGGGCCGCATCTCCGCCATCGGGCATTTGGGCGACGGCAACATCCATTTCGGCCTGCACGTTCCGTCGGGCTGGGCCGACGACCGCCCGAAATGGGCCGCAGAGACGGACGGCTTCGAGGCGCTCGTCAACGAGATCGCGGTCTCGCTGGGCGGCAGCTTCTCGGCCGAGCACGGCATCGGCCAGTCGAAACGGCATGCCATGGCAGCCCACAAGAGCCCCATCGCCATGGATGTCATGCGATCGATCAAGGCCGCGCTCGATCCGGACGGGCGCATGAACCCGGGCAAGATCCTCCCTTAACGCGGCAGGCGCACCATGGATCGGGCCCGGCGGCGCACGCCGGGCCGGCGCCGCAGGAGTTCGCCGGCCGTCAGGCGCAGCAGGGGATGGCGCCAATGCGGCGCCAGCTCGGCAAGCGGCACCAGCACGAACTCGCGATCCGCCAGCCCTGGATGCGGCACGATCAGCGTGCCGCGGCGCGTGGCACGTTGCGGATGACCGATGATGCGGCTGCCATGGGCGAGAATATCGATATCGAGCGGGCGCGGCCCCCAGTGAACGCCGAGTGTGCGGCCGGCCCGGCGTTCGAGCGTCTTCACCAGATGCAGCAGGCGCGCAGGCGGCGGTGCATGGCTGATCCGCGCGACGGCGTTGTAGTAGTCGGGCTGGCGTACGACGCCCATCGCCCGCGACCGATAGACGGCCGACACCTCTTCGACATGCATGCCATGCGCAGCCAGTTCTTGCAGTGCCCAGGCGAGCGATTCGACCGGTGTGGTAAAATTTCCGCTGACATTCGCACCCAGGCCTAGCCACACCGTCAGGAACATGTCATAGTTACCAAGTAATATCGCGATGTTGCGACGATAGAATGTATACGACGAACAGCGCTTTGATCTGATAGCAGCGGGAAAGATAGATTTCGTGAAAAACAGCTTTTCACGGACCTGTTGATCAGGTAAGAAGCGCACCACGTAATGGCATCGTAATCCATTCGGCGCCGCGTCCATTTGACGCGGGCGCCGCGGATCTTTCGATATCTTCTTGAAATCGCGGGACGATACAAGGGCAGGATCGGCAATGTTTTTTTATCCGACGGAGCGTATTGCTCTGTTTATCGACGGCTCGAATTTGTACGCGACAGCTAAAGCGCTCGGGTTCGATATCGACTACAAGCGTCTTCTCGGGCTGTTCCGGAGTAAAGGGCATCTCGTTCGCGCTCTATACTACACGGCCCTCGTCGAGGACCAGGAGTATTCTTCAATTCGTCCGTTGATCGACTGGCTCGATTACAACGGTTACACGATGGTCACGAAGCCGACCAAGGAATACACCGACGCCTCCGGCCGGCGGAAGATCAAGGGCAACATGGACATCGAGCTCACCGTCGATGCCATGGAACTCTCCGCCCACCTCGATCACGTCGTGTTGTTCTCCGGCGATGGTGATTTCCGCAGCCTCGTGGCAGCGCTCCAGCAGAAGGGACTGCGCGTCAGCGTCGCGTCCACCCTGCAGACCCAGCCGCCGATGGTTGCCGACGAACTGCGCCGCCAGGCCGACCAGTTCATCGATCTGGCCGATCTCGAAAAGGAAATCTGCCGCGATCCGTCGGCCCGCGTGCCCCGCGAGGCCCGCGAAACGCGCATGCAATCGCGCGGCATGCGCGGTAGCCATGATCGCGAGCCGTATCAGGTGGCCGGCGACAGCGACGACCCGATGGATCTTTGATCCGATCCGCGCTAGCTGATCCCACGGCGGAAGAGGGGCCGTGGAGATGAGAGCGCAGTGCACTGAACCATGCGAGCCGGCGGCGGATTGCGATCTGTGTCCCCGCCTCGCTGCTTTTCGCGGCGAGAATCGCAGCGCCGCAGCCGACTGGCACAATGCGCCGGTACCCTCGTTCGGGACGGGCGATGCGACGGCCCTGATCGTAGGGCTTGCGCCGGGGCTCAAGGGCGCAAATCGCACGGGACGCCCCTTTACCGGCGATTATGCCGGCGATCTTCTCTACGCAACCCTGCTCGAGACGGGCTTCGCGACCGGCTCCTACGACGCCCGCCCCGACGACGGCCTCACGCTCGTCGACTGCCGCATCACCAACGCGGTGCGGTGCGTGCCCCCGCAGAACAAGCCGACACCTGCCGAGATCGGCACATGCCGTCCATTCCTGGTCGCCACGATCGCCGGCATGCCGCGGCTGAAGGCCATCCTCGCACTCGGGCGCATCGCCCACGAATCGACCCTCGTAGCGCTCGCAAAACGAAAATCCGCCTATCCGTTTGCGCATGGCGCCATGCATCGGCTGACGCCTGACTTGGTGCTCTTCGACAGCTACCATTGCTCCCGGTACAATACGAACACAGGCGTGCTCACCGCGCAGATGTTTCGCGCGGTTCTTCTCGAGATGCGCCGCTACGTGGACGGCCGCTGACCGTCACGCGGGGGACATGGCGCTTTTTCTCGATATCCTGACGAAAGTCACATTGCCGATCATCGTGCTGGTGGCGATGGGCTGGATCCTGCAGCCCCGCCTCAAGCTCGACGTGGGCACGTTGAACCGCATCCAGGTCTACGTGGTGATGCCCGCGTTCTTCGTGCACTTCCTCACCTCGGGAAAGCAGCCGATCTCGGTCGTCTGGCCGGTGTTCTACTTCGGCCTCGCGCAGTTCCTGATGCTCATTCCCATCGGCTGGCTGGTGACGCTGCTCTTCCGCATGCGCGCAGGCCTCGGACCCGTGATGGGGCTGGCGGCGGCCTATGCGAATGTCGGCTTCTTCGGCGTGCCCGTGACGCTGCTCGCCTTCGGTGGCGACTATCTCATCTACCAGTCCGTGCTTGCCGCGCTGATGGCGATCCTCACGTGTACCGTGGGCGTGTGGATGCTGGCGCCGACCAGCGACGACGTGCTCGGCAAGCTCAAGACGGTGTTCCAGACCCCTCTCATTCCCTCGATCGTGATCGGCCTGGCGCTGCGCGGCTTCGAGATCGAATTGCCCGCGCTGGTCGCACAGCCGATGCAACTCCTGGGCAGCATCTTCACGCCGCTGGCGCTCTATACGTTGGGCGCGCAGGTCTATTCGACGAAGACCGGCACCATCGAATGGGGACCGCAGCTTCTCGTCCTCTTCCTGAAATTCATCCTGGCTCCCGCGCTCTCCTGGTGGATCTGCATCACCATGGGCCTGCCGCGCGACATCACCAACGTCATCGTCGTGGCAGCCGCGACGCCGGTCGGCGTGCTGATCACCATCTTCGCCGCCGAATACCAGACGGAATACGACTTCATTTCCATGTCGGTGGTGCTCTCGACGATCCTCTCGCCGGTCTTCGTCACGGGCTGGATCCTCGCCGTCCGCCTGATCTGATCCTGCGACGATGCCGTCTGCGGCCGTCCGCTTGTCGCCAGGCGGGACTGGCTCTATGACTTTCCTCTGAACTAGTCCGGACATTCTCGATGGGCCCGGAGCGCGGGCCCCAGCTCTGACGGAGTGCAATCGTGAGCGAGGCAGACAGCATCGTCGCGGAAACCGCGGCGCGCATTTTTGCGGATCTGGCCGATCCCCAGACCATCAACGCGGCCAAGGACGACGGCTGGCGCAAGCCGCTGTGGGACGCGCTGTCCGAATCGGGCCTGACCCTTGCCTGGGTGCCTGAGGATCTCGGTGGTGCAGGTGCCGGTCTTGCCGAGGGCTTCGAGCTGATGACGGTCGCGGGCCGCTCCGCCTCGCCCGTGCCGCTGACCGAGACGCTGCTCGCGGGCTGGCTGCTGTCGCAGGGCCGGATCGCGAGCCCCGCCGGGCCGATGTCGATCGCGCCGGCACGCCCCAAGGATCGCATCGCACTCGGCGCCGACGGTACGCTGATCGGCCGCGCGCGCGGCGTCCCCTACGCCCGTGAGGCTGCCCATCTCGCCGTGATTGCCGATGGCCCCAAGGGCCCCGCCATCGCCCTGGTCGCCACCAAGGATTGCCGCATCGCCGATCTGCGCGGGCTTGCCGGTGCCACGGTGCAGGACGTCACCTTCGACAAGGTCGTGCCGCTGGGCGTGGCCGATGCGCCGCAAGGCGTCGACCAGTCCGCGTTGATGCTCCTGGGTGCCACCGCGCGCAGCCTGGAAACGGCGGGCGGCCTGGAAGCGATCCTCGCCATGTCCGTGAAGTACGCCGGTGAGCGCGTCGCCTTCGAGAAGCCCATCGCCAAGTTCCAGGCCGTCCAGCACAACCTCGCCCGCCTCGCCGGCGAGATGGCGGCCGCAACCACGGCAGCGACGTCCGCGGCGGACGCCATCGCGAGTGCCGAGCGCCTCGATCACCCCGGTATCTTCCTGGAGGCAGCCTCCGCCCGCATCCGCTCCGCCGAAGCGGCGACCGAAGGCACGAGCATCGCCCATCAGGTGCACGGCGCCATCGGCTACACGAAGGAGCACATCCTGCATCGCTTCACGATGCGCATGCTGACCTGGCGCGACGACTTCGGCAACGAGAGCCAGTGGGCCGTCGATCTGGGCAACCGCGTCGCCGCCAACGGCGCCGAGGAACTCTGGCCCCTCGTCGCCGCGCGTTGATCGTCTGCGCCCTCCGCTGCGGCCGGACACGCGCGCCGCGCGACCAACTCAATCCGATGGAATCCCCATGAGCACTGCGCTGAAGTTCGATCCGATCCGCCTGCCCAAGGAGTGCGAGGACCTGCGCCAGGAAGTGCGCGCCTTCCTCAAGGAGCAGATCGCCGCCGGCACGTTCGATCCCGGTGGCGTCGGCCGCGACGACGCCTTCAACTACGAGTTCGCCCGCAAGGTCGGCGAAAAGGGCTGGATCGGCATGACCTGGCCCAAGAAGTACGGCGGCCAGGAGCGCACCTTCCTGGAGCGCTACGTGGTCACCGAGGAATTCCGGGTCGCCAACGCGCCGACCCGCGTGTTCTTCACCGCCGACCGCCAGTCGGGCCCGACGCTGATCAAGTACGCCAACGAGGAGATCAAGCAGAGCGTGCTGCCGCGCATCTGCCGCGGCGAGTGCTGCTTCGGCATCGGCATGAGTGAGCCGGGCTCGGGCTCCGACCTCTTCGCCGCGCGCACCAAGGCGACCAAGGTCGACGGCGGCTACCTCATCAACGGCTCCAAGATCTGGACCAGCAACGCGCATCGCGCCGACTACCTCATCGCGCTCTTCCGCACCTCGCCGCCCACGAAGGAGAACCGCCGCCACGGCCTGACGTCGTTCCTCGTGGACATGAAGAACACCAAGGGCATCTCCTGCAACCCGATCATCCAGCTTTCGGGCCTGCACGAGTTCAACGAGGTGGTGTTCGAGGACGCCTTCATGCCCGACAGCCATCTGCTGGGCGAGATCGACGGCGCCTGGAAGCAGGCGACGAGCGAGCTGGCCTACGAGCGCAGCGGGCCTGAGCGCTTCCTCGAGACGTTCCAGGTGATGATCGAGCTGGTGCGCGTGCTGGGCGAGAACCCGGACCTGCGCGCGGCGGAAGGCCTCGGCCGCCTCGTCGCCCAGCTTCACACGCTGCGCCGCATGTCCGTGTCGGTTAACGGCATGCTGCAGGCCGGCAAGGAGCCGGTCGTCGAAGGCTCCGTCGTCAAGGATCTCGGTACCATCTGGGAGCAGCGCCTGCCGCACAAGGTGCGTGAGGTCGCCGCCTTCGTCGAGGACGAGGACCTTGGCAACCGCATCGCCTTCGAGGAGCACCTGGCCTTCGCCACCACCATCGCGCCGAAGCTCACCATCCAGGGCGGCACGACCGAGGTGCTGCGCGGCATCATCGCGGCGGGCCTGGGACTGAGAGGACGATAAGCGCCATGACGAGGAAGCCGGATATCGGCGCGCTGCTCGCCCCCCGCACCATCGCGGTGATCGGCGCCGCGCCGGCAGGCCAGGGCATTCGCGGACGCATCATGGAGGTGCTGCGCGCACACCCCTTCGCGGGCAGCATCTTCCCTGTCAGCCGCAGCCTCGACGAGGTGCAGGGTCTGAAGGCCTATCCCTCGATCGAGGCGTGTCCGGAGCCGGTCGATCTGGCCGTCTTCGTAATCCCCGCGAAGTTCGTGGCCGCAGAGCTGGAGCGCTGCGGCAAGGCCGGCGTCAAGGCGGCCATCATCATCTCGTCGGGCTTCGCGGAGGAACCCGGCGAGACGGGCGCGCGCATGCAGGCCGAGCTGCGCGAGATCGCCGCCCGCTACAACATGGCGGTGAACGGACCGAATTCGGAAGGCTTCGCCAATCTCGAAGCCAACCTGTGCGCCACCTTCAGTCCGGCCGTCGTGCCCAGCGGCGTTTCGCTGATCCCCGAGAAGCCGGGCAACGGCCGCGTCGCCGTGGTGGCGCAGTCGGGCGGCATGGGCTTCGCGTTCTACGATCGCGGCCGGCCCAAGGAGCTGACGTTCAACCACATCATCACGACGGGCAACGAGGCGTGCCTGGAAGTGTTCGATTATGTCGAGCATCTCGTCGACGAAGGCCGCACCGATGCGATCCTGCTCCTGATCGAAGACGTCAAGACCGCCACCACCTTCCGCCGTGCCGCCGCCAAGGCTCTGAAGGCGGGCGTGCCGCTGATCGTCAACAAGATCGGCAAGACGGATGCGGGCGCACGTGCAGCCGCCTCCCATACCGCGGCGCTGGCGGGCTCCTACAGCGCTTTCCAGGCCAATGCGCAGCACTATGGCCTGATCGAGGGCAACAACCTCGAGGAGATGGTCGATATCGTGCAGGGCTTCCTGGCCTGGAAGGACAAGCTGCCCGCCGGCCGACGCATGGGCATCTGCACGGGCTCGGGCGGCGGCGGCGGCTGGATGGCCGACACGTGCCAGTCGCACGGCCTCGAGGTGCCGACCCTCGACGCAGCGACGCGCGCTCGAATCGACCCGGTGCTGCCGTCCTACGGAACGTCACAGAACCCTGTCGACGGCACTGCCCAGGCCATCCGGCAGGTGGGCTATGGCGGCATGGCCGAGCTGGTCGTCTCCTCGCCCGTGGTTGACGGCGTCATCGTCGTCATGAGTGCGCGCGGTGCCGATCACCTGCTGCACGAGGAGGCGAAACTCGCCGCGCTGAAGGCGTCGTCGCCAAAGCCCATCCTCATGTGGACCTACACGTTGCCCGCTGCGGCCTCCGTGCGCGTTCTGACGGGGGCGGGCTTTCCCCTCTACACCAACATGCAGCACGCCGTGACCGCGATGCGCCACATGGCCGAGTGGCGCGCGCATCGCGAGCGGTTCCTGGCGAGCGAAGGGGCGGCGGCGCGCCTCCACGATGCCAGGCCAGCCGTGGCCGCGGCGCTCGCCAGCGCCAAGGGTGCGTTGACGGAGGCACAGTCGAAGCCGCTGCTGGCGGCCTACGGCATCGGCTCGCCCGACCGCGAGCGTCTGGCGAAATCGCGCGAGTCCGCGATCGCAGCCTTCGAGGAGATCGGCGGCGCCGTCGCCCTGAAGGTGCAGTCGCCCGACATCCTGCACAAGACGGAAGCAGGTGCCGTCGCGTTGAACGCCCGCACGGCCGAGGAGGTGGGGGCAGCCTACGACTGCATCCTCGCCAGCGCCAAGGCCTACGCGCCGGACGCCCGCATCGCCGGTGTTCTCGTGCAGGCGATGGCCGAGAAGGGCCGCGAGGTGATCCTCGGCGTCAACCGCGACGCACAGTTCGGCCCCGTGCTGATGCTTGGGCTCGGCGGTGTGCACGTCGAGGTGCTGAAGGACGTGGCGTTCGCACCCGTACCCCTGACGCGGGACGAGGCGACGCGGCTCATCGGCCGTCTCAAGGGTGCGGGCCTGCTCGCGGCGCATCGCGGTCAGCCTGCCGCGGACAAGGCGGCGCTGGCCGATCTCGTCGTGCGGCTGTCGCAGTTCGCCGCCGACCACGCCGATCGCATCGCCGAGATCGACCTCAATCCGGTCATCGTGCACGCCGAGGGCCAAGGCGCCACCATCGCCGACGCGCTCATCGTCACCACGGTCGAAAGCTGACCCATTCCCGCTCCCCATGACCCGCCAGGGGCGATGGGGGGAGGGCCGGGCGAGGGGCGGCCACCCGCACCAAGCCCACGATGTTCACCCGCGGCATTGCGGCGGCGTTGCGTCGCCATGCCGTCCTCGGTCCCCGCCGATCTCCCGCCATCCGGCGGAGCGGCCAAAAAATGGAGCCTCCAATGACCCAGTTCACCGATATCGTCGTCACGCGGAATGGCAATGTCGCCACGGTCGAGATAAAGCGCCCGCCGCACAACTTCTTCGACATGTCGCTGATCAAGCAGATCGCCGACGCCTTCGAGGGGTTCGACAAGGAGCCCGACGTGCGCGCCATCGTGCTGTGCGCCGACGGCAAGTCGTTCTGCGCGGGCGCCAACTTCGGTGACGGCTCCAAGCTCGACAAGGACGGCAACCGCCCCAACGAGAACCAGATGGGCGGCCATCTCTATCAGGAGGCCGTGCGCCTGTTCCGCACCAGGAAGCCGATCGTCGGCGCGATCCATGGCCCAGCCATCGGTGGCGGCCTCGGCCTCGCCCTGGTGCCCGACTTCCGCGTGACCTGCCCCGAGGGCCGCTTCTCCGCCAACTTCACGCGGCTGGGCTTCCACCCGGGCTTCGGTCTCACCCACACGCTGCCCGCCCTGATCGGCCAGCAGCAGGCGAACCTGATGTTCTACACGGGCCGCCGTCTCAGCGGCGAGGAAGCCGTCAAGATCGGCCTCGCCGACGTCCTCGTCGGCAGTGTCGCCGAGGTGCGTCCCGCCGCTGAGGCGCTCGCCGCCGAGATCGCGGAATCCTCGCCGCTCGCCGTGATGGAGACGCGCGCCACGGTTCGCGCGGGCCTCGCCGACCGCGTCAAGGCGCAGACCGACCACGAACTCGCCATCCAGAGCGCGCTGCGCAAGACCGACGACTTCAAGGAAGGCATCAAGGCCTACGCGGAGCGCCGCAAGCCGAACTTCCAGGCACGGTGACAAGACCAGGGGCGGCGGCTTGCCGGCACGCTGCGCAAGCCCTCGCCCCGCTCCACGCCTGACGACCGCCGATACCCCGTCCCCGACGTCCGCCCGGAAGGAGCCGCGGCCCATGACATTTCCCAACGACGACCCTGGACTGCGCGACAAGGTTGCCATCGTCGCCGGCGGCGGCGCCAAGGGCGACGGGATCGGAAATGGCCGTGCGGCAGCCATGCTGCTGGCGCGTGCGGGCACCAAGGTGCTCGTCGTCGATGTCGATCGCCAACTCGCCCAGAACACCGTCGACATGATCGCCAAGGAGGGCGGCACGGCCCTGGCGCTGGGCGCCGACCTCACCCGGTCGCCCGAGTGCAAGCGCATGGTGGAGGCCGCCGTCGATACCTGGGGCCGCCTCGACTTCCTCGACAACAACATCGGCATCTCGTCGAAGGGCACTGTCGTCGACGAGCCGCAGGCGACCTGGCAACGCATGATGCAGGTCAACGTCGAGGTGATGTTCCTGACATCGAAGCACGCCATTCCCGCGATGAAGAAGACCGCGGGCAAGGGCGCCATCGTCAACATCTCCTCCATCTCAGCGCTGCGCCCGCGCGGCCTCACCATCTACACCACGACCAAGGCGGCAGTGATCGGCCTGACGCAGGCGATGGCCGTCGATCACGGCAAGGACGGCATCCGCGTCAACTGCGTGGCGCCCGGGCCCGTCTACACGCCCATGGTCTACGCCCGCGAGAACGTGGGCATGCCCGCCGATGCGCGCGACAACCGGCGCAAGGCCTCCGTCCTCGGCATCGAAGGCACCGGCTGGGATATCGGCAATGCCGTGCGTTTCCTGATGTCGGATCACGCCCGCTACATCACCGGCCAGACGCTCGTCGTCGACGGCGGCGTCACGCTGCAGGCACCCGAGCGCGAGAGCCGCACCGACCCCGAAGCGCCATCGTCGAACTGACAAGAACAAGCATCGAGGAAACAACCCATGGCTCGCCTGCCCTATATCGAGAAGGCGCAGCTTGCGCCCGAGCACCAGGACCTGATGAAGCGCGAGATCGCGCTCTACAAGCAACTCGTGCATAGCCCCGGCGCGCTGCGCGCGTTCCAGGGGCTCGGCGGCTATATTCGCTGGAAGAGCAAGGCCGATCCGCGCCTGCGCGAGCTGGCGATCCTGCAGGTGGGGTGGTTGGCGCAGTCGCCCTACGAGTGGTCCCACCACGTCAAGATCGGCTACGACTTCGGCGTCACCGATGAGGACATCGCGGGACTGATCGCCGAGAGCGATGGCGAGGCGAGCAACCTCGATCCCGTCTCGAGCCTCGTGTGCCGCGGCGCGCGCGAGATGACCGCCGACGGCGCCATGTCACACGCCACGTTCGACGCGCTGCAGCAGCACATGACGAACGAGCAACTCGTCGATCTCATCATCACGACCGGCTTCTACAACGCCGTCGTGCGGGTACTGGCCAGCCTTGAGATCGACGTGGAGCCCGAGTACCAGAAGTATCTCGACAAGCATCCGCTGCGCAAAGCCGCCTACTGAACCTGCATCGAGGCGCGGGCGGTCGATGCCGCCCGCATCCCCGCTCACGCCGGATGTTCGCGCGGGGCCTTCAGCGCGCCTGCCATGACGTCGGCGCGCGTGCCCACGTGCGCGGTATGGCTTCCCGCCTCGATGCCCAGCAGCTTGGCGATGTCGCGCGAGGCCGCGGCGATCGCCTCGGTCGTGACGCCCGTCTTCACGCCCATCTCGTTCAGCATGTGCACGATGTCCTCGGTCGCCAGATTGCCGACCGAGGCGATGGTGCGGGGCATGGCGATGCCGCCGCCGATGCCGCAGATGGCGCCTTCGATGAACGTCGCGCCCGCATCGAGCGCAGCGAGCACGTTGGCCGTGCCCGTGCCCGCGAGGTTGTGCACGTGATAGCCGAAGTCCGCGTCGGGATAGGCCTCGCACACACGGGCGAACAGCGTGCCCACCATGCGCGGATCCTCCATGCCCAGAGAGCCCGCCAGATAGAAGCGCCGCATGCCCGCGTTGTGGAATTGGCCGAGGATCGAGAGAACGCGCTCCGCCGGAATCGGCCCCTCGTAGGGGCACCACATCGACATGCCCAGTGCCATGACGAACGCGACGCCCGCCTTGTCGGCGATGCGGAACGTGCGGATGGCTTCCGCGACGCCCTCCTCGAGCGTCATGTTCTGGTTCTTCTTCTGGTAGGCCGCGCTGACCGTGATGAGGCCCAGCAACTCGTCGAGCCTCGTTGGCAGCGCGCGCTCGGCGCCACGCGCGTTCGGCACCAGCCCGCGATAGACGACGCCGGGCTTGCGCACGATGCGAGCGCACACCTCCTCGGCATCGGCGAGGTTGGGAATGACGCGCGGATGCGCGAAGCCCGTCACTTCGATGACCGGCAGGCCCGTCTGTGACAGACGGTCGATCATCGCCACCTTCACGTCGGTCGCGACGGGCTGCGGAAAGCTCTGGATGCCGTCGCGCGGTGCGACGTCGACGATGGTGACGGAGGCAGGAATGTGCATTGCGGGCGCGTATCCTCGGGACGGGGCGTTGGTCATGGCGCCACGATGTAGGCGCCTGCGGCAACGCGCGTCGCTGGCACCGTGCGCGTGCGCTCGAAGGCATCGTAGGCGGGCTTCAACATAGACCAGAACCCGTGCCATTCCGACTGCCGATGCTGCATCAGCGCCGTCCCCGTCATGCGAAACGGGAAGATGTGCACGGGGACGCTGCGCCCGCCACGGGCGACGGCTGCCTCGACCAGCAGGTAGATCTCCTCGATGCCGGGGTCTGTCATCGCGTAGCAGCCTACCGATGCGCAGCGCCCGTGCACCATCAGGAAGCTGCCGGTGCGCCCCAGCGCGCGATCGAACGCGTTGGGATAGCCCAGGTTGAACGACAGGTGGTAGTTGCTGGCAGGATTGAGCTGCGAGCGCCCCACCGTATAGAAGCCTTCGGGCGCTTGGCCGTCGCCCTCGCGCAGCTTCGGTCCGAGCGTGCCCGAGTAGGCGCAGATCGGATAGGTCTTGAAGAGCCGGTAGCGCGGCCCCTCCGACAGCCAGACTTCCAGCTCCTTGGTTGCCTTGAAGATCCTGATGAAGACTGGGCTGCCGAGCGCCAGATCCTTTGCGGTCAGCTCCCGCTGCAGGCGCGGGATCACCTCGGCGCGGATTTCCGACAGCGTCCCCGGTCGGCGCGGTGCGGGTTGCCGCATGAGGTCGGCGAAATAGGCGACGAGGGCAATGACGGCCAGCGCGGCGAGCGTCAGAATGCCCCGCAAAAGAATTCGCAGCGTCATGCGACTTGCCTGGAACCGTTTCGCTTTTTCTATTTCGTTCGAGGATTATCGCCAGGATGTGGCATGCCCATGGCGCGGCCCAATTCGATATTGCTCGGAAATTTACACCAGCAGGCCATGGAACCGGCAAACTCCTGAATCATTATGCCTGTATGGATCAACGAAAGGAGGCCCGTGTGATTGGGACAATGAAATCCGCGCTGATCGGTGCGGCAACGCTGTTGGCGCTCGCGGGGACAAGCGCGACCGCCGCGCCGGTTTCCAAGAGCCCGGCCCCGCAAATCGCAGCACAGCACTCACAGCCCCTGTTGAGTATTCAATACCGTGATCGCCGCGACTGGCGCCGGCATCGCTACAACCGCCATCGTCCGCACTATCGCCCGGGCTGGCGTTATCGGTCGGCTCCCTCGCATTGGCGGCGTTATGGTCATCGCCCGCACGACTGGCGTCGCCGCGGCTGCATCATCGTCGGCCCGGTCTGGTTCTGCCCGTAAGCGAAGCCTTCGTCGCGTCGCATCGCGTCACGATCGAAGCGTAAGGCCGACCCCGGGGATCGTGCTCAATCGAGCGCGATCCCCGCTGCTTTCAGCTCGTCCTCGGTGAAGCCGAGTTCGCCAACGAGGATCTCGCGATTGTGCTCGCCGATGCGCGGCCCGGCATGACGAATTTCGCCGGGCGTTTCGGAGAATTTCCCGACCACGTTCTGCATCCGCACCGGCCCGCCCAATTCGGCGTCCTCCACCGTCGCGATGTTTTCGCGCGCCTGGAATTGCGGATCGGCAAAAATCTGCGCGATGTCGTTGACCGGGGCGACCGGCGCATCGATGGCCAGGAAACGCCGCATCAACTCGTCGAAATCGAGTTTGCCGATGGCGCCCTGCAATTCGACGTCGAGCGCCGCCGCATTGTCGAGCCGCACGCGGTTGTCGCTGAAGCGCGGGTCTTTCACGAGATCGGGCACTTCGAGTGCCGCGCAGATGCGCTCGAACGTCGACTGTGCGGAACCCGCCATCGACACCCACTTGCCGTCCCGGGTGCGATAGGTGTTGCGCGGGGCCGTGAAGGGCAGGCGGCTGCCCTGGCGCTGCTGGACGGCGCCGAGCTGGTCGAAGTCGATGGCCTGCGGGCCGAGCAGCGTGAAAAGCGTCTCGTAGATGGCGAGATCGACGATCTGCCCCTTGCCCGACCGCCGCTTCTCGTGCAGCGCCGCAGATGCGAGGAACGCGGCCATCAGGCCCGTGGTCGAATCAGCGAGCCCGAAGCCCGGCAAAAGAGGCGGACGGTCCGGCTCGCCGTTGATGTGCACGAAACCGGCAAAGGCCTCCGCCAGCGTGCCGAAGCCTGGACGCTCGCGATAGGGACCGGTCTGCCCGAAACCCGTGACACGCACGATGATGAGGCCGGGATTGATCGCCTGCAGCACGTCGGGGCCGATGCCCCACTTCTCCAGCGTGCCCGTGCGGTAGTTCTCCACGAGGATGTCGGCGTCCTTCACCAGCCGTTTCACGGCCTCCACGCCGAAGGGCTTGCGCAGGTCCAGCGTCACCGACCGCTTGCCGCGTCCCAGGATCTTGAAATAGAGGCCGACGCCATCCTTGTTGCGGCCCCAATAGCGCACTTCGTCGCCGCGTCCGGGCTGTTCGATCTTGATCACGTCCGCGCCGAAGTCGGCGAAGAACATGGTGCTCATCGGCGCTGCGAGAAAGTTCGAGATGTCGATCACCTTGACGCCGGCGAACGGCTTGAGGCGCGGGGCATCGGTGTTGGCGGCAGGGGTCGGCTCGGACAAAGGGGGCTCCTCGCGCTTGCTCCAGATGGCGGCTGGATGGCTCGGAAGACTTATGCACGCGACCGCTTGTCCGGACAAGCGGTCAACCACCGCGTCTGTCGCAGACCCCGAAAACAATTCAGCCGGACCCCGAGGGATCCGGCTGAACCGTGGAAAGACCGTAAGGCGGTCAAGTCGGCCGATCAGGCTTCCTTGATGTTGCCAACGGCAATCTTGCCCGTGCGGCGGTCGGCCTGCGTGTCGAACGCGACCTTCTGGCCCTCGCGCAGCGGGGACATGCCAGCACGCTCCAGGGCGGTGGCGTGGACGAACACGTCCTTGCCGCCGTCATCCGGCTGAATGAAGCCGTAGCCCTTTTGCTCGTTGTAGAACTTCACGGTACCGTTCTGCATTCTAAGTCCTAGTCGCAAGTTGGATCGGTCCCCACGAACGCACTATGCGCGCGCAGGTCCTAAAGCTCGATTTGTTCAGATGGTCTTTGCGTCCGTCCAGCTTCGCTAGGACATACGGCCCGATTGTCCAGCCAAAATCGATGGCCACTACATAGAGATTGAATCGGGTCAAAGCAAGGCGCTTGGCTGAGGATTGTGCGGATCGGGCATACGACGTTCGCCCCAGGCCTGGATCGGATCCGCAGCACGATGCGGGTTGGTAAAAATATAAAAATCAAATGGTTGATTGAAGATTCTGCGGTTCTGGAGCTTCCCGGACGCGGCGACGAGGTGCCAAGCGTATATCGGCACGCGAATACCGACACGCGCGCGGCATACCTCCTGGCGGCACCACACGAAACGGCTTAGGGTCGCCCGACGCTTTCGTTCGCGGCGCGAACAGTCCTCGATCCCTGCACCGGAGCCTGCCCCCATGTCTGTGAATGACGAGATGCTCGCCCTTTCCTCCCTGGAACTGCGCCGCCGGATCGGCGCCAAGGAGATCTCGCCGGTCGAGCTGCTCGAAGCCTGTATCGAGCGCATCGCTGCCGTCAATCCCGCGGTCAACGCCGTCACCGCGACGGCCTATGCCCAGGCGCGCAAGGCCGCCAAGGTCGCCGAAAAGGCGGCGCTGGACGGCGCCGAGCTGGGGCTTCTCCATGGCCTTCCCACAGGCATCAAGGATCTCGAGGAGACCGCGGGGCTTCTGACGACGATGGGCTCGCCGCTCTACAAGGACCACGTTCCCGCCGCAGACAACACGATGGTGGCCCGCGTGCGGGCGGCCGGCGCGCTCATCGTCGCCAAGACCAACGTGCCGGAGTTCGGGGCCGGCGCCAACAGCCGCAATCCCGTGTGGGGCGCGACGGGCAACCCGTTCGACCCCACGCTCAACGCCGGCGGCTCCTCCGGCGGTTCCGCCGTGGCGCTGGCAACCGACATGCTGCCCGTCTGCACCGGCTCCGACACGGGCGGCTCACTGCGCATTCCCGCCGCCATCAACGGCGTCGTCGGGTTCCGTCCTTCGCCCGGCGTCGTGCCCAACTCCAAGGCCACGCGCGGCTGGGCCAACATCTCGGTCATCGGTCCCATGGGCCGCACGGTCGGCGACACCTGCCAGCTCCTGGCCGCCCAGGCGGGCCTCGACGCCATCGACCCTCTGAGCTTCCCGCTCGATCCCAAGGCCCTGGGCCAGCCGGCCGACGTCGATCTCGGCCGCCTGCGCGTCGCCTGGACGGAGGACTTCGGTCAATGCCCGGTGGAGCAGCCGATCCGCCAGGTGATGCGCGACCGCGTGTCGAAGATGCAGCACCTCTTCAAGGCGTGCGACGAGGTGCGCTTCGACTTCGGCGAGGCCGACCGTTGCTTCGACGTGTTGCGCGCACTGGCCTTCGTGCAGCGCTACCAGGAGCAATACGAGAAGGACCGCGAGCTGCTCGGCCCCAACATCCGCGCCAACTATGAGCTCGGCGCCAAGATGTCGCTGGCCGACGTTGCCTGGGCGGAGGCCGAGCAGACGCGCATCTATCGCCGCTTCCAGGAGACGTTCCGGGACTACGATCTGGTCCTCGCGCCGACGGTCCCCGTGACGCCGTTTCCCTGGACCAATCTCTATCTGGCCGAGATGGACGGCAAGCCGCTGCGCAACTACTACCATTGGCTGGCGCCCACCTACTTCATCACCATCGTGAACAACCCCGCCATCTCGCTGCCCGCTGGCGTCGATCACAAAGGCATGCCGTTCGGCCTGCAGGTCATCGGCCGCATGCGCGAGGATGGCGCGCTGCTCTCAGCCGCCAACGCCATGGAGCAGGCCTTCTCGCGCATCGCCGCGCTGAAGCGCCCACGCCCGGACCTGTCGAAGCTGCGGACACCCACCCCGGAGTTGAAGTCGATCGTCACGCACCCGCCCGTGCGCTCCGAGATGGGCTGAGCACTGCCGCGCGGCGGCCGGCTCAACCGGCCGCCGGAAGGCTCACGTTGCCGGTGATGCTGATGCGGCTCGACTGGGTGCCGGCGATGGCGAGGTCGGGACCGACCAGGACGCCCTTGTCCATGGCGCGGATGGCACCCTCGCGCGCGCCCGAGATCATGTTCTGCGCAACGAGCGCGGCTCCTGCGTCCGGATCGCGCGTGATCATGATGCCGACGCGCGCTTGCCGGATGACGTTCGACGTCGCGACGACCTCGCGCATGTAGCGACCCCAGCCGATCACGATCCCGGCCGTGGGCGCATTCTCGATCGTGTTGCCCGTGACGAC
The DNA here is from genome assembly GCA_041397775.1 of Hyphomicrobiaceae bacterium. Taxonomy (GTDB): domain Bacteria; phylum Pseudomonadota; class Alphaproteobacteria; order Rhizobiales; family Hyphomicrobiaceae. The sequence goes on along the minus strand of JAWKWB010000012.1, from coordinate 116,254 downwards.
CGCGTCGGCCTCCACGCCGATGCCTTCGCCGCGCTTGTCGACCGGCTCGTGCTCGCGCCGCACGAGATTGCGGATGAGGTTGCCCTGCACGACGGCGAGACGCCCGCCTTCGTTGAAGTTGGTGACGGCGATCCCCGTCGCCGCGCCGTCGACGAGATTGCCCGAGACGAGCGCCCCCTCGAATCCGAACTCGGCATAGAGCGCAACCTCGCCCAGCCGCTGGCAGTTGTTGGCGACCATCTGGATGTTGGACGCCGCATTGCCGCGGATCGCCGTATAGGCGCAATCGGTGATGCGGTTCCCCGTCACGAGTACGTTGCCCGCGCGAAAGACGTTGATGCCGTTGCCGTTCTGACCGCTGCCGCCCGCCGCCGCGCGGATCGCCGTGACGCGATTGTTGGCGATGATCGTGCCGTCCTCGCCGGCGCGGGAGCGCCACACGAGAATGCCGTTGTTGGCACAGTCGGCGACGGTGTTGTGGACGATCTCCAGCCCCTCCGCGTCGAGGGATATGATCCCCGCCTGCGCGGCAAGGCGCACGCGGCAGTCCCGGACGGTGCCCGAGCAGCCGGTCAGGGCGATGCCGTTGGCGCGGCTTGCCGTCACCTCGAGATTTGCCAGCACGATGTCGCGACTGGCGTCGAGCATGACGAGGGCGGCATGAGCGCCCGCCGTGGGCTGCCCCGTGCCTTCCAAGACGAGGCCGTCGAGCCGCGCCTTGTGCGCCCGGTCCGCCGTGATCAAAGTGCCATCGGTCGTCATGGCCAGGACCGTGCGCCCCGCCGTGCCGTAGATGTGGCTCCCTTCGCGCAGGCTGAGGCCGCGCGCGCGATAGCGTCCCGGCGCCAGCGCGAGCGCCACGCCGCGCTCCGCTGCCTTGTCGATGGCAGCTTGCAGAGCAGCCGATTGGTCGTCGGGGCTGTCGGGAACGACACCGAGCGTTGCCGATGAAGCCGCATCGCGTGCCTTTTCCGGGGCCTTTGCGCGCGGGCCAGCCTTGGCATGTGCGCTCGACTGCGCAGCGAGCGCGCCGAGGGCTGCGGCAGTGGTAACGATATGGCGGCGATCCACGGTCATGCGCGTGACGAGGCTCCCGGATCGGCGGCGGGCGCGGGCGATCCCAGCGGGAGGCTAGCCGACAATCCTTAAACCTTCGGTGACGATACGCGGTTCCGCCTGCCCCGTTTCGGGGCGCTACATCGCCAGGCGGCGCTTGGGCTGCGGAGGTGCTGTCGGCGACGTGCGCCGCAGACACGTGGCGATGATTTCGACGCCGCCCGCCACCACGTCGTCCCAGGACAGCCGGCATGAGCGCAGCGGCCCCCGCCACGGCGTACGCTCGTGCACGAGGTTCGCCGGCAGATGGATGAAGCCGCTTCGCGCCGAAGCGACCCGGTGCCCCCGTTGCGAGAGCACGTGATAAAGCAGCGCGTTGCACAGATAGCCGCCCGCGTCGCGGGAGATCATCGCGGGAATGCCCCGCCGCCGCAGCCGCTGGACGATGTGGGAGGCCGGCAGCGGGCTGACCAGGAATTCCGGTCCGTCCGGCGCCAGCTCATGGCCCATCGGCAGGAAACCCGCCGCATCCATCGACATCGAGCAGCGATTGCGTCCGCGCGTCTCGATCTCGAAACCGCTCGCGCGCCCCGACACGCCGAAGTGCAGCGCCACGGCCGGGTTGTGGCGGTGATAGAGCTGCTCGGCCGCATGCAGCCCCCCGTGCCACTCGGTGGGCAGGACGGCGTCGACGATCTTCACATCCGGAAAGATCTCGCGTGCAGCCTCCGCGATCATGGGCACGAGTACGGAGGTTGCGTTGGCAGCCACAGTGGGGAACGGACCGAAGCCGGTCAGCAGGATGGCGGGGCGGTCTTTGGACATCGTTGGCGCCGTGGCATTACTTCGAGCGATCGGGACGGGATGCGGATGCTGCCTTCCCCTCAGCCTGTCGGGGGGCGCGCGCCGGCCTGCCAGAGGGACAGGATCTCCTCCACCGCGAAGGCGGGCGTCATGCGGCCCTGCTGCACGGCGGCCTCCACCTCCGGCAGGCGTCGGGCCACGGCCGGGCTCTCGCGCAGGGCTTCCATGACGCGGTCCGTCAGCATGTCGCGCATGGCGCTGACCGCCTGCTGGCGCCGCCGCGCCTCCCGCTCGCCCGACGCCGTCATGATGCGCTCGTGCTCGAGGATCTTGGTCCACAACGCATCGAGGCCGATATCGTCGCGACCCGAGATCGTCAGCACGGGCGGAGCCCAGTTCGGCGATTGCGGGGTCAGGATGTTGAGCGCGCCGCGATATTCGGCGGCAGCCTTGCCCGCCCGCGCCGCATTGTCGCCGTCCGCCTTGTTGATGGCGATCATGTCGGCGATCTCGATGATGCCTTTCTTGATGCCCTGCAGGTCGTCGCCGCCGCCCGCGAGCAGCAGCACCAGGAAGAAGTCCACCATGTCGGCGACGGTCGTTTCGGACTGGCCGACGCCTACTGTCTCCACGATCACCACGTCGAACCCGGCGGCCTCCACCAGCGCCATCGTCTCCCGCGTGCGCCGCGCGACGCCGCCCAGCGTACCCGACGTTGGCGAGGGGCGGATGAACGCATCGGACGATTGGGCCAGTCGCTGCATGCGCGTCTTGTCGCCCAGGATCGACCCGCCCGTGCGCCGCGACGTGGGATCGACGGCGAGCACCGCCACCTTGTGCCCTGCCGCGATGAGATTGACGCCGAGTTGGTCGATGGTCGTCGACTTGCCGACACCGGGTACGCCCGTGATGCCGATCCGTTTCGCCTTGCCCGTATCGGGCAAAAGCTCTTGCAGGAGTTCGCGCGCCAGCGCCTGATCGGAGGACCGGACGCTCTCCACGAGCGTGATGGCGCGCCCGAGCATGGCGCGGTCGCCGGCGCGGATGCCGCGCGCGTATTCCGCCACGCTCAAGCGTGTCTGCGGACGTGCCGGCGCTGCCGCCGTTCGGGTTGTGGTGCATCGCATCATGGGGGCGAGCATGGTGCCGATTCCTGTTGCCCGCAAGCAGTTTGGCGATTTTCGTGGGGGCGATTTGACAGCCATGTGCGCGCGCGCCATTCCTGCCATGCACGTGCTCCACTTCCCGCATTCGCAGCCCCGTGCTGCTCGTCTCGGAGCCAATGCCGGAACGAAGGGGGACACGAGCAAAAAATTGTCTCTCATGGCGCGCCGGGCGTGGCGACGCCGCAGCATCACGGGGACTTCGCGACGATGCGGCTGACCATTCCCGACTATTGCCTGGTGGCGCTTCTGGGACGGCGCGGCGACGACGTGAGCGAGGCCGTCGCGCGCTGGTTCGCGCCCGCGGAGACGACGGGGCTTGCAGCCTGTCGTGCCGTCGCGGGGCTGGATGGCACCGGCGACGTGGCCGATGGCATCGAGCGCTTGCTCCATGAGGTCGTTGGACTGCGGCTCCAGCACCGCCACCTGACGCTCGTCGACGGACACGATCTCGGCCGCCAGCAACGCGCGGCCCTTGTCGCCACGGCGCGGCGAAACTACGCCCGCCCGATCGCGTTGCTGTTGCAGGCCCACCATGCCGAGAGCGCCTATGCGCATCTCCATGACGAGGGCTTCCGCGAGGTCTTGACCATCCCCGCAGCGCAGCCGCTGGCCGACGTCGACATCGTGCGCGAGCGCCTGCCGTGTGACGTGCGGCACGAGAGGGGACCGTTCGACATCATCGGCGACATTCACGGCTGCTGCGACGAGCTGGAAGAGCTTTTGGCCAGGCTCGGCTATCGCATCGCGTGGGGCCGCGACGACGGCGAGCGAACCGTGCGCGTCGAGGCCCCCGCCGGCCGTCGCGTGATCTTTCTCGGCGATCTCGTCGACCGTGGCCCCCGCGCGCCGGACGTGATGCGCATCGTCATGGCGATGACCAACGCCGCTCAGGCCTTCTGCGTGCTCGGCAACCACGACGCCAAGTTCCTGCGCTGGCTGAACGGGCGCAACGTCAAGATCGCCTACGGCAACGGCGCCACCATCGCGCAGATGCAAGGCGACAGCCCGCGGCTGCGGCAGGAATGCGCGAAATTCCTCGATGGCCTGCCTGTGCAACTGTGGCTCGACGGCGGCCGTCTCGCCGTCGCCCATGCCGGTCTGCGCGAGGAGATGGTCGGGCGTCACACGGGCGCCGTGCGCGAGTTCTGCCTCTATGGTGAGACCAAGGAGGGCGATGACCCGGAGGACCCCGTCGCGCGCGATGGCTGGATCCACGACTATCGCGGGATGGTCCATGTCGCCTACGGCCATGTGCCCAGGCTCGAGGCGGTCTGGGTCGGCCGCACGATCGGCCTCGATACGGCCTGCGTCTTCGGCGGCAGCCTGACCGCGCTCAGATGGCCCGAGCGCGACATCGTGCAGGTGCCCGCACGCCAGCGCTATGCTTCACACGGCCCCTGAGATGCCAGCGCGCGGCGCCATCATCGCCGGGCGAACAGCCGCTCGATGTCGTTGAGGCTCAATTCGACGTAGGTCGGCCGCCCGTGATTGCACTGGCCCGAGAACGGCGTCGCCTCCATGGCGCGCAGCAGCGCATTCATCTCCGACGGCGTCAACTTGCGCCCGGCCCTGACGCTGCCGTGGCAGGCCATGCGCGAGCAGACCGCTTCGAGCCGCTCCTTGAGTGGCACCGCACCGTTCTCCGAGAGCACGCTGGACAGCAGGTCGCGGACGAGGCCCTGCACGTCCGTCCGGCCCAGAATGGATGGCACTTCGCGCACCGCGATGGCGCCGGGGCCGAAGGCCTCAAGGCAAAGGCCGAGTTCCGCCAGTTCCTCTGCATGATCGACGAGGAGTGCCGCTTCGTCGGGCTCCATTTCGACCACCTCGGGCACGAGCAGCCCCTGCCGCTCGACGCCGCCCTGGGCCAGCATCTGCTTCATGTGCTCGTACACGATGCGCTCGTGCGCGGCATGCTGGTCGACCAGGATCAGCGAGTTGGCCGTCTCCGCGAGGATGTAGGTCTCGTGCAGCTGCGCGCGCGCAGCTCCCAGCGGATAGTCGACAGGCGGCGCCTGCGCGGGTTCGGCCACGAACGCCGCCGTATTGGCGCTGGGCGCGGCAAAGCCCATGAGCGGAGCCTGCCAGTCGCGTGGCGGCTGCACGGGGCGGCTCCAGCCGGCCGATGCGGGCGGCGCCCCGCTCCATGATGGCGCATGCGGCGCAGTCGGCGCAGCCGCGCCCTGCGCGGCGAAACTCTCCGCCATGCGCCCGCCGCCGATGACGCTGGCCCGATGCCCGGCCTGCTCGAGCGTATGCCGGATGGCGCCGATGACGAGCGAGCGGATGGCGCCGGAATCGCGAAAGCGCACCTCCGCCTTGGTCGGGTGCACGTTGACGTCGACGGCATGCGGATCGAGCCCGATGAACAGCGCCACCAGCGGGTTGCGTCCGCGCGGCACGAGATCGCCATAGGCCGCCCGCACCGCCGTCAGCAGAAGCCGGTCCTTCACCGGCCGCCCATTGACGAACAGGAGCTGCAGCGACGTATCGGGGCGATGTAGCGTGGGCAGGCCGATGAAGCCGGTGAGCGCGATGCCCTCGCGCTCGCCGTCGATCGCCAGCGCATCCGTCAGGAATTCGCGCCCCATGATACGCCCCAGGCGGCGCAGCAGGCCGTCGCTGCCTTCGGGCGAGGCGGGCAGCACGAGCCCCGCGCGCTCCCCCGTCGTCAAAGAGAAGGCGATGTCCTGATGCGCCATGGCGAGCCGCTTCACCGTCTCGCCGATGGCCAGGTTCTCCGCCCGCTCCGAGCGCATGAATTTAAGGCGCGCGGGCGTCGCCGAGAACAGGTCGCGCACCTCCACCTTCGTTCCCGCATTGACGGCGACGGGCCGGATGTCGCTGCGCCGCCCGCAGTCCACGACGATCTCCAGCCCGGATGCCATGTCGCGGTGCCGCGTCGCGATGGACAGGCGCGCGATGGAGCCGATCGACGGCAGTGCCTCGCCGCGAAAGCCCAGCGTGCGGATGTCGAGCAGATCCTCGTCGTCGAGCTTCGAGGTCGCGTGCCGCTCCACGCTGAGACGCAGATCCTCCCCGCTCATGCCCGAGCCGTCGTCGGTCACGCGGATGAGCGAGATGCCGCCGCCCGCCGTGACGATCTCGATGTTGCGCGCGCCCGCGTCTATGGCGTTCTCGACCAGCTCCTTGACGACGCTGGCCGGCCGCTCGATGACCTCTCCGGCCGCGATGCGGTTGATCGTTTCAGGCGAAAGTTGGCGAACGGCCAAGCGTCGGCTCCCTGTGGATGGCGCGTCTTGCGCGCGTGCCCGGGGCGACGTCGTGCCGGCTTGCGGCTGGGGCGCGAGATCGTCGGCTACGACAATCTCTGTCGCGTGAGCACCTTGGCCAGCTCCACCGCCGGCTGATCGAAGGCATTCACCTCCAGCAGGCGCGCGGCGAGAATCGTCTCGAGCATCATGTTCATCATCAAGGCGCCCATGGCCGCCTCGTCAAGCCGGTCGATGTCGAGAGTGCGCACGGGACGGCCGGCTTTCCCCAGGGCTTCGGGGATGGCGCTTGCCTGGGCGGCGACGAGGTCGCCCACCTGCCGCTCGGCCATGAACGGTACGCCGACGAGATCGGCGAGATCCTTCGGGATCTTCGGTCCCTTCGGCGCATCGTTCACGCGCAGGACGGAGAGGTAGTGGGTCTTCGGCCCATCCATGAAGAGCTGGAGCTGGCTGTGCTGGTCGAGCGGCCCCAGGCAGGCGAGCGGCGTCGTGCCTTCGCCGTCCTTGCCCAGGCTTTCCGCCCAAAGCTGCACGTACCAGTGCGAGAACCGCGCGAGGCGGTCCGCATAGGGCATCATCACACTGATATCGATCTCACCCTCGTTGGCGAGGCCGATGACGATGGCGGCAGCCACCGCCGGCATCAGCGCGTCCGGCCCGTTCGCGTTGGCGAGCGCATCGACCGCCCGCTGGGCGCCGGCACGGATGGCGCGCGCATCGAGGCCGCGCACCAGCGCCGGCAGCAACCCGACGACGGACAGGCACGAGAACCGGCCGCCGATGTCCCGGGGGTGATCTAGCACGGGAATGCCGAGCTGGCCGCACGCGCGGCGCAGCGCATTCGGCTTGTCGGCCGGCGAGGGATCGGACACGCCCAGGAAAAGATGCGGGATCCGCGCATCGAGTCCGGCCTCGCGGATCGCAGCGAGGGCAGCCGCCATCTGCACGAGCGTTTCGGGTGTGCCGCCGGATTTCGAGATGACGACGAACCGCGTCGCGCCGAGGTCGAGGCTGGCCAGTGCGCCAGCCAACGTCGCCCCGTCGAGATTGTCGTAGAACCGCGTGCGCGGCCGCCTGCGCTGGGCCGCATCCGCGCCGCCGGGAATGTTCCAGCCGTTGAGCTGGGCGATGGTCTGTCCGCCCAGGCTCGAGCCGCCCGTACCGAGGAAGACGACCGTGCTGGCGCCCTCGCACAGCTTCGCCACGGCGGCTTCGGCTTCGTCGATGTCGTCGCGCGCGGCGGCGATGCTCAGATGCGGCATCGCGCCGTTGCGATAGCTTTCCTTCAGTTCCGCCAGCGGCGTTTCGAGGCGGCCCAGCCAGTGATCGAGCGATTGCTCGGAAAGGCCGGAGGCCCCGATACGGGTCTCCAGGCATCCGCGAATATCCTGGCGCAAGAGCACGCGGCCATCCTCGCCTGCGATGGTCGTCAATCCGGAGTCCTGCGTGCTCATGCCCCAACCCTTCGTATCGTCCAGCCGCGAGCGGTCGCGATCAACCGCGCGGCGCCAGCCCCTTGGGCTTGCCCACCACCGTGATGATGAGATCGTCGACCTTGAGCAGGCGTTTTGCAACCCGCTTCACGTCGTCGAGCGTTACCGCGTCGATCTGCGCATTGCGGGTGTCGATGTAGTCGATGCCCGTGTCCTCGAGCTGCATCCAGAGCAAACGATTGGCGATCTTCGCGTTGGTGTCGAGCTGCAGCGGGAAGGAGCCCGTGAGATAGCTCTTGGCGTTGTCGAGTTCCGTTTGCGACGGCCCGTCGGCCGCCATGCGCGTCAGCTCCTGCTTGATCACGTCGATCGATTGCGCGACCGCCTCGTTCTTGGTGGCGACGCCGCCCGCGAAGATCGAGGCCCGGCGCATCGGCTGGATGTAGCTGTAGACGGAGTAGGCGAGGCCGCGCTTCTCGCGCACCTCCTCCATCAGTCGCGACGCGAAGCCGCCGCCGCCCAGGATCTGGTTCAGTACGTAGGCCGCCATGAAATCCTTGTCCTTGCGGGGCAGGGCGTTCATGCCGAAGCGCACGACCGACTGGGGCACGTCCATCTCGATGATCTTGAGCTTGTCCTTGGCATCGGGCGCCGCGTCGCCCACGGGCGTGATGTCGGCCTTGGCAGGCAGATCGCCGAACACGCGGTCGAGCAGCACGCCGAGCTCTGCGGCGCTGATGTCGCCGACGACGCCCACGTGCAGCGTGTCGCGGGCGAAGTTCTTCTGGCGGAAGGCGACGAGATCGTCTCGCGTGATGGCGGCGACGGTGGCTGGCGTGCCGTTGGCGGGCCGGCCATAGCTGTGGCCCTTGAATGCCAGCGCGCTCCATTCCCTCTGCACGACGCGGTCGGGATTCTTGGCGGCGAACGCGAGCCCGCTGAGAAGCTGCTTGCGAATGCGCTCCACGGCCTCCTGGTCGAAGCGCGGCTTCGTGATCGCCAGGCGCAGCATGTCGACGGCCGCATCGCGGTTCGCCGTCAGCGTCTCGAAGCTGCCGTACATGACGTCGGCGTCGTCCGTGAAGCTCATGCGCATGGCCAGTTCTTCCATGCGCTCCTGGTACTTTGTGTGATCGAGATCGCCCGCGCCTTCGTCCATCATCGCGGTGAGGAAGTTCGCGACGCCTTCCTTGCCGGCCGGATCTTGCGAGCTGCCGCCGTCGAAGGAGAACCGCACGGCCAGCAGGGGAACGCTGTGCTCCTCGACCAACCAGGCCTTGATGCCGCCGGGGCTCGTGACTTGCTGAATCTTCATGCTCGGTTTGACTTGCTCTGGAGCTGCACGACGCGCGGAAACGGTGGCGCGAGGCTCGGCCGTGGTCGGAATGGCGGCAGGCCCGGTCCCCGTCTTGGGTGCGGTCTTCGCGTCCGGCTTGGCCTCCGCCATCTTCGGTGCGGTGCTGGAACCCTTGGTCTGGCCCGTGGGGGGGGCCGCCAGCGCCGGCTTGGCCGCGTCACGCGCCTGCGGGGCGGAGGGCCGCAGCAACGCCACGCCGATCAGCGCCGCGGCGATGCCGGCCACCGTCAGGCCCAGCGAGCGGAAGGTCGCGCCGCCCCGCGATGTCGATTGGTCGTTCATCGATTTTCCTCCCGGCGTCAGGAGCGGTTGGGCTTGGCTGGATTGGCCGCGGACTGCGGCGGAGCGTCAGGCGCCTCCGGCAACAAGGTGCCCGTCACCGAACGACGGATGTCGAAGCTCTTCTGCGCGGCAGCCTGCACGGCCTCCGGCGTCACCTTTGCGATCCGGTCGGGCCAGGCCTCGATGTCCGCCACCGACTGGCCGACCGTGAGGGCCCAGCCGTATCGGCGCGCCAGTGTCGCCTGGCTGTCGGCCTCATAGACGTACTCGGCGATGTAGGATTTCTTCGCGCGCTCGATCTCGGCCGCCGTGACGCCGTTCTTGCGGACGTCGGCGAGCACGGCATCGACCGCTGCCTCCACCTTTGCCATCGGCACGCCGTCGGCGGGCACGACCACGATCGAGATCTTGCCGTCGTCCCGCCCGCTGCCGCTGTAGTAGCCGCGGGCGCTGGACGCGATCCGCTGCTCGACGACGAGGGCCTTGTAGAGCCGGCTCGTCGCACCGTCCGCGGTCACTTTCATCAGGATGTCGAGGGCCTCCGCTTCGCCCGGGGCGGCCGTCTTGTAGCTGGGCGCCAGGTACATGCGATGCCATGAGGCCTTGCCGGCGCGCGGATCCTTGAGTTCCAGGCGGCGTGCGGCACGGTGCGGCGGCTCTTGTGGCCGCGCGCGCGGCACCACGGCCGGGTTCGCGGGGATCTTGCCGTAGGTCGCCTCGGCGAGCTTGCGCACTTCGTCGAGCGTAACGTCGCCCGAGACGACGAGAATGGCGTTGTTGGGCGCGTAGTGCGTCTTGTAGAAGGCCAGCGCATCCTCGCGCGACAGCCGTGCGATCTCGTGCTCCCAACCGATCACCGGAATGCCGTAGGGGTGCGACATGAACAGCGCCGCATTCATTTGCTCGTCCAGGATGGCGGCGGGATTGTTCTCCACCCGCGTGCGCCGCTCCTCCAGGATGACGTTGCGCTCGGTCAGGACTTCCTTCTCCTCGAGGCGCAGGTGAACCATGCGGTCCGCCTCCAGCGCCATCACCTTGGGCAGGCGGTCCTTGGCGACGCGCTGGAAGTAGGCGGTGAGGTCCTGCGCCGTGAAGGCGTTGTCCTGGCCTCCCAGCCGCGAGACGATCTTGGAGAATTCGCCGTTCGGGATCGTGTCCGTCGACTTGAACATCAGGTGCTCGAGGAAGTGCGCGATCCCCGACACGCCCGGCGGCTCGTCGGCGGCGCCGGTGCGGTACCACACCATGTGCGTGACCACGGGGGCGCGATGGTCGGGAATGACCACGATGCGCATGCCGTTCGGGAGTGTGGCTTCCGAAGCGCGGGTTGCAGCCTCGGCATGGCGGGCGAAGGTAGTTGCTGTGAGCATGGCGATCGCTATGAGGCTGAGGGAGAAGACGCGGTAGGCCCGGTCGATCATCTGGAACGGCTCCTGCTACGTATTGCTGAGGGAGGTTCGGGCGTGGCGAGTTGGCCGGTAAGCCATGCAACCAATCTTGCAGCCGCGCTCATGAGCCCTCGTGTCGGCGCGCACGGGATAGTGCGCTAGTTTGGCGGATTGGACGTCCGCTCCATGTCTGCCGCTGGCGCGTCGAGCGGACTTCCAATCATCACGCCAAACGAAGCCAATGTTTTTGCGAGTGTCCCTTTGACCGAAAAGTCCGTTCAAAACCCGCAGAGGCATGAGACGGACGTTGCGGTCGGGACACGCGACGCAGATTTCTGCGCCCTGATCATCGAAACATGTCGGTTGCTGCGGCGCAAAAGTCAAATGACAACGACGTAAGGTCGTTTCGCAGGGCATGGCCGGGCCATGCAGGCGGCCCCGGATCGAAGCTGGATCAATCGCTGTTGCCGAACAGCGTCTTGCCCATGACACCGAACAGCGAGCCCTGGTTGCAGCCGTTGTCGGCCATCTCGTCGCCTTTGGCGCGGTCCTTCCAGTTGCCGTCGCGGCAATACTCGGCCTGCGCCTGTTTCTTGGCGGCGGCCTGCTGCGCGCGGGCCTTGTCGGGATCGTTCGGCCACGACTGCTGGTCGGGAAGCGCGGCCGTCGTGACCGGCGCGCCGTCGGGGGCGGGCAGCCGGGTCGTGTCGGGGGGGATGACGAGCGGCGCACGCGCTTCCGTCTTCGGCTCCACCTTCTTGCCGAGCACGTTGCCCGAAACGCCGAGCGCATCGAAGATCTTGCCGTTGAGCTCCACGCCTTCTCCCGCGCTGCAACCTGAAAGCAGGCTGCTGCCGATCGCCAGCGTCAGCACTACACATGAGCGACGGATGGCTTTGGGGTTCATGCTCGTCCTGCCTGTCCTGCTGCGCGCGTGCTACGCGACACATACGCCTTGTCGTCTCGCCTGAAATTGCGGCGGTTCCGTGCCCGCATGGCCAGATCACGGTGCAAACCGCCCGGCCACGACGCCACACGTTACTGCCGGCCGCTACGACTCGGCATCCACGACTCATACAAGAGGCCCAATACCCCCGCAACGATCGCAACATCTGCGATGTTGAAAATGTACCAGTAGAACCCGAAGGCATGCAGTGAGACATAATCGACGACGCCACCGTGTATGACGCGGTCGAGGGCGTTGCCGAGCGCACCGCCGATAATGAGTCCCAGGCTGGCCGCCAGCAGCGCATTACCACCCGAGCGTGCAACCCATGCCCACAGCGCAATCGCCGTCAGCACGGCGAACCCTGCCAGCAGCCACTGCCCGTTGGAGGTCAACAGGCCGTAGCTGATCCCCTTGTTGAGCACGAACACGTAGTCGAGGAAGGGCAGGATCTCGACCCGCCCACGCTCCTTGATGCGATAGACGCCGACCATCCACGCCTTGTGCGACTGGTCGAGCACGAAGGTCGCGATCACGACCAGGGCGCACAGGCGCGAGTAAGGCCCCCAGACCCAGCTGCCGCGTTCATTTTCGCTCAAGAGGTGCCTCGCTCAAGCCTTGCGTCCGTCGATCTCCCGCATCGCCGCCGCATCGCGCGCCGACAGCTCGGGATAGGCGGGGTCCGATCCGACGTCGGTCGTGAACCGCCAGGAGCGCGCACACCGGGTGCCCTCGGCAGGCTTGGGCACCACGGCGATGCCGGCAACGTCGGGCAAGCGGAAGGCGTCAGCCGGACCATCGCCTGCTGCAAGGGTGGCGGCCGACGTGATGCAAAGTTCCGCGAAGTCGATCGAGGCGGTCTCGAACGATTTCAGCATGGCGAGATTGGCGACGTAGATGACGGGTGCCGCCTCGAGGCTCGAGCCGATCCGCTTCGCGGCCCGCTCGATCTCGAGTGCTCCCGTGACGACGCGGCGAACGTCGCGGTAGACCTCCCAGTTGTCGACGAGTTCGCCCTCCGCCCGCCAGTCCTGCGGGATCGTGGGGAACACTTCCAGGTGCACCGACCGCGTGTCGTCGTTGCCGTACCGTGCCAGCCACGCTTCCTCCGCCGTGAACGACAGGATCGGCGCCAGCCAGATCGTGACGTGCCGGAAGATGTGCTCGACGCAGGTCAGCGCGGCAAGCCGCTTGGCCGAGGATGGCGCCTCGCAATAGAGCGCGTCCTTGCGGATGTCGAAGTAGAACGCCGACAGCTCGGTATTCATGAACTGCGAGAGCTGCGCCACCACCCGCTTGTAGTCGTATTCCGCGTAAGCCTTGCGCACGATGCCGTCGAGCTCGGCGAGCCGGTGCAGCATCAGGCGCTCCAGCTCGGGCATGTCCTTCGCTTGAACCGCGCCGGATGCTGCGCCGGGTGCCATGTGGGCACCCGAAGGCGCCACTGAAGAGTGGGCATCCGAAGGCGCAAGAGGAGCATAGTGCGCCAGCGTTCCCAGCATCCAGCGCAGCGTGTTGCGGATCTTGCGGTAGTTGTCCGAGAACGTCTTGAGGATCTCGGGGCCGATGCGCAGGTCGTCCGAATAGTCCGACGAGGCGACCCACAGCCGCAGAATGTCCGCGCCCGACTTCGCGATGACGTCCTGCGGCGCCGTCACGTTGCCGACCGATTTCGACATCTTCTGCCCCTTCTCGTCGAGGCAGAAGCCGTGCGTCAGCACCACGTCGTAGGGCGCGCGCCCGCGCGTGCCGGAGCTTTCGATCAGCGAGGAATGGAACCAGCCGCGGTGCTGGTCGGAGCCTTCCAGGTACATGACCCGGTCGCGTCCCCCGTCGACGATGCGCTTGAACCCGGCGAGCCCCGGGAAGTGCACGGCGTCTTCCAGCACGTAAGTATGCGTGGAGCCGGAATCGAACCACACGTCGAGAACGTCGTTGACCTTCTCGAACTGGGCCGGATCGTGATCGGGCTTCAGGAAGCGCGCGCCGTCCGTGTCGGAGAACCAGGCGTCGGCCCCCTCCGCGTACATGGCGTCGTAGATGCGCTGGTTGACCTTGTCGTCCACCAGTACCTCGTTGGTGCCCTTCCGCACGAACACGGTGATCGGCACGCCCCAGGCGCGCTGGCGCGAGATCACCCAGTCGGGCTTGGCTTCGATCATGCCGGTGATGCGGTTTTCGCCCGACGCCGGCACCCATTCGGTGTCGCGGATGGACTGCAGCGACACCTCGCGTAGCGTCTTGCCGCCGAGTGACTGCGCCGCCTTGTCCATGTGGATGAACCACTGCGGCGTGTTGCGGAAGATCACCGGCTTCTTGGAGCGCCAGGAATGCGGATACTGGTGCTTGAGGCGTCCGCGCGCGACCATCATGCCGGCCCCAGCCAGCGCCTTGATGACGGCGTCGTTGGCGCGGCCCTTCTCGCCCTTGTCGGTGATGACGCGCTCGCCTTCGAAGCCCGGCGCGTCCTTGGTGAAGGCGCCGTTCTCGTCGACCGTGTAGGGGATCTCGGGCGAGATGCCCATGCCCTGCAACTTGCGCGTCGAGGACATCCAGATGTCGAAGTCCTCGCGGCCATGGCCGGGAGCCGTGTGCACGAAGCCCGTGCCGGCGTCGTCCGTCACGTGGTCGCCGTCGAGGAGGGGGACGGGAAACTGGTAGCCGCCCAGGCCGGCATTGCGCAGGGGGTGAGCGCATTTCGTGAAGGCGACTTCTTGCGCCGACACGGCCGCAAGTCGCTCGTAGCTCTCGACCTTGCCGGCCTTCATGACCTCGGCGGCGAGCTTGTCGGCCAGGATGTATTTTTCTCCGACCTTCGCCCAGTTGTCCGCGGGCGCCCTTGTCACCTCGTAGAGGCCGTACGCGAGCTTGGAATTGAAGCAGATGGCCCGATTGCCAGGGATCGTCCAAGGCGTCGTCGTCCAGATGACGACAGACGCATCCATCAGCGCATTCGCGCGCGCTTCACCTTGGTCCGCAGCAGTCCCGACCCCCATCGTGTCAACAATCGGAAACTTCACCCAGACCATGTCGGACTGGTAGTCCTGGTACTCGACCTCGGCCTCGGCCAGGGCGGTTTTCTCGACGACCGACCACATCACGGGCTTCGAGCCGCGATAGAGCAGCTCGCGGCCGGGCGCGGCGAACTTCATCAGTTCGCGCGCGATCTGCGCCTCGGCCGGATAGGTCATGGTCGTGTAGGGATGCTTCCAGTCGCCCTCCACGCCGAGCCGCTGGAACTCCGCCGACTGCACACCCATCCAATGCTCGGCGAAGGCGCGGCACTCCGCGCGGAACGCCTTCATCGCCGCGGGGTCCTTGAGGTTCGGTTTCGCCTTGCCCTTGGCCATGTACTCCTCCTCGATCTTCCATTCGATCGGGAGGCCGTGGCAGTCCCAGCCCGGCACGTAGTTCGAGTCGAAGCCCAGCATCTGCTGGCTGCGCGTGACGAGATCCTTCAGGATCTTGTTCAGCGCATGCCCGATGTGAATGTTGCCGTTGGCGTAGGGCGGGCCGTCGTGCAGCGTGAACCGGGCGCGGCCCTTGGCCTCTGCGCGAAGCTTGGAATAGAGGTCGATGCGCTGCCAGCGCTCGATGAGCTTGGGCTCCATCTGGGGCAGGCCGGCGCGCATGGGGAAATCGGTCTTCGGCAGGAACAGGGTCTGGCCCCAGTCGCGGCCGGCCGGTGTCTTGTCGTTCATGGCGGACAAATCGCAATTCGTGTGTGGGTAGGCCGCGGCTGCGGCGGGTCGTGCAGAGCTTCGAGCCGGCGCCAAGGCGGCACCGGCTACCGAATTCGCCCGGATCGTATTTGGTGCGATAGGTGCATGAATTGGGCTTTTAAGAGCGCGCCCCGGCCAATTCAACAGGGAAGTAGGTGGATGCCCGCTCGCAACGGCCGCGGATCGAGGCCGGAAAGGGCCCGCCGGCAGCCGCCCGGCCGGTCACGGTATCGTCAGGGTGTGGAGATTGATCGCGGTTCAAAATTAATTCGAAACGTCGTTCAGTGGTCGATCCGTCCCGTTGGGGATTGCATGGGGCCAACCATGATCGGCTAGTGTTCCGGCTCCGACACTTGGTTCCCCGTGCATCGGCCTCTGGACCAAGTGTCGGAGCCAGAAGGAACACTAGCAACTATATGATTCTAGTGTAGCTTTTGCATCTGACGTTTGGTTACGGTCCCAGCTGAAAGTGGGTACCAAACGTCAGATGCGCTACACTAGCCCGAGCAGTCCCCGCGCGCTGCCGCCCGTCACGCTTTCGGCAGCTTCGCGAGGATCCGGCGGGCCTGCTTGCAGTCTTCGCCGATCTGCACGATGAGCGCCTCGAGGCTGTCGAAGCGCTTGTCGCCGCGAATGAAGTCCACGAACGCGATCTCGATCTTGTGGCCGTAGAGATCGCCATGGAAGTCGATCAGGAAGACCTCCAGCACCGGCGGGCCGTTGTCGAGCGTCGGCCGTGTGCCGTGATAGGCGGCACCCTCGTAGCGTGTGCCGTCGACCGTCACGAAGGTCGCGTAGATGCCGTGCGCCAGCGTCGTGCCCGCGCGCATTTGCATGTTGGCGGTCGGGTAACCCATCCCCGTGCCCTTCTTGAAACCGCCCACGACCTCGCTCGTGACGGTCCAGAAGTGCCCGAGCATTTCCGCCGCGCCCTTCACGTCGCCCTGCGCGATCTCCGCGCGGATGGCGCTCGACGATACGACCTCGCCGCCCTCCGCCACGGGCGCGATGACGCTCACGCCGAAGCCCATGTCGGCGCCAGCCTTCTGCATCAGTTGCGCGCTGCCGCCTCGGCCGTGCCCGAAGAAGAAATCGTAGCCGATCACCACGTGGCGCACGCCAAGTCCCGTGACCAGAACCTGCTCGATGAAGGCCTCCGCCGTCATCTCGGCCAGCGCGGCGTCGAAGGGCAGCACCACCACGAGGTCCAGGCCGTACTGCTCGAACAGCGCGATCTTCTGTTCCAGCGAGGTCAGGCGGAAGTGCGGCCGGTCCGGATGGAAGTGCTCGCGCGGATGCGGCTCGAACACGATGACGCCGGCGAGCCGCGTCCGGCCCTGCCGGCTGTGCGCCTGGGCACGGTCCTTCGCGCGGGCGATCAGCGCCTGATGGCCCCGATGCACTCCGTCGAAGTTACCAATGGCCAGCGCTGCCCCGCGCAGCTCGCCGGGCACGTGCTGGAAACCGTGGAAGACATGCATGGGACGTGTTCGCGTTATAGGTTTCAGGCTTCGACGAGGCGCGCCGGACCGGGCGCGGGCCCACGTATATCTGGAAATTCAGCCGTTGGAAGGGAGCCTCTACTTCCGGCCGGGAACCATCAGGGTCGCCTCGCCTTCCAGCACGGCGCGGCCGTTGACGCTGCTCACGCACGTGAACCGCGCGCGCTTCTTGGCCGGGATGAGTTCGGCCACCGTCACTGTGGTCGTGACGCTGTCGCCGATGCGCACCGGCGCCTTGAAGTTGAGCGTCTGCGAAATGTAGATGGCGCCCGGGCCCGGCAACTGGGTGCCGAACACGGCGGAGATGTAGCCGGCCGTCAGCATGCCGTGCGCGATGCGCTCCTTGAACATGGTCTTGGAGGCATAGTCGGCATCGAGGTGCACGGGGTTCTTGTCGCCCGTGACCTCGGCGAAGGTAGCGATGTCGCCCTCCGTGACGGTGCGCTCGTAGGATGCGCTTTGCCCCACCGTCAGATCGTCGAATGCAAACGGTGGCGTACCAGACGTCGTCATCGGCGCGTGTCCTCGATTGCTGCTTGTCGCGGCGGATGCCTCGTTATTGTGTCGCATCATGCGACAAGGCACCTGCCCGCGCAACCAGGCGCGACACCAGGCGGCGCCCCTCCTGGTACAGGGGGTCCGCCATGAGGCTGTCGCGCCGCGACCGTGCTCGCTGATCAGGTCAGCGTGTCGCTGGGAGGCGTGCCTGTCGCGGGGGGCGGCGTCTGCGGTGGCGTGTTGAACGTGGCGATGGCGGCCCGGCCCTCGCGATTGCGCACGCGCATGTGCAGTGCGCGACCCTTGAAGTTCGCCGACTGCAGGCGCCCCAGCAGCGCCGCGATGACCTCGCGGCTGCCGGCGGCTTCCACGATCCAGACGTTGTCGCCGGACCGCCACTCGTCGGCAGCCAGCACGATCGGCTTCTCCGGCGTGGCAGCCAGCCGCTCCGAGACGGCCTGCGAGACTTCGGCCCAGAGCACCAGCCCGACCGGCATCGCCGTGTTCCCGCCACCGGCCGGATTGGCCGCAGGGTTTGCCTCCGCGATGGCGAACTGCCCGCGCTGCAATGCCGGCACGATGCGACTGTCCACGTCGCCGAGCGTGAAATTGCGATGCTGTGGCGAGCGCAGCAGAATGGCCATCACCTTGCCGAGCGCCTCCGCTTCCGTGCGGTTCGACCTGACGGGCGTTGCAGCCGGTGCGGGCTCTGGCGCGGGAGCAGATGAAGCGGTCGCTGCTGGCATTGCCTGTTGCGATGGAGCGGTCGCTGCCGGCGCGGCAACTTGGGGACCGGGAGCTTGTACTGCGGCCGGCGGCGGATCGGCGGCTGGCTGTCGCGGCGGCGCCGCGGCCCGTGGTTCGCTGGCGGTTTGCCCCGATACCGCAGCGCGCGGCTCATGTGGTGATCCATCGCCGGAATCACCCGGCGGCCCTTTACGCGACCAGAACGCCATCGCAATTTCCCTCCCGCTATCGAACTCCTTGGACGCCAAATGTCGTGAGGCGCTTCGTATGAATGCATCGATGTTAAAGCAGTTTTGCGCCACGGTCAGTACGCGCGGCGCACAATTTTTCAAAAGCACCCTCGTTCGGGTGTTTTGCGGATATCCCGCCGGCACGGCCGGCAACGGAACGGGGCCTTACGGTCGATCGCGGCTCACGTGTAGATCATCTTGCGCGTCATGCCGCCGTCGACCGTGAGTTCGGCGCCCGTGATGAAGCCTGCCTTTTCCGAAAGCAGATACGAAACCGCGCCGGCGATGTCGTCGGGCACGCCCACGCGCCCGGCCGGATGCTGGGCGTGGTCGCCAGGCTTCAGAGGGCCCCATTTGCCGGTGTCGATCCAGCCCGGCGAGACGCAGTTGACGCGCACATCGGGCGCCAGCGTCATGGCGAGTGCATGCGTCAGCGCCACGAGGCCGCCCTTGCTCGCGGAATAGGCGAGCGTGTCGGCCTCCGACATGTGCGCCCGCGTCGAGGCGATCGTGACGATGGCGCCGCGATTGGCTCTCAGATCCGCCTCGGCGTCCCGCGCCATCAGCATCGTCGCGGTGAGGTTGACGGCGAGCACGCGGTTCCAGGCTGCGAGGCTGGTCTTGGCAAGCGGCCCGTTGGCGTTGATGCCGGCCACGGGAACGAGCGCGGCGACCGGTCCGTGTTGCCGCCGGCATGCGGCCATTGCCGCAATCAACGCCGCCTCGTCGCCCACATCCGCCGTCACACGATGGACACCGGCGACGCCGTCGTAGGCTTCGAGGCCATGGGCATCGGCATCGATCGCGCTTACCCGCCAGCCTTCGCCGGCCAGGTGTCGTGTGACCGCCGCGCCGATGCCGCGTGCTGCCCCCGTGACGATGACATGCCCGTGCATGGTGCCCCTCACAGGATTGAAACGCCGGCCGTCTGCAGCAGCAGCACGATGTTCAGCGACAAGACGATGAACGCTCCCATGATCGCAAGCCAGCGTATCGGCCGGCTGTTCACGTACTCGCCCATGATGTCGCGACGGCTGGTGAAGTAGACGGTCGCGATCATTGGCAGGGGCAGGGCGAGGCTGAGGACGACCTGGCTCAAGACCAGCGCCTGCGTCGCGTTCACGCCGATGGCCACGACGATGAACGCAGGCGCCATCGTGATGAGGCGCCGCAGCCAGATGGGAATGCGGAAGTTGACGAAGCCCTGCATGATCACCTGGCCGGCCATCGTGCCTACCACCGAACTCGAGACGCCCGACGCGATCAGCGAAATGAGGAATGCCGAGGCTGCCGCGCCGCCGAGCAGGGGCGTGAGCAGGCGATAGGCGGTCTCCAGCTCCGCGACGTCCTTGTGTCCGGCATGGAAGGCGTTGGCGGCCATGATCACCATCGCCATGTTGATGAGCCCGGCCACGGCCAGCGCCAGCATCACCTCGATGTTGGAGAATTTCAGCAGGCGGCGGCGTTCGGCCTCGTTGCGCACGCTGATGCGGCCCTGTGTCAGGGCCGAGTGGAGGTAGATCGCGTGCGGCATGACCGTGGCGCCGATGACGCCGACCGCGATGGTGAGCGCATTGGAGTCCGCGATGCGCGGCGTCACCAGGCCCTTGGCGATCTCGCCCCACGCCAGCGACGCGATGAATACTTCGACGAGGTAGCACAGGCCGATCAGGGCGACGAATCCGGTGATGACCAGTTCCATCGGCCGGAAACCGCGCGCATCCATGACGAGGATGCCATAGGTCACGATCGCGGTAACACCCATGCCCGCCAGCAGCGGCATGTCGAACAGCAGGGACAGGCCGATGGCGCCGCCGAGGAACTCCGCCAGATCCGTCGCCATCGCCGCGATTTCGCTGACGACCCACATCCCCCATACGACGGGTTTGGAATAATTGTCGCGGCACAGCTCGGCGAGGTTGCTGCCCGTGACGATGCCGAGTTTTGCGGAGAGGGCCTGGAACAGCATCGCGATCAGGTTGGCCATCAGCACCACCCAGAGCAGGCTGTAGCCATAGCCCGCGCCGGCCTGGATGTTCGTCGCGTAGTTGCCGGGATCCATGTACGCGATTGAGGCGATGATCGCGGGACCGGCGAAAAGCAGCGCGGTTCTGGGACCGCTCCGCGTGCCCGCCAGCGCCTCGGAGGCCCCATGGCGCGTGCGCGCCGTCAATGACCCTTCAGCCGAATTACTTGTCACGCTGGATCTCCTGTTGGACGAACCGGCTGAAATTATGAAGCCTTGGCTACAATTGCAATAGCAGACACTAAAGTAACGATATATATTCCGAGACGGTCAATGTGATCCAGGAAAGCCTATTGTGTAGCTTTGGCTACAGTCATGGCGTTATGAACGGGAGCGACGTCGATTCGGCGGTGCGCGGATGAAGTGAGATCTCCAGGACCGAGGCGAGGCGGAACGGATGTCGGACAAGAACGAACCGGAAAGCGATGCCCCCGCCGAGGTCGAGCGCTTCTCGCAGGCCAGGAGCGCCCAGTCCAAGGCCCTGCTGGAAGACTATACCGAGCTGATCGACGACCTGATCCGCGAGCATGGCGAAGCGCGGCTGATCGACATCGCCCGCCGCCTGGGGGTTGCCCATCCGACCGCCGCCAAGGCCGTCGCGCGGCTCAAGCGTGAAGGGCTCGCCAGTTCGCGCCCCTATCGCGGCGTCTTCCTGACCGAGGCGGGAACGGCAATGGCGCAGCGTGTGCGCGCCAGGCATCGCGTCGTCGTCGATCTTCTGGTGGCCGTCGGCGTCCCGCACGAGGCGGCCGAGATCGATGCGGAAGGCATCGAGCATCATGTCTCCGAAACGACGCTGACGGCCTTCGAACTTTTCTTGAAGGGGCGCAAGCCCAGGCGATCGGGAGGCAAGGCCTGATCGCCCCGAGGCGCGCAGAGCAACGCATGTCGCTGCGGCAGTGTCGTGGCGAGGTGCAGCGCCTCCGCGATCACCGTTGCGTCGCCATGAAGGCGCGCCAGCCGCCATACGACGAGATGTGTTCCGCAGCCCCGATTGCCTCGCCCTCGCACAGGAAGCCTTTCGGCGTGGTGCCATCGTCCAGCAGCACGGTGCCGATGCCGAGCGGCGCCGGAATTGCGGAAACGAAGCGGCCGAAAGCGTCCGCTGTCAGCGCCCAGACTTCGGTCGCGATCTTGTGACCAGTTCCCGCCGCGACCCGGACCAGGCCCGGCCGCTTGGGCGGTCCACCCGGCAGCGCATAGAGCTTGTAGGACGCCTCGGTGTCCACCGCGCGCACGAACACACCGCCGAGTTCCCGCAACTCGCGATTGAGCGCCATGCCGGACAGGTGCGCCCCCACCACTGCGATCTCGACCAGTCCGGCCGAAGCAGGGCGCGATGCGAACGCTGGGGCCGGTGGTAATGGCCGGCCGGTGGCGCCAAGCGTTGCCCCGGTGGCGTGATGGAACGTGCGCGCGATGCCCGCGAGAGCAGCGTCGCTGCCGCGCTGGCCGATCAAGGTGATGCCGGCGGGAAGACCGTCCGTGCGCAGGGGACCCGGCGCCGCGATCGCCGCGAGGTCGAGGAGGTTGACGAAATTGGTATAGGTGCCCAGCCGGGCGTTCGGCCCGATCGGATCGTCCGCCAGCTGCGACAGTGTCGGCGCCATGGGGGCTGTCGGCACCATGAGTGCGTCGAGCGAGGCCAGCACTTTCTCGCTGATCTGCTTGAGGCTTGCCAGCCTGTAGATGCCGTTGAAGGCGTCGGCGGCAGAGAACGCCCTGGCCTTGTCGATCACCGCGCGCGTCACGGGCAGGATGTCGGCGGCGCGCGTCTCCAGTTCGCTCTGCAGCGCCGCATAGCGTTCCGCGATCCAGGGACCGTCATAGAGCAGCCGGGCGGCCTCGAAGAAGGGGGCGAGATCGACCTCCACGAGATCCGCACCCAGCCCACGCGCGATCGCGACGCTCGCCAGCCAGGCATCGCTTGCGGCCGCGTCACCAAAGAACAGGAGGTCTTTCGGACATGGAATGCCGAGCCTGGGCTTCGATGCGGGCGACACGATATCTGCGAGCTTCAAGGGGCGCGAGAAGGGATCTGCCGCGTCCGCGCCGGCCATCAGGCGATAGACGAGCCAGGCATCGTCCACCGTGGTCGCGAAAACGGAAACGCAATCGAGCGTCCGGCAGGCCGGCTGCATGCCGATGGACGACACCACGCCGACCGACGGCTTCAGGCCCACGACGTTGTTGAGCCCGGCAGGAACGCGGCCCGAACCTGCCGTATCCGTTCCAAGGGCGAAGGGCACGATGCCGTGCGCGACGGCGACCGCCGAGCCCGAACTCGAACCTCCCGGTACGACATCGGCACTGAAGGCGTTGCGGGGAATGGGGTGGGGCGTGCGAACGCCCACCAGCCCGGTCGCGAACTGGTCGAGGTTCGTCTTGCCGATCACCAGAGCACCCGCCTCCACCAGCCGCTGGACGGACGTGGCATTGCGCTGGGGAATACGGGCAAACGCCGGCGCCGCGCATGTCGTCGGCAGTCCGGCAACGTCGATGTTGTCCTTGACCGCGAACGGTATGCCCCACAACGGCAGCCTCTCCCGATCCTGCGGTACGAGCGCTCGCGCCGCGTCGAGAACCTTGTTCCTGTCGGCGAGCGTGATGAAGATGCCGGGGTCCGCCACCCGCGCGATCCTGTCGTAGACGCGCGCGATCACGTCGACCGGCGCCAGTCCTCTGGCGTAGGCGGCCTTCAGGCCAAGAATGTCGAAGGGTATTTCTCGGTTTTGCATGGTTGCGGCGCTGCCTTTCACGATTTTGCTTCCGGATCGTCGATCATGCTCACGTGCGCGGCCACGACGCGCCACCCCTGGGAGTGCCGCACCCACGTCTGCATCTGCCGGCCGATCTTTCCCGGCGCGCTGTCGCGTTTGAACAAGGTGGATGCCGTCGCGAAGTCGCGGCCATAGGTGGTGATCGACGTGTGCGATCGCGTGCGCATGAGATTGAGCGACGACCGCGCAGCGCGGAACGCACTGATCTGCGCATAGCCATGCAGGTTCTCGCCAATGCCGTAGCGGATCGTGCGCGGATCGTCGGCAAACAGCTCACAGAGCGTCGCCACGTCGTTGGTCACGAGGGCTGTCTCGTAGCGCTCGAATGCGGCGCGCACCTCTGCCAGGACGTCGGGTAGGTCGATCTCCATCTTCTCTCCTAGAGGTCGGGATACGAGAGGTTGGGCCTTGGCGCCACGGCGACACCCATGCTCTCGAGCACGTAGGCGACGCGCAATGCGATGTCCTCGCGCCACGGCGCGGCGATCACCTGCACGGCGACGGGCAACGGCTCGACGGGGATTGGTACGGCCACGACAGGCAATCCGATGAATGAGATCGGCTGCGTGAAAATGCCGAGGTTGGGACGCAAGGGCAGTTCCTCGCCGTCGAGGACGATGGTCTTCTGCCCGAGCGTCGGCGCGCTGCAGGGCGTTGCCGGAGCGATGATCACGTCGACGTCCCTGAACAGCTCCAGGATCGCCGTCCTGTACCAGCGGCGCAGTTTCTGGGCCTTGGCGACGAAGGTGGCGGGGATCATGGTGCCCGCGATCAGGCGGTCGCGCACGTCCGGGTCGAAATCGCCAGGAACGCGCCGAATGCGGTCGAGATGCAGCGCTGCGGCTTCCGTCGCGGTGATGATGTAGGCCGCCGCGCGAGCATTGGCGGCCTTGGGCAGGACCACCTCGCGCGTCACGCCGAGGGCGCGCGCCACGCGCTCAACGGCCTCCAGGCTTTCGCGATGCGCACCCCTGCGGAAGTAG
The DNA here is from genome assembly GCA_041397775.1 of Hyphomicrobiaceae bacterium. Lineage (GTDB taxonomy): Bacteria > Pseudomonadota > Alphaproteobacteria > Rhizobiales > Hyphomicrobiaceae. The sequence continues at coordinate 92,098 of JAWKWB010000012.1, read as the reverse complement.
TCGCCGGCAACGGCCAGCCGCACGCCCTCGATGCCGCGCGCGATCGCGTGTGCCGTGGGCTCGGCTTGGCGTGTCGTGCAGACGGGATCGGCCGGATCGGGTCCCTGCATCGCGTCGTAGCTGAGCGCCAGATCCGCCACGCACCGCGCGAGCGGCCCCAGATGGTCGAGGCTCGACACGAAGGGAAACGTACCCGCCCGCGACAGACGTCCATAGGTGGGCTTCAGCCCGAAGATCCCGCACAGGGAAGCGGGCACCCGGATCGAGCCGTTGGTGTCCGAGCCGAGCGCGATCGGCACGAGCCCGCCGGCCACCGCGCCGCCCGATCCCCCCGACGAGCCGCCCGTCATTCGGTCCAAGTCGTGCGGATTGCGGGAGGCGCCGTCATGCGCATTCTCGCCCGTGAAGTCGTAGGCGTACTCGCCCATGTTGAGCGCGCCGACGAGCACGCCACCTTGCGCCTCCAGGCGCGCGATCAGCGTCGCATCGGCCGATGCCGGGGGATAATTGCGGTTGATCCTGGAGCCGGCAACGGTGGTGAGACCGGCCACGTCGAACAAGTTCTTCACCGCGAACGGTACGCCTGCCAGGGGCCCTGCGACCCGGCCATTCCTGCCGTCGGCATCGATCGCCCTCGCCTTGGCGAGCGCGCGGTCCCGGGTCACGGCGGTGACCGCATTGAGCGTCGGGTTCAGCGTCGCGATGCGCTCCAGTGCACCCGCCACCACGCGCTCCGCGCTGTGTGTCCCCGATGCGACGCCGGCGGCGATCGCCCCCGCCGTTGCCCAGGTCTGTAGTCCTTGAGATGCAGACGACATCGATCAAGCCTCGAACACGGGCGCCGGCTCTGCCTCGTCAGGCAGGTCGATGTCTTCGACGAGTGCCGCAAGCCTGAAGGAGACGGCCAGGCTCTGTCGCACCGTGGCACGCCACTCAGGCGCGAGGACGAGGCCGAGTAGCGCCGCGTTGGCCGCGATCAGCGCATCGAGCGTGTCCTGCGAGGGGTCCATGCATGCGCCTCTCAGAGCTGGGGACGGGGAATGGCGGCGAGCAATTGACGGGTGTATGCGGCCTGCGGCGCATAGAGCACGCTCTGCGTCGGCCCTTCTTCGACGATGCGGCCGGCCTGCATGACGATGACGCGGTCGCAGAGCAGCCGCACCACATTGAGGTCGTGCGAGACGAACAGGTAGCTCATGGCGAACTGCTCCTTCAGGTCGTGCAGCAGGTTGAGCACGACTGCTTGCACGGAGACGTCGAGCGCCGCCGTCGGCTCGTCGAGGATCACCAGTTCCGGTTCGAGCGCGATGGCACGCGCGATGCCCACGCGCGCCTTCTGCCCGCCCGAGAGCTGATGCGGAAACCGGTCGAGGAGCGCCGTCGGCAATCCCACGAGACCCGCCAGTTCCTCGCAGCGGGCGCGAATTGCCGCGCGCCCTTTGATTGCTCCCAGGCGCAGGATCGGGTCGGCGATGGCGCGGGCTGCCGTGTAGCGCGGATTGAGACTGTCGGTGGGATCCTGGAACACCATCTGGATGCGCCGCCGCAGTGGCAACCGCGCGAAGCTCTTTGCCGGTATGGCGCCGATATCCTCACCGTCGAAGACGATCTTGCCGGCGCTATGATCGATGAGCCGCATGACCATGCTCGAGGTCGTGGACTTGCCGCAGCCTGATTCCCCGACGAGCCCCACGCTCTCGCCACGCCCCACGGTGAAGCTGATGCCGTCCACGGCACGGAACACGCTGGCGTCGGCGTCGGCCTTTTTCTCGCGCTTGAGAAAGCCGAGGAGGCCATGGCCGGACACGCCGGCACGCGGATACTCCTTCACCAGCGCTTCGACGGCCAACAGGGGCGGAGCGCTTTCCGCGTCGCCGGGGGCCTTGTCCTCGCTGGCCCGCGCCGCGTGTCGGGCACCGGTCGCTTCGTCCTCGGGCAACAGGCCGCGCAACGTCCCGCCCGGCTTCGGCGTGGCGCGCAAAAGCCTGCGCGTGTAGGGGTGCTGGGGAGCCTTGAAGATCCGTGCCGCCGTGGCCGTCTCCACGACCTGCCCTTTCTCCATGACGACGACGCGGTCGCAATACGTGGCAGCCAGATCGAGATCGTGGGTGATCAGGATCGTCGACATGCCCCGCTGCCGCGTCAGCTCCGTGACGAGATCCATGACCGTCTTCTGCGTCGTAACGTCGAGCCCCGTCGTCGGTTCGTCGGCGATCAGGAGCTGTGGCCGACAAGCCAGCGCCAGCGCGATGACGACGCGCTGGCACATGCCGCCGGACAGCTCGAAGGGATAGGCGTGATAGCGCTCGGCCGGCCGGGCGATGCGCACCTGCTCGAGAATGTCGATCGCCTTCGCCTTGATGTCGTCGGACCCGGCGAGGGCATGCTGGCGCAGTACATCCTCGATCTGGTGTCCGACTTTCCTGATGGGATTGAGTGCCGCGCGCGGGTTCTGGAAGATCATCGACATTTCGCGGCCGCGCAGGTCGCGCATCTGCTCGTCGCTGGCCTGGCGCATGTCGATGCCGGAAAAGACGACCGAGCCTTCGGCAATGCGGCCGGCCCGGTCGAGGATGCGCATGACGGCGTACGAGGTCACCGACTTGCCCGATCCCGACTCGCCGACGATGGCCAGCGTCTCGCCCTTGGCCACCTCGATGTCGACGTTGCGCACGGCCTGTACGACGCCGCGTCGCGTCTGGAATTCGACCGTCAGGTTCTTCACGGCCAGAAGCGGCAGGCCGGGCGGATGATTGCTCAGGCGAACATGCTCGTTCACGAGGTGCTCTCCACTCATGTGCGCCGCTGCGGGTCGACGAGATCGCGCAGTCCGTCGCCCAGAAGGTTGAAGCAGAAGACGGCGATCATCAGCGCTGCGCCGGGGAAGAGCGCGATCCACCATTCGCCGGAGATGATGTTCGTCGCTCCCTCCGCAACCATGATGCCCCACTCCGGCGTCGGCGGTTTCACCCCCAGGCCGATGAACGACAGACCCGCTGCATTGAGGATCGCATAGCCCATGGTCAGCGAGATCTGCACCATCATGATGGGCATGATGTTCGGCAGGATCTGCGTCAGGAGAATGCGCGCGTCGCTGTTGCCCGACAGGCGCGCAGCCTGTACGTAGCCGGCGTCCCGCCGCACGTTCGCCTCCGCCCGGGCGACACGGGCATAGAGCGGAAAATTGACGATCGCCGTCGCGATGACGATGTTCGTCACGGTGTTGCCGAGCGCGGCGACGATGCCCATCGCCAGCACGAACAACGGGAACGCCATGATCGTGTCGGCGAGCCGGCTGACGATGCGATCCGTCCAGCCGCCGTAGAAACCCGCCGCGATGCCGGCGAAGCCGCCCATCACGAACACCAGGGCGACCGACGACAGCGCGATCACGAAGTCGAGCCGTGTCGCCGTAACGACCCGGCTGAAGATGTCGCGGCCCAGCTGATCGGTGCCGAACCAGTGCTTCCATGTCGGTGGCTGGAGAGCCGCGCTCGTATCGCTCGCCAGCGGATCGTGCGGCACCACATAGGGGCCGATCAGCGCCGCCAGGGCGATCATGAGGAAGAGCGCGAACGAAAATCCGGTGATGGGATTGTCCGACAGCACATAGCGCGCATGAGCGAAGAGCGAGCTGCTGGGCCTGGCCGGTTCCGCGTCGAGGGGCCTCGGATTGCTGAGAGCTTCGGTCATCCCTCGAGCCTCACACGTGGGTCGATGATGCTGTAGAGCACGTCGATCAGGAGATTGAGCGCGACGTAGAGCACGGCCATGGTCAGAACGAAGCCCTGCACCGGCGCGAAGTCCGATTGAAGCAGGGCCTCGACCGCGTAGGAGCCGATCCCCGGCCAGGCGAAGACCTTCTCCACCAGCACGTTCGCGCCGAGGAGGAAGGAGAACACCATGCCCAGCGTCGTCACGACCGGCAGCATCGCATTGCGGAAGGCGTAGGTGATGACGACGGTGCGCGGGCTGAGGCCGCTGGCGCGGGCGGTGCGCACGAACTCCGAAGAGAGCACGGCGAGCATCGACGCCCGCGTCATGCGCGCGATCGGCGCTAGCGAGAAAATGCTGAGCGTGACGGCGGGCAGCGCCAACTGGCCGAGTGCGGCACGGAACGTCTCGAAATCCCCCGCGACCAGCGTATCGACGAGATGGAAGCCGGTCAGCGAAGGCGGTGCCGTTGCGAAGGCGTCCAGCCGCCCGACCGGCGCGGGAGACCAGCCCAGGGCGTAATAGAAGATGTAGACCAGCAGCAGGCCGGTGAAGAACACGGGCAGCGAGACGCCGGCGGTGGTGACCATGCGGCAGGCGTGGTCGATCCACGACCCTTGCTTCACGGCGGCGAGAATCCCCAGCGGCAATGCAATCGCCAGCGAGAGAAACAGCCCGGCAAGAGTGAGTTCGGCGGACGCCGGCAGGCGGCTGGCGATCTCGGCCGCCACCGGCTGGCCGGTCGACAGCGAGTTGCCGAAATTGCCGCGCACCAGATCTCCAACGTAGCGGCCGAACTGCTCGGGCAGCGAAAGGTCGAGGCCCAGCGACTTGCGGATTTCCGCAATCGACTCCGGCGTCGCGGCCGGTCCCGCAAAGTAGACGGCGGGATCCCCGGGAAGGACGCGCGTCAGGAGGAACGTGACGATGATGACGCCGACCAGTGTCGGGATCACCGTCAGAAGCCTCTTGCCGATTAGAGCGGCCATCGTCCCCTCCTGCAGCCAGTGCGCCAGGCGTCGCGGTCGAGCACGGCGCTTGGCTGCTGCGCCCGCATCTTCGAAGGTGTGATCGAAGCATTGCGGGCTCTTCTATCGTTCGCGCAGCTCGATTGGGCGATGGCCCTCGTCGCGCAGCGCGGCTGACTACCCCTTGACGATCGAGCGATAGTCCACCTGGCGATGGAACCAGTAGCTGTAGCCCGAAATGTTTTTCTGCATCGCGACGTTGAGATAGGGCTGGAACAGGGGAACGCGCGGCACCTCGTGATAGGCCTTTGAAATGAAGCCTTTCACATCCTTTGCGTATTTATCCTTGTTTCCAGCCGCTGCTGCCGCATATGCACCGTCGATGAAGGCGTCCATCTCCTTGTCGACATAACTCGGCGTATTGAAGATGGCGTTCTGGCCGGAGTAGCACCAGAAGAAGAAGTATTCGGGGTAATCCAGCCAGCCGGAAAAGAAGTTGACCATCATCGGCATCGACTTCTTGGCCATCTCGCTGCGCCAGTTGGCGCCGGGAACCTTGTTGATCGTCGCCTTGATGCCGATCTGTGCCAGGCTTTCCTGGATCAGCACGGCCATCGGCTCTGAATTCACGCCGTCGCCGAGGTCGAACGAAATCGTCGTCTCGATCGGCCCGGCGCCGGAGGCCGCCATCAGTTCCTTCGCCTTGGCGATGTCGGTCTTGTAGCCGGTGGGCTGCGGCCACTGGGGGCTCGCGACGTCGTTCGACGCGCTTCCGAACAAAGGCCGCGCGTGACCGAACATCGCCGCATCGACGATCTTCTGGTAGGGGATCGCGTAGGCGACGGCCTGACGGACCTTGGGGTTGTCGAAGGGTGGCCGCGTCACGTTGAGTTCGACGCTGTACATGCCGTTGCCGATCGGATTGGAAACCAGATGCAGTTTCCCGATCTTCTTCAGCTCGGTGAAATCCTTCGCCGGGAGATCGAATGAAATATCCGCATCACCCCGTTCCATGAGGGCGCGCCGATTGCCGGCCGACGGAATGGTGCGCCAGATCACCCGTTTGATTGCGGGCAGGGGGCCTCCGACCCAGGCGTCGTTGCGCTGATAGACCGTTTCCACGCCCGGCTTCCAGCTCACGACCTTGTAGGCGCCCGAGCCCGCCGTATGCGACTTCGTATAGTCACGCGCCCACGGATCCTTTTCGCTGGCGTGCTTCTTCAGCAGTCCGGAATTGTAGATGCCCGGTACGATCACGGCCATGTCGGGCACGGTGAGGTGGTTCTTCTTCAGGAAATCCACCCTGAACGTATGGTCGTCGACCACGACGAATTGTTCGGGCTTTTCCAGGGAACCGGCCTTCATCTGCACTGTCGGGAAGCCGCCGACCTTGATGGCGCGCTCATAGGACCATTTCACGTCCTTCGCCGTTACCGGCGTGCCGTCCTGGAATTTCGCGCTCTTCTTGAGTTTGAAGGTGACGGACATGTCGCCGACGTTCATGTCCTCGGCCAGTTCCGGCTTGAATTTTTCGCGGTCGTAGGAAAACGAGCCGTCGGCGAGCGTCTTCTTCTCGTGCGTGATGAGGCGGTCGTAGCAGTTCCACGATGCCTCGTAGCCCGGCCGGTTCGTGCCGATGCCCTGGATGTCGAGATTGTTCGGCCCATTCTCGGTGATGAGAAGCAGCGTCTCCTTGCGGCTCTGCGCCTTGGCGGGCGACCACACGGCTGGAGCGGCTGTGGCGCCGATCGCCGCGGCCGAGGCGGACTTGAGAAAATCACGTCGCTTCATCGAGTTTTTCTGCATGGGCGCCCCTGTAGGCTGAGTGGCGAACTTCGCTGCATGCGGGGTGCCGCGGTATTCCACCTGCCCCCATGAGGTTCATAAGAACCGACACGAGTGACGCCGTCTTCTGCTACTAATGCACCAATCCGCTGCAAGAATTGCATCAGTCGAGGTCTCATGCGTCACCTCCTGCCGCTGCGCTACATCGATGCCGTCGTCCGGGCCGGCTCCATCCGAAAGGCCGCCGAGGCGCTGTCCATCACCTCCACCGCACTCAATCGCCGCATCCTCGCCATGGAACAGGATCTCGGCGTGCCCATCTTCGAGCGCCTGCCGCGCGGCGTGCGGCTGTCGACGGCGGGCGAGATCCTCATCCAGCACGTGCGTTCGCAGCTATCGGATATGGAGCGCGTGAAATCGCAGATCGCCGATCTCTCGGGCGTTCGCCGGGGACACATCTCGATTGCCTGCTCGCAGGCCTTGATGCCCGTGTTCCTGCCCGAGCAGATCGCCATCTATAGACGCGAGCATCCCGCCGTGACCTTCCAGGTCCTTAGGCGCGATCGCGAGGCGGCGGAGCAGGAGCTGCTCGATCACACGGCCGATCTGGCGCTGGTGTTCGAGCCCGTGCGCATGTCGAGCTTCGAGACGCTGATGGCGATCCGGCAGCCGATCCATGCCGTCATGGGCCGCAGGCATCCGCTCGCGCGGCGCGACACGGTGCGATTGCGCGATTGCCTGCGCTACCCGATTGCACTGCCCACCCACCTCTACGGCGTGCGTCATGCCCTGGATATGGCGCTGCTGCATTCATCGCTCAGGATGCGGCCCGCCGTCGAATCCGACAGCTTCGAGTTCTTGCGCCACTATGCGCGCCAGGATCACACGATCAGTTTTCAGATCCCGATCGGACTGTCACCGGGGCGCCGGCATCAGGACGATGTCAGCTGCGCCATCGACGAGCGCGATGTGAAGCCGGGCAGTCTCTATCTGGGCCAACTGCGCGGGCGCGCGCTGCCCGTCGCGGTGACGCGCTTTGCAGCGCAACTCGCGGCGACGCTCGCGCAGAACTTCGAGGAGGCGCCCGCCGCGACGCCGCGCTGATGCTCGATTGCGGCTCTGGCGAAACGCAGGCCGTCCTGTCGCCAGAGCCCGAACGCTAACCGAAAAGGCGGGAGAAGAAGCCCTTCCTGGCTGCCGGCTTCACCTCGGCCGCCGCCGCCGTCATGACGCCTTCCAGCGTCGTGTAGGTCGCCAGCCACGCCGCCTTCACGTCGGGCGTGAACTTGTCTCCAAGGCCCTTCTCCAGCGTCCAGATCAGCGCTTCGCCAACGGGCTGGTAGTGGGCGGCGGTCACGCCGTAGGCGACGTGCCGGCGCCCGAGCTCCTGCACGGCCGGTACGATTTTTTCGACCTGATGCAGGTTGTTCACGGCGGTGCCGATCATGCTCATCAGCTTCTCCTTTTGTCCGCTGATGTCGGAAGGAAAGAGCGGCCGGACCGCGGGCGCGATCTCGAAGAGGCGGCCATAGAAGAGATCGGCGGCCTGGGGGGCGATCGGCTCGACCAGTTTGAAGCTGTCCTGCACGAGCTTGACCTGTTCGGGTGTCATGATTGCGTGTCCTTCGGGAAGGGATGGCGAATGCGGAGCCGGCAGCGAGCCCCGCTCATTTGCTCATGGGAATGCGGATGACGACGCCGCCCATCACGTCCTTCAGCTTGAAGTCGCGCCTGGGGCTGTCCTTGTGCTCGTTGTGGCAGCTGACGCAGGCGGGCGCGACCGCGGTATCGGCGTAGACGGCGGTGAAGTACTTCTTACCGCCGAGCGTTTCCTCGCCGTAGTAGTTCTTCCCGATATTGGCGGCGACGAACGCGAGGCCCTTTTTCTCGATGTCCGTGCGCGGCGCGTTCTGCTTGTTCACCGGCCACAGCGACAACAGCGAATAGGTAAACTTGTCGGTCTTGCCCGCCACCATCTCCGCGCCGAAACGGAACATCTGCGCCGGCAGCGGCAGCGTCTTCTCGTCCTCGTGGTGCTCGCTCGCCTTGATCACCTTTTCCTTGACGGCAAGGCGGTTGACGACCTTGCGCGTGTAGACGGTGCGATCGGACTCCATCACCGCATGCAGCATGTCGGTGACGTCCTTGTAGGCGAGGCCCTGGGCGTACGCGATCGAGCCGAAGGCCACCGCGGCGACTGCCGAGGCCGAGAGGATGCGCGCAGTTCTCGTGAGCTTCATGTCGCTTCTCCGTTCTTTGCTGCAGTTCACTTCGAGGTGTCCTTGGCGTTGGATTTCCCCTCGCCCTCTTTCAGACGCCGCATCACCCACGTGATGCTTTCGACGCGAGCGGAGGGGCGCCCGGCGAAATTGCTCTCCACGAGGCGTCGGTCGGCGAGTGCGTCGATCGCGAAGCCGAGGCCGTGGCAGCTCATGCAGACCGGCCGGATCATCTTCGACGCCGGTCGCAATGTGTTGTTCTGGTTGTGGTCGGCGAAGACGCGGTCCTCGCCGGTGTCGGGATCCTCGCGGGCGATCCGCGGCATGTGGCAGCCCGCGCACGTCACGCCCGATCCGGCGGGGGCCTTGCCCGCGACTTCCGCGAGCCAGGCCTTGTGGTGCGGCGAACCGATATAGCGTTTCGAGTGTTCGTCGGCATGACAGCCCAGACAGGCTTTCACCTCCCCATCGCGGGTCGCGAAGGCATGTGCCTGGTGGCAGCTGGTGCAGGTGAGGTTTGCTGCATGGGCTTCGCGCGCCATCGGCAGGCGGGCGAGTGACGGCTGCATGGGGCCGAGCTTCGACGCTTTGACGAGCCCGGTCGGATCGGGCGTGGAAACCTTCATGCCGGCGGCGAGGCGCATGCCGTGCCGGCCCTGCACGAACCCACGGCCCTCCTGCTCGTGGCAGCTGGTGCAGGCCTGATGATCGGGCTTCGCGATCCAGCCGGTGGCGATCGCCTCGGGCGTCTTCGCCTTCGGTGCATGACAGCCCGCGCAGTTGACGCCCCCCTTGGCGTGGGCGCTGGCCAGCCAGTCCGCGCCCACGTGCGCGTCGCCGCGATGGGACGGTGGCGCGTCGGCTGCCGCGATCGAGGTGATTGGTTTTGCCGTGCCGGTCGGCGGAACAGAGGTGGCCCGCAGTTTCATGACCGCGGGTGATTTCAGATCCGGCTCGCGGGCATGTTTCTCCAGGAAGTCTTCATAGAGTGCGCGGTTGTCGTGGTAGTTGTGACAGCCGGAATTGAGGCAGGTCGCGGAATCGAGCCCCACGTGCGACGGCCGCTCCCGGCCGATGTCCTGGTGGCACAAGGCGCAATAATCGGCCGGCAGCGTAAGGCCCGTCGCGCGCGTGATCTCAGGCCGGTGCTCGGTGTGGCAGGTCACGCATTCGGTGGCCTTCAGCTTCGCGAGCCGGTCGGCGTTGCGAGGATCATTGAACTTCTTGGCCGGATGCGAGTCCTTGGCAGTGGCAAGGTCCGCGCCGTGACAGCCGATACAGGCCTTCTGCATCGCCTCGCGACCGCTGAACGGGCTCGTATGGCAGGCCGTGCAAGCCAGCTCGATCTGGTGGTGGCCGGATGTCATGCGGCCGGGTGCGAAGTTCGACCGCACGGAACCGCCGTAGACCATGCCGGCTGCGAGGATGACGGCGCCGGCGGCGGTGGCCAGAAGCCAGACGGTCCAGAGCGTGAGCGTTCTCGACATGCCGCGCCCTCAGTAGAAATAAAAACCGAGGACGTGGAAGGCGAGCAGCAGCGGCAGCGGCCACAGCACCAGCACGTGCAGCCAGAACATGCGCTCCTTCAAGCGCGCTGCTCCGGCCGCATCGGCGCCGATGCGATGCTCCAGTGCTGTCGCCAGGCCGATCGCCGCGCCGCTGACGAGCGTCACGAGAAAGACGGCCATGAGCCAGAAATTGAGCCTCTCGCCAAGACGAAAGCCGGTATGGGCGAACAGGGCGAGCAGGGACACCGCACCGATGACGCCATGCACGAGCCGCCAGATCGCGTAATCGCCGGCGCGGGGCTCGATCTTGCGCGGCAACGCCCGGCGCCTCAGCGAAAGAACCGCTGCTACGCCCGCGAGCGCCAGCAGCGTGTAGCCGCTCACCTGCTTGGTCCAGCCGTCGAGCCACAGGCGCTCCGGCAGGCCGACGGCGGAGATCGACGCGGCCAGCGGCCAGCGCGGCAGCACGAGCGTCATCAGCGCCAGGAGGGCCGCGATGCTGCCGAACAGGGCCAGCGGACGCCACCAGCGGACAGGCTCCCGCTTCGGTGCTGCACCCAGCAGGGCGGCAACGTGGATCTTGCAACTCCCACACACGGAGGAGGCGCCGGTCTCGCGCTGGACATCCTCCGGGCTTGCGGCGCCAAGCGCAATGGCCTCACCGATCTGCCCGCGCGTCACGCCCGTGCAGTTGCACACGGTCGCGGTCGGCGGCCAGGACATCACATCGTCGGCCGCCGCTTCGCCGAACAACCTGCCCGTGCGCCGGAAGCGAATGAGCTGCCATGGCATCATCGGCGCATGAGCCTGGATGGCCTGCTGTGCCTGATTGACCTCGGCCCAGGGGCCGACACTGATCGCGCCGACAAGACGCCACCCTCGCAGGACGATGGCGCGATAGGTCAGGCTCTCCGTATCGCGCCAGGACATGACGCTGAGATCGGGACGCTGTGCCAGTTGCTCGACGTCGCCCATGCTGAAGACGTCGATGCCGACGAGCTTGAGCTTCGTCGAAGGCGCGGCCGACCGATACGATCGTGCCTCGCCGGCGATGTTGGCCACGGCGACGGTCGCCTGCTCGAAGCCCGGCCCGACGAGCCCGACCGTCTCGCCATCCACTTCGGCGCACTCGCCGATGGCGTAGATGTCGGGATCGCTGGTGGCCATCGTGTCGGCAACCTTGATGCCGCGGCCCACCGGCAGGCCCACCTCGCGCGCCAGCTCGATGTTCGAACGGATGCCGGTGCAGATGATCACGGTATCGCAGGCGATCCGGCTGCCGTCGCCGAGTTCGATCGCCTCGACGCGGTCGGAGCCGGAGATGCGGACGACCGAGGTGCTCGCGCGGACCTGGACACCGCGCCTGGCGACGAGTTCGGCGAGCAGGCTGCCGGCCTCGGCGTCGAGCTGTCGCGGCATGAGGTGCGGGCTGTGCTCGACGACGATCGTCGTCGCACCGCGCTGCGCCATGCCGCGCGCCGCCTCGAGCCCCAACAGCCCTCCGCCGATGACGACGGTGATCCGCGAGCGGAACGAGCGGGCGATGAGCCGCTCCACGTCGTCCGCGTTGCGGAACGTGAAGACCCCCGCGAGATCGCGACCGGGAATTGGCGGCACATGGGCGCGCGAGCCCATCGCCAGCACGAGCTTGCCGTATGCGAAGGCCCGGCCGGCACTGGTGGTCACGACCTTTGCCGCGCGGTCGATATCCACGACGCTCTGGTTCGAAAAGAGGTCGACCTTGCCTGGCCCCCGGAAGACATGCGGCTGCAGGATCTGGCCGAGCTGGGCATCGCCCGCGAGGAGCGGCGTGAGCTTCACGCGATTGTAGGGCTGCCAGCGTTCGGCGTTGACGACGATGCAGGACACGCCGCGGCGGCAGAATTCTTGCGCCGCACGGATGCCAACGGGGCCGCCGCCGACGATCACGACAGGCGCCGTCGGCACATCCACGGAGAACGGCACGGGCGCGCCGTCAGGCATCGCGATGCTGTCGTTCATGCCTGTCAGCCCGCAGTGACAGGGGCGTACGCGCGGGCGATGCGCGCTCCGGATGGATTTCGCAAAACGACGTGCCGAGATTCGTGCTTCAAGCGCATGGCGTAACCTCACCATTGCAGTCCCGCAGCGAAGCGCGACCACATTGACCGTGCGAGCCCGCAAGCCCGCGATGATGGCGTCGGTGCCAGCCAGTGCCCCGCCGTTGGAGCGCTGCGTATGCGAAAGACCTGGCTTCTAGGAGAGCAAGCCGCATGCCAGCTCCAAAAAATCGAATAAATATAAGTAATTTCAATATATTAGAATGAGTTTGGCTGCGGAGAACAGGCGACCTCTGCCTGTTTTGTGTGCAGCGCAGCACGCTTGCAGGCTATCGAGAGGGCATCTTTCTCCGCCCGTGTGGGGACAGCCATCCGATCAGCTTCGACGAGGCTGGCCTGCATCGCGTCGCTTCCGCGCGGGAGCCATGACGAACGGGCCACGAGATCGCCTGCCACGGCAGCCAACGCGACGTGCTGTCAGGTGAAGTGCAGGCAGGCACTGGGGGGCACGGTCCGTTGCGAACCGCGACGGCCTGCGCGACGCACCGGCGCCGCAGCTTTTCTACGCACTCTCTTGGATTGGCTGGAGGGGTATGCCTAACCCCGGTTTTGCTTGGTGGGCGCGCAAGGATTCGAACCTTGGACCCGCTGATTAAGAGTCAGCTGCTCTACCAACTGAGCTACGCGCCCGTTCCACTACAAGCAAAAGGGGGCCGCCAGGCCCCGATCTGGGGGTGTGAATAGCCTACCAGAGCGGGCCTGTCCAGTGGCTAATGACAAATCAATTTCATATGCGCGTTCGACAGTCGAAACTCGTGTCCCGACCGCAAAGTCCGTCTCAGCCGTCGGCTGGCTTTGAACGGACTTTGCGGTCAAAAGGGACACGAGCAAGACCATTGCCTGAGTGTGGCGTGATGATTGGACGTGCGCTCTCGGAGCCAGCGGCAGGAATGGAGCGGACGTCCAATCCGCCACACGCGTGTCCCGACCGCAAAGTCCGTCTCGTTCGTCTGCCGACTTCCAACCCGCCACACGAGGCGGCGCGTGCCGTCCGCCGCGCATCTTCCATCGCCCGTTTCAGGTCCCCAGGAAGCCCCTGACATCATCGCGCCGCAGACGCTCGTTGCGGTTGACGTAGCCGCACATGGCGAGCCCCAGGGCGGCGAAAATCGCGGTCATCGCGGTGCCGCCATAGGAGACCAGCGGCAGCGGCACGCCCACCACGGGCACGAGGCCGATCACCATCGAGATGTTGATGCTGGCATAGACGAACACGATCAGCGCCGCCCCGGCGTTGAGCTGTCGCGCGAATGCCGACCGGCACGACATCGCCATGGCGAGCAGCATGACGATCAGCATGGCATAGAGGCAGATCAGCGCCGCCGCGCCGATGTAGCCCCATTCCTCGCCCAGCATGGTGAAAATGAAGTCGGTCTCTTTTTCCGGCAGGAAGTTGAGCTGGCCCTGCGTGCCTTTGAGAAAGCCCTTGCCCGTGAGCCCGCCCGAGCCGAGCGCGATCTTCGATTGCAGGACATGGTAGCCGCTGCCCAGCGGATCGAGTTCGGGATCGAGGAACACGCGGATGCGCTGCTGCTGGTAGGCGTGCAGCCGCTCCCACAGCAGCGGTGCCAGCGCAGCGCCGACCCCCGCGGTCCCGAGGAAATAGAGCGGATTTACGCCGGCGATGAACATCAGCGCGACGCCGACGGCGGCAAAAAGTACGGCCGTCCCCAGGTCCGGCTGCTGCAACACGAGCATCACCGGCGCGGCGATCATCAGGCACGGTGCCAGAACCCACACCGGTCGCGACACGCGCGCGGGATCGAGCCACTGGTAGTACCGCGCGAGCGCCAGCACGAGTGCCACCTTCATGAACTCCGAAGGTTGCACGCTGAGACCGGCAAAGCGCAGCCACCGCTTCGCGCCCATCGCCTCGGTGCCCACCAGCGGCACCAGTGCGAGGGCCGCCAGAAGCACGAAATAGGAGGGATAGGCGAGCGCCAGCCAGAAGCGCAACGGCACCATCGCCATGCCCAGAATGACGGCAATTCCCAGCATGGCGCGCAGCGCGTGACGTTCGGCGAACGGCGAGAACGATCCGCGCGCCACGGAATAGAGCGACGCCACGCCGAATGCGGCGATGAGCGCGACGAGCGCGATCACCATCCAATTGACGCCTGCGAGCTTGCGCCCGGGCGTCGGCGGCGGCTGGTATCCGAGCATCTGCGTCATGCGTCAGCCCTGTCTTGCCTCGTTGGCGCCGCGCGAAGGCTCGTCGGGAGCGAATGGCGGCGAGCGGCTCTCGGGTTCGGCTGCGAGCAGTTCCTCCATCACTTCCCGCACGAGAGGGGCGGCGACCGCGCCGCCGCTGCCGCCGTGCTCGATGACGGTGGCGATCGCGTAGCGTGGCTGGGATGTCGGCGCGAAGGCGACGAAGAGGGCGTGGTCCCGTTGTTCCCAGGCCAACTCGTGCGCAGCGCGCTGGGTCGACTGGCGGCTGACCTGCGACGTTCCCGTCTTGCCCGCGAGCCGGGCCGGCCCGTCGCCGATGCGCGCCCGGTAGCCCGTCCCGCCGGTCTCGTTGACGACGCCGAACATGCCCCGGCGTACCGCGTCGAGCCATTCGGTCTGGAGCCCGACGGGCGCGAAGACTGGCGCTTTCGATGGGGCGGGGCCTTGCGCGCGGACGAGCCGCGGCTCCACCGCGAGGCCCGTCGCGATCCGTGCCGTCATGACCGCGAGCTGCAACGGCGTGGACAACACGTAGCCCTGGCCGACGCCGGTCAGGATCGTGTCGCCGTCGAGCCACGCCCGGCCGAGCCGCAATCGCTTCCAGTCGGGGTCGGGTACCACGCCGGCCTTCTGTAGTGCGATGCCGCAGTCGAACGTCTGTCCAAGCCCCAGCCGCCGCGCCATCGCGGCAATGGCCTTGATCCCCGTGCGCCGGGCGAGCTCGTAGAAATAGACGTCGCAGCTTTCCCTGAGGGCCTTGTGCAGGTCGCTGGCGCCGTGGCCGTTCCGGTTCCAGCAGCGATAGACGTGATCGGCCAGTGTGTAGCTGCCCTCGCAGTTGATGCGCTCTCGCGGCTTGACGACACCGCGCTCCAGGGCGGCCAGGGCAACGACCATCTTGAACGTCGAGCCCGGGGGATAGGCGCCCCGGATGGCCCGGTTGACCATGGGATTGTGCTGCGTCGTCTGTAGGCGGCGCAGTTCGCGGCTCACGTCCGGATCGGTGAAGATCGCGTTGTCGAAATTCGGCACCGAGGCCATGACGAGGACCTCGCCGGTCGTCACGTCCAGGGCGACGAGCGCCGCGCTTTTTTCCTGCGACATGCGATCGAGGACGCGCGCCTGCAGCGTCGTGTCGATGGTCAGCATCGTGTCCGCGCCGCGCCGGGGCTCGTGCTTTTCCAGCTGGCGCACGATGCGGCCGAGCGCGTCGACTTCCTGTTTCACATGTCCAGCGCGCCCGCGCAGGCTGTCGTCCATGCCCAGTTCGACGCCCGACTTGCCGACGCGAAACCCCGGCAGGCGCAGCACCGGAGCGTCGTCCAGCGCACGTCGTTCGACACTGCCGACATAGCCGACGACATGCGCCATCGTCCCCCCGTGACGATACCGGCGGCGGCTGTCCACCTCGGTGCGAACGCCGGGGAGCTGCGGCGCGAACAGATTGATGCGCGCGATGTCCTCGAAGGCGAGCTTGGCGGCCAGCACCACCGGCACGTTGGGCGATTGCCGTCGCGCGCGCGCCACGATGCGCGTCTGCTGGTCGATCCCCAGTGGCACGATGCGTGCGAACAGGGCGACCGTCGCGCGCACGTCCCGCGTCAGCGCGGGCACGAGCACGGCGCGATAGCTGTCCTCGTTTTCGGCCAGGACGATGCCGTTGCGGTCGAGGATGCGGCCACGTCGCGGGGCGAGGACCTGGATGTTGAGCCGGTTCTCTTCGGCAAGCGGCACGTACCGCGCGCCCTGCAGCACCTGCAGTCGGTAGAGTTGCGACGCGACCAGCCCAAGCGTGCCGAGCTTGGCGCCGCCGAGGATCAAGGCCCTGCGGGTGAACCGCCGGCGCTGCAGGATGTCCGCGTCATCGCCAGAGAACATCGCCTCAGCCTCGCCGCTCGAAGTTGGCGACGGGCCGTCCCGCGGCAATGCGCGAAATGGCGTCGAGTATCCACGTGAGCGGGGCATGCAACGCGATCAGCACCCCGGTCGATTTCGCGAAAGGGGCCAGCGGCAGCGTCTGGAAGGAATAGCCGCAGGCGAGCAACCAGGCGACGGCGAACGCGACGGCAGCCGCGGCGACGAACCCCAGCCAGCCGGCAAGGCCGCGGCCCCGACCCTCGCCGTGTCCCGGCAGGCAGCGCGCGACATAGATCCCCGCCACATAGACGCTCGCCCAGTAGCCCAGCGGTCCGTAGCTGACGATATCGACGACGAGGCCGGACAGGAAGACCAGCCAGTAGGGCAGGCTGCGCGGCGCGCGGCAGGCCCAGAAGTACATCACTGCCAGGACCAGACCGGCCGGCACGAACCGGTAGTCGCCGGCAAGTCCGAGCGGCGTCATGGCCGCCAGCAGCACGACGAGCAGGCTGAAATGGACGATCAGGTTGGAGAGAAGGGACATTGGCACGGGTGACGTCTCTCCTCAGCGGCCGGCGGGCTTCTTGGCCGCGTCGGGCACGGGGGCCCGCTGGGGCGTTTCGGCGGCGAGTTCTGTCGCGGGCGTGTCGAAGAACAGGACGCTGACGTGCTCCAGCCGGTCGAGCCTGCCGTGCGGGCGCACGTCGCCCCGATCCGCCGACGAGACGACGCCGAGCCTGAGCCCGCGCGGCAGGAGCCCGCCGCTTCCCGAGGTGACGACTTCGTCCCCCGCTGTGATGCGTGACCGCTCCGGCAGATGTTCGAGGCGCGGCTCGGCGGCATTGCTGCCCACGAGGATGGCGCGCAAACCGTGCGTGCCCACGAGTACGGGAATGCGGCTGTTGATGTCCGTCAGCAGGAGGACGCGCGCCGCGCGCGCGCCGGCTTCGAGCACGCGCCCGACGAAGCCGTCGCTGCCGATCACCGCATAGCCCGGCTTGATGCCATGCTCGCGGCCGGCGTTGATCAGCACCGTCCGCGCGAACGGCCCTACCGCATCGGCGATGACGCGCGCCGTGATGAATTTCAGGTTCGGCTCGCCCACCACCCGGGCGAGCGCGCCCAGGTCCGCGAGCCGTCGCTCCAGTTCGCGCGCCCGGGCTTCCCACACGCGCAAGCGCCGGTTTTCCTCGACGAGCCGCTGCACGTCTTCGGCCGTCGTGGACATTTGCGAAATCCGTTCGGCGAGCGCGCGCACGGGCCGCAAGGGCACGGCGAAGGCCTGCAGGGCCGGTGCGACGAGTTCGGTGATCGCCATGCGCCCCTTGTGCACGAGCGGGTGATCGATGCGCGAAAGCACGAGCAGGCCGAGGCCGCACAGCGCGAGGATGGCGACGCTGGCCCCGCCGCGTCGCCGTGGCGCCTGGGTGCGGTTGATGCGCTGGAATACATCCGGTCGGAGCATCTTCATGGTTCGGTCTCGCCAGCGCGGTGCGGGTGTGAGGAAAGTCGGCTGCGGCCGCGCCTCGGCTCCGTTAGGGCTTGATCAGGAGGTGCTCGCGCTCCCCCATCGATTGCAGGACGAGCGCCGTTCCCTTAACCACGCAGTGCATCGGGCTCTCGGGAATGATGAACTTGACCCCGACGCGCCGTTCCAATTCGCTGTCGAGCTTGTCGAGAAGCGCCCCCCCGCCCGAGAGCGAGACGCCGCGTTCGCAGATGTCGTTGGAGACTTCGGGCGGCAGATCCTCGATGGCCCGCTGCACGAACTCCGCAATCTCCTCGATCGGTCCCTGCAGCGCCTCGGCAACGTCCTGGGGGCCGAGCACGGCCATCTTCGGCTTGCCCTGCCGCAGGTCGCGCCCGCGAATGCGCACTTCGGCGGTGCGTCCGTTCGGCTGCAGGACCGCCGTTCCCGCCTCGATCTTGATGCGCTCGGCGTTGGCGGCCCCGATCAGGAGCTGATGCTTGCGCCGCACGTAGCGGATGATCGCATCGTCCATGGTGTTGCCCGCACAGCGCAGGGAGCGCGCCTGTACGACGTCGCCCAGAGACAGCACCGCGATGTCCGTCGTGCCGCCGCCGATGTCGACCACCATCGAGGCGGCCGGTTCGTCGATGGAAAGCCCCGCCCCCAGAGACGCGGCGACGGGCTCCTCGATCAGGTAGGCCTTGCGCGCGCCTGCCTGCATCGCCGTCTCGTACACGGCACGGCGCTCGACCGGCGTTGCACCTGCCGGCACGCAGATGAGAATGCGCGGCCGCCGGAAGCCGAGGATCGACTTCGCGCGCTTGATGAACTGCCGGAGCATTTCTTCGGTGGCGATGAAATCCGCGATCACGCCATCGCGAAGCGGACGGATGGTTTCGATGGATTCCGGGGTTCGCCCCAGCATCAATTTGGCCTTGTGGCCGACGGCGAGGACCTCGCGCGTGCCATTCCGTGACCGGATCGCGACCACGGACGGTTCGTCGATGATCACGCCACGACCCACCACGTGGACGAGCGTGTTCGCCGTCCCCAGGTCGATGGCGATGTCATCCGAGAAAACGCCGGTAACACCCTGCAGCATGTCTCTACGTGCCCCTTCTCGCCGTCCTCCGCTTGCCTGGATGCCCATCGTCCGCAGGCAGAGGGCGGCCCACCCGAAATAGCAAGTCGCGTGCCGCGTCCGTATTCTGCGTTAAAATATGGTGAAGCGCTGATAATTCGGTAAAGCATTATCGCGTTTGAGTTTCAATGCCGCGCGAAAAGACGTGGTCGGACTGAAACATCGCGTGCCGTGGTGGTCGCTGTTTCATAATGAAAAGACGGCGCCGCAGTCGCGACGCCGTCCCGCATTCGATCGACGATGGGCGCGCGACGAAGCCGCGCGCTGTGCTGCGTCAAGCCGACATGGCCTGCGCGTTGGGCCCGCGCGTGCGCTTCATGACGAGCTTGTTGAGCGCTGCGACATAGGCCCGGGCGGAAGCGACCATGGTGTCCGTATCCGCGCCCCGGCCGGTCACCTGCTTGCCGTTCTCCTCCAGGCGCACCATGACCTCGGCCTGCGCGTCCGTGCCCTCCGTCACCGCCATCACCTGATAGAGTGGCAACGTGGCCTCGTGCGGCACGATCGCCTTGATGGCCTTGAAGATGGCGTCCACCGGGCCGTCGCCCGTCGCTTCCCGCGTTGTCGGCTGCCCGTCGATCTCCAGCGTGAGCTTGGCCGTTTGCGGCCCGCCGGTGCCCGCATGGACGTCGAGCGCGGTCACCTTGATGCGGTCGTACTGGCTTGCGACCTCCTGGTCGACCAGCGCCTCGATGTCCTCGTCGAAGACCAGCTTCTTCTTGTCGGCCAGATCCTTGAAGCGGCGGAACGCATCCTGGAAGGCATTGTCGCCGAGGTCGTAGCCCAATTGCTTCAGCTTGTCCCGGAACGCGGCGCGGCCGGACAGCTTGCCCAGCGACTGAAGACAACGTCGACTTCGACAGTCCCACCGACTCCGCTTCATCTGCACAAACCGATGTTCTTCAGCATCCCGAACCTGATGGATGCCGTTTCCCGTGCGCGAACGATTCCGTCCGACCACCGCCTTGTTGTACTGCACCGGGAATGCGGCAACCGCCGCCACGAGCTTCGAAGCGCGGGTGAACTTGGTGGCGTCGACGTTGGTCCAGTAGGGCAGCACGTCGCGGCACACCTGCAGCGCCATGACGATCTCCTCCAGCGCGGCATTGCCCGCACGCTCGCCCAGCCCGTTGATCGTGCATTCGATCTGACGCGCGCCGGCCCTGACGCCCGCCAGCGAGTTGGCGACCGCCATGCCCAGGTCGTTGTGGCAGTGCGTCGACCACACCACCTTGTCGCCGCCGGGCACCGTCTCGCGCAGCGTCTTGATCAGCGCGTAGTACTCCTCGGGCACCGAGTAGCCGACGGTGTCGGGAATATTGATCGTCGTCGCGCCCTGCTTGATCGCGATTTCGCAGCAGCGCTTGAGCACGTCGAGCTCGGTGCGGGTCGCATCCTCTGCGCTCCATTCGACGTTGTCGGTATAGGTGCGCGCGCGTGCGACGCTGGCGCCCACCGCCTCGATCACCTGCTCGGCGTCCATCTGCAGCTTCCACTTGCGATGCACCGGGCTGGTGGAAATGAAGGTGTGGATGCGCGGCCGCTTGGCGAACTTGACGGCCTCGCCGGCCCGGTCGATGTCGGCGAAGCTCGAACGCGACAGGCCGCAGACCACCGCATTCTTCACGATCTTGGAGATCTCGCACACCGCCTCGAAATCGCCGTTGGAGGAGATCGGGAAGCCCGCCTCGATGATGTCGACGCCCATCTCGTCGAGGATCGCGGCGACCTTCAGCTTGTCCTCGAGCGTCATGGCGGCGCCCGGCGACTGCTCGCCGTCGCGCAGCGTGGTATCGAAAATGAGGACGCGATCGGCCTCGCCGCGAGCATCGACGGTGGGTTTGGTGGTGGCAGAATCAGTCATGGGTCGGTCTTCCTCGTGCGGGCCAGCAATCCCTGGGAGCTGGCTGGTGTCGGGCAGCTCGTCGTTTCGGTCCCCCTGAGCGCCAGTACCGGTCGAACCGGAACCTCGATCGGCTCAGGGGCTGGTAAGGAGGAGGGTAAGGCCGAGCGCGCGCGAGCGGGGCGGCAGGAGCCTCCCGTTCTCGGTCGGAGCTGACGATGCGTAGCAGGGCATGGTCACTCGAAGCGCGGCTGGTGCGGGCGGGGCCGATCCCCGTGCGCGGAATGGGCCCTACATAAACCCGAGAGCCCGGCTAATTGCAAGCCGCGATTCCAGGCGGCTGCGGGCTTGCGCCGCGCCACGTGCGGCCGGCGATATCCCCAGATCCGCGTCGGCGAGCCTTGTGGCGGCCCCTTTTCCGGCGATAGCTATGGACACGAAGCTAGTGTAGCGCATCTGACGTTTGGTACCCGCGTGGATCTGGGTCCGTGACCAAACGTCAGATGCAAAAACTACACTAGAAACAATTGGTTCTGAGTGTTCCCTTGGGTTCCGACATTTGCTCTCGGACGCCCGGCAAGGGGATGCAAATGTCGGAACCGGAACACGAGTGTCGCGACCGCAAAGTCCGTCTCATTCTTCTGCGGGCTTCGAACGGACCTTGCAGTCGGGATACGAGTCGCGAGGGAGATGCAACGCAGTGGTGGGTGCGGTCATCATCGGAGTCATGATCGTCGCCACGATCGCGACGATCGGTTTCATGCTGGCTCCCCACATGGCGCCGCAGCGGCTGGTATTCGATGCGCGCCCCGACCGCCCGAAGCCGTTCGGCTATGGCATGGCCTGGCTCGCGGTACGCACCCGGCTACCAGAAACCGTCCTTGCCGTGCTCGGGGTCGAGGAGGTGGAGCGTGCCAACTGGAACACCGGCCTCGGCGCGGTCTACAGCGCCAAGTGCGGCCAGGACCGGATTTTCGTGTCCCAGCCCGTCAATGGCTGGGTGATGGTCGTCGGGCTGTCCCTTCCCCAGCCGCTCGGCCGCCAGTTTGCCGACAAGTGCTCGCCCCTTCTTATCGAACTCGGCCGCCACTTCATCGAGATCCAGTATTTTCTCGCCTATCCCGAACTCGATCATTTCGCCTGGGCGCGCCTCCTGGAGGGCAAGATCGTCCGCGCCTTCGCCATGGGCGACGAAGGCGTGATCTGGAACCGGGGCAAGCCCTCCAAGGAAGAAAAGGCGATGGGGCTGCGCTTCTCCGAACCGCGCGGTCGCAAGGGCGGCACGGCGGAGGATCTGATCCTTCCCCCCACCGAAGCCCACGTCATGTGGCTTGCCGGCAAATGGAGCCTCGATCCGACCCGGATCGACACCACGTTGAGCGAGCCCGGGCTCGGCTACATCGGCAAGGCGCCGATCATCTGGCGTCCCGAACGGCTGCGACGGGTCGCCTGACGCCGCCTGCACGGCATCGCGACCTCACTTTCGCGTGTTGTCGTAATCGACCTGAAGAATTCGTGCCAGAATCGTCCCGTCTTCAGGGATTGAGTAAGAATTTCCAGACAAGCTCCTGAAGATGATTCGAAATATCGCCCATCGGCTCGCAGGTCCTGCGATCGAGGCGGCATGGCATGCCTCGCCTCGGCCGCCGATGCTCTCGATGTGCATTGGAAAGGGATTGCCATGAACGCGAAACTGCCATCACCACCCTCGTCCGCCGGCACCACGCTCAAGGCGCTGGCATCCGTCCCGCTCCTCGTGATCCTGATCGCCGTATCGGTCTTTTGGCTCGGCGTCTTCCGCATCGACGCCGGCCATGTCGGTATCGTGAAGCGCTTCGGCAACGTCATCCGCGTCGTCGATCCGGGCCTGCATGTGAAGATCCCCTACGCCGACACGGTGGAGGAGATGGAAGTGCGCGAGCGGGCCTTCTCCAAGGTGCTCTCGGCCGCCTCCCAGGACCCGCTGGAGCTGCCAATCGAGGTGACGGTCAACTGGCTGGTGAAGCGCAACAACGTGCAGGATCTCTACATCCAGTTCGGCTCGCTGGCGCAGTTCGAGCAGCGCATCATCCAGCCGCGCCTCAATGACGCGGTCAAGGGCGTGGCCAGCGCCTATACGGTCAACGATCTGCTGCGCAAGCGCACCGAGTACCGCGATCGCTCGCAGCAGGCCTTCGCCGCCCGCATGCCTGACGACATCCAGATCACCGGCTTCTCCGTGGTCAACATCGGCTTCCCGCCGGAGTACACCAAGGCGATCCGCGACAAGCAGGTGGCGCGCGAGCAGGCCGAGACCGAAAAGTTCGTGCTCGAGCGCCAGCGCCTGACGACCACGCAGGTGACCCAGACCGCCATGGCGCAGCGCGATGCCGACAAGGCCCGCGCCGACGGCCGCGCCTACGAGATCAAGGTCCAGGGCGAGGCGCAGGCGCAGGCGATCCGCCTTCTCGGCGAGGTGCTGGCCAAGAACCCGCAGGTCATCGACTACAGGAAGATCGAGCGTTGGGGCGGCGCCTTGCCGACGACGTTCATGGGTGGCGACGCCGGTGCCCAGACGCTCTGGTCGCTGCCGGGCTCCGCCCTTCCGGCTGCCCGCGCGAAAGCCGCGCAGTAGCCGGCCGCACATCGGTTGCGCGAGACGCGAGCGCGGCGGCTGCCTTCGGGATCAGCCGCCGCTGTCGTCTGTCGGCGATCGAACCTTGCCGTCCGCGACATCGCGCTCGCGCGCCTCTGCCCCGCGCAACTCCGGCGCGCCGTAGCCGCCACCGCCAGCCGTCGTGATGACGACGCGATCGCCGGGCGCCAGCCGCGTCACGGTCTTGGAGGGGATGACTTCCTCGCGGCCGTCGGCGCGCGTGATCCAGGACCGGGCCAGCGCGCCGGGTTTGCCGCCGGCCAGGCCGTCGGCGGCCACGAAGTGGCGCTCGCCGCGATGCGAGTAGGACATCGTGCCCGCGACATCGGCGAGCACCTCGTATTCCTTGAGCTGGCCGCGCCCGCCCCGGAATTGGCCGTCTCCCCCCGACCCCGCCACCAGCTCCCAGCGGTTGACGCGGATCGGCGCATCGAGCTCCATCGCCTCGACGGGCAGGTTCATGCAGTTCGTGGCGTCGGTCTCGATGGCATCGACACCGTCGAATCCGTTGCCGGCGCCCGCTCCCCCCGCCAGCAGCTCGCCAGTGACGAACGACTGGCCGCTGCGGCGCTGGCCGCCCCATGCCATCACCAGGAGCTCGCCCGAATTGGGCGCAGGGACGCGCTCGGGTGCCACGCCTGCGAGCGCCTTCAGCATCG
Source organism: Hyphomicrobiaceae bacterium (assembly GCA_041397775.1). Lineage (GTDB taxonomy): Bacteria > Pseudomonadota > Alphaproteobacteria > Rhizobiales > Hyphomicrobiaceae. Next base: position 68,027 of record JAWKWB010000012.1, on the reverse strand, counting down.
TATTGGTGATGCGCTTGATGGTCGCCGTGCGGGCGTTGACGGGTGCGGGCTCGCGCGGATTGACGATCGAGCCTTCCGGCAGGGTCAGCGTGATCGGCCGGAAGCAGCCGCCGTTGCTGGGGATCGCCGGATCGGTCACCGCGCGCACGGCGAAGCATGCCGCAGCCAGGCTGCCCGAGGGAACGCAGTTGATGGGGCCCTTCACCTGCGGGCTGGAGCCCGTCAGGTCGAAGTGGATCGAGCCGTCGCCCACCGTTGCCGCAACCTCGATACGAATGCGCGTATCGAGGTCGATGCCGTCGTTGTCGAGGAAATCGACGGCGCGATAGGTGCCGGGGGTGAGCTTGCGCAAAGCCGCCCGCGTCATCGTCTCCGCCCGGTCGAGCAACACCGAGAACGACGTCAGTAGCGCGTTGTGGCCGAACTTGGCCGAAGCTTCCCGCAGGCGCATCGCCGCGATCTTGCAGGCCGCGATCTGCGCATGCAGGTCGCCCATGAAGATGTCGGGGATGCGCACGTTCTGGCGCAGAACCGCCGTCAGCGTCTCGTCGAAGACGCCGGCCCGCGCCCATGCCACCGGGGGAATACGGATGCCCTCCTGGAAGATCTCCGTCGAGTCCGTGGGCACGGAGCCCGCCGTCTTGCCGCCGACGTCCTGATGATGCGTCATCGTCGCCGCCAGCGCGATTGCACGGCCGTCCGCGAACACGGGCATGACGACCGCGAAGTCGGGCAGATGCGTGCCGCCGCAGTAGGGATCGTTCAGGATGTAGATGTCGCCCTCGCGCATGGCATCGACCGGGAACTTGGCCCGGATGGCAGCGACCGCAGGAATCAGCGTGCCCAGATGGATGGCGATGGCGCAGGACTGCGCCAGCGTCGTCCCGTCGAGCGTGAAGAGACTGGCCGAGGCGTCGAGCCCTTCCTTCACGATCGGCGAGCAGGACGATTTCAGCAGCGTCGCCTGCATTTCCTCCGCGATCTTGTCGAGCCGATGCCGGATGACCTCCAGTGTGATCGGGTCGAAGCGCTCGGCGGCAGGCGCGATGTCGTGCGTCGGGTTGCTCGTCGTCATCGTCCGCTCCGTGTCAGAAGAAGGCCCGCGCCACCCGTCACCTCGGCGCTCCAGCCGGGCGGCAACAAGGTCGTACTGTCGGCCTGCTCGATGATGGCGGGCCCATGGATCCGCTCACCCGCGGCGATCAGCGGCCGGTCGACGATCATGGCCTCGAGCCGCGCGCTCTCGCCCGGGAACAGGACGGTGCGGCTGCCTTTCTCGGCACGCCCGGGCACGTGTGGCAGTTCCGCGGCCCTGCCGGTGGCAGGTCGGTGCGCGCGATGCACGACACGCAGATTGACGATCTTCGCCGGTGCGCCCGTCTTGTGCCCGTTGAGCCGCTCGTGCGCGGCCTCGAAGGCCCGATAGAGCGCAGCGAGGGGATCGCGCTGGGCGAGGTCGATGGGAACTTCGATGTAGTGGCTCTGCCCCATGTAGCCGACATCGGCGAGTGTCAGTCGCTCGCGCGCCAGCCCCGCGATGCGCTCCGCCTGCATCAGCGCTTCCGCGCGCTGGTCGAGCGCCGCCAGGGCATCGGCGATATCGCTGGCCCGTGCCTCCGCGATGGGGGTCAGGAAGGCGCCGGACATCTCATGCTCGATAGGCGCGGCGAGCAGCCCCGCCGCCGCCAGCACGCCGGGGAATTGCGGGACGAGAATTCGGTCGATGCCCAGTTCGACCGCCAGCGGCACGGCGTGCAGGCCGCCGGCTCCGCCCAGTGGCACCAGCACGAACTCGCGGGGATCGTAGCCGCGGTTGATGGACACGAGCCGGATGCCGTCCGCCATGTGCGCATTGGCGATCCGATGGATGCCGAGCGCCGCCGCCTCCACGCTGAGGCCGAGCGGCCGGGCGACCCGCTCCTCGATGGCGCGACGCGAAAGTGCCGGATCGAGCTTCAGGCTGCCGCCTGCGAAATAGGTCGGGTCCAGAAGCCCCAGCACGATGGAGGCATCCGTCACCGTGGCTTCCGTGCCGCCGCGTCCGTAGCAGGCAGGTCCGGGGTCGGCCCCCGCCGATTGTGGCCCCACCCTGAGGCCGCCACCGCCGTCGATCCAGGCGATCGAACCGCCGCCCGCACCCAGCGTCGTCACGTCGAGCATCGGCACGCGCACCTGATAGCCCGCGATATCCGTCTCCGCCTTGACCAGAACCCGGCCCCGGTCGATCAGCGCGATGTCGCTCGACGTGCCGCCGACGTCGATGGTGATGAGATTGTCGAGCCCCGCCTCGCGTCCGGCCGCCTGCGCCCCGATGGCGCCCGCCGCCGGACCGGAAAGGAAGAGGCGCACCGGCCGCTGCCGCGCCACCTCGCCGCCAGCCAGACCGCCGCGCGACTGCATGATCTGCAAGGGCGCTGCGACGCCGGCCTTGGCAAGGTCGCGATCGAGGTGGGCGAGATAGCGCCCCACCACCGGCTTCACGTAGGCGTCGAACGCGGTCACCACCGTGCGCTCGTATTCGCGGAAGACCGGGTCGACATCGCTCGAAATCGACACGGGCGTCCCCGGCATTGCCGCCTCGAGCGTCGCCCGCACGAGGCGCTCGTGCTCGGGCGCCAGGAACGAGAACAGCAGCGCGACGGCAACTGCATCGACGCCTTCCGCTTTCAGCTTGGCGATCGCCGCCTCCAGCGACGCCATGTCGAGCGGCGCCAGCACCTCGCCGCGCGCGTCGATACGTTCGGCCACCTCCACGCGACGTGCCCCGGGCGCGAGCCAGCCCGGTGTCTCCGGGCTCAAGTTCAGATCGTACATCTGCCGGCGGATCTGGCGGCCGATCTCGAGGATGTCGCGGAAGCCTTTCGTCGTGATCAGGCCGATGCGGGCGCCCTTGCGTTCCAGCACGGCATTGGTGGCGATCGTCGTGCCGTGCATGAAGCTGGTGATCGCGGCGGGCGCGATGCCGAAGCGGTCCTGGATCGAGCCGAGGGCGGTCAGCACGGCGCGGCCGGGATCGTCGCGCGTGGTCGGCACCTTGAGGATGTGCGTACCCGTGGGCGTTGCGCACACCACGTCGGTGAACGTGCCGCCGATGTCGATGCCGATGGCGACGCCGGCGGCAGGTGAAGTGTCCGTGGTCATCGGCGCTCCGCTGCAGATCGATCCGTTGAACTCGATGTCTTGCCTGCGTTCATGCCGCCAGCGCCGCCGTCGTCAGGCAGTCGGCGCCGGCCGGACCGAACACCCAGGCCAGCGTATCGCAGAGTGCTTCGGGCCGTAAGCCCGCCAGCAGGTGGTTGCGCAGGTCGCGGTTGACGCCACCCGCATGATAGATGTCGCCGAACTGTCGCGACGTCAGTTGAATGCGCGCCGTGCGCAGGACGCGCATTTTCTCGTACTGGCGCAATGCCGTCACCACGTCGGGTGTGGTGTCCAGGCAGTGCGCGACGACCACGGCATCCTCGAGCGCCATGCACGCGCCCTGCGAAATGTAGATCGTGGTGGGATGGGCCGCATCGCCGAGCAGCGCGACACGCCCCGTACACCAGTGTGGCAGCGGCGGGCGATCGTAGAGCACCCAGGATCGCGCCAGGTCGATGTAGGACAGCAATTCTCGGATCTGCGGCGCCGCCCCCGCGAAGCGCTGCGCCAGCACGTCCTGCGTCACCTGCGGCGGCTCCGATCCGGGCGTGAGGCTTTCATCCCGGTAGCTTGCGCCGATGTTGTAGATTTCGCCGCGCCGCAGCGGATAGTGGAAGAGATCGAGTTCGGGACCACCCCACATCGTCACCGTCTGGGAATAGAGCGACGGCGGCACGCGGTCGACCGGCACGACGCCCCGGCACACCACATAGCCGTCCGAGCGCGGCGGCGCATCGCCGAACAGGACCGCCCGGGTGCGCGACCACAGGCCGTCGGCAGCGATCATGGCGCGCCCCTCGAAGGTGCGTCCGTCCTCCGTCGCGACCGCGACGCGATCGCCCTGGTCCGCGAACGACACGACGCGGGCCCGCGTCTCGATCGTGATGAGATCGCTCGCGCGGGCGGCATCGACGAGGATCTGCAGGAGGTCGCCCCGGTGCATCAGCGCATAGCGGAAGCCGAAGCGGCTGACGAAGGCGTTGTCGATGGCGGTCTGGTAGACCGCCCGTCCGCTCGGCATGTCGCCGAGCACGAGCCGCTCGGGATAGGCCGCGATGCGTTGCACGGCATCGAGAACGCCGAGCGCCGCGAACGCCTTGAAGGCATTGGGCGGCATCTGGATGCCAGCCCCCACCTCGGTGAGTTCGTCGGCCTGTTCCAGCACGATGACGCGCCGGCCGCGCCGGGAGAGGGCCAGCGCCGTCGCCGTTCCGCCGATGCCGCCACCGACGACGATGACGGGTCTGCTGCCTTGCGTACGCACTGCCTTGGCCATGGCGTCGCCCTCCTGATCGGGATCAGAGAGTACCCATCCCTGGGGCGCGCGCAATCGGCGTCGGGTGCTCCGTAGGCGCCCCGACGATGTGACGCGACGCAATGCGTTTGCAAGATGCCCTCGCCCCGCGCGACAATGGTGCCATCGAGACGTCAGGAAGCGCCAGAAGGAGGAGACGACCGTGGCCGAAGGAAAACGACCGCTGCCCAAGCCGACGCCGGAAACCCAGCACTACTGGGAGGGCTGCAAGTCGGGCGAGCTGCGCCTGCAGACGTGCAACGATTGCTCCAAGACCTACTTTCCGCCCAGGCCCTTCTGCCCGAAGTGCGGCTCGCGCTCGGTGAAGGTCGTCAAGGCTTCCGGCAAGGCCAAGCTCTACTCCTACGTCATTCACGCGCGCCCCTCCCCGGGCTTCGATCCGGGATACGCCATCGCCGTGGTCGAACTGGCGGAAGGCCCGCGCATGATGACCAATATCGTCGATTGCCCGCAGACCCCCGAGGCGCTGCAACTCGACATGGACCTGCAGGTCACGTTCCAGAAGCAGAACGACGAGATCTCGCTGCCGATGTTCAAGCCGGCCGGGAAGTGAAATCCCGCGCGGTTGCCTGGTGGGCAACCGAAGCGCCAAGGAGAGGCAACGGCGCGGTTGCCTGGTGGGCAACCGAAGCGCCAAGGAGAGGCAACGGCGCGGTTGCCTGGTGGGCAATCGAAGCGCCAAGGAGAAGTCTATGAAACAGAAATCCGTGGCTGTCGTCGGGGCAGCCGAGACGACCGAGCTGGGCCGAATTCCCGGCATGTCGCAGATCCAGCTGCATGCCGACGCCGCACTCAACGCCATGAAGGATTGCGGGCTGAAGCCGTCCGACATCGACGGCATCGCGACCGCCGGCGAAGTCCCGCAGGCACTGGCCCAATACCTCGGCATCACGCCGACATGGGCCGACGGCACGGCGGTTGGTGGTTGCTCGTTCATGCTGCACGTGCGCCACGCGGCAGCCGCCATCAACGAGGGCCTGTGCAAGACCGTGCTCATCACGCACGGTGAATCGGGCAAGAGCCGCGTCGCGCCGACGCCGCGCCCGCCCTATCCCGACAGCCTCGCCGGCCAGTTCGAAGCGCCCTACGGCGTCTTCGGTCCACCCACGATGTTCACCATTCCCGTGATGCGCTACCTGAAGACCTACGGCATCACGCAGGAGCAGCTCGCGATGGTGGCGGTCGTGCAGCGCGAATGGGCCGCGAAGAACCCGCGCGCGACGTTCAAGGATCCGATCACGGTCGACGACGTGCTCAACTCCCGCATGATCGCCTATCCGTTCCGCATCCTGATGTGCTGCCTCGTCACCGACGGCGGCGGCGCGCTGATCCTGACGAGCGCCGAACGCGCCAAGGACTTCCCGACGAAGCCCGTCTACATCCTGGGCACGGGCGAGAGCGTCGAAGGCCCGATGATCTCGCAGATGGAGGACTTCACCTCGTCGAAGGCCTTCCGCGTTTCCGGCAAGAAGGCGTTCGAGGAAGCCGGCATCACGCATTCCGACGTCGATCACCTCATGATCTACGACGCCTTCGCGCATCTGCCGCTTTACGGCCTGGAGGACCTGGGCTTCTGCAAGCGTGGCGAGGCGGCAGCCTTCATCGGCGAGCGTCATTCGGCACCCGGCGGCAAGCTGCCGATCAATACCAACGGCGGCGGCCTCTCCTACATGCACTCCGGCATGTACGGCATGTATGCCCTGCAGGAGAGCGTCCGCCAGATGCGCGGCATCGCACCGGCGCAGATCCCGGGCGCGAAGATCTCGGTCTGCCACGGCGTCGGCGGCATGTTCGCCGCCTCCGGCACGATCATCTTCTCGAACGAGGCGCCGTAATTGCGCGGCGCCCCGCACCAAAGCCGTTGCGAGGGGGCCCGGGTGCCCCCTCGTTTCGTTCGTGCGGTCGATCGCAGCCCCGCGCTGTCGGCGCGGCCCTTGTCGCCGCACGGGACCCCGCCTAAAGTTCGCGCTCCCCTGGCCGGGCGGTGTCGCCGTGGCCTTGGAGCCGTTTCGCAGCGAGGAGGAATGCCATGGCAGAGGCTGCCCAGCCGCAGACGCTGTTCGAGAAGATCTGGCGCCGCCACGTGGTGGTCGACAGGCCGGACGGCTACACGCTGCTCTATATCGATCGCCATCTCATTCATGACGGCTCCTACTTCGCCTTCGAGCGGCTGAAGCAGCGCGGGCTCGCCTTCCGCCGCCCCGATCTCTCGTTCGGCACGCCCGACCATTACATGCCCACCGATACGCGCGACAAGGCCGCGATCAAGGACCCCAACGGGCGGCGTATGGTCACCGCGCTCTCCATCAATGGCCGCGAAACCGGCGTCACCGTGTTCGACATCGGCGACGCGCGGAACGGCATCGTGCACGTCGTGGGGCCCGAGCAGGGCATCACGCTGCCGGGTGTGACGCTGGTCTGCGGCGACAGCCATACCTCCACCCACGGTGCGCTGGGCTGCCTCGCCTTCGGCGTCGGACAGTCGGAGGTCATGCACGTCATGGCCACGCAGACGCTGTGGCAGAAGAAGCCGAAGACGATGCGCATCAACATCGATGGTGCATTGGGCAACGGCATCACCGGCAAGGACATCATCCTCGCCATCATCGCGAAACTGGGCGCGGCCGGCGGCACGGGCTACGTCTACGAATATGCCGGTAGCGGCATCCGCCAGCTGTCGATGGAAGGCCGCCTGACGCTCTGCAACATGTCGATCGAAGGTGGCGCGCGCGCGGGCATGGTGGCACCCGACGACAAGACGTTCGCCTACCTCGCCGGCCGGCCCTATGCGCCCAAGGGCGCCGAATGGGACAAGGCGCTGGCGGCCTGGAAGGCACTGCCCTCCCACGACAACGCCACCTTCGACCGCGAGGTGACGCTGTCGGGCCCCGACATCGCGCCGATGGTGACCTATGGCACCAGCCCGGAAGATGCAGCACCCGTCTCCGGCGTCGTTCCCAATCCCGACAGCGCCGCCGATGGCGTCAAGCGCGAGGCGCTCGCCCGGTCCCTGGCCTACATGGGGCTGACGCCGGGAACGCCCATCGCCGACATCAAGGTGGACCGCGTCTTCATCGGCTCGTGCACCAACAGCCGCATCGAGGACTTGCGGGCGGCAGCAGCCGTTGCGAAAGGCCGGCAGGCCGTCGTGCCGAGCTGGATCGTGCCGGGCTCCGGCCTCGTCAAGGCGCAGGCCGAGAGCGAAGGGCTCGACCGCATCTTCAAGGAGGCGGGCTTCGAGTGGCGCGAGTCGGGCTGCTCGATGTGCCTGGGCATGAACGGCGAGATCGGCCGCCCGCAGGAGCGCATCGCCTCCACCTCCAACCGCAATTTCGTCGGCCGCCATGGCAAGGGCGTGCGCACGCACCTCGTCAGCCCGGCCATGGCCGCCGCCGCCGCCGTGACCGGCCAGTTCACCGATGTTCGCCGCTTGATGGCTTGAGGAGATCGCCCATGACGACGCCCGTGGCAGTGCCGCGCGAGCCGTTCACCACGCTGACGGCGGTGGCCGTGCCGATCAACCAGGCCAACGTCGATACGGACCAGATCATCCCGGCCCGCTTCCTCTCCCTGAACCGCGACGACATGCGGCCGCACCTGTTCCGCGACGTGCGCTACAACGACAACGGCACCCCCCGGCCCGAGTTCGTCATGAACAAGCCGGAGTACGCCAACGCCGGCATCGTGGTCGCGGCCCGCAACTTCGCCTGCGGCTCCAGCCGCGAGATGGCCGTGACCGTTCTCAAGGACAACGGCTTCAAGGCGTTCATCGCGCCTTCGTTCGGCGACATCTTCTTCAACAACTGCTTCCAGAACGGCGTCCTGCCGATCCAGTTGCCCGAAGCCCGCATCAACGAGTTGTTGCGCTTTTTGCTGGAATTGCCGGGGGCCGAGATCACGGTGGACCTGCCGGGCCAGGCGGTGCGCGGACCCGACGGCAAGGTGGATACGTTCACCATCGACAGTTTCCGCAAGGACTGCCTGGTGCAGGGCGTCGACGAGATCGCCATGACCATGGGCTACGAGGCCGACATCAAGGCCTACGAAGCGCGGATGACGGGCTGACGTGCGAGACAGGCCGCGGCTGTTCTGGGCGCCGGTCGCGGCCGGCCGTCTGCCGATCCGTGCGATGTCCGGTTCAGCGATTGTGCGATGTTGGCGCCCGGCCGGCGTTCGTGCGTGCATCCGTGCACGGCGCGTCCAACGCATGTGCATAACATGCAATGTTTCACAGAAATTCATATGCAAGGCATTCACTTGCTCGCGAGACTCAGCGTAGTTCCTCCATGATTCCTATTGTTGGGGTGTTGAGGGGGCGAGCGATGGCATTGTTCGAGGCACTTGCCGAGTTGGTTGGCACGGCCGGGCTTTCACTGGCCCCTGCCCTGGACGCGAAATTGCAGCTCGGTGATGTCGAGCAGGCCAAGGCTTTCGTGCACTGGCTGGGCAGCGCCGGCGATTCGGAGGCCCTCGAAACCGTTGTCGACGGTCTGGCCCGCGAAATTTGGATCAGCGACGAGACGCGCGGCGTCGCGCAGGCGGCCCTCGAACGGCATGCGATTGCGGTCGCCAGCCTGATCCGCCTCGCCCCGCCGTCGGTCGCAGTGCTGAGCGAGAGCATTCGCCAGGTGCGCGCGGCCGAGACCGAGGCATCCGGAGAGCCCGCGGCGCGGCGCATCGCGGCCAGCATCATGGGAGAGGCCAGCCGCTTCGGGGCGTCGGAGTTGTCCGGTCTCACCGGCGGCATCGCAAGCTTCCTCGTGGAGCGCGCCTACGCCCACCTGTTGCGCGACGCCGAGAGCATCGCGCGCTTCGAGGCGGGCTTGCGCGCTTTCGCGGCGTCGCAGGCGCCCGGTGGTGTCATTCCCGCAGCCCCCGGCGAGTCCGGTCTCCTCGCCTCTGTTCCCGCCGCCGTGGCCGGAATGATCGGTGAGGCCGGCGGCCCGCTCTATCTGGTTGGCCTGCGCGAACAGTTCGGTTTGAACGAGAAAGCCGTTTCGCGCGTGCTGGCGCTGCTCGTCAGCCAGGGCGTGCCGGCCGATCGCATGCTGGAGCGGCTGGAAGGCCTGTGCAAATGGCTGGGTGATGCCAAGGCGCAGCTCTCCCGCCCGTCGAACGATCTCGCAGAGACGCGGCGCTTGAAGGCCCGCGCCGCCGCCGCCCTGGGCGAGGGTGATTTCGAAGCCGCAGCCGATGCCTTGCGCCAGATCCGGCGCGATATCCGTGAGAGCCGCCGCCGCACCGAGGAGCGGCTGGCCGAGGAAGTCGCGGCCATTCGCGGACAGATGGCCGAGGAGGCGCGCGCGACCGCACGGCTCGCCGAACTGGCACTGGCCAACCGCGATTTCGCGGCGGCCGCCGATCTCTTCGGCGAAGCGACGCTGGCGCTCCCATCCGCCGACCGTGCCATGGCGTGGAAGTACAACCTCCAGCGCGCCGAGGCGCTTTATCAGCGCGCAGCCCAATCGCGCGGGTCGCAGGCGGTGGCGGATGCCATCTCGGCCTACAGCACGGCCGTGCGTCAGGCGTCCGATCTGCCCGAACAGAAAGGACTGGGCGAGGCGAGCATCGGCTTGGCCGATGCGCTTGCACTGGCTGGCGTCCGCGACGGTGGAACGGCCCGCCTGAAGGACGCGGTGGCTGCCTATCGCCGCGGTCTGTCTTTGCTCGACAAGCGCTCGTCGCTCAACACGTGGAGCGCCGCGCAGCTCAAGCTGGCGCAGGCGCTGGCGCAAATCGGCGAGCGCGACCAGTCGAGCCTCGTCCTGCGCGAGGCCGCCGATGCGTTCCGCGACGTGATGGAGACACTGACGGCGCCGCGACACGCCGCCGACCGCTTGGCGGCACTCTCGGGGCTCGGCAACGTCCTGCTGGCGCTCGAGGAGCGGGATGGCGGTGAGGAACTGCTGGTGGAGGCATCCGAGGCATTCCAGCGCGTCATCGAACTGCTGCCCGAAGGCGACCCCGCGGGCCAGACGGCACAGATGCAGATGAACCTCGGCACGGCCTTGCTGGGGCTGGGCGATCGCCCCGATGGGATCGGCCGGCTCGAGGCAGCCGTCGTCGCGTTCAAGGCGGCGCTACAATCGACGGTGCGCGAGATGGCGTCCGGGAAATGGGCGCTGCTGCAGCTCAATCTCGGCAATGCCTACGCCGCCCTCGGCCAGAAGAGCGCCGATGCGCTGGGCAATCTCGACAAGGCGACAGCGGCTTACGAGGCGGCACTCGGCGTCTTCTCGCGCGAGACGGACGCCATGAAGTGGGCCATCACGCAGATGAACCTCGGCTCCGCCCTGGTGCGGATCGGCGAGTTGCGCGACAAGCGCCGCAATTGGGTGGCGGCCGCCGGCGCCCTCGTTCCCGCGCTCGAGGTGTTCGAGGTGCAAGGGGCTGCCGAGTACGCCGAAGTGGCACGCCACAACCTGCGGCGCCTGCACGAGAGCTGGGATGCGCTGCTGAGCCCGCCCGGTGCTGCGGCTCCTGCCGGGCCGGCCCCCAAGGCGCCCATCTCGCGCGCGGGCTGATCGCGGGGAGCCTTTCGGAGAGCCATGGATACGAGCAGAGGGAGCTGTCGCGGCTCCCTTCGTGCTTTGGGGGCGCGCGCCGCCGCGCAATTTGTAAACCAGTGCATGTAATCAGCTTGCTCAATAATAGGCGAGCTTATTATAATCCGGCCTCATGAAGGTCGATCCATATCTGCAGCGCTCGTTGGGGTTCTTGTTGGCGGACGTCTCGCGCCTGGTGCGCGAACGCTTCGATCAGCGCGCCAGTGGCCTGGGGTTGACGCGCGCGCAATGGCGCGTGCTGGCCCAGCTGCGCCGCCGTGAGGGCATCACGCAGACGGCCTTGGCGGGCATCCTGGAAATCGAGACGATCACGCTGGGTCGCCACATCGACCGGCTCGTGGCCAAGGGCTTCGTCGAGCGCCGGGCCGATCCGGCCGACCGCCGCGCCTGGAACCTCTACCTCAAGGACGAGGTGCAGCCGGTTCTCGATCGCCTGCGCGAGATGTCGGAGATCACGCGCGGCGAGGCACTGCGGGACCTGTCGAAGGCGGATGCGGACAAGTTGATCGATACGCTTCTCAGGATCAAGGCGAACATGCAGGCCCTCGCGGCTGACGAGGAGGCGGCAGCCCCTCCCGCCTCGCGGCGCTGGGCGGCGAAGGGATGATGGTCGAGCCATGCAGAAGGCGACGCCCGACGAACGCAAGTCCGAACCCGCGCCCCCCAATTCGCCCGGCGGCGTCGTAGGCCTCCTGCGAGGCATCGGGTTCGCACCCCGTGGGCGGTTGCTGCCCACACTGCTGATCGCGCTCGCGGGGCCGCTCGCTGCCGCCACGCTCGGCGCCTACATCTATCTGGCCGGCGGGCGCTACGTGTCGACCGACAATGCCTACGTGAAGGCGGACAAGATCGCCATCAGCCCGGAGATCTCGGGGCGCGTGGCCCGTGTCGGCGTCGTCATGGACCAGAAGGTGGAGAAGGGCGCGCTGCTCTTCGAGATCGATGCGGCTCCCTATCGCATCGCGCTCGACAAGGCCGAGGCGCAGTTGGCGTCTGCGACGCGCAATGTCGAGGCGCTGCGCGCGCTCTACAAGCAGAAGACGGCGCGCCTGAAACTGGCCGAAGGCGACGAGGCCTTCAATCTCCAGATGCACGATCGCCAGCAGCAACTGAGCAGCAAGGGCGTCGTCTCGCAGTCGGGCATGGACACCGCCGAGAAGAACCTGCGCAACGCGCGCGACCAGATCGGGATCATCAAGCAGGAGATCGCCGAGGCGCTGGCCAAGCTCGGCGGCGCGCCCGATGCGGCAACTCCGGACCATCCCGCCGTCCGCGAGGCAAAGGCGCTACGCGACCAGGCCGCCCTCGATCTGGAGCGCACGAGGATCCGCGCACCCGCGTCGGGTGTCGTGACCAATTTCGAGCTCCAGCCCGGCGAGCACGTGACCGCGGGCAAGGTCGTGTTCAGTCTCGTCAGCGACGAACAGGTGTGGATCCAGGCGAACTTCAAGGAGACCGACCTCACCAACGTCAAGGTGGGCCAGGGCGCCACCGTGCATGTCGACACCTATCCCGATCATGATCTCGATGCGAAGGTCGCCAGCATCAGTTTCGCGACGGGGGCCGAATTCGCCGTGCTGCCGCCGCAGAACGCCACGGGCAATTGGGTGAAGGTGGTGCAGCGCCTGCCGGTACGCCTGCGCCTGGCCCGTTCCGAGTCGAAGCCGTCGCTGCGTGCCGGCATGAGCGTCGTCGTCTCGATCGATACGGGTCACAGGCGGCAGCTGCCACGCTGGCTGCAAACGGTTCTGGGCACGACGGCGCCGGCAGATCACACCCGGCAGGCGGCGAGACACAGATGAACGCAGCAGCCCCCGCCGCGTCCGCCGCTCCACCCCAGTTACGCGGCATGCGGCTGCGGCTGGTGACGGTCGCGCTGATCCTCGCGCCACTCGTGCAGGTCTTCGACACCACCATCGTGTCGATTGCGCTGCGCCAGATGCAAGGGGCGCTGTCGGCGACGCAGGACCAGATTGCCTGGGTGCTGACCTCCTACCTCATTTCGCTCTCCGTCATGACGCCGCTGTGGGGCACGCTCGGCGCCACCTTCGGCCGCAAGCCGCTGATCCTCGTCGCCATCGTCGGCTTCACGACATTCGAGTTGATGTGCGGGACCTCGCACTCGCTCAACGAAATTCTCTTCTATCGCGCGATGCAGGGCTTCTTCGGCGCTGCCCTCCTGCCGCTCGCCATGTCCTCGCTACTGTCGATCTACCCGCGCGAGGAGTTCGGCACGGCCATGGCCTGGTGGGGCGTCGGCGTGATGTTCGGCCCCGTCTTCGGTCCGACCATCGGCGGCTATGTCACGGAATACCTGGATTGGCGCTGGGCCTTCTTCCTCAACCTGCCCGTCGGCCTGCTCGCGTTCGTCATGGTGGCGGCCCTGTTGCCCAGAGGCGGGCAACGCCCCCGGCGGAAGTTCAATTATTTCGGCTTCGTCACGTTGGGCATCAGCATCGCCACGCTGCAGTTCATCCTCGACCGCGGCGAGCGGCTGGCCTGGTTCTCCTCGCCGCTCGTCGTGACTCTGGCACTCGTCGGCGCGGCGGCCTTCTGGCTCTTCATCGTCAATTCCCTGAACACCGAGACGCCGTTCATCGATCCGCTGATCTTCAAGGACCGCAACTATCTCGGCGGCACGGTGCTGCGCACCTTGTTCGGCGTGCTGCTGTTCGGGAGCCTCATCCTGCTGCCGCCGTTCGTGCAGGAGATGGGCGGCTATTCCGTCCTCGATGCAGGCTTCATCCTGGCACCGCGCGGCGCCGGCACCATGATGGGGTCCTTCGTCATCGGCCGGCTCATCAGGCACGTCGACCCGCGCAAGGTGATCGCGCTGGCGATGCTGGTGATCGCCACCACCATGTGGCAGCTCTCGACCTTCACCGAGGACATCGATCGCACCAGCATCGTCGTCAACAACTTCATCCAGGGACTGGGCTTCGCCGGTTTCATGGTGCCGTTGAATGCCGTCGCGTTCACGACGCTGCCGCCCGAGCAGCGCGACGCGGGAACCTCGTTCTATTCGCTGCTCAACAATATCGGCCGCAGCATCGGCATCGGCATCTTCTCGACGTACCTGGTATGGGGATCGCAAGGCTACCGCGCCGCCCTGACCGAGCACGTCACGCCCTTCAATCCGATCTTCCGCCACATCACGCTGCCCGACGCCTGGAGCCTCACGGAGACCGCGGGCCTGGCGGCACTGGAGCGTCTCGTGGCCCGGCAGGGCAAGCTGCTCGCCTACATTGCCGACTTCCAGTTGCTCGCCATCTCGATCGCGGTCTGCGTCCCGATCCTGTTCTTCATGAACAACCCCCACAAATCCGGCTCGGGCTTCGTTGGCGGCGGCGCGGCGGGCTGAAACGCGCCGACGTGTGTCGTTGCCTGACGAAACGACATGCGGCGCACCCCCGGGGGATGCGCCGCATAGCCAACGCGCCGTCGCCGCGCGTGTCAGGCCGCCGGTTGCGTGAGCTTGCGCACCTGGGGCATCACGCGGCCGCTCATCAGTTCCATGGAGCGCAGCACCTTGCGGTTCTCCATGCCGCCGATGCGCGTCCAGCACAGCAACTCGTTGAAGCCGTATTCGTTGGCCACGCTGGCAAGTTTCTCGGTCGCAGCCTCCACGTCGCCGCAAACCATCAGCGGGCTCTTCACCAGGTCGGCGAACTCCGACGTCTCCGCCGAATGCCGGCTCTTGGCATACATCTCGTAGCTCTTGACGGGCGACTGCCCGGAGGGGGGCGCCAGGTATTTGGCGACCGTGCGGTAGTACCAGGTCACGGGACCTTCGTAGTCCTTCAAGGCGCCGTCCATGGTGTCGCCGACATAGACCTTGAGCAGCAGTGCCACCATGCCCGTCGCGGGATCGTAGCCGGCAGCCTTGCGCTCGGCGCGATAGTCCTTGATGCCCTGCTTGGCGCCCTCCGGCGACAGGCCGAAGGCACCCGACATCAACACGTGGAAGCCGTAGCGCCCCGCCAGCTTGAAGGTGTCGGGCGACAGGCAGGCCATGTAGATCGGGGGATGCGGCTTCTGCAGGGGCTTGGGCCGCACCATGAGATCGTCGATCTGGTAGTGCTTGCCTTTGAACGTCACCCGCTCCTGCGTCCAGCACTTACGGATGATGTCGATTTCCTCCTCGAACAACTCGCGCGAGATCGCCTGCTTGTCGGCGAGGCCGAAGCCCTTGTATTCGATCGGCTGATAGCCGCGGCCCACGCCCAGGTCGACGCGCCCGTCCGACATCAGGTCGAGGAACGCGAAATCCTCCGCGATGCGGATCGGGTTGTGGAACGGCAGCACGACCACGCCCGTGCCGAGCCGGATCCTCTTCGTGCGCGCCGCGACGGCGGCGAGCGAGACCTGCGGCGAGGCGCAATAGCCGTACTCGCTGAAGTGGTGTTCGGCGGGCCAGACGGAATCGAAGCCGAGCGTCTCGGCCTCGTACATCAGCTCCATCTGCTCCTTGATGATTTCGTGCTCGGTCTTTCCGACCGGGTTCTCGAACAGGTGCAACATTCCCATGCGCATGGCGTTTCCCCATCGACGTCTTTTTTCGCGGAAGCGATGCGCCGGGCCTGCGGATGCGGTGCGGAATTGAAGCGCGTCGCCGGCCCAGGATCGCCACCGGACCCGAGCATCCGCTACTTGGGGGCCGTCCGCTTGACATGGATCAACGGCGCCGGAGCGGCAGAAACCGCGCGCCGGTGCTGCGCTCTTGCCACGGGCCGATCGGCGCTGGCAATATTCCGCGCTCGGTAGCGGCAGGACATTTGCGATGATCGATACGGGCACGCAGATTCTGGCGCAGATCCTGGGCAGCGTAGCCTTGCTGCTCTGGGGCTTGCGGATGGTGCGCACGGGCGTCGAACGGGCGTTCGGCGGCATCCTGCGGCGCGGTCTCGAGCGCTCCCTGACCAATCGGTTTCGGGCATTCGCGGCAGGCTTCGTCATCACGATCATGCTGCAGAGCAGCACGGCGACGATGCTGCTGACGTCCTCCTTCGCGTCACGCGGCCTCCTGGATGTCACGGCCGGTCTGGCGATCGTCCTGGGCGCGGATGTGGGCAGTGCGGCCGTGGCGCAGATCCTCAGTCTGCGCCTGGGCGCCCTCCCCCATCTCCTGTTGCTGGCAGGCGTCATGACGTTCCTGTGGAACGAACAGAGCCGCCCGCGCAACGTCGGCCGCATCCTGATCGGGCTCGGCCTCATGCTGCTGGCGCTACAGATGATCGTCGCGGCATCGACGTCGATCCGCCAGGCCGAGTTGCTCGCCTCCCTGATGCAGAGCCTGGGCAACGAGCCCGTGCTGGCCGTTCTGCTCGGCATCCTGCTCACCTGGCTCGCCCACTCGAGCCTTGCCATGGTCCTGCTGCTGGTGTCGCTCACCGCCTCCGGACTTCTGCCCGCGAGTGCCGCCCTGCTGCTGGTGATCGGCGTCAACATGGGGGCGGCGCTCCCCGCCGTCGGCGCGACGCTGAAGGGCGCGCCCGAAGCGCGGCGGCTGCCGCTGGCAAACCTGCTCTGTCGTGGCCTGGCGGGCCTGATCGCGCTCGTCGTGCTGCGCGCTCTGGGACCGATGCAAACCTGGTTCGGAAGCGAGCCGGCGCGCCAACTCCTCAACTTCCATCTGGGCTTCAATGTCGCGCTTGCCTGTGCAGCCCTGCCCTTCACGCGGCAGATCCTGGCCCTGATCGATCGCTTCTTCATGCCTCATGTGCCCGACGTGTCCGCGCAGATGCGGCCCGTGCAGTTGGACCGCGGCGCCTTCGGAACGCCGGCCCTGGCTGTCGCAACGGCGACGCACGAACTCGTGCGTATGGGCGAGCAGATCGGCGCCATGTTGCGCGCCACCATGGCCGCGCTGAAGGCGGGAGACGATCACGCCGCGCGCCTCGTCGTCGGGCAGGACGACGTGATCGACGATTTCCACGACAGCATCAAAAGCTACATCGCAGCCCTGAGCCACAGCCAGGCGGGCGGCATCGACCAGGTGCGGTGCAGCCAGGTTCTGGCCTTCGCCACGGCACTCGAGCAGTCGGGCGACGTGCTGGCGCTCAACGTGGCGCCCCTCGTGCGCAAGATGGTCAAGCGCAACGCCGTCCTGTCGCCGGTCGAGATGGGTTCGATCGAGGCCCTGTTTGCCGAGGTCGAGGAGATCCGGCGGCTGGCGGTAGCCGTTCTCATCTCCGACGACCGCGAGGCGGCCGTCCGCCTGCGCGATGCGAAGGCACGCATGCGCTCCAACGAGATCGAGGCCACGCGCCGGCACATGGCCAAACTGCAATCGGGCGCCGCCCGCGCGGACGATGCCAGTGCCATCTATCTCGACCTCATTCGGGATCTGCGCCGCATTTCCTCGATCCTGGCGTCCATCGCCTATCCCATTCTGCTGGAGGTCGAGCACGCACGGGAAGAGGAGGGGGGACAACAGCACGACGGCGCCAACTCCGCGAAAATTGCACTTGCCAAGCCCCGTTCACTTGATTGACAACCGCTGGCAAAAGGAAATGCCTGTCCTAGTGTAGCGCATCTGACGTTTGGTCCCCGGTTGCGGCTGGGCTCGCGTCCAAACGTCAGATGAAAAAGCTACACTAGAAACAATTGGTTCCTAGTGTTCCCTTTGGTTCCGACATTTGCACGCGGACGAACTGCAAGGGGATGCAAATGTCGGAACCGGAACACTAGACGGGTTATGGGAGGAGAACTGGGAAAATGAGCGTCAAACTTTTGCACCGACTGGCCACGGCCGGCGTTCTCGCGCTGCTGACCACATCCGTCTCGGCCGTGGCTCTGGCCCAGGACTGCCCGCGCGGCGATCTCGACAAGGCCTATTGCGATCGCAATGGCGATCTCGTGGCCGACACCCCCACGGACAAGGCCAAGATCGTCAATCCCTCGACCTTGATCTTCTCCTATACGCCGGTGGAGGATCCTGCCGTCTATCAGAAGGTGTGGGCCGGCTTCATCAAGCACCTGGAGAAGACCACGGGCAAACGGGTCGTCTTCTTTCCCGTGCAGTCCAACGCCGCCCAGCTCGAGGCCATGCGTTCGGGCCGTCTCCACATTGCCGGCGTGAACACCGGCGGCAATCCGATCGCCGTCAACTGCGCGGGTTTCGTTCCCTTCGCCATGATGGCCGCCAAGGACGGCTCCTTCGGCTACGAGATGGAAATCATCGTTCCAGCCGACAGCGCCGCGAAGTCGCCGAAGGACTTGAAGGGCAAGAAGATCGCGTTCACGTCGCCGACGTCGAACTCCGGTTTCAAGGCGCCGTCGGCGATCCTCAAGGCAGATTTCGGCCTCGTTGCGAAGACGGATTTCGAGCCGGCCTTCTCCGGCAAGCACGACAATTCCATTCTCGGCGTCGCCAACAAGGACTACGACGCGGCCGCCATCGCCAACTCCGTGATGAAGCGCATGGTCGACCGCAAGGTGGTCGATGGTGCCAAGATCCGCTCGATCTACAAGTCGGAAACCTTCCCGACGACCGGCTACGGCCACGCCAGCAACCTCGATCCGGCACTCGCCGCCAAGATCAAGGAAGCCTTCTTCTCCTTCAATTGGGAGGGCTCGGACCTCAAGAAGGAGTTCAAGAAGGAGGACAAGTTCATCCCGATCACGTTCAAGAAGGACTGGAACGTGATCCGCAAGATCGATGCCGCGAACGGTGTCAAGTACACCTGCAAGTAGGCGGGGCGGGCTGGCTGGACGTGCGCCCCGTGGCGGGGCGCCGTCTGGTTTCAAGAAAAGCGTCGCGATCGAAATCGGCGGGGAATCGGGGGCAGCATGCTTCGCATCACGAAGCTGGCGAAGCGCTACAGAACGGGTGACCTGGCGCTCAAGGGCATCGATCTCGAGGTGCCGGACGGACAGGTGATGGCCTTGATCGGGCCGTCGGGTGCGGGCAAGTCCACGCTGATCCGCTGCATCAATCGTCTCGTCGAGCCCACCAGCGGCACCGTCGAGCTCAATGGCGCGGTGCTGACCGGGCTGAGCCAGGGCGAGCTGCGCAAGGCGCGCCGCCGCATGGGCATGATTTTCCAGGAGTATGCCCTCGTCGAGCGGCTGTCGGTCATGGAGAACGTGCTCTCCGGCCGTCTCGGCTACGTCGGCTTCTGGCGCAGTTGGCGCCGGCGCTTTCCCCAGTCCGACATCGACGAAGCGTTCCGCCTGTTGGCCCGCGTCGGCCTCGATCACATGGTCGACAAGCGTGCCGACGAACTCTCCGGCGGCCAGCGCCAGCGCGTCGGCATCTGCCGGGCGCTGATCCAGAACCCCGAGGTGCTGTTGGTCGACGAGCCGACCGCCTCGCTCGATCCCAAGACCTCGCGCCAGATCATGCGGCTGATCTGCGAACTGTGCGCGGAGCGCAAGCTGTCGGCGATCATCAACATCCATGACGTCATGCTGGCCCAGATGTTCGCCGAGCGCATCGTCGGATTGCGGCTCGGCGAGATCGTCTACGACGGCAAGGCCGATGGCATGACGCCCGACGTCCTGACCCAGATCTACGGCGAGGAAGACTGGTCGGCGACCATTCGCAAGGTCGACGACGAGGAAGGGGACACGGCCGAAGAAGTGGCGATGGCCGCCGTTGGCGAGCCGCACGCATCGGCCCGCCGCGACGACCTCGAGCGTCGCGCATGACCAAGACCACGGCCATGCGGCCCGCCGCCGAGGCACCGC
Source organism: Hyphomicrobiaceae bacterium (assembly GCA_041397775.1). GTDB lineage: Bacteria > Pseudomonadota > Alphaproteobacteria > Rhizobiales > Hyphomicrobiaceae. The sequence goes on along the minus strand of JAWKWB010000012.1, from coordinate 48,314 downwards.
GAACCTGGCGCCGCAAACCCTTCATCGCCAATCCGCTGCTGCGCTGGGGGCTCTGGCTCTGCGCGGCACTCTACGTCGCCGTGGCGCTCGGCACCCTGGACGTCAACTGGGTCCGCGTCTGGGAAGGCCTGCCGCGCGGCCGTCAGTTCCTGGCGGCGTTCTTCCCGCCCGACTTCACGACCCGCTGGGACGAAATCTACGAGGGCATCCTCGAAAGCCTCTGGATGACCGTGACCTCGACCGTGATCGGCATCCTGCTGTCGATCCCGATCGGCGTGGGTGCCGCCCGCAACATCGCGCCCGCTCCCGTCTACTACGTCTGTCGCGCGATCCTGGCCGTTTCCCGCTCCTTCCAGGAGATCATCCTGGCCATCTTTCTCGTCAAGCTGTTCGGCTTCGGCCCGTTCGCCGGCTTCATGACGCTCTCGCTCGCCACGATCGGCTTCTACGGCAAGCTGCTGGCCGAGGACATCGAGGACATGGACCCCTCGCAGGCCGAGGCCGTCCGCGCCACCGGCGCCGGCTGGCTGCAGTGGATCAACTTCGGCGTGCAGCCGCAGGTGATGCCGCGCATGATCGGCCTGGGCCTTTATCGGCTCGACATCAATTTCCGCGAGTCCGCGGTCGTCGGCATCGTCGGCGGCGGCGGCATCGGCGCGACGCTGAACACGGCCTTCGACCGCTACGAGTTCGATTCCGCGGCGGCGATCCTCCTCATCATCATCGGCATCGTCATGGTCGTCGAATACGCCTCCGGGCATTTGCGCAAGTGGGTGCAGTGATGGCGGTCGCGGAGAGGGACGGGCAACGCATTTGGACCCGCCGCACGACGAAGGCGGAGTTCGCGGTCTGGGCGGCCTGGCTGGTGGGCGTCGCGCTGTTCGTCTACTGCTGGCACAAGATCTCCGAACTCACCATCTGGGACTTCGTCTACGACGCGCCGACCCAGGCCGCAGACCTGGCGCGGCGCATGGTGCCGCCCGACTGGGCCTATAGCGGCGAGCTGTGGCGGCCGGTCTGGGACACCATCAGCATCGCCACGCTGGGCACTGCCCTGGCCGTGGTCATGGCCGTGCCGATCGCCTTCTGTGCCGCGCGCAATACGACACCGAGCGCAGTCCTCGTGCGCCCCGCCGCGCTGTTCGTGATCGTCTCGTCGCGCTCCATCAACGGTCTCATCTGGGCGCTGATGCTGGTGACGATCCTGGGCCCGGGTGTGCTCGCCGGCATCATCGCCATCGCGTTCCGTTCCATCGGCTTCTGCGCCAAGCTGCTCTATGAGGCGATCGAGGAGATCGACGAGAAGCAGGTGGAAGCCGTCCGCGCGACGGGCGCCAGCGGTGCCCAGGTCATGAGCTACGGCATCGTCCCGCAGATCCTGCCGGCCTTTGCCGGCATCTCCGTATTCCGCTGGGATATCAACATCCGCGAATCCACGGTGCTGGGCCTCGTGGGCGCTGGCGGCATCGGCCTGCAGCTCAACGCCTCGATCACGAACCTGGCGTGGACGCGCGTCTCGTTGATCATTCTCATCATCATCGGCACAGTCGTGGTGAGCGAGTGGATCTCCGCGAAGGTCCGCCACGCCATCATCTGATGTTTGACCGGGAGGGAGGCGAACCATGGCCGATCCGTCGCTCGCTGCACGGCTCTGGGAGGCCCGCCGCACGGGCGGCGTGGTCGATGCGGCTACTGTCGTCCTGCCCGCGACGCTGGACGAGGCCTACGCGATCCAAGCCGAGATGACGGCACTGTCGGGTGCCGCGATTATCGGCTTCAAGGTGGGATCGACCAGCATCGAGGCGCAGCGCATGCTGGGCACCACCGAGCCCGGCGCCGCCCCGATGCTGGCGCCGTATGCCTGGGCGAGTCCGGCGCTCGTGCCGATCAGCGCGGGCCACATGCCGGCGGTGGAGGGGGAGTTCGCCTTCCGGCTCGCAGCCGACCTGCCCGCGCGCGCGGCACCCTATGCGCGCGCCGAGGTCATGGACGCCGTTGCCGCCGTCGCCGGTGCCATCGAGGTGGTCGGCACGCGCTTTGCGGGAGGCTTGGCCGGCAAGGGCCGCCTGCTGACCACGGCGGACGGCGGCGTCAATATCGGCTTCGTCGCGGGGACCTGGACCACCGCGTGGCGCGACCTCGACCTGCCCGCCCATGCCGTAGCCATGACGATCAACGGCATCGCGCGCGGCAGCGGTACCGGCGCCCGTGCGCTGGGCGACCCCATCAACGTGCTGGTCTGGGCGGCGAACAAGTTGTCCACGCTGGGCCGCGGCCTGCGGGCAGGAGAGGTCGTCTCCACCGGCACCTGCACGGGCCTCGACGACGTCCGGCCGGGAGACCGCGCGGTCGCCGATTTCGGCTCGTTGGGCCGGGTCGAGATATCCTTCACGGACCTGTGTGCGGCAGCCGTGTAACGGCCCGCCAAAATAATGGTGGATTGCACCGCGCCGCATGCGGGCGGCGCTGGATTTGAGGAAAGGGGTTGGGCAAGCATCTCGTTCGTGATTCCCATTCAGAACGGAAGGCTCACGCTCATGACTAGACTGATGCGCCCCCTGGCGATCCTCGGCGCCGTCGCCGCGCTCTCGTTCGCCGTCACGCCGGATGCGTTCGCGGCGAAGAAGGGCGGCGGAACGTGCGTGAACAAGGCCGCCTCCGGCACCAATACGACGAAGGACGGCGCCCTGTTCCAGGCCTGGGAAGCAGTGCTGCAGGCCACCGACTGGGGCTCCTGGGCGAGCTTCATGGCCTCGGGTGCCAAGATCGGAACGGCGCCTGGCTATCGGGTGAGCAACGTGAAGCAGAAGTGCGGCCCGGGTGGCCTCGGCTATTCTTGCAAGATGCAGGCAAAGCTCTGCAAGTAGGCTGACAACACTTCGAGCGGTATGCCCTCGCTGGCCGGTCGCACCGATCGGACGGCGAGGGCATTTCGTTTTATGGGTTCGCGCGCGCACGCCGGAAGTACCGCGGCCCGCCCGCCCGTGACCTAAATCAAGCGCATTTCCCGAGATTCGCGAACAATCCGGCTCAAGTCCGGACAAGTGCGGCCCATATGGCGCCGCCCGCCAGAACGCGAATGCGAGGAAATGCCCATGACATACGACGATCCCTCATGCGCCTATTGTCCATCGACCGTGCGCGCCTGCCGGCGCGGCGAGGCCGAGCGCGAGGGACCCGGCTTCTGCCCGAGCAAGGTGGCCGCCGACGTCCAGGCGACCGCGCGCGGGCTCTACGAGGACCCCGAGACGCTGAAGGTGTCGCTGGAGTCGGCGCGCGTCGAGGCGGAAGGCTACTGCAAGTGGACGCGCGTCGAGGAGATCGTCCAGTTCGCCAAGAAGATGGGCTACAAGAAGATCGGCATCGCCAACTGCATCAGCTTCGTCGATCAGGCCTACGTCATGAGCGGCATCCTCGAGAGCCATGGCTTCGAGGTGATCTCGGTGGCCTGCAAGAACGGCAACATCCCGAAGGAAGACCTGGGCCTGGCGGACAGCGAGAAGATCCGGCCAGGCAATTTCGAGGCGCTGTGCAATCCTGTCGCGCAAGCCGAGATGCTGAACGAACGCGGCTCGGAATTCAATATCGTCATGGGGCTGTGCATCGGCCACGACAGCCTGTTCTTCAAGTACGCCAAGGGCTTGACGACCGTCCTCGTCGCCAAGGACCGCGTGCTGGGGCATAATCCGATAGCGGCATTGCACCTTGCTGACAGCTACTATAGTCGCGTATGGGGACCCGAGAAGCCGGCGAAGCCGCCGAAGCTTCCCGCGCAGGGGCGCGCCAAGGCGAAGAGGTGAGGGCCGCTGGGCCAGCTCGAATGAGGAGAACAGCCAAGAGATGAGCGATACCGGGACGGGGAAGCCGGTTCCCTACATGGAGCGCACGCGCAACTATTACCGCGCGCTCGGCTACGACAACGATTATGTCTGGGCCCATTTCGACGACGCGCCCTTCACGCGCCTGTCGAAACCGCTGGCCGAGGCGCGTGTGGCGCTGATCACGACGGCTGGACCGCCGGATCTGTCCAACCGCGACGAACGCAACCGCAAGCACGTGTGGTCGGGCGACGTCGATGCGCCGCCGGCGACGTTCGACACGGATGTCGCCTGGGACCGAGAGTCCACGCACACCGACGACCGCGAGACGTTCCTGCCCATCGATGCCATGAAGGGCCACGTCGCCCAGGGCCTGATCGGCAGCCTGGCGCCGCGTTTCCATGGCGCGCCGACCGACTACAGCCACTCCAAGACGCTGACCAAGGATGCGCCTGAGATCCTGAAGCGGCTGAAGGAGGATGGTGCCGACGCCGCGATCCTCACGGCGCTTTGACCGGTATGTCACCAGACCGTGAGTCTGGTCGCCCGGTACCTTGAAGAGAACGGCATCCCGACGGTCCTGATCGGCTCGGGCCGCGATATCGTCGAGCATTGCGGCGTGCCCCGCTTCGTGTTCGCAGACTTCCCGCTCGGCAATCCCTGCGGGCACCCCTGGAACAAGGAGATGCAGGCGGCCATCACGGGCCTGGCCTTGCGCCGGCTCGAGGCTGCCGAGGGGCCGCGCACGACCGTGCGCGCGCCGTTCGATTGGAGGAACGATGATCCGGAATGGCGGGAGCGCTACAACCGCATCCGCCCGGAGGATCGCGAGCGGCTGCTCGCCATTGGCGACGCGCGCCGTGCCAAGCGCGGACAGGCGCCGCGCGAGAAATGAGGCGACGGCGGCCGATCCGGCCGCACCGCCTTCATGAGGTGACGAAAAAGGCCCCGTGTCGAGCGGGGCCTTTCTTGTCGCTTGCGGTCGCGTGGCGGCAAGGCCGCGTCGGCCCCTACTCCGCGGCTTCCGCGCCGCGATAGCCGAGCTGTACGTTGAGCTTCTCGATCAGGTCGACGGCGGCCAGCGCGATGTTCGTGCCCGGACCGAACACCGCCTTGGCGCCGGCCTGGAACAGGCTGTCGTAATCGCCCGGCGGAATGACGCCGCCCACCACGATCATGATGTCGCCGCGGCCTTGCGCCTCGAGCGCCGCGCGCAGCTCCGGCACCAGCGTCAGATGGCCGGCGGCCAGCGACGAGACGCCGACGATGTGCACGTCGTTCTCGACGGCCTGGCGGGCGACCTCCTCCGGCGTCGAGAACAGCGGCCCGATATCGACGTCGAAGCCGAGGTCGGCGAAGGCCGTGGCGATCACCTTCTGGCCGCGGTCGTGCCCGTCCTGGCCGATCTTGGCGATCAGGATGCGCGGCCGGCGGCCGTCGTTGGCCTCGAAGCCGCTCACCAGGGCCTGCACCCGCGAAAGCTCCTTGGACATGGCGGTAGCCTCCGACCTGTAGACGCCCGAAACGGAGCGGATCTCGGCGCGATGGCGGCCATAGACGGCTTCCAGCGCATCGGAAATTTCACCCACCGTCGCCTTGGCGCGGGCGGCCTTCACCGCGAGGTCGAGCAGGTTGCCATTGCCGCGCGCGCCCTCGGTCAGGGCCGTGAGCGCAGCCGTCACGTCGGCCTCGCTGCGTTCGCCACGCAGGCGCTGCAGCTTGGAGATCTGGCTCTCGCGCACGCGCGCGTTGTCGACCTTCAGGATGTCGATCTGCGCCTCGTTCTCGACGCGGTACTTGTTGACGCCGACGATGGTCTGGCGGCCGCTGTCGATGCGCGCCTGCGTGCGTGCGGCGGCCTCCTCGATGCGCATCTTGGGGATGCCGGCGGCGATCGCCTTCGCCATGCCGCCGAGCGCCTCGACCTCCTGGATGTGCTCCCAGGCCTTGGCGGCGAGATCGTGCGTCAGCCGCTCGACATAGTAGCTGCCGCCCCACGGATCGACGGTGCGCGTCGTGCCGCTTTCCTGCTGCAGGAAGAGCTGCGTATTGCGCGCGATGCGGGCGGAGAAGTCGGTCGGCAGCGCGATCGCCTCGTCGAGCGCGTTGGTGTGCAGCGACTGCGTGTGGCCCTGCGTCGCCGCCATCGCCTCGATGCACGTGCGCGTCACGTTGTTGAACACGTCCTGCGCGGTCAGCGACCAGCCGGACGTCTGGCAGTGCGTGCGCAGCGACAGCGAACGGGCATCCTTCGGGCCGAACTCGGTCTCGAGCAGCTTCGCCCACAGCAGGCGCGCCGCCCGCATCTTGGCGATTTCCATGAAGAAGTTGGTGCCGATGGCCCAGAAGAACGACAGCCGCGGCGCGAACTTGTCGACGTCGAGCCCGGCCTTGACGCCCGCCCGCACGTACTCGACGCCGTCGGCCAGCGTATAGGCGAGTTCCAGGTCCGCCGTCGCGCCGGCTTCCTGCATGTGATAGCCCGAAATCGAGATCGAATTGAACTTCGGCATGTTCGCCGAGGTATAGGCGAAGATGTCCGAGATGATCCGCATCGAGGGATTGGGCGGATAGATGTACGTGTTGCGGACCATGAACTCCTTGAGGATGTCGTTCTGGATGGTCCCGGACAGTTTCTGCGGGGAAACGCCCTGCTCCTCGCCCGCCACGATGAACAAGGCCATGACGGGCAGCACCGCGCCGTTCATGGTCATCGACACGGACATCTGCGACAGGTCGATGCCGTCGAACAGCGTGCGCATGTCGTAGATGCTGTCGATCGCGACGCCTGCCATGCCGACGTCGCCTTTGACGCGCGGATGGTCGCTGTCGTAGCCGCGGTGGGTCGCCAGGTCGAAGGCGACCGACAGGCCCTTCTGCCCCGCGGCGATGTTGCGCCTGTAGAAGGCGTTGGAATCCTCGGCGGTCGAGAAGCCGGCATATTGCCGGATCGTCCAGGGCTGCGTCACGTACATCGCGGGATAGGGGCCGCGCAGATACGGTGCGATGCCCGGCAGGCCATCCACGAAATCGAGGCCTGCGATGTCGCCAGCCGCGTAGACCCGTTTCAGCGTGATGCCCTCGGGCGTCTCCATCGCCATGTTGTCGAGGGCTGCAGCGGCCTGGCCGGCAGCCTTCGCGGGGGTGGCGTCGAGGGCGATTTTCGTGAAATCGGGGATACGGCTCATCAGGGGCGCTTCCGGTTCGTCACAATCGAATGATCTCAAGCACAAATCTGCCTCTGCTTCAATGCGTCGAGGCCACCCTGGAGCGGGCACGAGGGTTGCGGCCCGGGCCGCGAGCCCCGATATGCGGCCCAGTGGGAAGGATCGGACGGGCCGCCGGGAGGGCGGATTTGGAACGAAATCGGACATGATGACACGACGAAAGGCCATGCAGCGCCTGGTGGGGCTTGCAGCCGTGGCGACCGGCGGCGTCGCATTCGCCGGTGTGCGGAGCGGCAACGCGTATTACGCGGGTCCCGTAAGCGATCACTTCGACGGCGCGCACTTCTTCAGCCCCGGCCGGCGGGCGCCCAAGCGTGTCCAGACGCTGTGGCGTCTCTACGCCCAGGAAACCTGGAGCAAGTGGCCGGCCGAATTCCCAAGTCCGTTCCGCGATCAGCCCCCGCCCCGTATCGATGGGTCCCGGTTGCGCCTGTCGTTCGTCGGTCATGCGAGTTGGTTGCTCCAGACCGCCGGGCAGAACATCCTCGTCGACCCGCAGTGGTCGCAGCGGGCCGGCCCATACAACCTGCTCGGCCCCCGGCGTGCCAATCCCCCGGGGATCGCCTTCGACGCGCTGCCACGCATCGACGCCGTTCTCGTGACCCACAACCATTACGATCATCTCGATATCGCGACACTGGCCCGGCTGTGGCAACGCGACCGGCCCCTGATCGTCACGCCGCTCGGCAACGACACGATCATGCGCGACGCCATTCCCGGGCTCGAGGCCAGGGCGATCGACTGGCACCAGTCGGCGCGCCTTCCCGGAAGCATTCTCGCGCACGCCGAGCCCAGCGAGCACTGGTCGGCACGCGGCGTCCTCGACCGCCGGCATGCGCTCTGGGCGAGCTTCGTCATCGCCACGCCGTATCACAAGATCTACGCCATCGGAGATACGGGCTTCGGCGACGGCCGCATTTTCGAGCGCGTGCGAGCGCGCCATCCCGGCATCGACGTTGCCCTGTTGCCGATCGGCGCCTACGAGCCGCGCTGGTTCATGCGTGACCAGCACATGAACCCGGAGGAGGCGGTAAAGGCCTTGCAACTCGTCGGCGCCCATATGGCGCTGGGGCATCACTGGGGCACGTTCCAGCTGACCACCGAACCGCACGATCGTCCCCCCAGGGATCTGGCCGCAGCGCTCGCCGCCCATGGCATCCCGCCCGAGCGCTTCCCCGCCATGCGTCCGGGCCAGGTCGTGGAGCTGGGGACCGCGCCGGCATGAGGCGCAACGAGCCGCCGCGATGCAATCCGCTGTGAAGCCGCGCGGAACTCTGGTAGGCAGCCTATATGGTGAAAAAGACGAAAACGCGCAGCCCGAAGCCGAAATCGAAGCCGCCCGCCAAGGGCGAGCCGCGCGGCCTGCCCACGCGCGCGCAGATCCTCGAATTCATCGAGGGCTCCGACGAGAAGGTCGGCAAGCGCGAGATCGCCCGCGCCTTCGGCATCAAGGGCGATGATCGCGTCGGTCTGAAGGCCTTGCTCGGCGAGATGTCGCGCGAGGGCGCGCTGACGGGCTCGCGCAAGGAGATGAAGCGGCCCGGACGGCTGAAGCCCGTCGGTGTGCTCGAGATCGTCGACCGCGATGCGGAGGGCGATCTCGTGGCCGTTCCCGTCGGCTGGAGCGCGGACGAGGGCCCCGCGCCCCGCGTGCTGATCGCGCTGCGCGGTGCGCGACTGGCGAAGATCGACGGTGGCCTTGGGCCGGGTGACCGCGTCCTCGCTCGCATCTCGCCCATTGGGCCCGAGGACGATGAGACGACCTACCGGCATCGCGCCGAGCCCATCAAGAAGTTGCCGCGCGAGAAGATCCGGCTGCTCGGCATCTTTCGCGCCCGCGCCAAGGGCGGTGGCAGCATCGACCCGATCAACCGCAAGGAAATGAAGACGTGGCCGGTGCCCGCCGGTAGCGAGGGCGAGGCCAGGGACGGCGATCTCGTGCGCTTCGACATCCTGTCGCGCCATGGCCGCGGGCTGCCCGAGGCGCGGGTGGCGGAGGTTCTGGGCAATCCGTCCGACCAGCGCCAGATCAGTCTCATCGCCGTGCACGCGCACGGCATCCCCGACGTCTTTCCCGACGTGGTGTTGCGCGGGGTCGAGGCGCTTGCGCAGCTCGACCGCAAGGGCCGCACGGACCTCACGAGATTGCCGCTCGTCACCATCGACCCCATCGACGCCCGCGACCACGACGATGCCGTGCATGCGAGACCCGACGAGGATGACCGCAATCCCGGCGGCTTCGTCGTCACCGTGGCCATCGCCGATGTCGCGCACTACGTCCGCCCGGGCACCCGGCTCGACCGGGAGGCGGAACTGCGCGGCAACTCCGTCTATTTCCCCGATCGCGTCGTGCCGATGCTGCCAGAGCGTATCTCCAACGATCTGTGCTCGCTGCGCGAGGGCGAATTGCGGCCGTGCCTGGCCGTTGAAATGGTTTTCGACGCCAGCGGGCGCAAGCGACGCCATGCCTTCCATCGCGCGCTGATGCGCTCGGCCGCCAAGCTCAGCTATCAGGAAGCGCAGGCCGCCATCGACGGCACGGTGTCGGACAAGTGCGGGCCGCTGCTCGAGCCGGTATTGCGGCCGCTTTGGGATGCCTACCGCTGCCTGCTGAAGGGCCGCGCCGAGCGCGAGCCGCTCGACCTCGACCTGCCCGAGCGCAAGATCCTGATGGACGAGCACGGCCGTGTTCGCGACGTCGTCGTGCCCGAGCGGCTCGAGGCGCATCGCCTCATCGAGGAGATGATGATCCAGGCCAACGTCGCCGCCGCCGAGACGCTGGAGCAGAAGCACACCCCCGTCGTCTATCGGATTCATGACAGGCCCGGGAAGGAGAAGCTCGCCGCACTCCGCGATTTCCTGGCCTCGCTCGATCTGTCCATCCCCAAGGGCGAGGGCCTGAAGCCCGCCGACTTCAACCGCGTGCTGGCGCGGGCCAAGTCGCTGCCCGTCGCCGATCTCGTCAGCGAGGTGGTGCTGCGCGCCCAGGCGCAGGCCGAGTACAATATCCAGAATATCGGCCATTTCGGCCTCAATCTGCAGCGTTACGCCCATTTCACCTCGCCGATCCGCCGCTACGCCGATCTGTTGGTGCACCGCGCCCTCGTCCGCGCCCTGCAGTTCGGCGAGGACGGGCTGCCCAAGGAGGAGGAAGGCCGCCTGCCCGTCGTGGCGCGCGCCATCTCGGAGGCGGAGCGTCGCGCCATGGCCGCGGAGCGGGAAACATCCGACCGGTTGCTCGCCGCTTTTCTCGCCGACCGCGTCGGCGCGGATTTCCAGGCGCGCGTCTCGGGCGTCACGCGCTCGGGACTTTTCGTGCGCCTGAAGGACACCGGAGCGGATGGCTTCGTGCCCGCCGCCAGCATCGGTGGCGACTACTGGCGCCACGACGAGGAGCGCCACGCACTCGTGGGCGACAGGACCGGCCTCGGTTTTCGCCTCGGCGATCGCATCGAGGTGCGATTGGTCGAAGCCGTTCCCGCAGCCGGCGCCATGCGGTTCGAACTGCTCTCGGAGGGAACGCCGATGGGCAGCGGCGGGCGCCACCATCGTGGCATCAGGCCCAAGCGCCGCAACTTCGGGCGGCGCTGATCCGCGGTGTCCCGCATTGCGAATTCTCATGTGCGATATGCACTGCGCGGGATACGCCACGCCGCTGCGCCGCTTGACGGCGCTTCAGGCTCGGCTAGAGGTTACATATGACATACAGCACATCATCGTCGCCCATCGCGCCGCCGGCCGCAGAGTCTCGCGATGCGTTCCTTGCGATCCGCCGCGGTGCGCTATGCAAGTGCCCGGCTTGTGGCGTGGGATCGCTCTACAAGGCGTTCCTGAAGGTGGCCGATGCCTGCCCGCACTGTGGCGAGGAACTGCATCACCAGCGCGCCGACGACGCTCCCGCCTACTTCACGATGGTCATCGTCGGCCATGTGATCGTCGCCGGCCTCCTGTCGATGGAGCAGGCCTTCGCGCCCCCCTATTGGCTGCAACTGTCGATCTGGCTTCCCGGCGCCGCGATCATGAGCCTGCTGCTGCTGCCACGTATCAAGGGCATGCTGGTGGGCATGCAATGGGCCAACAGAATGCACGGCTTCGGTGGCCGGGAGGACGAGCCCGATCCCGTACCCATGGCCGCAACCGCGACGACGCCACGATCCTGAAGAGACCGATAAGCGCCTCATGACCGTTCCATTGCCATCAGGCCGGCCTCAGCCCGGCCATCCCCCGATGAAGCCGCGCGATGCGGCGACACTGATCATCGTGGATCGTGCCTCCGGCATTCCCAAGGTGCTGATGGGCAAGCGGCGGATGGACATGAAGTTCATGCCGGGGAAATACGTGTTTCCCGGCGGTCGGGTCGACAAGGGCGATGCGACCGTGCCGGCAAGCGATGAGCTCGGCGAAAGCGAGGTCGCCAGGCTGCTGGTCGACATGAAGGGGCGCCAGAGTGCGTCGCGGGCCCGGGCGCTGGCCCTGGCCGCCGTGCGCGAGACCTACGAGGAGGCCGGGATCGTCATCGGTGGCCCGCTGGTCGGCTCCAAGCGTCCCAAAGACCCCTCGTGGCTCAGCTTTTTCGAGCACGGGTTCGCCCCGCGCCTTGCGCCGATCACGTTCTTTGCCCGTGCGATTACGCCGCCGGGCCGTCCTCGCCGCTTCGATACGCGCTTCTTCTGCATCGACGCCGCCTTGATCGCAAAGCGTTGCGATCCTCCGCAGGATGAACTGTCGGATCTCGTGTGGATGCAACTGGAGGATGCGCGCAATCTCGATCTGCCGCCGATTACGCGCGTCATCCTCGAGGATCTGATCGGCTGAAGCTGGGAGCCATCGGCGACCGGCTCCGGTCACCATTACTACTACAATCATGTCGGTACTTTCCGGCGGGAGCTGATTTCGGCTCCCTGAACGACAACCATGACTTGACTTCGGTTCTCTGGAAGCTAATTTGAGCTTTCAGCAATTCACAACGACTCTGGATCGGTGAACCTCCAATGGCGAAACCAGTAACGCAGAAGGTAAAACTTCTGAGCACGGCAGGCACGGGCTTCTTCTATGTCACCAAGATCCGCGCACGTCGACCGAGAAGATCACGTTCAAGAAGTACGACCCGATCGTGCGTAAGATTTCAAGGAAACCAAGATCAAGTAACTTGATCTTGGCTCTTGCACGGCCAATGCGCGGCACGGTTTCTCGTGTCGCGGCCAACGGCAGACTGTAATTTATTTGAAGCGCGACCCTTGGCTTTTTTGAGCCGTCGGCGCAGGGTCTATGCATGGACGGTTGACGAGTTTGCGGCCCTGTAAAGGGGTGCGTCGCCTCCAGCAAGGCTTGATGAAGATACAGGGTTTCAGACCGGTGAGTTGGCCGGTCCCGAAACTTGTCTCGGCAGCGGGGTAAGTTGACCGAGGAGCTTCAGGACCGGCCTTGCAACCAAGCGGAGATCCAAAGAGGGCGTTGGTCGTCCACTTGGTAACCGTCGATCTTACGCAGCATCGGAACGGGTTCACGCTCTAGCTGCTACGATCAACGGTGCCCTGAACAGGACGAGAGATGCGGCTTTCTCGACGTGCTCAGAGGTTCGAACTTCGTATACTGAACCACAGCTCGATGACATCTTCCAGTAGAATACTGGAACATTCGCTATTCGAGGCAATTAGGCAGTCAGCAGCGGGGTCTGTCGATGCCCTCGTTCATCTAAGGTTTACGAACCGCACGCCCACCCGACTTCCCCCTTGTCCAGTTGCCTTTTCGACGCGCACGGATGCGAGTGTCGGCAGGGACCGTGGCGGTTTCGTGGCTGGGCTCGAACAGACTAGTGTTCCGGTTCCGACATTTGCATCCCCTTGCAGTTCGTCCGCGTGCAAATGTCGGAACCAAAGGGAACACTAGGAACCAATTGTTTCTAGTGTAGCTTTTGCATCTGACGTTTGGACGCGAGCCCAGCCGCAACCGGGGACCAAACGTCAGATGCGCTACACTGGACTGATGCAGGCTCGCACGGTTTCGCGGTGTCTCAGGCCGCGTCGGCGACGACGCGGTTCCGCCCCTCGCGCTTGGCTGCATAAAGCGCCTTGTCGGCGCGCTTCAGAAGCGTGTCCGGCGTATCGTTGCGGCTCTCCAGCGTCGAAACGCCCACGCTTGCGGTGACCCGCAGTTGCGTGCTGCCCTTGAGCTGGAACGGGTCGGCGGCGACGCAGGCCCGCAGCCGTTCCCCGACCTGCAGCGCACGCGCCAGATCGGTGTCGGGCATGATCACCACGAACTCTTCGCCGCCCATGCGGCAGGCCAGGTCGATACCGCGCGTGTTGCGACGCATGCGGGCCGCGAACTCGCGCAGCACCGCATCGCCCTCGTCGTGGCCATAGGTATCGTTGACCGACTTGAAATAATCGATGTCGGCAATCAGCACCGACAGCGGCCGGCCGGATTTCACCGATTGCGCCACGAGCGTCGACAAATGGCTTTCCATGTAGCGGCGGTTGTGGAGACCGGTGAGACCGTCCGTGATCGCCATCTCCAGGCCCTGGTCGAGCTGCGCGCGCAGCAGGTCGGCATGCCGCTTGCGCTTGATCTGGGTGCGCACGCGGGCGAGCAACTCGTTCCTGTCGATCGGACGCAGGAGGTAGTCGTTGACGCCCATGTCGAGGCCGCGCAGCAGCCGCGCCTCGTCGCCCGGTTCCACGAGGATGATGATCGGCAGATGGCGTGTGCGGTCCATCGAACGCACCTGCGAGCACAACCGGAGGCCGTCGGCATTGGCCAGTGACAGGCTGACGACGAGCACGTCGAACGGCTGCGTCAAGCGCATCAAGGCGGCTTGGGGATCGCGCTCGATCACGACGCTGTGCACCTTGCCGAGCGCATCGGCCAGGCGCTGGCCGGAGCGCGGATGATCCTCGACGACGAGGACGTTGCCCGAAACCGCAGCCTTCGCCCACTCCGCCGAGCCGGCGCCCGCGAGACCCAGGCCCTGCGTCGTGGAGGCGCGCGAGATCAATTCGTCCGACAGGACCTTCAGCCGCGCCAGATTCTTGACGCGTGTGATCAGCGCGATGTCGTCGACGGGCTTGGTCAGGAAATCGTCCGCGCCCGCCTCCAGGCCATGCACCTTGTCGGAGGGCTGGTCGAGCGCCGTCACCATGATCACCGGCACGTGCGAGAGCTTGGCATTCTGCTTGATGCGGCGGCAGACTTCGAAGCCGTCCATGCCCGGCATCATCACGTCGAGAAGCACCACGTCGGCGCTTTCCTTGGACAGGATATCGAGAGCTTCCGGACCGCTGTAGGCCGTCAAGATATCGAAGTACTCTGCCGAGAGGCGTGCCTCCAGCAGTTTCACGTTTGCCATGATGTCGTCGACGACGAGAACGCGAGCGGTCATTTTCTTTCTTCCGCGGGTCCGAGTAGTGGTGAAATCATGCCTCGCCGATGAAGCGACGCACGGTATCGATGAAGATGCCGATCGAGATCGGTTTGGCGATATAGGCTTCGCATCCACCCCTGCGGATGCGTTCTTCGTCGCCCTTCATGGCGAAGGCGGTCACGGCGATGACGGGGATATCGCGAAGGCTATCGTCGTCCTTGAGCCACTTGGTGACCTCGAGCCCGGAAACCTCGGGCAGCTGGATATCCATGATGATGAGGGCAGGGTGGTGCTCACGCGCCAATCCGAGCGCGTCGAGGCCGTTGCGCGTTTCGATCGTGGCATAGCCGTGCGCTTCGAGAAGGTCGCGAAAGAGCTTCATATTCAGCTCGTTGTCCTCCACGATGAGGACAGACTTGGCGTGACCGTCACTCTCGAGAGGACGGCCTTCGAATGCCCGCGAGTTTTCCTGGTATGTCATGGCGTGGCGCTCACTCGGGCGTCCTTCGATGCGCACTGACGATTCGAAGGATCGGATGCGGGCAACTGTGCTCGAAAACACTAACCAACTATTTAATATGAGTGGCCGTGCCACTTGCCGGCGGGAGGATTTTGCATGCGGCGGAAAGTATCGAAAAGCCCGGCGATGTCGGCGGATGCAGCAGAAGCATTGGCATCACAAGGGCTTGCATTCCTGGCCGAGGACACGGCGCGGCTCGTCCGCTTCATGGGAGCGACGGGGCTGGGGCCCGACGATCTGCGCCGCCGCGCTGGAACACGTGAGGTCCTGGCCGCCGTCCTGGGGCATCTGCTGGAGGATGAATCGGCATTGCTCGTCTTCACCACCGGAGCCGGCATCGATCCGGCCGAACCGCAGATGGCCTATCACGTGCTCACCGGCGGCTCGCCATGGGACAGCGTCTGACACCGGCGTCCGGCGCGATGCCGGCGCTGCGCATCGGCATAGACCTGGGCGGAACCAAGATCGAAGGCATCGCGCTGGGCCCGGACGGTGGCGTTCGTGGCCGTGAGCGGGTGGCGACGCCGCGTGAGGATTACGCCGCGACCATCGCCGCCATCGCCGGCCTCGTCGCCCGCCTGGAGGCGGCTGCCGGTGGCGCGGCAAGTGTCGGCGTCGGCATGCCCGGCTCGATCGTGCCCAGCACGCAGCGCGTCCAGAACGCGAACTCCACCTGGCTCAACGGCCGGACGCTCGGCGTCGATCTCGAAGCGGCCCTCGGCCGCCCCGTTCGCCTCGCCAACGACGCCAATTGCTTCGCGGTCTCCGAAGCCCGCGACGGCGCCGGCAACGACGCGCGCACCGTCATGGGCGTGATCCTCGGCACAGGCTGCGGCAGCGGCATCGTCATCGATGGCCGCTTGGTCGATGGTCCGCGCGGCATTGGCGGGGAATGGGGGCATAATCCACTCCCCTGGTGTGCGGCGGAGGAACATCCGGGGCCGGCCTGTTGGTGCGGCCTCCACGGCTGCATGGAGACGTGGGTGTCGGGACCTGCCCTCGCGGCGGATCATGCGCGGGTCACGGGGCAGGCGGCGACTGCGGAGGAAATCGCGGCCGCCGCACGCCATGGCGATGTCGCCGCTGCCGCCACGCTGGCGCGGCATGCGGGCCGTCTGGCGCGCGGACTGGCCCAGGTCGTCAACATCGTCGATCCGGACGTCGTCGTACTGGGCGGCGGCCTGTCGCACATGGCGCATCTCTACGCGGACCTGCCGCGCCTCATGGCGCGCTACATCTTTGCCGATGATGCCGCACCCGCCGTCGCCGTGGTGCCACCGCGATGGGGCGACGCCTCGGGCGTCCGGGGCGCCGCCTGGTTATGGGGTGCGTGAGGCCGGCCGGCACCGTGGCATGGCAAGACGAGAGGAGGCTCGAATGGCGAAACGATTGACCGATGCCGAGCGTATCGCGGCAATGGCGAGGCTGCCGGCCTGGACCGAGGTCGCCGGCCGCGACGCGATTGCGCGCACCTTCACGTTTTCAGACTTCAGCGCGGCCTTCGGCTTCATGGCGCGCGTGGCGCTCGTCGCCGAGAAGCTCGATCATCACCCCGAGTGGCGGAACGTCTGGAACCGGGTCGAGGTGACATTGAGCACACACGATGCGGGTGGCCTGACGGCAAGCGATATCGCCCTTGCCGAGGCCATGGACCGCATCGCCGGCTGAACACGCGCCGATCAATCCTCGAAGGGATCCTTCATGAGGATGGTGTCGTCGCGCTCCGGGCTCGTCGAGAGCAGCGTCACCGGGCACTCGATCAGCTCCTCGATGCGCTTGACATACTTGATCGCCTGCGCCGGCAGGTCGGCCCACGAGCGCTTGCCCGCCGTCGAGGCGTTCCAGCCTTCCAGCGTCTCGTAGATCGGCTTGACGCGGGCCTGTTGGTTCATGCCGGCCGGCAGGCGCTCGATCCGCTCGCCGTCGAGCTCGTAGCCGACGCAGATCTTGATCTCCTTCAGCGGGTCGAGGATGTCGAGCTTGGTGAGCGCGATGCCGTCGATGCCCGAGACCTTCGCCACCTGTCGCACCAGAACGGCATCGAACCAGCCGCAGCGGCGCCGCCGGCCCGTATTGACGCCGAACTCCTTGCCGCGCTCGCCCAGCAGGCGCCCGATCTCGTCGGGCTCGCCGTCGGCGTCGAGCAATTCCGTCGGGAACGGTCCCGATCCCACGCGCGTCGTGTAGGCCTTGGCCAGGCCCAGGATGGTGCCGATGGCACGTGGTCCCACACCCGAGCCGGCCGCCGCCTGCGCCGCCACCGTGTTCGAGGAGGTGACGAACGGGTAGGTGCCGTGATCGACGTCGAGCAGGGCGCCCTGGGCCCCCTCGAACAGGATGCGCTTGCCGGCCCGGCGCGCGTGGTCGAGCACGTCCCACGTGCAATCGATGTACGGGGTGATCTTGGGGGCGATCTCCGTCAGGTCGGCGATGAGCTGGTCTTTCGAGATCAGCGGCTGGCCGAGCCCCGCGCGCAGCGCGTTGTGGTGCACGAGCAGCCGGTCGACCTTGGGCCCGAGGTTCTGCAGGTTGCGCAGGTCCTGCGCCCGGATGGCGCGGCGGCCCACCTTGTCCTCGTAGGCGGGCCCGATGCCGCGCCCGGTCGTGCCGATCTTCTGGCCGCCCGCAGCCGCCTCGCGGAGCTGATCGAGTTCGCGGTGCAGCGGCAGGATCAGCGTCGCGTTCTCGGCGAGCTTGAGATTGTCGGGTCCCACCGTCACCCCTTGGGCGCGGATTCCTTCGATCTCGTTGGCCAGATGCCAGGGATCGACGACGACACCGTTGCCGATGATCGACAGCTTGCCACCACGCACGATGCCGGACGGCAGCAGCGCGAGCTTGTAGGTCACGCCGTTGATGACGAGCGTATGGCCGGCGTTATGGCCGCCTTGGAACCGCACCACGATGTCGGCGCGTTCGGACAGCCAATCGACGATCTTGCCTTTGCCCTCGTCGCCCCACTGGGCGCCGACTACAACAACGTTTGCCATTCGTTCCTCCGGCGGTACTGCCGGTCCCTTGCGGACGTCCCTCTGGGGCGCCATCAACGCACGAAAGGGCCCCGGCCACGAGGCCCGAGCCCTTTCCCGGACTTATAGCTGCAATTTTTGCGGCGACAAGCGTGCAGAGAGCCCAAAACCGCGAATATTGACGCGGGGACTACTGCTTGTTTCACTTCGCCACGAAATTCGTATGCAACAAGGCGCCCTTGGTGCTGCGCGCCTCCACCTTGATGGCTTTGTCCGTGTCCCGCGTTTCGAGCTGGGCAACGCTGCCGATCGCCCGGGAATGCGCCTTGCCGGCGTCGGCGGATGCCAGGAATGCTTCGACAGCGGGCACGCCTGGTGCCGGCGATGCGGCGGGCGGCGCCGATCCTTGCGACCCTTTCCCGGCCGCCAGCGCTTCCGTGACGGCCGCGCGGACGAGCTTCGGCCACATCTTGCGGAAGAGGCCGTTGGAAGGATAGAGGTCGGCCGTCGACAGCTTGCCGTCGACCGCCACCACGACGCCGACGACGTCGTCAGCCTCGAGCCCGGCCGGCTCGAGCGCGGCGAGGAATTCGCCCTGTGCCTTCTTCAGGGCTTCGTTCTCCAGGGAGAGCTGCAGGCTCGTGCGCGAGCGTTCCGACGCCACGGACGCGGTCAGGTTGGCCGACAGTTCGCGCTGCACCTTGGCCACGCTGCGCCAGACCTCGCCTTGCCCGTCGCTTCCCCGCCGCTGGACTTGGATGTCCGCACGGCGCTGCTCGCGGATGATGTTCGCTGTCAGGCCCGATGTGGTGCGGCCGTCGGTGCGCTGTGAAGGCGCCGTGCGCAGGGCGGGCGCGGCGGCATCGTTGGCGGCGTGCGTGCGCGCCAGCGCCACCTTGGCCTCGCGGGAGGGCATCATCGCTTCAGACAGGGCGAAGCGCCGTGCATCCTCCTTGCCTCGGGCCGACCAGCGGCCCTGCTCCACGCAGTAGGCGCCGACCGGGACGTCTCCCGATTTCGGCTCCAGCAGCATGCTCAGTGTGAGGACGCGATCCTGGCGCCCCCCTTTCACTATGTCACCCATCTGCACGAAGACCGGCTCGTCGCCGGTATTGCGGATCTTGAGTTCGCTGACCTTGCCGGTTTCGAGCACCTCGACCGTCCCCTTTGCCAGCGCTTCCTGCAATGTCAGCGGCACGGGTCCCGGCGCAGACGCCCCATGGATGAGGAAGATCGACAGGTTGCCATGCTGCAGGGGGGCTGAGACGCGCCGCTTCGGGTCGGCCGCCGCCGCGCCACTGAGGACACCGATGGCCGCGAGCCCCATGGCGAGCAGGGGCAGGCCGAAACGCAAAGTCATGGAAAGCTCCCTTGATCCGAAAATAACTCGTTCCACGATAGCGGGGGAGCTTGGCCGCACTTCGGACGAAGCATGGTGGGCGTGAGGCATTTCGATGGCGGGAAGGCTCGCAGCGAGCAATTGCTGAGATGCCGCCTCGACCTTCGCGCCCCGACCTTCGTGCTTGTCGAAGGTCCAGCGCAGGTGCGACCCTCGCGGCCAGATGGACGATCACTCTCGATGAGCGATGGAGCGAGCATGACAGCCGATATCGAGTATTTCTATTCCACCCATTCGGCCTTCGCCTACCTCGGCTCGGCGCGCTTCATGGCGATCGCACGCGCCGCCGGACGCCCTATCGTACATCGGCCCTTCGACTTCGGCCCCGTGCTGCGCGCTGCCAGAGGCGCCGGCTTCAGCGGGTTCTCACCGGCCCATCGCGCCTATTTCTTCGGCCGGGAGATCGAGCGCTGGTCGCAATTCCGCGGTGCCCCCGCGATCGCGCATCGCCCCACGCATCACGACAACGACCTGTCCCTTTCGAGTGGCATGATCATCGCGGCAGCCGAAGCGGGGCGCGATCCCGGCGACCTCGCGCATGCCATCCTCGAGGCGCATTGGCGCGATGACGCAGACCACGCCGATCCCGAGACGCTGGCGGCGATCGCAGCGCGCGCCGGCTATGACGCGGGCGTGCTGCTCGCCAGGGCCCGCGATCGCGAAATCCAGGCCCAATTCAAGGCGAACACCGACGAGGCCATCGCGCGCTCCGTCTTCGGCTCGCCCACCTATTTCGTCGATGGCGACATGTTCTATGGGCAAGACCGGCTCGAGCTTGTCGAACAGGCGCTTCGAGCACCCTTCCAGGGCACGTGGCCGCGCTGACGGTCCGTCGCGGAGCCACTGACTGTTGCGCATGGAGTGGTCGTGAAGCGACTTGAGCATTGGTCGCCTTCCGGCGCATCCTGGCACCCGACAAGAACGAGCCAACGCGGAGGAGACGCATGGATTACAAGGATAAGGTCGCGATCGTCACGGGCGCGGCGAACGGCATCGGCCGGGCTTCCGCCATGGGCTTTGCCCAGCATGGCGCCAAGGTCGTGCTCGTGGATCGCGATGCGGCGGGCGCCAGGGCTGTCGCCGGCGCCATCGAGCAGCAGGGCGGCAAGGCCATCGCGGTGGGCGGCGACGTGACCAAGTCGGCCGATGTTGCAGCCTACGTGAAGGCCGCCATGGACACCTATGGCCGCATCGACTGCTTCCACAACAACGCCGGCATCGAAGGCAAGCTGCGGCCCATCGCCGAATACGACGAGGCGGACTGGGACCAGGTCATCGCCGTCAACGTCAAGGGCGTGTTCCTGGGGCTGCGCCACGTGCTGCCGCACATGATCGCGCAACGTTCGGGCGCCATCGTCAATACCGGCTCCATCGCCGGCATCATGGGCACGCCGAACATGGCGGTCTACGTCGCCTCCAAGCACGCCGTGCTCGGCATCACCAAGTCCGTCTCGGGCGAGGTCGCGGGCTACGGCATCCGCATCAACGCCGTCTGCCCCGGCCCGGTCGACACGCGCATGATCGCCTCCGTGACCGAACAGGTCGATCCCGCCGACGCCGATGCCGTGCGCCGCAAGTATGCCGCCGCCATTCCGCTCGGCCGCTTCTGCACGGCCGACGAGATCGCCAACACCGTGCTGTTCCTGTGTTCCAGCTACGCCTCCGGCATCACCGGCGCCCAGTACGTCGTGGACGGCGGCCGCACGGCGACGGGCGGCGCCGTCACCGTGGTCGGCAAGTCGCAATAAGCCACTGCGTCGCATGCCGGACCAGCGCCATGCCGCTCCCGTCCGGCCTCATGCATTCGAGCGCACGGCAGCCACGCGAGAAGGAAAGAACCCCTATGTCCCACATCACCACCAGCGACGGCGTGAACCTCTATTACGAGGAGGCTGGCGAGGGCGATCCGATCGTCTTCGTTCACGAGTTCGGCGGCCATCACCTCTCCTGGGAGACGCAGATGCGCTATTTCTCCCGCCGCTACCGCACGATCACCTACCAGGCGCGCGGCTGGCCGCCCTCCGACGTGCCCGAAAACGTCGAGTCATACAGCCAGGCGCGCGCCGCCGACGACATCGCCGACGTCATCGCGGGACTGGGGCTGACCAAGGCGCACGTCGTGGGCCTGTCGATGGGCGCGACGGCCGCGCTCGAGTTCGCCATCCGCCATCCCGGCAAGGGGTTGTCCATCACGGCGGCGGGCGCCGGCAGCGGGGCCACGCGCGATCCCGAAGAGAAGAAGCGCTTCACGGCAGAAGGCATCGGCGTGGCCGAACTGATCGAGACGCAGGGCATGGGCGCGCTGGGCGAGCGCTATCTCAACGCACCCTCACGCCAGCAATTGCGCATCAAGGACCCGCGCGGCTTCGCGGAGTTCTACCGCCAGTTCGTCGAAGGCGCCGCGAAGGGGCGCGCGCTGACCATGCGGGGCGTCCAGTCGCGTCGTGCACCGATGTTCGAACGCGAGGCGGAGTTGCGGGCCATCGCCGATCCCGTGCTGATCGTCTGCGGCGACGAGGATGATGCAACTCTGGAAGTCTCGCTGTTCATGAAGCGCACCATCCCCCGCTGTGGGCTGATGGTCTTCCCGCGCACGGGGCACGGCATCAACCTGGAAGAGCCGGGCGGTTTCAATGCCGTCGTGCAGGATTTCATCCATGCCGTCGAGAAAGGGCGGTGGGGTGAGAGCGTCTCCACGCACGGCAAGGGCTTCGCCATGCTGCCCAAGGCTTGATTTCCGTCGAAAAAGCCGTCAGACCCCGCTCCAGAGCGGGCGGATGATGCCCAAAGGACCAGGAGGGGGCCCGGCAAGGTCGGCCCCGCTCCGCCAAGGCCGGGACGAGAGCGAATGAGCGACAAGAGCAAGAAGACGGCGACGGACAACCTGATCAGGGGCGCCACGGGCGACTGGGAAGTGGTCGTGGGCATGGAAGTCCACGCCCAGGTGGCTTCCAAGGCCAAGCTCTTCTCGGGCAGCTCGACGGAGTTCGGTGCAGCCCCCAACAGCCACGTCTCGCTCGTCGATGCGGCCATGCCCGGCATGCTGCCCGTCATCAACGAGGAGTGCGTTCGCCAGGCCATCCGCACCGGTCTCGGCCTCAAGGCCGGCATCAACCTGAAGAGCGTCTTCGACCGCAAGAACTACTTCTATCCCGATCTCCCGCAGGGCTACCAGATCAGCCAGTACAAGCAGCCCATCGTCGGGGAGGGCGTCGTCGAGATCGACGTCGACGGCGAGACCATGACCATCGGGATCGAGCGCCTGCATCTGGAGCAGGACGCCGGCAAGTCGATCCACGACCAGCACCCCGACTATTCCTACGTCGATCTCAATCGCTCCGGAGTGGCACTGATGGAGATCGTCTCGAGGCCCGATCTGCGCTCCTCCAAGCAGGCGCAGGCCTACGTGACGAAGCTGCGCACGATCCTTCGCTACCTCGGCACCTGCGACGGCGACATGGAGAAGGGCAACCTGCGCGCCGACGTCAACGTGTCCGTGAGGAAGCCCGGCGAGCCCTTCGGCACGCGCTGCGAGATCAAGAACGTCAACTCGATCCGCTTCATCGGCCAGGCCGTGGAGACCGAGGCGCGCCGCCAGATCGGCATCCTCGAGGACGGCGGCAAGATCGACCAGGAAACGCGGCTCTTCGATGCCGCGAAGGGCGAGACGCGCTCGATGCGCTCCAAGGAGGAAGCGCACGATTACCGCTACTTCCCCGATCCCGATCTCCTGCCGCTGGAACTCGAGCAGCCTTACGTCGACGATCTGGCCCAGCATCTGCCCGAGCTGCCCGACGAGAAGCGCGCCCGCTTCATGAAGGACTACGGGCTGTCCGCCTACGATGCGGGCGTGCTCGTCGCCGAGCGCGAGAACGCCGATTATTTCGAGGCGGTCGCCGAGGGCCGCGATGGCAAGCTCGCCGCCAACTG
The DNA here is from genome assembly GCA_041397775.1 of Hyphomicrobiaceae bacterium. Taxonomy (GTDB): domain Bacteria; phylum Pseudomonadota; class Alphaproteobacteria; order Rhizobiales; family Hyphomicrobiaceae. The sequence goes on along the minus strand of JAWKWB010000012.1, from coordinate 25,088 downwards.
GGTGATCAACGAGCTGTTCGGCCGCCTCAACAAGGAGGCCAAGGACGTCGCCACGTCGCCGGTTTCGGCAGTGCAACTCGGCGCCATCGTCGGGCTGATCCAGGCCGGCACGATCTCGGGCAAGCTCGCCAAGGACCTGTTCGAGATCGTCTGGACGGAAGGTGGCGACCCCGCCGAGATCGTCGAGAAGCGCGGCCTGAAGCAGGTGACCGATACGGGCGCCATCGAGAAGGCCGTGGACGAGATCATCGCCAAGAACCCCGACAAGGTGGAGCAGGTGAAGGCGAAGCCCACCATGCTCGGCTGGTTCGTCGGCCAGGTGATGAAGGCGTCCGGCGGCAAGGCAAACCCGCAGGCCGTCAACGACATCCTCAAGGCCAAGCTGGGGATCTGAACGAGGGAGCGGCCCCGATGACCATCGTCCTGCCGACACATCGCATGAGCGTCGACGAGTTCCTGGCGTGGTCGTCCGTCCAGGTGGGCGGCAAGTACGAGTTGATCGACGGGGTGGTGGTGATGCAACAATCGCAGCGTTGGATACATGCAGAGACGAGGCAGTCGATTTTCGACTGCCTACGTAGCGCCATTACCTCATCGGGCATTGCGTACTTCGCGGCCCCCGAAGGCCCTGCGGTCCGCGTGCACGAAGGGCGTACCTTCGAGCCCGATGGATTGGTCGCCGCACTGCCGAAACCTACGCCGGATTCGCTGGAGATCCCCGATCCCATCATCGTCGTCGAGGTACTGTCGCCCTCCACGGCGCAGATCGACGTGACGGTGAAGCTGCAGGGCTATTTCGAGGTGCCTTCCGTGCAGCATTACCTGATCGTCGATCCCGATGGCCGCACGGTCACCCACCATAGGCGCAAGGACGGCACGACCCTGGAAACGCGCATCCTGGGCGAGGGCACGATCTCGCTCGATCCGCCGGGCCTCGTCATCGACGTCGCCGCAATCTTCGCGCCACTGGGGCAGCCATGACTGGGACACCAGCCGATCGCCTCGCCGCCATGCTCGTTGCCGCCCGCCGCGAGCCCCGCCAGATCCGCGGCCTGCCGCCCGAGTTGGTGCCGGCCACCAGCGCCGACGGCTACCGTGTCAACGCCAAGGTCGCCGAGGGACTGGGCTGGGAGCCGCTCGGCTGGAAGATTGCCGCGACGACACCCGTCATGCAGCAGCGGCTGCGCACGAAGGAGCCGATCTACGGCCGCACCTACGCCCGGTTCCTGATGTCCCCGCCGGTGATCCTCGCCCGCGCGGAGCTGCTCGAGCCCCTGATCGAGTGCGAGTTCTTCTTCCGCCTGGGGGCTGCACTGCCAGCGCGCGCGACACCCTATACGCGCGACGAGGTGGCCGATGCCGTCGCTGCGGTGTACGCCGGCGTCGAGATCGCCGAATGCCGCTTCCCCCGAGACGAGCTGCCGCCCATTTCTGCTGTTCTCGCCGACGGCGCGGCGTCGGGCCGCTATGTGCTGGGCCCCGAGATCGCGAATTGGCGCGCGCGCGACCTCGCGGAGATGCCGGTGACGCTGACGGTCAACGGGCGTGTGCGCCGCGAGGGCCGGGGCGCCGACGTGATGGGCCACCCGCTAGAGCCGCTCGTCTGGCTTGCCAACGAGCGCTGCAAATGGGGGGACGGCCTCGCCGCAGGCGCGCTTGTCAGCACCGGTACGGCGACAGGCATGTTGCTGGCGGAGGCCGGCGACGTCATGGAGGCGCGCTATGGCGCCGATATCGCCATCGCCCTGACGTTTTCCTGATTACATCTGCGGTGAGGGCGTCTCATGGCGCGCCACCACGGTCCGGCCGATGCGACGAACATTCCGCTTACTAACGCTGCTCTATCTCCTGGGGTTGGCGACCCATGCCGCGTGGTGGGTGTCGCAGGACCATCCCCGCTCCTGGGCGCAGGCCGACTGGTCCTCGGCCGGCGTCCTGCCCGACGCCGCGCGCGTCTCCGAACCCGTCGTGCACGTGCTCGCAGGCCGCACCGGGCGGTGGAAGGGCATCTTTGCGCACCATACATGGATCGTGATCAAGGCCCGCGACGCGCGCACCTACACGCGCTTCGAGGTGGTGGGATGGGGCACCCCCGTGCGCCGCAACGCCTATGCCGCCGATGGCCGCTGGTACAGCGACACCCCGCGCGTGCTGCTGACCTTGCGCCGTGACGCGGCCGAGCGCGCCATCCCGCGCATCCTCGAGGCCGTCGCCCACTATCCCCACAGCGCCCGCGGCAGCTATGTCATCTGGCCCGGACCCAACTCCAACACCTTCGTGGCGACCATCGCGCGCGCGGTGCCGGGACTGTCGCCAGCGCTGCTGCCGACGGCCATCGGCAAGGACTTCGTGCACTGGCCCGTCTATTTGGGAGCGACGCCGAGCGACACGGGTCTGCAACTCTCCGTCGGCGGCCTGCTCGGCGTGAGCGTCGGCCTCGTGGAGGGGCTCGAGATCAACGTCCTGGGCCTCGTTTTGGGGCTGGACGTGCTACGGCCCGCCCTCAAGCTGCCGGGCTGGGGGCGCCTCGGCATGGCGGCCGCGTGAACGACGGCCGGCCCCCCGCCGTGAGCCAAAAGAAAAGGCCGCTCGGACGGCGGCCTTCGCGCGACGCATCGGCAGGTGCAACGATCAGGACGCTGCCGCCGCCTTTGCCTTCGCAGCCAGCTTCTTGCCGGCCATCTTCTTCAGCCGCGTGCGCGCGCCGATCGTGTTGCCGCTGATGACGGCGGTCTCCTTGCGCGGAGCCGCGCGCTTCGCCTTCTTCTTGCGCTTCTCGATGTTGCGCAGGGAGCGTGCGCCAGGTGCCAGAGCCATGTGGTCAGTCCTCGGGTTGTCGTAATCCTGGGGGCAGCATCTATTGAGTTTTCGCTTGCTGCACAAGCGAAAGCATGACCCGACCGGCAAAAGGCCATGTCCGGCAGTCCCCGCCTACGCACGGTCGACGTGCAGATGCATGCCGCCCCTCGCGCGCAGCGTCACTCTCGTCGGTTGCGGGCCAGCAGGGCGTCGTCGAAGCCAACAAAGGCATCGGCCGCTCAATCCGCCAGCCACTTCAGTCCGTAGCCTGGCCCGAGCAGCGTTCCCGCCCAGATCAGCGAGGAGGCGAGGCTGGCGGGCAGGAACTTCCACAGGGGCATCATGAGCACCCCGGAAACGGTGGGAATGGCGGGCCGGAAGGGCCCCATGAACTTGCCACCGAGCACGGCGACGGCCCCCCACCGGACCAGGACGTCATGTCCCTTGTGCCACCAATCGGGATGTCGTGACAGCGGCCAGATCCGCAGCGTGTGGCTCTTGTAGATGCGCCCCAGTGCGTACATCAGCACGTCGCTGGCCATGGCGCCGGTCGCCGCGAAAAGCCACAGTTGCCAGAAATTTCCGCCCGCCGCCGCATGCGCCGTGCCGATCCCCAGGAACAGCACGGACGAGGGCACGAACAGGGACAGGACGGGAATGCCCTCGATGAACCCCATCGCCATGACGGCGGGTTCGGCAAGAACCATGTGCCCGGTGACGACGTCGAGCACCGTCGCCTTGATCGCTTCGAAGCTCATGCGCCGCCCCTCGCGGCCACCGCCGGCATCACTGGAGACCGAGCTTCTGCGACAGGATCTTCCACGTCTGGCCGAGCCCGTCGCCCAGCATCATCAGCGCGAAAGCCCACAGGAACGCCGACGACCAGTTGGCGACCTGGAAGATGAAGCGCGGCATGCGCACCGCCCCGGCCACGATGGGAACCGAGGCGCGCAGTGGCCCGCTGAAGCGGCCCAGAACGATCGCCCATGCGCCCCACCGCTCGAAAAACCGGTGACCGGCGGGCAGCAGCTCGGGGTAGTTCCTGAGCGGCCACATGCGTGCGATCTGGTCGTGATAATGGTAGCCGAGCCAGTAGGAGAACCAGTCACCGATCGCCGCACCCGTGGCCGCTGCCACCATGATCATCCAGAAATCGACGCTGCCGGTGGCCCCCATCACCGTGCCGATGGCGACGAGAATCCCCCAGAACGGCAGGATCAGCGAGACGAAAGCCATCGACTCGCCGAACGCGAGCACGAAGACGATCGGAACGGCCCACTCCTTATGGGCCTTCACGAACGCGATGATGGCATCGGCGTACGCTTCGAGGGTCATTGATCGGGTTCCATGGGTGAGGATCAGGCGGGCAGAGTACAGACAAACGGCAGCGTTGACACGTGCGCCACACCGGGCGGGATGCGAAAGAGAGAAGGCGTCCGACGGTTAAATGGGGGCGATCGCCGGCGGGTCAAAGGGCCCCCCGCCCGGTCAGGCACGGCATCGGCGCCGCCGTTCGGCCACGAGTTCGCGTTCCACTTCCGTCGCGAGCATGGCGCCACGGGCGATCTGCGCCGTGGAAAGCCCGCGGCCGCCGCTGCCGCGCAGGACGCCCGGGGCCGCGCCGGCTTCCTTGAGGCCAATCGCCAATTCCTCGCAACTCAATTCCTTCTTCTTGTTTTTGAACGCGAAAAGGCGGACGCCGGCTGCATGCGTCGCGGGCGAGGCCGGCGCGCGAACCCAGGTCCGCTGCCTGTCTGCCATCATCGCGCGCAAGGCGGCCTGGCGCTGGTCGATGCACTGCCGGCTGTCGTCGACACAGGTCGTGCTGCCGCCGGTATAGCCGACGGAGATGCTTTCCTGCGTGGTCGAGCACCCCCCGAGACCGATGCACAGCAGGGAGACGGTGCGGCGCAAGGTGCGCGCCGTTGATGATGGCGATAGCTGCATGCCCCCTCGGTCGGTCTCGACGGCCTCTTGTTCTGCCATGAGCGAGGCCATAGAACCTTCCCGTGGCGTCCCTGTGGCGGCCTCAGCCTTGCCCCCGTCCGTCGCGAATCGATGTGCCGAAGCACGGCCGGTGCGGCTCTGCCACAGCCGGCAACGCCCATGCAACAAGGGACTCCGTTGGAAACGTCCGCAGTAGGAGAAAATTGATGGCTCATGCAATTCAGGTCCACAAGGTCGGCGGACCCGATGCGATGCAGTTCGAGAGCGTCGATGTCGGCGCGCCCGGCCAAGGCCAGGTCAAGCTCAAGCAGCACGCGATCGGCGTCAACTACATCGACGTCTATCTGCGCACCGGGCTCTATCCGCAGCCCACGAGCCCGTTCATCCCGGGCATGGAAGGCGCTGGCGAGGTCATCGCCGTCGGCGCCGGTGTCACCGATTTGAAGGTCGGCGATCGCGTCGCCTACGCCGGCCCCGCCGGCGGCTATGCCTCCGAGCGCCTGATCGCGGCGGACCGCGTCGTCAAGATCCCCGACAGCATCGACTACAAGACCGCCGCCTGCATGATGCTGCAGGGCATGACGGTGCAGTACCTGATCCGCCGTACCTACAAGGTCGGCGCGGGCACGACCTGCCTCTGGCATGCCGCGGCCGGCGGCGTCGGCCTCATCGCCTGCCAGTGGGTCAAGCATCTCGGCGGCACGCTCATCGGCACGGCGGGTGGTCCCGAGAAGGTGAAGCTCGCGCTCGACCATGGTGCGGCCCACTGCATCGACTACAAGGCGGAGGACTTCGTCGCCCGCGTGAAGGAGATCACGGGCGGCAAGCTGTGCGACGTCGTCTACGACTCGATCGGCAAGGACACCTTCCCGGCCTCCCTCGACTGCCTGAAGCCGCTGGGCCTGTTCGTCACCTTCGGCAACGCTTCCGGCCCGATCGAGGCCTTCAACGCCGGCATCCTGGCGGCCAAGGGTTCGCTCTATATGACGCGCCCGTCGCTGGCCGCCTACACGGCGAGCCGTGCCGATCTCGTCGCCACGGCCAACGACGTCATCGACGTCGTCTCCAAGGGCATCGTCAAGATCGAGGTCAACCACACCTACGCGCTGAAGGATGCAGCGCAGGCGCACCGCGATCTCGAATCGCGCAAGACCACGGGCTCGATCGTTCTCGTCCCGTAACGAACTGATCTTTCATGCGTTTCCTTCAGCCCGTCCCGGCATCCGGGGCGGGCCTTCCTGTTGCAGATCTGCCGCCCTGCCGACATCGGGCATGGCCGGCCGCCCGCCGCGACGATGCCGGGCTTGATGTATGCATCGGCAACGCGCTAATCCCGCGGGATGAGTGACAGACCGATTCTGCCGGGCGCTGGCCCGATCGAGCCCGTGCCGCTGAAGGCGGCACTGGAGGAGCGCTACCTCGCGTACGCCCTCAAGACCATCATGGACCGTGCGCTGCCCGACGTGCGCGACGGCATGAAGCCCGTGCACCGGCGCATCGTCTACGCGATGCGGGAACTGGGCCTTTCGCCCGACAGCGGTTTCATCAAGTGCGCCAAGATCGTCGGCGAGACGATGGGCGACTACCATCCGCACGGCAACCAGGCGATCTACGATGCCCTCGTGCGTCTCGCCCAGGATTTCGCCGTCCGCTATCCGCTGATCGACGGCCAGGGCAACTTCGGCAACATCGACGGCGATAATCCGGCCGCCGACCGCTACACGGAAGCCCGCCTCACGTCGGTGGCGCAGGCGCTGCTCGAGGGCATCGACGAGAACGCCGTCGACTTCCGGCCCAATTATGACGGCCGCGAGGAAGAGCCTGTCGTCCTGCCCGCCGCCTTCCCGAACCTGCTGGCCAACGGCGCCTCGGGCATCGCGGTCGGCATGGCCACGAACATTCCGCCGCACAACGTCGACGAGCTGTGCGCGGCTGCACTCCATCTCATCAAGTTCCCCAACGCCAGCGAGGACAAGCTCCTCGACTTCATCCAGGGGCCCGATTTCCCGACCGGCGGCATCCTGGTCGAGCCGCGCGAAAGCATGATCGAGGCCTACAAGACGGGTCGCGGCAGCTTCCGCGTGCGCGCCAAATGGCACAAGGAGGACACCGGTCGCGGCGGCTACCAGATCGTCGTCACCGAGATCCCCTATCAGGTCCAGAAGAGCCGCCTCGTCGAAAAGATCGCGGAGCTGATCCAGGAGAAGAAGCTGCCGCTGCTCGGCGACATGCGCGACGAATCCGCCGAAGTGGTACGCCTCGTGCTCGAGCCGCGTACCCGCACCGTCGACGCGCTCGTGCTGATGGAAAGCCTCTTCAAGCTCACCGAGCTCGAGATCCGCTTCGGCCTCAACATGAACGTGCTGACGGCCGGCCAGATCCCCGCCGTGCTGTCCCTGCGCGACGTCCTCAAGCACTGGCTGCATCACCGCCAGGATGTGCTGGTCCGGCGCAGCGAGCATCGCCTGGAGAAGATCGCGCACCGTCTCGAGGTGCTCGACGGCTTCCTGATCGCCTTCCTCAACATCGAGGAGGTCATCCGCATCGTCCGTTTCGAGGACGAGCCGAAGGCGAAGCTGATGTCGACCTTCAGCCTCTCCGACGTCCAGGCCGAGGCGATCCTCAACCTGCGTCTGCGCTCGCTGTCGCGGCTGGAAGAGATGGAAATCCGCGCCGAGCACGACAAGCTCTCCGAGGAGCAGCGCAACCTGCGCTCGCTGGTCGAGAACGAGAGCGAGCAGTGGGACAAGATCGCCGAGGAGGTGAAGCGCACGCGCGAGACGTGGTCGAAGAAGACGCCGCTCGGCCGCCGCCGTACCGAGCTCGCTGACGCGCCCACGATCGACATCGATATCGAGCAGGCGCTCATCGAGAAGGAGCCGATCACCATCATCCTGTCGGAGAAGGGCTGGATCCGCGCCCTCAAGGGCCATCAGGACGACCTTTCCAAGCTGGACTTCAAGCAGGGGGATGGCCTCAAGCGCGCCGTCAAGGCGTCGACGACCGACAAGATCATCCTGTTCGCCACGAACGGGAAGTTCTTCACCCTGGAGGCGAGCCAGCTGCCCGGGGGACGTGGCCATGGCGAGCCCGTGCGCTTGATGGTCGATCTGGAGGAGAACAGCGACTTCGTCGAGATCATCGTGCACGAGCCCGGCCGCAAGCTGATCGTGGCAGCCACCTCCGGCCATGGCTTCGTCGTGCCCGAGGACGAGGTGATCGCATCGACCCGCAAGGGCAAGCAGGTGCTGAACGTGGAAGCGCCGATCGAGGCCTGCGTCTGCGTGCCAGCGTTGGGCGATCATGTCGCCACGATGGGCGAGAACCGCAAGATGCTGGTCTTCCCGCTCTCCGACGTCAACGAGATGACACGCGGCAAGGGCGTCTTCCTGCAGCGCTTCAAGGACGGCAATCTCTCGGATGTGCGCGTCTTCAAGAAGGCGGACGGCCTGACGTGGCTCGACAGCGCGGGCCGTACGTTCACGCTGTCATGGGGCGATCTGAAGGAGTGGATCGGCGAGCGCGCGCAGGCCGGCAAGCTGGCGCCCAAGGGCTTCCCGCGCGCCAACAAGTTCGGTCCGGCGTTCGGTTGAGCGCCGGCGGAGGGTTGGCTGAGATCCGAAGTCGCGTTCCAGCAACCCTCGTGATGGCAATCGCCATGCAGCAGGGCGCTTGCCCTGCCGGGCGACGAGGGAGAAGGGGACGCGCATGTGCTGGAGCCTCGGGGTATCGGCTGGCATGGTGGCGGTGGGTGCGGCGGGCGCGGTGTGGACCGCGCGCCGTGACGTGCCCAAGGCGCTTCCCCTGACGCTCGGCTACTTTGCCTTCATGGAAGGCTTGCAGGCGGCAGGATACTTCGTCGTCGGCCAGTGCGGCACGCCGGGTAATGCCACGGTCACGCTGCTGTCCTACCTGCACATCGCCTTCCAGCCGTTCTTCATCAATGCGCTGGCCCTCTCGTTCATTCCGCCGGACGTGCGCATCAACGTGAGGCGCGGCGCCTACGGGGTGTGCATCTTCGCGACCTTGATCATGCTGCTGCAACTCCTGCCGTGGGAGTGGGCGGGACAATGCCGTCCCGGCGAGACGTTGTGCGGCAAGCAGCTCTGTCTGCGGTGGGGCGAATGGCACATCGCCTGGGACGTGCCCTACAACGGCCTGATGCGCTGGTTCGACGATCTCGTGGGTGCGAATTTCGGCCTGCCGACCTATGTGCTGGCGGCCTATGTCGTGCCCATACTCTACGGTTCGTGGCGGTTCACGATCTTCCATGGCCTGGCCGGCCCGATCCTGGCGGGACTGCTGACCCGCGACCCCAGCGAGGCTCCCGCGATCTGGTGCCTGTTCTCGATCGCCATCATCGTGGCTGCGATGTTCCCGCCGCTCGTCAACGCCTGGCACGTCAAGTCGTGGCCGTTGTGGCCGAAGCGCTGGGCGGCGGCCTGAACCGTGCAGCCGTCTGCCTGCGCGCCGCGTGGCCCTACTGCACGACCCGCACCGGCTGTCCCGTCGCGCCGGAGGCCAGCAGCGCCTCGATCAGGTGGTGAACGCGCAGGGCCTCGCGTCCCGTCACGCGCGGCTCACGTCCGCTGACGATCGCATCGATGAAGTCGGCCCACACCGCGCGGTGATAATCGTGCGGAAAAGCCATGGGATCGGCGCCCGTGCCGCCCGCCGATCCATCCGGCACCATGTCCTCGCGCGTCCCGTCCATCAGCGTCACGGCGAGTGAGGTGCCGGCAAGGCATGCAGAGCCGCGGGTGCCCGCGATGTCGATGCGCTCGGCAAAGCCCGGATAGACGGCCGTCGTCGCCTCGATGACGCCGATGGCGCCATTGGCGAAGCGCACCGCCGCCGCCACCATGTCCTCCGTCTCCATGCGATGCACCGGCGAGGTCTGCGCGAAGCCCGTCACCTCGGCGATGGGGCCTGCCAGCGACAGCATCAGGTCGACGGTGTGGATGCCTTGCGTCAGCAGGACGCCGCCGCCGTCACGCGCCTTCGTACCCCGCCCCGGCTCGTCGTAGTAGCCCTGCGGGCGCCACAACCGGATCGACGTCGAGCAGTTGACGATGTCGCCGAGGGCGCCGCTGGCCAGAATCGCGCCGAGCCGCGCGCCGGCCGGCCGGAAGCGATGCTGCAGCATGACGGCCATCGTCACGCCGGCATCCTCCGCGACGCGCACCAGCTCTTGCGACCGCGCGATGGAGATCTCCAGCGGCTTTTCCAGGAGGATGTGCTTGCCCGCCGCAGCGGCTCGCCGCACGAGATCCAGATGCGTGTTGGGCGGCGTCAGGATGCCGACGGCGTCGATGGAGCTGTCCGCGAAGATCGCATCGAGATCGTCTGCGGGCGGGAACGGAAAATCACGCGCAAAGCGCGCGCGCCGTTCCGCGCTGGGCGCGAACGCGGCCACGACGTCTACCCTGCCGTCGTTCGCGAGATCGAACAGCCCCCGGGCATGCGGCGTCACCGCCATGCCCAATCCGACGAGCGCGATGCGGGGCTTGACCGTCATTGGCGTGTCTCCGCGAGGGGCGGCCACGGTGTGAACGGGCGGCCGCCGGTGCCCACTCGGGAGGCAGGCCCTCCCGAACCCGCCCCCGCGTGCGGCAGGAGCGGGGGCCACGACCGATCAGGCGCCCGTGATCTGGTCGATCTCGGCCATCTCTTCGGCCGTGAGCTTCCAGGAGGCGGCCTTGACGTTGGCCTCGATCTGCTCGGGGCTCGTCGCGCCCGCGATGACGCTCGCCACGTTCGGACGCGCGAGCAGCCAGGAGAACGCCAGGTCGAGCAGCGAGTGACCGCGCTTTTTCGCGAACGCCGACAGCTCTTCCGTCACGCGCCAGTTGCGCTCGCTGAGGTACTTGTCGGCCCACCGCTTGGTCTCGGTCAGGCGCGCGCCTGCCGGCATGTTGGTGCGCGAGTACTTGCCCGTCAGCAGGCCGCAGGCGAGCGGGAAGTAGGGCAGCAGGCCGAGCTGGTACTTCGCCATCATCGGCATCAGCTCGCGGTCCGCGTCGCGGATCAGCAGGCTGTACTCGTCCTGGCACGATACGAACGAATTGAGTCCGCAGCGCTTCGCCGTCTCCTGCGCCTCCACCACCATCCAGGCGGGATGATTGGACAGGCCGATGTAGCGCACCTTGCCCGCGCGCACGAGATCGTCGAGCGCGCGCAGCGTCTCCTCCATCGGCGTCAGCAGGTCGACCTGATGCACCTGGTAGAGGTCGATGTAGTCCGTCTTGAGGCGCGTCAGGCTGCCCTCGACCGCGCTCATGATGTAACGGCGCGACGCCCCCTTGAGCTTGCCGGCGTCGTCCATCTGCATGCCGCACTTGGTCGCGAGCACGATTTTGTGGCGCTTGCCGCCCTTGAGCACCTCGCCCATGGCGGTCTCCGAGCCGCCGCGGTTGGAGTACATGTCGGCGGTATCGAAGAACGTGATGCCCAGGTCGATCGCCTTGTCGATGACGCGGCCCGTCTCCTTCGTGTCGATGCGGCCGCCGAAGTTGTTGCAGCCGACGCCGACCTCGGAGATGCGGAGGCCGGAGCCTCCCATGTTGCGCTCTTGCATTGTCGTTGTGTTCCTTGTCGCGAAAAGAAAAGCTCAGCCTTCCAGGATGCCGGCAATGGTGAAGCCGCCGTCGGCACCGAAAACGTGTCCTGTCGTGAAGCTTGCCTCGCCCGAGGCCAGGAATGCGGCGACTGCCGCGATCTCTTCGGGCTTGCCGAAGCGCTTCAGCGGCATGCGCGCGGCAACGCTCGGGCCGATCGTCGCGCCTTGCTCTGGCCGCGTCTTGGTCGGTCCGGGCACCACGGCATTGACGAGAATGTCGTGCGGCGCCAGCTCGATCGCCATCGTCTGCGTGAGATTGATCACGCCGGCCTTGCTGGCGCCGTAGGCCGCGCGCCCCTGCCCGCCGAAGACGCCCGACGTCGAGGCGATGTTGACGATGGTGCCGCCGTGTCCCGCAGCGATCATGGCGCGTGCGCCGATCTGGCCGAACAGGAACGTGCCGTAGAGGTTGGTGTCGAGCACCCGCCGCCAATGCTCGTCCGTCGCCTCCAGGAAGGGCATGCGATCCATGATGCCCGCCGCATTGACGATGACGTCGAGCCCGCCGAGCCCGCTCACCGCCCGATCGACGGCCCGTTCCACGTCCGAGCGCACGCGCACGTCCGCCGCCCAGCCGATCGCAGTGCCGCCCTGCCCGCCGATCTCGGTGGCGACGGCCTCCGCGTGCTCGCGGTGGATGTCGCACACGAGCACCGCCGCGCCCTCGCTGGCCAGCCGCCGCGCGATCGCAGCCCCGATGCCGTGGCCGCCACCCGTGACGATGGCGCGCTTGCCGTCAAACCGCCTGGTCATGCCGGAACGTCTCCTCTCGTGAAGCGCGCCCGCTCAGATGACCTTGTAGACCTTGTGGCTGCGGTTGGAGGTGTAGGGCCGCACCTCGCCCGGCCAGCGGCCCGTCTCGCCCGCCTTCGCCCATTCCGGCGACAACAGCACGGCGGGGCTCTCCAGTTCGTAGATCGCCGTATAGCGCGCGCCTTCGTGCTTCTTCTCGAGCCGCTCGCCGCCCAGGTTGAAGGCGAAATCCTCGCCCTTGATGCGGGCCACGCCCAGAACACCGGGAACCTTCGACAGCAGGGGCACGTGTTCGGTGTCGTAGACCTCGTTGAAGAGGGCTTCCTTGTCCGCCTGCACGTCCATGCTGACGACGAATACGTACTTGCTCTTGATGGTCATTGGGCCGTCCTCCTGAGTGTCTCGCTGGCGCTTGGTGCGCTGTTCGCGGTCATATTTACCCGGACGCGCCCATGCGTCTACACGCTCGTTCCCACGGTAGCGCGGGCTGCGGGAACGCGCGCCATTGCACACTGGCCCCGGGTGTGGCACCGATGGGCAAAATCGGCCGAATTGACGGAGAGACAGGGATGGCACGCGACGGTGCAGAGGCTGGGATGAAGCGCGGCGGCGCGCTGGCGGGCGTCAAGGTGGTAGACCTGACGCGCGTTCTGGGCGGCCCGTTCGGAACGCAGCTGCTCGCCGACCACGGCGCAGACGTGATCAAGCTCGAGCCGCCCCAGGGCGACGAGGTGCGCGACTGGGGCCCGCCGTTTCACGACGAGGATGCCGCCTATTACATCGGCATCAACCGCAACAAGCGCTCCGTCGGGCTCGACCTCTCCAAGGAGGAGGGTCGCGCGGTTCTCCTCAAGCTGCTCGAAGGCGCCGACGTCCTCATCGAGAATTTCAAGCCCGGCTCCATGGAGGCCTGGGGCATCGGCTACGACACGCTGAAGCAGAAGTTCCCGCGTCTCATCTACTGCAAGATCTCGGGCTTCGGCGCCGAGGGTCCACTCGGCGGCTTCCCAGGCTACGACGGCATCGTCGGCGCCATGACGGGCCACTACAGCGTCAACGGTTCCACGGAATCTGGGCCGATGCGTCTCGGACTGCCCGTCGTCGACATCTCGATGGGCCTCTACTGCGTCATCGGCATTCTGCTCTCCATGCACGAGCGCGAGCGCTCGGGCGAAGGCCAGCAGATCGAGGTGACGCTCTACGATGCGGCGCTGTCGCTGATGCACCCGCACTTCCCCAACTATTTCCTGTCGGGCAAGACGCCGCAGCTCACGGGCAACCAGCACTCCAACCTGGTGCCCTACGGCATGTATCCCACCAAAACCTGCCCGATCATGATCGGCGCCGGCAACAACCGCGCCTTCCGCAAGGTCTGCGAGGTTCTGGGCCGGCCGGAACTGGCCGATGATCCGCGCTTCAAGAACAACGGCGACCGCCTCAACAACCGTGATGCGCTGAACGAGATCATCTCGGCAAAGCTGCTCGAGGTGGACGGCACGACCTTCGCGCTCGAGCTGTTGAAATCGGGCCTGCCCTGCGGTCCCGTGCTCGACACCAAGCAGGTGCTGGAAGGCGAGCACATCCGCGCCCGCGGCATGCTCGTGGAGAAGGACTGGTACAAGGGCATCGGCAGCCCCGTCCGCCTCTCGCGCACGCCGGCCAGCGTCAAGTCCGCACCGCCGAAGTTCTCCGAGCACACCCGCGAGGTGCTGAAGGAGAACGGCTTCGACGAGGCCCAGATCGAGAAGCTGGCGGCAGCCGGCATCCTCGTCGAGAAGCGGCGCACCTGATCGAGGGGGAGACGGCGCATGTTGTTCTTCGTCATCTCCACCCCGCGCCCCGAGCCGCCGTCCACCATGACGGCGAAGCGGCAGGCCTATTGGGAATGGCTGACGCCCGTGCAGGAGAGCGGCCTGTGCAAGGGCGTCTGGGCGCGCACGGGGCGCGGCGCCGTCGCGCTCTTCGACGTGCCCGACAACGAGACGCTGCATCGCCTGATGAACGAGTGGGCGGAGATCATCCCCGCCACGTTCGAGGTGCTGCCCGTCATCGATTCCGGCCCGGCCAGGGAATACCTGACCAGACACCAGAGGTAGCCTGGCGTTCAAGCCAGGCTAAACGCCGAAAATCTTGAGCAGAATGGCTTCGATCTGGTCAGGAAGCTTGCGGACAACACCTGAGGAAACGACAACGGCGTAGCTGGCTGCCATGCCCGTAACGATGGACAAGTGCCAAGCCAACGCTTTCGCCAGCTTCATGGCGGTGGCACTCGAGCATTTCGTCAGGTCGATGTCCTGCGTCCTATCTTTCATGGCTCGCTCTATAGGCTTCGATGACGTGCCAGATGCTATAACCTAGGACCACAATTATATTCATTGCGTGGCCGATGCGGAAGAGATGCGCGAAAGTCACACCCCAGACGATCTCCTTTGTGTCGACGTGGAGCCACTCGGCAATCGTGCCAAAAATGAAGAGCGCAACCATGGCGACAATGCCGAGCAGAAGGTCGATGATTAGAAGCTCGGTGACTTTGAAGAAGCGCGTCCAAGCGGGGCGCTGCACGAGTCTCGTGATCAGCCTCCACATCTTGCCCCCCAAGGAAACGACCGTACGTCATCCTCGCAGATGAAAGTTGGGTGGAGCAAGGACGATCTCTGTACGTCGAGGAGACGAATCATGTCTGTCGTACTTGGCCAAGGCGAGCATCGCTATCGTGTCGTCGAGAATTGGGCGAAGTTGCCGGACGGCTGGGAGTTCATGGATTGTGCCGCCGTGGCCGTGGACAGCAAGGATCGCGTCTACGTCTTCACGCGCGGCGAGCACCCCATGATCGTGTTCGACCGCGAGGGCAACTTCCTCAAGTCCTGGGGCGAGGGTGTCTTCAAGCGCCCGCACGGCCTGCACATCGACGCCGACGACATCCTCTACTGCACCGATGACGGCGATCATTCCGTCCGCAAGTGCACCACGGACGGCAAGGTGCTCATGACCATGGGCGTGCCCGGCCGCCCCGCGCCGTTCATGTCGAACGAGCCCTTCCATCGCTGCACGCATACCGCGCTGTCGCCCAAGGGCGAGATCTACGTCTCGGACGGCTACGGTAACTCGTGCGTCCACAAGTTCTCGCCCGACGGCAAGCTTCTGCAGACGTGGGGGCGGACGGGAACCGGACCGGGCGAGTTCAACCTCGTCCACAACATCGTCACGGACAGGGATGGCTGGGTCTACGTCGCCGACCGCGAGAACCATCGCGTGCAGGTCTTCGACGGCAATGGCAAGTACGAGACCGAGTGGCGCAACCTGCATCGCCCGAGCGCGCTCTATTGCGCCTGCGGCAAGGGCACGACCAGGCCGACCTTCTTCGTCGGCGAACTGGGGCCGGGCATGCCCGTGAACCTCAAGTACCGTAATCTCGGCCCCAGGCTCTCGGTCGTGGACAGCGAAGGCCGGCTCGTCTCGCGCCTGGGCGGCGAGGAAGGACCGGGGACCGAGGTCGGCCGCTTCTTGTCCCCGCACGGCCTCGCCATCGACCAGCGCGGCGACATCTACGTCGGCGAGGTCGCCTATACGAACTGGCCGACGAGCTTCCCGGGCCAGCCCATGCCCCGTCCCCTGCGCTCGCTGCAGAAGCTCGAGCGTGTCGTTTGAGGCGACGATCGGCCTGCCCGATCTGGCTGCAAAACGTGCATGCCCGTTGCGCGCGCGTAATGCAGCGCGACGGGATGAAGGCATAATGCGCGGCAATGGCGGCCGTGCGCCGGCTGTGGCGAACCAAGTGGGGACAACATGAGATCGGCAATCGCAGCTCTCGCCCTCGTCGGCGCGTTGTGCGGCAACGCAGCCGCAACCGACCTGCATGCCTTCTGGGACCAGACGTGCAAGGACTGCCACGGCCAGCATTCCGCCGATTTCGCCCGCACGTTCCTGAAGGTCGAGAACGGAAAGCTCCTCGGCCGGCATCACGTCGACGATCTCCGCACCTTCCTGGGCCAGCATCACATGAGCGAGCCGGTGGCCGGCCGCATCCACGACATGCTGCTGGCGCAAGCCGCGACCGTACCCGTCTTCAAGGCGAAATGCGCCGGTTGCCACGAGACGGCGGCCGACCTCGTGCGCACATCTGTCGACGAGGTGAACGGCGTCCTGATCGGCAAGAAGCGTCGTGCGCCGCTGTCCAGTTTCCTGCAACGCCATGGCGGCGGCCTCTCGGGCGCCGACCTCGACGCGGTGTTGAAGGCGTTGGCGCGCCTGCGCGCCGAGACCAAGGCGCCCTGACAGTTGGCGCGTCGGCCCTGAAACGCACGCGGCCCGGGAGAACACCCCCGGGCCGCAGTATCTTCAAGTCACGCGCTATTCTGGATCAGGCCGCCTTATCGAGGCTCTGGCTCCATTTGCCGGCCGCAGCGAGGCCGTTCATCTTGGCGCGGTGCGAGAACGCCTTGGCGCCCGCAACCTCGTTCTCCTTCTTGCCGCTCCAGGCCTTGAGGGCAGCAGCCTGCAGGGCGCGACCATAGGAGAACGTCAGGTTCCAGGGCAGGTTGCCCATGGCGTTCATCAGGTGGAGATGCGCCGTCGCATCCTCGTCCGACTGGCCGCCCGACAGGAAGGCGATGCCCGGCACGGCGCCCGGCACGGTACGCTTGAGGATCTTGACGGTCTTCTCGGCGACTTCCTCGCGCGAGGCCTGCTTGGGCGACTTCTTGCCGGAGATGACCATGTTCGGCTTGAGCACGATCTGCTCGAGCGTCACGCGGTTGTAGTAGAGCTCGCTGAAGACCTCCTTCAGCACCCACTCCGTCACCTCGGCGCAGCGGTCGATGTCGTGGGCGCCGTCCATCAGCACTTCCGGCTCGACGATGGGAACGATGCCGCCTTCGAGGCAGATCGCGGCATAGCGCGCGAGTGCGTGCGCATTGGCCTTGATGCCGGTGTAGGAGGGGATGCCCTCGTTGATGTCGATGACGGCGCGCCACTTGGCGAACTTGGCGCCCAGGCCGGCGTATTCCTTCACGCGCTCGGGCAGCTTGTCGAGCCCTTCCGTGATCAGCTCGCCGGAGCAGAACTGCAGCGGCTTCGTGCCCGCATCGACCTTGATACCCGGCAGCGAGCCGGCGTCCGAGATGATCTTCGTCAGCGGCGTGCCGTCCTTGGCCTTCTGGCGGATCGTCTCGTCATAGAGAATGACGCCGGAAATATAGTTCTTCATGGCGTCGGTGGAGCGGAACAGCATCTCGCGATAGTCGCGGCGGCTGTCGGCGGTGGACTCGGTCTTGATCGAGTCGAAGCGCTTCTTGATCGTCCCGGAGCTCTCGTCGGCGGCGAGGATGCCGCGGCCGGGGGCCACCATGGCCTGTGCAACTTGCTCGAGCGTCATTGTCATTGGGGTGTACCTCCGTGAATGTCCGTCTGATACAGCGACTGGCGGGTCTGGCTACGGACGCGCTTTGAACCATCGACGCACTTGTCCAGGCGCATCGCCTGAAATTGATGCGCCCTCCTCTAGCGCGGATGCGCGTACGAGGCCAGTAGGCAGCCACATGTTATCCGGTCGGAACGGGATTGTATGCCGACGCGGTTACCGGACGATGACTCTGACGGTCTTGGGGTCTCCCGACGACCCACCCGCGCTGTCGCTGACGACCACGGAGAAGCTCGCCGTGTTGCCCGGGCTGCCGTCGTGACGGAACGAGACGTAGCCCGCCTCCAGATCTGCCTGCGAGAAGCTCGATACCGGCTGTCCGGCCGCGGCGGCACTCTCCACCCATCCCGCCGTTGCCGCGACCACCGTGTAGACGATGTTGGCTGCTGCATCGTCGGGGTCTACGGCCGTCAGGTCGGCGAGTGTGATGCGGACGGTCTGTCCGCGCCCGACGGTCACTTCCAGATCGCCGAAGACGGACGGTGGAATATTGCGCACGTCGGCGGACAGCCTGGCTCCCAGTTCCATGGTGAGCTGGCCGTAACGCACATTGCCGCTGACGTCGCCCGTCGCGCCGATGCGCAGGATGTTCTTGATGAAGGCGTCGCCCTGCAACTGGCCGTCGATCTCGGCGTCCTCCGCCTTGATGCGCCCGAACACCCGCCCGCCTTCGGTGACCACGACCGACTTTGCCGTGATCTCGCCTTCGAGATAGCCCTGGACCTCGATCGACTGGCAGTTGTGGATGGTGCCCTTGATGGCCATGTCGGGGGCCACCACCATCCTGCCCCGGCTCGTCGTCATGCGGTGACCCTTCCGAATGAGAGCGCCGCGATGCGACGCCCGGACCTCGATCCGTTTACTATCCCAGCCACGGCCGCGCGCAGAAGCGTCTGTGCGCGACACAGTGAATCGGCGGCTGAAGGCGACGGCGCATGCAACCCGTGCCGCCGCCCGCCATCAGCCTCACGCCTTGCCTTTATGCTGGGCTTTGGCCTCGAAGAAGGCGGCGATGGCGGCCTGCGGCTCTCCCGTCGTATAGGCGTTGGAGATGGCATCGATGCCGGCATAGATGCCTTCCTCGACGGAGACGCGCTCCCAGCGGTTCATCAGCGCCTTCTGCGAGCGCACGGCGGCGGGCGTGGCACGGCCGATGAGGTACAGCCAATGATCGACGTGCGCATCGAGGCGCTCGGCCGGCATGACCTTCTCCACGAAATGCATGGCGAGTGCATCTGCCGCCCCGAACGTCTCGCCGGTGATCAGGATCTCGCGGGTCTTGCCCCAGCCGATGAGTCCGGGCAGCAGCGCCGCCTCGATCACCGACGGCAGGCCCATGTGCACTTCCGGCATGCCGAACACGGCGTTCTCGGAGGCGACGCGCATGTCGCAGCTCGCCGCGACCTCGAGGCCCGCGCCCAGGCAGAAGCCGTTGATCCGGCCGATGACGGGCACCGCGCAGTCGCGGATCGCCTTGCAGGCCTTGTGCAGCCGCGTGATGTAGAGGCGCGAGCTGTCCTGGCACATGCCGCCCAGTTCGCTGAGATCCGCGCCGCCGATGAAGGCCCGGTCACCGGCACCTGTCAGCACGATGGCGCGCAGGCTCGGCGATTGCGACAGCTTCTCGAAGGCCTGCCGCAGCGCCACCACCTGCGGCGTATTGAGGCAATTGAGCTTCGAGCGGTTGTCGACCGTGACCGTTGCCACTTCGCCGATCCCAGGCCGTTCTTCGACCTTCACATCGACCCGTGCGTCCGCCATGTTGGGGCATCTCCTGCTGTTTCATGATCGGCGGGCACCATGGCAGATCGCACGATGCCGCTCCAGAACCGAGTGACGCCCGAGGGCGAAATATTGGCCGTGGCCGCCCGCGGCACCGTGATGGGCAATCGCGGCGGCGCCCTGCACGACGCCGGCCGTCGCCTGGGGCGCCGCCGCTGGGTGTCGCGCCAGTGGATCTGCTGCAAGCTCGACTTCAAGGGGCGGCGGCGCGTCGTCATGGCGCCCGGCCGCTACACGGAACTCTTCTTCCTCGACGAGGCGACGGCGCTGGCGGCCGGCCATCGCCCCTGTTTCGAGTGCCGGCGTGCCGATTTCCTGCGGTTCGCAGGGCTCTGGTCTCGTATCCACGGCGAAGAGGGCCGCGCGACCGCCCCGGCCATGGACCGCGTGCTCCAGGCCGAGCGCGTCGGCCCGCAAGGCCGCAAGGTGACCTATCGCGCGTCGGTGAAAGCCCTTCCCGATGGGGCCATGGTCCGCTTTCGCGCAACGCCCCATCTCGTGCGCGCCGGCCTGCTGCTGCCCTGGTCGCATGCGGGATATGCCGCGCCTGTGGCCGTCCCGGGCGAGGACATTCTCGACGTCTTGACGCCGCGGACCATCGTTGCCGTACTTTCGGCCGGATATTCCCCGAGCCTGCATCCATCCGCCGCAATCGTCCTTGGCTCCGCAGACGAAAGCCCGCCCCGATGACCCGTTCCAATCTCAACCGGACGCTCAGGCGTTCCTATGTCGTCCTGGGCATCGTGCTCGTCGTCTCGCTGGCGACGCGGCTCGCCGAGCACATTCCGGGCATCGCCGGCACGCCGCTCGAGAAACTCGGCAAGGACATCTACGAGTATCTCAAGGACATGGCGCTGGTCTTCGTGACCGTGGTCGCCGCCTATCTCGCCAACGTCTTCCAGAAGCGCCAACAGTTCATCTCGGCCCTGAAGGAAGAATGGCGCGATATCATCAAGGCGAAGTCGGCGCTCTTCACCTTTACGCAGTTCGAAAGTCCGACATTGTCGCAATATCTCGCAGCCTTCTGCGAGATCTCCGAAACCCTCGACAACATGCGCACGGTTTATCGCAACCTCGGCGAGACGACGGACCTCGTGGGCATCT
This sequence comes from Hyphomicrobiaceae bacterium, assembly GCA_041397775.1. Taxonomy (GTDB): domain Bacteria; phylum Pseudomonadota; class Alphaproteobacteria; order Rhizobiales; family Hyphomicrobiaceae. The sequence goes on along the minus strand of JAWKWB010000012.1, from coordinate 4,665 downwards.
ACCCCTATGCCCCGTTGCACGACATGCGCCGCGCGCTGCAAACGCTCGACCCGCGCAAGAACGCACATCCCTCGGCCGAGGAACGCAAGCTGGCGCGGGATGCGATCCTGCAATCCTTCTACGCGCTGCGCGAAAGCTTCCTGGAAGAACTGGACCTCGATGCGCCCGACAATCCGTTGATGATCTTCGGGGCGCGCCGCTTGAAACGCTCAGGCGCACCCGATTGGGCGCGCGGGCAGCAGACGGCCCAGGCCGAGGCCTACGACCGGCAAATGCCGCCCGACCCCCGCATCTATCCCTTCCTCGAGCAGCTCTACGAGAAGGAGCACGAGACGGCGAAGCCCTGGCGGCAGCCGATCCGGCGCAATGGGGCTTTCCTGACGGCAGGTGCCGTCGGCAATGGCGAGGATGCGGAGGCCGCCGCGCACGTGGACGAGCGACCGCTTACCTGACCCCGCGCGGAAATGCCGATGGCCGCAGCGTATGCCACGGCCATCCGCCACACTATCTTTGCGGTCTGTCGGACCGGTCTGTCGCCGTTCAGGCGCGCTTGGGATCGCCCTGGGCGGGGGGATCGCGCTCGAACACGTCCTTGATGCGGTCGGGCGAGACCTCGATCTTCACGCCGGCACGCTCGATCTGCAGCATCATCGGCGAACGCGAGTCCAGCGCATCCCAGCCGCGCGCCATCGCCTCGCTCATCTCCGCATAGGCCATGTTGGCAAGCCGCATCGGCACGCCGAGTTCACGGCCGAGTTCGGTGGCGAGCGTCATGTCCTTGTAGGCGAGCTTCAGCGCGAACGCCGGCGGCTCGTACTTGTTGATCAGGAACTGGTCGACCATGCGGTCGAACGTGCGGCCGCGTCCGCCCGCGCCCGTGCGGATCGCCTCCCACAGCGCCAGCGGCTCGACGCCGCCCTTGACGCCCATCGTGAAGAGCTCGGCCAGCGCCGCCTGGATCGCGTAGCCCGCGCCGTTGTGGACCAGCTTGGCCACCGAACCGGCGCCGATCTCGCCGATGTAGCGTGCCTGGTCGGAGAAGGCGTCGAGGAACACCTTGTTCTCGTCGAACACCTTCCGGTCGCCACCCACCCAGATGGCGAGTTTGCCCGAGCGCGCGCCCGAAGGCCCGCCCGACACGGGCGCATCGAGGAAGTTCAGGCCCTTCTCGGCGAAGCTGGCGGCGATCTTGCGCACCATGCTCGGCGCGTTGGTCGAAAGGTCGAAGACGGCGCCGCCCTTCTTCAAGCCGGCGATGATGCCGTTCGACGCATCCGTGCAGACGGCCTCGACCTCCTTCGGGCCGGGCAGCGACAGGAAGACCACGTCGCACTTTTCGGCGACGGCCTTCGGGCTGTCGGCCCACTCGGCACCCTTGTCGAGGAAGGCTTGCGCGCTTTCCTTGCGCACGTCGTGCACGACGAGGCCGTGGTTCGAACTCGCGAGATATTTCGACAGATTGGCCGCCATGTAGGCGCCCATCGTGCCCAGACCGATAAAACCGACTTTCATTGCAGCATCGTCTCCTGTTGAGGAACTTGGCATTGCGGACTTCCAGCGGCGCGCCTCGCGCCTGCGGTTACGTCTTGCTCGTGCCGGCGTCGTCGCGCTCGGCAAACACCTGCCGGACGACGCCCGCCGCCGACATGGCGACCGGCCAGCCGCCATAGAAGGCGAGGTGCGTGATCATTTCCGTCAGCTCTTCGCGCGTGACGCCGTTGTCGAGCGCGCGGCCGGCGTGGCCTTTCAGCTGCTCGGTGCGATTGAGGGCGACGAGCGCGGCACACGTGATCAAGCTGCGGTCGCGCTTGGACAGCTCCTTGCGCTCCCAGACGTCGCCGAACAACACGTTCTCCGTCAGGTCGATCAACTTGGGCACGGTGGCCCGGACGGCGTCGCGCGAGGCTGAGGTGGGAATTTTGGCCATCGGGTGTCCTCCAGCGGCTGTGTTGGCGTGTTCGTCTTCGGGGAGGGCTGCTGCATTAGCGCACCTGACGTTCGGTCACAGCCCGCGGCTGGGTTCGTTGCCGACCGTCAGATGCGCTACACTAACGGCTAAGCCCGCGTCGCTGCCAGCCCCAAACGTGGCAAACCCGAGCGCGAGCGACGCATCGCAGGGTTGTGTTGTCGGCGCTGTGGCCGGCCGCGCCCTCGACCGGCCGTGATCGCCGCGTGGCGCGATCACACGGGGCATCGCATTGCCGTTGCTTTTTGCGATTGCCGCCGACGTCGGCTCGCCTATCCTGGGGCTGTTCCCTCCTCCACTGATCCGGTGATCCTCATGTCCGAAAAAAAGCTGCCGCTCGCCGGCGTGCGCGTCCTCGACCTGTCGCGGGTTCTGGCCGGCCCCTATTGCGCGCTGATGCTGGCGGACATGGGCGCCGATGTCATCAAGATCGAGAACCCCGATGGCGGCGACGACAGCCGCAGCTTCCTGGTGCCGAGCTATCGCGGCATCGCCACCTATTTCCTCACCATGAACCGCAACAAGCGGTCCGTCGCGCTCGATCTGAAGGCGCCCGAGGGCCGCGCGGCGTTCCTGAAGCTGGTGGCGGAGGCCGATGTCGTGGTGGAGAATTTCCGCACCGGTGTCATGGAGCGGTTGGGGCTGGGCTATGAGACCTTGAAGGCGGTGCGCCCCGGCCTCGTCTACTGCGCCATATCGGGCTACGGCCGCAGCGGCCCGAACATCGAGGTTCCCGGCTACGATCCCGTGGCTCAGGCCGAAAGCGGCCTCATGTCCATGATCGGCGAGCCGGCCGGACATCCAACGCGCGTCGGCCCCTCGATCGTCGATCTCGTCTGCGGCCTCTATGCGGCGCAGGCGATCTCGGCGGCACTCCGGCAGGTGGCCGTTACGGGTGAAGGCTGTCTCGTCGAGGCGACGCTGCACGAAACGGGAATGAACCTGCTGGCCAATTTCGCGGGTGCCTACCTGATGACCGGCGTCAATCCGACGCGCACGGGCAACGACAACCAGGTGGCCCAGCCGGCCGGCGTCTACGATGCCTCGGACGGACCATTCATGATTGCCGTCATCACCGATGCGCAGTTTCGCAAGCTGTGCGCCGACGTCATCGGGCGGCCCGAGCTGTCGTCCGACCCGCGTTTCGCCTTGAATGCCGATCGCCTGAAGAACCTCCCGGCGCTGAAAGAGGTGCTCGGCGCCACGTTCGCCACCGGCCCGCGTGACGGCTGGGTCGCGCGCCTGCGCAAGGCGGGCGTGCCGGCCGGCGCCGTGGCGAGCGTGTCCGAAGCGCTCGACGGAGAACTCGTCGCGGCCCGCGGGACGGTGCGCCAGATGAGCCATGCGACGGCGGGCACGTACCCGGCCCTGCGCACGCCGGCCCGCTTCCACGACACCGAGTTGCCCCCGGCTGAGGGAGCGCCGCTGTTGGGCGAGCACACGCGCGCCGTGCTGCGGGAAGTCGCCGGCATGAGCGATGCGGAGATTACCGCGCTGGAGTCCTCGGGCGCCGCCAAGTCGACGAGCCCCTGAGCCCGGCACCTGCGCTCATACCGCTGGTGGCCCTCCGGCCGTCCAGCCACGCTCCCGGTTCGCCGCCCCTCATCCCTCTCCGTTTCCCCGGCCAAGCGGGCGGGCGGGAGCCATGACGCGCCGAGCCGGGGCCTTTCCCGGTGCCGTCGGTCACCGCGCCCTCACGTCCACCGCAGACCGACCGCGAAAAAGATCCGGACAGCCGCGCCAGGCATGGTTTCCAGGCGAGGAGAGGATGAGGTGCGTCGTTCCGGAAACGGGAGGGCCGCGTCGAGCCAGGGCGTTCTCCCTGCCCCAGCCGTCCGTCAGTGCGCGGCGGCGTAGGCGGCAGCCGCCATGCCCGCCGTCGTCGCCTCGCCGAGTGCTTGTGTGAGGCGTCCGCCATAGCCCGCGCGCACGGCGCCGGCCGCGAAGAGGCCGGGCACCTGCGTTGCAAGGTTCGCGTCCGTGATGATGTGGCCGGCCGCATCGCGCGCCACGATATCGGCGGCCGGCTCGCTGGCCGGTGAGAGCCCGATGTAGACGAAGACGCTCGCCACAGGCCGCTCCGATACGTCGTTACCCTGTCGCAAACGCATCCCCTCGACCGTGTCCGCGCCGAGAATGTCCTCCACCAGCGTCTCCGTCTCGATGGCGATGCGCTCGTGCGCACTGGCCTTGGCGACGAAGGATCGCCGGGCGCGCGGCGCCGCCCCGCGCACGAGAATGGTCACGCGGTCGGCATAGTCGGCCAGATGCAGGGCTTCCTGGAAAGCGGCGTCGCCGCCACCGACGACGGCGACGTCCATCCCCTTCACGAGGCTGGCGTTGCACCACGCGCACTGCGCCACGCCGCGGTCCATCAAGCGTTCCGCGCCGGGCGCCTCGAGCATGCGCAGGCGCGCGCCCGTCGCAACGACGACGGCCTTCGCCGCGCGTTCGCCATCCGCCGTGGCGATGCGGAACAGGCCGCCATCGGGCGCGATGGAGACGACATCCTCGGGGATGATCTCCACGCCATGCCCTTCGTTGTCCTCCGAAATGCGCAAGGCCAGATCGAGGGCGGGAACGGGGGCGAGCGCGGGGAAGCCTTCCAGCTCTCCGATGTTGGCGACGAGACCGCCGGGAATACCGCTGCCCACGAAGTGCGCGACGGATGCGCCCGCCAGCGCCGCATGATGGGCGGC
>JAWKWB010000011.1:0-158794 GCA_041397775.1 Hyphomicrobiaceae bacterium | reverse complement strand
TCGTCAGCCGGTCGGTCGTGCGGAATGGCGTAACGGCCTGCTCGTAGTTCACGACGGCCGCTGCGCGCGTCCAGTCCGTACCCCACAGGCAACGCTCGATGCCCCAGGCGTCGAACACGCGCGCCAGGGGATCCCAGATGTCGGTGAACGGATAGGGCTCGCGCGACAGGGTGCAGGCTCCGCTCACCTTGATCACTGCATTCTTCCGCTTGGCGAGCTCCAGGACCTTCGGCAGATCGGCCCACGGCTGCTCGGGCGCCGGCGGCGTTCGGGGCTGCAGGATGGCGAGGTGATCGATGATGAAGCGCGTGTCGGGATGGCGGTCCACCACGGCGATGCCGGCATCGACGTTGCCCCAGCACAGCATGTTGACGGGGAAGTCGTATTTCACGGCGGCCTTCAACACGCGGTCGAGGCCGGGATCGGCCGGATCGCGCTTCGCCTCCGGTGTCATCATGATGCGGATGCCGACTGTTCCAGCCGTGTTCTTCCAATCCGCGATGACCTCGGCCACGGCCGGATCATCGGGATTGACCGGCTTGACGAGCGCCATCCGCCCAGGATGCGCCTTCTGCACCTCGATCGCGTAGCTGGCGTCGTACTGGTAGAGCGAGAATGCCGAAATGAAGATCGCACCGTCGACACCGACGGCGTCCATCGCGGCCACCATTTCGTCACCCGTCACGTGCGCGGGCCAGTTCGGCACGCTGTGCCAGGGCCGCTTCGGCGTGTTGGCCTCGTAGGCGTGGACTTGGCAGTCGATGATGGCCATGGGGTTCCTCCGTCATTGCTTGTGAATCGACACTATCGGGCATTCGATGCGGGTTCAGTCGGCGGTCTCCCGCTCCCCGATCGCATAACCGCTGCCGCCCACGCGAAACGGCTGTGTCAGCATGCGGTCGAGGCGCTGCTCGGCCGGATCGCGGATTTCCGAAACCCCGATGATCATGCCTGCGTGGCCGGCCGCGGGCTGTTCGCGATAGGTGCCGAACAGCCGATCCCACCACGGCAGATTGAAGCCGAAGTTCGAGTTGGTCTCCCGCACCACGACCGAATGGTGCACGCGGTGCATGTCCGGCGTCACCACGAGCCAGCGCAGGACGCGATCGACCGCTGGTGGCAACCCGACGTTCGAATGGTTGAACATCGCCGTCGCATTGAGAAGCACCTCGAAGACCAGCACTGAAATCGCCGGTGCGCCCAGGGCACCGATGACCGCCAGCTTGATGAGCATCGAGAGCAGGATCTCTATGGGATGGAACCGCGCGCCTGTCGTGACGTCGAATTCGAGATCGGCATGATGCATGCGGTGCAGTCGCCACAGCACCGGGACGGCATGAAACAGGACGTGCTGCAGGTAGATTGCGAAATCCAGCACCATGACCGCCAGCAGTATCGCCAGCCAACCCGGCATGGTCCAGACGTTGAACAGGCCGAAGCCCTTCTGCTCCGCGAAAAGCGCCAGCCCGATGGCCGACATCGGGAACAGAATGCGCACCAGTGCAGCATCGAAAATTGCGACGCCGAGGTTGCTCGGCCAGCGCTGGGCCCGGCCAACCGCCTGGCGACGGCGCGGCGCCGTCACCTCCCACAGGGCCATGACCGAGAACACCCCCAGGAATATGGCAAGCCGAACGAAAACGTCGTGGCTGATGAGGAATGCGCTCATGCGATGCCTTGTGCTCTTCGCGTGGAAGCCGGTGCTCTCCTCGTAGCGCGTGCGCTCACCCCTTCCGCTGTGCCGCACGCGCCGCGATACGGTCGGCCTCGGCGATGATGCGTTCGGCCTTCACGACGATGGGGATGTCCACCATCTTGCCATCGAGCTGGATCGACGCCCGGCCCTCCGCCTTGGCTTGATCGTAGACCTCGATGACGCGCCGTGCCCAGCGAACCTCGTCCTCCTTCGGTCCGAATTCCTCGTTGAGGATCGCCACGTGCTTGGGATGGATGCACGACGCACCCCGGAAGCCAAACCGCCGCGCCAGCCGCGCCGACGCACGATAGCCCTCCAGATCGGCGAAATCCGCGACCGAGCCGATCACGCCCATGGCCATCAGTCCGTTGGCGATTGCCGCGATGGCAACCCGCTGCTTGGGGTAGGTGAGCACGTCGGTGGCCGCCACGCCGCCGATCTCCATCGCGAAATCCTCCGAGCCGAGCCCTACCGAAATCAGCCGCGGATGCGCCGCCGCGATCTCGTCGGCACGGGCGAAGGCCGCCGGCGTCTCGATCAGCGCCATGAACCGGGTATGCCCGACCGGCATCCCCTTGGCTGCCTCGATGCGGTCCACCAGCTCGGCCAGCAGCCGGACGTGGCCGGCGCTGTCGATTTTCGGCAGCATCAGCGTATGAATGGCTGGTGAAATGGCCGCCTCGATGTCGCGTACGGCCAGTTCCAGGGGCTGGTTGATGCGCACCACGACATCCGCCCCGCCCTGCGCCACCTTGGGGGCCGCCGCCGCGATCATGCCGCGTGCGTTGGCCTTCTCGGCGGGCGGCACGCTGTCCTCCAGGTCGAGGATGTAGGCGTCGGCGCCGCGCGTGTGCGCCGTCTCCACGAACTTCTGCACGTTGACGGGCACGAACATCATGGAGCGCCAGACGGGAAGGTCTTTGGCTGTGGTCATGCAGGGAATCCTCGGCTGGAAGGCATCTGGCGGTGATGATGCGCCACCGCGCCTGCCGCTGTCGAGAGCGCTGGGCCTTGCCGGGGTGCGGGCGGGCTGACTATCGTGCAGCCCTGCCCACCGCGCCAAGGCTGCCCGACCTGGAGGCCCCGATGATCCCCGACGATCTCTCCTGCGTGACCGACGAGGCGAGCCTGCGCGCTCTGCACCTTGCACCCATGAGCCGGGCAACCGACAAGGTGCTCACGCGGCTCGACAAGCATTGCCGCGACATCGTCGCGCTGTCGCCGTTCTGCGTGATCGCGACCCAGGGCGCGGATGGCGCCGACGTCTCCCCGCGCGGCGATCCGGCGGGCTTCGTGCGTGTCCTCGACGATACGCACCTGCTGGTCCCCGATCGCATCGGCAACAATCGCCTGGACAGCATGGTGAACCTGCTGACGAACCCGGCCATCGGCATCCTGTTCCTGATCCCGGGCATGGACGAGGCGCTGCGCGTCAACGGCACCGCCCGCCTAACCGATGACAAGCGTGTGCTGGAACAGTGCGCCATGCAGGGCCGCGTGCCCGTCATCGGCTTGTTGGTGACGGTGAACGAGGCATTCCTGCATTGCCCCAAGGCGCTGGTACGCTCGGCGCTGTGGAACCCGGCCAGGCGCATCGACCGCAACGTGCTGCCGACCTACGGCCAGATGCTGACCGACCACTGCGAGGGCCTTACCGCCGAGGAATCCGAACGCCAGGGTCGCATCATGGCCGAACGCGGCCTTTATTGAGAAACTGCGCGTAGCCGACCGACGCTGTCCGCCACATGGATCGGGGCCTTCCGCCGCCGCGCGAAAGGTTCTAGTGTAGCGCATCTGACGTTTGGTCCCCGGTTGCGGCTGGGCTCGCATCCAAACGTCAAATGAAAAAGCTACACTAGAATCATACGGTTGCTAGTGTTCCTTCTGGCTCCGACACTTGGTCCAGAGTACGACGAACGGGGGAACCAAGTGTCGAAGCCGGAACACTAGAAGCGCGGCATGGCGACAGAGCTTCTCAGCCTCAAGAACATCCACCTGAGCTTCGGCACCACCGCCCTTCTCGAAGGCGCGGACATCAGTGTCGTGGGCCAGGACCGTATTTGTCTCGTCGGCCGTAACGGCTCGGGAAAATCCACCCTGCTGAAGATCGCAGCCGGGCTGATCGACCCCGACAGCGGTGAGCGCTTCGTGCATCCAGGCGCGCGCGTCGCCTACCTGCCGCAGGAGGCAGACCTCACTGGCTTCGCCTCGACGCTGGCCTATATCGAGGCGGGGCTCGGCCCGGCCGACGATGCCAATCTGGCGCGCGCGCTGCTCGGTACCCTCCAGATCGACGAGAACGCCGATCCCGCGAACCTTTCGGGCGGCGAGGCGCGCCGCGTGGCCATCGTGCGCGCGCTCGCCTCGCGGCCGGACGTGCTGCTGATCGACGAGCCGACGAACCATCTCGATCTGCCCGCCATCGAGTGGCTGGAAGACGAGCTGCTGAAAACACCTGCCGCCATCGTGATGATCAGCCACGACCGTCGGTTTCTCGAACGGCTGTCGCGCTCGACGGTGTGGCTCGACCGGGGCCGCGCCCGGCGGCTCGACAAAGGCTTCGCAGCCTTCGAGGCGTGGCGCGACGACCTCCTGGAGCAGGAAGAGATCGAGCGGCACAAGCTCGACCGGCGCATTGCGCGCGAGCAGCAATGGATGCACGGCGGCGTCACCGCGCGGCGCAAGCGCAACGTCAAGCGTGTCGCCCGCCTGGCCGAGATGCGCATGGAGAAGCGCGAGGCGCGCCATGTACAGGGCAACGTGCGCATGGCGGCATCGGAATCGCAGCAGTCCGGCAAGCTGGTGATCGAGGCAACCGGCATCGCCAAGTCCTACGATGGCCGCCCCATCGTCCGCCCCATGTCGCTGCGCGTCGCGCGGGGTGATCGCCTGGGCATCGTCGGGCCGAACGGTGCTGGGAAGTCGACGCTGATCGGACTGCTGACGGGCACGCTGGCGCCCGATGCGGGAACGGTGAAGCTCGGCACCGGGCTCGAAATGGTCACGCTCGATCAGAGGCGCGAGGCGCTGAACCCCAACTGGACCGTGGCGGAGGCCTTGACCGGCGGCCGTGGCGACCAAGTGATCGTGGGCGGCGCCGCGCGGCACGTCGCCAGCTACATGAAGGATTTCCTGTTTGCGCCCGAGCAGGTGCGCACGCCCCTGCGCGTCTTGTCGGGGGGAGAGCGGGGCCGCCTGATGCTGGCCCGCGCCTTCGCCAAGCCGTCGAACCTGCTCGTTCTCGACGAGCCGACGAACGACCTCGATCTCGAAACGCTGGATCTGCTGCAGGAGTTGCTCGACGACTACCAGGGCACCGTGCTGCTGGTGAGTCACGACCGCGACTTCCTCGACCGGCTCGTCACGTCCGTCGTCGCCGCCGAGGGCGATGGCAACTGGGTCGAATACGCAGGCGGCTACAGCGACATGATCGCTCAGCGCAAGGGCCGTGACCTGCCGTCGGCGAAATCGCGCATGGAGGCGAGGCCCGACCCCAAGGCGTCGGCGCAGGCCACTGTCGTTCCGGGCGTGGCGCAGCCGCGCCGCAAGCTCTCCTTCAAGGAGAAGCACGCGCTGGAGACGCTTCCGGGAGCGATGGAAAAGCTCGAAACGGAAATCGGCACCTTGTCGGCGAAGCTCGGCGCGTCCGATTTCTTCACCAAGGACCCCAAGGGCTTCGACGCGACCAGCAAACGCCTGGCCACGGCACAATCCGAGCTTGCGGCCGCCGAGGAGCAATGGTTGGAGCTGGAAATGCTGCGCAGCGAACTGGAAGGCTGAGCCGCGCACGGCCTACAGTGGCAGGTCCTCGAAGATCGGTGCGTCGGCCCACTGCGCCGCGATTTGCAGGTCGGCATCGGTACGCACCGTCCACGTGAACAGAGGCATCCCCAGCCCTTCACGCAGGAATCGGGTCACGGGCGTCGGCAACGCCTTCACGTGGTAAGCGAAAAAGTGCGGTGCCACCGGTCCGCTCTCGATGAGATGCGAGAGGCGGTAGGCGCGCTCTGGATCGAGCCGGTCGAGCCACCAGCCCTCGCCCTTGTAGAGACCAGAGACGATGCCGCGCGGCAACTTGGGGGCCAGCGCCTTCATCTCCGCCATCACACCGGGGTCGAACGACATCAGCGCGAGCGGTCCCTTGTACTTCTTGGCGTGCTTGGCGATCGCCTTGAGAAAGGCGGGGTCCGCCGCCGTCCAGTCGCTCTTGATCTCGACGAGAAGCGGCACCTTGCCGCCGACCAGCTCCAGCAATTCGGCGAAGCTCAGGATCGGCGTCTTGGCGAGCCTGTAGGTAAGCGTCTTCAGATGCGCTGGGCCATGATCGCTGATGCGGCCGGGGCACTCCACCAGCCGGCCGAGTTGCAGATCGTGAAACACCATGGGGGTGCCGTCGGCAGCAGGCCGCAGATCGCACTCGATGCCGTAGTCCTTGGCGATCGCGGCGGCGAATGCCGGCTCGGTATTCTCGATGACGCCGCGGCGCGCATCATGAAGGCCCCGATGTGCGATCGGGCGCAGAAAGACGTCGCGGTCGAGCATGGCTCAGCCCTTGGTGATGGCGATGATCGCTTCGACTTCGACCGCTGAATCCATCGGCAATGCCGCCACGCCGACAGCGGACCGCGTGTGGCGGCCCTTGTCGCCCAGCACCTCCACCAGCACGTCGGACGCGCCGTTCACGACCAGTGGGTGATTGAGGAATGCGGGGGTCGAGTTGACGAACCCCGTCAGCTTGACGATGCGTTCGATGCGGTCGAGCGACCCCAGGGCGGCCTTTGCCTGCGCCAGGATGCTGAGCGCGCAGATTCGCGCGGCCTCCCGGCCCTGCTCGACATCGAGGGCCTCGCCCAGCTTGCCCGTGACCACGCTTCCATCCGCCTTGCGCGAGATCTGGCCGGAAACGAACAGCAGTCCCCCCGCCTCGACCGTCGGCACGTAGTTGGCCACCGGCGCCGGCGCGGGCGGTAAAGTGATCCCGAGGTCCTGCAACCGCTTTTCGATCGTGCCCGACATGGCCTCTGCCCCTTTTCTGCCGCGGCGCCGGTCGAGGATTGCAACCGCGCGTCCGAGATCCCACGTTTTTGTCAGCAGCGGCCGTGCTTTGCAACGGATGAGATTCGGAATACAGGTCAGTCTATTGGCAGGCGCAGCCACCAAAGTGCTTCGTCATCGCCCCGTGGAGAAGACGCGCATGGTCTCGCTTCGTGTTCACCTGCTCGCATGGACCGCCGCCGGCCTGACCGGTCTGGCCGCGCAGTCGGGCACGGCCTTCGCCCAAGGCGTACAGGCAGCGGTGACGCTGGCGCCGCACCGCGCGGTCTATGAAATCACCCTGGATCAGTCCAAGGCGCGCACCAGCGTGTCGGATATGACGGGCCGCATGGTCTACGAGCTTTCCGGGTCGGCCTGCGAGGGGTATTCGCAGAGCATGCGCTTCGTGACGCGTGTGGTGAATCAGGAAGGCAGCGCCACGATCACGGATCTGCGAAGCACGAGCTGGGAGGACGCGCTGGCGAAAGCGTTCCGCTTCACCTCGAACCAGCTCCGGGATTCCAAGGTGTCGGAGACGACGCAGGGCGAAGCCAATCGCGCCAGCAGCGATGCGCCAGGCAAGATCGTGCTGACCAAGCCCGCGGCGAAGGAAATCGCAATCAAGAGGGCGACTTACTTCCCGATTCAGCATTCGATGGCGCTGATCGAGGCAGCCAGGAAAGGCGTGACGGTCTTCACCGCCGACCTCTACGACGGCTCCGAGAAGGGCGAGAAGGTCTACAATACGACGGCCTACATCGGCAAAGCCAAGCCGACCGGCCACAACAAGACGCTGGCAACCGTGGCGCAGGCGAGCCGCCTCGATGCCATCAAGAGCTGGCCGGTTTCGATCAGCTATTACGACGATGCCACCGGGAAGACGGACGCCGTGCCGTCCTACGAGTTGGCGTTCTTGTATTTCGAAAATGGCGTGTCGCGAAAACTGTTCATCGACTATGGCGACTTCGCCATTCGCGGGACGCTATCGCAGATCACATTCCTCGAACCCGGCAAGTGCAACGCCAGCGTGAAGCGATAGCACGGGTGAGGTCAGGACGTCGGCTCGCGGCACTCTTCGTCGGCGGGAAGCGGATCGCACGTCTTGGAATGCGCACATGTTCGCAGTGCGGCGCGCACCTCTTCCGTGTAGCGGCCGTCCATTCTGCCCTGGTAGAGCCGCTGCGAGGCAAGCCCGCACTGGTAGAGCTTGACCATCCGCTCGCCCCCCAGGTTCGCGGCCCGCTCGTAGTCCGCAAAGGCGCCCGTGAAATTGCCCATGGTTTGCCGGATATGCGCCCGCGTGTCCCACGTATGCTCGCTGAACGCATTGAGCTGAAGGGATTTTTCGACGTCGCCCAATCCTTGCGGCCCGCGACCCCATTTGAAGTACGCCCAGGCGCGATTGTTCAGCGCCACCGCGAAGTTGGGGATGATCGCGATCGCCTCGTCGTAATCCCGGACGGCATCCTCGTATTGGCCCTTGAGTGAGAGTGAGAGGGCGCGGAGCGAATAGGCTTGCGCTCGCTCGGGCGGTTTGGTGGTGGGATTCTCGATGATCGACGTGCAACCCGCGATGCGGCGATTCCAATCCTCGCTGAGGCAGTCCGTCGCCTCCTCGGCGCGCAACGGTGCTGCGACAGCGACGGCAAGTGCCGCGCCCCAGGCGAGGCGACGCAGCATCTGCATCACTGTGGGCCGAACAGTCATGAAACCTCGCACATGCAGGCGCCGTACATCGGCAGGTCGCTCGTTGCCTGACTTGTCTTTGGGACCTCAATATGGCCGCTCGGCATACCAGCTCGAGGGCCTTCGCTTACGCCCTGCGGTTGTCGGGCACCTCGATCTCGAGCCCCAGCAGCAGAAAGCTCCAGCTCTTGCCGTGGCTGTCCAGCCCGAGCGAGGTATTCACGCCGCCCTCGAGCGCGTCTTGCATGACGAAGTTGAGACCGTGCAACTGGTCCAGCTCGTAGCGTGCGACGGGCCCTTGGATGAGCTTCGGAAAGGCGGCCTTCACGCGTTCGGCCGTGAGCTGCTCCTTGACCAGCGCGTAGTCGCCGGGATCGTAGACCCAAACGGACACGTTCGAAGTATTGCCCTTGTCGCCCGCCCTTGCGTGCGCGATCTCGTGCAGGCGAATGCGCCGGGTTGCCGTTTGTGTCGTCATGCCACCAGAACCTTCACTGTGGGCTTCACCTGCTCACGCGGGATCAGCGCCGAATGCGTAATAACGGACGGGATCACCTGTCCGCGATAGCCGCCGCCGCCCGCAGGCCCGCAGCACAACAGCGACTCGACCTCCCACAGCATGGTGTCGCACGCGGCGCGGTCGGCAGACCGCATGGCGACGCGCACGCGCACGTCCTCGCTGTCGGCGCGCGCCGCGTGTGCGGTCTGATGCAACGAGTTGAGGCCGATCAGGTCGATGCGCATTTCCGCGGCGATGGCGGCATGGCGATGGAGCCGCTCGTTCAGGATGTCCGCCGCGAGCCTGGCGCGCGCCGTCGCGTTGGGGCCCGCATAGCTGACGCCGGCCTCCGCGTAGTAGCCGCGGTCGAAACCGACGGTCACCTTCAGCGTATCGGGGCGCTGCGTACCGCTCGCCTTCGATACGGCCACGCGGTCGCGACCCTGCTCTGCGACCTCGACCTTCGAGAAATCGGCCACCACGTCCGGCGTCAGGTAGCGCCGCGGATCGTGCACCTCGTACATGAGTTGCTCTTTCACGGTGCGCGAGGAAACGAGACCGCCGGCCTCTGCCAGCTTGGTGATGACGACGGAGCCGTCCTCCGCCACCTCGGCGATGGGATAGCCGCAGTCGGCGAGCCGCGGCACGTCCTTGACGCCGGGATCGGCGTAGTAGCCGCCCGTGATCTGCATGCCGCATTCCATGAGGTGGCCGACCATGGTGCCGCTGCCGAGCGCTCTCCAGTCGTCGCGCCGCCAGCCGTAGCGGTGCACGATCGGCGCCAGGAACAGCGAGGGATCCGCCACGCGGCCAGTGATGACGACATCGGCATCGCTTTCCAGTGCCGGCAGGATGGCGTCGATGCCCATATAGGCGTTGGCGCCGATCACGCTCAGCCCCACCTCGTCGACGCGCTTGTCATGGTGATCGAAGAGGCGTGTGTCCGGCGTGATCTGCCCGGTAACGTCGTCGCCCTCGACGCAGGCCACCTTCAAGCCCTTCAGTCCCAGCTCACGGGCGATGTTCACCGTCAGCTCGGCAGCGGCAGCCGTATTGGCGACGCCCATGTTCGTGACGATGCGCGTGCCACCCTCGCGGCAGGCTTTCAGCACGCCACGCATGCGTGCGCCCAGCTGCGGATTGTATCCTCGCGCTGGATCGAGCTTCTTGTCGCGATGGCCGAAGGCGAGCGTGCGCTCGGCCAGCGTCTCGAAGACGAGGTAGTCGAGGCCACCCTTTTCGGCGAGGTCGATGGCGGGCTCCAACCGATCCGACGAGAACCCGGCGCCGCATCCAATCTTGAGCATTGCTTATTTATCCTTGGCTTGTCGGGCGATTATGACGCGGTGCGCGTGCGCGGCGGGGCCGCGCGGGACGTTCTCACGCGGACGGTGGCCATGTGATCCGAAAGGCTGGCCTCGAGTGCCTGCTCGATGTAGAGCGACCGGCTAACGCCGGCAGCCTTGGCTGCACTGTCAGCCGCTTCGATGATGCCCGGATCAAGCATGATGTTGAGGCGCTGTTTTCGGCTGACCGCGACGACTGGCACGATGAGCGCGATGCCGCCGGAACCGAGATCGTCTCGGACATCGGGTCGCTTGCGGAGTTCCGCTAGCGTTGATGCCTTCGGCAATTCATCCGCGTCTTCCATCCAAAGCCGAAGCGCTATCGCCGCGTTGGCAATGGCTTCGTCTTCAGTGTCCCCAGCGGCCGTGCAGCCGGGAAGATCCGGAAAATGAAGCCCGAAGGCGCTTTCGGGGTCATTGCAGAGTATGGCGATATAGCGGTTCATTCTGTTTCGTCCAGCCAACCTGCACTGCGCGCTATGGATCGTGCCGTGTCCGTCGGAAGTTCCTTTTTCGGATGCGGCACGATGATCGAATTGTCGCGATGAGGGTGTCGGAATTTGTGGTGGCTACCTTCTGACTTCTCCAGCACCCAACCCTCGGATTCCAATCGGCGGATGATCGTTCTGCTATTCCGCTCGACGACAGTTTTCGACACAGCCTGCTCCAATCCAAAGAAGAGCGGGCGGGCCTCACTGCCCTTTCCATGCGCGGGGCTTTCCCCATCGCGAGGACCGATGTGTAACATATTACACATCGGCTAACAGCATCGGGTCGGTTTCGTCACACCGGGCGGTCGCCCTTCTTGACGGTGAGGGCGGCGCGGTTGTCGGCGGCGGGCAGCATCTTTGCCGGATCGCGCGTCACGACCACGTCGAGGATCGTCGGCGTCGAGGTGTTCTCGAGGCCTTCCTTGATCGCGGCAGGCAGCTTCGCGGGATCGGAAACGCGGATGCCGTGGCAGCCGAAGCCCTTGGCGATTTGCGAATAGTCCATCTCCACCAGATCGGACGACTGGTAGTTGCCGTGGCCGTAGACCGCGTGCTGCAGCGCCTTCACGTAGCCGGAAGCCGCGTTGTTGAAGACGATGCCGACGAAATTCGTGCCGAGGCGGCGGGCCGTCTCCAGTTCGCCGAGGCTCATGTTGAAGCCGCCATCGCCGCACATCGTCACGACGCGGCGCTTCGGGCCGGCAGCAAGTTGGGCGCCGATGCCGCCTGGTACGCCATAGCCGATGGACGCAAAGCCGCGATCGGGGAGGAAGTGGCGTCCGGCCGCCTTGGTATCGAACATCAGTCCGCCCCAGTGGCCGGCGAAGCCGCCGTCCGCGACCAGGATTGCGTCGGCGGGCATAGCCTTGTTCAGCTCGTTCATCAGGCGGCCGACGTTGATCGGGCTTTCCTGCGACTCCAGGCGATCCTTGGCCCCTTCGCGCCACTCGGCCATGCGTTTCGGCAGTTCCGCGACATAGGATGCGCGCGCCTGGGCGGCCGCCTTGCCGTTGCCGAGCGCAGCGGCGAGGTCGAGCAGCGTCAGCTTGGCGTCGCCGGCCAGCGCCACGTCGGTGCGCGTCGTGCGGCCGATTTCGGTCGGCTCGATCTCGACGTGGATGACGGGCTTGCCCGGCGGGATCAGTGCAAAGCGCTTGGTGGCGATCTCGCCCAGCTTGCAGCCGATCACGATCAGGCAGTCCGAGGCGCCGATCAGCGCGTTGGCGATGCGGTCGTAGCGGCCGAACAGGCCGGCCGAATGCGAGTGATTGCAGGCGATGGCGCCCTTGCCGCTCATGGTGTGGGCGACGGGAATGCCGAAGGCTTCGGCGAACTGCGCCAGCTCGGCCCATGCTTCGGAAATATGGATGCCGCCGCCGGCGAGGATCAGCGGCCGCTCGGCCTTGGCGATCAGCGCCGCCGCCTTCTCGACGGAGCTGCCATCCGGCCGCGTCCGGCGGGCCTGGGCCCGCAGTGTCTCGGGATCGACCCAGAAATCGGAGGCATCGAAGTCGTGTTCCGAATGGGCGATGTCCTCGGGCACGTCGAGCAGCACGGGGCCGGGCCGGCCGCTCGTGGCCACGGCGAAGGCGCGGCGCACGTGCTCGGGCAGGCGCTTGATCACCTCGACGCGGATCACTTCCTTGACGGCGGGGCGCAGGATCTCGAGCTGTCGCGCCTCCTGCGTCATGTTCTTCCAGGCGTGCTCGCGGTTGGCATCGCCCGCGATGGCGATCATGGGGATGCCGGCGTTGAGGCTTTCGATCAGGCCCGTCGTCAGGTTGGTCGCGCCTGGGCCCAGTGTGCCATCCACGACGGCGGGACGGTTCATCACCTTGCCCCAGGCGTCGGCGGCGAAGGCGCCACAGCGCTCGTCGTTGATCAGGTAGTGCTTGAGGCCGAGCGCCCGGCACGCCTCGTAGAACGGCAGAAGCTGGAAGCCGCCCATGCCGAAGACCGGGCCGCAGTTGGTCATCTTGAGCATCTCGGCCAAGGCCTGGCCACCAGACATGCGGCGGACGGAATTCGGGATCGGCTGGTTCATGGGCTGGCCTCGCGGATGGATCTCAGGTGGGTCCTTTGACGCCGACAATAGGGGCCTACGCACCGAAGTGCCAGAAGTAAGGGCGAAGCCGTGATCGCGCCGCATCGGCGTGGCGGACCTCACGCCTTCATGGCAGCCTGGCCCCGCGCCCGTCCCCTCGCTCAGAACGCTCTCGGGCTCCTCGCCCCCGCTTTATCCTCCTCGCGCTTGTTGCGAGGACCCATGCCACCGCTGGTGCTGCCGGCGCGACGCTGGAACCGGGTCGGCGTCCGGCGTCGGCCCGAACAGCGTCAGCTCTCGCTCTGCTTGTCGATCATTGCCAGCCAGCCGTTGAAATCATTCGTCAGAACAGCCACTTCGCCGGCAATCTCATCGAGCAGTCTGCCACCCGGGGACGTGTGGCCGCCGGCAAGGCGAGCCGCGGCACGGGCATGACGGGCCTGTAATTCGGATGCAGCCTCGCGCTCGACGCCGTGCAGTGCACCCTGAACACGAAATTCGGACACCTTGGCATCGATCTTCTGACCAAGCGCAGCAAGTCTGCGTTTCAGAGTGTCGAGTTCGTTAACCATGGCTATTTTCCTTCCTTCTTCGATCTCCCCGTTTCTCGCGAACTCCCTCGTTCAAAGACCGTCATCGTGCGCCGCCGCCGTGATGAAAATCGGGCGACCTGCGCTGCAACGCAGATCGCCCGATTTCGTGCCGGAGCGGCGACGGTTCAACCTGCGATGGTCACTTGCGGTCGGGCGGCGGCGAGGGGTTCTCGGCGCTGCCCGCCGTGGCGCCGGCATCGATGGGGTGGATGACGCCCGTCACCCAACGCGCCATGTCGGAACACAGGTAGACCACGCCGTTGCCGATGTCCCAGCCGGTGCCCTCGGTCTGCAGCAGCGAGCGCTTGCGGCGCGCGTCGCGCAATTCCGCGCTCATGCCGTTGCCGCGCGCGTAGACCATCGGCGTGTAGACCATGCCGGGCGCGATGCAGTTGACGCGGATGCCTTCCCGGCCGTGATGCGCCGCCATGGCGCGCGTCATGTTGACGACGGCGCCCTTTGAGGTCGGGTACATGAGGCCTGTGTGGCCGCCCTTGAGACCCGCAACCGACGCGATGTTGACGATGGAGCCCGCGCCCAGCTTGCGCATCTCGGGGATGGCATAGCGCGCCATCAACATCATCGACGTGACGTTGATGCGCATGTCGCGGTCCCAGTCCTCGAGATTGAGATCGACCGCCGTGCCGCCCGTCCCGCCGACGCCGACGTTGTTCACGAGAATATCGAGCCGGCCCCAGGTGGCGACCGCCTTCGCCACGGCCGCCTCGCAGGATTTCGGGTCGGTCACGTCGGCCTCGACGACCATGGCGGTGTTGCCTTCCGCGTCGATCATCGCTTTCGTGGCCTCGGCGTTTTTCGTCACCGCATCGATCAGCGCGACCTTGACGCCTTCACGCGCCAGCAGGATGGCCGCCGCGCGGCCGTTGCCGATGCCGTCGGCGCGGCTGCCCGCACCCGTGACGATCGCCACCTTGTCCTTCAACCCCATTTCGGCCATGCGCTGCGTCCTCGCCAATGTGTGTCTCGTTGGCCCAGCCGATACGGCCGAGCTGCCGCGACATGATCGCAGAGGTGGAGCGCAGTGGGCAATTGGTGGTGGTAGGCTGACGCTACGCCAGTTCCTTTGCCCGAGCCGTCACCATCGCCGCGGCGAACTCCCTGGTGTTCTGGCCGACGCGGCCGCCACGGCGATGGGCCGTCGCATTGACGGCGGAAATGTAGCCGTCCCCCCAGTGCGAGCGACCGTCCCCGATGCGGCAGGAAAAAGCGGAAACGCACGCTCCGGCGATGCCGCGTGCATCCAGGGCCGGCAGCCGTGAGATGCCGGCATCGTCCAAGCCGCGCGCCGCATCGTTGACGACGGCGGCATAGACGTCGACTTTCACCGCTGTCTCCGGTCGGCCGCCCAGAATGCCGCCGTGTGACGCGGCGACGATGATCTGCCCCGCATCCTCCGGTTTCACGAGGCTGATCGAGTCCATGACGACCACCTTGACGCCGTCGCGGCTGGCCTCGGGCACCTCGAAGCGGAATTCCTGCTCGGCCTTCGGCGCAGGTGAGGGGGGCGGCGCAGCGGCGATCAGCTTGGCGAGCGCATCCTTGCAGCTCATGCCGACGGCCACGCCCAGCCTGGCGGCGGCCTCGTTCACCGTGGAGATGATGCCGCGTGCGAGGCCATCCTTGCCGTCGCCGATCCGGCAGGTCCAATTGTCGACAGCGGCGCCCGGGACACCGAGCTGGTCGAGGAGCTCCAGCCCTGCGATGCCCGCCTGCTCGCGGCCGATGCCCGCATCGTTGAGGATGACGGCGCCGACACCCTTCGCAGCCGCGTAGTAGGCCGCGTAGATGCCGCCGTGCGACGCGCTGTAGGTAACAGCGCCACGATGGGCGTCTGTCAGGTGCGTCACGCTATCGAGAATGACGGGAACTTGCATGACGATCGGCGCTCCGTGTTGTCGTTGCCCCTCGGCTGTCCGTCTCGTGTGCCGACCGAAGGGGCCATCTCTCTTTTCTGCGGATCTCGTGGCCGAGGGGACGTCGTCGTAGCGCATCTGACGGCCGGTCCCGACGCGCGGCTGGGACCATGACCAAACGTCAGATGCGCTACACTAGCATCGGCGGGACATGGCTGTCATCGAACAACTCGGACGGCCTGCCTGCGCGCGTGAATACATAGAATAGGAATAAACACCTATGAAGGTTTGTAGGATAAAGGGAGCCATCTAGGTTGTGTGAATGGAATAATGCACGCAGGACGAGCATTTCAATTCATCGAATGAATAGAGGAATAAGCCATTTTACAGAGAGTTATAAAGAATCATCTGCAATGACTCGATAATATCGAAATCAGAGTTTCAGAACGCAAGCAAAGCGCTGCGCGAGATGGAGATGCAAAAGCTGTAGAATCAAACTTCTGGCCGCGCCTATACTGCTGCACTCTGTCGGCGGAAGATTGGATGTATGCATGTTGCTCACCCATTTGGCGAACCATTCGAACTTATTCGAACGCCTGGCCGAGACCGTCGCGCGGCTCCTGCGTGCTCCAATCGCAATGGTCTTGCTCGAAACTGGGGGTGAGGCAGTCGTGCTCGGTAGCGTAGGGGCACAGCTGTCGGGATGGACCTTGCGAAACCTGGATCTCCAGGCCATGGCACTGGGACTGAAGCGAATTCGCATTGGCCGTGAGAACCGCAATCTGCCGATTGTGCAATCGCTGCGCAGTGTCGTCCCCACCGCCCGCGAACTGGTGATCTTGCCGGTCTGGCCGTCACGCGAATTATGCAATGCCGCCATCGTCGTCGTTGATCCGAAAATGTCCTGGCCGTTGACGTCGGAATTATCCTCGACATTGGAGCAGCTCGGCGCGCTCTTGCACCACCTTATCCAACTGCTGCATGCGCCGCAGACGCCGGCATCGCGTTTCTCGATCAGCGAAGGTGCGGCGGGTTTCGTCGCAGAAGGCGAGCAAGTGTCCCGGGACGCAGAGTTTGCTCCGGAACCGACGCAGCAATTTTTACTTACGACATTACGGAAAAGACTTTCCATGCATTCCCGCGGTGGCATCACGTACTTCACGTCGCGGACCTGGCGCGTGCCTATAAAGGACCAGCAGATTGCGGCGCTGCGGGCGCTCAAGACCCACCTGCCACCGGACTTCGTCGCCAAAGTCTCGGAAGAGCTGGGCGAGACGATCAGGCGGGTTCATGGCACGTCACACATAGACACCGTCGTGGGGGTGGCTTGCGGACATTCCCTGCCCGATAGGTGCTTTTCGGCGAAGTTGGCGCAGATGGTGGCTGCGCGGTTGGGGTGCAGCTATGTGGATGCGTTTCAGGCGACGAAACGGGAGGGAACGTCCCATCCGAGAAAGAACACGGGTCTAGGGGCCATGCGGCTCAAGTCGGACATCGATGTGGGCGAGCGTGTGGTGCTTGTCGATGATGTCGCCACGACGGGCACGCATCTCGAGCGAGCCAGCAAGGCGCTGTCGGCCCGCGCAAAACACGTGATGCCGATTGCCTGGATCGGCAACTGACAACGACCCGCCGATCACCCGCCCTTGATCCAAACGTGGTTGTCGTGGAAAGCGGCACCTCCGAAGGGGGCGATGCGCTTGGCGCTGGTCAGCGTGTTGAGCCCGATGCCGCCCTCGAAATCGTCGTTGGGCGGGATCGCCTCGACGATGACGACACCGCGTTGCAGGCCCGCGAAGCTCTCGGTGGCGATCCGGATCTCGCCCCGCTCGTTGCCCATCCGCACGGTTTGGCCGTCCATGACCCCCATCGCCGCGAGGTCGTCCGGGTGGATCTTCACGCGCGGCTTTCCCTCACGCTGCCGGCTGGACGGCATCTCGTTGAACGAGGAATTGAGATAGCCGCGTGACGGCGCCGTGACGAGGCGGAAGGGATGGGCCGCGTCTGCCTTCTCGTTGACGTCCCAGTGGTCGGGGAGCGGCGGCACGGAGTTGGCGATGCCCCAGTCGTGCCGACGTCCTGCCGGGACGGTCGGCCAGTCCGGCCTGAAGCGGAATTTCCTGTCCGGATAGGCGAAGCCGTCGATGTAGTGCGCGGCGGCAAAGTCGGGCTGCACGTCACGCCAGCGCTGTTCTTCCAGGTCGGCGAGCGAGCCCCAGCCGGATTTCTCCAGCGTCCAGTCGATGATCTCGCGCGGTGTCATGTCGAAACCGGCGTGGGTCGCACCGACGCGCTGGGCGATCCCCACCAGCACATCGTGGTTGGAGCGGCATTCACCTGGCGGCTCCAGGAGTTTCGGGCCGAAGGAGAGGTACTGGTGGCCGCCCCCCTGGTAGAGGTCGTCGTGCTCGAGGAACATGGTCGCGGGCAGCACCACGTCGGCCATGCGGGCGGTGGCTGTCATGAACTGCTCGTGCACGCAGGTGAACAGATCCTCGCGCAGGAAGCCGCGCTTGACGAGCGTCTGCTCGGGCGCGACCTGCACCGGGTTCATGTTCTGGATGAGCATGGCGGTAACGGGCGGACCCTCGCCCAGGTCGCTGCGGTCGCCGGTCAGCACCGGCCCGATGCGGCTCATGTCGAGCGTGCGGGTCGTGGGATCGAGCGCGTCGAGGCCTTCGATCAGCGTCTTGTCCCACTTGTAGATGGCGCCGTTGTTGTGGAACGCGCCACCGCCCTCGTGCAGCCATGACCCCGTGACCGACGCGATGCAGGTGGCCGCGTGCATGTTGTGGGCGCCGTTGAGCTGGCGCGTGAAGCCATAGCCCAGACGCAGGTACGTCCGTGGCGTCGTGCCGATCATGCGCGCGAAGGTCTCGATCTCCGCGACCGTGAGGCCCGTAATATGCGACGCCCACTCGGGGCTGCGTGTCTTCAGGTGCGCGGCCAGTTCGTGCGGGCAATCCGTGTACTTTTCGAGGTAGTCCCAGTTGGCGAGCCCGTCGCGGAACAGGACGTGCATGACGGCACAGGCAAGCGCACCATCCGTTCCCGGTTTCAGGCACAGCGCAATGTCGGCCTGCTGCATCGTGCCGTTCTGGTAGACGTCGATGGCCACGATCTTGGCGCCTCGTTCCTTGCGGGCGCGGATCGCGTGCGTCATCACGTTGACCTGCGTGTTGACGGGGTTCGTGCCCCAGATCACCACGAGATCGGCCTTCGCCATTTCGCGTGGGTCGGGGCCGGCGAGCTTGCCGGTGCCCGCGATGTATCCGGTCCAGGCCGGCGTCGTGCAGATCGTCGCGAACATCTGCGAATAGCGCTTGGCATGGCGCAGGCGGTGGATGCCGTCGCGCATGACGAGGCCCATGGTGCCCGCAAAATAATAGGGCCACACCGCCTCGCTGCCGAGCGTGCGCTCCGCCGTCAGGAAGGCATCCGCCGTGATGTCGAGCGCCTCGTCCCAGGTGCAGCGCTCGAACTGGCCGGAGCCCTTCGGTCCCTTGCGGCGCATGGGATGAAGCAGGCGGTCGGGATGATGGATGCGCTCGGCATAGCGGGACACCTTGTTGCAGATGACGCCTGCCGTATACGTGTTCTTCTCCGAGCCGCGGACGCGGCCGATGCGGTTGTTGCCCAGCATCTCGACCTCGAGCGCGCACGTGGAGGGGCAGTCGTGCGGGCACGTCGAATAGCCGATGGACGGGCGATCTTGCATCGCGGACTCCCGATGGCGTGAAGTGAGGGTCAAAGCGAGTGTGGCGGATTGGAAGTCCGCTCCATTCTCGCGGCGGTTTCGTCGAGCGGACTTCCAATCATGACGCCACACTTTCCCCGGTTTCCGGAAGGCGCGCGTAGCGCGGCGATCCGGGATCCATCGCGGTTCGGTTTGCGACGGACGTTGCGGTCGGGACACTAGCCTGGAACGTCGTGAGGCGAAAGCACGCGGACACGGTGTGGCGCGGCATCGCGGTGACCGCTAAGGTCGAACCTCGATCGAAGGTAGTCCGGAGCCTCCCGCATGCGCGCCGTCGTCATTCATGCCGCCCATGACCTCAGGGTCGACGAGATGGCGGCCGAGGAACCGCGTGGCGCCCAGGTCCGGGTTCGCATCGAGGCCGGCGGCATCTGCGGCTCGGATCTGCACTACTACCATGAGGGGGGCATCGGTGCGCAAATCAGGCTCGCGCAGCCGATGGTGCTGGGCCATGAGGTCTCCGGCCGCATCGAGGCGCTGGGCGCGGATGTGACGGGGCTTTGCATTGGCCAACGGGTTGCGGTGTCGCCGAGCAGGCCCTGTGGTCGATGCCGCTATTGCCAGGCGGGTCAGCAGATCCATTGCCTGGACATGCGGTTCTACGGCAGTGCGATGCGGTTCCCTCATGTCCAGGGGGCATTCCGCGAGAGCCTCGTCTGCGACGCGACGCAATGCCACCCGGTATCGGAGCGGCTTTCGGCCGGCGAGGCTGCCATGGCGGAACCGCTGGCGGTCTGCCTGCATGGCGTGCGGCGCGCCGGGCCGATGCTGGGGCGGCGCGTTCTGGTGACGGGCTGCGGACCGATCGG
Source organism: Hyphomicrobiaceae bacterium (assembly GCA_041397775.1). Classification (GTDB taxonomy): domain Bacteria; phylum Pseudomonadota; class Alphaproteobacteria; order Rhizobiales; family Hyphomicrobiaceae. The sequence goes on along the minus strand of JAWKWB010000011.1, from coordinate 138,965 downwards.
CGCCCTGTGCGTGCTGGCTGCGCGGCGGGCAGGGGCGGCGGAGATCGTCGCCACCGACATCAACGACACCCCCGGCGCGCTCGTCACCGCGATCGGTGCGGATCGCTTCATCAATACCGCAAAGGATTCGGCGGCATTCGAAAGCTACGCCCAGGACAAGGGCACCTTCGACGCGATGCTGGAGGCCTCGGGCAGCGAAAAGGCGCTCACCAGCGCGCTGCCCGTCATGAAGCCGGGCGGCATCATCGTGCAGGTTGGCCTCGGCGGCTCCGCGACGTTGCCGATCAATACGCTGGTCGCCAAGGAGCTGGAGTTGCGCGGCACGTTCCGCTTTCACGAGGAATTCGCGCTCGCCGTGACGTTGCTCGACAAGGGCCTCATCGAGGTCGGGCCGCTGATCACGGCGACGCTGCCGTTCACGGATGCGCGCGCCGCCTTCGACCTTGCCTCGGATCGCAGCCGCGCGATGAAGGTGCAACTGGCATTCGCCTGACGCGGGGCGCCTCGTGGGTTGCCGGCAGTGACAGGGCAGAACACCCGCAATAGGATCACCGGGCTTCATATCCCGGGAGGAAGCAGCCATGTCGTTCACAGTCAAACAAGTCGGCCCATGCTTCGTGGGCGAGGCCGACGGACTGGACCTCACGAAACCGCTCGCGGCTGACGACGTCGCCGCAATTCACGCGGCGATGGACAAATACGCCGTACTGATTTTTCACGACCAGCATTTCACGGACGAGCAGCAGCTCGCCTTCACCCAGAGCCTCGGACCCCTCGAACTCGCCATCGGCACCAGCCTTCGCGCGCCAAGCGAATATCGCCTGCCCACCACGTTCGCGGACGTGTCCAACATCGACAAGGATGGCAACGTCTTCAAGCGCGACGACCGCCGCCGCTTGTTCGGCATCGGCAACCGGCTGTGGCACTCCGACAGCTCGTTCAAGGTGATCCCGGCGAAATACTCATTGTTGCATGCCCGATCGATTCCATCGAAGGGCGGCAATACGGATTTCGCCGACATGCGTGCGGCCTACGATGCCCTGGACCGGGAGACCAAGGACCTCGTCGAGGACATGATCTGCGAGCATTCGCAGATGTATTCCCGCGCCAAGCTCGGCTTCACGGATTTCACGGACGAGGAGCGGGAGCGGTTCAAGCCGGTGTTGCAGCGGCTGGTGCGCACGCATCCCACCACCGGACGCAAGTCGCTCTACCTGTCGTCGCATGCCGGAAACATCCTGGGCTGGCCGGGCCCGGAGGCGAAGGCCCTGCTCATGGACCTGACGGAGATGGCCACGCAGCGCGAGTTCACCTATTCGCACAAGTGGCAGTTGGGCGATCTCGTGATGTGGGACAACCGCGCCACGATGCATCGGGCGCGGCCGTTCCCCGATCACGAGCCGCGCGATGTTCGCCGCACGACGCTGATGGGTGATGCGCCCACGGTCCAGCAACAAGCCGCCTGAGACGATCCTCTCGGAGCACACGCGTTCAACAACCAGGGAAAGACGTGAAAATGGAAGTCGGTTATGTCGGCCTCGGCAGCATGGGCGGGGCCATCGTCAAGCGTATGCTGCACAATAAGCAGGCGCTGCGCGTGTACGATCTTTCGCCGGAGCGCACGGCGGATATGGCGAAGAGCGGCGCCACGCCGACACAGAGCCTCGGCGCGCTGGCCGAGCAGTCGGACGCCATCTGCCTGTGCCTGCCCACCTCGGAACACGTGCGTACCGCGATCTTCGGCGACAACGGCCTGCTCAAGGGCCTGAAGCCGGGCACGGTCATCGCCGATATGACGACGGGCGATCCGCTGCAGACCAAGGCCATGGCGGCCGAACTCAAGATGCACGGCGTCGATCTCATCGACGCTCCCGTCTCGGGTGGCCCGGCGGGCGCGGAGGCTGGCACGCTGGCCATCATGGTCGGCGCCCCGGAAGCCCTCTTCGAAAAGATCAAGCCGGTGTTCGAGAAGGTCGGCCCCAACGTATTCCGGCTGGGCGATGTCGGTGCCGGCCAGACGATGAAGCTGGTCAACAACCTGCTTCTCGCTGGCGGTCGCGCGCTGACGTTCGAGGCGATGGCGTTGGCGGTGAAGAACGGCCTCGAACCGAAGCTTGCGATGGATGTGCTCAACAAGTCGTCGGGCCGCAACGGCACCACGCAGGGCTCGCTCGCCGCCACGATCGAGGGACAGTTCCCCGCCTCGTTCGCACTGGCACTGATGACCAAGGACGTGCGGCTCGCCTGCCAGCTCGGCCGCGACACCGGCGTTCCGATGATCCTCGGCCGCATCGTGGAGGAACTGCACAACGTCGCCATGAACAATCACGGCGGCGCGGCATGCTCGAACATCCTCATCAAGGATTTCGAGGATCGCGCCAAGACCAAGGTCACGAAGTAGCCGCATCGCGCCGATGTGCGCTGCGCGTGGAAACGGCCGCTCACTGCGGCCGTTTTCTTTTCGCAGATCGTCCGTGCCAGCCGTCGATCACCCCTCCACGATGATCTTCGTCAGTGCGTCGGGCGTGCTCAGCATGGGGTAATGCCCGGTGGCGATGTGATGCCATTTGGCACTGAGTTTGTCGGCAGCGCGGCGGATGTGGGCCTCCCCCGGGTTGGGCGCACCACTGCAATAGAGCACGGAGGCCGTCCACGGCATGTCCCAGAAGCGGGGCAGCTTCACCGGCTCGGTGAAGCATGCGAGCGGATGCAGCCGCATGCGCTCGGCGGCCCAGTCCCGCAGCGACGGCTCGAGATCCTTGAACAGCCGCCCGGCTGCATCCTCCTTGCTGGGTCCGAGCCCGATGTCCGTGTTGATCGCCGCCGGTTGCTTGACGATGTCGCGGATCTTCTCGCCGTCGAACAGGGCCAAGGCGTCGCCGAAAACGAGCCGCGAAATGCGCTCCGGCGCACGCTCGGCCGCCGCCGCCATCACCATGCCACCGCTCGACGTGCCGACGAGCACCGCGTCCGTGATGTCGTGGAAGTAGAGCAGCTTGGCGATCTCCTCGCCGTGCGTTTCCGTAGTGATGCCCGTGCGCAGTTGATGCTGTCGCTCCGCGCAGCCATCGAGCGTGGGCGCGAACACGCGATGTCCCATCGCGGTCAATTTCGGCGCGACGAATTTCCAGATCCAGCTTCCCTGATAGGCGCCGTGAATGAGCACGATAGTGGCCATGTCTTGCTCCTGTGGCAGACCAACTGCGATGGATACGTTCGGCGATGTGCGTGATCGGGCGCCGTTACAGGCCGCCCGTGACGTCGATGGTCAGTCCGGTGACGAAATCGGCATGCGACGAGGCCAGGAAGGCGATCACGTGTGCCTGGTCTGCCGCGACTCCCATGCGCCGCAGCGGCGTGGCGTCGATGTCCTTCTGGCGCGACTCCGGCGGCCGTTGCTCCCAGCGTGGCCGGATGCGCTCGGTCAGGGTCGTGGCCGGCGCAACCGCGTTGACGTTGATGCCGTAGGGCCCCAGCTCGTTGCCGAGCTTCGTCGTCAGCGCGATGATGCCCCCCTTCGCTGTCGCGTAGGCCGCCGAACTCGCCACGCTCTTTCCCCGGCCGGCGATGGAGGCGAGGTTCACGATCTTGCCGGACCGCTGCGTCTTCATGATGGGCACGACGGCGTGCGTGAACAAGAACGTGCCGGTCAGGTTGAAGTTGAGCAGCGATTGCCATTCCGCCAGCGTCAGCTCGTCGATCTCCGCGCCCGGCTTGGCGATGATCGTGCTGCCGCCGACGGCGTTGACGAGAACGTCGATGCGGCCGAACCGCTGCGCCACGTCGGCGACGATGGCATTGACTTCGCCCTCGTCGAGCGCGTTGGCGCAATAGGGCTGTGCCTCGCCACCGGCAGCGGCGATCTCCGCCACGGCCTGGTCGAGCCGCTCCCTGTTGTTGTCGACGAGCGCGAGCTTGCCGCCCTCGCCAGCGATGATGTCGGCCGTCGCCCGCCCGATGCCGCTGGCAGCAGCCGTGATCAGGGCGACCTTGTCTTTGAATCGCATTGCGTTTCTCCCGAGTGTCTTTTGTCGTTGTTTGAAAGGGCCTGTCGACTCAAGCCGGCTTTTGCGGCGGGCTCGATGCATGTGGCAGGTCGAGCCCGACGCCACTCAATGCGCCGAAGGCGTCGAAAAGCCGGGCGAGATCGGCGCTGGGCAGGGGTGGCGCGAGGATTGACGCCACGTTGCTTTTCATGTGCGCGATGCTGCTGGTGCCGAACAGCACGACATCGCATCCTGGCTCGTGTCGCACGAAGCGATAGGCGGCATCCGTCAGGCTGGCCGCGCCGGCGGGATGCATCAGGAAGTCCAGGGGATTGTCTTTGGCGGCGTATTCGGCGGGCAGCCGGCCGTCCGCGACCAGCTTGGCCACGGTCTCGCGCAGCAGGCCGGGCTTGGAGAAGATGTTGCGCACCACGAACATCATCAGCGTGCCGACGCCCTGCGCCTTGGCTTTCGGCAGAAGCGTTCGCCGCGCGCCCTGGTGCAGCATGTGGTAGGCGAGCATGACGACGCCCCACGCCGGCTCCTCGAGCGCGCGGCCGAGCATCGTGTGGTCGGGGTCGTTGGGGGCCGTTTCGCTCAATCCGATGTGACGTGCCTTGCCCTTGTCCCTCTCTTTCAAGAGGGCCGGCAGCAGCACATCGCGTGCGTAGTCGCAGCTGCGGGGCGGCACGCCGTGCAGCATGAAGACATCGACGTAATCCGTCTTGAGCCGCTTCAGCGAGGCGTCGAGATTGGCGACGACGTCCTGGGCCGTGAGCGGCTCGCCGCCCTGCACCAGATTGCGAGAGATGCGGCTCTTCGTGGAGACGACCACCGACTGCCGCTCCAACGGCGAAAAGGCCTGCCCCAGGATTTCCTCGGTGCCGTAGGCCTCCGCCGTATCGAAGAACGTCACGCCAAGGTCGCGCGCGGCCCGCACGAGCGCGATCGAGTCGGCCATCGGCCTCCCGGTCCCCTGGCCGATGCGGCTGTTGCCGCCCGTGCCCAGCCCGGCCACGCTGACGGTGAGCCCTGTCTGTCCGAGCTGGGTGTATTGCATGTGTGCCATTCTCTCCTGCCGACCGGGGAACATCGTAGGCGACAAGGGCCGATTGGCAAATGGCACGCGCAAGGCTCTTCTCGGGAGCGTCCGGCACGGCATAGACTTGGGAGCGGACACGAGAACCGGCAGACAACGAGGGAACACGCTCATGAGTCGCTTTTTCGGAGAGATCCGCCAGCTCGGCTACGTCGTGCACGATATCGAGGCGGCCCTGCGCCATTGGATCGACGTGCTCGGCGTCGGCCCGTGGTACTACGTGGATCGCCTGCCCGTGCGGAACTTCCGCTATCGCGGCCAGCCATCCGACCCGCACGTTTCCATCGCCCTGGCGAACTCGGGCGGAGCCCAGATCGAGTTGATCCAGCAGCGCGACGACGCGCCCTCGATGTATCGTGATTTCCTCGCCTCTGGACGGGAAGGCTTGCAGCACGTCAGCACCTGGCCGCTGCCGGATGCCTATGACCGGATCGTTGCGGAGTGCGAGCGCAAGGGCATCCGGGTCGGCCAGTCCGGCGAGTCGAACCGCGGGCCCTTCGCCTACTTCGAAACGGACGTCTTTCCTGGCACCTGCATGGAAATCGCAGCCATGACCGACCTGCGCCGCCGTCAGTTCGAGGGCATCGCCAAGGCGGCGGTGAATTGGGACGGCAGCGATCCCATCCGCACGCGCTGGCCGGAATGAAGGACGCCCGGCCGAACGAACACGCCAATCGAGGGAAGGAACCACCAATGCCGCAGAAAATGCCAGCCATCAGCCTCGTCGCCGTGCCCGGTCGCCGCCGCGCCACGCTCGACGTTGCCCGCGAACTCGACAAGCGCGGGTTCGCCGCCATCTATTCACCCAGCATGTTCGGCAACGTCGCGCTCTGCGAGGCCTTGGCGCTGGTTACGGAGCGCATCGGTTTGGCAACGTCCATCGCGCCGATCTACATGCGCACGGTGCTCGACTACGCGCAGAGCGCGGCTTTCATCCACGAGATCTCGGGCGGACGGTTCAAGCTCGGCATCGGCGTCAGCCACGCGCCGCACCACGTCCGTATCGGCGTCACGCCGGGAAAGCCGCTGGGGGACATCCGCGCGTTCGTCGAGCGCTATCGGGCCCAGGAAGGCCTCGGCGCGCTGCCTCCCGTCATCATGGCCACGCTGCGCCAGCAGATGATCAAGCTCGCCGGTGAGATCGGCGATGGCATGGTGTTCGCGAACGGGGCGCGCTCGCACATGCAGGCGTCGCTCTCGGCCCTGCCCGCTGAAAAGCGAGCGGGCGCAGACTTCTTCATCGGCAACATGATCCCGACCTGCATCAGCGACGACATCGAGGCGGCCAAGGCGACGAACCGCAAATCGCTGATCAGCTATGCGAAGCTGCCCAACTACCGGAACTACTGGAAGGAGGCCGGCTACGTCGAGGAGATGGAAGCCATCGAGAAGGCCATCGCCGAGAAACGGGATGCCGACATTCCGAAGTACCTCAGCGACAAATGGCTGGCCGATTGCACGCTCTTTGGATCCGCAGCGCGCGTGCGTGAGCAACTGGAAGGCTGGTATGCTGCGGGGATCAAGACGCCGATCATCGTGCCCTCGTCGGCGGCGGGCAACCAGATGAAGGCGATCGAGGAAGCCATCGCCACGTTTACCGGATGACAACCATGACGGTCATTTCGCTGCAATGGCACCTACCCTGATCTATGTCAGGCATGGCATCTGCAATGTCGTAGGACACAGCTGGCCGGAATCACCCGGCCACCGGCGTCGCGAGGTGCCCCATGCAGTCGAAAGAGCCATTTCTGAGGGATGTGCTGGACGCGAGCCGGAATAATTTCGGTGCCATCCGTCTCGCAATGGCACTCGCGGTTCTCGTGTCCCATTCCTACTGGCTCACAACGGGACAAGTCGCGCTCGAGCCGCTGCACAATCTCACCGGGTACACGTTGGGCGAGCACGCTGTTCAGGTCTTCTTCTTCCTGAGCGGCGTCGTCGTGACCCAGAGCCTGATGAAGAGCGGCAGCCTCCTCGACTTCACGCTCGCCCGCGCGCTTCGCATTTTCCCGGCACTCGTCGTCTGCGTCCTGCTCACGGCATTCGTCCTGGGGCCTGCGATAAGCACGCTGGCGCCGGCAGCCTATTTCTCGGACACGGGCGTGTTTGCCTACGTCGTGCGCACGCTCACGCTTTCGACGGGGTCTGCGCCGCTTCCCGGCGTCTTCGCCGAAACGCCCGTCCCCAACCTGGTCAACCTCTCGTTGTGGACATTGAAGTACGAGGTCGCCTGCTACATCCTGCTCGGCGTCTTCGGCATGGTCTATCTGCGCTTCGAGCGCCTGCGGTCGCCGCTGACGGTCGGCCTGGCGGTCGCGGTGGTGGCGGCATTCGCAGGCTGGACGCAGCCGAATGAGCCGTTCGGGTTCAGCGACAGCTTGCGCTATTTCGTGGTGTTTTTCGGCGCCGGTACGCTGGCCTACTTGATGCGTGACTGGCTGCTGTTGACCTGGCGCGCGCTGCCGCCGCTGTTCGCGCTTTTCGTTCTCTCCATCGGCACGGACTTCGTGCAGCTCGCAAGCGCGCTCTTCCTGGGCTATGCGACCCTCGTCGTCGCTGCCATTCCGGTCGGCAGGCTGCGGAGCTTCACGAACGTCCAGGATTTCTCCTACGGCGTCTACATCCTGCATTGCCCGATCCAGCAGGCGCTCGTCGATCGAGTCGACGGCATGGGATCTCTCGAGCTTGCGATCGTCTCTACCCTCATCGTCGTGCCGCTCTCCATCGCCTCCTGGAATTTGATCGAGTACCCCGCGATCCGCGCCCGGCGCAGCATTGTCGGTCTGCTGCGCAACGATCGCTTGCGGGACGACGCCGATCGCCTGACGGAACGCATTTCGGTGATGGTGCATTGAAGCGGCCGCGCGAACTCCGGCTGCAAAGTCCGTCGACGTCTTCGGCTGGCTCCGAGCGGACGTTGCGGCCGAGGGAGATGCGAGCGTAGCCCTGCTATGCAGGCGCCGCTCTGTCGTTGCCGTCCCTCCCCCCCTCGCCTAGAGTGCGCCCGCCAGCACGAGGCCGCCGGAGGAACAAATGCGACTACGCGATGCCGCCCGCATCATACGCTCGAAGAATGCGGGGCCGACGCAGGTCACGATCGACCTGATGTTCAACGATGAAGCGATGTTTTCGCGCGCACTGAAGGCGGCAAGCTTGAAACCCGCCGTCATCGCGCAGCGCTATGGCGTGGCCGAGGTCGAAGTGATCCCGTATCCCGCTGCCAACGCTATCAAGATCGTTGTGCCACGCCGCGTCATTGCCGGTACGCCCGGCGATACGGACGTTTATGGTGCCCAACAACATCGCCCAATGCTGGATGTCGAGATATGAGCAATTTTGCGCGCGTCATTTCAAAGTGGGAGAAGGAGCGGGGGCCGCTGCGCATCGCCTCCGCATCCGGTCAGCTCGGCTACGGCATCCCCGAAAAGCCCCTGAAGGCGGCCTTCGAGCGCGATCTGCACATGATCGGCGCCGACATGGGCTCGGTCGATCCGGGCCCGTACTATCTGGGCGCCGGCAAGCTGGCGACCGCCCGCCGCTCGACCAAGCGTGACCTCCAGCTGATCTTGACGAATGCCGTTCCGGCAAAGGTGCCCGTGATCATCGGCACGGCCGGCACGGCCGGCGGCAACACGCACCTGGAGCAGACGATCGAGATCGTCGAGGAGATTGCACGCGAGAACGGACTTCGCTTCAAGCTGGCGACCATCACCTCCGAGATGCCGCGCGACCTCGTCAAGAAGCAGGTGCGCGCTGGCAAGGTGCGCTCGATCGGCCCCATCGGCGCTTTGAACGACGCCGAAATCGACGGCGCCTCGTGCATCGTCGGCCAGGCTGGAACGGAAGCATTCCTGCGCGCCATGGCCTTGGAGCCCGACGTGATCATCACGGGACGGGCCTGCGACACGGCGATCTACGCGGCACTACCCGCGCGTCTGGGCTTCGATCTGGGCCCCGCGTTGCAGATGGCCAAGATCATCGAATGCGCGTCGCTCTGCTGCGAGGGTGGCGGCCGGGATACGATGCTGGGCACACTCGACAACGACAGCTTCGTGCTCGAAAGCATGAACCCGATCCGCAAGGCGACGCCGATGTCCGTCGCCGCGCACGGGCTCTACGAGCAGGCTGACCCATTGTCGGTCGCGGAGCCCGAGGGCGTCCTCTATCTCCAGGATTCCAAATTCGTCGCGGTCGACGAGCGCCGCTGCCGGGTATCGGGTGGCCGTTGGGTGCCCGCCAAGCAGTTGTCGGTGAAGATCGAGGGCTCGACCCGTGTCGGTGCGCGCGCGATCATGGTCGCCGGTTCGGCGGACCCTGTGTTCATCGAGAAGGCGGACGAGATCGCCGCCAGCGTCGAAGCCATGGTGCGCGACCTCGTGCCGCCCAAGCCCGAGAATCCCTATCGCATGATCTTCCGGTTCTATGGCCGCGGCGTCGTGGGTGGCCAGCCCGTGTCGCAACTGCCCGAAGAGGTCGGCGTGATCGTCGAGTGCATCGGCGAGGACGAGGACGAGGCGCGCGCTGTCGCCGCAACGGCGAAGCAGTATCTGCTGCATGCGCCGTTCCCTGGCCGCATTTCGACGGCTGGCAACCTCGGCTTCCCGTTCACGCCACCGGAACTGACCGCGGGCGATGCCTATCGCTTCTCGGTCTATCACATCATGGACGTCGACGAACTCGAGCCGCTGTTCCCGGTGGCCTCGCGAATGATCGGTTGAATAAAATCGTAATCGCCTCGTTCAGAATACGTTGACGAATGCCGCTCGCATCCCTTGCGAGCGGCATTTTTGTCGGATGAAATCTGAGGAAATTGCACAGCTTGCGGATTTAAGACAATTCGAATCAACTGAAGGATCGAAAGCACTAAAAATGGAAAGCCTGGAAAGCACTTGATGCAGACGTGCGCAGGTCGTTGCAGTATGCAGACGGTGGAGGCGTTTTGCGGGTGGAGTTGAAATTCATGCGTTCATTGACGGCAAGAGAGAGGGGATTGCTGGGGGCCATCGTGTCCTTGCGCATTCCCGATTTGACGGCGGTGCCGTGCGCACTTGGTGGTATCGAAGTGCGCTCGCACGGGGAGCCGGTCGCAGTTTGGGTGAGTAGCGGATTGGCATTCGACATGATGCCGCCGGGAGGCAATCTCGTCGTCGAGAAACAACGCGGCTACATGCAGGCCCTCGAGGCGACCATCAGCCTGGTTCGGCAGCGCGCGAAGCTGATCAAGGCGGCTTGAAGACGTTCTATCAGGGGCGAGCGACGATGGGCCGGATGATCCACCTCGGATCACCCGGCCCTTCGTTCGTCCTGCCCGATGTCAACGACGACCTTGACTTTTGCGCTGCAACATGAAATACGAGCGCATCGCTTTCTTGGCGATTCATGGCGCATCGACCGCGTGAAGAGGCAACTGACGAACCGAGCGAGAGATTGTCTCGCCGTCGCCCTGCCTCCCAGTCGAGCGTCCCGAACATCCCTGATATCCGACTCCCAGGTCACGCGGGGCGTCCTTGCAACGATCCGTGTTGCGGCATTCGCGGCGCTCGAAGTGAGCAGCCACGCCTCTTGACGCGTGATCACTCTTGAAAGTTTTTCAGTGACAGACTTCCAGTCTCTCGGCCTTTCCGCACCTCTCGCCGAGGCTCTCGCGGCCAAAGGCTATACCAGCCCGACCCCCATTCAGGCGCAGGCCATTCCGGTGGTGCTGACGGGCAAGGATCTTCTCGGCATCGCCCAGACGGGCACGGGAAAGACCGCCTCTTTCGCCCTGCCCATCCTGCAGCGTCTCGCCGCTGAACAGAAGCCCGCGCCGCGCAATAGCTGCCGTGCCCTCGTCCTCTCGCCGACGCGCGAGCTGGCCACGCAGATCGCGGAGAGCTTTGCGAGCTATGGGCGCAACCTGCGCATCAGCGTCGACGTCGTGTTCGGTGGCGTCGGCCATCGCCCGCAGATCCAGATGCTCTCGCGCGGCATCGACGTGCTCGTCGCCACGCCGGGCCGCCTGCTCGACCACCTCGCGTCCGGCGTCCTCAACCTGCGCGAGACGGGCATCTTCGTGCTCGACGAGGCCGACCAGATGCTCGACCTCGGATTCGTCCGGCCGATCCGCAGGATCGTGTCGCACCTCCCGCGCGCGCGTCAGAGCCTGTTCTTCTCCGCGACCATGCCGCACGAGATCGCGGCCCTTGCCGCCGAGCTGCTCGACACGCCGGCCCGCGTCGAGGTGACCCCGGCCGCCACCACGGTCGAGCGCATCGCGCAGAAGGTCATTCACATCGAAGCTGCCAAGAAGCGCTCGCTGCTGGTCGAGCTGCTGAAGGACGCGCAGATGGGCCGGACGCTCGTCTTCACGCGCACCAAGCGTGGTGCCGATCGCGTGGCCCAGCATCTCGAGGCGGCCGGCATCGAGGCGGCAGCCATCCACGGCAACAAGAGCCAGCGGCAGCGCGAGGAGGCCCTGGACGCATTCCGCGCGGCGCGGATCCGGGTACTCGTGGCCACTGACATCGCTGCACGCGGCATCGACGTCAGCGAGGTCACTCATGTGGTCAACTACGAACTTCCCGAGGTGCCGGAGGTCTACGTTCATCGCATCGGGCGCACCGGCCGTGCAGGCGCCGCGGGCATCGCCATCTCGTTGTGCGACGGCGAGGAGCGGGGCCAGCTGCGTGATATCGAACGGCTGACGCGCCAGTCGATCCCCAGCGAGGATCGCCGCAGCGACACCAGCCTCTCGGTCGAGCATCGTTCGATCCAGCGGCCGGCGGGCAACCGCGGTCAGGCCGGTCGCCGCCAGGGTGAAGGCAAGCCGCATCAGCCGCGTCGCGAGGGTGATGGCGCCCACCGCGATCGCAATCGCGCGCCGCGCCAGGGCCAGGATCGGCAGGACCGTCAGCAGCGCGACGGCCGCGACCGGACCGAGCGCACGCATCGCGATCATGCGCGGCCGCAGCCCCAGCAGCACGCTCGCCGCAGGCACGACGAAAACGGTGGCGGCGCCCGCTCCGAGCGGTCCGAGGCACGCACGTCGACGGAGGGCGGCAGCCATTCGATGGCGAAGCTGGGCTTCATGGCACCCAGCAGCGAGCGTCCGCGCTCGGGCGGCCGTCCCGACCAGCGCCCCGGCAACGGGGGTGGCCAGCGTAAGTTCGGCGGTCCCAAGGGCAATCGCCAGCGCTTCGCGCAAACGCGCTGAAGCTTTCGAGCCGATCGGGCGTCGCGTCCGGCCGCGCGAGTGCGGGCGGGATGCGACGACCCTGTGCATCGGCATGTCGACGCTGCAGCGCGCGGCGCATTCACGTTCGTACGAGGGTCCAGATGTCTCGCAACAAGAAGCCCAACGGCAAACTCGAATTCGTGCTGTTCGACGTCCACTACGAGGACGGCTCGATGACGTCCAACCGTCGCGTGCCCGGTAGCCTGCTGGGCGGCCTGGAGGGTGACGCACCGGCCGAGGAGGCGATCCGCGCGCAAGATGACGAGATCGCGGAGCGCTCTGGCCGTCCGCGTCCGCCGATCAAGGAAATCGTTCGCTCCAAGACGAAGTGAGCTGACGATCCGGGCCAAGCAGCCGACACGCTTTGCCCCCTCGCGAACGGGCTGTTCAGCAGCGCCGCAATCGCGATAGGGTGCCCCCCGAATGCCGCCAGAACGGCGGCAACAACGGAGGAGCGTCGCATGGATCTGGGTCTGAGAGGCAAGAAGGTTCTCATCACCGGTGGCTCGAAGGGTATTGGCGCCGCGCTGGGCGAGGCCTACGCCGCTGAAGGCGCCAACATCATTCTCGTCTCGCGCAGTGCCGATGCGCTGAAGGCGACGGGAGACGACATCCGCGCGCGCCATCAGGTCGCCGTCGAGACGCACGCGGCCGATCTCTCCGACGGCAGCGCACGCGAAGACACCATGCGCCGCTATCCCGACATCGACATCCTCGTCAACAATGCGGGCGCGATTCCCGGCGGCAGCATCTTCGACCTGTCGATGGAGCGCTGGATCGAGGCCTGGCAGCTCAAGGTGTTCGGCTATATCCACATGACGAAGCTCGCCCTCGAGCAGATGAAGCCGCGCAAGGCCGGCATCATCGTCAACATCATCGGCATGGCCGGCCCCGCGCCGACCTACGACTACGTCTGCGGCTCGACCGGCAACGCCGGCCTCAACGCCTTCACCAAGGCGGTCGGCTCCCGCTCCGTCGACTATGGCGTGCGCGTCTTCGGCATCAATCCCGCCGCCACGCGAACCGACCGCATCATGACGCTCTCCCGCGCCCGCGCGAAGTCGACCTATGGCGACGAGAACCGCTGGGAAGAGACGCTTGGGAACCTGCCCTTCGGCCGCCTCAAGGAGCCGAGCGAGGTGGCGGCTCTCGCCGTCATGCTGTGCGGACCTCAGGTGGAATATCTCTCGGGCGCCATGATCGACCTGGATGCCGGCGGCCGCTACCGCAAGTAAACCCGCGCGCCAGCAATCGACGGAGTGTGGTTCATGACGAAAGTGGCTGCCATCACGGGGGGCGCGTCCGGCATCGGGCGCGGCACCGCCAAGCGACTTCTCGACGACGGGTGGACCGTCGTCGCCATCGACATGTCGGAGACGGGTCTTGCCACCCTGCGCAAGGACTTCGCATCCTACGGCTCGCGCCTGGAAGTCCAGCAGTGTGACGTGACGTCGGCAGACAGCGTGTCCGCCGCGTTCCGGGAGATCGGCACCCGGCACCCCCGGCTGAATGGCCTCGTGTGCTCGGCGGGTCTGCTGCGCATCGGGCCGCTCGATGAAATGCCGGTCGAGGAGTTCGACGCACTCTTCTCCGTCAATGTCCGCGGCCTCTGGCTGAGCGCACGCGAGGCGATGCCCCTGCTCAAGGCGGCAGGCGCAGCGGACGAGACGGCGCGTGTCGTCTTTCTCGCCTCGATCTCGGGCATTCGGCACAAGATCGATAGCGGTGCCTACGCGGCGACGAAGGCCGCCGTCATCGCGCTGACGAAGGTCTGGGCGGTCGAGTCCGCGCCGCACAAGGTGCTGGTCAACGCCATCGCCCCGGCCACCGTGGACACGCCGATGGTGCGCGCGCACCTCAATCCGGGCGGCAACACGCGCTATCGCACCTCCGGCACGTCGCCGCTCGGTCGCATCGCACAACCGGAGGATATGGCGTCGGTGATCCGCTTCCTGCTGAGCGACGATGCAGCCTACGTCAATGGCACCGTGATCCCGGTCGACGGCGGCACCAGCGCCGCCTTCGTGCCGCCGCAAGGCCGCTGATACCCGCACCAGGCCGGAGCCGGGGGGCGCTTGCTCCCGGCTTCGTTCCGCGTCATCGTGCGGCAGTCCAGGGCGAGGCAACGGGAGCCAGGCCAATGCCGATAACGATCAAGCAGCTCAACCCGCTGTTCGTGGGCGAGGTCGAAGGCGTCACGCTATCGAGCGACATGGCAGCGGCAGACGTAGCCGCCATCAAGGCGGGCATGGACACCTTTGCGGTGCTCGTCTTTCACGGCCAGCACCTCGACGACGACGGCCTCCTGGCGCTCGGTCGCACCTTCGGCAGTATCGCGGCGCCCCGCAACCACCGCGTCGTCCAGCGCTTGAAATACGCAGAACTGGCCGACATCTCCAATCTCGACGAGAAGAACGAGCTGCGCCGGCGCGACGACCATCGCAGGCTCGATGCCATCGCCAACATGCTCTGGCATTCCGATGCATCGTTCCGGCCGATCTCGGGCGAGTTGTCCATGCTGCACGCCTACGTCGTGCCCCCGAAGGGCGGCGACACCGAGTTCGCCGACTTGCGTGCCGCCTACGACGACCTCGACGCGGAGACGAAGGAACGCATCGACGGCCTATGGGTGGAGCATTCGATCTTCCATTCGCGCGGCCAGCTCGGCCACACCGATTACAACGAAGCCGAGCGCAAGGCGTTGCCGAGCGTGCGCCATCCCCTGGTGCGCGTGCATCCCGGATCCGGTCGCAAGACGCTCTACATGGGTTCGCACGCCTCTCATGTGATCGGCTGGCCGATGCCGGAAGGTCGCCTCCTGCTGCGCGACCTCATGGATCACGCGACGCAGAGGAAATACGTTCATGCGCACAAGTGGGCGGTGGGCGATCTCGTCATCTGGGACAATCGCTGCACGCTGCATCGCGGGCGCCCCTACGAAGATGCCAAGTACCCGCGGGATCTGCGCCGCGTGACCACCCAGGACATGGCCAGCATCGACCACAACGCCGCGCTTCTCGAGGCGTTGCAGGCGGCCTCCTGACGCCCGCGGGCAGCCCGCAGGCGTCCACGGGCGATGCGCCTCAGGCGGCGATCCGCCCCTTGTTGCGGTCGATCAGGATGGGGCGCACCCACTTGTGGAAGCGGGCCGCCTCTGCATCGTGCAGATAGCCCGACAGGCAGAACGAGTGGCAGCCCACGTCGATGTAGTTCTGCAGCACGTCGGCGCACTGCTCGGGATTGCCCACGATCACCACCCCGGCGCCGGGCCGTGCCTTGGCGAGCCCGACCCACAGGTTCGGCGCGATCACGTCGCCTTTGGCCCGCAGCTGCTGCACGCGCTGGTTCGCTTCGGACGCGGCGTAGTACGTCTTGATGTAGTTTTCCCGCTCCGCGCCGACGTTGCAGATGAGCTGGTCGGCAGCGTCCCACGCTTCCTTCTCGGTTTCACGGCAGATGATCTGCAGACGCATGCCGAAGCCGAGCTTGTCTGCGCGCCCGTGCTTGTCCGCCATCTGTCGCAGCGTCTTGATGTTGTCCGTGATCGTCTCGTACGTGTCGCCCCAGAAGAGATGCACGTCGGAATGCTTGGCTGAAAGCTCCCACGCCTGGCGCGATCCGCCGCCGAGGTAGAACTTCGGATGGGGCTGCTGGTAGGGCTTGGGCGTCAGCTCGGCCTGCTGCAGCGTGTAGTACTTGCCGTTCCAGTCCGTGCGCCCGCTCCCTTGCGTCCACAGCGCTTTCAGGATCGAGACTTCCTCGTCCATGATCTCATAGCGCTCTTCCTTGGACCACTTCACGCCCTCGGCGATGTTCTCCTGCTCGCTCTGTCCGGCGATCAGGTTGACGGCGATGCGCCCCCCCGAAAGCTGGTCGCACGTCGCGATCATCTTGGCCATCAGCACGGGGTTGATGTAGCTCGGCCGCGCCGCCACCAGCATGCGCAGCTTCTTCGTCTGCCCGATCATCAGCGCGCCCGTCATCCAGGCGTCCCAGCACTGATGGCCGACGGGGATCAGCATGTATTCGAACTCGGCGGCCTCTGCGGCTTTCGCGACACGTGAGAACATGTCGATGCCGGCGGCAACCTTGAGAGGATCGCCATAGTCGTCGGTATCGCCACGGGTTGGCAGGAACCAGCCGAGTTCGAGCGGGCGCATGGGTCGTTGTCTCCAGGACGTGAGGTATCGTGTTGTTACACCTGATCCGGCGGGCCCGGGCTCAGCTGCGGTTCTTGCGCTCGCGGATCTCGGCGAAGACTTCCCAGTCAGCCGCCTTTTCCATGCCTAGCCGCTTGCGAATAGCCGCCACCTGGGGCCGCAGGAACGGGTTGGTCTCCAGCTCGACCGCAATGGTGGTCGGCAACGTCGGCGTGCCCGCTGCCACCAACGTCTCGACGTCTTTCGCCCGCGCCACGAGCGCGGCATTGTCGGGCTCGATGGTCAGGGCGAACTTGATGTTGGACAGCGTGTACTCGTGGCCGCAGTAGACGGTCGTCTCCGCAGGCAGCTTCGCCACCTTCTCGAGCGAGTCCCACATCTGCTGCATCGTGCCTTCGATGACCCGTCCACAACCCGCCGCGAACAGCGTGTCGCCGGCGAACGCCACGTTCTCGGACGGCATCCAGAGCGTGATGTGTCCGGCCGTATGGCCTGGCGTGTCGATGACGCGAACTTCGACGCCCGCGAATGTGAACGTGTCGCCGCCGCCGACGGTCTGATCGAGGCCGGCGATCTTGCCCCCTTCCCCCTTGGGTCCGATGACCGTGCAGCCCGTCTCAGCCTTCAGCGGCGCGATGCCCTGGGTGTGATCGGCGTGATGGTGGGTGACCAGGATGTGCGTCAGCTTCCATCCCTTTTCCGCCAACGCGCGCCGTACGGCATCGGCCTCCGGTGCATCGATCGAGGCCGTCTGCTGGGTTGCCGGATCATGGACCAGCACGCCGTAATTGTCCTTGAGGCAGAGAAATTGATGGAATTCGAGCTTCGGCATGCTTGGGCAACCTTGTATGGTCGGGTCTGATGGGTTTTCGGCAACATACCAGCCGTCACATCATTTGCAACCGACTGTCCCAGTATCCATTTCTGGTCCGGTAGGGGCGGCAAGGATGCGCGGCATAGTGGAACGGCAGGATGCAGCCAGACGTTACCGACCTGATGGACTTCTATGCGCGGCCGATCGGCGCGCTGGTTCGCCGGCTGCTGACCAACCGTGTCCGTGCCATTTGGGGGCGGGTCGATGGCGCGACGCTGGTGGGCCTGGGGTTCGCGACACCCTATCTCGGCTCGTTTCGCGGCGAAGCACGGCGTGTCATCGCCCTCATGCCCTATGCGCAAGGGGCGTTGGTGTGGCCCCAGGCGGGACCTGTCGCCTCGGTTCTCGTCGACGAACTGCATTTGCCGCTGCCGGACAACTCCGTCGATCATTTGCTGCTCGTGCATGCACTTGAAGCGTGCGGCACGGTGCGGCCACTGCTGCGCGAGATCTGGCGCGTGCTGAAGCCGGAAGGGCATCTGCTCATCGTCGTCCCGAACAGGCGCGGCGTCTGGGCACGACTCGACACGACGCCCTTCGGCAACGGGCAGCCGTTCAGCACGGGGCAACTGCATCGTCTCCTGGCCGAGGCGCTGCTGACGCCGGTGGCGACGACGACGGCGCTGCATATGCCGCCCATCGATCGCCGTCTCGTCGTCCGTTCGGGAATGACCTGGGAGCGGATCGGTCGGCGGATTTCGCCGCTCTTTGGCGGTGTCATCCTGATGGAGGCGCGCAAGGATCTGGCGGCGCCGCTGATCAAGGGCTCGCCTGCGCGCATCGCGCCCAAGCTGGTGCCGAGCAGAAATGCCGCATTCGCATCCGATCGCCGCACGCCGGACGACCGCATCGACGCGACCATGCACCGCTGAGTTGCGTCCTGTCGCCCGCTCGCCAACATTGCACCGGAATTGCAGTACAGTGCTCTTCAAGTCGACAACCGGGGCGCGTACGACGAGGCATTGGGCCGCAAGCCTCGCACGCGACCGTTGGCACAAGAGGTGGGATTTGCTCCGTCTTCCGCACAGGCTGTTGCGCAAGTCCGTGACCGGCATCGCTGTTCTCAGCTTGCTGGCGCCGATACTTGCCGCCCCGCTGGCCGCCCAAGGAGGCGGCGCGCGGCAGATCACCCGTGCCGAGTACGAGGCGTGCCAGTCGCGTGACGAAGCCGGCTTTCGCGCTGCCATCGAGACCGTGACGATCGCTGCCTTGCAGCGTGGGCTGGCAGGCACCGACTATCGCGCCATCGTCGACGAGGAATGGCGCAAGGGAAGCCTCGACGACGTCATGGCCCGCCGCGTCGACGCAGCCATCGACGAACTGCGCGGCGAAACGAGCTGGACCGAGCTGATCACCTCGCTGGCCTCCAAGGAGACGGCCAAGCAGCTCGCCACGTCCGCGGCCGAGCGGGTCTATCGCTCCGACGAAATGAAGCGCGCCATCGAGCGGTTGGCCACAGCCGTCGGCCGCGAGGTCGGCAAGCGCATCGAGCTGACCACGGCCGATACGGCCGAGCCGGCGACGCAATGCCTCAAGGCGTTCCTCGGTCCGCGCTACGGCGCCACCGTGGCCGCGACTATCGCCCGCGATGCCGGACGCGAATTCCTGCTCGAGCCCGGCAAGGCGGCGGCCAGCGTGTCCAGCGGTCAGGTCTTGCTGGAAGGCAGGGAGGGTTTGACGGGCGCCGTAATCCTCATCGTCCGCCGCCAGCTCGCCAACCTCGCGACGCGCATCGGCCAACGGCTGATCGGTGCCGTCTTGGGTCGGCTCGTCGCCGTCGTCGCCGGGGGCGTCGGTGTCGTGCTGATCGCCAAGGACGTGTGGGAGCTGCGCCACGGCGTGCTGCCCATCATCGCCACGGAAATGAAATCCCCCGCGACGCGCGACAAGGTCGAGGACGAGCTTGCCAAGGCGCTGGGCGAGCAGATCAACGAGCATGTGAAAGATATCGGTGCGAAATCAGCCGAGCGCGTGGTCGAGATCTGGCGCGAGTTTCGCAACGCCCACGCCAAGGTACTCGAGCTGGCCGAGCAGAACGACGGTTTTCGCAGCTTCCTCGATACGGTCGCGCCGACCCGTCTTGGGCGCCTGGACGAGGTTGTCGCCCTCGTCCTCGCAACGGAGGGACAGCCAGCAATTCTCGCACGTCTGGGCAACGGCACGCTGCGCGAAGCCGTTGTCGCGATGGACGAGGACGCCTTCGGCATCGCTCGCGACATGCGCGCCCTGGAACCGGCCTTCCAATGGCGGGCACTTGCCGGCGACCTGATGCCGAAGGTTGTCAAGTACGAGATCCACCGGCGCGCCAGCCCGAAGGACCTCAGTCGCGCCAGCCTCGCCCGCGTGCTCGCCTTGGACGACGCACTCGCCATTTCGCGGGTCGCGGCCCTGGCCCCCACGGTGCGCAATCCCTTGCTGGAGATGGAGCCCGGCAAGCTGCGCGCGCTCGCCCGTACGTTCGGCGAGGCAGACCTCAACGTGCTGGCCGGCTATCTCACCAAGCTGGAGCCGCAGGCGCGTGTGCGCCTGATGACGGCCGTATCCGATCATCCAGCCAAGCTCGTGGCCTTGTCGGTTTCGGGCGCGCGCGAGGCGGTGCTCGCCAGCAAGGACCAGTCGGCAGCGCTCGGCGTGCTGCTGCGGCCCGACGCGGTGTTCGATTTCGTCACGTTCTACGAGGACGTCACCCTGGTGCGCGCCGGCAGGATCAGCCCCGGTCTGATCTGGGTGCGCTATCCCGTAGCGATTGGCGTGCTGGGCGTCCTGGCGCTGGCGATCCTGGCGCTTTTGTGGCGATTGATCCGTGGGCGCCGGCCAAGGATCATCGTCACGTCGAGCGGCTCCAAGAGCTGAACGGGACTTGCTAACAGCTTGAGTGGCCGGGCCTGTGGCCTCGCGCCTTGGGGTGATCTATCGAGGAGGAGAGACGAATCGCGCGGCTGCGCGCAGCTTGCTTGGAGAGCGCATCATGGGACTTAAGCCTCCCGGAATCCTGACGTTCACCCTTTCGGTCGTCCTTGTCGTGATTGCGGTGATCGCCAAATTCTTCGGCGCCGCAATCCCGTTGATCAGCGGTCACGAATTCTTCGTGCTCCTCTTCGCCCATATTTTGCTGGTGCTGGGCTGCTCGCTGCGCGGCATGTGAAGGCGGTTTTGCCGCCTATTCCCGATCTGTGTTGTAGTGTCGCGCGGCCAAGAGCGCCCTGGATCGGGACGACCTGCGTCTCTTAACTGGGGGGATGCAGACACACGGTCGCACAGAGCTGGGCAGGTTTGAACGGTGGCTTCCGCCATGGTATCGCGTCGTGAGGCGCGAGATCGCGGCGGCGGCGTTGTTGACCCTTGCCGCTCTCGTCGCGTTGCTGCTTGCGTCAGGCAGTTCACCTACGACACGCAGCGGCACCGCATCGGACAGAATTCCCACGGCGGCGATCGTTCAGCCCCATTGAGGGCGAAGGCCGGCACGCGAACTGCGCCGGCCTGCTGCTTTACATCATTGCGCGGTCCAGCCGCCGTCGATCGAGTAGTTGCTGCCCGTGATCGACTTCGCCGCCTCGCTCGACAGGAAAACCGCCAGATCGCCGATCTCGTCGGTGGTGATGAAGCGCTTGTTCGGCTGGGCATTGATCACGTAGCGCTTCGCCTCTTCGATCGAGACGCCCTTGCTGCGGGCCAGATCGGGAAGCTGCCGCTCGACCAGGGGCGTCCACACGAATCCGGGCGAAATGGCATTGCAGGTGATGCCGCTTTCCGCAAGTTCGAGTGCCACCGTCTTCGTCAGGCCGGCAAGCCCGTGCTTGGCGGCGACATAGGCCGATTTGAACGGCGATGCGACCAGCGAGTGCGCCGAGCAGATGTTGACGATCCGCCCCCACTGGCGCGCCTTCATGCCGGGCACGGCGGCGCGGATCGTATGGAAGGACGACGAGAGGTTGATCGCGATGATCTGGTCCCACTTCTCGATCGGGAACTCCTCCACCGGCGAGACGTGCTGGATGCCCGCATTGTTCACGACGATGTCGACGGAGCCCCATTCCGTCTCGGTCCGCTGAACCATGCCGGCGATTTCGTCGGCCTTCGTCATGTTCGCCGCATCGAAGCGGACTTTGCTG
The DNA here is from genome assembly GCA_041397775.1 of Hyphomicrobiaceae bacterium. GTDB lineage: Bacteria > Pseudomonadota > Alphaproteobacteria > Rhizobiales > Hyphomicrobiaceae. Next base: position 117,521 of record JAWKWB010000011.1, on the reverse strand, counting down.
CCGGCGGCCGCGACCTCCGCGAGGGCTTCGGCATTTTCGGCCTCCGTTCCCAGCCCGTTCACCACCACGTTGGCGCCGGCCTTGGCCATCGCCACGGCGACGGCGTGGCCGATGCCCGATGTCGAGCCGGTCACGACGGCATTGCGTCCCTTCAGCATCATGGATCTCCTGTCCTTCTTGTGGCTTGCTACCTGTGGACGTATCCGGAAAGCAGGTAGAAGTGGATGCGCCGCGTATGGAACGATCCGGCGGCGACGTCGCGCGTGCCAAGTGGCTGTAGTCGCTTGAATTTTCCTGCCAGCTTTTTCTGCGCCACGACATCGACGTGGCTGACGAGCAGCGCCGGCTCGTGCGCCTGCCCCGTGAACGCACGGGTCAGTTCGTAGTGGTCATGGGGCCGGCCGGGATCGTTTCGCAACGCCAGCACCGGCGTCGGCTCCCCGCGCATGTAGTAGAGCAGCTCGGCCGTCAGCGACCGGTCGGTCGTCACCACCGAGGCGATGGGCGTGCCCGCTGCCCGGGCTTCCGCGAGCTTCTGGCGGGTGGCGTCGGCAATACCCGCCCAGCCCAGCATCCGGTGCAGGGGATCGCCCACGAACGGCAAGCGCACGCGCCCCGCCGCACTCGTCCCGGCGATCACCGCCGCCAGGACGGTCAGGTTCACGACCAGCGAAGCCGCGAGCCAGCGTCGGCCGGCATGCCGCAGCAGCTCGGAGGCGACCAGCAGGCTGCCCGCCACGTAGGCCGTTGCCGCCCAGTTGGCATGCGCACGCGATACGAACCCTTGCGCCGTGATCAACAGCAGCACCGGCAGCGTGAAGCACGCCAGCACCTTCTCGACGTCGGGCAGCCCCTCGCGCCACGCCCGCCAGGCCGTCAGGATCAGGACCACGAGCAGGATCGGCCCGAAGACGCCGAATTGCGCGCCCACGAACTCCAGGCCTTTGCCGATATGCAGCAACGACCCGCCCCATTTCGCGTTGTCGGCAGTGTGCGCGAACGTGGCAAACCCGTTCGTCAGGTTCCACACGAGGTTGGGAAGGATGAGAACGCCGGCGAGGAACAGGCCGGCCCACACGTCGGTACGGCCGAAGAGCCGGCGCGAGGGACCATCGACGCTCGCGGCCACCAGCATGGACAAGGGCAGGAAGGCCATCGCGTATTTGGCATTGAGCCCGAACCCGATGCCGATGCCGAGCAACAGCGCGGCGCCTCGTCCACCTCCCGCACGCAACTCCAGGAAGCCGAGCAGCGCGACCGCCCAGCAGAAAAGCAGGGGAACATCCGTCGAGATGATGCCGGCCGACACGGAAACGCCCGGCAGTGTCGCGAACATCAGGGCCGCCCAAAAGCCCGCCGCGGCCGAAAGATGGCGCCGCCCGGTCAGATAAATGACCCCCGCTGTCGCCGTATGGATTACGGCCGACGGCAACCGGATACAGAACGGGCTGTCGCCGCACACGCCCGTCGTCAGCCCGATGATCCAGCCGATCAGCGGCGGCTTCGAATAGTAGCCGAACGCCGGCTCGAGCGACCACGTCCAGTATTGCGCCTCGTCGAAGAACAATTCGGTCGCGTTGGTGCGCAGCGCGAGCAATCGGATGGCGAGCAGCGCCGCCAGCACTCCGGCCAGGATTGCTCCATGGGCGATCGGTGCGCCGAGAACCGAGGGGGTGGTCGATTGACGTCTCATGGAAAAAACCGGCTCCGCCTCGGCTCGATCGGAAAGTGCCGCTGCGCTGCGACCGCTCGAACGTGGCCGGGAAACGCAAGGGCGCGGGCCGGAACGTGGTCGAAGCATCGGCTGCCGTCGCTCTTTTGCAGGTGCGAGGCTGCCGCAGGTTTACTAGGTTGAGGGCCCGCGAGAAAGCCTGATAAAAGGATAAATGTCGGGCTGGACTGTTCCATGCTGTTGCGTTGCAACAGCGTTGGCTCGTCGGGCATCGCATCCGTTCCGGATCGCACCACCTCACCAGCCGGAGAGCCGCTCAGATGCGCGTGTCTGTCGTAATTCCCGCGATGAATGAAGCCGGCAATATCGGCCGGCTGGTCGAGGAGACGTATGCCGTCGTCCCGCCCGAACTCCTGGGCGAGGTCGTGGTCGTCGACGACTGCAGCGACGACGCCACGGGATCCGAGGTCAAAACCTTGATCGCACGGGGCGAATTTGCGGGCCTGCGCTATATTCGGCACGCCGCCCGCAGCGGCCAGAGCGCCGCCATGCGGACCGGAATCATCGCCGCCACCTGCCCTGCGATCGCCACGATGGACGGCGACGGCCAGAATGACCCGTCCGATATCCCACACCTCGTGGCCCATCTGGGTAAACCCGGTAGCGCCGGTCCCGCCCTCGTCGGCGGCGTGCGCACGGAGCGCAAGGCGGAGGGCTCCAAGCGCCTCGCATCGCGATTCGCCAACTGGCTGCGTGACGCGATCCTGAAGGACGAGTGCCCGGACACCGGCTGTGGCATCAAGGTCTACTGGCGCGACGCATTCCTGCGCTTGCCCTACTTCACGACCATGCACCGCTATCTGCCGGCGCTGTTTCTGACCTACGGGCACACCACGGCCTATGTGCCGGTCAACGATCGCCCGCGGCTGGCCGGGAAATCCAAATACACCAACCTGGGGCGCGCCCTGGTCGGCATTTATGACTTGATCGGCGTGGCGTGGCTGCGCCGGCGCACCAAGGTGCCGCCGATCGCCGAAATGGCCCCGGAAGGCCTCGTCATGCCCAATCTCGCCGGGCGACTCCTGACCGCTGGCGACGTTCGAGCCGACGAGCCCGGACGCGGCGCGTGACGAGCCCTCGCAACGACGGCCGCGCATCCTGCAAGGGGCGGGTTTGATGTCCAGGGATCACGATCCATCCGGCATATCCGGCGAAACGCGCCGGCTCCTCGTCCTTGCCGTTTTCATTCTCGGCGCGCTTCTCGCCCTGCATTTCACGCCTTTGAAGGCGTGGATGGAGGACATTCGGTCGCTCAAGGCGCGAATCGACGACTATGGCCTTCTGGCCGACGCTGCCTTCGTCGCCATCAGCATGGCCGCGATCGCGCTGGGCGTGCCCCGGCTGGCGCTGTGCGGATTGGCCGGCACGCTCTTTGGATTCGTCGAGGGCGCCTTGGTGGCGCTGATCGCGAGCGTGCTGGGCTCCTATGGTGCTTTCCTGTTGGCCCGATGGGGCGGGCGTGCCTGGGCGGAACGCAAGCTCGCGGGAGCGACCGAGCGCCTGCAGGGAACGCTGGCCGAGCCGACAATTGCCAACATTTTCATTGCGCGACAGCTTCCCGTGCCGGGCATCGTGCCGAATGTGCTGCTGGGGCTCATGCCCACGCCGCACCGCACATTCCTGATCGGCACCTTCCTGGGCTACCTGCCCAGCAACGCGATCGTAGCGCTCGCCGGCAGCAGCCTGGGCAAGGAGAGCCTGACGAAGGCCATCATGCAGGTCTCCCTGAGCATGATGGGTCTCGCGCTGCTGTCGATCCTGCTCGTCTGGCTGACCGGGCGCCGCCGGTAGCGCCGCATTGCGTCGGCTCGAGCCGCGTGCCCGCGTCCTCACCACCTCGTCATGCCATGAAGACTGTCACCACCGCTGGCGCCAGAATTGTGCGAAAAAAGAATATCTGGGCAGGGGCGATCCGCGGCAGTTTTGCAACAATGCCCAGCGATCCATCCGCCACAGCGACCGAATAGCACGCGCAACTCAAGCCGCGACAAGTTGTCGAAATTTGTGTGCGCGCGCCGATCTAGCAGAATCCAAAAGATCTTTCCGGACTCGCTGGACGCGATCTCCACTGGTTATCGACAGGTTGCCCGGTCATCAACATATAGTACCGAGTGGGATCTGCACCACACAAGAACTCGTGACGTTCCCGACGAATCGCCATAGTTTCCCCCTCATCGCCTGGGGGCGCAGGGTCAACCTGCGAGGGGGCGTAGGAGGGGTGTGCGCTCTCCTGTGGGGGCAGTTGACGAAGGCACGGCGCGTGTTCGAGCGGCCGACCGCGGCACAATGCTTCTGGTGTTGCATTTCGTATCAGTGACGTGGGCGTTGCCGTTGCGCGATCTCAGGAGAGCGTCTCGGCAAAAGTTGGGCAGCATCCGGTGCGGCTGGATGCTGCGCGTCGGTCTTTGGGCCGGCGTAAAGGCCAGAAGCAGACATCACAAAAAGATCCGGCGGCCGGCGTTTGGCACGAGGATTTCGTATCGCGTTCCCGTGACATCGACGTCCGCTCACAGAGGGCAGAGCGGGGCAGATAATGAAAATTGAGCGGCGGTTCACGAAGGCCGGCCAGTCACCTTACGCATCGATCAAGTTCCGGCGGGCGACATCGGAGATCCGCAATCCCGACGGATCGGTCGTCTTCAAGCTCGAAGGTTTCGACGTTCCCGAGCATTGGAGCCAGGTTGCCGCAGACATCCTCGCCCAGAAGTATTTCCGCAAGGCAGGCGTACCGGGCCGCTTGCGCAAGTTCGAGGAAACCCAGGTTCCCTCGTGGCTCTGGCGTTCGGTCGCCGACGAGACCGCGCTTGCCGCGCTCCCCGAGAACGAGCGGATGGGTGGCGAGACCGATGCCCGCCAGGTATTCGATCGCCTCGCCGGCACGTGGACGTACTGGGGCTGGAAGGGTGGCTACTTCACCACCGAGGCCGATGCGCAGGCCTTCTTCGACGAGCACCGCTACATGCTGGCGATGCAGATGGGCGCACCCAACTCTCCGCAGTGGTTCAACACCGGTCTGCACTGGGCTTACGGCATCGACGGCCCGGGCCAGGGCCACTCCTATGTCGATTACCGCACGGGCGAGTTGACGCTCTCGCAGTCGGCCTATGAGCATCCCCAGCCGCATGCCTGCTTCATCCAGTCGGTCGAGGACGATCTCGTCAACGAGAACGGCATCATGGACCTGTGGGTGCGCGAGGCGCGCCTCTTCAAGTACGGCTCCGGTACCGGCTCGAACTTCTCCCGCCTGCGCGGCGAGAACGAGCGCCTTTCGGGTGGCGGCCGCTCGTCCGGTCTCATGAGCTTCCTGAAGATCGGCGATCGCGCTGCCGGCGCCATCAAGTCGGGCGGCACCACCCGCCGGGCCGCCAAGATGGTCGTCGTGGACGTCGATCATCCCGACATCGAGGCTTACATCGACTGGAAGGTGAAGGAGGAGCAGAAGGTCGCGGCCCTCGTGACCGGCTCCAAGATCTGCCAGAAGCGCCTCAAGGCGGTGATGGCCGCTTGCGTCAACTGCGAGGCCGACGGCGACGCCTGCTTCGATCCCGTCAAGAATCCCGCCCTCAAGCGCGCTATCAAGGAGGCGCGTCGCGATCAGGTGCCGCAGAACTACATCCTGCGCGTGATCCAGTTCGCCAGGCAGGGCTACAAGGACATCGATTTCGCCGTCTACGACACCGATTGGGATAGCGAGGCCTACCTCACGGTGTCCGGCCAGAACTCGAACAATTCGGTGCGCGTGACGGACGATTTCCTCCGCTCCGTCGAGCAGGACCGCAACTGGAGCCTGACCTCGCGCACGAACGGCTCGAACGTGAAGACGTTGAAGGCGCGCGACCTGTGGGACAAGATCGGTCACGCCGCGTGGGCATCGGCCGATCCTGGCATCCAGTTCCACACCACAATCAACGACTGGCACACGTGCCCCGCCTCCGGGCCGATCAGGGCGTCGAACCCCTGCTCGGAGTACATGTTCCTCGACGACACGGCGTGCAATCTCGCCTCGCTGAACCTGATGACGTTCCGCAAGGCCGATCGCTCGTTCGACGTCGCCGCCTTCGAGCATTGCTGCCGCTTGTGGACCATCGTCCTCGAGATCTCGGTGATGATGGCGCAGTTCCCCAGCCGCCAGATCGCGCAGCTCTCCTACGAGTACCGCACGCTGGGCCTGGGCTTCGCCAACATCGGCGGCCTGCTGATGGCGTCCGGCATCGGCTACGACAGTGTCGAAGGCCGCGCCATCTGTGGCGCCATCTCGTCGCTGATGACGGGTGTCGCCTACGCTACGAGCGCTGAAATGGCCTCCGAGCTGGGGCCGTTCCCGAGCTACGGTCCCAACGCCGGCGACATGCTCCGCGTCATCCGCAACCACAGGCGCGCGGCACATGGCGAGCACGTCGGTTACGAGCATCTCTCCACGCCGCCCGTGCCGCTCGACCACGCGGCACTCGTCGACCGAGAGTTGTCCGACGCCGCCAAGCGGGCCTGGGATCGCGCGCTCGCGCTGGGCGAGAACCATGGCTACCGCAACGCCCAGTCGACCGTCATCGCGCCCACCGGCACGATCGGCCTCGTCATGGATTGCGATACGACGGGCATCGAGCCGGATTTCGCGCTGGTGAAGTTCAAGAAGCTGGCCGGTGGCGGCTACTTCAAGATCATCAACCGCGCGGTTCCCGAGGCGTTGCGCGCCATGGGTTACTCGGAAGCCCAGATCGCCGAGATCGAGGCCTACGCAGTGGGGCACGGCTCGCTGCGGCAGGCCCCTGCGGTCAACCACAGCACCTTGAAGACGAAGGGCTTCACGGACGAGGCGCTGGCGAAGCTCGAAGCAGCTCTGGGCAGTGCCTTCGACATCAAGTTCGCGCTCAACAAGTGGACGCTGGGCGAAGACTTCATGACGGGCAAGCTCGGTGTCCCCGCCGAGAAGCTGAACGAGCCGGGCTTCGACCTGCTGGTGCATCTGGGCTTCTCCAAGCGCGACATCGAGGCGGCCAACGAGCATGTTTGCGGCGCGATGACCCTGGAAGGCGCCCCGCACCTGAAGGCCGAGCACCTGCCGGTCTTCGATTGCGCCAATCCCTGCGGCCGCAAGGGCAAGCGCTTCCTGTCCGTGGAGAGCCACATCCGCATGATGGCGGCGAGCCAGCCGTTCATCTCGGGCGCGATCTCCAAGACGATCAACATGCCGAACGACGCGACGGTGGAGGACTGCAAGGAGTCCTACATGCTGTCCTGGCGTCTGGCGCTCAAGGCCAACGCGCTCTATCGCGACGGTTCCAAGCTCTCCCAGCCGCTGAACTCGCAGATCCTTGCGGATGATGCGGACGAGGCGGGGGAGATCGCGGCGGAGCTGACCGCCGACAAGCCGGCCGCCAACCGCGCCCAGGTCATGGCCGAGCGCATCGTGGAGCGGATCGTCGAGCGAGCCCGGGATCGCGAGAAGCTGCCTGGTCGCCGCAAGGGCTACACCCAGAAGGCGACCGTCGGCGGGCACAAGGTCTACCTGCGCACCGGTGAATACGACGATGGCCGCCTCGGCGAGATCTTCATCGACATGCACAAGGAAGGTGCCGCCTTCCGCTCGTTGATGAACAACTTCGCCATCGCCATCTCGCTCGGCCTGCAATACGGCGTGCCACTCGAAGAGTACGTGGATGCCTTCACGTTCACGCGCTTCGAGCCGGCCGGCCTGGTGCAGGGCAACGAGGCGATCAAGAACGCCACGTCGATCCTCGACTACATCTTCCGCGAGTTGGCGGTGTCCTATCTCGAGCGTCACGACCTCGCGCACGTCGACCCGCGCGAGATCGTCGGCGAGACGGGCCTGGGCTCTTCCGACGAGGCGCTGGAGGACGACACGCCGCCCGCCATGCCCGCGACCAAGCTCGTCTCCAAGGGCCTGACGCGCGGCATCCAGCCGAACGTCTTCGTCGTGCGCGGCAACACGGCACTCGCCTTCGACGCGATCGAGGAAGCTGCTGCGGCCGGCAATCCGGAAGTCGCGATGGCCAAGCTCAAGGAGCTGCGCTCCGAGATGGCAGCCACGATGGCGACGGGCGGCGCGGTTGCGACCCAGACCGTGACCCAGACGACGGCCGTCGCGGTCGGCAATCCCGCCACGCTCACCATGGCCGAGCTGCGCCAGGAAGCCCGCGTGCGCGGCTACGAGGGTGAGAGCTGCCAGGAATGCGGCAACTTCACGCTCGTGCGCAACGGCACCTGCCTCAAGTGCGACACCTGCGGCGGCACCAGCGGCTGCAGCTGATCGAAACAAGTGGCCTCGTCGGCAGTTTGCTGGCGAGGCCGATGTCTGCACGTGCCGCGTATGTCGAGCGGAAAGTTGGTCATGTCGATGAAGAGCAACGAGCGACTGGATGGGCTGGCACAGCCCTCGTCTGCAACGGAGGCATCCGAGCCGGCGGCGCTCGACTGGTTCTCCGATCGCGACGAAGTCGATTCCATCACCCTTCTGCGTGACCGGCTGGCGATCCCCGAGAGCATTTCCGACGTGACGATCGCAGCCTCGCTGGCGGCGATTTCTGCCAAGGGCGGCCAGCGTGAACGGTGGCTGGCCGCGTTTTCCTCACCGCTCGGCAAATGGTTGGCCATGCGGGGAGCCGATCTCAACACGGTGCTGAACGTCGTCATTTCGTTCGCGCCCAAGGCGTCGAGCTGACGCGAGAAGAAAAGTCGAGGAGTCGTTGATGCTCGATAAGACGCCTGTGCCTAGCGAAGAAATCTACCTGTTGGCCGATCACCTGGATGCCGCGCTCGCGGCGGGTGAGGATTTGATCGCCGCCTCCGCAATTCCCGAGGGGTACGAGGACGAAGCGGTCGCGACCACGCGCTTCGTGCGGCGCGTCCGCATGCTCGAAGCCGCCCTGGTGTCGCGCATCCTGCAGGCACGCAAGCGCGCCCAGGCGGCACGCAATGCCGACGGTGACATGCGCTCCTTGCTGTCGCTGTTCGTCGCCAATTCTGCTGGTGTGCTCGATCTGATCGACACCATCGGCCGCCGCTCGCGCGAGGTCTTCGAGACCGGCGACGATCCCATGAGCTTCCTGCGGACGCGCGGGCTCATCGCCGACGACGTGGCCATGCCCGAGTCCCTCGAAAAACTGCAAGTGGGTGACGATTACAAGATCGGTGGCGTCGTACAGCTCGGACCGCTGCTCGATCTCGTCTCCACGATGCTGGAAACGCTCGACATCCGTTACGATCTCTATGCTGAAGACGCACCCGATCCGGTGTTGCCGGGGGCACAGGCCCTGTCGCTCCACGATGCGCTGTCTCTGGCACGCACGGCAGCGCCGGAAATACCGACCCCGACCCCGACACCGGCGCTGGGGGCGCATGCCATTCTCGCCGCCGACGTGGCCGCAGCGTTGGCCGACGTGCGCGAGGAGACCGAAAGCGCAGCACTGATCGACGCCAAGGCGGAGGTCGAGGCCGATGTCGAGATCGACGTGCCCGAGGATGGCGTGGCTGTGATCGAGCCCGCGGCCGATGCCGAAGCGAGCGCCATCGACGCTGCCGAGGCCGACGCTGTGGTGATTGGCGCGGCCGAGGAGAACGCAACCGCCGATGGCGGCACGGAGGCGGCAATCGCCATCGAGGCCGAGGCCGAAGTCGAACGCGCGTCCGAAGACACGGACGGGGAAGCTGACGAAGCGGACAAGTCGGATGAGCCATCGCTGGTGACGCCGGCCTCGCTGCTGGCCGCTCTCGAAGCGGTGTCCGAAGCCGCGGAGAAACAGGATGCGCCCGGCGCGTCCGCCTGATCCGCAGTCCACGTTTGACCGAGCCGAGGCCGGTGCATCCAGACGGATGTTCCGGCCTTCGTGTTTCACGTGAGTCGCACGGGCGATTCGCCTCCGGTCGCTTCTGGCGCCCAGTTGCCGGGCTGTCGCGTCATGCGCTTGACCCGGCGCGGACGTGGGCGCACGTTGCACTGCTTGTCGTGGCGGTTCGGGCGGCAGAAATGCCATGGCGTCGCGGGCCGTGGGCGGCACCATCAGGGCGGATGATCCATATGCAGGCATCGACGACGGCGAGCGGTTCGCCGGGCACCAGCTTCGTGAAGTCCGCGTCCTTCCCGATCGTGCTGGCACTCAGTGCATCGCATTTTCTCAACGACATGGTGCAGGCGCTGCTGCCGGCCATCTATCCGATCATTAAGTCGGCCTACAATCTGGACTTCGGCCAGATCGGCTTCCTGACGCTGGCCTTCCAGCTCACCGCCTCGATGTTCCAGCCGCTGGTCGGCATCCTGACCGACCGCCGGCCGCAGCCCTTCTCGCTCGTCGCAGGCATGGGCGCCACGCTCGTCGGGCTGCTCATCCTCGCCTATGCGGGAAGCTATGCGCTGCTCGTCATCGGCGCGGCGCTGATCGGCACCGGGTCGGCGATCTTCCATCCGGAGTCGACGCGCATGGCGCGCTTGGCCGCCGGTGGACGCCACGGTTTCGCGCAGTCGCTGTTCCAGGTCGGCGGCCAGGCCGGGCAGGCGGCAGGCCCGTTGCTCGCGGCGTTCATCGTAGTGCCACGCGGACAATCGAGCCTTACCTGGTTTTCTGCCGCGGTCCTCCTGGCGATGATCCTGCTGTTTCGCATCGGCCTTTGGTACCGCCGGCAGGCGCCGCAGCCCGCCAGGCCGAAGGTCGCTGGCGGCACCACGCAGGCCGGCGCGACGGGGAGCATGGGTGCGGGCGCTGCCATCGCGCTCGCCGTCATGTTCATGCTGATGTTCTCGAAGAGCGCCTATACGGCGAGCCTGTCCAACTATTACACGTTCTACATGATCGGTAAGTACCAGGTGACGGTGCAGACCTCGCAATACCTGCTGTTCGTTTTCCTGCTCTCACAGGCCGTCGGCGCGCTCATCGGCGGCCACCTCGGCGACCGCTTCGGCCGGCGCGGCATCATCTGGTTCTCGATCCTCGGCGCCCTGCCGCTGACCCTCCTGCTGCCGCACGTCGGCTTCTACGCCACCGTCGGCCTGACGATCCTGATCGGCATGATCATGGCGAGCGCCTTCCCCGCGATCCTCGTCTACGCGATGGACCTGATGCCCGGGCGCGTCGGCGTCATTGCGGGCGTCTTCTATGGGGTGTCGTTCGGCATGGGCGCGCTCAGCGCCGCCGCCCTCGGCCACCTCGCCGACCTGACCAGCATCGATACGGTCTATGGCCTGTGCGCCTACCTGCCGGCGCTGGGTCTTCTGGCGTGGTTCCTGCCCACGTCCACCTCGACCGGCGCCAAGCCGGCCCATTGACCCCAAGGAGACGCTCGAAATGACCAGCATCCGCGAGATCGCCACCGGCCTGAGGTTCCCCGAAGGCCCCATTGCGATGCCCGACGGTACGATCCTGCTCGTCGAGATCGAGCGCCAGACTTTGACGCGCGTGCATCCGGATGGCCGTACCGAGGTCGTGGCCAATACCGGCGGCGGTCCCAACGGTGCCGCCATCGGACCCGATGGCGCCTGCTACATCTGCAACAACGGCGGTTTCGAATGGGTCCGCGGGCCGGACGGTATCCGCCCCCACATGCAGGCGCACGACTACAAGGGCGGCCGCATCGAGCGCGTCGACCTGAAAACCGGCGAGGTCGAGGTGCTCTATACCAAGGGGCCCAATCACAAGCTCAACGGACCCAACGATCTCGTCTTCGACGCGCATGGCGGCTTCTACTTCACCGACCTCGGCAAGGTCCGTGACCGCGAGCAGGACCGCGGCTGCGTCTACTACGCCAAGGCCGACGGTTCGAGCATCGTCGAGGTGGCCTTCCCCCTGATGACGCCCAACGGTTGCGGCCTGTCGCCTGATGGCAAGGTCCTCTACGTCGCCGAGACGTGGACGGGCCGCGTCTGGGCCTACGACATCCAGTCGCCTGGCGTCGTCGCCAAGGCGCCCTGGCCCTCGCCCTCCGGCGGCCGCCTGCTGGCGGGTGTCGGCAAGTTCGACCTGTTCGATTCGCTGGCCGTCGACGGTGCCGGCAACGTCTGCGTGGCCACACTCTTCAACCCCGGCATCACCGTCATGTCGCCCGTCGGTGAGTCGCGCCACATCGCCATCCCCGGCGATCCCTACTGCACCAACATCTGCTTCGGCGGTCCCGACCTGAAGACGGCCTTCATCACGCTGTCGATGACCGGCCGCCTGATTTCCATGCCGTGGGATGGCCCCGGTGCGAAATTGAACTACTTGAATAAATGAACGCTGCTTGTACTGCTCATCTGCCGTTCAGCTTCGCGGCTCTATAAGCCGCGTCACGCCACGCCGAGGTCGGCATGGCCGCATGAGGAGATCACGATGAAGAAGTTCGCTGCAGCTGCTGCTCTCGCGATGTTCACGGCCACCGCTGCCCTGGCACAGACGCCGGCCGCCAAGGCTCCTGCTGCTGCCCCGGCACCCGCCGCCGCTGCAACCGCCAGCTGCAAGGCGCAGGCCGGTCAGAAGAAGCTGGCGGGCGCCGCGCTGAAGTCGTTCATGACGAAGTGCGAGAAGGACGCCACGGCGGCCTGTGACAAGGGCGCAGCCGACAAGAAGCTCGCCGGCGCCGCCAAGACGAGCCACGTCAAGAAGTGCGTGCTCGACGCCGTCGGCAAGTAACCCGACACGATCGGCGCGGGAGTGGTTTGGTCCGCCACTCCCGCGACCGCCTTGCTCAGACGGGTGAGGCAACGAATACGGGGATGCGCCGGCTCGTGCGCTTCTGATAGTCGGCATAGGGCGGGAAAGCCGCCACTGCCAGCGCCCACAGCCGCGCACGCTCGGCCTCGTCCGACACCTCCCTGACAAGCATCTTCTGCACCACGGTCGCATCGCGCAGCTCGATGTCCGGATTGGCGCGCAGGTTGTGCACCCATACGGGATCGTCCGGAGCGCCACCGACCGAGGCGACCAGTACGTACGAGTTGCCGTCCTTCACGCGCATCAGCGGTGTCTTGCGGATGGCGCCGGTCTTGTTGCCGATATGTGTGAAGAGGATGCACGGCAAGCCCGTGTCGCGCAGCGTCGTGCCCTTCGTGCCACCGCTCGACTCGTAGAGTTCCACCTGCTCGCGCACCCAGTCTCTGGGACTCGGGATGTATCGGGTCATGGTCGCCTCCTTGTCGTTGGCGGATGACGGGAGCGTCATTCCGCCGCCTTGGCTGCCCGCGGCTCCATCATGCGGGTGATCTGGCCGAGATCGCCCACGGTTTCCAGCTTCTCGAGCCGCTCGAACAGCGGCGCGATCTGCTCCCGCGCCAGCGCACGGTTGCCGCAGTCCGCGAACTTCTCGAACAACTCGTCGCGCGTCATCGGATAGTCGCCGCCGCGGCACACGAGATGGTCGATGCGCCGCGACAGGCGCCGGCCGTCCTTCATCGCCACGATCACCTCAGAGCCGAATTGGTTCGGGCTGTCCTCGGGCATGTCGGGATGCGGTCCGGTCTTGATCATGGGCAGCAGGCGCCGCACGTGCGCATCCTTGATATGAGGGTCCTCGAAGTCCTTCAGCTTCACCGCGCCGTCGGCGAGCGCCCGCGCTACCGTGTACTGGATCGAGAACTTCGCCTGCAGCGGCGTCTGTGGATCCGGGTTGTCCGTATGCGGCAGCCGTCGCTTGTGCGCGAGGATCTCGATGCCCGCAACGTCGTCGGCCCTCACGCCCTCCTCCTTGACGAGCCGCAGCGCCATGGTGATCGCGGGATGCGTCGAGCCGCAGCACGCGAACTGCTTGAGGCCGTTGTTGCGCGTGATTTCGATCTCCCACGGCGCGCCCCAATCCGCGAAGATCCGCTCCGCGTCGTAGGTGCCCTCGCCGTTGTAGACGCGGAACCAGCCCTGCTTGTGCTCCATCACGCCCGGGTTCGACTCGAAGCCGCGACTCACCGCCAGCGCCGCGAACAATCCAGCACGCGCGATATGGCCCACGTGCATCGGTTTGGTCATGGTGCCGAAGTTGGCCTTGAGGCCGCTGCCGAACGAGGCGGCGAGCGCCAGGGCCTTCGCCATTTGCGGTACGTCGAGCCGGAGCAGGTAGCCCGAGGCCGCCGCCGCGCCGAACACGCCGAGCGTCGCGGTGGGGTGCCAGCCCTTGTCGTAGTGATGGAAATTGACTGCGCGCGCCAGCCGCACCTCGGCCTCCACGCCGATGATGTAGGCCGCCAGCGCCTGCCGGCCCGTCACGTTCAAGTGCTCGCCGAGCGCGAAGATCGGCGCCACCACTGGCACCGAATGATGCCCGCCGAAGATGCCGGACACGTCGTCGAAGTCGAGCGCATGTGAAGCGACGCCGTTGATCAGGGCGGCATCGAGCGCGCTCGTCCGCCGGCTCGTGCCGAAAATCAGCGACGGTCCCGCGCTGTCGGCGACGCCCGGCATGCCCAGCAGGATCTGGGTGCACGGCTCCGGCAGTCCCGACAGCGTGCAGGCGACGGTGTCGATGATGGCGGTGCGGGCTTCTGCCATCGCTTTCGGCGTGATGTCGGCATCGCGAAACGCGCAGATCTGCTGGGCCATGCGCGTCGCCACGGTCGCGTCCGCGTTGTCGTGAGCTGCATGGGTCGTCATGGCGTTTCCTCACTCGATCAAAGGGACACGAGAGAATGGCAGGAGTTCCCTGCCGCTCAGCGATAGAGAACGCGCCCCTCGAACAGCCGCCGCGCCGTACGGTAGACGGCCGCGTATTCGGCGTGCGGCGCACCATCGGCATCGGTCGTCACCCGCGCGTCGACCGAGATGAGGCCGGACGGATGGGCAATGCGGATTTGCTGGGCATCCTTGGCGAGTCCTTGTGCCATCTCGCTGGCGATCGTGCCGGGGATGCGCGTCGCCACGGCAAAGCACATGGCGCCGGTCAGCGGGGTGGCGCGGTGCGGCTGGCCGCTGGAGATCACGCGCACGGCGATGTCCATGTCGGCGGGGCTCAGCATGCGGCCCGAAAGCGTGGTCATCGCAACGGGAGCCGCCACCATGGCGATGAACGGCGCGCTCATGGCGCCGGCGGCGTCCAGCGTCGGCGCGATGCCCATGGCGACTGATCCTGCACGGCGGATGGCCTCCAGCTTCGCCATCAGCGGCGCGTTGGCCTCCAGGTCGGCGGGGGTCTCGGTCGCCGTCGCGCCAACGGCGTCGGCCGGCACAAGCACGCATGGGTTGGCCGCATCGACGAGGCTGACGGGAACGCGGCCGACGCCGGCGACGTCCAGCAGGTCGGAGGTCTTGCCGGTCGGCAGCAGCTTGCCGGTCCGCGCGCCGCCGGGCGCCATGAATTCCAGCCGGATCGGCGCGGCGGTGCCCGCGACGCCGTCGAGGGCCATGTCGCCGTCCACCGCCGCCACGTCGCCGTCCATCGGGAAGCGGGCGACGATGATCTTCTTGGTATTGGTGTTGTGGATGCGAACCACGCCCTCGTTCCCCGCCGGACGCGGCACGATCCCCTCGTCCACGGCGAACGGCCCGATCGCCGACGACATGTTTCCGCAGTTGATCGAATAATCCACGCGCGGCTGGTCGATGAGGATCTGCGCGAACGTGTAGTCGACATCCGCATCGGGATGCGTCGGCGGTCCGATCACGCAGACTTTCGACAGTGACGAGACGCCACCGCCCATGCCGTCGAGTTGCCGCAGGCTGGGATCGGGCGAGCCCATCAGGGACAGGAAGATCGGCGCCCAGTCGTCGCGCGCGGCCGGCAGGTCGCGCTGATGCAGCATCACGGCCTTCGACGTGCCCCCGCGCATGAAGACGGCGGGCAGCTTCTTCTGGGGCATGACGGCCTCCCGGCGTGGCGAATGCTTCTCTCTGGCGGGCACGTTCGGCCTGCGTCGGCCGCTACTGTGGACCGCCTCGAAGCCACCGGCAAGATCTGCCAAAAAGGTCAGCGAATGCGCTCGTAGACGAGCAGCGTCGCCGCATGGTCGTCGCGTGGATGAGGCGCGATGGGCTGGCGCTCGGCAAGGCGCCAGTGTGCCGGATCGGGCTCCGCGAAGGTGGCATCGCCGTCGGGAGTGGCATGAATGCGCGTGAGATAGATGCGATCCGCGACAGGCATCGTCTGGCGATAGATGTCGGCGCCGCCGATCACCGCGATTTCATCGACACCGCGTGCGGCAGCGCAACGCCGTGCCTCGGCCAGCGCAGCGTCGATCGACCCGACGACGATCGTACCGGGCATCGAAAACGCCGCATCGCGCGTGACGACGATGTTGTCGCGCCCGTCGAGAGGCTTGCCGATCGCCTCGATCGTGCGCCGCCCCATGATCAGCGGCTTGCCCATCGTCATGCGCCGGAAGGTCTTCAGGTCGGACGGCATGCGCCAGGGCAACCCGCCCTCACGGCCGATCACTCCGTTCTCGGCGACGGCGACGACGAGACTGACCGCGATACCCGCCACGGTCACACCGCCACCGGCGCTTTGATGTGCGGGTGCGGGTCATAGCCCACGAGCGTGAAGTCCTCGTACTTGAAATCGAAGATCGAGCGCACGTCGGGGTTGATCTCCAGGCGCGGCAGCGGACGTGGCGTGCGCGAGAGCTGCAGGTCCGTCTGCGCGAGGTGATTGAGGTAGAGGTGCGCATCCCCGAAGGTATGGATGAACTCGCCCGGCTTCAGCCCGGTCACCTGGGCCATCATCATCGTCAGGGCCGCATAGCTCGCGATGTTGAACGGCACACCCAGGAAGATGTCCGCCGAACGCTGGTAGAGCTGGCAGGAGAGCCGCCCGTCCGCGACGTAGAACTGGAACAGGCAGTGGCACGGTGCCAGCGCCATGTCGGGAATGTCGGCCGGGTTCCACGCCGTGACGACGATGCGCCGGCTGTCAGGGTTCGTCTTCAGCGTCTCGACCACTTCCCGGATTTGGTCGATGGTCCGCCCGTCCGGCGTCGCCCACGAGCGCCATTGCTTGCCATAGACCGGTCCCAGGTCGCCGCGCTCGTCCGCCCACTCGTCCCAGATGGAGACGCCGTGCTGCTTCAGGTAGGCGACGTTGGTATCGCCGGCCAGGAACCAGATCAGCTCGTGGATGATCGACTTCAGGTGCAGCTTCTTCGTCGTCACCAGGGGAAAGCCGTCGGCGAGATCGAAGCGCATCTGGTGGCCGAAGACGCTCAGCGTGCCCGTGCCGGTCCGGTCGGACTTCTTCGTGCCGTGATCGCGCACGCGGCGCATGAGATCGAGATAGTGTTGCATGGCGAAACCCTATCCGGTTCTACCCGACCACGCATCTTTCCAGACACAATGTCTACAACTTCGGCGCCGCTACACCTGCACCTGCGTTCCCACTTCCACCACCCGGTCCGTGGGAATGCGGAAGTACTCCGTAGCATCCTCGGCCTGTCCGGCGAGCCAGATGAACAGCGCCTCCTGCCAGCGCGGCATTTGCGTCTTCGACGTCGGTTTCAAGGAGCGCCGCGACAGGAAGAACGATGTCGCGGGGAAATCGACGTTCAGATCCTTTCGCCGGGCCTGATCGAAGATCTTGGGCACCGACGGCGTTTCCATGAAGCCGTAGTGCGCGATCACGCGGATGAAGCTGTCCGACAGGCGCTCCACTTCCACGCGCTCGTGGCGCGCCACCCGCGGCGTGTCTTCGGTCCGGATGGTGAGGATGATGTTGCGCTCGTGCAGCACGCGGTTGTGCTTCAGGTTATGCATGAGCGAGGTGGGCGCCGAATCGGGGTCGGCGGTCAGGAACACCGCGGTGCCCGGCACCTTGTGTGGCGGCTTGTTCTCGAGATGGCGGATGAGCCAGCCGATGTCCGCCTCGTTCTTTTTCGTCGCGCGGGCGAGGACTTTCGAGCCGTATTGCCACGTCAGCATGACGAGCCCGATGCAGCCGCCGATCAGAAGCGGGAACCAGCCGCCTTCGAGCACCTTCAGCATGTTCGCCGAGAGGAACGCCTGCTCGAGCAGCAGCAGGGGCACGATCAACAGCAGGGTCCGCCACAGCGGCCATTTCCAGAGCTTCCAGATGACGAAGAACGCCATCACGGAGTCGATCACCATGGTCGCGGTGACCGAGATGCCATAGGCCGCGGCCAGGTGCGACGAACTCTGGAACAGAACGACGACGACACAGACGCCGATCATCAGCAGCCGGTTGACGCGGGGCAGGTAGATCTGCCCGGCCATGCTCTCGGACGTGTGCAGAATGGCAAAGCGTGGGATCAGTCCCAGCTGGATCGCCTGCCGTGTCACCGAGAACGCGCCCGTGATGACGGCCTGGCTGGCGATCACGGTCGCCACCGTCGCCATGCACACCATCGGGATCAGCGCCCACGACGGATAGAGCTTGTAGAAGGGGTTGTCGATCTTGTCGGCGTGCGACAGCAGCAGCGCGCCTTGACCCAGGTAGTTGAGCACCAGGGCCGGCACGACGATGCTGCTCCAGGCGATCTGGATCGGCTTGCGGCCGAAATGGCCGAGATCGGCATAGAGCGCTTCGGCCCCGGTCACGGCAAGGAAGACGAGGCCCAGGATCGTGAAGCCCAACAGGCCGTGCTGTGCGACGAGCGCGACCCCATAGAAGGGATTGAACGCCATGAAGACGCGCGGGTCGTCGACGATATGGACGAGACCGCCGACCGCCAACAGCGTGAACCACAGGAGCGTGATCGGCCCGAAGAATGTAGCCACCTTCTCGGTGCCGCGCGATTGCATCCAGAACAGGCCCAGGATGATCACTAGCGTGATCGGCACCACAGCCCGGTCGAACCCCGGGGCGATGAGCGTCAATCCTTCGACCGCCGAAAGCACGGAGATCGCGGGCGTCAGCACCGAGTCACCATAGAAGAAGGCGACGCCCATGATGCCGAGCACCATGAGGAGCCGCTTGGATCGGTTGGCCACCGATTGGCCGAGCGCCATCAGCGCGAACGTGCCGCCCTCGCCGTGATTGTCGGCCCGCAGCAGCACGACGACGTACTTCAGGGTGACGATCAGGGCCAGCGACCACAGGATGAGGGACAGCACGCCGAGCACCGCCTCCGTCTCGCCGACGCCGTGCTTGACCGCGTGCGTCACGGACTCGCGGAAAGCGTACAGCGGACTGGTACCGATGTCGCCGTACACGACGCCGACCGAGCCCAGGATGAGGGCCCACAGCTTGCCGTGCGGTGATCGGGAATCTTCTTCTGAACTATGGGTCGTCGTGTTGACGTTTCCCATCGGGCACTACCTCGTGGGGAAGCTGGCCGTCCTGCCGCGTCGGTCGGCCTTATAGGCTCGACACCGTCATAACGGAAGAGCGACTTCTGCGTGGTCGATCTCGCGTCTCTTCGTAAACGATCGCTCAGCGAACACCAGATCGGTACCGATGAAACGAATCGCGATGCTTAAACGACTAGTGGGGCGCATTGGAAGTCCGCTCTCGACTTGCCGCTGCTTCTGAGAGCGGACTTCCAATGATGACGCCACACTAAGCTATTGGTTTCTCAAGTGTCCCTTTGACCGCAACGTCCGTCTCATTCTGCTGCGGGGGCTGAACGGACATTGCGGTCGGGACACTAGTGCGATTCCGAGTTTCAGACCATTGGCTTTTCGATGGCATCCCCATGCGTGGCAGGCAGTCATGCACGCGTGCACGACGATGACGGCGCAAGAGTTTTCAGTGTCGCCCGCATGTCACAGGCTGCGGCCGGTTCGCCACCAGCAGACCGGACGGCGGCCACCGCCTGCTCGACCCAGGCCACATTCCCCGTTTCGGTTCCGAAGGGAGCATCCTCGAGCCCGACGCGCACATGCCCGCCATTCTGAACGGTGTGCGCGATCAGGGGGCGGATGTCGACCCCGAGCCCTGCCACCATCCAGGGCGCGCCGGCGTCCTCTTCCTCCAGCAGCCGCAGATGCGCATCGAGGTGATGCGGCTTCGGCGGGAAGCCCCAGGCGAAAGTCTCGGAGAACATGAAACGATAGACCGCCCGTGGCGCGTCTTCGGCCCGCGCCAGCGCCGCGCCGGTGCGCGTGAAACCCGGCTCGTAGATGGCGTAGGCTGGATGGAAGCCATGCCGCCGGGCGAAGGCGAGGCCATGCCGGATGTGAGACTCCGGATTGCTGTAGACCGATCCCGCCATGCCGCCCGTGCGCCGCATGTCGATGAAGTTGACGCTGCCCGGATCGATGACGGCAAATTCCAGAAGACCCCGCTTGGCCAACTGCTCGACATGGACGAAGCGCGGCACCGGATCGGTCACATCCTCGCTGACGCCGATGGCCGCGCTGGGCAGCGAAGGGTACACGGGCACGTCGATGCGCGCCCGGATCCCTTCGATGATTCGCGCATAGACCTGCCAGTCGAACGTCTGCGCCCCGCCGCCGTCGTAGGCATGCACGTGGATGATGCACGCCCCGGCCTGGGCGCACGCGATCCCTTCCGCGACGATCGCCTCCACCGTGTCGGGAATGCCCGGCTGCAGCGAACGGCTCCAGGGCCCGTTCAATGCGGCCTCGACCCAGATCTTCGGTGCTGCCATGACGTCCCCTTGCCTGTGGAGGCCAGTGATGTTGCGGGGCGTCAGGCGCGCCCGGGATAGCTCCGCGACATGCCCTCGCGCACGTCGTTCTGGATGCCGTACTGCGGGAACGGGTAGCGCAAGCCGTTCTTGGCCAGCGCCATCATGCCCTGGATGGCCTTGTCGAGTTGATCCGGCCGCATCGCCATCAGCATCTCGTCGTCGAGCACGCCGCCGTAGCGCCGCTCCGCGAAGCAGGGGATGGACAGCGACGGCTCGCCGGTCGACAGCGCCCGGCCCCAGCTGTCCGCGCACGCGGTCTCGCCGACCACGCCCCACTCGAACTTCTTGTAGCCCACGTACTGCATGCCGTTGATGAAGTAGATCATCGCGCCGGGCGTCGCGTAGAACAAGGCGATGTCCGGCGGGTTGAGGCGGCCGGCAGCGAGCGGTGATACCGCGAGCGCCTCGTACTTGCCGTCCGGGACGCACGTCAGGGCTGCCTGCCTGCCTGCTGCGGCCTCCAGGTCGCCGTGCCAGACGCCCACCGTGTGCTTGCCCGTCTTCCACTCCTCGGTCTTGGAGTCGCCGAGGCCGACGACCGCGCGGCACTGGCCGCCGACGAGATCCTCCGATGTGATGCCGACGGTCCATCCCAGCCGGGCGGCCTGCGCCACCACCTGGTCGAGCGTGTGGATCTTCTGCGGGCGGCGCACGCGGGGGATTGCCTCCATATCCGCTTTTTTCTCGTACAACTTCATGCCGAATGGCGCGGTGCGCAGCTTCAATATGCGCTCCAGGTCATTCGAGATGCGTGCGAGATCGAGTTCGGACATGGCAGGGCTCCCGGGTTTCCTAGGATTGGCTTATGGCTTGTGTCGGACAAGGTTGCGGGTTCCATCATGCAGGTCAACGGGCAAACCGACGCGACACGCTTCAGGGCACACCCTCGAGGCGGGCATGCCATCGTGCTGGTGATCGTCTTTCTGCTGATGTGGGGCTTCGCCCCGCCCCCTGCGGCTGCACAAACCTGCACCGCGGACGTGCAATGCCCCAACGGCGGCCTCTCCCGCAGCCACTGCGCCGGCAACGTCCTCGTGACGACGCGGAGCATCTGCTCGGGCTCCTGCCGCGATGTCGAGGTGAGCCGCATCCCCTGTCCCGGACCCTGCGTCGGCGACCGCTGCATCGGCGGCCCGCTGGGCTCGGCGCGCGAGCCCGGCCGCGAGAATGATCGCTGCATTCCCCGCTGCGTCTGCCGCAACAAGGTTCTCACTCTGCGCAAGCCGCCGGCCGATCCGCGCGCTCCCTGCGAACGCGAAGTGATCCAGTGCGAGAACGGCTGTTCGTGCTATCCGGAGGTCAAATGCCGGTGAGCGGGCGAACAGCGACGCGGCATCGGCAATCCAATCTCTGACGGAACCCGCGCGTGCGCTTCTTCTATCCCGACGTTCCGCCCACACCCGTCCCGCCGGGGCACCGCTTCCCCATCGGCAAGTACGCGATGCTGCGCGAGATGATCGCCGCCGAGCAAATCCTGCCGCCGGACACGTTGTTCGCATCGCCCTCCGCGACCCGCGCCGACCTGCTCCGCGCCCACGACGCGGCCTACGTGGATGCGATCTTCGACGGCAGCATCGACCCGGTCATCATCCGGCGCATCGGCCTGCCATGGAGCGAGGCGATGGCCCGCCGCGCCAGCGCCACGGTCGGCGGCGCCATGGCTGCCGCCCGTGCCGCACTCGAAACGGGCATTTCGGGACAGCTTGCCGGCGGCACGCATCACGCGCACCGGGACTTCGGTTCCGGCTTCTGCGTTTTCAACGATCTGGCCGTGACAGCGCTGACCCTGCTGGCCGAGAGCGCGGTGCAGCGAATTGCCATCCTGGACCTCGATGTGCACCAGGGCGATGGTAATGCGGCGATCCTCGGCGACGCGCCCGACGCGTTCGTGATCAGCATCCAGGGTGAGAAGAACTTTCCGTTCCGCCGCGTGCCGTCGCACCACGATGTGGAATTGCCGGACGGCACCGGGGATCGCGCCTATCTGCACGCCCTGGCCGACGTGCTGCCGCTGCTCGATGCCTTCCGGCCCGATCTTCTGCTCTATCTCTCTGGCGTCGATCCGCTGCGGCAGGACCGGCTCGGGCGCCTGCATCTCTCCCATGACGGACTGATCGAGCGCGACCGCATGGTCTTCGAGTACTGCCGTCTGCGAGGCCTGCCCGTGTCGATCGCCATCGGTGGCGGCTACGCCGATCCCATCGGCGATAGCGTCCGCGCCTACGCCAACACCTTCGCCACCGCCATCCAGGTGCTGGGCTGAACTCCAATTTGCACGCTGCTGCGCTCTCCCCCTCTGTTTCTGCGGCCAAGCGGGTGCGCGAAGCGCGGTCGCATCTAGCCGGGGCTTTTCGCGCTTCCGTGGGGCACGGAGTAGCGCGTCGGACCGCACCGCCCGTCACAAGTCGCGTGGCGAAAGTTGCCGGACAGCCTCGCGCCGCTCGGCTTCCGGGAAACCGGAGGGTCGCCGTTGGGTGCAAACGTCTCCCCCGGCTTTGCTTCCGATGCGTTCTGTGGCAGCTGCATCACAGCCAATGTGTTAAAAAAAGCTTAAAGTAACAAAATCAAATAGTTAGTGTACGCCACATTCGTTGGGGGAGGCCAGACAATGAGAAACCTTGGGCGTTGGCTGTTGCTGTTGGCGATGATTTGCTTCTCTGCACCCTCGTATGCAGGCGAAGGAAGGGCTTGGAACGGGCCTTACATTGGCCTCCTGGCAGGGTGGGGTTCGATTGATAATCGATTCACGCATAGCGACGGGAATCCACCGCCTTTCAGCATAGATGCTGATGGTGGCTTCGGCGGGATCTTCTCGGGCTACAACTGGCGCAGCGGCAATACCGTCCTGGGCATAGAGAGCGACACCTCGCTGACCGGCATGAGTGGCGAGTGGGGCGCCATGACCGACCACACTGCTGATATCCGCTGGCTTTCGACGTTCCGGGGCAGAGTCGGCCTTTTGGTAAATCCCAGCACGCTTGTTTATGCGACTGGAGGCTTGGCAATTGCGCGGGTGCGTTTTGAGCACGTCGGCCATCACTCGTGGGATGACACGTTCTTCGGCTGGACCCTGGGCGGCGGTATCGAAAGGGTTCTTTTTGGCAACATCAAAGGCGCCATCGAAGGCCTGTATATGGACTTCAGCGAGGAAACGAGCCCGGGGCACCTCCACGGAAATGGCGCGAGCTGTGCGGTTGGCACGCCGCGCTGCCACGCGATGTCCAATGCGCCGGATGGGTTCGTGGTTCGGGCCAAGCTCTCGATACCGCTGGGCGATTTGCTAAAGTGAGAACAAAGCAAATTCGCTTCATTCGATGCGGGGTTGGCGGCACGACGCGTCGTCGTACGCCGCCATGCCTCTGCCGGTGACAGGCTAGGGGGAGCGGCGGCGTCCGATCCAGTGCGTCGAGCGGACGTCCGAGAACTGCTCACTCGTCCCACCACCACAACAACAACTCTCTTGTCCGCTGCCGCTGCTTGGAGCAGGTCCACGAGATCGGCGCGGCCGGTGAGGGCCGCGTGCTGGTCGATGTAGCCCTCGTCGGTGATCAGGACATGTCGCGGTCCTTGGGACGCCTGGACCGCGCAAACAGCGACGCTGGAAAATCCGCGGCATAGCGGATGCCCTTGCGCGCCGGGTGATACATGGGCCGCGGACCCGAATCGGGCTCGACGGCTTTGCGGTAGAGATGCCAGGTCGAATGGCCCAGGATGGGCAGCACCACGGCGAGACCCACGAAGAACGGGGCCGACCCCAGCAGCAGCGCTCCCGCGACGAAAGCGAACCAAGCCAGCATCGTCAGCGGGTTTCTGACAACGACCCGCAACGACGTGAGAACCGCGACCGCAAACCCGACATTGCGGTCGAGGAGCAAGGGAAGCGACACGACGCTGATGGACGCCGCTACGAGCGCGAAGACGAAGCCGATCGCATTGCCATAGACGATCAGGACCATGCCTTCCGGCTTGTTCAGGATGGCGTCGGCGAACGCCAGCGGCGTCATGGGTTGCAGGCCGAATGCCGCCACGTAGAGGGAATGGGCCACCGCGACCCAGAGTGCCAGGATGAAGAGCAGCAGCGCCCCCACGCAGAGGATCGGCACCAGCGATGGCGAATGGACGACATCGAACGCGTGCTTCCACGCTGTGTCGAGCCGAAGCTCCCGGCGCCGGCTCAGCTCGTAAAGGCCGATGGCGGTAAAGGGGCCGATGAGCGCAAACCCGGCTGCCAGCGGATAGAGCAAATGGATGAGATCGGCTGCGAAAACCGAGGAATAGATGACGAGGCCCGCCAGTGGATAGATCGCGCAAAGGAAGATGACGTGGGTCGGCATCTCCCAGAAATCGCGCGCCCCCTTCGCCAGCGCATCCATCAAATCGGCAAGTCCGATTTTGCGCACGCGGGGAAGCGTCGAAGCCGGTTCGATCGGTAGTATGACGTCGGTGAGTGCCATCCGACCCTCCTCTTGGAGTGGCCAGAGCCGCAATGTCGCGTGATGCACACGTGCATCATTCCCCCGAAGCCGCTTCACTGCGACCTGGTTGCTGGAACAGCAATGTAGCATCAACCGACCAGCCTGTCACCGACGCCGATCACGCCGCCGATCACGGGGACACGATCGGCGGCGGGGCATCAGCCCGGCAATTCGGGCGTGCGCTCGGGCCAGCCGGTTGCGCGCTCGTAGGCCGCCGCGATGCGGAACAGCAGGCTTTCGTCGAACGGCCGCCCGACGAGCTGAAAGCCCACCGGCAAGCCATTGCCCGTGAACCCTGCCGGCACCGCGAGCCCGGGAAGTCCCAGGTAGTTGATCGGCCACGTGCAGTGGTTCACGCTGCCCAGGACCTCGTTCATGCCTTGGCTGTCGCCGACATCCGTATCGACGATCTTGGGCACCGGGAAGCGCAACACCGGCATCAGCAGTGCATCGAATTTCGAGAACATCTGGTTGACGAAATCGGACGTGATGCGGGGCCGCACCTGGATCGCCTTGAGATACTCCACTGCAGAGAAGGCATAACCCTGCTTCATGCGCGCCCGTACCAACGGTGCATACGAGTCGTGCTGGTGGCGCAGCCAGTCGTCGTGCAGCGTGCAGAACTCCACCGACGACACGATGTTGCCGAGCCCCCGCACCACGTCGTGATGCGGCGCCTCGCAGCGGGTGACGCCGAGGCCGAGTTTGGACAACGCGTCGAAGGCCGCCTCCAGCACGTCACCGACTTCGGCGCTCATGCCCTCCCAGTAATGATTGGTCGGCACGCCGATGCGCAGCCCCTTGACGTCGCCTTTGAGGTCCGCCTCGTAGTCGCCGACAGCCATGTCGGCGGCGGTCGGATCGTTGGCATCCGCCCCCGAGACGATCCGCATCAGGCGCGCGCAATCGCGGACGGTACGGGCGAGCGGGCCGATGTTGTCGAGCGAGAACGACAGGCCCATGGCGCCGTGCCGCGATACGCGGCCTTGCGTGCCCTTCATGCCGTAGACGCCGCAGATGCCGCCCGGCAACCGGATCGATCCGCCGGTGTCGGAGCCGAGCGAGCCATAGACCATCCGCCCGCCGACCGCCGTTCCCGACCCGCTCGAGGAGCCGCCGGTGATATGCTCGGGGTTCCAGGGATTGTGCGTCGGCCCGAAGTGGACGTTGTGCCCGGTCGGTCCGTTCGCGAACTCCGACATGTTGAGCGCGCCGACGGTGATTGCGCCGGCCGCATCGAGCCGCTCCAGCACGGTGGCGGTGAAGTCCGGTACGAAGTTGCGGCGGATGGCCGATCCGCACGTCACAGGTACACCCGGCCGGTAGAACATGTCCTTGTGGGCCAGCGGCACGCCGTGCAACGGCCCCAGCGGTTCGCCGCGCGCCTGCCGGGCGTCGGCCGCGGCGGCTTGCTGCAGGGCGCCGTCCACGTCCACGCGCACGAAGCAGTTGAGGGTCGGTTGGCGGGTCTCGATCCGCGCCAGCGCCGCCCGCGTGACCTCTGTCGCCGATACCTTGCGGGCGGCGATCGCGTCGGCGGTTTCGATCAGAGTCCAGTCCGCGATCTCGGTCATGCATCGCCCTTTCTGGCGTGAGCCTTGAGGGCGCGCTCGAAATGCAGAGGCTCGGTGTCGAACATCGAACCGCTCGCGACTGCGTCGAGGGCCATCAGGGACGCGCGCACGCTGTCCCCGACGCGCTTGTCGTCGGCCGCATTCATGGAAAGGCCCGTCGCTTTGACGAGCGCGAGCCGTTCCTCGATTTTTGGATCTTGGGCTGCCATGGTGTCTGGGTCTCCGCAGGGTTGCGGAGCAGCAGACCATCAAGCGCCGCCGGCATCAAGCCCGTGGATCAGGCAATTGCGCGATCGTTCGGCATCAACCGAGTTCGGCGCGCAGGATGATGGCGTCTTCCTTCGATCCGTCGGGCAGCGTGTAGTAGCCCTTGCGCTCGCCGACCTCGGCAAATCCCGCCTTCTTGTAGAGGGCGATCGCGGATGCGTTGCGTCGTCCGACCTCGAGGAAAATGCGTTCCGCGCCGGCCTTCTTCGCGGCTCGTTTGGCACCCTCCACGAGGCGCGTCGCGATGCCGTGGCGCTGCCAGGGACCCGCCACGCCGATGGTCAGGATTTCCGCCTCGTCGGCCGCCACTTGCGCCAGTACGAAGCCGCCGATCACGCGCGGGTTTCCACCCGCCGCCACCAGCGCCACGGAGCCGGGATCGTTGAGCATCTGTTGGATCGAGGCCGACTCCCACGGCGTGGGGAACAGCATCGCGTGCACACGCGCGATCTCGTCGGCGTGTTCCGGCGTCGCCCACAGCAGGCTGACATAGCGCGGATCGATGGCGGTCGTGGCATCGGTCATGGGATCAGGCCCTCGGCAGTGACTTGTCGCCTTGCGGCTTCGCATCGGGTGGACGCAGGTAGAGTGGTCGTACCGGATCGAGGACCGGCAGCGTAGCTGCGAGCCGGGCCAATGCGGCTGCATGTGGCTCGACTCGATCCGTGATGATCTCGATATCACATCCTTCCGCGCGGAACGCTTCTGCCATGGCGACCGCTGCCGATCCCGCGACCAGCGGCTTGCGGGGCCCCAGCACGCGGGCGGCTTCGGCGGGCGTCATCGTGCGGGCCGTGAGCAGGACATCGGTCGCGGTCTGGCCGAAGAGCTGTACGTAGGCCTCTCCCCGCCGCGCATCGACGGCGATCAGGACCGGTCGGCCGCCGCGGGACCCATCGCACATCTCGCGGACCTGATGCATCAACACGGCCAGGCACGTTGTTCCCACGACGGGACATTGCAGCGACACCGCGAGCGCGCGCGCCGCCGCAATGCCCACACGAACGCCCGTGAACGTGCCGGGCCCCGTGGTGACGGCGATGCACGAAATCTGCGATGCGGCGATGCCGGCCCGCTGCATCGCGTCGGCCATCATCGGCACCAGCCGCTCCGCGTGGCCTGTCGCCCGCTCCTCGTAGATCTCCGTCAGGCGCTCGTCGTCGATCGCGCCGGACATCTCGAGAATGGCGACGGAGACGGCGCCGAGGCAGGTATCGAGCGCGAGGATTGCCATCGGTGCGGACTAGACGATGCTCGCCATCTCATCGAAGGCGAAGCGCGGCGAGCGGTCGAACAGCCCTTTCGCATCGCCATAGCCCAGATTGCACAGGAAGTTGGACTTCACCTCGGTCCCCGCGAAGAACTCCTTGTCGACGCCGGCGTTATCGAAGCCCGACATCGGTCCGCAGTCGAGGCCCACCGCGCGGGCCGCCAGCATCAGATAGGCGCCTTGCAGCGAGCCGTTCCGCATCGCCGTCGTGCGCGCCATCTCCTCGCTGCTCTCGAACCACGTCCGGGCCGAAAGGTTGTGCGGGAACAGTTTCGGCAGGTGCTCGAAGAAGCGCAGGTCGTAGCCCAGGATGGCGCAGACGGGCGCCTGCAGCGTCTTGTCCCGGTTGCCTGACGACAGGAACGGCGAAAGCCGTTTCTTGCCGGCTTCGGACTTCACGAAGATGACCCGCGTCGGCGAGCAGTTCGCGCTGGTCGGCCCCATCTTCGCGAGGTCGACGATCTCCTCGAGCAAGGCGTCCGGCACGTCCTTCGGCAGCCAGGCATTGTGCGTCCGCGCCTCGAGGAAAAGTTGGGCGAGAGCCGTGCTGTCGAGACGCGAGGCCATCGGGCGAACTCCTGTTCAATGGGCGACGAGGACGTCAAAAGATTTGCCCCACTCTTTGCGCGGGGAGCGGGGCAAAGGCAAGCCGGCGTTGCAGGACGGGACCCCTCAGACGGGGCGTACTTCCATGACTTCCGGGCAGAAGTGCTGCAGCAAGCGCTCGATGCCGCCGCGCAGGGTCGCCGTCGAACTCGGACAGCCGGCGCAGGCGCCGCGCATATGCAGATACACGATGCCGTCGCGGAAGCCGCGGAACACGATATCGCCGCCGTCGTTGGCCACGGCAGGGCGGACGCGCGTTTCGATCAGCTCCTTGATGGTCTCGACGACTTCGGCGTCCTTCTCGTCGAAATCCTCGTCATGGCCGTCGTTGGCATCCGCGCCGTCGTCGACCACGGGCGCGCCGGACATGAAGTGTTCCATGATGGCGCCGAGGATCGCAGGCTTGAGATGCTGCCACTCCGCGTCTCCCTTGGTCACGGAGATGAAGTCCGCGCCCAGGAATACGCCGGTCACGCCTTCGACGTCGAACAGCCGCATGGCCAGCGGCGACTGCATCGCCTCGGTCGGCGCGCGATAGTCGACGGTGCCGTCACCGAGCACGGGACGGCCGGGGACGAACTTCAACGTCGCGGGATTGGGCGTGGGCTCTGTTTGGATGAACATTGTTCGGCTAAGCTCCGGGTCCCATACGGTTTTAGCGGCGGGTCGACCCGCACGCAGCTCATGTTGGAACGCTTCTAATATAGGTGGGGCGGCTGGTCAAAAACAGTAAGGCGGCGTAATCGCCATTCTCGATGGACGAAGTGGCGACTGTCGCCCTCGCGCCGGATCGAGAACGATTGCCGTAGCTCGATAGTTCCCGCACCTTGCGTCCTGCCCTCAGCCACCGGAGCGCCCATCCGCGATGCTCAACCTTTCGGGGATCAACACCGGGATCGTCTCGGCGATACTGGGCTACGTGTTCATTCAGTTCGCGATCGGCGCCTGGTTCTCGCGCCGCATGGCCAACGAGCGGGACTATATCCTCGCGGGGCGCCAGCTGGGTGGCATTCTGGTCGCCTTTTCCGTGTTCGCGACCTGGTTCGGTGCCGAAGCCGTCCAGGTTTCGGCGGGCGAGATCTACGCCAAGGGCCTCTCCGGCGCCTTGCTCGATCCGCTGGGCTACGGTGTTGCGGTGGTCGTCGTCGGCGTGCTCCTGGCCGCGCCCCTGTGGCGAAGCGGCGTGACGACCTTCGCCGACATGATCCGGGAGCGCTATTCTCCATCGGTGGAGCGCGTGTTCGTCCTGGTGCTGATGCCAGGCTCGCTGTTCTGGGCGGCAGCGCAGATCCGCGCTTTCGGGCAGATCCTGAGTTCGAGCGGCGGGGTCGACTTGACCAGCGCGATCCTGTTGGCAGCCATCCTCGTCGGCGCTTATTCGGTGGTCGGCGGCTTGCTGGCGGATGCCGTGACGGACGTCATTCAGGGCGTTGCGGTCATCGCGGGGCTGGTCGTCCTGACCGGGCTCGTTCTGCTCCACTTCGCCGGCGTCTCCCCCGGTGCCGCTGCGCCCCAGATCGCGCCCGACCGCCTCGACATCTTCAAGCCTGACGAGGACGGCCCCATCGGCTTGGTCGAGAAGATGGCCGTGGTCATGTGCGGCAGCATCGTATCGGTGGAATTGATCTCGCGGTTTCTCGGCGCGTCCTCGGTTCGTGCGGCCGCGGGAGGCACCATCGTCGGTGGGGCGATGTACCTCGCGATAGGCCTGATGCCGGTCGCACTCGGTCTTGTCGGCCCCCTTGTCATGCCGGGGTTGACGGAACCCGAACAGGTCGTTCCCCGGCTGGCGGAAGCCTTCCTGCCCGGGCCGGCCTATCTGCTGTTCCTCGGCGCGCTGGTCTCGGCAATCCTCTCCGTGGTGCATGCGGCGCTGCACGCGCCTGCCGCCCAGCTCTCCCACAACATCGTCGTGCGCCTGATGCCCGCGCTCTCCACCGAAGCACGCCTGTGGAGCGTGCGCCTCACAGTGCTCGTCTTGAGTATTGTTGCGTGGGGCCTCGCGCAGTCCGTCGAGCGCATCAAGGATCTCGTGGAACTCGCATCGGCCTTCGGCAGCGCCGGTGCGATCGTCGTGGCGCTGATGGGCATCTTTTCATCCTTCGGCGGCCCGAAAAGCGCCCTCGCGGCATTGTTATCGGGCATCGGCGTATGGATGATCGGAAAGTTTTTTCTCGATTTGACAACGCCTTATCTCATAGCCCTGGCGTCGGCGCTCGCCGTCTACGTAACTCTGGCCTTGCTCGAGCCCGAGAAAAAAGGTTAACGCGCTCGGGCTGTGGCGGGCATCGATTCGTTTCTGTTGCCAATTCGGCTCAAGCAAGAAAAACGATTATGTTGTTCACAGATTAAATCTAGAGCAGCATGTCGCCGCCGCGTGGTGCCGACGCCAATACAGAATGCATGCGCGCAATGCTGACCCATTTTGGCAGCGTCGCAGGCGAATGCATTAACGAGACAAGTCGACACTGATTTTCACTTGGAGCATTCCGCAGTATTCGTTCGCGCAGGCGGCTCGCACAGCGACGAGACGCGGTGAACAGGCTCGCGGATAGCAGGGGCTGACAGACGTGGGGATGGCGCGATCGACCGGGTTGGGGCATTCCGTATTCATCGATTTCGACGGAACCATAGCCCCTCTCGACACGACGGACCTGCTCCTGGAGCGGTTCGCCGATCCGGCATGGCATGACGTCGAGGAGCTTTGGCGATCGGGCGCCATCGGCTCGCGAGAGTGTCTTGCACGTCAGGTGGACCTCGTCCGGGCGACGCCGGCGGAGATGGACGCATTCGTAGCCGGCATCGAGATCGATCCGGGCCTGCCCGGCTTCGTCGCCCTGTGCCGGGCGCATGGCATGCGCGCGACGGTGGTATCGGACGGCCTCGATCGCACGGTAGGGTCCGTCCTGGCCCGGTACGGCATCGATGTTCCCTTCGTCGCCAACCACCTGGAGTGGATCGGCGGCGACCGCTGGCGCCTGACGTTTCCACATGCGCGGGGCGATTGCCGGGCCCTTTCGGGTAACTGCAAGTGCCAGTTCGCCGAAGCGGCCACGGGCAGCCGGCGCATCCTGGTCGGCGACGGTCGCTCGGATTTCTGCATCGCCGAGCGCGTCGACATGGTGCTGGCGAAAGGATCCCTGGTCGCCCATTGCCGAAAATCCGGCCTGCCGCACTTTGCTTTCGCGCAATTCGACGAGGCGACCAGCCTGCTAGCAGCGTGGCTCGAGGCTGGCAGGCAACCCGACGACAACAACTTCGTTCACACAGACGAGTAAGCCATGGACAAGGCGATGCACTGGGCCAACGGCCAAGCAGCTGGAGACGCGGTCGGGCAGAACCCCAGCGACGAGGAGTTGCTGGCCCTCGAAGCGGAATACTGCTCGCACGGCGACACGGTCCACTACACCAACCCCGCCAAGATCTTCACGGGCTGCGAAGGCTCGTTCATGTACGACTCGCGCGGGCGGGAGTTTCTCGACCTGCAGATGTGGTATTCGGCGGTCAACTTCGGCTACCGCAACGAGCGGCTGAACAACGCGGTCAAGCGGCAGCTCGATACGTTGCCGCAGGTCGCCTCGCAGTACCTCCACCGCGAGAAGATCGAGCTGGCGACGCTCATCGCCCGCGATGCCGAGCGCAAATTCGGGCTCAAGGGCCGCGTCCACTTCAACGTCGGCGGCAGCCAGGCGGTGGAGGATAGCCTCAAGCTCGTCCGCAACTTCAAGAACGGCAAGAGCCTGATGTTCGCGTTCGAGGGCGGCTATCACGGCCGCACGCTCGGTGCCTCGTCGATCACGTCGTCCTATCGCTATCGCCGCCGCTACGGGCATTTCGGCGATCGTGCCCAGTTCATTCCCTTCCCGTATCACTTCCGCGGCCCCAAGGGCATGACCAAGGAAGAATACGGCCACCACTGCGTGCAGCAGTTCGCGCGCCTCTTCGAGAGCGAGTACTACGGCCTTTGGGATCCCAAGTCCGGGCAGTGCGAATATGCGGCATTCTACGTCGAGCCGCTGCAGGGCACCGGCGGTTACGTGCTGCCGCCGATGAACTTCTTCGCCGAACTCAAGAAGGTGCTCGATCAGTACGGTGTGCTGCTCGTCGTCGACGAGATCCAGATGGGCATCTATCGCACGGGCAAGCTCTGGTCGATCGAGCACTTCGGCGTGAAACCGGATGTCGTCGTCTTCGGCAAGGCGATCACGAACGGCCTCAACCCGTTGTCCGGCCTGTGGGCGCGCGAGGAGCTGATCAATCCGCAGACGTTCCCGGTGGGCTCCACGCACTCGACCTTCAACGCCAACCCGATGGGGACTGGCGTCGCCCTCGAGGTCATGCGCATGACCGCCGAAACCGACTACGAGACGATGGTGCGCGACAGCGGCGCCTATTTCCTCGAGGGGTTGCGCGAGTTGCAGAAGCGACATAAGTGCATCGGTGATGTCGATGGCCTCGGGCTGGCCCTTCGCATGGAGATCTGCGAGCCGCACGACAGCTTCACGCCTTCTAAGCGAATCACTGATCTGATGGTCGATGAGGCTTTGAAGGGGGATCTGGAGGTCGATGGCCGCAAGTACGGCCTCGTGCTCGATATCGGCGGTTACTACAAGAACGTCGTGACCTTCGCGCCGAGCCTGCACATCTCGCGTGCCGAAATCGATTTGGCCATGCGCCTTCTCGATCAGGTTCTTCAGCGCGCCACGGCGGCGTGACGACCGGGAAATCAAGGGCGGTCGGGGCCTCGAAGGGGCGAGCGACCGTGGATATAGCCAGCGCGACGACGATAGTGATATAGTGATCGAGCGTAAGTCGCCAGTAAGTGGAAATAGAACAATAAATGACGAGTCGCGACACCAGTACGTTTCACCACGGAGGAAGAGTCGGTTTCCTTCTGGTGCATGGCCTTGGCGGCACGCCAATGGAGCTGCGTTTCGTAGCTCAGGGTTTGGCGCGCGCCGGCTATACGGTGCATTGCTGCCAGCTTGCAGGCCATTGCTCGAGCGTTGTCGATCTCCAGAACTCGACCTGGCGTGAGTGGTACGCCAGCGTCGAAGCCGCGCTGGAGCGGCTGCGCGCACACTGCGACGTGGTCATCGCCGGCGGCTTGTCCATGGGCGGACTGCTGGCGGCCCACCTCGCCCACCAGCATCCCGCGAAGGTGCAGGGCTTGGCGTTCTTCGCGCCGACGATCTGGCTGAACGGCTGGTCGATGCCCTGGTATGCGCACATCCTGCGGTTCGTTTACCCGACGCCGCTGAAGCTTCACCTCAATCTGCCCGAGCACGAGCCCTACGGGATCAAGGACGAGCGCATTCGCGCCTTCGTCGTACGCAGCATGTTGAGTGGTGACAGCACGCAGGCTGGCGTCTTCTGCACGCCGCTTCGCGCCTTCGCCCACTTCAACAGCCTCGCCAAGGTGATCCGCAGCGAGTTGCCCAGCATCAAGACGCCGTCCCTCGTCATCCATCCCCGCCACGACGACGTCGCCGACCTCAGTAACGCCATGTACCTGCAGCGCAAGCTCGGCGGCCCGGTGGACATGCTCGTCCTGGAAGACAGCTACCATCTGATCACGCTCGACAGGCAGCGCAACGTAGTGGTGGATCGGACCGTCCGCTTCGCGCAGGACCTGGTGAAGAAGATCGGCTTCCAGGAAGCCGCTCCTGTTGCGCCGGTGCAGATCAGCGCGGCCGAATAACCCGCCACTGGCGCGGCGGCCCCGCCGAACGTCGGCAGAATGCGGGCGCAAGAGCTGGCTTTCGAGAATGCCGCGCCATTCTGGCGTCTTGCAGGGGCGAGGATGCGTGTGACCACCACGAGCGACCAGGAACTCGTCGTCGAGCACCTCCCCGGCGTCGCCGCCGTGCCCGAGGCGGATTGGACACGCCTTTTTCCCGATGACGCCGAAGGCTGGGCGTACTACGCGGCCGTCGAGAAGGCGCCGCTGCCGGGCTTCCGTTTCGAGGCCGTCACCGTGCGCCAAGGCGGCCGGATCGTCGCCGCAGCACCCGTCTTCCATGTCACCTACCGGCTGGATATGCCGCTGCAAGGTCGTTGGCGTCCGGTCGGCGACTGGCTTTACGCAAAGGCGCCGCGGCTCGTCGGCTTGCCTGTGATGGGGCTGGGGTCCCCGCTCGCCGATCGCTGTCATCTGGGTTTCGAACCCGATGCCGATCCCGCCGAACGCGGCCACATCATGCAGGCGCTGCTGGCCGGCATGGACCGCAAGGCCGAGGCCGATCGCATTCCGCTGCTCGCCATCAAGGATCTGGCCGACGCGGACGTGCCCCCCCTCGCCTCGGCCATCGCCTCGGCCGGGTTCTCCCGCATCGCCAGCCTGCCGGTGTGCGTTCTCGACCTGCCCTTTCGTACCGAGGACGCGTACGTGCAGAGCCTGTCGGCCAACAACCGCTCGACCTTGCGCCGCAAGCTAAAGACGCGCCCCAAGGTGGACATCGAGGTCACGCGCACCATCGCCGGCCTTGAGCAGCAGATTTTCGAGCTCTACGAGGAGACGCGGCGCAACAGCCGCTTCGACTACGGCGATTTCGAGCAGCTCACGCCCGATTACTTCCGCGACGTCGACCGGGCGCTGGGCGACCGCGCGGTCTGGGTCCTGTGTCGGGTCGACGGCCAGCTCCTCGCCTACAAGCTGATGTTCGTCGAGAAAGACCGCATCATCGATAAGTTCTGGGGGATGCGCTATCCCATCGGTCGCGACTACAACCTCTTCTTTCTCGCGTGGATGGAGGGCGTGCGTTTCGCGCTCGCACATGGCGCCGGCAAATACCAGTCCGGCCAGACCGCCTACGCGCAGAAGGTCAAGCTCGGCAGCCATCTCGACAAGCTGTGGGTCTATTTCCGCCACCGCGGTCGGATGACGAACCGCATCTTCCAGACGTTCGCGCCACTGATCGCGTTCGACAAGATGGATCCCGAGCTGCAGGAGATCCGCAAGCGCGAGCGGGCGAAGATAGCCTGATCTCGAAACATCGCTGCGACGCAGGCCCGGTCACCGG
The DNA here is from genome assembly GCA_041397775.1 of Hyphomicrobiaceae bacterium. Taxonomy (GTDB): domain Bacteria; phylum Pseudomonadota; class Alphaproteobacteria; order Rhizobiales; family Hyphomicrobiaceae. The sequence continues at coordinate 82,067 of JAWKWB010000011.1, read as the reverse complement.
ATGAACGCAATGCGCAGATCCTGGTCCGGATAGTAATCCGTCGCTGTCCACTCGAGTACGGTGGGCCCGGGCTGCTTGAGATCGCGCCAGCACGTCGCAACGACCGTTTCCATCTCCGGCTTCTCGATGTGCAGGCGGAAGTTGGCGATGGCGTTGGGCAGCGTCCCGGTACTCGAAGCCAGATAGCCCAACGTCGTCACGCGCGCCTTCGCTCCCGCAACGGCCGCCCGGCCAGCCACCGTCGCGCCGTCCTGGCCCGAGAGGCAGTAGTCGTCGCGCAGGGGGGCGAGGAAAGCCTGCGTCAGGGGTATTTGCGCGACGATGGGCTGGTAGGCCAGCTTGATCGTGATCACCTCGTTGGCCTCGAATGGCTGCAGCCAATAGGCCGTCGTCTTCAAGGTCCAGTTCGGATCGATGCGGTCGCCGTCCAGGCGTGCAATGCCGCGCTGCTGCAGATCGCTCTTCACGATCGGCGCCAGCTTGGCGAGCCGTTCGCGGACGCCCTTGCGCACCGGCACCAGCGGAAGCTGTGTCTCGACGAGTACGGAGGTCGCGTCGAGGCCGAGCACCAAAGCCCGCTGCTGCAGCTCGGCCGCCACCGGTACGTCGTTTGCGGTGAACGTCGCCGCCACGTAGTTGTCGCTCTGCGCTGCCGGCACGGCCACGCGCTCCTCCCCGATGGCGGCGGCATCGAGATCGGGCAATGGAAATGCAACGACGATCGCGCGCGGGACGTTGAGCGTGTTGCGAAGCGTGTACGCCATGCGAATGCGCTCCGGCCCAACCGCGACTTCGAGCGACTGGATGGCGATGGCCGGGTCGTTGACGAACATGAGCCCGCCTGCCGGAATCTCGATCTCCTGCGCGTGCGCCAGCCCGCACAGGCCAGGCACGAGGCCCACGATCCCGACGAACGCCATCACCTTCAGGCTTGCCACGTGATCGCCCTCCCGCAAGCGAGCAACGATTTTTGTCATTTCACGCATGATGCGTTCCCTGAGCACCCGAGTCGAGCCGTTCCGCGATCCACGGCGCCATCTTCCCCCGATCTGTTGCACGCGGGGCGGTTCGTTTGTCACGATGCACCGCCGTGCACGGGGTCAGTGTCGGCGAAGCGCCGCGGGGGCCTTCACCAGTAGCCCGGCCAGCATGCTCAGGCACGCGAAGGCGGTGAAGCAGCCCAGAGACAGGAGATAATTGCCTGACACGTCGCGCAGGACGCCGGACAGCAGCGGCCCGGCCGCCTGCGCGGTGACCTGGATCGTCAGTGAGACGCCGCGGATCGCACCATAGTTCTTGCGCCCGAAATAGTCGGCCCAGGCGACGGGCAGCACCGTATGCATGCCGCCCACCCCCATGCCGAAGAGCGTGGCGGCGATCATCGCCTGCGTCGGCGTCGCAACGGTCGCCATGATCCCGGCGCCGGCCGCCAGGAAGGCCCCGGTCAGTACGAGGGAGGCGCGGACGCCGATCCAGCGGATGAGCCCGCCGAAGGCGAGCCCCAGCGCCGCCGAGCCGAGCGAGAACACGGTCACCGTGGAAACGACGATCGCAGGGCTGAGACCCGATTCGACGAGGTGCGCGGCCTGATGCAGGCTCACGCCTGCCTGCACCGGGTAGACCATCGCCGTGAATAGCGCGAGCATCCAGAATGCCCGCGTGCGCATCGCCTCCCCGCGTGTGAAGTCCGGCTCCTCCGCAGGCGCAGCCTTCGCGCGTGCGGCGGTCGCATCGGACGCCACGGTCGCCGCGACGGCACCGTCCGGCAGCAGCCCGAGATCCTCCGGACGCCGGACGAGGAGCAGCCAGCACGGCAGCAGCCCGATGACCAGCACAGCGGTGCCCACCGCCAGCCAGCCGCCGCGCCAGCCGTGCGACTGCATCGCGAAATAGCCGATCAGCGGCATGATCACGAGGCCCGCCATGCCGGCGAGCGTCACCAGCGAGGTGGCCAGCGCCCGCCGCGCCACGAACCAGTTGCTCACGGCACCGTAGATGCCCAGGTCGAACGGTCCCGCGAAGTTGAGGCGCGCAATGCAGAACAGCGCATAGAACGCGACGAGCGAGTTGATCTGCGACAGCAGCAGGATCGTTACCGACGTGGTGATCACCGCCGCGCACAGGATGAGGCGCGGCCCGCTGCGGTCCAGGAGGCCGCCGATGTAGGGCGACGACAGTGCGGCCAGCACGCCGCCCAGCGAAACGGCACCCGACAGCGCCGTCCGCGACCAGCCGAACTCGCCCGTCATCGGTTCGACGAACAGCGACAGCGTCGCCACCGCCGGCCCCGTACGTGCGATGGAGGCGAGGCAGACGCAGGCGAGGATCACCCACCCGTAGAAGAACGGCAATCGTCGCACCAGGGAGCCGACGACGGCGGCTTGCGTCATGTTCGGCCCCTTCGGCGGAGCGGCGCCTCAGCGCCCCTTGAATTGCGCCTTGCGCTTTTCCATGAAGGCCCGGCGGCCCTCGATGTAGTCCTCGCTCGCAAAGCAGGTGGCGACCGCGGCGTCGATGGCGGCGATGTTACGGTCGGCCCGGTCCTGTGCGGCCGCGTTCGCGGCCATCTTGGCGGCCTTGATCGTCAGCGGCGCGTTGTCCGCGATGCGCGACGCCATCTCCAGGGTCGCCTTCTCCACATCCTCCGGCGCGACCACGCGGTTGACGAGGCCCATCATGCGCGCCTCGTCGGCCGTGAAGCGTCCGGCCGTGAAGAAGATCTCTTTCGCATAGGACGGGCCGACTAGATCGACCAACCGCTTGAGGCCGGAATAACGATAGCCCAGGCCCAGCCGGGCGGCGGGTACGGCGAAGTAGGAATTCGTGCCGCAGATGCGGATGTCGGCGTTGAGCGCCAGCGCCACGCCGCCGCCCACGCACAGGCCCTGGATCATGGCGATCACCGGCTTGCTGGCGCCCGAGATCACCTCCGACGCGAGATCGCCAGCCGCGTTGTAGGTCTTCACGGCTTCCTCGCTGCCGCGCTTCTCCTCGAACTCCGAGATGTCCGCGCCCGAGACGAACGCCTTTTCGCCAGCCCCGCGCATGACGATGACGCGCACGTCCGGATCCGCCTCGAACGCGGCCATGATCTTGGGGATCGCCACCCACATCGAATAGGAGACGGCGTTGTGCTTCTCGGGCTGGTTGAAGATCATCCAGCCGATGCCGTTCTCCTTGCGCGCGATCATCTTTGGCGTGCCGGTATCCATGGGACGCTCCTTGGCGTTTCGGATTCTGAGGGACGTTGCGTTTCGGTCGCTGTCTATTCGAGCGCCACCATCAGTGCCGGGTCAAGCGCCAGGACTGCAGGGCTGCCCACCTCGAAGACGTCGGACGGCGGGGCAGCCACCTTCAGCTTCAGGCCGGAATTCGCGACATCGAAGGTGTAGTCCCAGTACTCCCCGAGGAACGTGCGATGGCCGACACTGCCGCCGATGGCCAGCCGGTCGCCCCCCGCGTCTGTCGCATCGCGCACCAGTTTCAGGCTCTGCGGACGCACCGAGAAGTCGATCTCCGCTGTCCCCGGCAGCGCATCCGGGATGCTGGCGGTCGGCACGGCGAACCCGTCGAACACCAGGTCGCCACCGTTCTTGCGCCCGGTGACGAAGTTCGTGCGGCCGATGAAGCCGGCGACGAACCGCGTCTTGGGCCGCGTGTAGACCGTATAGGGCGCGTCCACCTGCTCGATGCGGCCCTTGTTCATCACCGCGATGCGGTCGGATGTCGCCATCGCCTCGGCCTGGTCATGCGTCACGTAGACCGTGGTGATGCGGATCTGCTCGTGCAGGCGGCGGATCTCGAAGCGCATCTCCTCGCGCAGGTTGGCATCGAGGTTGGACAGCGGCTCGTCCAGAAGCAAGACGGCGGGACGCACGACGATGGCGCGCGCCAGCGCCACGCGCTGCTGCTGGCCGCCCGACAGCTCGGCCGGGTAGCGGTTGGCGAGGTGCCCCATCTGCACCACGTCGAGCACCTCGGCGATCTGCCTTCGGGCGTCCTCGCGTGGGATCTTGCGGATTTCCAGGCCGAAGCCGACGTTCTCGGCCACTGTCATGTTCGGCCAGATGGCGTAGCTCTGGAAAATCATCGACATGCCGCGCTTTTCCGGCGGCAGCGAGCCCGACGCCGACGACAGCACGCGGCCGTCCACGTCGATGGTGCCGCCCGTGGGGTCGATGAAGCCCGCGATCATGCGCAGCGTCGTCGTCTTGCCGCAGCCCGAAGGGCCGAGCAGCGAGAGGAACTCGCCGTCCGCGATTTCGAGGTCGACATTGTCGACGGCCTTGAACGCGCCGAAGGCTCGGGTCAGGCCTTTGAGGTGCACGACTGGCATTCTACTGGTCTCTCCTGAGCATGAAATCGCGTCCCACGATGCGGAAGCCGATCGTGACGATGATGACGGTAATGATGAGCAAGAGGCCGCCGAGCACGGCGAGCTGCTCGAAGCGGCCTTCCTCGGAGAAGTCGAAGATGAGCACGGACAGCACGCGATTGTGCGGTCCCGACAGGAAGATCGCCGTCGACAGCTCCTGGCAGGCCGGCACGAAGATGAGGATCCATGCGCCCACCAGCGACCGCTTGAGCAGCGGCGCCACGACACGGCGGATGGCCGTCATCCGCGTGCCGCCGAGGATGCGCACGGCCTCCTCCATCTCGGCGTGGATCGACGCGACGCCGGCAGCGCTGTTCTGATAGGCGATCGGCAGCAGGCGCGTCGTGAAGGCCACGATGATGATAAGGCCCGTGCCTGCAAGCAGCAGCGGCGGTGGCGCATAGGCCGCATAGAAGCCGATCGCCAGGATGATGCCGGGAATGACGAACGGCGCCATGCACAGGAACGCCAGCACCTGTCCGAACCGCAACAGGTTGCGCCGCACGACGTAGGCGATCACGAGCGCCAGCGTCAGCGCGCAGAAGGCCGCGATCGAGGCGTAGAGGATGCTCTTCGTCAGGGCCGGCAGCGCCCCCTGATGCTCGAACAGGATGAACTTCACGTGGTCGAGCGTGAGATTGTCCAGCGAGAAACCCCGGCTCCATGCCTTCGAGAAGGCGGCCTGGACGAGCACGAACAGCGGCATGAAGACCGCCAGCATCGCCACCAGCATGGCGTAGCCGAACACGACCCATCGCCACCGGCCCAGGCGCACGATGCGACGTTCGCCGCCCTTGCCGCCGACCACGGTGAAGCCCTTGCGCGCGAGGATCTTGCGCTGGATCGTGAGCATCGCCACCGTGATCAGCAGCAGCGGGATCGCATAGGCGGCAGCCAGGTCCACGCGGTTGTTCGAGAAGAACTCCGTGAGCTGCGTCGTCACCACCGGATAGCGCGCGGGAATGGCGATGATCGCCGGCACGCCGAACAGCGCGATGGACTGCAGGAAGATGATGATGACGCCGCCCAGGATGGCCGGCATGATCAGCGGCAGCGTTACCTTGAACGCGGTCTTGACGGGCCCCGCGCCCAGGACGTTGGCCGCGTCTTCCATCTCCGACGAGATCAGCTCGAGCGCCGAGCTCGTGAAGATGAAGATGAAGAAGAACAGGTGCAGCCCCATGATCGTGACGAGGCCGCCCAGCGAGTAGACGTTGAAGATGCCCGTTTCCGCGCCGGTCAGTGCCATCCAGGCGCGATTGAGCCAGCCCGAGTTCGGCCCCGCCAGCAGCACCCAGCCGACCGCCGCGAGGTAGGGGGGAATGATGAAGGCCGCCAGCACGCACAGCCGTACGAAGCCGCGTCCGGGCATGTCCGTGCGTACGCAGGCCCACGCCAGCGGCACACCCAGCAGTGCCGCCAGCAGCGCCGTGCCGCCACCCATGAACAGCGTGTTGATCAGAGACTGCCAGTATCGCTGGCGACCGTAGGCCGACACGTAGTTGGCGAGTGTCAGGCCGCCGTCCTCGTGCTCGACGCTCGCCCAGATCAGGCGGAAGATCGGATTGACGACGATCACCACCAGGATTGCGGCGAACAGGAGCCAGATCAGCATCGACCCGTCGAAGCTGCGCGCCCCGTTGGGAGCACCGGGCATCGCGCTGGCGGCGCCGTGCGTGGCGGTCGTGTCGGTCATGGATGAGCGCGCCTTGTTTGGGGTCGTCGGTGTCGCCTCCGCCGGCAGCAGCCGGCGGGACGTTCGAGGCTTGGCGTGGCGGACCCGACGTCCGCCCTCAGGGCCCGCGACAAGAATGGAGCGGACGTCCAGTCCGCCACACTCGTGTCCCTTCGACCGCAAAGTCCGTTCGATGCCGGCAGAGGAATGAGGCGGACGATGTGGTCAGGTCACGAGCAAGACCATCGGCTTGGTGTGGCGTCACGATTGGACGTCCGCTCTCAGAGCCCGCGACGAGTCTGGAGCGGACATCCAATCCGCCACACTAGTGTAGCTTTTGCATCTGACGTTTGGTCATGGTCCCAGCCGCGAGTGGGTACCAAACGTCAGATGCGCTACACTAGACGCCGAACGTGTCGCGCCACTTCTCCTTCACTTCCGGCAGTTCCTTCTTGAGCTTGGCGGGAGGCGCGATCATCGTCTTGAGCTTCGCCAGGTCGACGCCGCTCTTGCTCTTGACCGAGGAGTGGATCGACTCGCCGAAGAAGTTGGACGCGATCTTGCTGTTGTCGGGGCTGCAGAGGAACTCCATGAAGAGCTTTGCGGCATTGGGATGCTTGGCGCCCTTGGGGATGCACGACGGCGCGACGATGATGATCGTGCCGTCCTCGGGGTAGGACACGCCGATCGGCTCACCCTTCGACTTCGCTTCGATGGCCGTCGCGAACGAGCCTGCCGCAATGGAGCGCTCTCCCGAGCGCAGATGCGTCAGCGTGTCCTGGATCGAGCGGCCGATCTGCGGATTGTTCGCCTTCAGCTTGTTGAAATAGTCCCAGCCGTACAGGCGCTGCATCTCCCAGACCCAGATGCTGACGTAGCCCGAGAACGACGGGTGTCCGACCGAGACCTGGTTCTTCCACTTGGGATCGATCAGCTCGGTCCACTTCTTGGGGACATTCGACGCCGGCACCTTCGAGCTGTTGTACGTGATGCCGATCGTACCGATCGAGGTGACGTGATAGTAGCCGTCCGGATCGATGTTGCGCACCTGGTCGATCACGGTCGCAGCGTTCGCCGGGACGAACTTCTCCGACAGCTTCTTGTCCTTGAGCGTGATCGAGTGGCTGATATCCGTCGAGGACAGGACGTCGCACTGCGGTCCGCCGGCCTTGAATTCCTGGTTGAGGCGCTGGAACGCCACGTTCGCCGTCGTACGCACCACGTTGCACTTCACGCCCGGATATTTCTCCGAGAATGCCTTGCCGATGGCTTCGGCCTGCACCACCGCGTGGTGGGCGTCGTACCACGTCAGCTCGCCTTCTTTCTTGGCCGCTTCGTACAGCGCCTTCTCGGCATCCGCAGAGAGCCCGGCTGCCATGCCGGCTGTGGGTAGCAACGTGCCTGCGGCAGCGAGTGAGGCTCCAATTCCGAATTGCCGGCGAGTGAGATCCATGGCGTTTCCTTCGGTGTTGTGGGCGTGATGCACCCAACTCTTGAGCGAAGGGGATTATGGTGGCGCCCGTTGGCAAATCAAGCAGCTTCGTGCATTGAGCACGAAGCGTTTTTCGTGGCCTTGGAGGCCTGGGACCGACCGGCAGGGAACGCATGTGGCGGCCCCGCCGAGGAAGACTGAGGATGCAACGTAGACTGGGCACATTGCGCCTTGCGCTCCGGAAACTTTTCGAGGACAGCGGCTTCTCCATGGCCGGTGCCATCGCCTACTCGTTTCTATTGTCGCTATTCCCGTTCAGCATCTTTCTGGGTGCGTTGGCCGGTACGATCGGTGGTCGCGATCTCGCGGCTTTCGCGGTGGGACAGCTCTTCGATGCAGCCCCCGCGCCCGTCGCGAAAGCACTGGCACCAGAGGTCGAGCGCGTCATGGGCCAGAGCCAGTATGGCCTGTTGACCGTCGGCGCCGCGGTGTCGTTGCTGTTCGCCACGACCGCCATCGAATCCCTGCGTGCTGCGCTCAACGTCGCCTATCGCGTCAAGGAGACGCGCAATTACCTCTGGTGCCTCGCTCAAAGCTCGCTGTTCGTGCTTGCGTCGGCCATCAGCATGCTGGTGGTGGCCTGGGGCGTCGTGGTGGGCCCGGCACTCGCGGCTCGCAGCGGTTCGAGCGCGGTGCAGTGGCTCATCGAGCACGGCCTGTTCTCGCCATCCACGCGCTATACGATCGTGCTCTGCGTGACGTTGGCGCAGCTCTTCGCCTATCACCTCTGGCTGGTCGCGGGGCGGCGGTCGGTCTGGGACGTGTGGCCGGGCGTGCTGGTCAGTCTCGGCCTGTGGCTGGTGCTGGCGGCACTTTACTCCAAGTGGCTGGCGATCAGCGATTACACCCGGTTCTACGCAGGCATGACGCAGATTCTATCGGCGCTGATCTTCTTCCAGGTGAGCGGGATGATCATGATCCTGGGCGCCGAGTTCAATCGGGCGCTCACGGAAGCGCGCAACGGCAGGGCCTGACGAGCCGCTGCCTCAGCCGCCGGCGATCTGCGGCAGAATGTGCACGTCGCTGTCCTCGCCGATCGGCTCGAACAGGGCATCCTGGTAGATCTGGCCATCGATGGCGACGGCCATCCCCTCCTCCAGATGCGGACCGATCTCGGGGAAACGCTCCGATAGCCGCGCGAACAGTTGCCTGATGGTGCTGGCCTGCACCTCCAGCTCCGTCACGCCGCCGGTATATTGACGGAGGTTTCCGATCAGGACGACATGTGCCATCTCTCCTCGCTGTGCTGCTGGTGCCTGTCTGCGCTCACCTAACACAGGCCCAGCTTGGGACGCGACCCCTGTCGCCGATGCCGGGTTTCAGCGTTGGTGCGCGGCGGCTTCGCGAACGCATGCGACCCCGGATTTACGATCGCGCCGGGCCGCCATGGCGGCCTCGCGCGCGCACCGTTCGACGGGCACCGAGGCAGAGGCGACGAGGGACGAACCGCGTCGGATCTTGGTCCAAACGTACTTGTACCCCTCCTGGGTGAAGTGGTGTCCGTCGCGCGAACGCAGGGTCGGCGCGCAGATCGCGTCGTCGCGCAGGCTGACATATTGGATCGCCGTCGTCGCGAGGCGTTCGCGCAGGTAGATGTCGAGATCCTCCGCGTGGGTATCCCACGTCTTGAGCACGCACGGCGGGCCGACCCAAACCACCTTGCGGCCCGATTGCTCGATGGCGTGCACTACCGCTTCGATGCCCTTGGCGAGCTGCCACACGGGATCTGCGGCATCGTTGATGCCCAGGCTCATGACGCCGATGGCGTCCTTCGGCATCTGCGCGATTTGCTTGGCGATGTTGCTGCGCCGCAGGCTGAAGCTGCGCCGCGCTATATTGTGCAGCCCGTTCGCCATGGCGATGCCCTGGCCGATGCTGTCGCCGAGCACGACCACCTCGGTCGCGCGGCTTGCAGTGGGGATCGCGGCGATCCCTGCTCCCGCCAATATGGCAACCCAGACGGCACGCAAGACCCTGTGACGCACCACGCCCACACTCCTCGACCACGCGCTGCAGTTCGCACGGGCCAGAGTAACAAAACTGGCGACGTCTGTAGCTGCAATCGGGTCACACGTTGCCACCAACTTGCGGCCGGAACCATCCGGGAACATCGCTGGGGATGGCTGTGCGCTGCCACGTTGCGGCCTCCGCTCGTGTGCTATAAGCGCGCATGACATCCTCGCCCAAAAACGCGAACGCGCGCTCCGTGCCCATCGATGGCCTGGATGAGCCGCCGTTCGACCTGCCGGAGGCGCCGGGCCGGCAGCCCCAGGCAGTGCGCCCTGAGCCAGTGTCTCGTGAGCCGGAGACTGTGGACGAGCGCCCGCTGTCGCAGCGAGCGGCGGCGTCGGTGGCCGCACCCTACCTGCAAGGCCTCAATCCCGAGCAGCGCGAAGCCGTCGAGACACTGGACGGCCCCGTCCTCGTGCTCGCGGGGGCTGGAACCGGCAAGACGCGCGTGCTCACGACCCGCATTGCCCACATTCTGGCGACGCGGCGCGCCTTCCCCTCGCAAGTGCTGGCCGTGACCTTCACCAACAAGGCCGCCCGCGAGATGAAGGAGCGCATCGGCCAGCTCATCGGTGGCGCGGTGGAGGGCATGCCCTGGCTCGGCACGTTCCATGCCATCGGCGTGCGCATCCTGCGCCGCCACCATGAGCTCGTCGGCCTGAAGTCTGGCTTCACCATCCTCGATACGGACGACCAGATCCGCCTGATCAAGCAGGTGATCGAGGCAGCCGGGCTCGACAAGGACCGCTGGCCCGCCCGCCAGCTCGCCGCCATGATCGACGGCTGGAAGAACCGTGGCATGACGCCGGAGAAAGTGCCCAAGAGCGAGAGCCAGGGCTTCGCCAGCGGCCAGGGCGCCAAGCTGTACGCGGCCTATCAGGCTCGCCTCAAGGAATTGAATGCGGCCGACTTCGGCGATCTTCTGCTCGAGTGCATCCGTCTTTTCACCGAGCATCCGGACGTCCTGAAGGACTATCACGGCCGCTTCCGCTTCATCCTCGTGGACGAGTACCAGGATACCAACGTCGCCCAATATCTATGGCTGCGGTTGCTGGCCCAGGGCTGTCCGAACGTGTGTTGCGTGGGCGACGACGACCAGTCGATCTATGGCTGGCGCGGCGCGGAGGTCGACAACATCCTGCGTTTCGACAAGGATTTCGCCGGCGCAAAAATCATCCGGTTGGAGCGCAACTACCGCTCCACGGGCCACATCCTGGCGACGGCCTCCGGCCTCATCGCCAAGAATTCGGGCCGCCTCGGCAAGACGCTGTTCACGGACGGCGCGGATGGCGATCGCCCCACCGTGCTCGGCGTGTGGGACGACGAGGAGGAGGCACGTACCATCGGCGAGCGCATCGAGGGTTTGCGCGCCAAGGGCCACCGCCTCAACGACATCGCCATTCTCGTGCGCGCCTCGTTCCAGATGCGCGTGCTGGAAGATCGCTTCGTCACGCTGGGCCTGCCCTATCGCGTCATCGGTGGCCCGCGATTCTACGAGCGCCAGGAAATCAAGGACGCCATCGCCTATCTCGAGGTGACGCTGAATCCGGCCAACGACCTGAAGTTCGAGCGCATCGTCAATGTTCCCAAGCGCGGCATCGGAGACAGTTCCGTCAAGCGCGTCCACGACCATGCCCGCGCCCGCCAGATCCCGATGGCGCTGGCCGCCCGTGAACTGGTCGAAACCGACGAGATCGGCGGCAAGGCGCGGCGCTCTCTCACCGACCTGCTGCGCTCCTTCGAGCGCTGGCGTGGCCAGCTCGACAGCATGCGCCACACGGAACTGGCGGAGCTGATCCTCGACGAATCCGGCTACACGGCGATGTGGCAGGCGGACAAGAGCCCGCAGGCCCAGGCACGGCTGGAGAACCTGAAGGAGCTCGTGCGCTTCATGCACCAGTTCGACACGCTCGCCGGTTTCCTCGAGCACGTCTCGCTGGTCATGGACACCGAGGCGGGAGACGACGGCGACCGCGTCTCGATCATGACGCTGCATGCCGCCAAGGGCCTGGAGTTCGATACGGTCTTCCTGCCGGGTTGGGAAGAAGGCTTGTTCCCCCACCAGCGCGCCCTCGACGAGCAGGGCCTCGCCGGCCTCGAGGAGGAGCGCCGCCTCGCCTACGTCGGCATCACGCGCGCCCGCCGCCGGGCGCAGATCTCGTTCGCGCAGAACCGACGCACGCGCGGCCTCTATCAGTCGGCGAGCCCATCCCGGTTCATCGATGAATTGCCGACGCCGCACGTCGATGTGGCGGAGGCCAAGAGTCCGTTCGGAGGCGCCTACGCGAATTTCGGGCGTTCCAATCCCTATGGCGCCAGCCGCTTCGACGAGGCCCCCCAGGCCTTCAAGAGCACCTACGACACACCCGGCTGGCAGCGCGCCAAGCAGTCCTGGAAACCACAGAACCAGCCGCAGAAGCCACCGTTGCGCCGCGCGCCGCTCACCATCGAGGGCGAGCTGATCGCATCCTCCACGCAGGAGGCCAGTTACGGCGTCGGCGAGCGCATCCGCCACCCCAAGTTCGGCGGCGGCACCGTCGTGGAAGTCGACGGCAACAAGCTCACGATCGAGTTCGACGCCGGCGACCGTAAGCGCGTGGTGTCGAGCTTCGTGGAGCGAGAGTAGACAAGAGCCAAGGTCTATTCGCAGCAACGTGCCTTGATATTAATCAAGGTTCCCGACCTTCGATTGCGCGACGCTTGCGCTCGCAACCAATCCGGTTGCGATAAATCGATGAAATCGAGGAAGCCGTGACCAAGATCGATGGCTCCCAAGCTTTGTTGTTGCCTGCTGCTGCAATTTTCGTAGGGGCGCTCGGCATTGCTTGGTTCACTCATGGCACGGGCGTCGTCAAAGATGATGCGAAACGCCACATTTCTGTTCCCAAGACGCTGACGGTACCGCTCTCGGTGCAGGCGGCATACAACGGCCAGGATATCTTCTTCCGCTATCGCTGGACGTCGCCGAAGCCCGGCATCTTCCACGACATGCTCCGCTTTGAGGGCGGAAAATGGGTCGTGCAGGGCCGCGCCGTGCCCGGCTCCCAGCCGCAAGGGCTGCACGAGGATCGCATCGCCATGATGGTCGATGACGGCAGCGTGCCCGAGTTCTCGCGCTACGGCGGATACGTCACCATCGGGCAGGGCCTCGCCGGCTTCACCAAGGAAGTCGACGCGAAGGCGGTCAAGGGGCATGCCTATCTCGGCAAGAAGCTCAAGCAGGACGAGCCGACGAAGTACCTCCCTGCAACGCGGCGTGACATCAACGACTATCTCTCCGTCGTGCCGGAGGACGAGTTGAAGGCGCAGCGCGCCGCGGGATACTTCCTGGACCTGTGGCACTGGCGTGCCGCACGCTCGAACCCGGTCAAGCTGTCCGACGACCAGAACGTGGGCGAGGCGCGGCTCTCCGATGCCGGCAAGGGTCCGTATGCGACCAACTGGGACGGCGCCAAGAAGCAGCCGCGGCTGATGTTCGATCCTGCCAAGGCTGGCCACGCCGCGTTGAAGTGGGACGACATCGTCGGCGGGAAAATCGCACAGGACGCGCAGCACGCGCTGCGTGAGGACATCGCCATCCCCTTCGATCCGGCACACGCCTGGAAGGACGGCGATACGCTGCCGCGCCGGATCATTCGTATCAGCGAGGGCTCGCGCGCGGACATCAAGGTGGCTGGCACGGCCCGCTGGGACAACGGCTCCTGGGACGTGGTCCTGCAGCGCAAGATGGACACCGGCAACCGCCTCGACGACAAGATCTTCGTCGACCGCGGCATCTACCAGGCGGCCTTCGCCGTGCACCGTCAGGCGACCGGCGGGCGCTGGCATTACGTGTCCTTGCCGGTCACCGTCGGGCTCGGTCGCGATGCCGACGTCAAGGCCGTGCGGTTCGAAGGTGAGACGCCGAAGTGGGACCAGCCGGCGAAGCAGGTAACGCTCTTCTATCCGGGTCAGGTCAGTTGGCCGCATGTCAATAGCGCCAAGCATCCCGGCGCCGACAAGGTCCGCGCAGGCGTTCCCGTCAAGTTCCGCCATAGCGAGATGGAACTCGCCAACTACGGCATCGAGATGGAGTTCAACGACGCGATCAGGCGTCAGTGGCTGCTGACGATGTTCGCCGGCCTATTGCTGATCGTGGCCTTTGCGGTCGCCGTGAACGCCACCCTCAAGCGCGGAAAAGGAGCCTGATCATGGCCGCCTATCACGTCGTTCTCGTTCACTTCCCGATCGCGCTCTGGATGACGGCAGCCCTTGCCATCGTGTGGCGGGCGCTATCGGACGGACCCGTCGCTCTGGCCATCGATCGGGCACTCGTACCCCTGCTCTGGCTCGGTCTGGCATCGGGCGTGCTCGCGATGCTGGTCGGAATGAGGGTCTGGCCATGGGAGGCCATCTCCACCTCGCCGATGGGGCGCAATCACATCCTGCTGGCCGTGTGGACGACGGCCTATTGGGCCGTGATGTTGATCACGCGCATCCTGCAGGGCGAAGCACTGTGGAGCGGGCTCGGCCGCTGGATCATGGCGGGGCTCGCGCTGTTGGGCGCCGGCCTGCTCGGCATCACCGGCACGTTGGGCGGCCATCTCGCCGGCATCTACACCGATCTCTCGAAGGTGTTGCGGCTGCTCGGCTGGGAGGTGCAGCGGACGTTCTATGTCCCCGACACGACTCTCATGCTGCTGGTCGCAGCGTCGGTGCTGCTGCTGGTCGTGGCGTGGCTCGCTGCCAGGCGGGGGACGCCTGCCGGGAATTGACGACTGAATGCGATCCCGGGGGCGCGTGCAGGCTCCCGAGCAAGTGGTGACGTGTGAAAGGAAAAGGGCGGCCCGCGAGGAGCCGCCCTTTTTATTTCTGAACCGGATGTGTCCTCGCGGAGTGCGGGCCCGCAGGAACGTGGACATCCGAAGGCGCCCGTGCCGGATGCCGTGTGGGCATCTGAAGGCGCGAGCAAAGCCTCTTAAACCGAGTAGTACATGTCGAACTCGACCGGGTGCGGCGTCATCTCGAAACGCTCGACCTCGGCCATCTTCAGCTCGATGTACGCATCGATCATGTCGTCGGTGAACACGCCGCCCATCTTCAGGAAGGCGCGATCCTGGTCGAGGCTGGAGAGCGCCTCACGCAGGCTGCCGCACACCGTCGGGATCTTGGCGAGCTCGGCCGGCGGCAGGTCGTACAGGTTCTTGTCCATCGGATCGCCTGGGCTGATCTTGTTCAAGATACCGTCGATGCCGGCCATCAGCAGCGCTGCGAAGCCGAGGTAGGGATTGGCGGCGGGATCGGGGAAGCGGACCTCGACGCGCTTGGCCTTCGGGCTGGTCGTGTGCGGGATGCGGCAGGAGGCCGAGCGGTTGCGCGCCGAATAGGCGAGCAGCACGGGAGCCTCGTAGCCCGGAACCAGACGCTTGTAGGAGTTCGTCGAGGGGTTCGTGAAGGCGTTGATGGCCTTCGCGTGCTTCAGGACGCCGCCGATGTAGTAGAGGCAGTTGTCGGAGAGGTCGGCGTACTTGTTGCCGGCGAACGTCGGCTTGCCTTCCTTCCAGATCGACTGGTGGCAGTGCATGCCCGAGCCGTTGTCACCGAAGACCGGCTTCGGCATGAACGTCGCGGTCTTGCCGTAGGCCTGCGCGACGTTGTGGATCACATACTTGTAGATCTGCATGTGATCGGCGGCGAGCACCATCGGCTGGAACTTCGTGCCGAGCTCGTGCTGGGCGGCTGCCACCTCGTGGTGATGCTTCTCGACGACGACGCCCATCTCGGCCATCACCGACAGCATCTCCGAGCGCATGTCCTGGCAGCTGTCGACCGGCGGAACCGGGAAGTAGCCGCCCTTCGTGCGCGGACGGTGGCCGAGGTTGCCCATCTCGTACTCGGTGCCCATGTTGGTGGGCAGCTCCGTGCAGTCGAGACGGAAGCCGGTGTTGTAGGGGTCCGACGAGAAACGCACGTCGTCGAAGATGAAGAATTCGGCCTCCGGGCCGAAGTAGACGCTGTCGCCCAGGCCCGTGCTCTTCAGGTAGGCCTCGGCCTTCTTGGCGATGCCGCGGGGGTCGCGCTCGTACAGCTCGCCGGTGGACGGCTCGATGACGTCGCAGAAGATCGACATCGTCGTCTGGGCGAAGAAGGGGTCCATGTGCGCGGACGTGGGATCCAGCATCAGCAGCATGTCGGAGGCTTCGATGCCCTTCCAGCCGGCGATCGAGGAGCCGTCGAAGGCATAGCCGTCGGCGAACACGCCCTCGTCGATGCACGAGGCATCCGCGGTCACGTGCTGCATCTTGCCCTTGGTGTCCGTGAACCGGAGGTCCACGAACTTGACCTCCTTGTCCTTGATGATCTTAAGCACGTCAGCGGCCGTCATGTCCTTGTCTGCCATAGTGGCTCCCTTCGCTAGACGAATAGTTCAAACACAGAACGGCCCCTCGCGGACCTTTGCCTGAAGGCTCGGGTCCGCGCATGGCCGTGCAGTTCATCAGATCGCGTCCGTGCCCGTCTCACCCGTACGGATGCGGATCGCTTCCTCGACAGTCGAAATGAAGATCTTGCCGTCGCCGATGCGGCCGGTCTTGGCCGCGCGCTGGATGGCTTCGACGGCCTTGTCGGCCATCTCGTCGCCGATCACCACCTCGATTTTCACCTTGGGCAGGAAATCGACCACGTATTCGGCGCCGCGATAAAGTTCCGTGTGGCCTTTCTGGCGGCCGAAGCCCTTTGCCTCGATGACCGTGATGCCCTGCAGGCCGATTTCCTGAAGCGCCTCTTTCACCTCATCGAGCTTGAAGGGCTTGATGATGGCTTCGATCTTTTTCATGGGCGGCCTCGAACTGGGTTTTCTGCGGTGGCAGGACCACCGCGAGGGACATCGAATGCTCTTGCCAGCCCATTAGCACGACACGTGCCAACTGGTAAATGAAACTTCAATTCATTGAAATTGCGCGATTTTATTTCGTTTCGCCCAAAAGTCCGGCGCTTGTCTGCAAAAAGCAGCGCTGCATTTTCATGCAAGATGGCGGAAAAACAGGCAGAAACTGCCCAGTCGATGGCGATTGGCCCCGCGGACTGCCTGTGGCAGGGTCAATGCTGCTGAAGCATCGGTCAACAGCCCCAACGTCGAGAGTGCCATGCAGGTCGTCGGCATCGATCATTTTGTCCTCACCGTCGCCTCCATACCGCGCACGGTCGACTTCTACACGAAGGTGCTGGGCATGACGGTGGAAGTCTTCGGGCCGCAGAAGCGGACCGCGCTTCGGTTCGGCGCGCACAAGATCAACCTGCACCAGGCCGACAACACGTTCGACCCGAAGGCCCAGGTGCCGACCAGGGGGTCCGGCGACATCTGCCTGCTGGTCGACAGCCTGGACGGGGCCGAGGCACACTTGGCGTCCTGCGGTGTGCCGATCCTGGTGGAGCGGTCGACTCGGACGGGCGCCCGCGGTCCCCTGACGTCGATCTACATTCGCGACCCCGACGACAATCTCGTCGAGCTGTCCGTCTATCAGGACGGCACCCCGGCGGCACGATGAGGGTGGCCTTGGATCTCCTGACGACCGCCGAGATGAGCGAGGCCGATCGGCTGGCGGCGAATAACCTCGCGGCCCAGGGCATCGCGCAACCGGGCTTCCACCTGATGCTCGCCGCCGGACGCGCCGTCGCGCAGTCCGTGGCGCGCTTGGGGGCCGGCCGGCGTATTCTGTTCGTGTGCGGACCCGGTAACAACGGCGGTGACGGCTACGTGGCCGCTCGTTTGGTCGCGGCGCGTCCCGCCTTCTCCGTTACGGTCGCGACGGTCGGGGACCATACGCGCCTGAAGGGCGATGCGGCCCGAGCAGCGGCGTTCTGGGCTGGCGATGCCGTCGCCCTCACCCGGGACATGGTCGCAGCGGCAGACGTGATCGTAGATGCCATGTTCGGCGCCGGCCTGTCGCGTGAGCTCTCGGGCGATGCGGCCGAGGCCGTGGCGTGGATCAACGCGGCCGGCAAGCCCGTCATCGCCGTCGACGTGCCCAGCGGCCTCGATGGATCGACCGGCGCCGTGACCGGCCCGGCTATCGGCGCGACGCGAACGACGACGTTCTTCCGTCGCAAGCCCGGACATCTGCTGCTGCCGGGGCGCGCATTGTGCGGGAGGATCGAGGTGCGCGACATCGGCATTCCCGCCAGCGTCCTGACCGAGATCGGACCGCGGACATTCGCGAACGGCCCGGCGCTGTGGAGCGCGATGCTGCCCCGCGCGCAAGTGACTGGCCACAAGTACGCGCGCGGTCATGCCTTGGTGGTTTCCGGGCCGGTGACGGCGACCGGCGCTGCCCGTCTTGGCGCACACGGCGCCCTTCGCGCCGGCGCCGGCCTCGTCACGATCGCCAGCCCGGCGCCAGCCGCTATCGTGAACGCAGCCCACCTCACCGCGATCATGCTGCTGTCGTTCGAGCAGCCGGCGGGCCTCGCGAAGATCCTCGACGATGCCCGCAAGAACGCCGTCCTGATCGGTCCGGGCTGCGGCGTCGACGCGGACACGCGCGCGATGGCCAAGCACTGCCTGGAGTCGCAGGCGGCCGTCGTGCTCGACGCCGATGCGATAACGGCCTTCGCCGAGCCATCCGAGTCTGCCCTTCCAGCAGGCCCGTTCGGCTTCCTCGGCGGCGGCGCACAGGAGGCGCCGGCGACGCCCGAGACACTGTTCGCGGCCATCAAGGCCCGTGCGAATGCGAATGTCGTTCTGACGCCGCACGAGGGCGAGTTCCGGCGGCTGTTCGCCGGGCTCGACGGTGCCAAGACGGCGCGCGCGCGTCGGGCCGCGGCCATGTCCGGCGCCGTCGTCGTTCTGAAGGGCCCGGACACCGTCATCGCCTCGCCCGACGGTCGCGCCGCGATCAACGAGAACGCACCGCCCTGGCTGGCGACCGCCGGCTCGGGAGACGTACTTGCCGGCATCGTCACCGGCCTGATGGCGCAGGGCATGCCGGGCTGGGAGGCCGCGTGCGCCGGGGTGTGGCTGCATGGGGCATGCGCCGCCCTGCGTGGCCCGGGCCTTGTCGCGGAAGACCTGCCCGGGATTCTGCCGGAGGTTTTCGCAAGCCTCTGAGACGGCCCGTCGCGGGCGGCAATGTCGATCGATTCGAAATTTTTTCGAGAGCGGGAGCGCGTCGGCGGGCTGGAGGTGAACGGCAGCCGGGGTTTTCCTGAACGCTGACACGTTCGCAGCCCGCGCCGAAGTCGCATGCGCATCGGGCGCGGCGTCAAAAGTATTTGAAAAAACATTATATTTCTGGGGCGGACGCGCGCCATCGGAGGATGAATATTAGTTAAATACATGGTTCAGAAAGGGTTCAGTGCGGCGGTGGCATTCTTCATTTCACAGGCTTGGACAAACAAACGGGTTCGCCCGGTCCAGCCGATGAGTTGACGAAGCCTCGTACCGAAAGGACCTGGACCATGAAGAAGATCGCAATCGCCACCGTCTTCGCCCTGGCTGCCACCGCCACCGCCGCAAACGCCTACGATCGCGGCGGCAACATCGACCAGCGCCAGTACCGCCAGCAGCAGCGCATCCAGCAGGGTGTGCGGTCCGGCCAGCTCACGCGCTGGGAGGCGGCGCGCCTCCAGGCCGAGCAGGCCCGCATCCGCCGCATGGAAGCCGCCGCGAAGCGCGATGGTCACGTCGACCGCTACGAGGCAGCGCGCATCCGAGCCGCTCAGAACGCCGCCGGCCGTCACATCGCCCAGGAGAAACACGACGGCGAGCGCCGTTACGGCGGCGGGTGGGCCAAGCGCCGCTGGTGGTAAGCACCGCGTGTCCCGATCGTAATGCCCCTCTCGGTCTACTGCAGGCTCAGAACGGACATTGCGATCGAAGGGACACGAGCGTCCTCTCTTCTCTCCCCCGAACTTCGAGGCTGCCGCTCCCCCCGGCAGCCTTTTTTCTTGCGCCTTCGCTCCGCCTGCGTCCGGGGCGCAGCAGCTTCGTTCAAGCTGCCAGCGCTGCCCGCGCATCCTCGCGGATCATCGACGCGCCCTTCTCGGCGATCATGATCGTCGGCGCGTTCGTATTGCCCGTCGTCACTGCCGGCATGATCGACGCGTCGATGACGCGCAAGCCGGTCATGCCGCGCACGCGCAACCGCGAATCGACCACCGCCATCGGATCCTCGCCCATCCTGCAGGTGCCGACCGGGTGGTAGATCGTCGTGCCGTTGTTGCGGATGTAGTCGATAAGCCCGTCTTCGCTCGTGACCTGCGGCCCCGGACAGATCTCGCCGGCCGAGTGCTGCGCGAACGCGGGCTGTGAAAAGATGCTGCGCGCCTGCGCGATGCCAGCAAGCGCCACGCGAATGTCGTTGGGTGCCGAGAGATAGTTCGGCTTGATCGCCGGGCGCGCGTAGGGGTCGGCCGAGACGGCCATGATCGTGCCGCGGCTTTCCGGCCGGGCGATCGACACGGCAACGGTGGCGCCCGGTTCGCGCTCGAGCTCGCCGAACTTGGTCGGGTCGTAGCTCGCCGGCGAGAACAGGAGCTGGATGTCCGGTGCCTCGACGCCCTCGCGGCTGCGCGTGAAGACCTGCGCGCTCGAAACGCCGAACGTCAGCGCACCGCGTCCCGTCGTCACCCATTTCGCGATTTCGCCCATCAGCAACAGGCCGCGCGACAGCTCGTTGATCGAGCGCGCGTTCTTCACGCGATGCGAGACGCGCGTGACGTAGTGGTCCGAAAGATTGTTGCCGACGCCGGGCAGGTCGTGAACGACGTCGACGCCGATCGCCTGCAGATGCGCGGCGGGTCCGATCCCCGAGACCTGCAGCAGGTGCGGCGAGTTCACCGAGCCCGACGAGACGATCACTTCGCGCCGGGCCTTGATGTCGACTTCGCGCGTATTGAGATCGACGCGCACGCCCGTGCAGCGCTTCTCTTCGACCAGTAGCTTGAGCGCGGTGGCATTGGTGAGGATGCGCAGGTTGCGGCGGCGGCGCGCATCGCGCAGGAAGGTCTGCGCCGTCGAGCCGCGGAAACGCCCGTTGCGCGACATCTGCGAGTAGCCGACCCCGTCGGCGGGGGTTGTCCCGGAAAGATCCTTTGCGAAGGGGATGCCCGCCTGTTGCGCGGCCTCCACGAAGCGATGCGTCAGCGGCAGGATGGTACGGTAATCCTCGATCAGCAGTGGTCCGTCCTTGCCGCGGTGCGCATCGTCGCCGGGCGCGTAACGCTCGATCGCCTTGAAGTGCGGCTTGCAGTCGTCGTAGCTCCAGCCCCGGCAGCCCATTTGCGCCCAGGCGTCGAAGTCGGCGGGATTGCCGCGCACGAACAGCATGCCGTTGATGGACGACGATCCGCCGAGCACGCGGCCGCGCGGCCAATGGATGGCGCGATTGCCCGTCTTGGGGTCCGGCGTGCTGGCATAGTTCCAGTTCACGAGGGGATTGTAGAGCAGCTTCAGGATGCCCGCGGGAACGTGGATGTAGGGGTGGAGATCGCGCGGTCCGGCCTCGAGCAGAATGACCTCCGCGCCGTCGGCCGACAGTCGATTTGCCAGCACGCAGCCGGCAGAGCCGGCGCCCACGATCACGTAATCAGCTTCCATCCCGCGTCACTCCTGTTTGTGTCCGCCGAACTGTAGTGGGGGAGGGCTCTGAAGCAAGCCCGAGCATGAACAGAGTCTGCACGAGGGGTTCAAACAGCGTTCAGCGGCGATCTGTCATTCTCGGCAGCATGGTGAAGACGGCAACCGAGCCATCCAGAAGGAGCCATACGATGTCGATCCGCAAGACCATCCTCCTCACCGCAGGCCTCACCGCGCTTCTCTCCGCCGCCGCCAGCGCACACGACCTGCGCCCCGTCGATCGCGCCCAGTCGCGCCAGATCGGAGCTATCGAGCACCTGCGCAAGACCGGCCAGCTGACCCGGCGCGAGCAGGCGGGCCTCCTGGCCGAGCAGCGTTCGATTGCCGAGCGTCAGCGCATCGCGCGGGCCGATGGCGTGGTGACGGCGCGCGAATATCGCGACCTGCGCGAGGCCCAGGCAGCCGCGGGTGCGAACATCCGCCGCGAGGCCAGCGACGGCCAAAAGAACTATTTCCGTGTGTGGAAAGACAAACACGGGCTCGTCAGGTGAGGGAGCCCGGCCGGTCCAGCGCATGATCCTCCCGGCACGCCGCGCTGGACTGTGAAGATTTCGAGGGCCGATCTGGGAGGGTTGAGGTCCTCGGGCAGGGGGTCATTCTTCGGGATGGCCCTTTGCTTTGCTTCGATGCGGTGGAGCGCACGGCATGTCTTCCCCGCACTTTATATGGCGGCTGACATACCGGCTGTTGGTGCGGCGCCTGACGACGTGCTAGTGTAGCGCATCAGACGTTTGGTACCCACTCGCGGCTGGAACCATGACCAAACGTCAGATGCAAAAGCTACACTAGAAACAATCGGTTCCTGGTGTTCGCTTTGGTTTCGACATTTGCTCTCGGACGTCCGGCAAGCAGATGCAAATGTCGGAACCGGAACACTAGATGCTCGCCCATGATCCTGAGCCACGCGCACAAGTTCATCTACATCAAGACGTACAAGACGGGCTCCACCTCGATCGAGGCGGCGCTCTCGGCTGTTTGCGGCCCCGACGACGTCATCACCGAAGCCAGCGAGCAGTTGCGCGGCGTGCGCCAGAAGCCCGCCCAGAACTATCGCATCGAGCACCCCGAGAAACCGCGCCGCCCGCTCTGGAAGAAGCTGCTGGGGCGTCCGGAGCGGCACTATCATCCCTCCGTCGGCTATTACGAGCACATGCCCGCCTGGCGCGTGCGGACGTATTGCGGCGAGGAGATCTGGAACAGCTACTTCAAATTCTCCTTCGAGCGGAACCCCTGGGACCGTCAGGTCTCCTGGTATCACTACAAGACGAAGTCGAAGGCGGCGGCGGACAAGCCGTCGTTCGATACCTTCAACCGCGACAAGCGCCGCGCCTGGGTCGAGAACTGGGAACTCTACACCGCCCAGGACCACATCATCCTCGACTTCGTCGGCCGCTACGAATCACTCGACGCCGATTTCGACGAAGTGCTCGGCCGCATTGGCCTCACCGGCCAGGTCAGCCTGCCGAAGGCGAACGTGTCCAAGGACCGCAAGGGCAGTTATCGCGACTACTACACGCCCGAGAGCCGCGCTCTGGTCGCCGAGTGGTATCGGCCGGAGATCGAGCATTTCAGTTATGAGTTCTGACCGCCACACCGTCTGAAAAGTCACACTCACTCCCCCGACACGCCAATTCGTTAGAGCGTTGGTAACCATAACGCCCCTACTTTGCCTCGTGTTGTTCGTTCACTCTCGTGTCGGTGGGTGTTTATGGGCATTTTGACTTCGGTCCCGGTCGACGAAATCCATGCTCGCGGAAGCATCAGGGATGCCGATGTCGCGCGTCTGCGAGCGGCCTACCAGGAGGCGCCGGTCGTAACGGCCGAGGAGGCCGCGACGCTCGTCGGCCTGAACGCCGCCTGTCGGATCAAGGATCCCGCCTGGGCGGAGTTCTTCGTCGAGGCCTTGTGCGATCACGTCGTCCATCAGTGCCCGCCCGACGGCTATGTCGTCATCGACAAGCTCGACTGGCTGAAGTCCTGCATCGCCCCCGAAGGGCACGTGGCGTCGCATATCGAACTGACGCTTCTGATCCATATCATCGAGACCTCCCGCTGGTCGCCGCCCAGCCTCGCCGCATTCGCGCTGGATCAGATCCGCCGCGCCGTCGAAACGGGCACCGGCCCCCTACGCGCCAAGGGCAATGGCGCGCCGGCCACCATTCTGGAAAGCGATGTCGCGTTGGCGCGCCGCATCCTGGTCGCCTTCAGTGGCGATGGCGCACTTGCGGTCACGCGCACGGAAGCCGACGCCCTTTTCGAGATCGAACGCGCCATAGCGCCGGGCCACAGCTGCCCGGCCTGGTCGGACTTCTTCGTGCGGGCGATTGGCAACGGGATGTTGTCGGGACTGGGGCGCGCCATCGGTTCGCGCCGTGATTTCATTTGTGCGCCGGCCGAGCCACTGGTCCTCCAGACCCTCCGCTCTGCCGGCCGGGACGCAGGCAATACCGTCAACGAAATTCTGGAGGGTGCCGTACCACTCCAGGGTGGCTTCGTCTGGTCCTCCTGCCGCCCGCAATCGCCGGAGGAGCGCGCGCTGGCCCGTCTCGAGCGCCAGCGTCTGGAAATCGTCACCCGCGAGCCCATTCACGAGACTGACGAGGAGTGGCTGATCACCCGCATCGCCACCGGCGGCCGGCCGACGGAAAATCTCATGGCCCTGCTGGGCTTCCTGCGCCGCGAGGCGAACGGCCTGCCGCGCGGCCTGACCGAGGCCGTTGCCAAGGTCATGATCGCCGCCTGATCACACCTGCGCGCGCCGGCCCCTTGCGTGCTGCATAGGTCGGTTGCGCTGCTGCGCGCCGAACGCACTTCCGGTCCGCGCGATCGTGTGGTGTTATGCGCACCCTCTCCACCCGCAACGCTCAAGGATTCCCGCCGGTGACGGACCTTCTCGGCGCAACCGTCGATGCGCGCTGGCTGCTGGTCGCGGTCACGGTGTTTGCCGCCGGCTTCATGCGCGGCTTCATCGGCTTCGGCGCGGCACTGGTATCAGTGCCCATCATGAGCCTCGTCATCGGTCCGCAGGTGGCCGTGGCCGTGGTCAATCTGATGGGCGTGCCATCTCTGATGCAGCTCCTGCCGGAAGCGATCCGCGGATCGGAGCATCGCTTCGTCGCGCCGATGTGCCTGACGGCATTCTTCATCACGCCGATCGGGACTTGGCTGCTGGTCGCCGCAGACCCTGCGGTGATGAAGATCGCCATCTCCGTCCTGGTGCTCGTGATGGTGGGTTTCCTCGCGGCAGGCTGGATGCCCAAGAAGGAGGTGCCGCGCGCCGGGCTCATGACCGCCGGCGTGTTCAGCGGCCTCATCCAGGGCATTGCCGGCATGGGCGGGCCGCCTGTCGTCGGTCTCGCACTGTCGCGCCCGGGCACGCCGCAGCAGCAGCGGGCCAACGTGCTGGCGCTCATGGCGGGCGTGTCGATGTCGTCCGTCATCCCGATGTACTACTTCGGGCTGTTCACCAAGCACGCCGTGTTGCTTTCGCTGGCGTTGTTCCCGCTCTATTCCGGCGCGACGTGGCTCGGCAGCCGGCATTTCCATAGGGGTGGCGCGGCCTACTACCGGCGCGCGGCCCTGACCATCCTGGCCTGCGTCGGCGTCGGCGCACTGCTGAGCGCCATTCGCGGCTATTTCGTGGGCGGCTGAACCGCCGCCTGCAGGACTTGCCTCGGCCAGCGCTTTGCTAGACATTCCGCGGTCTAGTGTTCCGGCTCCGACACTTGGTTCCCCGTGCATCGGGCTCTGGACCAAGTGTCGGAGCCAGAAGGAACACTAGGGCTGCACTTCAGGGGTAAGATGTCGAACCGCAATCCGTTTACCGATCCCGCATCGCGCGACCACCTCGAAGGCCCCTTCATGCGCGAGGAAGTCGTTCTCGCCAACAGGAACCACGGCATCCTGACGGAGGCACTGCGCCACGACGTGACGCCGCTCGGCCTGCACTATCTGCTGAGCCACTTCGACGTGCCCTATGTCGAGGACGGCGCGGCATGGCGCCTTGCGGTCGACGGCAATGTCTCGCAGCCCCTGTCGCTGAGCGTGGCCCAGATCAAGGCATTGCCCGCCCGCACGCTGCGCGTGACGATGGAATGCGCCGGCAATGGGCGTGCCCACGTCAGCCCGCGTTGGCCGAGCATGCCGTGGGTCTCCGAGGCCGTCGGCACCGCCGAATGGACGGGAACGCCGCTTCGGGGCGTTCTGGAGAAGGCCGGCCTGAAGCCGGGCACCGTCGAGATCGCGTTCCTCGGCGCCGACCGCGGCTATGACAAGGGCCACGAGCACGAGTTCGGCCGCAGCCTGACGACGAAAATGGCGCTGTCGGACGACGTGCTCCTCGTCTACGCCATGAACGGCCAGCCGCTGCTGCCGCAGCACGGCTTCCCCCTGCGGCTCATCGTGCCGGGCTGGTTCGGCATGGCGAGCGTCAAGTGGCTCGAGCGCATCGAGGTGCTGGACAAGCCGTACGAGGGTTACGAGCAGGTTCGCGGCTATCTCTACAAGACCCACGCGACGGACGCCGGCGTGCCTGTCACCACGATCAAGGTCAAGTCGCTGATGGTGCCGCCGGGCATGCCCGATTGGTACACGCGCCAGAGACTGGTCGAGCGTGGCCCTGTAATCCTGCGCGGTCGCGCCTGGTCGGGGGGTGGCGTCGCGATCGAAAAGGTCGATGTGCTCATCGATGGCGTGGCCTATCCTGCGACGCTCGACGCACCCATGGGCCGTTATGCCTGGCGCGGCTGGCAATGCGCGTGGGAGGCAACGCCCGGCGAGTACGAGATCGGTTCGTGCGCAACGGACGCCGACGGCGCCACGCAACCCCTGGACGTTCCGTTCGATCGCGCCGGCTTCGGCATCAACTCGGTTCAGAAGATCAAGGTGACGGTACGCTGATGCAGGACATGCCGAATACGACCGAGACCCGCACGATCGCGGTCTCCATCTGGCGCGGCGAGGCAGAAGGCCGCTACGAGACGTTCACTGTGCCGCTCCGCGACAACCAGACGGTGCTGGATGTCGTCACGCATGTGCAGCGCTACCTGGATCCCACGCTTTCGTATCGCTTCGCCTGCCGCGTCGGCGTCTGCGGGTCGTGCGCCATGACCGTGAACGGTCGTCCACGCTGGACGTGCCGCACGCACGTCTCCAAGGTGGTCGAGGACGGCAAGCTGCAGATCGGCCCCTTGGCCAACCTCCCGGTCATCAAGGATCTGGCCACCGACATGAGCCGCTTTTTCGAGAAGTGGCAGGAAGCGAAAGGCGCCTTCGAACCCTCCAAGACGCGCGCCGATCCGATCGAGCCGATTTCCCCGCAGTCGGCGGAACGGCAGGCGGCCGACGCCGCCATCGAGTGCATCAACTGCGGCGTCTGCTTTGCGGCATGCGATACCGTCCGCTGGAACGAGGACTACTTCGGCCCGGCCGCCCTCAACCGCGCCTGGACCCTCGTCAACGACGTACGCGATGCCGGCAATGTCGAGCGCCTGTTCGCCGTCTCGCAGAATGGCGGGTGCCACGCCTGCCACACGCACCAGTCGTGTGAGCAGCATTGCCCGGTGGCCCTCAATCCGACGGCCTCGATCGCCGGCCTCAAGCGCCGCACCATGCAGGCCT
Source organism: Hyphomicrobiaceae bacterium (assembly GCA_041397775.1). Taxonomy (GTDB): domain Bacteria; phylum Pseudomonadota; class Alphaproteobacteria; order Rhizobiales; family Hyphomicrobiaceae. Next base: position 55,282 of record JAWKWB010000011.1, on the reverse strand, counting down.
ATATCCGTGGGGACTTGAAGTGAACGTCCGCCTCTACACGTTCCAGCGCTTGACGGCGCTGCTGATGGTTCCACTCATCGTGGGCCACCTGATCGTCATCTTCTACGCCACGCGCAACGGCCTGACGGCGTCCGAGATTCTCGGGCGCACCCGCGGTTCCGTGCTGTGGGGGCTCTACTATGCGACGTTCGTATTGGCGGCATCCGTCCACGGCGCCATCGGCGTGCGTGCGGTGCTGCGGGAGTGGGGGCCTCGCCGCCTCGCCCACGATCCGCGGGCGCTGGACATCGCAATGTGGGCCTTCGGCGTGGTTCTCGTCGTCCTCGGCCTGCGGGCCGTTGCAGCGGTGGTGATGTGATGGCGCGACCCAGCAATACGACCTACCGGCGCGAACCGTTGTGGCGGGCGGCGATGCTTCATCGCGTTTCCGGCGTGGCGCTCGCCTGCTTCCTGCCGCTGCATTTCCTGGTGCTCGGCTTGGCGATCCGGGGCGAGGCCGATCTCGATGGCTTCCTGCGCTGGACGCACAGCCCGCTGGTCAAGCTCGCGGAGACCGTACTCGTGATGCTGCTCGCAGTGCACCTGCTGGGCGGGCTTCGTGTGCTGGTGATCGAGAACATGCCATGGCGGGACGGACAGAAGCGCATGGCCATGGCGGCCATCGTCACGGCTGTCACCATCGCCTGCATCTACATTTTCAACGCGGCGTGACCCCCATGACCATCGAAACGCTGACGACCGACATTCTGATCCTGGGCTCGGGCGGCGCCGGGCTGTTCGCGGCGCTTCACGCGCATCGCGCCAATCCCCACCTCCAGATCACGGTGGCGACCAAGGGACTGCTCGGCAAGTCCGGCTGCACGCGCATGGTGCAGGGCGGCTACAATGTTTCGCTGCACAAGGGCGACTCGGTCGAGCGCCACTTCATGGACACCATCGACGGCGGCAAATGGCTGCCCAACCAGGAGCTGGCCTGGACGCTCGTCGAGAAGGCCGTCGAGCGCGTGCGCGAGCTGGAGAACGAGATCGGCTGCTTCTTCGACCGGAATTCGGACGGCTCGCTGCACGGCAAGGCCTTCGCTGGCCAGACGTTCGACCGCACTGTGCACAAGGGCGATCTCACGGGCATCGAGATCATCAACCGCCTCATGGAGCAGGTCTGGGCGCGGCCGTCGATCCAGCGGCTGGAGGAGCACCGCGCCATCGCACTCATTCCCGAGAAGGGGGCGACGGGGCCGGCCGCCAACAGGCCGGTGGCGGGCGTTCTTTTCATCGACATCCGCACCGGCAAGTTCCGCTTGATCACCGCCAAGGCCGTGCTGCTCGCCACCGGCGGCGGGCCGACGATGTACAAATATCATACGCCTTCGGGCGACAAGGCGATGGACGGCCTCGCCATGGCGCTGCGCTACGGCCTGCCACTGCGTGACATGGAGATGGTGCAGTTCCATCCCACGGGCGTGCTCGCGGGCCCCAACACGCGCATGACCGGCACGATCATCGAGGAAGGCCTGCGCGGTGCCGGCGGCTACCTGCTCGACGGCTCCAGGCAGCGCTTCATGTTCAACTACGATCCGCGCGGTGAGCGCGCCACGCGCGACCTCGTCTCGCAGTCGATGTATCGCGAGATGCAGGCCGGGCGCACGACGCCCAACGGCGGGCTCTATATCTCCATGGGCCATCTGGGGCCTGAAAAGGTTGCCAAGCAGTTCAAGGGTATGGTCGAGCGCTGCGCTGATTGCGGCTTCGATCTGGCGGGCGGCCTGGTGGAGGTCGTCCCGACCGCGCACTACCTGATGGGCGGCGTCGTCTGCAAGGTGGACACGTCGACCGAAGTGCCCGGCCTCTACGTGGCCGGCGAGGACGCGGGCGGCGTGCATGGAGCAAACCGTCTGGGCGGCAACGGCGTTGCCAACTCGACGGTCTATGGCGGCATCGCCGGCGCGACGATGGCAGCCGACATCAAGCGCGGCCTTGGCGACCGCGCGCCCGATCTGGACGTGGTTGCCGCCGAGATCGCGCGCGCTGAAGCCCCGTTCCGGGTGAACGCGCCGGTTGCTGGTGGGCAACTGAAGGCGCCCGGAGAGCCGGTTGCTGGTGGGCAACCGAAGGCCCACTTGAGCGACGCCAACGACATTCGCGACACGCTTCTCGACCTGATGTGGGACGACGTTGGCATCATCCGTGAGAAGTCGGGTATGGAGCGGGCGCTGCATGAGCTCGACACGCTCGATGCGCAACTGTCGGCAGCCGGCGTGCCCGACACCAATCGCGCCTTCAATCTGTCCTGGCACGACTGGCTGAACCTGCGCTCGCAGATCGTGATGTCCAAGGTCGTCGCGCATGCGGCGCTGAAGCGGGAGAACAGCCGGGGCGCCCACTACCGCGAGGACTTCAAGGAGCCCGGCGCCATGGAGACATCGCGCTTCACCGTGGTACGGGAGGTCGACGGCAAGCTTCACGTCGGTGACGAGCCCGTGATTTTCACGCACGTCAAGCCGGGCGAAACGTTGATCAAGGACGCACCGCAAGCGGCGGAGTGAAGATTTAGCCGATCGGCGCATGATGCCGATCGGCAAACAGCAATTTTTGCGTATTTCAGGCCAAGAAAATCTGCATTTTGCGCAACTATTTTCCAATTCGTTAAGATCGATATCCTACGCTTTGGTAGGCATAACGATATCGGAGCTCGTCATGGCACGCATCGTCGCTGTCGGGCATGAGAATTGGCGTCGCGAGGAGTCGACGGCGCACCGGGAAGGGCAGGAGCCCCAGGAGTCGGCCTACGCAGGCGATGTGCTCGCCATGCCGATCGCCGACGAGCGGGGGGAGGCCCGGATCGGCCCCGATGAGCATGCGCCGGACACTCCGTTCGGTCACGGCCAGAGCGTCCACATCGTCCACGCGCTCTCGGACAAGTTGATCATTGCGGGCATGACGGTGGGTGTCTCGACAGTGCTCGGCTTCGGTGGCCTCGTGGCGATCTATGCCCTGAAATCGATCACGGGTATCGACCTCATTCAGGAAACCCATCTGGGCGAACTGTTCTGATCGAGGCTGCGGACGGCCTCAGGCGCCCGCTGTGCCGGCCGCAAGTATGCGTTCGACGACGGCCTGCACTTCAAGGGCCTCGTGCAGCGTCGCAAGATTGTGCTCGCGACCGTGTGTCATCGCATCGACCTTGTCGAGCTGCCGCGCCAGGATCATCGGACGGGCCTGCACGTTGGGCACCGCATCGGGCGGCGCCTGCCATTCGCCATTCACCTCTCGCTCCGCGATCGACCAGTCACGCAGGCGGATTCGGCCTTTGCTCCCCGTGACCGTCCACGTGTTGTGGTCATCCTTCTCCGTCGTGCCCACGCCGCCTCTCAGCGAGACGGGCATGTCGCCGGCCGTCAACTCCGCGTGGATGGACCGTTCGCTGCGTCCGACAACCGGATAATCGCAAGTGGCCGATAGTAGGTGCAGCGGCCCGAACGTGCGGCGTGACAGGAACAGGAAGTGCGATCCGACCTCGCGGGTGAAACCGCCCTCTGCACGGGCGTCGAGCCAGCTCGAGGCGGCCATCTGCCAACCACGCGGCCATGCCGCGAAGGCCAGTTCGATATCGACCCGTTCCGGCGTGCCGATCACATCGTCGGCCATCCAGCGCATGAGATAGTCGCGCGCGAACGACGAGGCGAACGGGAAATTCACGGCGGCGCGGATGCCCTGTCCCGTCAATTCCGCCACCACGTCATGCGCACGTGCGACATCCGTGGCCAGCGGCTTCTCGCATAGCGCCGCCTTGCCGGCCGCATGGCATTGCCGCAGGTAGTCCAGATGCGACAGCGGCGGCGACGCGACGTGCAGGCAATCCGACGCAGCGATGACGGCGTCGGCGCTCGGGTACACCGTCAAGCCGGGGTCGATGGCCGCGAGCCTTGCTGCCGTGGACGGGCTCGGGTCGAACACGCCTGTCACCGCGATCACGGCCCGATCGTGGTTGAGCGCGGCGCGCAGCAGGCGTTCGCCCATGATGCCGAAACCGATGAATCCGAGCTTGGTCGTCATATCGTCCTTGCCTTTCCGCGCGTGCGGTTCGTGCGATGTGTCCGGCTCACAGCCGGTTGATGCGCATCAGCGCCTCGAAGTGCTTCTGGGCCTGGAAGTCGATCACCTGCATGAACTGCCGCGCCGTCTCCTTGAGCTGGGGTTCGGGAATGATCGCCAGCGGCAACCCCGTCGACATGGCGAGCACTTGCTGGCGGCACGCGCGCTCGAGGTAATAGAGATCGTCGAAGGCGTAGGCGACCGACGGTCCACAGATCGACACGCCGTGATGCGCCAGGAAGAACACGTCGGCGCCGGGGTTGGTCTTTTGTGCCTCCGCGATGCGCTCGCCCTCCGCGGCGTCGAGCGCGATGCCGCCGAACGACTGGTAGGCGACGCGCCCATGGTAGCGGGCTGCCGTCTGGTGCGCCATCTCCAGCCGCCCGCCCTTCACCATCGTCAGCGATGTCGCCCACGGCATGTGCACATGTAGAATGCAGGCATGACGGAGATTGGCGCGATGGCCGGCGACGTGGATGAAGCGCGCCGTCGCTTCCACCTCTCCCTCGCCTTCGAGCACGGTTCCGTTGCCGTCGATGAGCAGCAGATGCTCGGGCCGCATCTCCGACCAGTGCACCCCGTAGGGATTGATCAGGTAGCGCTCCTCGGGCCCGGGCACCACCACGGAGAAGTGATTGCAGATGCCCTCCGAGTAGCCGAACTTTTCGGCAAGGCGAAGTGCTGCGGCAAGCTCGCGGCGGAGCGTCATGGGAGAGGGAGACATGGTCGACGGGGATCCTTGCGCACTGGCGGTGTTAGGCGGGTGAACCGCATTGCAGAGTAGTCACCCCGGGCCGGCTCGCCAAGATCGCAAGCGCGCGCATCCCGGGAGTGGGAGCCTCTCGCGTCACCGTCTTGCACGCTTCTTGCGAGGCTCTACGGACATGCGGCCCTGGCGTCGCAAAAGGGAGTGGCTGTCGCAAGGAGGCACGGCGATGTTCGAGCGCAACCGCATCGAAATGGGACAATCGACCGCCGTCCCCGTCGAGCTGACGACCGTGGATGGCGATCGCATCCAGGGGCGCATGGTCATCGGCGCGGGGCGCACCATCTTCGATGCGCTCAATGGCAACGGCAGCTTCGTCGAGTTCGAGCCCTATCGCGGCGAGCGGCGCTATATCGCCAAGGCCATGCTGCGCGACGTCCGCATTCTCAGCATGCCCAAGGCCCAGCCATTGCCGGCCGCGCGCGACGATGACGACGTCACGTCGGAGCCGCATGCGGTCCTGGGGGTCGCCAAGGACGCTTCGATGGACGAGGTCAAGGCGGCCTGGGTGCGTCTGAGCAAGGCCTACCATCCCGATCGGTACGCCGGGATCGAGTTGCCGGGCGAGGTGGCCCGCTACATGGACGCCACCGTCCGGCGGGTCAACGCCGCCTACAAGGTGATCGAGAAGATTCATAAATCGGCAGCGCCGAAGGTCGCGGTAGCGGCCGCTTCTTCGGCGGCCACGTTCCACTATGTCCCACGCCGCTTCGGGGCCTGATGCCAGACCAGCGCGCTGCCTACTCAGGCTGGGGCTTGAAGGCCCGGGCGTAGTATTTCCAACGCATGTTGTAGTCTTCCGACCCTTCGAGAATGCGTGCGCGATCCTTTTCGGAAACCTCGCGCACGACCTTGCCGGGGGTGCCGAACACCACAGAGTTGGGCGGGATGACCTTGCCTTCGGGGATCAGCGAGCCCGCCCCGATCAGGGAGCCGTCGCCGACCTGTGCGCCGTTGAGCACGATGGCGCCGATGCCGATCAACACGCCGTTGCCGATCGTGCAGCCGTGCAACATCGCCATGTGCCCCACCGTCGTGTCTTCTCCGATCGTCATGGGGAAGCCCGGATCCACGTGCAGCACGCAGCCTTCCTGGACATTCGAGCGCGCGCCGATGCGGATCGGCTCGTTGTCGCCGCGGATCACCGCGTTGAACCAGACGCTGACGTCGTCGGCCAGCGTCACCTGGCCGATCACGGTCGCATTCGGTGCGACCCAATACTTGCCGGCGCCGGGCGTGATCACCCGCCGGCCGTCGAGCTCATAGAGCGCCATGCCACCAATCCTCTGAGAAATCAGGCACAGTGCCTATTCGAGATCGATATCCAGAATGGTCATGTTGAACTGATAGCAGACCTCGCCGTCCTCGGTGTCCTTGGACAGCACGCCGAGGAACTCCCCGCCCAGATACACCTCGGCGGCATCCGCTGCCTTCTGACGGCCACGCACCTCCAGTGACTTGGCGCCGAACGTCTTGCGCATGAACGCTTCGATGCGTTTCAACTCGTCCGGCTTGATCTGGTCGACTTTCGCCACTGAGGTGTCCTTCTCTTGTCGTTTGCGCTGCCGCCCTTAGCGGTCAGCAATCGCCGCAATTGCAGCCGCAGTCGTCCGGAGACAGCCGCTGGTCCATCGATCGGGCCGGCTCCGGGCAATTCGAGTCGCCGACGATCTTGGCCGGCACGCCGGCCACCGTCTTGTTCGATGGCACGTCCTTCAGGACGACGGAACCGGCGGCGACCTTCGAGCAGTCGCCGACCTCGATGTTGCCGAGGACCTTGGCGCCTGCAGCCAGTAGCACGTTGCGCCCGATCTTGGGATGCCGGTCGCCTGTTTCCTTGCCATTGCCACCGAGCGTCACGTTCTGCAGGATCGAGCAATTGTCGCCGACCACCGCCGTCTCGCCGATGACGAGACCCGTGCCGTGGTCGAGCATGATGCCGATCCCCATCCGCGTCGCCGGGTGGATGTCCACGGCGAAGATCCGCGAGCTCTGGCTTTGCAGATAGAGTGCGAAGTCACGGCGCCCCTCGTTCCAGAGGATGTGCGCGAACCGGTACGTCACCAGGGCGTGGAAGCCCTTGAAATAGAGCAGGGGTTCCAGATAGCGGAAGCAGGCGGGATCGCGGTCGAACACCGCGGCCAGGTCGGCGCGGAAGGCCGTACCCAGCTCCGGCTTGCTGCGCAGCACGTCCGCGAACGTCTGTCCGATCAGGCCCGCATCGACGTCGGAATGATTGAGGCGCTGGGCCAGCCGGTGGCACACGGCGTCCTCGAGGCGGTCGTGCGAAAGGATCGTGGCGTAGATGAAGCCGCCGAGTGCAGGCTCGGAAGCGACCACGTCCTGCGCCTCGCGCCGGACAGCCTCCCAGATCGGGTCGAGCGTTTCGATGTTCCGGCGCGGCGTCTGGATGCTTGCAGCAGTCATCGTTCGCTACTCCTTGCCATGGGCCCGCAGTTGACGGTCCGCATATAAATGCCCAGTCACGGCACTGCGCAAGTCAGCACTGCGTGATGCGCACGCCGCTGCCCCGAGCGGGCATCCTCGATCTGGCCCCGCCGGCCGGCGCGATGGGCGGCCACCGACACACGGCGCGCGTGGGAGCTTGAAGTGTCGGCCTGTCCCGCTACAACGCTACCGCAATTCAATCAATCCTGAAACCGGCGCGCACGCGCGTTGGTTGCCGGGATGTTCATAGAGATATGAAGGCACCATATGTCAGACAAGGCAGCCGCCCTCGTCGCCGAGACCCAGGGCGCGATCCGCTGGATCGAGATCCGCAACGAGAGCCGCATGAACGCATTCACGCGCGACATGTGGGCGGCCGTGCCACGACTCGTGGCGGAGGCGGACGCCGATCCCGCCATCCGGGTGGTCATTTTCCGGGGGGCGGGCGAAAAGGCCTTCTCGGCCGGCGCCGACATCTCGGAGTTCGGCACCAACCGCACCGGCGCTGCCGCGCGTGAATACGACGAGATCAACGATGCGGCCTATGTGGCCATCTCCGCCTGCACCAAGCCCACCATCGCCATGGTGCGCGGCTACTGCTTCGGCGGCGCCAGCGTGCTGGCCTTGTCATGCGACATGCGGGTGGCGAATGACGAGGCGGTCTTCTCGATCCCGGCCGCCAAGCTGTCGCTCGGCTACAATCCGCGCTGGATCCGCCCGATGCTGCAGGTCATGACGCCCGCCCGGGCCAAGGAAATGCTGTTCACTGGCGGGCGCTATGGCGCAGAGCAGGCGCTGGCGATGGGCATGGTCAACCGCGTCGTCGCCAGCGCTGCGCTGCGCGAAGCCACCGTCGGGCTCGCGGACGAGATCGCGGCGAACGCACCGCTGTCCATCCGGGCGGCCAAGGCGGCCGTCGATCAGTTGGCCGCTCGTCCCGAAAGCGTGGACCTGGAGGCCCTCGACGTTCTCGCACAGGCCTGCTTTGCCAGCGACGACTTCAAGGAGGGCCAGCGCGCCTTCATGGAGAAGCGCAAGCCGCGGTTCTCCGGCAGGTGATCGCCGCATGCGGCCGTCGCAATGAAGGCGAATCAGTGGTCTGATCGTGGCGTCCGTTTGCTGTGACGAAAACGTCACAATACTTTCTCTATGTTGTGCGGTGCGCCTGCGCAGCCCAGCCGCCGGGGCGAGGAGTTCCGTCGCCCGGGCCTACCGCGGTTCATCGGCGAGGCCCGCTGACGAAAATCCATAACAATCTGAAAATACGGAATAAAAATCAGAAATTCCGTCCGTGCCGAGGGCATGCGGCAGGTAGGAATGGACGAAGCATCGAGGGGCGCGGTCATCGAGTCGGCCGCCAAATGTCGAGCCAACCTTTGGCAAGATCGAACCAGATGTTTTGAACAACTATTCATCACAATGCCGTGTTTTTGACGCTGACGCGGGTGATATACTGCCGCATGGCATCAACCATTGGAGATGACTGCCGTGATGAAGAAAATCCGTTGGGGTTTGACGGCTTGTGCAGCTGCGTTGTCGCTTGTGCTCGTAGGCGGCGTTGCTAGCGCGCAACAGAAGGCGCCGGATGCGCCAGCCAAGCAGGCCGCCCCGGCGGCCAAGAAGGCAGCTCCAGCAGCCAAGAAGGCAACGGCTGCGAAGAAGCCCAAGCGCACGCCTTCCGCCTGCGCCGGCATCACTCAGGATGCGTGCGCGGCCAACGCCGAATGCACCTGGTTCAAGGAAGTGACCACCAAGAAGGGCCAGAAGCGCAAGGCGCACTGCCAGAAGAAGCCGAAGCCTCCGGTCGCCAAGAAGGTTGGCGCCCCCAAGGCGGCTGCGCCGAAGGCAGCCCCCGCCGCCAAGAAGCAGTAATATTTATTGTCCAGGCCGGCATATTGCCGGCCGGCGCGATCACGGGGCCGCGGTTCTCTCTGGGAGCCGCGGCCTTTGTTTTGTGTAGGATATGGACGGCAGCGCTTCGCCGAAATGCGCAGATATGTCGTTTGACGTGTCATTTATGACTCAAGTCTAATGCATTCCACCTTGCGCTTGCAGAAAATTTAATCTGTGGACTTGCGCTGCGACGCAAACTGAGCAATTCCGAAATTGAAAGGCGGGATGGCTTTGATGGCACAATTTCGGGAAAACAGAATCGAGCGGACCTGGCAACGTGCAAATGCTCGGGCGACGCCTATTGCCGAAATTGAATGGCGCACCACCGACGTGGCAGATCGCAAGAAAAGCAGCCTCGTCGAATGCGACGCCGTTTCCGGTATTGCAGCGCGGCCCGTCGCCGTCCCGGCGGAGCGCCTGAGCCTGGCCGCTCAATGGATGCGTCTGGTAGAGATCATCATTGCGTTCTGCCGCGGCGTAGGGCGCGCCAAGACATTGCATGCCGCCGCTCGCACGCAGCTCGAAGTCGCCGAGTTTTCGATCGACAACATCTTCGACGACGTATCCGGCATCCTCGAGCCGACCACGGCAATGTTGGCCGCGCGCATCCGAAACACGGCAGAACCGCACGTGCGCGCCGTCGGCTGAGCTGACGACCCTCAAACGGCGATGCCGGCATTCTTCAGAAGTGTCAGCATCACTGTGACGGTGAAGACCGAAATGGCCGTGGAAATGGCCACCGCCGCCGAAACCGAGGCGACGGCACGGTCGTAACGGCTGGCAAAAAGAAATGCGTTCGCGCCGACCGGCATCGAGACATAAGTCACCAGTGCGCCCGCCCACACCGGCGGCAATTTGAAAACGAATGTCGCGAGGGCGAAGGCCGCCGCTGGATAAATCACCATTTTCATCGCGAGAATGACGCTGATCGTGGGGGCCTGTCCCGCGATCGAATACCCGGCCAGCGCCATGCCCAAACCGATGAGCGAAACCGGCACCGCGGCCTGGGCGACGATGGAGATGATCTGCATCGGCAGCTCGGGCACCGTCAAGCCGAGATAGCGGCAGGTGAGACCGGCGCCCATGGCGACCACGAGTGGGTTGCGCGCAACCTCGACGAAGACGTCTCCGACGGCTGCGACAAGGCTCTTGTCGCGATCCTGCCGCACCAGCTGCATGTGAAATGTGCCCATCAGCCAAAGGAACAGCGTTTCGCACGTCGCCAGGAATGCAATGGGCGTCGCGGCGTCGGGTCCGAAGGACTGGATGATGATGGGAAAGCCCAGCATGACGCCATTGCTGAAACAGGCGCCCATGGCGATCGAGGCGGCGTCTTCCCGGGTCCGCCGCAGAACGAGGCCCGCCAGGAGTGCCGTCGCGAGCCAGCAGAAGGCGATGCCGCAGAAGTAGCAGGCGATCAGCAGCAGGGGCGACACCGGCGTATCCCCGACCCCCAGCATGGCCCGGAACAACAGGGCGGGCATGGCCACCTTGTAGCCGACCTCGCTGACGATCCGGCCGGCGCCGTCGCTGGTGTAGCGCGTCTTGGCGGCGAGAAATCCGATGGCGATGAGGCTGAAGACCGGGGTGATCAGCAGGAGGATGTGCAGCATGGATCGGATCGTTCCCGGCCGGATGCGCTTGAATCGACGAGGCCGCACTTGCGCGCGGCCCCGCGTGTGAAGGTCGATCGGCTGGTGCGATGCGGCCGGTCAGTGATGCGACGCATGCATCGGTGGCACCCGGGCGGCCCAGGGCATCGCCTGCTCCAGCGACGTGGCGAGCTGCAGAAGCAGGTGTTCGCTGGCGGGACGGCCCGCGAGCTGCACGCCGATGGGCAGTCCGCTCGAATGCTGCGCCAGAGGTAGCGAGATCGCAGGCGTGCCCATGATGTTGTGCGGCACGGAGTACTGGCAGGGGACGGCGTAGAGTTTCTCGGCCACCTCGTCCATCGTCACATCGCTGCGCCCGAGATTGTAGTTGCCCCACGGTTCCGCCACGCGCGGGGTCATCGGCGACAGCCAGATGTCGCAAGTCGAATAGAACGCGCCCAGTTGCCGGCGCATGGCGTTGACCTCGGCGATGGCGGCGAAGAAATCCGCGGCCTTGAGCCGGCAGGCATGCTCGTAGATCTTGTAGACGACGGGCTCCAGCGTATCGGGCCCGATGCTGCGCCCGGTCTTTTGCGCGTAACCGGCTAGGCGCGCGTCGAAACCGAAGAACCAGACGTCCATGAATTTCTTCAGCCGCTCGATGCCGCCATCGAGTTGCGGATCGTGCACGACGACCTCGTGGCCCATGTCGGCCAGCGTCCTGGCCGTCGCCTTGACCGCCTCAGCAACCTCGGGATCGACGGCCACGCCCAGCAGCGGCTTCAGCGTCATGCCGATCTTGAGCGGCTTGGCCGGCGCCTTCGCGATCTCGGCGTAGGGCCGATCGGGCTTCGGGATCAGGAACGGGTCGCCGGGCTGCGGGATCGCGAGGCAGTCCAGCATGGCGGCCGCATCGCGCACGGACTTCGCCTGCATGAAGTTCATCGCCAGCCCGAAGCCGTTCTCGTCGACTGCCGGACCGAACGAGATGCGTCCACGCGACGGTTTCAGGCCGACGCCGCCACACCAGCTCGCGGGGATGCGGATCGAGCCGCCGATATCCGAGCCGTGCGCGATCGGCACCATGCCGGATGTCACGGCTGCCTGCCCCCCGCCAGTCGAGCCACCGGCCGAGTAGCCCTTCTTCCAGGGGTTGGACGTATTGCCGTAGAGGGCGCCCTCGGTCGAGCCGGCCATCGAGTATTCCGGTGCTGCCGAGCGCCCGATGATGTTGACGCCGGCAGCCTTGAGCAACGTACAGAAATGGCTGTCCTGGTCCGCCACCATGTCTGCGCACAGCCGGCTGCCCAGCTCTATCTTGCGTCCGCCTTCGTGGCCGAACACGTCCTTCATGAGGAACGGCACGCCGCGGAATGGTCCCGTGCCCAGGCTACCCTCGTCGAGCCCTTCGATGCGGTCGCCATAGGTCTCGACGACGGCATTGACCTCCGGATTGACCGCCGCGATGGCCCGCGCTGCGGTGGTCGCCGCCTCCCGTGCACTCAAGTCGCCCTTGGCGATGAGGGCGGCGACACCCAGTCCATCGAGCGCGGAATACTCCTTGAGAGAGATGGTCATCGGCTCCTCCTGCTGCGGGCAATGGGCGTTGCCTCGTTTCGGCCTCAAGTTGGGGCGAATTCTAGCGTTCCGGCTCCGACATTTGCATGCCTTTGCCGGATGTCCGAGAGCAAATGTCGGAACCATGAGGAACGCTAGGAACCAATTGTCTCTCGTGTCGCTTTTGCATCTGACGTTTGGTTACGGACCTAGCCGCGAGCGGCTATCAAACGTCAGATGCGCTATACGAGGCGCAAGTCAAAGTGAACGGTATCTGCTTCCGATCCTTGCGTTTTTTTAGCCGCGGCGTGCTAAGGTGTTTAGATGAACCGCGAAATCCGCATCGCCCCCGGCGCGCCCGACGGTCGTTTCGAGCGCAAGATCAAGCTTGCCCGGCTGGCGCTGCTGTTCGAGCGCGCGTGGCCGCGGCTGTGGATCCTGCTGACGATCGCCACGCTCTTCATCTGCGTGTCGTGGCTTGGCGTCTGGCCGCGGTTGCCGCAGGCGTGGCACATCGCCGTGCTCGGTGTGTTCGGCGTGGCCGGCGCCGCGTCTCTCGCCCACGTCATCCGCACACCGGCCGCCTCGCGTGATGAGGCGATACGGCATTTGGAGCGCGGCTCGGGTGTCCCGCATCGGCCAGCCTCGGCCTACGAGGATACGCTCTCCCCGGCCACCGACGATCCCGCGACGAAGGCGCTCTGGCAGGCGCATAAGACGAGGATCGCAGCACTTCTCGATCGGTTGCACGTCGGCGCGCCATCGCCGCGCGCGGACCGCTACGACCCCTTGGCATTGCGCGCGCTGCTCTTGTTCGGCGTGCTGCTGCTGGGTGTCGCCGTCGGCGATAGCGCGTCCGATCGCCTGCGCGCGGCGTTCCGTTTCGGCGTACCCGCCTTGGGATCCGACGCACGCATGGACGCCTGGGTGACGCCCCCCGTCTATACGGGACGCCCGCCCATCATCCTCGTCGACGGGTCGCGCCCGATCGGCGCCACGCCGCTACCCGCCTCCTCCACGGATGGCGTCTACGAAGTGCCCTTCAAGAGCGTTTTGCTGGTCCGCGTCAGCGGTGCCGAGACGTTCACCCTCGAAGTGACCCCGGAAGGGGGGGCGCCGGAGACGATCGAGGCGCGTGCGCCGGACGTCGCGGGCGCCGCCACGCCCGATGCGACGGCGCGGCGGGCGAAGTCGGAGATCTCCGAAGCACGCGTCGAGCTCAAGACGTCGGGCACCGTGCGGTTGCAAGGAGTCTACGGCGCTGCGCCCTGGCGTTTCCGGGTCATCCCGGACAATGTCCCGCGCATCTCGCTCGTCAAGGCGCCTGAGCCGACGCCGCGCGGCGCCCTGAAGCTCACCTACAAGGTGGAGGACGACTACGGCGTCATCTCCGCCGATGCACGCATCACGCGCGTTCCACCCAAGCCCGGCGATCCCGCAACCGAGTGGGCGCGTCCCGCACGCAACAAGGGGCCAAGGCCCCCGCTCGAGCGCCCGCCGCAATTGTCGCTGCGCCTGCCGCGCGCGAACGCGAAGGAGGCGCAAGGCTCCAGTTACCACGAGCTCGGCAGCCATTCCTGGGCGGGGATGCGCGTGCGCATTCAGCTCGCGGCGAAGGATCAGGCCGGCCAGGTCGGTCGTTCGGAGCCGTTCGAGTTCGTGCTGCCGCAGCGCAACTTCCGCAATCCGATCGCCAAGGCGGTCGTCGAGCAGCGCCGGCTGCTGGTCGAAGATCCGCGCAACCGTCTGCGGGTGCTGCAGGGGCTGGAGGCGATCACCTACCAGCCCGACGGCTTCATCACCGACCGCCGGGCCTACCTCGGACTGCGATCGGCGTATTGGCGTTTGCAGCGTGACACGTCCCGTACAGGCCTGCGTAGCGTCACCGAGCAGCTCTGGCACGCCGCTTTGCGCCTCGAGGACGGCAACCTCTCCGATGCCGAGCGCGCGCTGCGCGAAGCACAGGAGCGACTGGCCAAGGCGCTGCGGGACGGCGCCTCCGACGAGGAAATCCGCCAGCTCATGAACGAGCTGCGCCAGGCCCTGAACCAGATGATGGAGCAGATGGCGCGGCAGGCGCAGAACCAGCCGCTGCCGCCGGATTTCAAGCCGGACCAGACCATCCGCCGCCAGGATCTGGATCGCATGATGCGCGATATCGAGAACATGGCGCGACAAGGCTCGCGCGAGTCGGCGCAGCAGATGTTGAGCCAGTTGCGCGACCTGCTCGAGCAGTTGCAGAACGGTCGCATGGCCCAGGGCCAGCAAGGTCAGCAGGGCCAGCAAGGCCAGAAGATGATGGAGATGATGAACCAGTTCGGGGACATCATCGGCAATCAGCAGCGTCTGCTCGATGATACGTTCGGCGAGCGGCGCGGCCAGCAGGACGGCCGGCAGGGTCAACAAGGTCAGCAAGGTCAGCAAGGTCAGCAAGGCCAGGGTCGCCAGCGCGGCCAGGGACGCCAGGGTGAGCGGGGCCAGGGCCAGGGCAATCAGCAGGGTCAGGGCCCCGGCGGGCGCCAGCCCGGCAACGATCAGGCCATGAACGGGTTGGGAGATCGGCAGGGGCAGCTTCGCGACCGTTTGGGTCAGTTGCGCCGGGGCATGGGCCAATTCGGCATGCAGCCGCCCGCACAATTGGGCGATGCCGAGCGGTCCATGCGCGAGGCCGAGCAGGCGCTGCGCGAGGGTGATCTCGATGGTGCGGTCGAGGCCGAGCGACGCGCGCTCGACCAGCTTCGCCAAGGTGCGCAGCAAATGGCCGAGCAGATGATGCGTCAGATGCGCCAGTTCAGCCTCGGTCCGGGCTCCAACGCCCCGCGCGATCCGCTGGGTCGCCCGCAACGGTCGGAGGGGCCGGATTTCGGAACGTCGGTCAAGATTCCCGACGAGATCGATGTGCAGCGCGCCCGGGAAATCCTCGAGGAACTGCGCCGCCGCCTGGGTGAGCCCAATCGCCCGTCGCAGGAGCTGGATTACATCGATCGGCTGTTGCGTCGGTTCTGAACGGGAGTAATAGCTTTGGTAAGCTGACCGGCCGCCAGCCGTTCGGTGTCGGATTGAAGCAAGAATTGTCTCGAAGCGACGCACTACTTAAGAATGCGTACGGTGTTTTTCTAGTCCTTGGCACAAATTGCTGCAATTCAATGCAAGATTATACATAGCCGCTGTTTACGGAGCGGCTATGAACGTATACCTTAACGATCACACATTTGTGATGCATGGCCACACGATGCTCCGTGAGGGCATCTTGGTCTCCACAAGGAGTTTGCAATGGACGTCCAGGACATGCGCATTTTCGCGCGCGTCGCGGCTGTTCAGAATCTCTCGTTGGTCGGGAGTGAACTGAACCTGACCCCCGGAACGATTTCAAAGCGAATCCAAGCCCTTGAAAATGATTTCGGCGCCAAGCTCTTCGAACGCAATACGCGCTCGATCCGCATCACCGAAGAGGGCCAGCGGCTCTTGGAGCATGTGCGGCGCATCCTCGTCGAGATCGACGCGGCACGGGCCGAGATCAATCATCGCGTCGTTCAGCCGCGCGGTACGCTCCGCGTCGCATCGATCTGCAATCTGGGCGATGTTCAGCTTCCGCAGTTGATTGCAGCGTTCATGCAGCGACACGAGGAGGTCGACGTCCAGGTCGAAGTGACCGGGCGCAACATCAATCTCCAGGACGACGGCTATGACGTCGTGATCCGGCGCGGCGCCCCCGCCAACAGCGGTTTGATCCGCAAGATCCTGCAACCCGACCCGAACATACTGGTCGCAAGTCCCGGCTACCTGCGCTCGCACGGGGCGCCAGTCGTGCCGGAGTGCCTGAGCAAGCACCAATGCCTCATCCTGAGCGATGCGGCGACGTGGGAGTTCGAGCTGGAGGGCGCAAAGAAGTCCGTGCGCGTCTCGGGTCGCATGCGCACGGATTGCGGGGAAATGATCGTCGCAGCCGCCATGGAAGGACTGGGGATCGGATGTTTGTCGCGCCGGATCGCCGAGCCGTTGATCGCGACCGGCCGCCTCAAGCAGGTGCTGGCCAATTACGAAATGGTGTCCGACACGGCCATCTGTGCGCTGTATCCCGGTTCTACGCACATGCTGCCGCGGCTGCGTGTCTTCCTGGACTTCATGGCGGAGGCCTTCCGAAAGGCCAGGACTGGCGAGGCATCCCCCTGCTGCGGCACGGCGGCGGCCGTCGAGAGCGGCATCCGGGTGATCCCCGGCTTGGTGGCGCGCAACTGACGGCAGGCAGCGCTGCACTTCGCCCGCCCTGCGGGATGGCTATTGCCCGCGGTATACCGCGGGCTTATTCGTCACAGCCATGAGCGAAACAAATCAACATGCCGCAAAGCAGCGATCGCCCGGCGGGCCAGCCGCGCTGACGGTGCTGGAGACACGCGGCTTCCCCGACTATCGGCTGCTCGACAGCGGCAATGGCCGCAAGCTCGAGCGGTTCGGCAAGGTCGTGGTCGACCGGCCCGAGCCGCAGGCGTTGTGGATGCCGTCGCGACCGCCCGAGGCGTGGCGCGGAGCGCATGCCGTTTTCGCCGCCTCCGATGACGAGGAAGCCGGTAAATGGCGCCTGCAGAATGACGTGCCGCAGAGCTGGCCGATGCGGCTGCGTGACGTCACCGTCGTGGGGCGGCTGAGCGCCTTCCGCCATTTGGGGATCTTTCCCGAGCAGCTTCCCCATTGGGAGTGGATGCTGGAAGGCGTGAAAGGCCCGGCCCGCGCGCCGGATGCGCCACGCCCCCGGGTCCTCAATCTCTTTGCCTACACCGGCGCGGCCTCGTTGCTCGCCGCCCATGCCGGGGCCGAGGTGACGCACGTCGATGCGTCACGCAAGGCCATCGCCTGGGCGAAGGAGAACCAGGCCGCCTCCAAGCTCACCGACGCGCCGATCCGCTGGATCCTCGACGATGCACGCAAGTTCGTGGCACGCGAGGTGAGGCGTGGCCGCACCTATGACGTCGTGCTGGTCGATCCGCCGAAATTCGGTCGTGGCCCCGATGGTGAGATCTGGGAAGCCTTCGAGCATACTCCGGCGCTGGTGCGCGACTGTGTGAAGCTGTTGGCGCCGGGCCGGGCGCGTCTGGTCCTGACCGTCTACGCCATCCGCGCCTCGGCGCTCTCCATCGGACAGCTCCTGGCCGAGGCGACGGCAGATCGTCCCGGCGCCATCGAGTGCGGTGAACTCGTCATTCGCGAGGAGGCCGGTGGTCGCGTCGTGCCCACATCGCTTTTTGCCCGCTGGTCCGCGCATGAGCAGTGACGAAAGCCCCCGGATCACCAGCCTCCAGAATGAGCGCGTGAAGGCCATCCGAGCTCTGGAGATGCGTAAAGTGCGGCGCGAAACTGGCCTCTTCCTGGCAGAGGGCGCGTCGATCGTCATGACGGCGCGCGAAAATGGCTGGGTACCCGCGACGGTCGTACTGGGGCCGGCGAGTGCGGAAAGCGCCGTCGCTCGCGACATCCACGCCTGGGCGCGCGCGCGTGGTGCCGACTGCCTGGACGTATCGGGCGCCGTGCTGGAGAAGCTCGCGGCCAAGGACAACCCGCAAAGCGTCATGGCGGTGTTCCCGCAGCGCTGGGCCGATCCGCCGGCCACGGCGAAACTGCCTGCCACGGCACTCTGGCTCGCGCTGGAGGGAATTCGGGATCCCGGCAATCTCGGCACCATCATCCGAACGCTCGATGCGTGTGGCGCCGATGGCGTCATTCTCGTCGGTGACACTTGCGATCCCTACTCGCGCGAGGCGGTGCGGGCCAGCATGGGCTCGATCTTCGCCGTGCCTGTCGCGCGCATGTCCCGGTCGGACTTCCTCGCCCTCGCGAAGGCATGGCCGGGCGACGTCGTCGGCACGCACTTGCGCGGCAGTATCGATTATCGCACGGCCGGCTATGCCTCACGCTGCCTTCTGGTGATGGGAACCGAGGGGGCCGGCATGACCGGCGAGGCGGTAGACGTGTGCCGCAAACTCGTCCGCATTCCCATGGCGGGAAAACTCGATTCCCTCAATCTCGCCGTCGCGACGGCGCTCGTCCTCTACGAGATCAAGCGCCCGAGCCTCGAACTCTGAGATGCGGCGCCCGACGCTCACATGCGCATGAGCACGCGGTCGAGCAACACGTCGGGGAGCGCGCGCTTGAGGATCGCTGCGGCATGCGTGGCGAGACCCACGCGATAGCGTGCCTTCGGTCGCGGGCTTTCGAGGGCATGGACCAGCCTGGCGACGACCGCGTCCGGCCCGAGCTTGATGGAACTCTTGCCGCCCACCTGCATTTCCGCGAGCCGCCGCTCGTAGTAGGCGGCATGTGCGGAATTGGCCATGTCGATGCCGTTCTTGAAGCTGGTGATCGTCGTGGCGAGGAACTCCGATTCGATCGGGCCCGGCTCGATCAGCGACACGTGAATGCCAGATGGCTTCAGTTCCAGCCGGAAGGCATCGGACATTGCCTCCAGGGCGTACTTGCTGGCGCAATAGGCCCCGCGATAGGGCCCCGCGATGAACCCCAGCACCGACGAGCACATCACGATGCGGCCATGACCCTGCGCCCGCATTGCAGGCACCACCCCGCGCGTCAGGGCGTGAGCCGAGATCACGTTGACCTCGAATTGATGCCGCAGCTTGTCCGGCGTCACGTCCTCCATCGCACCGATGATGCCGTAGGCCGCGTTGTTGTAGAGCGCATCGAGCCGCCCACTCGTGAGTGCCAGCGCTTCCTCCACACACTGGGCGACCGATTGCGTGTCGGCCATCTCGCAATGCAGCGTCTCCAGGCCTTCGTCGGCTTTCAGGCGCGCGATGTCTTCCGGCTTGCGCGCCGTGGCGATGACGCGCCAGCCACGCGACTTCAGCGTCCGCGCCGATGCCAGGCCGATGCCGGTCGAGCATCCCGTGATGAGGATGGTGCGCGGAGTGCTCATGCGTCTTTGCTCCCGTGGCGTCCGCGCGTCATGTCCCCACGACCAGCGGCGCAGTCAGTCTGCGGAGCGCCGCGATTGCCGACAGCGCCGTGACCTTCCCCGTAGCGGGATTCTCGACGGAAGGCACGTTGGCGATCGTCATGGACAGGTCCGAGGCGTCCGCGCGCACCTCGATCGTGTGCGTATTGCGCGTCACCGCGGGGTCGGCCCAGATCTCGATCGTCGTGCGATCCGGCCCGATGCCGGCCAACGACAGCGCTACGGCCACGTTGACGTTGGCGGGAAACCCCTTGATCGCTTCGCGCGCTGTTCCCGAGAAGACGCGGGTGGCCTCGCGGACATCGTCCATCGAGATGTTGTGCTCTCTCAGGTAAGGCGCCCCGGCCAGCCCCTTCGGCGGTTTGCGCGTGATGATCTTGACGCAGGCCACCGGTCCTTCCGAGACCGCGCGAACGGCGTCGAGGCCGAGCAGCGCGCCCGTTGGAACGAGGATGCGCGCGCCGGTGAGCTTGGCCTCGTCCACCAGCGCCATGTGGTTGAGAAGCTGGCCCACCGAAAGCGGCATGAAGATGCGGCCCTTGGCGACCGCGGGCCGTGCGATTTCCGCAAAGCACGCTGCGGGCACGCATTCGAGGATGACGTCGGCGTGATCCGCCAGTTCGGCCAGCGATACGATGCTGGGATGCGACGTGAAGCCGGCAAGATTGCGCCGCGCCTTCTCCTGATCCCGCGCCGATACGGCGCTGAGCACGAATCCGGGAAGGTTGCCGCTGTCGACACATTTCGCGACGGCGAGACCGATGGCCCCCAACCCGCCGATGCCGAGCCGTAGTGGTTGTTTCATTTCTCACCGCTCAAGACTGACTTTCCGTCGCCGCGAGGCAACTGGAGTAACGAAATTCATTCTGGACCAAGGCCCCCAAAAACGGCAAGACTTCCCAAAAGGCCGCATGAGAGACGAAACGTCCGACGGCCGGGGAGGTTCAAGGGAGCCCAAGTTCGTCATGGTGTCAGACGTTATCTCGTCCGATGGACGCGCCGGGGAAGCGTCGTCGTCGTCGGTAATCGATGGTCCATTGCTGTCCGTGCGCGACGTATCCGTGCGCTTCGGCGGCATCGTCGCGCTGGACGGCGTGACGTTCGATATTCAGAGTGGCCATATCGCCGGCCTGATCGGACCGAATGGTGCCGGCAAGACGACCCTCTTCAACTGTCTCTCGCGCCTCTACCAGCCGAGTTCCGGCGATATCTACTTCGATGGCCAGTCGATCCTCGGCCGGCCGCGCCACGAGATCCCCGTCATCGGCCTTGGCCGCACGTTCCAGAACGTCGCCCTCTTCGATCGCATGAGCGTGCTCGACAACGTCAAGGTCGGGCAGCACAGCAAGAGCCGTTCGGGCTTCGTCGCCAGCGCCCTGCGGCTGCCCGGTGTCCATGAGGAGGAGCGGGAAATAACGCGGCGCGCCCGCGAACTGATCGCTTTCATGGATCTGGAAGACTTCACGCACGCACCCGCAGGGCCGTTGCCCTTCCCCATCCGCAAGCGCGTGGAATTGGCGCGTGCCCTCGCGGCAAGCCCTCGCCTGTTGTTGCTGGACGAGCCGGCCGCGGGTCTCAACCACGACGAAGTGGGCGTCCTCGAACATCAGATCCGCCGCATCCGCGATCAGCAGAAGGTCTCCGTGCTGCTCGTGGAACATCACATGAGCCTCGTCATGTCCGTTTCCGATCGCGTCGTCGCCATCGATTTCGGCCGCAAGATCGCGGAGGGAACGCCGGCCGAAGTCCAGCGGGATCCCGAGGTCATTCGCGCCTATCTGGGCACGGGGGATGCTGCATGACGGCCCTCCTGCAGGCAAGGCGTTTGAATGCGTATTACGGCCCGTCGCAGGCGCTGCACGGGATCGAGTTCGAGGTGGCCACGGGCGGCATCACGGCCCTGCTCGGTGCCAACGGCGCCGGCAAGACGACGACGTTGCGCGCCATCTGCGGCATGATCCGCACGGACGGCGAGTTGACGTTCGAAGGAAAACCCATCACGCGCATGGCGACGGAACGCATCGTGCGTCTTGGTGTCGCGCACGTGCCCGAGGGCCGCGGCACGTTCACCACGCTCTCCGTCGAGGAGAACCTGCGCATCGCCGCCTACACGCGCCGCGACAAGCATGCGGTCAAGCAGGATCTCGATCGCGTGCTGACCTACTTCCCGCGGCTCAAGGAGCGCTACGCCCAGCAGGCCGGCACCCTGTCGGGCGGCGAGCAGCAGATGCTGGCGATCTCGCGCGCACTCATGCTGCGTCCCCGCCTGATGCTGTTGGACGAGCCCTCGTTCGGTCTGGCGCCCCTCATCGTGCAGGAGATCTTCCGCATCATGCGCCGCGTCAACGAGGAGGAGCGGGTGTCCATGCTGCTCGTCGAGCAGAACGCGGCGCTCGCGCTCGATCTGGCCGATCATGCCTACGTGCTCGAAACGGGCCGCATCGTCATGTCGGGTCCCGCCAGCGTCGTGAAGAGCGACGAGCAGATCCGCAAATCCTATCTCGGCTACTGAGGCGATCCCATGGAACAACTTCTCCAGCAGGTGGCCGCAGGTCTCGCCAACGGCGCCATCTATGCCCTGGTCGCCCTGGCCCTGGTGATGATCTACTCGGCGACGGACCATCTCAACTTTGCCCAGGGCGAGATGGCCATGTTCTCGACCTACATCACGTGGGCGTTCTATCAGACCGGCATGGGCTACTGGCCGTCGCTCGTATTGGCGATGCTCGTGTCGTTCCTGGGCGGGCTCGTCATCGAGCGCGTGGTCCTGCGGCCCCTGCACAAGGCCCCCGTGCTGTCGATCGTCGTCGTGTTCATCGGCCTCCTGGCGATCTTCCATTCGATGGCGGGTGCCATCTGGACCCACACCATCAAGCCCTTCCCCTCGCCGTTCCCCAACATCGCCTTCGTCGGCTCCGGCTACATCGGCCCGCATCAGGTGGGCATGATCGTCGTTTCGCTGGTGCTGCTCTCGCTGCTCTTCGTCTTCTTCCGCTTCACGTCGCTGGGCCTTGCCATGCGCGCTGCCGCCCAGAACCCGGTATCGGCGCGGCTGGCCGGCGTGCCGGTCGACTGGATGCTGGCGCTCGGCTGGGGCATGGCCGCAGCCATCGGTGCCGTGGCCGGCGCCATGGTCGCCCCCGTCGTCTATCTCGAGCCCAACATGATGGCGGGCATTCTGCTCTACGGCTTCGCCGGCGCGCTCGTCGGAGGTATCGGCAGTCCGGGTGGCGCGGTATTCGGCGGCTTCATCGTCGGCGTGCTGGAGAACCTGATCGCCTACTTCGGCAACCTGCTCGACCAGACCACCGGCATCTACATCATCGGCAATGGCGAGAAGCTGCCGATTGCCCTCATCATGTTGATCACCGTCCTCATTCTGAAGCCGAGCGGCCTCTTCGGGCGCGTCACGGTCAAGCGGGTCTGAGCCATGGCCATCGAAACGAGCAAGGCAGGACATGCCCCACTGTCGGTTCCCTCGCGGCTTTCGCCCACCAGGGTATTGATCTGGTGCCTGGTGCTTCTGGCGGCTCTTTTGCCGGTCCTCACGCACATGACCGGCATCATTTCGAACTTCTACTATCTCCAGCTCTCGCTGATGCTGGTGTTTTCGATCGCGGTGCTGGGCTTGAACCTGCTGACCGGTTTCAATGGTCAGATCTCCCTCGGCCACGGGGCGTTCTTCGCCATCGGCGCGTACACCGCGGGCATCCTGCTCGACCAGACGAGCGTGCCTTACTGGGCGGCGGTACCGGCAGCGGGCCTGGTCTGCTTCTGCATCGGCTACTTGTTCGGCTATCCGGCGCTGCGCCTCGAAGGGCATTATCTCGCGCTGGCCACGTTCGCCCTGGCGATCGCCGTGCCGCAGATTCTCAAGTACCGCCATCTCGAGGATTTCACGGGCGGCGTTCAGGGCATCAACCTCATCAAGCCGGAGGCTCCGTTCGGCCTGCCGCTCTCGCCGGACCAGTGGATGTATCTCGTCGTCCTGCTCGTCGCCGTGCTCATGTTCTGGCTGGCGCGCAATCTGGTCCACAGCCGCGTCGGCCGTGCCATGATGGCGATCCGCGATCACAGCATGGCCGCCGACACGATGGGCATCGACAGCGCGCGTATCAAGATGACGGTGTTCGGCATTTCGGCGCTCTATACGGGCATCGCCGGCGCCCTGCACGCCATCATCTTCGAATTCATCGCGCCCGACAGCTTCCGGCTGGAGCTGTCCATTTCCCTGCTCGTCGGCGCCGTGATCGGTGGCGTCGCAAGCCTGCCCGGCGCCGTCATCGGCGGCGTCTTCGTGCAGGTGATCGAGAAGTATGCGGATGCCCTGACCAAGGCGATCTCCAACAGCGTGCATCTGCCCATCGAGCTGGAGCCGTGGACGATCTACGGCATCGCGCTGATCGCGCTCGTATACCTGATGCCGACAGGCATCGCTGGAGGCATTGGATCGCTCTGGCGGTCCATGACGAGACTTCGCGGCACACCGTCGGGATGACGGAGCCGAGGGGAGTACGCCGGCCCAACGAGGCACGGCGAGGCGTTGCTTGAAAGAGGAGGAAGCACGGCCATGACACGTATCGATAGACGCACGACGATCGCCGGTGCGATCGCGGCCACGGTCGTTCTCGCGACCCCGGCACTCGCCCAGAAGAAGTACGATCCCGGCGCTTCCGATACCGAGATCAAGGTTGGCAACACCAATCCGTATTCGGGAAATGCGTCGGCCTACGGCAACATCGGGCGCACCATCGAGGCCGTCTTCAAGATGGTCAACGACAACGGTGGCATCAACGGCCGCAAGATCAACTTCATCACTTATGACGATGGCTACTCGCCGCCCAAGACCGTCGAAATGGTTCGCAAGCTCGTCGAGGAGGATAAGGTTCTGCTCCTCTTCAACACGCTCGGCACGCCGACGAATACG
Source organism: Hyphomicrobiaceae bacterium (assembly GCA_041397775.1). Lineage (GTDB taxonomy): Bacteria > Pseudomonadota > Alphaproteobacteria > Rhizobiales > Hyphomicrobiaceae. The sequence continues at coordinate 31,043 of JAWKWB010000011.1, read as the reverse complement.
GCGATCCATAAGTACATGAACGCCAAGAAGGTGCCGCAGCTTCTCGTGGCCACCGGTGCCTCGAAATGGGGCAATCCCAAGAAGTTCCCCTGGACGATGGGCTGGCAGCCCGACTACGCGACGGAAGCCGCGATCTACGCCAAGCACATCCTGTCCACGGTCAAGAATCCCAAGATCGGGATTCTCATGCAGAACGACGACTACGGGAAGGATTACTACAACGGCTTCATGAAGGGGCTCGGCAAGGCCAACGAGAAACTCGTCGTCCTGCGGTCCACCTACGAGGTGACCGACCCCACCGTCGACAGCCAGATGATCGCGCTGAAGAACTCCGGCGCCAATGTGTTCTTCAACATCACCACGCCGAAGTTTGCCGCGCAGTCCATCAAGAAGGCGGCGGAGATCGGCTGGAAGCCGATCCACTATCTCAACAACGTGTCGTCTTCGTTCGGCTCGGTGTTCAAGCCGGCCGGCCTCGAAGCGTCCCAGGGCATCATCCTCGCACTCTATCGCAAGGACGTGAACGACCCGCAGTGGAAGGATGCTGCCGACGTCAAGGCGTGGCGCGCGTTCATGGCCAAGTACATGCCGAGCGCCAACCTGAACGAGGACACGCATAACTACGGCTACTCGGTCGCGCATACCCTGATCGAGGTGCTGAAGAAGTGCGGCAACGACTTGACGCGCGCCAATGTCATGAAGCAGGCGGCCAGCCTCAAGGGCTTCGAAGCGCCGTTGCTGCTGCCCGGCATCAAGATCACCACGAGCGCAACGGATTTTTACCCGATCCAGGCGGTTCGGCTTGCGCGCGTGAAGGGCACGGGTTTTGAATTGTTCGGCGACGTTCTCGCCAGCGAGAGCAAGTAGAACGAAATTGGTCTAGTGTTCCGGCTCCGACACTTGGTTCCCCGTGCGTCATACTCTGGACCAAGTGTCGGAGCCAGAAGGAACACTAGCAACCATATGATTCTAGTGTAGCTTTTGCATCTGACGTTTGGTCATGGTTCCAGCCGCGAGTGGGTACCAAACGTCAGATGCACTACACTGGTGTCCCGACTGCAAGGTCCATCTCGTTCCTGGGCGGGCCAGGAACGGACTTTGCGGTCGAAGGGATACGAGCAAGACCATCGGTTTGGTGTGGCGTCATGATTGGAAGTCCACTCGACGAGTCCGCCACGATAATGGAGCGAACTTTCAAACCACCACACGAGGAATACGCGAGTAAGCCGGTCGGGATTGCCCGGCCGGCAGATTTTTGAGAAATTGAATTCTTCAGGGGCTTTGGAGCCATCTTTGTCCGACACCATCACCAGGGCCATGTCCAAGCCCGCAGGCAATCGCCTCGTAGACGGACCGATTCTATCGACATTGATCGCGCTATCGCTGCCCAACGTGGCGGCTCTCAGTGTGTTGTCGATCGCCGCGATCGCCGAGACGACCTACATCGGATGGCTCGGCAAGGAAGCGCTGGCCGCCATGGCACTCGTCTTCCCGACCATCATGTTGACGCAGATGATGTCCTCCGGGGCGATGGGCGGCGGTGTGTCGTCCGCGATCAGCCGCGCGCTGGGCTCCGGCGACGATGCGCGCGCCGAGAACCTCGCCATGCACGCACTGATAATCGGCCTGGGCGTCGGCGGGGCGTTGTCACTGACATTCTACTTGGCCGGGCCGTGGCTCTACGCCACCCTTGGCGGCACGGGTAAGGTGCTCGAGGAGGCCGTGGACTACGCCCGCACCTTCTTCATCGGCGCCGTGGCGATCTGGCTGTTCAACTCGCTTTTGTCGATCGTGCGCGGCACCGGCAACATGCGATTGTCATCGATCTCGATGGTCGGCGTCGGCATCACGCAGATCGTCCTCGGCGGTGTCCTGTCCAATGGCTGGGGCCCCATCCCCGGTTTCGGAATAGAGGGTGTCGCCGCCGGCCAGATCCTGGCGTACGCACTCGGCTGTGCCTACCTTATGACACTGCTGACCCGCGCGGAGACGCGGTTGCGACTTCGTGGCGATCGGTTTGGCGTGCAGACCGACATGTTCCTCGACATCCTCAAGGTGGGCGCCATCGCCTGCCTGTCCCCGATCCAGTCGATTCTGGTGGTCCTCTTGCTGTCGCGCATGGCGAGCCGGTTCGGTGTCGACGCCTTGGCAGGCTTCGGCATCGGTATCCGCCTCGAACTGCTGCTGGTGCCGATCGCTTTCGCCATCGGCGTCGCCTGTGTCCCGATGGTCGGCATGGCGATCGGTGCCGATCGCGTCGAACGCGCGCGGCGTGTCGCCTGGATGGGCGCGCTTCTGGCGGCCGGCCTCATCGGCGCCATTGGCATCGGCATTGCGATCGAGCCGACATTGTGGGGACGCCTGTTCACGACCAATCCTGCCGTCCTCGAGGCCGCAGGCGACTATCTGGAGATCGCCGGCTTCGGCTTCCCAGCCTATGGACTGGGACTGTGCCTGTACTTCGCATCGCAGGGGTCGGGACGGATCCTGGGGCCTGTGCTCGCGGGCACCGCGCGCCTCGCGGTCGTCGTCGCCGGCGGCTATCTGTACATGGGCAGTGGGGCCACGTTCCTCGACCTCGCCAAGCTGGTGCTCGTGGCCATGCTGGTCTACGGCGCGACCACCGCGTTCGCGGTCTACGTCACCCGGTGGTCGAAGAACTGACGGCGCGCAAGGCCCGGACCGCCCCTCGCGGGCAGCCGGGCGATCGCGTGCGTCGCATCACGCGGCAATCGCCGCCTTCCGCTTGGTGCCGCGCACGGCGAGGATCACTTCCGCCATCACGGAGACCGCGATCTCGGCCGGGGACTGCGCGCCGATATCGAGCCCGATGGGCGACTTGATGCGTGCGATCTCCGCATCCGTGATACCGGCGGCCTTGAGCCGCTCCTTGCGCTTGGCATGGTTGCGCGACGACCCGAGCGCACCGATGTAGAGGCACGGCGACTTCACCGCCACCTTCAGTGCCTCGTCGTCGATATGCCCGACGTGTGAAAGCGCGACCACCGCCGTGTAGGGGTCCAGCCCGATGCGAGGCAGCGCATCCTGCGGCCAGTCCGCATGCAGCGTGATGTTCGGGAACCGCTCCGGCGCCGCGAATGCCGTGCGCGGATCGACCACCTCCACCTCGTAGCCCGAGAGGACGGCCACCTGGGCCAGCACCTGCCCGATGTGCGTCGCGCCGATGATCATGATGCGCGCAGGCGGCACCAGGGCGTGCAGGAACACCTTGCCCGCGGGTTGCTCCTTGAGTTGGCTCTTCGCGGTGCTGAAGCGGTCTGCGATATCGTCGGGCATATCGGCGTCCGAGCGCTCGTAGATCTGCTTGGCGCCGCTGTCGAGATCGGTCCTGACGACGAGCCCCTGCCGGCCGTCCCGCGCTTCGATGGCCCGCTCGAGGAGCTTGGGGCCGATGCCCTGCGCGTCGAGCCGTTCCACGAACACTTGGACTTGCCCGCCGCACGGCAGGCCCGCGCGCCAGGCCGTCTCGTCCGCAACGCCGAAAACCAGCGTCTTGGGCTTGCCGGTGGCCAGGATGTCCTCGGCCTCGACGATCACCTCGCCCTCGATGCAGCCCCCCGAGACCGAGCCCTGGAACTGTCCGTCCGCCGCCACGACCATCTGGCCGCCGACCGGGACCGGCGCCGAGCCCCAGGTGTCGACGACGGTGGCCATGGCCACCTTCCCGTCCCGCGCGAGCCAGTCGCGCGCGGCCTTCAGAACATCGATTTCTTCGCGTGGGGTGTCGCTCTTCATCTCGGCCATGGACGGCATCCTCGTTGATCGCTGCAACGCATGTGCGAATTTGGGGAGAGCTAAGCAGGTTTGCGATACCCGATCAATGCGACGGCGACATGCGCCGGGGGCAGCGACGGCCTTTGCGGGTGGGCGAAGCAGGCAGTTGCGCGCCGGTCGGCGGCGTTCCTATCATCGCTGGTCCGCATGGACGTGAGGAGACGCCAGATGAGAAACGAACGCATCGAGGTCCGGCCCGTTGCCGGCAACATAGGTGCAGAGATTTCCGGGGTCGACATGGCCCAGGAACTCTCGGACGCGACGATCGCAGACATCCGCAAGGCCTTGCTCGACCATTGCGTGATCTTCTTCCGTGACCAGAATTTCGACGCCGAGCAACACAAGGCGTTCGCGCGCCGCTTCGGTGAAATCTTCATCCATCCCAATTACAAGGGCCTGGGGGCGGACAACGAGATCGTCGAGATCAAGCGCGCCCCTGGAGACAAGAAGATCGTCGGCGAGGAATGGCATGCCGACACCACGATGGTCGCCGAGCCGCCGATGGGAGCGATCCTCTATGCCATCGACGTGCCCCCATTTGGCGGCGATACGCTCTTTGCCAGCCAGTACGCCGCCTATGACGCGCTATCGGACGGCATGAAGCGCATGCTCGGTGGTTTGCGCGCCTACCATTCCGATCGCAAGGTGGCGGGGCCGCGCGCCAATATGAACGCGCACCGGGCCACCAAGGTCCGCGAGGATGCCGACTGGCGCGAGACCGTCTCGCTGCATCCCGTCGTGGTCACGCATCCCGAGAACGGCCGCAAGCTTCTCTACGTCAATCACTCCTACACCTACTGCTTCGAAGGCATGACCGAGGAGGAGAGCAAGCCGCTACTCGACTATCTCCTGAACCACGGCCATCGGCCGGAGTTCACATGCCGCTTTCGCTGGGAGAAGGGATCGGTGGTGTTCTGGGACAACCGCGCGTGCAAGCATTTGGCCGTGCACGACGCGGGGCCCTACAGTCGCCACATGCGCCGGGTGCAGGTCGCGGGAACAGCCCTCGACTGAGCCGGAAATGTGAGGGGCGCCGATCGCCTCAGTAGCTCGGCTCGGCATTGGGATCGTCGCTGCCGCGGCCGAGCAGCCCCTTGACGGCCGACGTCAGGTTGGCGCGCGACAGCGGCGCGAACCGGAACACGATGCGATGCCGGCCGGCCGTCACCTCGACGGCGCGGAAGAGCGCATCCGCGCGCAGGATGTTCTTCGGCTTTCCGTCCACTTCCGCGATCCAGCCGGGATAGAAGATGTCGTTGAGCACGACGACGCCTGCGACCGGCGCCTCCGCCTCGACCTCGACGCGATCCGGCGCCCATCTCACCAGTCGCGCCTTGCCGCGCGCTTGCGACCGTGACCGCGGGTTCTGGAATCGGCTTGGCGGCGTTTCGTCGTCGATGACGGCGACGTCATCGGATGGCTCGCGGCCGACGTCGCCGCGCGCGATCCTGAGGTCCAGATCCGCAACTTCCATGTTGGCGGCGAATTTGACGCGTGGCGCGGCGCCCTTTAGCCGATAGATCCAGATCCGTGGACCCGCGAGCAGCACGTCCGCGCGCGGGATCTTCTTCAGGTGCGGCAGCTTCTCCAGAGGCCGGTCCAGCACGACGTATTCCAGGCCCAGGGCGCGCGCGAGCGCGCAATCGTAGCCGCTGAAGGTCGCGGGGAAGGTGCGCTCGTCGGAGAAGGCGTTGGCTTCGCCCGGCGATACGTAGCGGTCGTAGATGCCGATCCGCAGCGGATTGTAGCCGGTCGTGACCTCGAGCTTGCGCACCATGGACAGGTTCTGCCACGGGCCGCCCAGGCCGATGATCTCGACGCGGGGGCGCGCGCCATCGCGATGCCGCTGCTCGATTTCGCGCTCGAGGATCGCCAGCGCCTTCGCGTCTTCGGCCGACGCCTGCTCGATGACGCGATAGTCGGCGCGCGCCTGCGCATTGAGTGGCGAGGCAGCGTTGGAATGGATGAGTTCGGCCACGGCGATGACCGCAAGGACGATCGCCGCCGGGGAACGGGCTGCGTATCTCTGGCCGGCCGCGAGCACGCCCACGACCAGCGCCATCATCACCACGGACTTGGCCAGCGCGGCGGCGGTGGCCCAGCCGTGCCCCGAGATGCGGCCGACGCCGATGGCCGCCAGCATGACGGCAGCGATCACGGCCAACGCGAGGGTGGCGGGCCAGCGGGTGACCTTGGGCAAGCCGTCGCGAACGTATGTGGTCAGCAAGGCGCCGCTGATGATCGCGATTGCCAGGTCGACGATGAAGGCGGCATCGATCGGGCGGCGGAAATAGGAGAAGCCCGGTACATCCTCGAAGACGAAGGCATAGAGCGGCGTATAGCGTCCGACGGCGAACGCCAGCGCGCCCGTGAGCAGCACCAGCCAGACGCGGTTGCCTTTCGCGAGCAGGCGACGCCCCGCGATCCCCAGCCACGACAGCAGGACGACCGGCACCACGCCGACGAACATGTAGTTGAACGAGTCGTCGGTCGCCGACACTTCGGGAACAGTAGTGCTGCCCGGCCCCCAGTAGCTGCCATCGGTGTTGAGCGCGCCGAACACGTTGGGGGCGAACATCGACGCCAGATTGGCCGGGTGCAGCGAGGCTTGCAGCGCATCCGCCAGCGCGACGGTCGGCCGGTTGGAGAGCTTGGCGAGCTGCATCGTCAGCAGCAGGGGAACCGCCGTCATCGCGATGATGCCGATGAGGATCGCCGCCAGCAGGCCCGCCCGCTGGCGCAGCAGCGCGAGGGGGTGCGGTGCGCTGAACACCATGCGCAGGCCCAGCACGGCGAGCACGAGGCAGAGCATCAGCGCCACTTGATTGCGTCCGAGTATGATCATCGACGCGACGACGGCAAACCCCAGGCCGGCAGCTTTCGAGCCGCGTTCGACCACGATCTCGAGCAGCAGCAGCGCGGGCGGGAACAGGGCATAGCAGACGATGATCCCGGTATGCTGCAGGCGCGCCGATGCGGCGCCGCCCAGCATGTACAGGCTCGCGGACAGCAGCGAGGCCGCAGTCGGCCAGCCCGCGCGCCACCCCATGAGAACGATGCCGGCGCCGCCGACCAGGACATGCAGGAAAACGAGAATATCGAATGCCTGGATCGACGGCTCCTGGTCGAGCCAGGCCCAGAGCAGGAAGGGCGGCGAGAAGATCAGCGATTGAGGGTCGGCGATCGCGGGGTGGCCGCCGAAATGGTAGGGATTCCAGAAGAAGGATCGCCCCGCGTGCAGCGAGTCCGACAGGAACCGGAAGAACGCATAGAACTGGTTCTTGGAGTCCCAGGGAACGGTCTCGCCGTTCCACAGCCAGAAGGAAACGCCGGCAAGCCACATCAGGCCGCACAGGCCGAGCGCGATGATGAGGTCCTGTCGCGCCCCGCTGTCACGCCACCGGCGGCGCATCGCGTCTTCTGTAACTTGCGCTTGATCGAGCACGAACCCCTTCCCCCCGGGACGGTGAACATGCTCGTCCGGCTTACGGAACTCCATGGGGCTCGGTATCTAAGAACCGATGAACGGAGGATGAACCAGGATCGCGCGAAAATCCTGCGCTGCCGCCAAAGCCGGGACCCCGTCTCCCGCTCCGGCTATCTGGCCGAAGCCACCTTCGGGCACTTCTCATGCAGCTGCTTGTTCAAGGCATTGATCAAGGGCTTGTGAAATATGCCAATTCTGTCTTCGAGCTTGGCCACCGTGAACGCCAGCCCTTTGAGTGTCGCGGGCCCGTCCACGTGCTTGAGATTGATCCACGCCTTGGCCGCTCGGCCGTTCTTGAACTCGACCTTCGGTGCCAGGCGCAGCGTGACGGGTGTGACCGAGCCGTCCCGTTCGACGTCGCACGTCACGGCATGCTCGGGGAAGTAGAGCGTCGCCTTGGGAGACGTCAGCACTTCCACGATCTGCGCGCGCGACAACTTGAGGTCGACCGAGCAGCGCGCATCGCCGAACCCCCAGCCGATCTTGCCGGAGGCCGAGCCCTTCTTGATGTCGTTCTTGGCCCAGGTCTTGGACAGCTTGCATGCGAAGGCGCCGTCCCTTGGCGTACGCTTCACGACCAGCGCGCACAGGCTCGCCTCGCAGGCCTTGATCTTCGCGCGCTCGTCCTTGTGCTCCTCGAGTGCCATGGCGCACGCCGCCAGGGCTGCTTGCAAGGCAAGGCCGATGGCGAGGCAGCGAATGGCGGCAAGTGGACGTGACATGTCACCCTCATGGATTCGAGCGCGGGAATAGTAAGTGTCCTGATTGGCAAATGCGGCTGCAAAATGTTGCCGCAGGCGAATGCATGCGCCGCGGCGATGCGGGGCGTCGCCGCATCGCTGCCGCGCGTCGCTCTGGCCCCTTGCACTCCAGAGAATACGGGTCCACCATTGTCATGGTCGCGCCATGAAACCCAGGCGCGGGCGCGACGGTAATCGCGCACGCCTGGGGCACAGTCGAGGAAAAGTCCCGACGGGTCAGGAAGGGAGCGACACAATGGGAAAAGCCGATGGAGGGCCGGCCAGATCGGCCCGCTGCATCGCAATCGTTGGCCCATATCTTTCCGGCAAGACATCTCTGCTCGAGGCCATCCTGGCCCGCACGGGAGGTCTGACGCGACAAGGCCGCATCGCCGATCGCAATACCGTTGGTGACGGGTCGGAAGAGGCCCGCGCCCACGGCATGAGCGTCGAGATGAACGTGGTCGACGTGGATTTTCTCGACGATCGTTTCACCTTCATCGATTGCCCCGGCTCCATCGAGTTCCAGCACGAAAGCAGCGCCGTCTTGGCCGCCTGCGACGCCGTCGTCGTCGTCACCGAGCCCGATGCCAAGCGCGTGCCCGCCCTGCAGCTCATCCTGAAGCAGGTCGAGGATCTGGGCGTTCCTCACTTCCTCTTTCTCAACAAGATCGACAGCTTTTCCGTCCCCGTCCGCGAAATCATCCCGATGTTGCAGCCGGCCAGCACCAAGCCGTTGGTGCTGCGCCAGGTCCCGATCTGGGAAAACGGCATCGCCACCGGTTACATCGATCTGGCGTCCGAGCGCGCCTATGTCTATCGCGAGCATGCGCCGTCCGAGATCGTCGCCATGCCGTCCGCGATCAAGGACCGCGAAAAAGAAGCGCGCTTCGAAATGCTGGAGCAGCTCGCCGATTACGACGACGAGCTCATGGAGCAGTTGCTGTCCGATCTCGAGCCGCCGCGCGACCGGGTCTTCGACGATCTGGGCAAGGAGTTGCGGGCCGGCTTGATATGCCCGGTCCTGCTCGGTTCGGCCGAGAACGGCAACGGCATTGTCCGGTTGCTCAAGGCATTGCGGCACGAAGCGCCGTTCGTCGCCGAGACGGCCAAGCGCCTCAAGCTCGAGAACGCCAGGTCGGCAGCCTACGTGGTCAAGACCATCCATTCGTCCCACGGCGGCAAGATGTCCGTCGCCCGCGTGCTTGCCGGGGAATTCGCCGATGGCCAGACCGTCTACGGTGACGGCCGCGAAGAGCGCATCGCCGGCATGTTCGGCCTGATGGGCCAGGAGGCGAAGAAGCGCACCTCGGCGAAGGCGGGCGACACCGTCGCGCTGGGCCGGCTCGAGAAGGTGCAGACAGGCGAGACGCTGACGGGGGAAAAGTCGGGCATCGTCCAGATCAAGGGTGCCGCGCCGCCGCCTGCCGTCTACGGGATCTCGCTCTCGCTGAAGGACCGCAAGGACGAGGTGAAGCTGTCCAACGCCATCACCCGCCTCATCGAGGAGGATCCCAGCCTGCATCTGGATCACGCCCAGGAAACGCATCAGATGGTGCTTTGGGGCCAGGGCGAGATGCATCTGCGCGTGACGCTCGAGCGCCTGCGCCGCAAGTACGCCATCGAGGCGATCACGGGGCCGCGCCAGATCCCCTACAAGGAGACGATCCGCAAGGCGATCGAGATCCGCGGTCGCCACAAGAAGCAGTCGGGCGGACATGGGCAATTCGGCGACGTGGTGCTGGATATCAAGCCGCTGCCGCGTGGCTCGGGTTTCAACTTCGGCGACAAGATCCACGGCGGCGTCGTGCCAAAGCAGTTCATTCCGTCCGTCGAGATGGGCGTGAAGGACTATCTGCTGGAAGGGCCGCTTGGGTTCCCCGTGGTGGACGTCGAAGTGACCTTGCTGGATGGCTCCTATCACTCGGTCGACAGTTCCGACATGGCCTTCCGGCAGGCCGGACGGCTCGCCATGTCCGAAGGCATGCCGAAGTGCAATCCCGTCCTGCTGGAACCGATCATGAAGGTGCAGGTGGCCGTTCCCAACGAGGCCACCAGCAAGGTCAATGCCATGATCTCGCAGCGGCGGGGCCAGATCCTCGGCTTCGACACGCGGGAGGGATGGCCCGGCTGGGACGTGGTGCAGGCCCAGCTTCCCGAGTCGGAGCTGCAGGATCTGATCGTCGAGCTGCGGTCGGCGACGGCGGGCGTGGGGAGTTACACCGCCTCCTTCGACCACCTCGCGGAATTGACAGGCAAGCTCGCCGAGCAGGCGATGGCGAGCCAGAAGGAGGTGGCGGCCTGACGGCAGGGGCTTGGCAACGTATCGGGCGGCGGCGTCGAGCCGGCGCCCGGTGTCAGCCGGTGACGCGGCGGAAGATCGACGAGGCCAGGAGCCCCGACCCGATCGCCATCAGAACCGTCGCCAGGCCGTAGAAGAACGGATAGCTGAAGGCGAAGGCATGGAGTGTATCCTCGATGCCCTCGCGCTCCAGGTCCAGGCGTGCGCTGTACTGGTGAATGAGTTCCTGGTTCCGGAACAGATAGACGCGCGTTTCGAAGGGGCCGACCGTGATGTTCGCGGGCAGCGTAACCGCCGCGCGGAACAGGCTGCGCCCGATGAAGGCGACGCCATATTCCTCCTCGCTGAACAAGCGATCCTTCTGCTTCAAGCGCACGATGGCGTCGCGGAAGCCTTTGATGTCCGCAGCCGAGCGCCCCTTCTCCTGCCCCTTTTCGAGCGTCATTGGCGCGAAGTCGAAGCCGATCCCTGTCGACTTCAGCACTTCTTCGGTCGAAATCTCGTCGACGGGCCGGGTCGAGACGATCGCGTAGAAGCTGGGCACGCTCGCGAACCGCATCTGGTCGGTATTGAGCCAGACGCCGGCGACGCGGCTCTTTTGACGCGCAACGAGGCGGGTCGGCGTTCCCACCAGTACGATGACGATATCGTAGAGACCGGCCTCGGCGCTTTTCTGGCGGCTGTTGTCGACGGCGCCGAACACGACGATTTCCGTGCCCGAGAAACTCGATGTGATCGCGATGCGCCGCGTCGAGATGTCGGCCTGCACCGTTTCACGGGGCAGCTTGGCCTCCGGGTCGGCCGGATCGGCGGGCTTGGACGGCAGGATGCGCTCGGGAACGGGAAGCGGTGTCGCGCGCTGCGGTCGGCGCCTTTGCTGGGCGTCGGCAATGCCGGGGAGAACGAGCGTCATCGCGAGCAGGATCAAGGCCAATCCCGACAAACCGCGTTTCGTCGTCCAACCTGCCCGGCGCATCGCTCAACCCCCTCTCCGTGAGAGCAGGGAATAAAGGTCGCGCGGCGCGGCGGCAAGGATCGATGCGGATGTGCGGGCACCTGGCGCCCAACTCGGTGCCCTCTCGACCCGGGCGAGGACCCTGGATTTCCGCGACCACCGATGTGACGGGCACATGACGTGATGTCCGACTGCGCTGGGAAGCCCGCTGGCACTGGCCCGCTCGCACTGGGGAACGTGTGCTGGGAGCTTCCCTCCTCCCTGTTGTGATTGGCGCACTAATGTTCGGCGAATGCAAGACGATCCAGGGGACGATCCCGCGGCGGCGACAAGCCTCCAGCCGCCATGTCGGCGCCTGGAGGCTCGAAGACGGCGGCCATCGCGGGTCGGCGATCACTCGCGCGTCGTGGCCTGCGCCGTCCGGCGCTTCCAGGTGTCGCCGGCCACGACGGCATCGTTGGCGTCCCGGTTGATCGTGCGGGGATGCCACGCCCGGATGGCCTTCTCCGCCTGGATCAGGCCGTTGGCGTCGAGGTTGGTCCGCAGATGGTCGCGGCGGCGGGCGGCTTCCTTGTCGCCACGCTTTGCTGCGATCGAGTACCACTTGTAGGCGGCGACGAGGTTCTTCGGCACGCCCAGGCCGCTCTCGTGCAGGACGCCGAGATTGTACTGGCTGTCGGCCAGGCCATGATCGGCCGCCTCGGAGAACCACTGCGCCGCCGTGGGATAGTCGGCGTCGCCATTGCTCCGGTTGGCGCTCAGCACGGCGAGGTTGTGCATGGCCTTGACGTTGCCGTGCTCGGCCGCGCGCTTGTACCAGATGCGGGCCCGGCCCGCGTCCGTCTTCACGCCCAGGCCCCGCTCGTAGAGTGCTCCGAGCCTGTACTGGGCCACGGGCACGCCCTGTGCTGCAGCGCGCTGATACCAGTTGGCAGCCGCGGTGAAGTCCTGCTTCACGCCCTTGCCTTCGGCGAAGCGGGCCGCGATCTCGAGCTGGGCGGAGGGATCGCCTTTGGCGGCAGCCAGGCGCAGCGACATCGGGCCGATGATGGCGGGGGGCAGCTCCAGGGTACGCCGCTCCTGCGCTGCGGCCGGCGCCGGTTGCGTGTCGAAGCTCGCCGACGTGCGGTGCATGTCGGCGATGACGCCGCTGGGCGGCACGCTGCTCTGCGCCGACGTCGCCGCCGCGTTTTGTGCGGCCTGCTCGGACAGCTGCGCGATGCGAACCCGCTCACGCGCTCGGATCAGCTCTTCTTCGGAAAGTTCCCGGGCATCGTGCTGGATGGCGATGCCGGAGCTCGCCAGACGTACGCCGCTCGCCGCCTCGGCCGCCTCGGCCGCGTCACGGGCGTCGGCGGATTGGTTGGGCAGCTGGCTGCCATCGAGCTGGCTCTGCTTGTTCGGCGCCGCTGGGGTGCCGTTGGCCGGCTTCGGCATTTCCTTGTTGTCGATGACCGGCGGTTTCGCCTTGGAATTGGACGCCGGCGGGGCCATCCGCTCGATGCGGGCTGCCGCCGACTGCGCGGCGCGCTTCTTCGGGCTGATGACGAAGTAGTAGCCGGCGAGGACGAGTGCCAGGACGAAGCTCGGGACCAGCAGGAGGCCGGCGCGGCTGCTGGCGCCCTTTTCGCTGCCGCTGCCACCGAAGAACCGCTCGCGGAGGCTGGGCGACGCGTCGCCGGCACGGCCCTTCGGGGGATCCGGCGGCATCTGCGGCCGCTCGATCGGCCGGCGCAGCGGCGGGCCTTCGGCAGCGGTACCGCGGGCGGCCACGATCACATCGTCGTCGCTACCATTCGAGAACATGGCGCTGCTGGCGGTCGGCCGCATGCTTGCGCCGGCGGGCGCCTGCCGGCGATTGGCCGCGCCTGCGGCAGCCGCACGCGCTGCGGCACGAACAGCCGCCACATTGAGGTCGTCGCCTGGCGCCACGGGGGCTGCCATCGGGTGCCCTGCACCTGCCGCCAAGTTCGGCTCGGCGCGCGGGCGATTGTTCGCGGTCGCCTGCTGCGCGCTCTTCTCGGCCAGCTCCGCCTGCTTCGCCTCGAACGTCTCGAGCCGGTCCAGCATGTGCTGAAGTGCGTGCTGGATCGTCTCCAGCGCATCGGCCGTATCGCTCGAACCCTTGCGGCCCTCGTCGATGTAGCCCTGCAGCAAGTTCTCGAGTGAGTTGAGCCGCTCGTTCGATGCGTCCCGCGTCGCTTCGACGAGCGTGGGGATCAGGGCTTCGGTATCGAGGCTGGCAGCGGCGGTGGCGTGGCCGCCGGCGGGCATCGTTCCCGCCAGGGCGGCCGCAGATTCGTTGACGGCGCGCTCGGCAGCGGAAATCGCCGCAGATTCTGCGAAGCGCACGAGATCCTCTTCCGAGGGCACGAGGCTGCCGAACAGCCGCACGACTTCGTCATCGCTCAGCTTTTGGCCGAGGTCGGAGATCTGGCCCTCGATCGCATCGAGCCGCGCGAGTTGCTCATGGGCGCCCTCGATGCGGGCGGACAGTTCCACGATGTGCTCTTCCAGCAGACGCAGGCTGCCGACGTCCTCGCGCGTCGCCACGTCCGTGAGGGCGTTCGACCACCGTTCCTCGAGCTGGTCGAAACGCTCGCTCAGGTCGTCGAGCGACTGCCCGGGCCGCAACTGCAGCAGCGATTGCTCGACGCGCGTCGCCACCTCGCTCAGCTTGTCCTCCAGCCACCGGCGATGCTCTTCGTCCGTCTGCCGCTGTTCGGCGACCATCATGGCCGCGGCGGACACCTGCTGCATCGGCGCTTGGGGCTTGGCGTTGGCGAACATGGCGGGCTCCGGCTTGGCAGGTGCCGCGGATGTTGCGGCATCGTGAGCGCTCGCAGGCGTGACGGGCAGCGCAATGTCGGTGGCCTCGTAGGCGCGGGAAAGCTCGTCGGCGCTCTGGAGATCCCAGGGCTCGAGATCGGCATCCATGGCCGACGCTGGCGACGCGGGCTGGCTCCAGCCGTGGCCGTGGTCGTAATCCTTTTGCGTATCGGCAGGCACGGCCGATCGCAGGGCCGGCGGCGGTTCTGCGGACGTGTGCCGCCGCGCTTCGTGTGCATCGATGCGCGAGGCGAGGGCGTCGGCGCCGGCCTCGACACGTTCCAGGCCCGCCTCCAGTTCCTGGGGAACGGACCCCTTGAGGGCCTGGGCCTGCCCACTGAGACGCGCGAGGCGATCGCGCATGTCCTGCAATGTCTCGGTGTGCCGGCGGTCGGCGTCGGCGATCTGATCCGAAAGATGGAAGAGATAATTGCGCAGTTCATCTGCGCGGCAGCCTAGTGTGCCGATCCCGGCGTCGGCGCCGCTACGCTCATTCTCTGCCTGCGGCTGGTCCTTCGACCCCATGTTCTTCTTCCCCGTCCCTCGAACAACGCAATCTCGAGCGCACGTCAGGTCGGCGGAAGAGAGTGGATCTCTGTGCGAGTGTTTCGGGTCCAGTCCGAGACACGGGCGTGCCGACGAGATAGCGCATTGACCCCTTCGACGCGGCACAGTGAATTCGAAGCGGCTTCCTACACCTTCGCAGGCCCACGTAAATGATAGGTTAAGCGGCGTTACGATTTGACCGGCGGGCCGGGCGTGCCGTCCGGGGCGGCGGCCTTGGAGGAACGCCCTGGTCATCCCATATCGAGGGGTGGGGCGCGGGGGCGCGGCCTGGGTCGTCGATAGGCGATCCGCCGGAAAAGACTACGTCAAGACAAGGAGTTGGAGATGCGTCGCTCGCTCGAGGTTGCCGTCTTGGGAACAGTGATGTGCCTGGCGGCGCCGGCCTTCGCAGCCGCGCCCGGCGACGGGGGCAAGCCCGGCCGCTACGTCCTTCAGGCGATCGAGGGCGGCACGTTGCGCATGGATACCGAAACGGGCGCGATGTCCCTGTGCACGCAGACGGGCGGCACCGTTACCTGCAACCCCGTTGAGGACGACAGGGCCGCAACCAGGAAATTGGAGCAGCTCGAGGCCGAGAACAAGCAGCTCAAGGCCGACGTGAAGCGGCTCGAGGATGCGCTCGATCAGTCGCAGGCCGACCGCAAGCCCAAAATGACGCTGCCGACGGAAGAAGATGTCGACAAGGCCCTGAACTACGTCGAGCGCATGATCAAGAAGTTCCGCGACAAGCTGAAGTCGATGGAGGAGGGCAGTCCCGACGCCGGCAGCGGTGCCGACAAGGGCAAGGCGCCCGCACCGAACGGCAAGGGAACGCCGCTCTGATCTGCGGGGTAGGCGCCCCGACACGGCTTGACGATGGCTTCCCCGAAACGTACCGGTCGTTGCATCCGGGTCGTCGTCCGGGCGAGAACCATCCGCAGGCTTTGCCGTGTCGCGCCCGTTGCTCGCCTCATCGAGACCCCCGCGGACGTGGTGGAATGGTAGACACACGAGACTTAAAATCTCGAGATGGCAACATCGTGCGGGTTCGAGTCCCGCCGTCCGCACCAAGCAGGTTCAGAGATTTGCACAAGTAGCCAATTGTGGTTTCGGGGTAGAAAATCGGCCTTGCTTAACGCATGGGCCGGTGTGCGTCCGCAAGGGCTGCGAAGATGGCGTCGTTCAGCTTTCGAGCTTCGGCTACATACGGGGTTTGCGGACCTTGGTGACAGCGCTCTTGTCGGGAAGTAGCGTCAACGGGACGTGGTTGCAGCGACTCCAAGCACGGACGTCTACGATCCGGGCTGGCTGCCCTGTTCGCCGGCCATCACTTCGGCGCCATAGATGCGTGCAAGTTCGCTGCAGCGCCCGATAATCAGGTCGACCACGGTGCGCATGTCATCCGTCGCGGAGCCTTCGGCCACACAGGTCTCAAGAAGGGCGCGCGCCTGATCGGGAATGATTGCAACAAGGTCGCGCACATGGGCGACCGCCCGAACAGGATCGTAGTTGGCCTTGCGCGCCTCCGCCTCCCAGTGGCGCGGCATGATCTGGTCAAAGCGGGTTTTGCCATCGACGGACGTGGCGAGCTTGTCCTGCTTCTTGTTGGTGGAATAGGGAAGCCAGCTAGCGATGTCATAGAGCGGTGCTAAGCGGAATCGGCCTCCCGCGCCGAGCAGGAGACCGTAATTCTTGCCGTGCGCGTCAGAGCCGCCGATCACGAAGTTATAGGCTGAGGCGCGCATGAAGCGGTCGCGATCCTCAGCTGGTCGGCTCGAACCGGAGAGCAAATCAAGGATGGCCTTCATGCCGGGACCGCCGTCGCGCTCATACTTGTTGCGCGGATCGACCTTGAGCGCCTGGCAGCAGTCTTCCTGATGGACGCGGTGCACCGTCCCTCCGGGCTCGTCGATCGGCAGGAGTTTGCGGCCGGAGAGCCGGCGGCGATCGTAACGCTCGATGACAACGACGCTGAGGGCGCCGAATTGCTCGGTCCAGCATTTGGGGGCGGGTAGCCGCACGCGCGGTGCGAGCCGGACGCAGAACATCTCGTTCTCGATCTGGCCGGCAAGGCCCGGGATCGGTGGCTTCAAGATATGCGTGGTGGGCGTGCGTCCGCGCGGCTCGTACCATTTTCCGCGCACGAGAGTGAGTGCCTTCTTGCGCTGTGCGCCAGCGAGGCTGAATTGGCCGCCGTCGGCGGTGAACTGGGTTGCGCCGGGATGGCGGAGCAGCTCCTCGAACTTCCCGGCGAGCACCTCGCGCGAGAGATAAGTGATGCCCTCGCGCTGCTTGAGGTCGTCGACCTTTTCCGGCGGCACGATCTGTACGGCACCTTGTAGATCCTCACCGACATGGGTGATCAGCGCGAACGGATTGCGGGGGCTCACCCCGAACTGCCTGCCCCATTGATTGAGCGTGTCGTCATTGTCGGGGAGGAGGCCCCAGAGAAACGGAGCGACGGCGCGATTGTCATGTGTGGGAGCGACAAGCGGCATGGAGAGCGACAACGGGATGGCGCTCGAGCTTCTGCGGTAGTCCTCGTCATAGTCGAAGCGGAGCCGACCGTCGCGCAGCCGTTGCAGCGTGCCAACGGCCAAGTTGTCGATCAGGACGGTCAATTGCTTGTCGCTCATCGGCGGTGTCTGACGGGACGTGAGGTTGGGCCCTCAATATCGAGGCCGGTATCGGCGATGGCATCGATATCGACGAGGTCGGGCGGCGAGCGGTCCGAGATATTTTCAGGCGGCGTCTCGCCACTCACATATGCCGCAAGCGTGATGTCGAGCTCGTTGAGGGCGCGCAATACCAAGTCCATGCGCGCCGTTGCCTTGCCGCCTTCGAGCTCGTTCACCCACCATCGGGACACGCCAAGCCGATCCGCCAGCTGCTGCTGGTTGAGTCCCTTGGCGGTTCGCGCTGAGCGAACAAGCGCGCCGATGTCCTGGGGGCGGCGAATATGCATGGATTTCCATCATGTAAGCGTTTGCCGACATTTGCCAATGTAAGCGATCGCAAACATTCGATCAATGTAGGTTTTCACCTACACACGTGAAAAGTAGGCGATCGCCTACCGATCGGGGCAGTCGATCACAGGTCCCGGCCCATGTCGCGCCGGAAGCGGCCGACCAGGCGACCATTGAGATGGACGGCAAGCGGTTGATGCGCGGGGCAGCGCGCCATCAGAACGAATCCTCGATGTCATCGCTCGCCGTCGTACGGGGGCGAATGACCATCTCAAGATTGAGAGCCGCAAGAGCGTCCATGAGGGTCTTGATCTGCGTCGCAGGTTCGCCGGCTTCGAGCTTCGAGACGGTGGCTTGTCTTGCATGCATGCGCTGACCGAGCGCAGATTGGGTAAGACCGCTCTGGCGGCGTGCGCGACGGATGGCGGCCCCGATTTGCCTGGGTGTGCGTGCGGGATGATCCATCAAAGCGCAATACGCAATAGCGTATAATTTGTCAATAATCGCGAGGCCGTATAAGAGGAGAATATGCGCATTAGAGTATAATTGCGATGCACGCGCAAGCGCATGTAGATCGTGTAGAAGATGCCACCTTACGAGTGGCAACCCCGTAGTCCCGCGGTTCAGGAATGAAAAGGCAAGTGCAGGTGGCCACGTCGACACGGCCGATCGCCATCGTCACGGGAGGATCGGAAGGCATCGGCCGCGCCATCGCCGAGCGACTGGCGAAGCCGGGGCGCACGATCCTGCTGGTGGCCCGTGACGGCGCACGGCTCGAAGCCGTCGCCAGCGAGATCGCGGCTGCCAGCGGCGGCACTATCGAGACGCTGGCGCTCGACATCACGCAGCCGGATGCCCTCGCCGTCCTCGACGCCAAATTGGCAGCAATGGATGGTCATCCCGACCTGCTCGTCAATTCGGCAGGCGTCGGCAGCTCGGGCGCTTTTCACGAGGCGCCACCGGATGAACTCGGCGCGCTCCTCGCCCTCAACGTGGTGGCCGTGACGCGCCTGATGCGGCACGTTCTGGCCGGAATGGTCGCGCGCGGCGCGGGCGGCGTCCTCAATATTGCCTCGCTGGGTGGCTATATCCCCGGTCCCTATCAAGCTGCCTATTACGCCAGCAAGAGCTACGTCATTTCGCTCAGCGAGGCGGCAGCGGCCGAGGTGGCGGGAACCGGCGTGCGCGTAACGGTCGTCGCGCCGGGGCCGGTGGAGACCCGATTCCATTCCAAAATGCATGCTGAATCGGCTATCTATCGTCGTCTTCTGCTGCAATCGAAACCATCGACGGTTGCGGCATGGGCTTTGCTTGCTCACCGGCTGGGCCTGCGGGCCGTCGCGCCGGGCGTCGTGAACAGCTTGATGCTCGTCTTCATGCGCATCCTGCCACACCGCCTGGTCGTGCCGCTTGTCGGCTGGCTGCTCGAACCGAGGGAGCGGAGAACGCACAATGCTCGACGCCACGGCTGATATCGACGAACTGGACGTTGCAGCGCCCGGCAACATCCGCTCGCCACTCCCGGCCGACCGGAAGCCGGTCTTGATCGTGGTGCATCAGGCCCATTCCAATCCAGGCCACGTCGGCCAGTGGTTTCGCACGCACGGCTATCCCATCGACATCCGCCGTCCCTACGATGGCCAGGACCTGCCGGAGACGCTCGCGGGGCACTGTGGTGCCGTTATTTTCGGCGGGCCGCAGAGCGCCAACGACCCCCTGCCTCACATTCGCCGCGAGGTGGAATGGATCCGCGTCGCACTGAAGGAGAAGAAGCCATTCCTGGGGATCTGCCTCGGCGCGCAGATGCTGGCCCATCACCTGGGTGCGCGCGTCGATCACTGCTGCCACGGCACTGTAGAGATCGGTTATCACCCCGTCGAGGCGACGGACCACGGCCATGTCCTCGGACCACTTCCGTCCCGCGTCTTCCAGTGGCATCGCGAGGGCTTCGATGTGCCGGCTGGCGGCAAGCTGCTGGCCACCTCTCGCGGCCATTATCCCAACCAGGCCTTCATCTACGGACCGGCTGCCGTGGGCGTCCAGTTCCACCCGGAAATCACATTCTCCCAGGTCAACCGCTGGTCCGGCTCGAACCCGATGCGCCTTCTCATGCGCGGTGCGCGCCCGCGGCGCGAGCAGGTCGAGACGCATTTGATGGAAGCGCCGCGTGTCCACGACTGGCTCGATATTTTTCTGCGCCGCTGGGTGGCGGGCGGACTAAATGTCGCGTGACCGATAGGTATTTGTTCTCAGGATTGAGTGCCGATCTTTGCCGAATGGTAAGGTCTGCCCGAGTAGATTTCGGACGTCGCCGTGACGGTGTGTGTCGCGTACCTCGGCGGCAATCGCGTGGCGGACCCCGAAGCTCCTGATCGGCATCGTATTGGGTCCGCCACGCACACTTTTCCCAGGCGTACCGATCTCCCGGACAGGCCGCGCCGCGCGGAGGTCAGCTCCGACCAGCGATCAGCGCCAGCGCCTCTTGCGGATCGAGCCGCCCGTCGTAAAGCGCCCGGCCCGTGATCGCACCTTCGAGGATGGCGCATTCGGGCTCTAGCAGCGCTTTCACGTCGTCGAGCGAGGCAAGGCCTCCCGACGCGATGACGGGGATCGAAATCGCGCGCGCCAGCTCGAGTGTCGCTGGCAGGTTCAACCCCTTGAGAACGCCGTCGCGATCGATGTCGGTGAAGATGATCGCCGCGACGCCCGCATCCTCGAAACGGCGCGCCAGGTCGACAGCGGCAAGATCCGACGCCTCCGCCCAGCCTGCGACCGCCACACGTCCGCCCTTCGCATCGATGCCCACGGCCACCTGCCCCGGGAAGGCACGACAGGCCGTCCGCACGAAGTCGGGATCACGAACCGCGGCCGTGCCGAGAATGACGCGCCGGATGCCCTTGCCGAGCCACGTTTCCACTGTCGCCATGTCGCGGATGCCGCCACCCAGCTGCACGGGCATCCGCACGGCCTTCAGGATGGCGTCCACGGCCGCGCCGTTGACGGGCGTGCCCGCGAACGCGCCGTTGAGATCGACGACGTGCAGGTGGGTGAAACCCTGTGCCTCGAACTTGGCCGCCTGGTCGGCGGGATCGTCGTTGAAGATCGTCGCGTCGCTCATCTCGCCGAGCTTCAGGCGGACGCACTTGCCGTCCTTGAGGTCGATCGCCGGAAACAGGATCACGAGTGGGCCCTTTGCCGTTTGCCGCAAGCGCTACGGGCGCTCGCCTTGTGTTTGCTGGATTTCCAGTGCATCAATGGAACAAACATCGAATATGGGTCAAGTCGCGTGGTGATCGAGGAGCATGCGTCCAGCTTGGATTTGCCGCGGCAAGGTGCTGCGCGGCATCTGACCGAGTCCGACGCGATCGACATCTGGATCGCCCGCTGGCTCCGGATCCGCCAGAAGGATCTGGTCGCGCGCTATGGCTGCGACTCGCGGCGCCTCTATGAAGTCTGGTGGGGTGAGCGATTCCCCGGCTCCCGCGAAAAGGCGCGCAAGGTGTTCGAGGAACGCTTTCCCACGCTGACCGACCGCACGCTGTTCGGCTATCGCCGCATCCCCAGAAACAAGCCGGATGCGGTGCCTGAGGGCCAGTCGTCCTTCGAGTTCTGATCGAGACCGTGCGTTCTCAATTGCGAAACAATAAAAGAACATTGCTTGAACTAATCCGCGAATCGGGGCATGTTCTCACTACGTTCTGAGTGACAGCGTGTTCCGCCGCACCGCCACAGAGGCGGATGCAT
The DNA here is from genome assembly GCA_041397775.1 of Hyphomicrobiaceae bacterium. Taxonomy (GTDB): domain Bacteria; phylum Pseudomonadota; class Alphaproteobacteria; order Rhizobiales; family Hyphomicrobiaceae. The sequence goes on along the minus strand of JAWKWB010000011.1, from coordinate 9,679 downwards.
CAGCCCCCCTCTCGCCGCCCCACGAGAACCCCGATGCGCACCTTCCTCGTCTCCTACGATCTCGCTCATCCCTCGCTGAACCGCACGTACATCGCCGACGCCATCATGAGCCTCGGCGAGGCTTGGGCGCGCCCCCTCGACAACGTCTGGTACGTGCGCAGCGATGCGACGCAGCGCGAGATCGAGGTCCGGCTGAGCCAGCTCCTCGATATGGACGACGGCCTGCTGATCCAGGAGACGCGCGGCGACGGCGCGATGGTCAACACCGGTCTGCGCTGGTTTCGCCCGCGACGCGGCGCCCAGCCCTACGAGTCCGTAGAGAACAACGTGGTGGCCTTCCGGGGCACCATGGAGATCATTCCTCCCGCACCCAAGTTGCCCGCTCGGCGCGAGCGCATCATGGCCGCCAGCTGAGGAAGTTTGCGATCAGCCCGAGGCCCAGTTTCTGGCTCTTCTCGGGGTGGAATTGCGTACCAGCGAAGTTGTCGCGTCCCACGATCGCCGTGACCGGCCCGCCATAGTCGGTCTCGGCGATCACGAGGTCACGGTCGTCTGGATAGAGTTGGTATGAGTGCACGAAGTAGGCATGCAGCCCATCCGGCCCGGTCGGCAGGCCATCGAGCAGGGCGTGCGGACGGCGCTGGTAGAGCGTGTTCCAGCCCATGTGCGGGATCTTGAGTGAAGGATCCCCGGGTTGAAGGGCGCGAACCTCGCCGGGGATCCACCCCAGTCCCTCCGTCACCTCGTGCTCGAGGCCCCGGTCGGCCATGAGCTGCATGCCGACGCAGATGCCCAGGAACGGCCGCCCCTCGTAGTGAACGACCTTTTCGAGCGCTTGCCGCATGCCTGGGACGGCATCGAGCCCGCGTTTGCAGTCGGCAAAGGCGCCGACGCCGGGAAGCACCACGCGATCCGCCTGTTCGACGTCTTTCGCGTCCGATGTGACGAGGATCTTCGCCGCAATGCCGCTGTCGGTGGCGGCGCGCTCGAATGCCTTCGCGGCCGAGTGCAGGTTGCCCGAGCCATAGTCGATGATGGCGACCGTCTGCATGGATGCGTCAGCCTCGTGAACCAATGCCAAATGCGCTGCGCCAGCCGGATCTGCGTTCGCGTCGCCCGCCTGGCGCAACGGGCGGGACGGCCGACGACGTCGACTGTAATGCCACGTCGCTTTGCGCAGCAAAACGTGACGTGGTGAAGCTGTCGGGCGTCACGAGCGGCTGCTGCGGAAGCCACGCCTCGAAGAAGCGCCGCTCGCAGTCGACGAGACGCGAGCCGGCCACACTGCCGACCATCCGCCATCCCGCGCGCGCCAGTTTCCAGCGCCTGAGCGTATCGGCTTCGAAGCCGATGATGATGTGCACCGCAAGGATCAGCGTGGAGATGGCACCTTGATTGATGCCGAGCGTGTGCAGCACCGCTTCGAGGCCGCCGACCAGCGCCAGATAGACCAGCAACTCGATCCACAGCCCGTTCATCGGCAGCCAGAACGGCGTCAGGAAGGCGGCCGACCAGGAGAACCCTTCCTTGACGAACACCATCGCCTCGGCCCGGTCGAGCCTGTCGGCTGGCGCAGCGGGGGGCTCGAACACGGTAAAGCTCTTCATCGGGAAGCTCTTTCGAATACGCTGCCAGGGAGGAGGGCGACCTCAGCCCGTCAGCGTGCCCTTGGTCGAGGGAACGCGGCCCGCCTGGCGCGGATCGACCGCTACGGCCTCGCGCAGCGCGCGCGCCAAGCCTTTGTAGCACGTCTCCGCGATGTGATGGTTGTTCTCGCCATAGAGCGTTTCGACGTGCAGCGTGATGCCTGCGTTCTGCGCGAAGGCCTGGAACCACTCGCGAAACAGCTCGGTGTCCATGTCGCCGATCTTGGGCCGGGAGAAGTCGACCTTCCAGATCAGGTAGGGACGTCCCGAAACGTCGATCGCCACGCGCGTCAGCGTCTCGTCCATGGGCAGGTGCAGCGACGCGTAGCGCGTGATGCCCGTCTTGTCGCCGAGCGCCTTGGCCACCGCTTGGCCCAGCACGATCCCGCAGTCTTCGGCCGTGTGGTGGAAATCGATGTGCAGGTCGCCCTTGGCTTCCAGCTCGATGTCGATCAGGCCGTGCCGTGAGAGCTGCTCGAGCATGTGGTCGAGGAACCCGATGCCGGTCGCGATCCGGGAGACCCCGGTCCCGTCGAGATCGACGGTGGCCTTGATCTGCGTCTCCTTCGTATTCCGCTCGATGGTCGCAATTCTTGACACGGGCTGGCCCCTCGCTTCTTGCTGGCCGATGCGGCAGCCTTTATCAGCTTGGTCGCCGCATGGCCAGACGGGCGCATCGCCACGTTCACGCACGGACACGTAAGAGGAGCCGCCATGAGCAGCATGCTCGATCCCGGTCATGCCCAAGCCACCTCCTGGCACGGCACCACGATTCTCACGGTCCGCAAGGGCGGTCGCGTCGTCGTTGCCGGCGACGGTCAGGTGAGCCTGGGCGCCACGGTCATCAAGGGCAATGCGCGCAAGGTGCGCTCGCTCGGCCGCGGCGACGTCATCGGCGGTTTTGCCGGCGCCACGGCCGACGCCTTCACCTTGTTCGAGCGCCTGGAAGCCAAGCTCGAGCAGTATCCGGGACAACTCACGCGCGCCGCCGTCGAATTGGCCAAGGACTGGCGCACCGACCGCTTCCTGCGCCGCCTCGAAGCGATGATGATCGTCGCCGACCGCCAGCAATCGCTCGTCCTGACCGGCACGGGCGACGTGCTCGAGCCCGAGCGTGACGTCATGGGCATCGGCTCGGGGGGCAACTATGCTCTGGCCGCCGCCCGCGCGCTCATCGACACCGACATGAGCGCCGAGGACATCGCCCGCAAGGCCATGGCGATTGCCGCCGAGATCTGCGTCTACACCAACGGCAATCTCGTCGTCGAAAGCCTGGACAGCAGCAAGTAGGGCGAGCGGTTACGATGGGGTGGGTCTATCTGATGCTGGCCGGGGTCTTCGAAATCGGCTTCACGACCTCGATGCGCTATCTGGGCTGGCCGCCGAAGCCTTGGCCCCTGATCGCCTTCCTGGTTTCCTCGAGCCTGAGCTTTGGTCTACTGATCGCGGCCATGCGAACCATACCGCTCGGCACCGCCTACGCCGTCTGGACCGGCATCGGGGCCGCCGGCACCGTCCTGATCGGCATCGCGCTCTATGACGAGGCCGCCACGGCCGCGCGCCTGTTGCTGCTGGCGGTCCTGATCGCGGCCATCGTGGGGCTGAAGCTCGTGGAGCATGGGTGACCGCGGCCCGGCCCCGCTACTCCGTGCAGCCCGCGCAACGCGCGCTGACGACGTCGACCACGCGCCCCTCGTCCGCCTCGTCATCCAGAAGCTTGGTCGAAGCGAACCATTCGAGCGCAGCAAAGCCCAGTGGGGCCGCAGCCTGCACGTCCTCGGCCAGTTCCAGCGCATAGGCGGCGTCCTTGTGACGGAGCGCGGCCGTGAAGGTCGTGTCCTCGAACTGCCGGTTCGCCATGCGTCGCGCGTGATAGACCACCTGGCGGCTCGCTGCGGCACTATCCTCGATGGCGGCCACGACTGCATCCTTGTCGAGCCCGAGCTTTTCCGCGAAGGCGATGCCTTCCGCCAATGCCGCGATCTGCACCGCGCCCATCAGATTGATCATCAACTTGTAGGCCGTGCCCGAGCCGATCGGCCCGAAGTGGCGGATCGTGGGACCAAGTGCCCCCAGCAGCGGCCGCAGATCGTCGAGATCCCGCTGTTCGGCGCCGACCAGCATCGTCAGGTTGCCGGCGGCGGCTGCGTCGGGCCGCCCTGTCACAGGGCAGTCTATGTAGCGCAGCCCCTTGCGCGCAGCTTCCGCGGCTACGTCCAGCACATGAGGCCGGGTCAGGGTCGAGCACTCGATGGCGAACGTACCCGGCCGCATCACGTCCATGGCGCCATGCGCACCGAGCCAGACATCGCGTGAGGCGGGATCGTCCGCCAGCATCGCGAACACCGCATCGGCATCCTGGGCGGCCTGCGCCGGCGTAGCGGCCAATCGCGCGCCCGCCGCCACCGCGGCCTGCGCCTTGGCTGGGGAGCGATTCCACACGGTAACGTCGTGTCCGGCCCGAATGAGGCAGGTCGCCATGCCGAGCCCCATGCGACCAACCCCGAGAAATCCGATACGGCTCATGGCCTCTCTCTCTCCACAGATGGACTATTCGTCGATGCTCACGACCGCTGGCCGCCGCAGGTGCACCAGAATGTTGCGCATATCGCGCTCTGACAAGGCTATGCAGCCTTCGGTCGGGGCGTAGCCGGGGCGCGCAACATGCATGAAGATGGCGCTGCCGCGGCCGCGCACCCTGCGCCGTACGTTGTAGTCGAGCACGACGACGAGATCGTAGAGCGCATCCGGGCGCCACAGGCGTTCGGCGCTGGCGGGATAAGGATGCGTGACAGGCCTGTTGTAGTTGCGGTCGCCGGCTGCATCGCACCACCCGTCTTCGGCGCGGATCGCCCGCACGGGAAGTGCCGTTCGCGGGCGGCTCACCCGATCCGCGCGATAAAGGACATCCAGTAACCGCCATCGGCCGACGGGGGTGGCGCCATCGCCCTCCCGCTTGCGCCCGTGTCGCCCTGTGCGCCCGAGTGCACACCGCCACATGCGCGTTCCCAGCCGGACGTGCCCCTCTGTTGCGGCCGGACTTAGGCTCCGGACGCTGAGAAGGACTGGCCGCTGATGGCGGCGCGATGCGGCGTGCTTTGCTCGTTTCATGCGCAGTGTCGGTCGTGGCATCGGCGCCGGCCTGTGTCCCGCGGGACAAGGGCTTTGGCGATCGGTTCGCTGGTGATACAATAATGCCACCAAACCTCATAAAGAGTTCCGTCCATGAGCACTGCACGCACGATCCTGCTGGTCGACGACGACAACGAATTGCGCGATTCGTTGAGCGATCAACTCGCCCTGCACGACGAGTTCGAGATCCAGACCGCGGGAACGGCGGCGCAGGGGATCGAAGTCGCCAAGAAGGAGCGGCTGGACTTGATCATTCTCGATGTCGGCCTGCCCGACATGGACGGCCGCGAGGCCTGCAAGATCATGCGCAAGAGCGGGCTGAAATGCCCGATCATCATGCTGACGGGCAACACTGCCGATTCAGACGTGATTCTCGGGCTCGATGCCGGCGCCAACGATTACGTGACGAAACCCTTCAAGTTCGCCGTGTTGCTGGCCCGCATCCGGGCACAACTGCGCCAACACGAGCAGAGCGAGGACGCCGTCTTCACGATCGGGCCCTACACCTTCAAGCCGGCCGCCAAGATGCTGGTCGACGAGAGGGGCGGCAAGGTGCGCCTGACGGAGAAGGAATCCTCGATCCTGAAATTCCTCTATCGCGCCAACGAAAAAGTAGTGACGCGCGAGGTCCTGCTGCACGAGGTGTGGGGCTACAACGCCGGCGTCACCACGCACACGCTGGAAACGCACATCTACCGCCTGCGCCAGAAAATCGAGAAAGATCCGTCGAATGCGGAACTTCTGATAACGGAAATGGGCGGCTACAAGCTCATGCCCTGATCCGGGCCACCGGAGAGTTCAGCCCACAACCTATCCTCAGGTCCTCCACAGCGGTCTGGTGCTGGGGGGGCGAATCACGTCACGAATCGGCTCGAAATTGATGGCCGAGCGCGTTTGGGATGCCGGATCGGGTCCCCATCTGCGCGCTCGTGTCTGGCTTCGCCCGGGGAGGGACGTGATGTCGATTGAGGCTTTTGCTGCACGCCTGCGTGATCTCGAAGTGTTTCGCGGCTTGCAGCCGGAGCAGTTGCTGTCGATCGCCCGCAACATGGAGCGCATCGTCTTCAAGCCCGGCCAGATCCTGGTCCAGGCCGGGAGCGAGGGCGATGGCGCCTACGTGATCGTGTCGGGCGATGCCGAGACGCTGCCCCTCTACGAGGACGAGCGGCCCGAGGAAATCGAGCCCGGCTCCCTCATCGGCGAGATGGCCATGTTGATCGAGCACACCCATAAGATCAGCGTGATTGCACGGGGACAGGTGCGCACCCTTAAGATCTCGCGCGCAGCGCTGCACGGCTTGCTGCTCGAGGATCCTGCCATGGCCGAGCATTTCGTCGAGAAGATTTCGTCGCGGCTGACGCGCATGGCCGTGGAGTTGCGCCGCATCGATCAGATGCTCGCGCTTTCCGGCGAGGCCGCCGAGGAGACCGCGCCAGCGGGCCTCTAGGCATCCCGCCGGCGTCATCGCACAGGTGGTGTCGGGACGGCGTTACGGCGTGGCCTTGGCGGAATGTTTCGTCTTTGCGGAAGCGCTTGCCGACGTCCCCTCCGCGGGCTTGCGTGCGGGAGCCTTGGCCGTTTTGGGTGCCGGCTGCCCTTTGGGATGAGCCTTCTTGGCAGTGGCCCGGCGCTTCACTCTGGACTTGGCCTTCCCCCGGGCGATCGGGCGCTGGGCGTTGCGCTTGCCGCAGTTCCAGCCGATGACGCTATCCCGGACACTCACAATTCCCTTCGCATCGGCTGGGCGAGGCAGGGTGTCGAGCGTCACGGTATTGAACAGGAGTTTCCAGCCATAGGTCTGGAACCCGTGTTCCAGCAGGCTTGCCGCCCTCAGGTTGCGGTCGCGGCCGGACGGTTCCCCCAGCACGACCGCGATCAGCCGGCGGCCCTCCCGCGTGGCGCTCGCAACGATGTTGTAGCCCGAATCGCAGATGAAGCCCGTCTTCAGCCCGTCCGCGCCGTCATAGGACTTCAGCAGCTTGTTGTGGCTCGGCAGGCGCAATTTGCCGACTTGCACTTCCTGCATGGTCCAGAGCGGACGGCGCTCGGGGAAATCGCGGATTACTGCCAGCGACAGCCGGGCCAAGTCCCGCGCCGTCGTGACCTGGGCCTCCGCGGGCAGGCCGTTGGCGTTGACGAAGGTCGTGCGCGACATGCCGAGGCGCCGCGCCGTATCGTTCATCAGCTTGACGAAGCCGTCCTCGCTGCCGCCGATGGCCTCGGCCAGCATGATGGCGACATCGTTGGCGGATTTCACGATCAGCGCCTTCAACGCCAGGTCGACGGACATCTCCGCGCCGACGGGCAGGCCGACCTTGCTCGGTGACTGCAGGTGCGCCTTTTCCGACACGCCGATCTTCTGGTCGAGCGTGATGCGCTTCTTTCGCAGAGCATCGAACGCAATGTAGGCCGTCATGATCTTGGTCAGCGAGGCCGGATGCCACAGATCATCCTGATCCTCTGCGTAAAGCACTTTCCCGTTCGATGCATCGACCAGAAGCGCCGGTCCAGCCTCGCCGGTGCGGGGCAGGAGGCAAGCGAAAAGCGCCACGAGGAGCAGCATGGTGCGTTTGAAGCGCATTGAGCCTTCCGTCGCGAGTGGGATGTGGATCGGGCCGAACCAGATCGAAAGCCTGGAATCGGAGCGAATGACGACTATTCACACGAAGGACCGGTGCGTGCCAACCCGGGCGTGCGATTCGTTTCCCTTTTTTCCAAGAAAGTGTGGCCGTTTATGAGCGATGGCCGCGCGTTTGGAAAGACGTCCGGCCGCGCCGATCCCCGACCACCCGCGACGCCTTCGGGACGATCAGTGTTCAGGAGGCCGCAATCCAGCGAGGTGTGCTGCGCGGCGGTCGGGCCGCAAAGCCTTTGACAGCCCGGAACCAGCGTGCAATAGCCACCCAACTTTTGCGGCTAAATCGAAGGATTCCCATGGCTACCAAAGCCGAGCGGGGGACCAAGCGTACGTGTCAGAGCGGCTCTTGCGGGTCCCGGTTCTATGATCTCAATCGCGACCCGATCGTTTGCCCGATCTGCGGTTCCGTTTACGTCATCGCGACGGCGCCACCGGTAACGGCGGCAGCGGATGCCGCGAGCCAGCGGCGCGTCGCCAAGAAGCCGGATGTAGAGGCGTCTGCGGATACGCCCGAACTCGCTGGCGATGATGCATTGGCAGATGTCGAGGCGGGCGACGACGCGATGTCCACCGACGACGACGAGACGTTCCTCGAGGAAGAAGAGGACGAGGGCGGCGACGTCTCCGGTATCATCGGTGGCGGCCCCGAAGGCGACGACGAGTCCTGATCTCGAGATCCGGACCAGCCTTGAAAATACAAAGAGCATGTCCAGGCTTGGGCATGCTCTTTTTCTATAGGCGTCTTCGATGGGCGTCGGCGAGGCCGCGAACGCCTACAGTTGGAGCTCGCTCGCGATCTGGGCGCGCTGCGCCAGGCCGGTGGCGTCCTTGATGCAGATCGATCGGCCACTGCCGATCTCGATCACGCCGGCAGACTGTAGGCGCCCCAGCATCCGGCTGACCGTTTCCACCGTCAATCCAACGAACTGTGCGATTTCCGTGCGGGATAGAGGCAAATCGAACGGATCGCCATCCTGGCCGCTGTCCGTGCCGTCGCCGTCGGGGGTGCGCAGGCGGCTGTAGCAATGGTGGATCAGGCTGGCGACCCGCTCCTCCGCCGTCTTCTGGCCCAGCAGAAGCATCCAGTTGCGCGCCGAATCGAGGTCCGACGTCACCCTGCGGAAGAAGGCCTCGCGCAGCCCCTCGTTGGTCTGCAGGAGGCTTTCGAACTGACGCTGGTCCAGGCAGCACAGTTCCACGTCCGTTGCGGCCTCCGTCAGAAGATCCGCCTGTTCCGAGAACGGCCGGCCGATGAAATCCGACGCGAACAGCAGCCCCACGACCTGCGTGCGGCCATCCGGTAACGACGTGGACAGCTTCACGACGCCCGAAACGATATTGGCGACACGCGGCACGTCGTCCTGGCCCGCAAAGATCGAGCGGCCGGCGGCGATCCGCCGATGGCCGGCGATCCGGTTGATCTGCAAGAGCACGTCATCGGGAAGGGCGCAGCAGAGCGCGCTGTTCCGGATGGCGCATTCACGACAAGTTCTCCGCATGCCCTTAGCCGCCTCTTGCGCCATGGTTTTCGCGGGCCGTTCTGCCCTGAATATTGGTATCCGGACGCCGCGCCTTCGGATCCGGGCGGCCGCGCAGCGTTCTGCGGTGCCATGACAGCCCGGCTCCTTATGGAATTATCGCCGCGTTGCTTCGACGCTGCAATACGTCGCACCCAGATTTGATCTGGATCAAGCGGAGCCGTCCGCGGCCCGCCAGCCTGTCGCCAGCCCATGGTCCCAGAGAGGAACATGGCCGGGACGACTGCATCCGCCTCCTCGCATCGCCAGCGCGGTCAGGGAGGTGGGGCCGTGGTCTCTGTCATCATGCCGGGGGAGGAAAAATGGCAACGGCTGCAGCTGACGCGCATCACGACGACCATCCGCACGGGTGGCGCAGGTGGGTTCTATCGACGAACCACAAGGACATCGGAACGATGTACCTGATGTTCGCGATGTTGGGCGGAATTGTGGGCGGCGCGTTGTCCGTCGGCATCCGGCTCGAGCTGCAAGAGCCGGGGATGCAGTATTTCGCCAACCCCCACATGTTCAACGTGTTCACCACCGGCCACGGCCTGATCATGGTGTTCTTCATGATCATGCCGTCGCTGTTCGGCGGCTTTGGCAACTGGTTCGTGCCGCTGATGATCGGTGCGCCAGACATGGCCTTCGCGCGCCTCAACAACATATCGTTCTGGCTTCTGCCGGCCGCGCTGAGCCTGCTGCTCATTTCGCTATTCGTGCCGGGCTCCGGCCCGTGTGAACTC
>JAWKWB010000010.1:0-231934 GCA_041397775.1 Hyphomicrobiaceae bacterium | reverse complement strand
TATAGAGTTCGGCCAGCTTCTCGCCGCCCCCCACGATCAGGCCTCCGACGATGGCACCCGGGATCGACGTGAAGCCGCCGATGATGAGAACGGGCAACGCCTTCAACGCCAGGAACGTGATCGAGAACTGCACGCCGAGCTTGGTGCCCCAGACGGTGGCGGCGACCAGGGCGACGAGGCCGGCCACGAGCCAGACGACGAACCAGATCCACGAAATGGGGATGCCGACGGACTGCGCGGCGGCATGGTCGTCGGCGACGGCGCGCAGGGCGCGGCCCGTCTTGGTGTACTGGAAGAAGGCGGCGAGGCCCGCGACGAGAATGCCGGCAATGAGCCCACCCCAGACGTCGAGCTTGTTGATCAGAATGCCGCCGGGAAACACGCTCTCCAGCAGGATCATGGGATCGGTCGGAAACAGGCTGAGCTTGTAGACCTCCGAGCCGAAGACCATCTGCGACAGACCCTCGAGTACGAAGGTCGCGCCAATGGTCGACATGAAGAGCGTCAGGCCATCCTGGTTGAGCAGCGGGCGCAGCACCCACTTCTCGATGACGAAGGCGCACAGCGCCATCACGGCACCTGCGAAAAGGATGGCGAGCGGGATGGCCGCGACCGTGGGCAACCCCTTGGCGGTCAGATAGTCGAGGCAGCGCACCAGCGCGAGGCCGGCGACCAGCACCATGGCGCCCTGGGCGTAGTTGAAGACGCCCGACGCCTTGAAGATCAGGACGAAGCCCAGGGCCACCAGCGAGTAGAGCACGCCGGAGAGAAGGCCGCCGACGAGGATCTCGGTGAAGCCACCGGGGTTGTCGATGGCGCGGCTGGCGAGATACCCCAGGAACAGTGCCAGCACGAGCGCGAGCACGACGTGGACGAGGAGATCGACCGCGGACTTGCGGTCCTTGCGCAGCGACACGAAAGTCAGTGCGGCAAGCACTGCGCCGATGCCGCCGGGAATTGCAAAGCTGAATGCCGTCATCGCAAGAGGAGCCCTTCTGCCTTGCAGCTTCAGTGGGAGACGCCGAGGTAGGCGTCGATGACCTTCTGGTTGCCCTTGACCTCGTCGGGCGTGCCGTCGGCGATCTTGCGGCCGTACTCGAGCACGACGACACGGTCGGACAAGTCCATGACGACGCCCATGTCGTGCTCGATGAGTGCGATCGTGGTGCCGAGCTGATCGTTGACCGTGAGGATGAAGCGGCTCATGTCCTCCTTCTCCTCGAGGTTCATGCCAGCCATCGGCTCGTCGAGCAGCAGCAGCTCGGGCTCCATCGCAAGGGCGCGGCCAAGCTCGACGCGCTTTTGCAGGCCGTAGGGCAACTTGCCGACCGGCTGCTTGCGGATGTGCTGGATCTCCAGGAAGTCGATGATCCGTTCGACCGCCTCGCGGTGCGCGATCTCCTCCTGGCGGGCCGGGCCGATGTTGAGCGCCTGCCAGAGCATGCCGCGCCGCATCTTGAGGGTGCGGCCCGACATGATGTTGTCGAGCGTCGACATGCCCTTGAACAGCGCGACGTTCTGGAAGGTGCGCGAGATGCCCTGGCTGGCGGCAACGTAGGGCCGCATCTGCGAGCGCTTCTCGCCCTTGAAGGTGATGACGCCTTCCTGGGGATGATAGAAGCCGTTGATCACGTTCAGCATCGACGTCTTGCCGGCGCCGTTGGGACCGATGATGGCGCGGATCTCACCCTTGCGGATGTCGAAGCTGACGTCGGTGATGGCCTTCACGCCACCGAACGACAGTGAGACGTTGGCGACGGAGAGCATGACGTCGCCGATGATGCGGCCGTCGGCGGCTCCGTCGGGCGCGGCCGGCGCGGGGGATGCGTTGCCCGGGGTCCAGTCGTTCATTCCGCGGCCTCCTTCATGGCCGCCGCCTGCGGCGGATAGGTCTTGGCGTCGAGGATCGCGACGTCGCCCTCGATCATGCCCTTGCGGCCATCCTCGAACGTCACTTGCGTGGCGATATGGCATTGGCGCGTGCCGTCGTAGAGCGCGCGGACCAGCGTCTCGTAGCGCTCGGCGATGAAGGAGCGGCGCACCTTCTGCGTGCGCGTCAGCTCGCCGTCGTCGGCGTCCAGCTCCTTGTGCAGGATCAGGAAGCGGTGGATCTGCGATCCCGCCACCATCGGCTCGCCAGCCAGTGCCGCGTTCATCTCCTCGACGCGCTGGCGGATCATTTCGGCCACCTGGGGATGGGCCGCCAATTCCTGATAGCTGGCGTAGGAGACGTTGTTGCGCTCCGCCCAGTTGCCGACACTCGTCAGGTCGATGTTAATGAAGGCCGTGGCGTAGTCGCGGCCGTGCCCGAAGGCGACCGCTTCCTTGACCTCGGGATAGAACTTGAGGCGGTTCTCCAGGTATTTCGGTGCGAACAACGTCCCATCGACGAGGCGTCCGACATCCTTCGCCCGGTCGATGATGCGCAGATGGCCGCGCGTATCGATGAAGCCGGCGTCGCCGGTGCGCACCCAGCCGTCGGGTGTTTTCGTCGCCGCGGTCGCCTCGTCGTTCTTGAAGTACTTTAGGAAGACGCCGGGGCTCTTGAAGAGCACCTCCCCGGTCCCCTCCTCGATCTTGATCTCGACGTCCGGCCCGGCCTTGCCCACGGTTTCGGGGAAGACCTCGCCATTGGGCTGCAGCGTGATGAAGACGCTGGCTTCCGTCTGGCCGTAGAGCTGCTTGAGGTTGATGCCGAGGCCGCGGAAGAACGAGAACAGCTCCGGCCCGATGGCTTCGCCGGCCGTGTAGGCGAGGCGGATGCGGGAAAAGCCCATGCGGTTGCGCAGCGGCCCGTAAACGAAGATGTCGCCGAGCTTGTAGAGCAGGCGATCCTTGAGGCCGACCGACCGACCGTCGAGCACGGCTTCGCCCGCGCGGCGCGCGACGCCGAGGAAGTAATGGAACATGCGCCGCTTGAGCGCCCCTGCATCCTCCATGCGCACCATGATCTGGGTGAGCATGTTCTCGAAGACGCGCGGGGGCGCGAAGAAGTAGCTGGGGCCGATCTCGCGCCGGTCCTCAGTCGCCGTATCCGGGCTTTCCGGGCAGGCGACGCAGAGGGCGCCGGCAAAGGCCTGGCCATAGGAGAAGATGTGGTCGCCCACCCAGGCCATCGGCAGATAGGCGATCATCGTATCGTCGGGGGTGAAATGATCGAACGTGTTGGCGTTGCGGCCCGAAACGACGACGTTGTCGTGGGTCAGCATCACGCCTTTCGGCTTGCCCGTCGTGCCCGACGTATAGAGCATGACGCTGACGTCGCCGCCGGCCCCCGCGGCGATCTCGGCCAGCCATGCGTCGTTGACGGCGCTGTCGGCAGCGAGACGGTCGGCACCGCGCCCGGATACGACACCGTAGTCGTGGAGGTGCGTGTGATCGTACTTCTGCAGGCCCCGCGGCTCGTCGTAGATGATGTTCTTCAGCGTCGGCACCTGCTCGGCGATGGACAGCAGCTTGTCGACCTGCTCCTGGTCTTCCACGATCGCCATGCAAACCTCGGCATGGTCGAGGACGTAGGCCATCTCTTCGGCGACACCGTCCTGGTAGAGCGGCACGGGAACCGCGCCCAGGCACTGGGCGGCGGCGAACGCCCAATAGAGCCGGGGGCGGTTGCTGCCGATGATGGCGACCTTGTCGCCGCGCTTCAGGCCCAGCTCCCCCAGACCGATCGAGAAGGCGCGCACCTCGTCACGCACCTGCGACCACGTCCAGGTCTGCCAGATGCCGAATTCCTTGAGCCGGTAGGCTGGCCGGTCGCTGTGTTGCTGCGCGTTTCGCAATAACAGCTTGGGGACCGTGTCGTTGCGCGCAATCGACGCCGATACGTTTCCGCCGGCAGCGGACAATGCCGCGCCCGGCGCGATGGTTTCCACCGTCACGCTGGTCTGCTCCTCCCTCGGCGGAAAATCTTCCCGCCGGCCCATGATCGTGCGAGCCAATGGCGCTGCTTTTTTTGCGCCTTATTTCAATGTGGTGCCTGCTTAGTCCAGAAAGCCCCCCCGTGGCAAGGCGGCCAGCCGCCCTCCGGATCAAACTTTGGTCATAGACATCCGGTCGCAGCCCTCCCGTTCCGGCCGGTCTGCGTCTGGATAACCGCAGCGGCGCGTCCTAGTGTAGCGCATCTGACGTTTGGTACCCACTCGCGGCTGGGACCATGACCAAACGTCAGATGCAAAAGCTACACTAGACTCATGGTGTTGCTAGTGTTCCTTCTGGCTCCGACACTTGGTCCAGAGGCCGATGCACGGGGAACCAAGTGTCGGAGCCGGAACACTAGGATGCAGGAAAGCGAAGAACACGACAGCGCGAGACGGAGCGGGAGCGGGACATGGCCGAGGAGCTTTGGCATTTCATTGGCGGCAAGCGGGTGAAGGGTACGTCGGGCAACTTCGCCGACGTGTTCTGGCCGATGACGGGAGAGGTTGGCGCGCGCGTACCGCTCGCGTCCAAGGCAGAGGTTCGCGCCGCGGTCGAGAACGCCAAGGCCGCGCAGCCGGCCTGGGCCGCACTCAACCCGCAGCGCCGGGCCCGTGTGCTCGCCAAGTTCGTCGATCTCCTCAACCGCGACATGGACAAGCTTGCGGAGGCGCTTGCGCGCGAGCACGGCAAGGTCATCCCCGACGCCAAGGGCGACATCCAGCGCGGGCTCGAGGTGGCCGAGTTCGCGACCGGCGTTCCCCACCTTTTGAAGGGCGAATACACGGAGGGCGCGGGGCCGGGCATCGACGTCTACTCGATGCGCCAGCCACTCGGCGTGGTAGCGGGCATCACGCCCTTCAACTTCCCGGCCATGATCCCGATGTGGAAGTTCGCGCCCGCCATCGCCTGCGGCAATGCCTTCATTCTCAAGCCCTCCGAGCGCGATCCCTCGGTGCCGTTGATGCTGGCCGAGTTGATGATGGAAGCCGGCCTGCCGGCAGGCATTCTCAACGTCGTCAACGGCGACAAGGAAGCGGTCGACGCCATCTGCGACGATCCCGAGATCGAGGCCGTCGGCTTCGTCGGCTCGACGCCGATCGCGGCCTATGTGTACGGACGCGCCACTGCCACGGGCAAGCGGGCCGCGTGCTTCGGCGGTGCCAAGAACCACATGATCGTGATGCCCGACGCCGACATGGATCAGGCCGCCGACGCCCTGATCGGCGCGGGATACGGCTCGGCGGGCGAGCGGTGCATGGCGGTTTCGGTGGCAGTGCCGGTTGGACAGAAAGCGGCCGATGCCCTCGTCGCCAAGCTGATCCCGCGTATCGAGGGTCTCAAGATCGGCCCCTCCACGAGCCTCGATGCGGACATGGGGCCGCTCGTGACACGCCAGCACCTGGAGAAAGTGCGAGGCTATGTCGATCTGGGCGTGCAGGAAGGCGCCAAGCTGCGCGTCGACGGGCGCGGCTTCAAGATGCAGGGGTACGAGCAGGGCTTCTACATGGGTGGATGCCTGTTCGACGAGGTGACGCGGGACATGCGGATCTACAAGGAGGAGATCTTCGGGCCCGTGCTGTCGGTGGTGCGCGCCAAGGACTACGACGAGGCGATCGACTTGCCGCTGACGCACGAGTTCGGCAACGGCGTGGCCATTTTCACGCGCGACGGCGACACGGCGCGCGACTTCGTGCAGCGCATCAACATCGGCATGGTCGGCGTCAACGTGCCGATCCCGGTACCGCTCGCCTACTACACCTTCGGCGGCTGGAAGCGATCAGCCTTCGGCGACCTCAACCAGCACGGTCCGGATTCGATCCGCTTCTACACGCGGACCAAGACGGTCACCTCGCGCTGGCCATCGGGCGTCAAGGAAGGCGCGGAGTTCTCGATTCCCGTCATGAAGTAGGCTGTCCGCACACCCCCGGCAAACGCGAACGGCCGCCCCCCCGGGACGGCCGTCTGCATAGGGGGAAACCGGGCCTCAGATGCAGTTCGTGATCTCCGGCGGCAGCGGCACGCACGTGGCGTTGCGCGGCTTGAGGTAGAATTTCTCGCTCAGGTCGAAGGCCGACGTCAGGAAGTAATGCATGATCAACGGGGCATAGTTGTAGGTCGATTCCGCGATGATCACGCTTTCACCCGCCGCCAGCAGGCCATCGGGAATGGCCGCATAGGTCGAGTTGCGGACATAGGGCGTGGCACCCGTGGAGTCTCGGGACCAGTCCACGACATACTGCAGCGCGCCGCCACCGGCATCCTTCGCCTTGACGCTGACGATCTTCACGTTCAGCCGCGAAGAGTCGTAGGGCCGCATCAGGCTCTCGATGATGCGCAACTGGCCATCGACTTCGGCAACGGTCAGGCCCGCGGCCGGCGCACGGGCAATGAGATCCGCACAGGCGCTGGCGGCCTGCGTGACGCGACGATCGACCGTCAACGCCTGACTGAACTCGATGCACCCCACGAACAAGAAGAACATCAACGGAGCGATCATCGCGAATTCGACCGCGGCAACGCCACGATGGTCACGCCGCAGTTTGCGGGCCAGCGCTGCAGTACGCCGCGTCATGCGGCCCGAAAATACATGTTTCATGATACCCGATCCTGTCCGCATCGCTCACCCGTCCTCGCCTTGCCGTACGCCGTCGCCCTAATTGGAATAGGGCTCGGTTCTGAATACCGTCGTGGCCTGGATGAGCATCGCGTTGCCGCCCATATTGCTGAGATCGAGCCAAGGCCATTTGGCCATGTCCCATTGATAACAAAGCATGACGAGAACAACCGAATTCGCCGCGCCGGGCACGTAGTCGGTGACCGCGTTCAGATTGCCGCCGGCATCCAGGCACGAGGGAATGGATGCCGCGGTGATATCGCCTGGATTGGCAAAACTCTTGACGTTGACCGTGATCTTTCCGGCGCAGTCGATGTGGCCGGGCACGTACTGGCAGACCGCCGTCTTGAAGTCGGCCGCCGTCCATCCGGTTTGCTGCGCCTGTCCGGTGCGGATCGAGCGCGACGCCTGCTCCACGGCATTCTCGAGACTGAAGGTCGTGAAGAAGTAGAGGCCGACAGCAATGATGCCGAACAGCAGCATCAGGAAGGGGCCCGATACCATCGCGAATTCGATGGCCGTCGCGCCATCGCAATCCTTGCGCAACCTCCTGACGAGGGATTGCCGCGGCGCTTCGACAGCCGCTGGCACTTCGATTGCCGTTTCCGGAGCGTTACTCGTAGACATTATGATCGACGCCTCACCTGTTCCCGGCTTTCCAGGATCAAGCGCCACTTTGTTCCGGCAAACGTCAATAAATTATTTATCGGGTCATTGACCATCCGGAGTGGTTAACAAACGCCAATTTGCAGCGGCTTCCAGTTAATGCGCATCGCGGAACATGCATTCATACTTCATTAAAATAAAACTGCGGCCAGTGAAGACAGGACGATCAATTTGCGTCAATTTTTGTTCCACGGAAGCCGGCGAGCATCATGCTCGACAAACCGACGGGTCGAGCCGGCCGACGACGTCATGCCATCCCCTGAAGAGGGATCGTGACGACCGCCGAGCGTAAAGCTCGTGCAACGGCACGATGCGGGTGTGCCCCTGCCTGCATCGTGCCGTCGTTTCCTGCGGCGTGCGGTCCCCGGCGTCTCAGCCGGCGGCAGACGCCGCCACGGGCGCGCCGGCACCATAGCGGAAGACGAAGCTGACGCCGCCCAGCGAGACCCGGTCGCCATCGGCCAGCTCGGCGTGATCGCGCACCACGCCGTTGATCAGGATGGGGTTGGGCTCGGCGCGGTCGGCCATCTGGTTGTGGATCTCGATGCGACCCGTATCGGTGCGCACGAGCAAGGCGTGATGGCGCGAAACGCGGATGTCGTTGATGCGGATGTTGGCATCGGAATGCCGGCCGATAACCGTACGCGGGCCGACCACCTTGGCGATGCCACCATGGCTCGGGCCGAACTCCAGCGTGGCGATGACGTCGTCGGCCGCTTGTGCGGCTGCGGGCGCGCGGGTCGACACAAGGGGCGTCTGATTGTCGAGGATCGGCGCACCGGCGGCCGTTGCGCCTTCCGTCAGGAGGCTGCCGTAGCGCTTGTGCAGCATGCGCATGACGATGGTGGGAATGCCGGTCGAGAACATGCACATCAGCACGGCCGTGGAGAACATGAGCTGCGAGACGATCTCCTTGTCGCGGAAGACCGTGATGACGATGATGCCCATGAGGCCCTTGGTCTGAAGCAGCAGACCAATGCCGGTGGCAAAGACCCAGTTCTCACCCGCCAGTCGCGCGGCGATACCGTGTCCGACGACCTTGCCCGCCACGCACAGGACCGTGGAGACGACGAACAGCACCCAGACCGTCGGGTCGTCGAAGGCGAAGCTGGTGCGCAGGCCGGTGATCAGGAAGAAGAACGGCATCAGGACGAGGCTGGTGGGCCGGTCGAGGCTATGAGCGGCAAGCTCGCGAACCTTGTCGGGCAGGAAGACGCCGGCGACGAAGGCCCCCAGCACGGGGTGCAGCTCCGTGATCGAGGTGATGGCGGAGGCCACGAAAATCGAGAGCGCGGCCAACGTCATCACGGCGCTTTCGGGGGCTTCGCGCGCCATCATGCGGACGAGGATCGGGGAGGCCACGAATGCGACGAAGCCGATACTCAGCGCGCCGCCGAGAAATGCCTTGAAGAGGGCGGCGCCGATCGTGCCGCCGATGCCCGCGAGCGCCGACACCAGCGCCAGGCCGATCCACATCAGCGTGTCGGCGAGCCCTGCGCTGGCCAGCGCCACGGCGCCGATCCGCTGTTGCGTGAACTTCAATTCGCGCAGGATCAACGCCAGGATCGGCAATGCGGAAACGGCGATGACCAGGCCGTAGGCCAACGCGAACGAGAGTAACGGAGGCTTGCCGTCGTGGGCGGCGGGAATTGCATAGTAGATGACGAAACCGGCGATCATGCCGATCGCCCAACCGATCAGCATGCCCGGCACGCCGATCAGGAAGACGGTGCGGCCGGACTTGCGAACCAGTTCCTTGTCGGCATCCGCGCCAGCCAGGAAACCGAAAAGGCAGACCGCGATCGTCGCCAGAGCCGCGATGCCGTCGGCACGGTTGATGGTCTTGCCCGCGTGGGTCACCGTGCCGAAGAGCGTGTTGAATGTCTCGGGTGCCAGTGCGCCGAAGATGGAGGGGCCGAGCAGGACGCCGCAGAAGATCTGGATCACCCCCAGGGGGAACCATCGGCCCAGCTGCATGGTTCGCCAGAGCAGATAGGGGATGAGAATGACGATGCAGGCCTGCACCAGCAGCATGTTGCCGGGCTTCAGGCCGTCGAGCCACGAGAGCAGGTCCGCGGTGGAAACGGGCATCGGTGGCACCTTGGCGCAAGAGGATGGGATCGGCGAACGGATGCGGGAACTTCGGGTCCGGCAGCGCATGGAGGGTGCCGCGCCATCCGAGAATCGCGGTCCCTCGATCGTGTGCGTGTTGCGACGGCATCACGGGCTTCGCGATGCCGTCCGATCGTGCGATCAGGCTACGTCGAGCGCCGCTGGTGGAGCAGCGATGCTCCACCCGTCACGCGGCTTCATGCACCCGGCTTCTTGTCCATGTCGGACCAATCGAAATCCGGGCCACACAGGGGAACGAAGAGGAGCGTCGTACGGCCCATCGTGATCTTGTCGTGCAGTTTCAGCTCTGCATTGGACAGCAGCGCCGCATCGTTGAGATGAACGAGGTTGGGGCGGCCCAGGTTCGGCACGAGCTGGAACTGCCGCTTCTTGGCGTCGTAGACCAGGAACGCCTGCTGCTCGCCCGAAATGGTGTCGTCGCCGAAGTTGATGGCGATGCGCTGCGAGCTGCTGCGGCCGATGGTGTTGGAGCCATTGTAGATGCCGCGGTGATTGCCCTTGCCGGGGCCATCGAGCACGACCAGCCAGCCGACCACGGGCTCGGTGGCCTGCGGACCCTCGGCAGGCCCGCTGCTCGCATAGGGGCTGATGATCCGGGTATGGCCGGGATCGGAGGGGATGGCGCGCGGAGGCGACGCGGCGTGCGCGGCCCCCGACTGCACGTTGATCAGGCTCGTCTGGGCATTGCTGGCCGAACCCGGCGGCGTCGGCTGCGGCGTACCGCCATGTCCCGACGTATCGCCGATGATGACCGTGGGTGCTCCGGCGGCGTTATGGCGATCGAGCGGGTCGGTGGAGTCTTTGGGTTTCATCACGTGGCTCCCTTCAATTCATCAGCGCGAAACGGAATGATTTATTCGGCGGCGAGTATAGCGATCGTGAACTTTCGCTCTCGCCCGTTCTCACAGTCGCGTTCATCGAGCAGGCTCGCACACAACCTGCACTCTACGCATCGACCTTCGCGCTCAATAAGAGACCGAATGCCCGGTCCCGCAAGCCCCGATCGCGAACAATTGAACAATGTTTGGTCATTGTCAACATCGGGAGGCCCATTATACTTGGGCTGTTGTCGCATGATCGAGGCGTTGGGACATTCGTCCGAGGCAAAGATCGCAACATTGCCGAGCCTAGCTTCACTTTACGGCTCGTTCAATACGCGAGCACGGTGCGCGAGCTGCTGTGCATCACTGCGATGGTTGCTTTCTGGATGATGATCGCGGGGCGAAATCGCGTGACGGGTCGCAATTGGAGAGTGACGTCGTGAGGACCGGTCTTCGGGTTTGCTCGCCGCATGGCAGCGCGGTTCAAGACGGCCGATGCACGCCTGGGTTCATGAAGCACGAGGCCCGCTCATGATGCGCCTCGACCTGGCGACCGAAGCCTTCATCGGCGCCCGCAGTCAGCAGCAGGATTCGGCGGCAGCGCGCGGTTTCGGACAGAACGGCGGCGCGGTGCTCGTGCTGGCCGACGGCCTGGGGGGGCACACCGGCGGCGCGGAGGCATCGCGCATCGTCGTCGAGGCCTTCCGGGAGGCGGCGGACGAGGGTGCATTCGATCTCGAGGCCAACCGGTTTGGCGCATTGCGCCGGGCGCTCGATACGGCCAACGCGCGCATCGGCGAGGGCGCCGATCCGGCAGATGGACATCGCGGCATGGCCAGCACGGCGGTGGCGGCCATCATCGCCGACGATCAGGTGCGCTGGATCAGCGTGGGAGATTCGCACCTATATCTTTGGCGCGAAGGGTCGCTCAGCAAGCTCAACGAGGATCATTCGCAGGCCGGCATCATGCTGCGAACGGGGCAATTTCAACCCGGCGATCCGGAAGTTCTCGCTGCTAAATCCGTGCTCGTGTCAGCCCTGACGGGGCGCCGCCTGGAAATCGTCGATCATCCCGCCGAGGCGTTCGAGCTGCGCGATGGCGACATCCTGGTACTGGCGAGCGACGGACTCAACACACTGGAGAACGAGGAGATCGAGGCTCTCCTGCGCGGGAGTGCGGAGACAACGGCCAAGGACGTGAGCAACCTCTTGATCGATACCGTGCGCGACCGTCGCGCAGATCGACAGGACAATACCGCCGTCGTCGTGGCGCGCCTGTCTACGCTCCCGGACTTGCCACGCCAGGATAGCGATGGCGTGACGACCGTCACCGCCATCGCCGGATCGCCTGCGGCTGCACCGGCGCGCGAGACGATGACAGACGAGGATCGTTTGGCGGCCGACGACGCCGTCACGCAGCGCGCCCCGGCGCAGCGCCCGCCTGCAGCAGCGAGCCAGACCGCGCCGACGCGACCGGCGAAAGCCGCGCAGGCGGATGCCGGCGCTCCGGTGGAGACTGGTAGCGACCAGCCGCAGCCGGCGCCGGACGCAACCCCCAGCACATCGACGCCGGCTACCGCTACGGATGCTGCGGGCGGGCCCGGGCGCGCGCCGCCGACTGCGCCGAACGCACCGCCGCCGGGCGAGCCCGAGGCAGGTGAGGCAGCGACGGGGCAACCGCCACCGCCGCTGCCACCGCGCGCCGCCCCTCAGCCAGGCCACGAACCCGCGCAATCGCCCGCCGCAACGGGCAAGCCCCAGAGGGCACGGCCCGCCGGCGTGGCGGGGGCAAGGGCGCGACCGCGCGTTTCCGCCGGACTGATCGCGACGATCATCGCGGGTCTCGGCATTGCCGCAGCCGCGGCGTATATCCTGCTGACCTGGAGGCAGCCCGACGCCGATCCGGCTGCGCGCAAGGCCGTCGTGCCGGCTGCACCGGCCGCGTTGCCGGCGCGATCCCCCGCGGCGCCATCGGCGGGACAGACCAAGTCCGAGCCAGCCGCGCCGGCCGTTGCACCACGCCCGACTGCGCCTGCTGCCGCGCCACCGGCTACGACCACCCAGCCAGTCCCCGTGGCGCCCCCCAGGCAACTGCCTCCGGCCGGCCCCGCTGCGTTGCCGCAGACGGCGCCGCAGGACGCGCCCGGGGCCACGACACCGCTCGTTCCGCCAGCCCCGCAACGCGCACGCCCACCGGCACAAAGGCCTGCGCCGGTGCAGGAGGCCCCGACCCTGTCGCCGGGTGCGGATGACGCGCCCGCGCCCCTCCCGCCGGGCGGCGTGACACCGCGGCGCGCTCCGTGAACCGGGTTGCGGGATCGGTGGCCGACGCAGCACGCCGGCCTCGTGTGGCGTCGCGTCTTAATTGGCCAATCCGTGCGGCAAGGGTGTCGTCAATCAAGGCGCGATGAACGCCGCACCAGGCTCATGATGACACTTGCGCATAGACATGACGGCCCGAGGATGATCGCCATCCCCGGGCCGTTGCCATCCGTTCTTGCCAGAGCCGTCCGGCGCGTCAGCGAATGGGATGGCGTCCCAGCTCACCGCCCTTGAAGCGCCAGCGGACCAGGAAGATCTGGAAGATCCCGAGGATGGCCAGGAACGACAGGACGAAGACAAATCCGAAGTGCCAGGCGGCCGTCGAGAAGGGAATGTAGCCGTCGGGAAACAGGGGATAGACGTAATCGAGGATGCCATAGTCCATCAGATAGAAGACGATGAAGAACTCCAGCACCATGAAGAACGCCTGATAGGCGAAGGGCCAATCCTGATCCCAATTGAAGCGCTGGATCTGGATGTAGAGCACATCCAATACGAGCCCGAGGACCAGGATCAGCGTGATGAACAGGAAGGGATAGTAGAACACCGACTGGGTGAACGGGGGCGGCCACTGCCATGCCGACAGATACATGGCATAGAGGAACGTCACCGGCAGGCCGATGAAGACGTAGAGCAACAGCCGGGTGTGCCAGCGACCGAGCAGCGTTGGGATCATGGTCTGGCGAGCCTCTTCATGTGTTGGAACCCTGACAGCGGCGCGCGATCGCTCATGGCGCCCGCCCCAGGCACCACTTGACCCATTCCCTCGCCGACTTCAGCGGACCAAAGCGCGATACGCTGGGCGCGCGCAGTGCCCCCAGATGGTCGACCGAGCGCAGGGCCGCGTACTGAAGTCCCAGGAAGCTATCGACGGCGGCGTAGGGACCGTTGGCCGTCACGACGCCTGCGGCCCAGACATGGCCACGGCCGTTCTGCAGCCCGGGGATTTCGAACGCCGTATTGACTGCGATGCCGGACAGGCGAAGCTCCGCGCCCTGGCCCGCTGCACGGTTGCGGGCGAGATCGTAGGTCTTGATCAGATCGGCCAGCAGCGGTGTTTCGTCGATCTTGGCGATGAGGCCTGTACAATCGACGATGTAGTCGGCGACGAGATCGACGTTCTCCTGATACTCCGCCGTCGACTCGAGCCTGGTGACGATCTTGCCGGCCTTCTCGGTCATCGCCGCGACGTTGCCGTAGAAGATCTTGTACCAGCCCTCGCGCGTGCCCTGCTCGATGATCTGGTTCCAGTCTTCACGGTCGGCCGTCGTGGTCCCGCCCCAGTTGGCCAGGAGACGGGCACGCTCCTCGGGCGAGGCCCGCTCGAGCCGCACGCGCAGGGTGCCGCCCCACGCCGACTTCGGCCAGTTGAAGGGTTGCTGCTCCACGTCGTTGCGCGCATCGCGCCGCGCCAGATCGTACTTCTGGCCCTTCTTCACGGGGCTGCGCACGAGATGCAGCAGGCGGATGTCCTTGTTCTTTTCGCGAGCCTCCCAGATGCGCTGGATGACGCGCGAGGCGACGATGCCGCGCCCGCGGATGAGGACGGTGCCGCCCTTCTGTTCCAGCGCCCGGTAGACTTCGTCGTGCGGCTCGTAGGCGTTGACCACGGCGTTGCTGTCGGGGTGCGCGTGGCGGAAATCCTGGAGATCGGGCAGGAAATTCGAGGCGGGATAGCCGGTGGCAAGCTGAATGTAACGCGCAACGATGAAGCGCTCGCGCTGGTCGGAACTCTGGTCGGGCGCCTGGGAGCTGGGCACGCGATAGGCGACGACGAAGCGCTCGTCGTCCGTCTTGCGCAGGCCGACGACCTGGCCATGCAAGAACATGTCGTTCCAGCCAATGCGCTCGGCCTCCACGTCGAAGGAGCGGTAGACGTCGCCGATGCGCGGCGTGTAGCTCTCCGTGAGCGCGGGCTCGCCGAAGACCTGGATGACGTGCTTGAAGCCGACGAGGCGGCCCTGCAGAAGATCACGCACCATCTCGCGGCTGGCATAGCCGGGGAAGCCCCAGATGTTGTCGGGCACCGAGATCGAGTTGGAGCGGATGCGTTCGTGATCGGGGATCTGCGAGTTGCGGCATAGCCTGCCCCACTTGGCATAGGGCCGCTTGTCGTCGGCGACGCCGATCACCCGGATATCGGACGCAGGCACGCCGAAGATGCGCAGGTGATCCACCCAGCAGAAACTGCCACAACCGCCGCCGACGGCGACATAGTTGTATTCGCCGGCAATCCTGCCGGTCGCACGCAGGTCGGCCATGGGCACGATGCGCTGGTCGAAGAGACGGCCCGGAAAGGCGCTGCGCGCGGGGGCAGCGGCGGGACGCACGATGGGTGGCCCGGCAACGGGCGCACGATCGTCGCGCGTCGCGGCCGCGATCGGGATGGGTCGGGGCGCTGCCGCCTCGACGAAGCGCAGGCTGAGCAGGAAGGGGCCGATGCCCACTTGCGTGTCGGGCGACCAGACCGTGGGCCCGGAGATGCGCTGGCCGCCGACGAACGTGCCGTTCTGGCTGCCGCGATCGGAGATGCGGACCGTGCGGCCGTCGACCGTGACCTCGGCGTGCGCGCGCGAGACTTGCGGGTGTTCGAGAACGAGCGTGTTGCTCGAAGAGCGGCCGAGATGGAACGGGCCGTTGCCGTCGAGAATGCGCCGCTGCCCATCGGACCCGGTGGCCGATGCGCCTTGTTCCTGCCAGGAGATTTCTATCGCCATCGGTGCCTAGAACATGAATGGGTTGGTGATGATTGCGATAGGCCGCGTCATGGACGCTGCCTCTGGGTCGGGGGATCGTCATTGCCGCGGCCATCCTGCGGCAGTTCGGTGAAGAGTATGCGCGAGAAGCCGCCGGAATTGCCGAGATGGCGACCGCAGAACCGGCAATTGGCCTCGAGCGGCGGAGGATTGAGCAGGTGGCAGTGGTCGTAGCCGCAGACGATGCGGGCGTCGTGCGGCAGCAACAGCTCGAAGCGCCAGCCGTCGATCTCGATCACGTCCAGCGATGCCAGCGGCGTGCGAGCCTGGGTGATCGGCGACTTGTTGCGCAGCACCTTGGCGGTGGCGTCGGCCGACATCACCCACACCGGCTGATGGTCGATGACCTCGAACTTGCCGACCTGGGGCATCTCGCCCTCGATCCAGCGATTGAGATCGAGCAGCTGGAACTGGGATCCGCCGTGCTGGGGGGAACGTTGTGCGACGCCGACGCCGCGGCCGGGCAGAAGCTCGATCGACTGCTGCACGACGAGATCGCCATCGGTGCCGATGATGACGAAGGGCTCCACCTCGACCCTGGAGATGGTGTAGTTCTCGACCTCGATCTGGAATTGCGGCGACAGGGCGACCTGGCCGTCGCGCACCACCAGTCCGCCGACACGGCTGCCGTTGGCGCTCTGATCGCGATAGGTCAGGCCGCGCGGCGTCTTCTCGATCGTTCCATGCACGCGGGAAATCGTGGGATAGCGCCAATCGAGCAGGATCTGGTTATTGGCGTTCTTGTCGCGACCGATCTGGACCGGCAGGACGCAGGCGGCCACATAATAGTCCCCCGTGGTGTGGTTCCGCACGGCCAGGTAGATTTTGTCCTGCATTGTGTCGGCCCCGCCGCTCGCTGGAAACGCGCAGAAAAATTCGCGTGTCGCGGTCTCTGCGTTACGACCGCTTCTTGAACCTTAAGTGAAACCAACCTCGCGCGCCAAGTAGGCAGAGGGCGTTCTCACCGAATTTTGATCGTCGTTCAATAGTAGTCGCACGACACGGCTCGTTCGCGTGAGCCAAGCACGTGCGGTCTGGCATCGCGTTACAATGTGCGCGTTAAGACTAATTCAAGCGGACGAGACGCCGAGGCACACGCGCATGGCTGTGCTGGAACCGATAGCGCGAGACTCGCCGCATACCGATTCGGGGTCAAGGGCTCAGAGCGAGAGCTGTCGGGGCGCGAGTTGTCGGGATGCCGGCCCCACCGTATTCGCATCAGTCGGGAATTGGCAGTCCGAGCAAGTCCCACGTGCGCCGCATGTGCTCGGGGAGCGGTGCCGTCACGTCCAGCGGCGGACGTCCCTGGCGCGGGTGGGGAATGACGAGGCGGCGTGCGTGCAGATGCAATCGCGGCTCGATGCCGTCGAGCGGCATGTCCTTGTCGCCCTCGTACTTGTTGTCGCCGATGATGGGATGGCCGATCAGCGCCATGTGCGCGCGCAACTGATGCTGACGGCCCGTCACGGGTTTCAGCGAAACCCACGCCGCCTTCTGCCCGACGCGCTCCATCACGCTGTAGTGGGTGGTGGCGTGCATGGCCTGCTCCTGCTCGCCGGGCTTGGCCTTGCGCACCCGGTCGCCGTCGGGACCCGAAGCCTTGACGAGCGCCGCCTCGATCTTGCCCTGGTGGGGGCGCGGGACGCCGCGCACCAGAGCCCAATAGGTCTTGGCGGCGCTGCGGGTCTGGAAGATGCGTCCGAGCTTGGCGGCGGCATCGCGGTGCTTGGCGACGAGCAGAACGCCCGTCGTATCGCGATCGAGACGGTGAACGAGGCGCGGCCGGTCGCCGAAATGGTCGGCCATGCCGGCCAGCAGACCGTCGATATGGCGGCGGGTCCCCGTACCGCCCTGCACGGCAATGCCGAAGGGCTTGTTGAGCACGAAGACGTCGTCGTCCTCGTAGATGACGAGGCCCAGGATGAAATCGCGGTCGCCTTTCGACAGCCCCATCGGCGGCTTCAGGCTCGGCGCGGGCGACTTGTTCTCGGGCGTCTTGCGCACGACCTTGGGAACGCGGATGCCCTGGCCCGGCTCGAGCCTGGCATTGGCCTCCACGCGCCGGGCGTCGACACGTACCTGCCCCGTGCGCAGCAGCTTCTGCAGATAGCTGTGGGAGACCTCGGGGAAGTGGATACGAAACCAGCGGTCGAGCCGGAGGCCGGCCTCGTCGGACTTCACCGTGATCGTCTCGACCGGATCGCTCATGGGCTTTCTCGTCATTCCAGAACCGTGCGGACCAGCAACAGGCCGAGGCCCAGCGCCAGCACCGACAATGCCACGGACCCCGCAACATAGAACACCAGCGACAGGAGTCCTTGCTGCTCCGACAGCTCGAAGATGTCGAGCGCGAAGGCCGAAAAGGTCGTGAAACCGCCGAGAAAACCCGTGGCAAGGAAGACCCGCACGGCCGGCGAGCCGCCAAACAGCGGCATCCAGGCGGCCACGATGATGCCCATGAGGAAGGACCCGATCACGTTGACCGCGAACGTCGCCCACGGAAAGGACACGGGGAACCACACCGCGCAGGCGACGCCGACGAGATAGCGCGCCGAGGCCCCGATGGCCCCGCCCATGCCCGCCAGCAACATGAGTTTCATCAACGCCCCCGAATCTCGATGCGCGAAACGGACGGGTGCCCCGCCGCTCGCGATACTTCAAGATGCCTCAAACGTCGAGATTGGCGACGCTGAGGGCGTTCTCCTGGATGAATTCGCGCCGCGGCTCGACCACATCGCCCATCAGCTTGGAGAAGATCTCATCGGCCTCATTGAGATCGCCGACCTTGACCTGCAGCAAGGTGCGCGCCTCGCGATCCAGCGTCGTCTCCCAGAGCTGGTCCGGGTTCATCTCGCCCAGCCCCTTGTAGCGTTGGAGCGAGATGCCCTTGCGGCCCGTCTCGTAGACGGCCTCGAGCAGCGTGCGCGGCCCGAAGATGATGCGCTCCTCTTCCTTGCGCTTCAGGACGGCCGGCGTGTCGTAGATCTCTTTCAGATGCGCATGCCGCTCGGCGAACCGGCGCGCCTCCTGCGATCCCAGCAGCGCGCGGTCGATGATCTGCACCTCCGCCACGCCGCGGACCTCGCGCCGGAACATGAAGCCGTCGTTGCCGAAGCGGCACGTCCAGCCGCGCTCGGTCTCCTCGGCGATCGTGTCGAGGCGCTTGGCGATCTCGTCGCCGACCTTCTGCGCGGCCTCCGCCGACAGCAGCAGCTTGGCATCGAACGCACCGCCGATGGCGGCCTGCTCGACCACCGCGCGCGAATAGCGCGAGTGGAGATCCTCGATGAGCCGCGAAATGCCGCGTGCCTGCTCCACCACGTCGCGCAGGTCCTTGCCCGCGCGCGTCTCGCCGGAGCCCAGCGCCAAGGCGACACCGTCGAGACCGCTGTCGATCAGGTAATCCTCCAGCGCCCGCTCGTCCTTGAGGTAGGTGCTCGACTTGCCGCGCGCCACTTTGTAGAGCGGCGGCTGGGCGATGTAGAGATGGCCCTTTTCCACCAGCTCTGGCATCTGGCGGTAGAAGAAGGTCAGGAGCAGCGTGCGGATGTGGGCGCCGTCGACGTCGGCGTCCGTCATGATGATGATCTTGTGGTAGCGCAGCTTGCCGATGTTGAACTCGTCGCGGCCGATGCCGGTGCCCAGCGCCGCGATGATGTTCGTCACCTGCTCGGACGACAGCATCTTGTCGGTGCGCGCACGCTCCACGTTCAGGATCTTGCCACGGATCGGCAGCACGGCCTGGTACTCGCGCTTGCGCCCCTGCTTGGCCGAACCGCCGGCCGAGTCACCCTCGACGATGAACATTTCGGTATTGGTGGCGTCACGATCCTGGCATTCGGCCAGGCCACCGGGCAGGCGCAAGCCGTCGAGCGCGCCCTTGCGGCGCGTCAACTCGCGGGCCTTGCGCGCCGCCTCGCGGGCCAGCGCCGCCTCGACGATCTTGCCGACGATGATCTTTGCCTCGCGCGGGTGCTCCTCGAACCAGGCCGCGAGCTGATCGCCGACGAGGTTCTCGACCACCGGCTTGACCTCGGAGGAGACCAGCTTGTCCTTGGTCTGGCTGGAGAACTTGGGGTCGGGCACCTTCACCGACAGAACGCAGGTGAGGCCTTCGCGGCTGTCGTCACCGGAGAGGTCGACCTTCTCCTTCTTGGCGATGCCGCTCTCGTTGGCGTACTTGTTGATGACGCGCGTCAGCGCCGCGCGGAAGCCCGCCATATGCGTGCCGCCGTCGCGTTGCGGGATGTTGTTGGTGAAGCACAGCACGTGCTCGTGATAGCCGTCGTTCCACCACAGGCTCACCTCGGCGGAGATGCCGTCCTTGTCGCCCACGATCATGATCGGCTCGCCGATCAGCGAGGTGCGCGCCCGGTCGATGTAGCGCACGAAGGCTGCGACGCCGCCTTCGTAGACCATCTCGGTGGACTTCACATCGGCATGGCGGGCGTCGGTCAGCACGATCCTGGCGCCGGAATTGAGGAAGGCCAGCTCGCGCAGCCGGTGCTCCAGCGTATTGAAATCGAACTCGGTCCTGGTGAAGGTCGCCGGGCTCGGCAGGAAGCTCACCTCCGTACCGCGCTGATCGCCGCCGGGGCCCACCACCGCGAGAGGCGCGACGGGATTGCCGTCGTTGAACTCGATGAAGTGCTCCTTGTCGCCACGCCAGATGCGCGCCCTGAGCCAGGTCGACAGCGCGTTGACGACGGATACGCCCACGCCGTGCAGGCCGCCCGAAACCTTGTAGGCGTTCTGATCGAACTTGCCGCCCGCATGCAGTTCCGTGAAGACGATCTCGGCGGCCGAACGCTTGGGATCGTGATCGTCGTCGCGCTTGATGCCCGTCGGGATGCCGCGGCCGTTGTCGCGCACGGTGGCGGAGCCGTCGGCGTTGAGCACGACGTTGCATTCGGTGGCATGCCCCGCGAGGATCTCGTCGATGGCGTTGTCCACGACCTCATAGACCATGTGGTGCAGACCCGAGCCGTCGTCGGTGTCACCGATGTACATGCCCGGCCGTTTGCGCACGGCATCGAGGCCCTTGAGCATCTTGATCGCATCGGCGCCGTAGTCCTCGGCGGAAGGCGGCATCGCCGGCTGCTCACTCATGTTCAGGCGTATCCTGGATGGTTGTCTCGAAGTGCCGCCATATCTAGCACGGATCGCTGGAAATCGCGCCGAAATTCGGCAGAAAATCGAAAGATTTCAGCCTATTTTTATGTTTTCAAATCAGCGGGTTGCGACACCATTTCGGCACCCCCCGCCGGAAGGGGAGAAACACCCCCGTCCTCGGCCACGACAAGCCTCTGCGCCTCCCCGCCCAGCGCCTCGAACGCGATGGCATCGGTGCCCGTCATCCAGGCCTGCCCGCCCAGCCACAAAAGCTCGGCAAAGAGCGCGGACCGACGCCTCGAATCGAGGTGTGCCGCGATCTCGTCGAGCAGCAGAATGGGGGCTTCGCCGCCACCGTGCCGGTCGCGCAGGAGTTCGGCGTGCGCCAGGACGAGGCCGATGAGAAGGGCCTTCTGCTCGCCCGTTGAGGCCAGCGCTGCCGGCATTTCCTTCGGGCCGTGACCGACCACGAGATCGCTGCGATGCGGCCCCGTCAGCGTACGCCCTGCGGCGCGGTCGCGCTCGCGCCCGGTGGCCAGAAGGCGCGCATAACGATCCTCGACATCGACGGCGGCCTGGGTCGCGACTGCGGATTCGAGTTCTCCCTCGATGGCAATCGCGGCCCAGGGGAACGCCGAATTGGGCGATCGCTCGCGGCGGCCGGCGATCACACCGCGCAAGGCGGCAACCGCCTGCTCGCGCGCGGCTGCGATGGCGACGCCCGTCTCTGCCATGATGGATTCCAGTGCCGCGAACTGGGCACCGTCCCGGCTGCCTTCGTCCAGCAGGCGGTTGCGCTGGCGCATCGCGCGCTCGAACTGGTTGGACCGCGTGGCGTGAGCGGGGTCGAAGCACAGGACCAGGCGATCGAGGAAGCGGCGACGGTCACCCGCAGCGCCAGTGAAGAGGCCATCCATCTGCGGCGTCAGCCAGAGGATCTCGACGTGCTCGGCGAGCGCGCCCGAACTCGTTTGCGTCTCGCCGTTGATCCGCACGACACGGCCGGCGCGCTCCGACCTGAGCGCGCGCGCATCGAGCCCGGTGCCGATGTCGATGGGCCCCGCGGCGGCATGCACCGATGCGGCGACGGCCCAACAGCCGTCACCGCCGCGCGCGGCGAGATCGGCGTAGGCTGCGCGACGCATCCCCTGCCCTGCGGACAGCAGAGAGACGGCTTCGAGGAGGTTCGTCTTGCCGACGCCGTTCTGGCCCAGCAGCACCACCGGGCGGCTGTCGAGTTCCAGGGCGAGCCGCGCGTGATTGCGGAACCCCGTCAGGACAAGTCTCTCGACCCACATGCTTTGTCTTCGATCGCGCCGTTAAACGCGCATCGGCATCAGGACGTACAGCGCCCGCCGGTTCTCGCCGTCCCTGACCATCGTCGGCGAGCCGGCGTCGGCCAGCTGGAAGCACAACGTATCGCCCTCGGCCTGGTTGCCGATGTCCATCAGATAGCGCGCGTTGAACCCGATCTCGAGCGGGCTCGCCTCGTAGTCGACGGGCAGTTCCTCGGTGGCGCTGCCGCCGTCCGGATTGGTGACGGAAAGCACGAGCTTGTCGGGCGCAATGGCGAGCTTGACCGCCCGCCCGCGCTCGCTGGCGATGGTGGATACGCGATCGACAGCGGCCATGAACTGCGCCGATGGCACCCGCATCTCCTTGTCGTTGTTCTGCGGGATGACGCGCTGGTAATCGGGGAAGCTGCCGTCGATCAGCTTCGACGTCAGCACGATGGGGCCGATCTCGAAGCGGATCTTGGCTGCGGAAACGCCGACACTCACAGTCGCCTGCGTGTCCTCGATCAGACGGTGCAGCTCGTGCACGGTCTTGCGCGGAACGATGACGCCGGGCATTCCGTCCGCGCCCGCCGGCGTGTCCAGGTCGATCTGGGCGAGGCGATGCCCGTCCGTCGCGACGGCCCGCAGCGTCGTCGCCTTGCCCTGAGGGGCGACGTGGAAATAGATGCCGTTGAGATAGTAGCGCGTTTCCTCGCTCGAGATGGCAAAGCGCGTCTTCTCGATCATCGTCTTGAGGTCGGCGGCGGGCACCTCGAAGGTGTGCGTCATCTCGCCGGCGGCCAGATCCGGAAAGTCGTCGGGCGGCAGCGTCTGCAGCGCGAAGCGTGACTGCCCGGCAGCAATCGTCAGGCGCTCGCGCTCGGCATCGCGCGTGATTTCCACTTCGCTGCCGTCGGGGAGCTTGCGCACGATGTCGTGCAGCATGTGGGCGGGGACCGTGATGGCGCCCGGCGTCTCCACCTTGGCGCGGGCGGACTCCACGACCTCGCGCTCCAGATCCGTCGCCTTGAGCTGGACCTCTTCGCCCGTCGCCCGCAGCATGACGTTGGACAGGATCGGGATCGTCGTGCGGCGCTCCACGACGCTCGTCACGTGACCAAGCGCTCGCAAGAGCTCGCTCCGTTCGATCACCAGCCGCATGGCCACTGCCTCTCGCCTGTCACACCTATGTTCGCTTCAGCAAACCCGGTGGCTCCGCCCCCTCGCCTGCCGGATAGACCCGATAGACGCATCGACCCTCAGCGCATTTTGAAGGAGAATCACCGGGTTCGGACCATGGCGTGCCCCGCCGCGAAATGCAAGCGGTTGCATGTCAATGCGCGTTTGCGTTGTTAATGTCCGCGAGGAATACGAACTGGCAAAGCACCACCCGTCGCGGTCGAGGCCGCCCACAAGCCGGCGCAGATCAGTTCCAGAGCGGGACCGCGGTCATGTTGGCGGGCGGCCTGATGAAGCCGACGGCAACCTTCACGACCAGATCCGCGGACAACGCTTCCTCGTGGACCTTGCCGTCACTGCCCCGTGACGTGCACACGAGTTCTGACCCGCTTTGCCGCTCGACATGGCGCAGGCGCAGCCAACCGTGGGCGTTCCAGGGCGGGACGGCCTGCAACAAGACGACTTTTCCCTGCAGATGCGCCGTCTGGTTCGACACATAGGGGTTGACCAGGATCAGATCCCTGTCGAGCACGCCGCGATGTGTCATCGACGCACCGAGGGCCTGAACGATCATCTCGCAGGCGGGCGCATCCCAGCCGAGCACCAATCGGGGATACTGGATCTTCATCGGCGGGGCGTTCGAGGTTTGCGGCCGCCCAGCAGCATCCGGCTTCGTGGCCAGCGCATCGCCCTCGCGCCCGCCGGCAAGCACGGGTGTGGCGACAATGCCCTTGCTGCCCGCGCTTAGAATTCCTTTGAACATGATCGGCGGTTCCTTCAACCGCAACAAGTCATTTGGGAGCACGTCCCAGCAGCACAGCAGGACTTGGAACTCGCCTCTATAATCATCTCTATTATCATCAACGCTCCCCCAGGGGAGAACTGCTCGTCTTGGCTACACGCACGTCGGGCCAGCTATATATGACCTGAGTCAAGAAGACACAAAGGCAAACGATAAAATTTGGCCACGTCGCATTCGCGAAATCCACAAGGTTCGTTGGAACAAAAGACGAATTCAAGGTGGGCTTGTGCCTCGGCAGAACCAGAACGAAAAGCGTGCCGAGAATGACGAAAGACAAGAACATCCGGACGAACGGCAGTTCGGATACCTTGATGCTCCGATACCTCCGACCGCCCATCAGGTTCGAGAAGTCCGTGTCGCTACCGAACAACAGCGACACGATCTTGGGTGCATAGCCCGAGAGGACACCCAAGGTGATGACGAACGGCGTCGTCGCGCCGTTGCCTTCGGCCCCGAACCTGTTGGCGATCAGTGCGGCAGCAAAGAAGCCGCAAGCCCAAACGGCGCACCAGATGCCTGCCTGCAACAGGGCACACATCAGGTTCTCGTTCACCGTCTGCAACGCGCTCCTGAGCCAACCCTTGACGCCACGCGCCCCGTCCCCTCCCGGCAATTCCCGCCCCCTGAAATTTATTGCCCGTGCAAATAACGCTCGGGAACTCAGTATGAGCACGAACGTTTTTGCGTCAATACGTCAAGCAACGGGCGGGCGGTCTCCTCCCCTCAGAACATCGCGGGGTGAACGCGATCGGGCGGCGTGTGACCGTCGAAGAAGGTCTTGATGTTGATGATGACTTTCTCGCCCATGTCGATGCGGCCCTCGATCGTCGCCGAGCCCATGTGCGGCAGGGCGACGACGCGGGAGGACGCCAGCAGCTTCGGGTTGACGGCCGGCTCGTGCTCGAACACGTCGAGCCCCGCCCCGGCGATGGCACCCGCCTCGAGCAGACGTGCGAGTTCGTTCTCGTCGATCACCTCGCCGCGCGCGGTGTTGACGACATAGGCCGTCGGCTTCAGCAGCTTCAACCGCCGCGCCGAAAGCAGGTGGTAGGTCGCTGGCGTGTGCGGGCAGTTGACCGACACGATATCCATGCGTGCCAGCATCTGGTCGAGGCTGTCCCAGTAGGTCGCCTCGTGCTCCTGCTCGACTGCCTCGGGCAGCCGGCGGCGGTTGTGGTAGTGAATCTGCAGGCCGAAGGCCCGGGCACGGCGCGCGACGGCCTGGCCGATGCGGCCCATGCCGATGATGCCGAGCCGCTTGCCGTAGATGCGATGGCCCAGCATCCAGGTCGGCGACCAGCCTTCCCAGTTGTGATGCGGCTCCTTCAGGAAGGCTGCCCCCTCCGCCAGCCGGCGTGGCGCGGCGAGGATCAGCGCCATGGTCATGTCGGCCGTATCTTCGGTCAGGACACCCGGCGTGTTGGTGACGACGATGCCCTTGGCGCGTGCCGCGTCGAGGTCGATGTTGTCGACGCCGGTACCGAAGTTGGCGATGAGCTTCAGTTGCGGGCCGGCCTGCTGCAGCACTTGCGCACCCAGGCGGTCCGTCACCGTCGGCACCAGCACTTCGGCCGTGCGCACGGCCTCGACGAGGTCGGCCTGGGTCATCGCCTTGTCGTCGACGTTGAGGCGCGCGTCGAACAGTTCGCGCATGCGGGTCTCCACGAGATCCGGAAGGCGGCGCGTGACGATCACCAGTGGGCGCTTGGCAGCATTCGGCATAGGTTGTAGATCCGGCATTCGCGAGGCGCGGGCATCGAGCCCGGGCCCGTTCTGGCAATGGGCAAGCCATAGCGGCTCGAGGGCGCCGCCGCAATGGGCAGGGCAGCAAGGGCGGGGCGGTGCCGTGCAGGTCCAGCAATCGCCACGACGCGCATGGTGTCTTTGAAAAACCTTGATAATCCGGCGGCAAGCCTTGCCGCCGACCATTGTATCGACCTAATTTCGCGGCATGAGCCACCGAGTCGGCTCGCCTCAATTCGACGGAGCAACATGGCTCGCCCACAGCGGTCCCTTCTTCCCGCCCTCCTCGTCGCCTGTGCGATTTTCGCAGCGAGCGGCGTGGCTTGGATTGCCTTGGCACAGGCCGCCTCCGACGCCCCCGCCGTGGCGACGGGCGGCAGCGGGCTGCCCGTGCCGCGTTTCGTCAGCCTGAAATCCGACAAGGTGCACTTGCGCCAAGGCCCGGGCTTCGATCATCGGGTGCTCTGGGTTTTTCGTCGCGCCGGCCTGCCCGTCGAGGTGATCCGGGAGTTCGAAACGTGGCGCCAGGTTCGCGACGCGGAAGGGACGACGGGTTGGGTGGCCCAGACGCTCGTCTCGGGCCGGCGCACGGCGCTGGTACTGCCGTGGGACGCGAAAACGTCGCCGACGCCGCGGGTGTCGCTGTTCTCCGACGACAGCGAGCGCTCGCGCCCCGTGGCGATCGTGGAGGCAGGTGTCATCGCCAACATCCGTTCGTGCGACGGATCGTGGTGTCATGTCTCGATCGGCGAGTTGCGCGGCTATATCCCCCAGAAGAAGCTCTGGGGCGTCTACCCGAACGAAACGCTCAGATAGAGGCGTCAGCCGCGCCGCCCAGCATCACGAGGCCATCGACGGCAACGGCGCCCTGCCCCTCGTCGCGCACGATGACGGGATTGATCTCGGCCTCGGCAACGGCGATGCCGCGCGACAGTGCAAGCCGGGAGACGGCGGCAACGAGCATCGCCAGCGCCTCCAGATCACCCTTGGGTAGACCGCGGAAGCCACGCAGCGGCGCGAAGCCCTTGACCTCGGCCACCATCTCGCGTGCCGTGGCGATGTCGACGGGGGCGGGCCGCACCGCAACGTCGCCATAGACCT
Organism: Hyphomicrobiaceae bacterium; assembly: GCA_041397775.1. Lineage (GTDB taxonomy): Bacteria > Pseudomonadota > Alphaproteobacteria > Rhizobiales > Hyphomicrobiaceae. Next base: position 205,487 of record JAWKWB010000010.1, on the reverse strand, counting down.
CGGCCAGGATGCCGCCGACGCCGACCGCGATGACGGGACCGACCTGCGCATCCTGCCGAAACCCGACGATCGCCTCGCCACGTCCCTTGGCCATCTCCTGCACGATGACGCCATCGATGCGCGCGCCCTTCGCGCGCTGTGGCACCTCGGTCAGGAGGGCGCGGGCGGCCCCTTCGAGCGCCGCCGTGTCGGCCAGGCCGACCTTGACGCCGCCGACGTCACTCTTGTGCGCGATGTCGGCAGAGAGGATCTTGGCGACGACGGGGAAAGTCAGTTCGACGGCCTGTGCGTCTTCCGGCTTGTCGAGGACCGCCATGCGCGGGGTGGGCACGCCGAGCGCCGCGAAGAGGGAAAGCGCGTTCTGCTCGTTGAGATGGGCGCGGGGACCGGCAGCGGACAGGATCTGCGCCGCCGTCTCTGGCAGCGTCTCGGCGTCGCGCGGGGGCTGGGGACGCCAGCTCAGATACGCGCCCAGCGCATCGGCGCAGGCTTCAGGCGTACGGAACGCGGGAATGCCGGCCTCCGCCAGGAGCGCCAGCGACTTGGGCGCATTGGGCAGCAGGAAGGCGACGAGCGGCTTCCTGGACTTCGCCCACTTCACCAGCGGCGCGACGGCCAACTCCGGGTAGTATTCCGACGAGGAGCCGACGCCCATGATGACGGCATCGATGCGCGGGTCTTCCATGAACGAGGCCATGACGGCATCGACGATCTCGGGCTTGGTGCCTGCCATCGTCAGGTCGATGATGGGGGCCTCCTCGCCCACCTCGATGCGGCTCCGGGCGAGCGTCGCGCGCAGCTCGGGATGGGCGGGCGCAACAGTAATCCCGGCCGAGCCCAGATGATCGGCGACGAGCGCTGCCGCGCCGCCGGTCGTGGTGGCGATGGCTACCGTCTTGCCCGTGGCCGGCTTCCGGTCGCGGACCAGGGCGGGGGCCTCGATCAGGCTCTCGAACAGCGACAGACGCATGATGCCGTTGGCTGCGAGGAAGGCGTCGAGTGCCTTCGCCTGCCCCACCATCGCGCCCGTATGCGACTGGGCGAGCTTCTGGCCGAGTTCGGAGCGGCCGAGCGTGTAGGCGAGCACCGGCTTGCCCGCGGCGTGAGCCTTCGCGGCCATGGCGCGCATGGCTTGCGGCTCGCGCAGCGTCTCGAGGAACAGCAGGATGACGTCGGTGCCGGGATCGTCGACGAGCATGCCCGCGATCTCGCCCACCGACAGGTCGCACTCGTTGCCGACCGAGACGAGCGCGGAGAAGCCGAAGTCGCGCGCCTGCCCACGCGAAACGAGCGCGCCCAGCATGCCGCCGGACTGCGACACGAGGGCGGTGCGCCCCTTGGGCAGCGTCTCGCGCTCGAGCACGGCATTGGCCGACAGCGTCAACCCGATGCCGGTATTGATCACACCGAGGCTGTTGGGGCCGAGCAGCCGCACGCCCATGGAACGGGCGAGACGCACCAGGTCCTCCTGCTTGCGACGGCCTTCCGCCCCGCCCTCGGCGAACCCGCCGGAGAAGATCGTGGCGCAGGCGACGCCCGCCTCGCCGCATTCGCGGATCACACCCTCGATCGCGGCCGGCGGCACCATCACGTAGGCATGGTCGGCGGGGTGGGGCGTGTCCTTCAGCGCGCCATAGCAGGTCTCGCCGAACAGCTCCTGGTAGCCGGGATTGATCGGGTAGATCTCGCCGGTATAGCCGTGCTTGCGCAGGTAGCGCTGCGGACGCGAGTTGTTCTTCTTGAGATCGCCAGAGGCACCGACGATGGCCACGCGCGCAGGGCGCAGGAGCTTGTCGGCGAGGCGATTTGCGTCGGCGGTCATTGGCGTTTCTCGTTCTTTCGGGTTGTCAGGCGGTGGCGTCGCGGACGCCGAAGCCCACCTCGCGCTCGTAGACGTCTGCCACGGCGAGCAACAGATCCTCGGCGAGCGGACGGGCGGCGAGTTGGAAGGCGAGCGGCATGCCGTTGGCATCGACACCGCAGGGAACGGTCACGGCGGGAAGGCCCAGATAGTTGAACGTGCGCGTCAGCCGTGTGAAGGCGGCGATCAGCGGCAGCACCTCGCCGTCCGCCTCGCGTCGCGCGACCTCGGCGATGGTCGGCGTCTCGACGGCGACGGTGGGCAGCATGAGGGCGTCGGCGTCGCCCAGGACATCGGCGAGGAAGCCCGCGCACACCTTGGCGCGCACCGACATCGCCTCGATGTAGCGTGTCGCTGGAATGAGGAAGCCCGACAGCGAGCGGTCGTAGACGAGGCGCGCGTAGGCTTGCGGGCGCTCCGTCATCCAGCGGCGATGCAGGGTCGCGGCCTCCGCCTTGGAGATGCAGTCGGCCAGCAAGTGCAGCGGGGTGAGGTCTGGCAGGCGCACGTCGCGCACCGTGAAACCGAGCCGCCGCAGCGCGTCGGCGGCCCTCGATACGGCCTCCACGATCGACGGCGCCGTCTCGCCCAGCGTTTCGGGGGTGGCGAGCGCGATGGTGGTGGATTTCGGCGTCAGGGGCTGGATCGTCGGTGCGGGCGGGACTGCGCCGAGCGATGCGGCATCGCGCGGATCGGGACCGGCAATCACCGACATCAGCAGCGCGGCGTCGCGCGCGTGGCGCGTCAACGGGCCGACGGTGTCGAGCGAGAAGGCGCGCGGCATCGTGCCGTGCATGGAGTGACGGCCCTGGGTCGGTTTGAGGCCAACGAGGCCCTGCAGGGCGGCGGGAATGCGGATCGAGCCGCCCGTATCGGAGCCGAGTGCGCCAGGGACGAGCCCTGCAGCGACCGCCGTTCCCGATCCACTCGACGAGCCGCCGGGAATGCGGCTGGTGTCGTGGGCGTTGCGGGCGTAGCCGAAGTGCTTGTTGGTGCCCGTGGGGCTGGCGGCGAACTCCGACAGGTTGAGGCGTCCGACGATGACGGCGCCGGCGGCCTCGAGCCTGGATATGGTCGTGGCGGTCTCGCCGGGCACGAAGTCGAGCAGGATCTCCGAGCCGCCCGTCATGGGCTTTCCCGCCATCCAGAACATGTCCTTGACCGCGACGGGAACGCCCGCAAGCGGCCCCAGCGGCTCGCCGGCCGCGCGCGCCAGATCGACTGTGCGCGCCGCAGCACGCGCGTCCTCGGCATCGACGGAGATGAAGGCGTTGAGGGCGCCATTGTTGGCGGCGATGGCGTCGAGGCTGGCGACGACGGCGGCTTCGGCCTTCACCTCACCGCGAGCGACGGCGGCGGCGAGGTCGGCAACTCCCATGCGGCGCAGCGCGGCGGCGTCCGTCATTTGCCGCCTCCGCGCATCAGCCGCGTGAAGTCCGAGGGATTATCCCAGAAGGTGTGGAGGCGGTCGGCCGTCGCCCGGGCATTGGCGTTGATGCGGTCGAGATCGCCCGCTGCAACGGCAGCCGATGACGACGGCACCGCCATGCGCTGCCATTCGAGGAGCATGCGCTCGACCTCGGCGGGCGCGAGCGGCTTGCGGTCCGCCGCGCTCATCGAACGAGCCCTTCCACCAGGCCGCGCAGACTGACTTCGGTCTCCAAGGACCAGATCCGCTCGGCCAGCCGCCTGGCGCGCGCTTCGCCCAGCACGGGCGCGACGAGACCATGGAACTTGGCCGTCAGCGCGTCGTCGGGCAGCGGATTTTCCGGCTCGCCGTAGGGGTAGGAGACGAGGCGTTCCAGGCGGCGGCCGTCGGTGGTGGTGACAACGACGCGCGAGGGGCGCTGGCGGGGGTAGTTGCCGTCGCACTCCGCATCGACGGTCGCGCCGACCTTGGCGGCAAGCGCCTTCAGGCCGGCAGCCTCACGCCGCTCCGGCGCGAAATGGGCGAGGTCGGCGCCACCGTGGATCAGGGCCGTCGCGGTGACGCAGGGGATCGACATCTGGGCGGTGGTGAAGCTGTCCCACTGCTTGATGTCGTGCGAGGCCGCCACCTTGTAGCTGCCGACCGAAATGCTGGCGACCTGCTCGGCCGTCAGCCCGTCCTTCGCGCGCATGTCGAGCACGGCATCGACGGCGCCATGGATATGCCGGCAGGCGGCATAGGGCTTGATGTAGCAATCCGTGATGGCGTAGGGGTCGCCGCGACCGACCTTCAGGATGTCGAAGCCCTGATAGCGCTCCGGCTCCGCGTCGCCGCCCCCGTAGGCCCACAGGAAGCCGTCGCGGCACTCGATGGCGCCGGGTGGTCCGGTGAGCCCCTCCTCGGCCAGCATGGCAGCCAGCAGTCCGCTGCGTGCCGCAAAGCCCGGATGCAGGCGCTTCACGTCGCCGCCGAACATGAAGGTGAAGAGGCCGCTGGCGTTGGCCGCCGCACCGCCGAAGGCGTGCTCGTGGCGGGCCGCGTCGAAGCCCTGCAGGACGCCCCAGACGGCCGATGCGCCGAACACACCGGTGATCGAGGTGTTATGGAAGCCGCGCCAGCGCGAGCGCGGATGCACGGCAGCCGCCAGCCTGCACATCATTTCGTAGCCTGCGACCGTCGCCGCGATGGCGCTCTTGCCGTCGCGATCGAGCTGGTGGCCCGCGGCGAGCAAGGCCGGCACCACGACCGTGCCGGGATGCACGGACCCCGGCGTGTAGCCGTCGTCGAGTTCGAGGCCGTGGCCGCTGCCGCCCATGATCAGCGCGGCGGACAGCGTATCGAAACGGCTGGAGCGTCCGGGAACGGGCACCGTGCCGCTGGCGCCGGCCTTGGCCAGCGTGCGTTCGGCGATCTCGGTGACTTCCTGCACGCCGCCCGCGACGATGGCACCGACGGTATCGAGGATGTGATACTTGGCGCGATGGCGCGTGCGCGCATCCAGCGCCTCGTAGCTGATCTCGGAGACGGCGCGCGCGAGCGTGGCAGTCACGCCCGGGGTCGCTGCTTCAGGCTTCACCATGATGTTCATCGCGGGGCTCCGCTGCGTAGGATCGTTCGTTCGGGGGAGACCATGGGGGCGTCGGGCGGCCCCGGTCAACCGGTCAGCGTGGCTCGCGGACCTGCGACGGCAGATCAGCGGCCCCCGGGTGCGGGAAAACAGGCGGCCTCGATGCGATTGCCGTCGGGGTCGCGAACGAATGCTGCGTAATAGGTGGTCATGGTGGCCGTGCGAGGGCCGGGGGCACCATCGTCGGTGCCGCCATGGGCGAGCGCTGCGGCATGGAAGGCTGCGACGGCGTCGTGCGTCCGGCAACGCAGGCACAGATGGTGCCCCGTGTCGTCTGCAACGCGCGGCATGGCCGGGCGATGGTTGATCCACAGCTCGGGATAGTGCTTGCCGAACCCGGCGCGGTCGCCGCGGCAGACGATCTCGGTCATGCCGAGCGGCGCCAGGACGGCTGCATAGAAGCGGCGGCTTACGGCCAGATCCGCGACGCCGATGGAAACGTGGTCGATCATGAGCGGGCTTCCTTGCGTTGCAGATCTAGCCGAGCTGGATGCGCAGGGCGGCCGCGGCCGCCACCGGCCCGATTGCAAGCGACGCGATGGATATCGCGAGCAGGATCAGGAACGACGCCTGCGCACCGCCCGTGCCCAGCACGACGGCACTGACGACGGAAACGCCGAAGATCAGGGTCGGCACGCACAGCGGCAGGACGAGCAAGGCGATCAGCAGGCCACCGCGCCGCCCGCGCAGCGTCAGTGCCGCGCCGATCGCACCCAGGAAACTGACCGCGGGCGAGCCGCCCAGCATGCTGGCGAGCAGCACGGGCTGCACGGCGATGTCGAGGTTGAGGAGAAGGCCGAGCACGGGGGCCATCAGTGCCAAGGGAATGGCGGTCGTCAGCCAGTGGGCGAAGGCCTTGGCGGCAACGACGCCTTCGAGCGGCACGGCGCCCGTCGCCAGTACCTCAAGCGACCCGTCCTCCAGATCGGCATCGAAGATGCGGGGCAGCGACAGCAGCGCGGCGAGCAGGAGCCCGACCCAGAGGACACCGGAGGCCACGCGCGCCAGCAGATTGAGATCCGGCCCCATGCCGAAGGGGAGCATCGCCACGACGACGAGGTAGAAGCCCAGCGCCGTGCCGAGGGCGCCGCCTTCGCGAACGGCGAGGCGCAAATCACGTTTGAGAAGGGCCCAGAGCTGGCTCATGCCGCCACCCTCGCCGCGCCCATGCGCAGTTCGCGCGTGCGTGTCAGCCCCAAGGGCACGTGCGTCGCGGCCAGGACGAGGCCACCCGCCGCCAGGTGCTCTTCGACGACACCGGCGAAGGTCGCGACGGAGGCGACGTCGAGCGACACCGTGGGCTCGTCGAGCAGCCACACGGGCCGATGGGCGACGAGCAGGCGCGCAAGCGCCAGGCGGCGGCGCTGTCCCGCCGACAGATAGCCCGCCGGCGTCGCCGCCAGATGCAGGAGGCCCAGCCGGTCGAGGGCCGCATCGATGATCCCCTCGGGGCTGCCGTGGCCCGCCTCTCTTTGCGAATCGCCCAGGAAATCGCGCCAGAAGGCCAAATTCTCCTCGACGCTCAAGCGTGGCTTCACGGCGTTCAGATGGCCGATGTAGTGGCAATGCTCGGCCACCGGCTCCCCCTCGGGCACGTCGGTCAGGCGCATCGTGCCGGTAGCCGGAGGCAAGAATCCGGCGATCGTGCGCAGCAGCGTGGTCTTGCCCGCGCCATTGGGGCCGGTGAGCAAAACCGCTTCGCCGGCCGCAGCCGTCAACGACAGCCCGTCGATGATCGTGCGTCCGCCGCGCTCGCAGCCCAGGCTCTCGATCGTTAGTTGCATAAGCTGCTCAGCCAGCGCCTCAATGCAGATAAAGCAGGAGAACTATGCGTGCTTCCTCTTGGCGGAAGGCGCCTGGGGGCCTTATAAGGCGCCAGACCGCCCGGTGGCCAGCCCCATTCCGGCCGGCCCTCGCCGTGCACTCACGACCCGGGTCCCGACAATCGCCTCCAGCCGAACCGGTTCAAGGAGACAGCCCGCCATGGCTCTGACGCCAAACACGCTCGACACGTTCAAGTGCCGCAAGACCCTCACGGTCGGTTCCAAGACCTATGAATACTATTCGCTGCCGGACGCCGAGAAGAACGGCCTGCCCGGCATTTCCAAGCTGCCCTACTCGCTGAAGGTTCTGCTCGAGAACCTGCTGCGCCACGAGGATGGCCGCTCGGTCAAGGCCGACGACATCCGCGCGATGGCCGAGTGGCTGAAGACCAAGACCTCCAAGGCCGAGATCGCCTACCGTCCCGCGCGCGTGCTGCTGCAGGACTTCACCGGCGTTCCCTGCGTGGTCGATCTGGCCGCCATGCGCGACGCGATGAAGGTGATGGGCGGGGACCCCTCCAAGATCAACCCGCTGGTGCCCGTCGACCTCGTCATCGACCACTCCGTGATGGTCGACTACTTCGGCACGGCCGACGCCTTCAAAAAGAACGTCGACGTCGAATACGAGCGCAACAAGGAGCGCTACGAGTTCCTCCGCTGGGGCGGCTCGGCCTTCAACAACTTCCGCGTCGTGCCGCCGGGCACGGGCATCTGCCACCAGGTCAACCTCGAGTATCTGGCCCAGACCGTCTGGACGAAGCCGGGCGCGAAGCACGAGGTCGCCTTCCCCGACACCTGCATCGGCACGGACAGCCACACCACGATGGTCAACGGCCTGTCGGTGCTGGGCTGGGGCGTGGGCGGCATCGAGGCCGAGGCGGCCATGCTCGGCCAGCCCGTCGCGATGGTCATCCCCGAGGTCATCGGCTTCCGCCTCAAGGGCAAGCTGAAGGAGGGCGTCACCGCCACCGATCTCGTGCTCACCTGCACCCAGATGCTGCGCAAGCGGGGCGTCGTCGAGAAGTTCGTCGAGTACTTCGGCGAGGGCCTGGCGGAACTGTCGCTGGAAGACCGGGCGACGATCGCCAACATGGCGCCCGAATACGGCGCCACCTGCGGCTTCTTCCCCGTCGACGACGACACCATCAAGTTCCTGAAGTCGACCGGCCGCGCGGCCGATCGCGTGGCGCTGGTGGAGGCCTACGCCAAGGCGCAGGGCATGTGGTCGCAAGCCGGTCACGAGCCGGTGTTCACCGACGTGCTCGAACTCGACCTGTCCACGGTCGAGCCGTCCATGGCGGGCCCCAAGCGTCCGCAGGACCGCGTGGCTCTGAAGGATGCCAAGACCGGCTTCGCCAAGTCGCTGCCGGAGATCGTCAAGGGCGCGAGCCTGGGCAAGAAGGTGCAGGTGCAGGGCCACGACTACGAGCTCGGCCACGGCGACGTCGTGATCGCGGCCATCACGTCCTGCACGAACACGTCCAACCCGTCCGTGCTGATCGGCGCCGGCCTCGTCGCCCGCAAGGCGCTGGCCAAGGGCCTGAAGGTGAAGCCGTGGGTCAAGACCAGCTTCGCACCGGGCTCGCAGGTCGTCACGGACTACATGAACAAGGCCGGCCTGCAGTCCGACCTCGACCAGATGGGCTTCAACCTGACGGGCTACGGCTGCACGGTGTGCATCGGTAATACCGGCCCGCTGCCCGAGCACGTCTCGCGCGCCATCTACGACGGCGATCTCGTCGCCGCCGCGGTGCTCTCGGGCAACCGCAACTTCGAGGGCCGCGTGCATGCCGAGGTGAAGGCGAACTACCTCGCCTCGCCGCCGCTCGTCGTCGCCTACGCCATCGCCGGCACGATGAACCTCGACCTGACGAACGAGCCGCTCGGCAAGGACAGCGACGGCCGCGACGTCTACCTCAAGGACATCTGGCCGACGTCGCAGGAGATCGCCGAGATCGTGCGCACGTGCGTCACGCCCGACACCTTCGCCAAGCGCTACTCGGACGTCTTCAAGGGCGACGAGAAGTGGCAGGGCATGGGCAAGGCCCGCGCCAGCCTCACCTACGGCTGGAACTCGGTGTCGACCTACGTCGCCAACCCGCCCTACTTCGACGGCATCACGATGGAACCGACCCCGGTCCAGGACATCGTCGACGCCAACATCCTCGGGCTGTTCGGCGATTCGATCACCACCGACCACATCTCGCCCGCCGGCTCGATCAAGAAGGACGGCCCTGCCGGCAGCTACCTGATCGAGCGCCAGGTGCGCCCGGCCGAGTTCAACTCGTACGGCGCGCGTCGCGGCAATCACGAGGTGATGATGCGCGGCACGTTCGCCAACATCCGCATCAAGAACCTGATGCTGGGCGGCAAGGAAGGCGGCAACACGCTGTACGTTCCCGCCGGCGAGGAGATGTCGATCTACGACGCGGCCATGAAGTACAAGGCCGAGGGTACGCCGCTCGTCATCTTCGCGGGCAAGGAGTACGGCACGGGCTCGAGCCGCGACTGGGCGGCGAAGGGCACGCGCCTGCTCGGCGTCAGCGCCGTGGTGGCACAGTCCTTCGAGCGCATCCATCGCTCGAACCTCGTGGGCATGGGCGTGCTGCCGCTGGTGTTCAAGGATGGCGGCTCGATCGCCGACCTCGGCCTCAAGGGCACGGAGAAGGTGACCATTCGCGGCCTGGGCGAGTTGAAGCCGCGGCAGGAGATGATCATCGACGTCGTCTATGCGGACGGCTCCAAGCGCGAAGTGCCGGTGCTCTGCCGAATCGATACCGAGGACGAGCTGAGCTACTACCGCAATGGCGGCATCCTGCCGTACGTGCTGCGCAATCTCGCCGCAGCCTGACGCAGGCATTTCTTCGATAATGTGGGAGGGCCGGGGAGTAATCTCCGGCCCTTGCAGCTTGTACACGCGACCGTCACCCATTCGTGACTGGCAATTGACCAGAGGCGGCGCGATATGACTTCAATGAATGCTGGCGGCACCCGTCGTCCGCGATGACTGCGATACCGAAGAAAAGTGCCCATGAGCCGAATGATGCATGCCTTCGCCGCGACGACCGCCCTCATGGGCAGCGCCGTTTGGCTGGGCTCTCTCCTCTCCCCAGCGCTCGCCCAAGGCAGCGCCAGCGGCGTGGGAGCGGTGCAGGTGGCACCCATGGCCGTCGTCGAGCTTTTCACCAGCCAGGGCTGCTCGTCGTGCCCGCCGGCTGACGCGCTGATGGGGTCACTCTCCACGCGCAAGGATCTCGTGGCGCTGACGTTTCCCGTGGACTACTGGGACTATCTGGGCTGGAAGGATACGCTTGCCAGCCCGAAGTTCTCCTCGCGCCAACGTGCCTACGCCAAGAAGCGTGGCGACGGCCGCATCTACACACCGCAGATGGTCATCAACGGCGCCGCCCATGTCGTGGGCAACCGCGAGAAGGACATCGAAGCAAAAATCACGCAGCTTTCCGCCGATTTCTCGCGCAAGCGCGTTCCCGTCGTCGTTCACGCCGACAAACGCCATATCGTGATCGAAGCGGGCGATGCACCCGCCGATGCCAAGCCGGAGGAGGCGAGCATCTGGCTGGCCGTCGTGCAGCCCAAGGTCGATGTTGCGGTACGCACGGGCGAGAACCACGGCCGCAAGCTGACCTTCTACAACGTGGTGCGCGAGTTGACGCCGGTGGGTATGTGGAACGGCAAGGCCATGACTGTCCGTCTCCATCGCGAGGCCATCGCACAAGCCGGTACGGAGACCTTCGCGGTCCTGCTTCAGAATGGCAAAGACGGGCCGATCCTCGGCGCGGCCATGCTCGGCAAGCACTGAGCGGGCTCATCCAGGGCAGGCATCCTCTCTTTCGTCGCCAGCACGACACGCCACGCTTACCTTGCGCCAACACGGGCCCTACGAAAACGCGGGACGATCATTCGCCCCGCGCCAGTGCAGCCCGTCGAGGCCCCCCACGCGTGTGGCGGATTGGACGTCCGCTCCCTTGTTGCCTCTGGCTCGTCGAGCGGCTGGCCGATCCTGACGCCATATTCGCCGGTTTCCCGGAAATTGCGCCCCATCCTCTTCTCCGTTTCCCCGGAAGGCGCGCGGAGCGCGGCTGTCCGGCAACTGTATTTGCATTTCACGATTTCGCTCGGGCTCACCAAGTGGATGTGCCGCCATCCCCTCGGCCCGCCGTCGCGGGTCGAGGCAAGCGACGGCGGCTCCGAGGGGATGGTTCAGGGGGCGAATGCGACGTTGTCGCGGAACATGGCGTTTATGGCGACGAGTAGCTTACGTGCGATGGCGATCAGGATGGTCTTGGTCGCCTTGCCAGCCGCGCTCATCCGGGCCCGCATTTCGCTCCAGCTCGGCACGCGTCGCGAAGCGTGCATGGCGGCGATGTAGAGCGCGCGACGGACCTTGCGGCGGCCCCCCCAGATCCGGCGCCTGCCACGGTGCCTGCCGCTGTCGCTGGCAAGCGGGGCGAGACCCGCCAGCGCCGCGATGGCACGGCGGTCGCGTTGGCCCAGTTCCGGCAGTTCGGCCAGGAGGGTTGCCGCGACGACGGGGCCGACGCCGGGTATTTCACGCAGGCGCGCGTCGGCAGTTTTGAGCTCCCGATGGCGCGCGATCAATGCGGCAATTCCGGCATCGATCTTGTCGCGGCGACGCTCGAGCAGCCGGACGTGGCTTTGAATGTCGCGGCGCACGGCTAGGGCGGCAACCTGCTCGAGCCTGTTCTTCTCGCGCACGATATCGCCGACGATCTGGTCTCGGCGAGCGATCAACTCGGCGAGTTCTCGGCGTTCTGGTGTGGTTTCGACGCTCGCCTGCAGATCGAGCCTGCAGCCCATTTCCGCGAGCGCACAGGCATCGACTTTATCGGTCTTGGCGAGAAAGCCTGCTGCGCGGGCGAACTCGCGGGCACGGCGGGGATTGACACGCGCAAACGGGATGCCTGCGGCGGCAAGCGCTTTGCGCAGGGCGCTGTCGCAGCCACTGGTGGCCTCGAAGACGACGAAAGCATCGGCGCACTCGGCGATCAACTGCTTGATTGCGGCCGGGCTATTGGCAATTCGCCGATGTTGGCCGTTTCGAGTGGCAACGATATCGAGCCAGTCTTTGCAGATATCGACGCCAACGCAGTTCTGATGCAAGGTCATGGGAGCCTGTCCTTGTCATGCGGGGTCCGCAGCAACGGCCCCGTGCAACTGTTCAGGATGGGTCGTCAAAGCGGGCAGGGCCCCATGCCGGACACCGGGATCATCTTGTCACCGGGGACCTTTCGGGCTCCTGCCCGCACTCAATATGCATCATCGCGGACAGACAGGGGCCTTTCGCGGTGAGGGCCACGACGGGCGCAGCAGCGTGTGGCCGCCGTGCCGTGGTCGAGCATCGTGGCGGCGCGGTGCTCGACGGCACCGGGAAAGACCCCGGCTCGGCGCGGCCGGGCTCTCGCCCATCCGCTCGGCCGGGGAACCGGAGAGGGTGGGAAGCGTGGGAGAGGTGAGACCAGAGTGATCTGCGCCGGCTATGACGAACAACTCTGTCGCCTGCTCCTGGCGGGCGCCTATGCGAGCGTCTCGCGGCCACCGACACGACAGCTCTTGAGCAGATCGGGGTGGAACTCGACGCCGTGGCCCGGTGTTTCGGAGGGCCGCACCATGCCGTTCACCGGCAGATGCGAGCGATCCCAGATGTCGTCGTTCCAGTCCATGTACTCGGCATAGCTGGCGTTCGGGATCGAGCAGAGCACGTGCACCATGATCTCGTGGAAGAGATGCGGGGCGATGGTGATACCCCAGGTCTCGGCGACGGCGGCGATCTTGCGCAACTCCGTCAGGCCGCCGCGCATCATGTCGGGCTGCAGGATGGGCGTCGAGGGCTCGAGGAAGAAGGGCCGCATGTCGTAGCGGGTGAAATGCGTCTCGCCGCCGACGATGCGGGTTTTCAGATGCTGCGCGACGCGGCGGTAACCGTCGAAATCCTCGCATACCACGGGCTCTTCCAGCCAGTAGACGTCGCACTCGTCGAAGTACCGGCCCGCCTGGATCGCGACATCGGCCGTCCAGCCCATGTTGACGTCGATCATGATCTCGATGTTCTCGCCCATGGCCTCGCGCATGGCCTGGACGTTGCGCACGTCTTCGCGCCACGGCCGGATGTGGGCGACCTGCATCTTGATCGCCTTCAGCCCCATGCCGGTGAAACGCTTGGCGCGCTCGATCATGCCGTCGCCGCCGAGCCCACGCCAGCAGCCCGAGCCGTAGGCCTCCACCTCGCCACGCGACTTGCCCCACAGGCGATAGAGCGGCAGGCCGGCGCGCTTGCCGACGATATCCCACAACGCGATGTCGATGGCGGAGAGCGCGAAGACGGCGACGCCCATGCGCCCCATCCAGTAGGTGCCCTTCCAGAGGGTCTGCCAGATGCCTTCGATCTCGGTGGCGTCGCGGCCGATGATCAGCGGCGCCATCATCTCGTGGAGGCAGGCGTCGAGGGTCTGCAATCCCCCGCGCAGCGGCTGCAGGTAGCCCATGCCGGAGATGCCGCCCTTCGTCATCACCTCGAGGCGCAGATAGAGACGGTCGTCGGCCGGCATGATGCCGTTCGGCGGCGGCTCGGTGGTCCACGGCACGCGCAGCAGTGTGGTCTTGATGCCGGTGATGGTCGTATCGGTCATGGGGTGCCTCGCGCGGTTCGTGAAAAAGGAAAGCGACGGGCCGGCAAGATGCCATGCCCGTCGCCTGGCCACCAGCGAGGATGGTGGCCTCTCGTGAGGCGGGCGCGACACTAGTTGACCGCCCGCCTGCCAGGAGCTCAGTAGTTGTAGGCGCGCTCGCCGTGCTCGGTGAGATCGAGGCCTTCGCGCTCGCGCTGCTCTTCTGGGCGCAGACCGAGGATCACGTCGACGACCTTGTAGAGGATCGCAGAGATCACCGCGGACCACACGATCGTCAGGCCGACCGCCTTGAGCTGCGCCATGACCTGGACCGCCATGACGTACTCGCCGGCCACCATCTCTCCAGGCTTGGCCGCATAGTCGGCAAGGCCGGTGCCGCCCAGCGCCGGGGCGACCAGGATGCCCGTGGCGATGGCGCCGAGGATGCCGCCGACGCAGTGGATGCCGAAGACGTCGAGGCTGTCGTCATAGCCGGCCGCATTCTTGATGCCGGTGCAGAAGATGAAGCACACCACGCCGGCGGCGAGGCCGAGGACGATGGAGCCCATCGGTCCAGCGAAGCCGGAAGCGGGCGTCACGGCGACGAGACCTGCGACGGCACCCGAGACGAGGCCCAGGAGCGAGGGCTTGCCCTTGGCCATCCACTCCGCGAGCATCCACGCGAGGCCGGCGGCAGCGGTGGCGACGAAGGTGTTCATCATGGCCAGCGCAGCGGTGCCGTTGGCTTCCAGGTTGGAGCCGGCGTTGAAGCCGAACCAGCCGACCCACAGCAGCGAGGCGCCGATCATCGTCATGGTCAGGGAGTGCGGCGCCATCGACTCGCGGCCGAAGCCGACGCGGGGACCCAGGATCAGCGCACCGACGAGGCCCGCGATGCCGGCGTTGATGTGCACGACGGTGCCACCGGCGAAGTCCAGCGCGCCCCACTTGTAGATGGCGCCCGCATCGGCCTGCACGGCGGCAAGCGCTGCCTCGGCGGCCTTCTTGGCGTCACCCGTGGCGGCGGCGACCTTCTTGGCGGCATCCGCGATCGCATCGGGGCCGGCCCAGTACCAGACCATGTGCGCGATGGGGAAATAGACGAACGTCACCCACAGCAGCACGAACAGCATCAGCGCGGGAAAGCGGATGCGCTCGGCGAAGGCGCCGACGATGAGCGCCGGCGTGATGCAGGCGAACGTCATCTGGAAGGCGATGTAGACGTACTCGGGGATCACGACGCCGTTGGAGAACGTGGCCGCCGTCGATTCCGCCGTGACGCCCTTGAGGAAGGCCTTGTCGAAGCCGCCCACCCAGTCGTTCAGGCTGCCGCCGCCCGTGAAGGCCATGCTGTAGCCGTAGACGACCCAGACGATGCAGACGAGCGAGACGATCGCGAACACCTGCATGAGCAGCGACAGCATGTTCTTGGTGCGCACGAGGCCACCGTAGAACAGCGCCAGGCCCGGGATCGTCATCAACAGGACGAGCACCGTCGAGGACATCATGAAGGCGGTGTCGCCTTTGTTCGGCACTGGACCGGCCGCGAACGCGGGGCCTGCGACGGCTGCCGCGAAGGCAACGGCCAGGGCAGCCGCGCCGAGACGGCGTGACACGAGGCTCGAAGTCATGTTCTGCTTTTCCTTGAGTTGACCAGGTAATCGGAACGCGGCGGCAATAGATCGCGCCTCAGAGCGCGCTATCGTCGGTTTCACCGGTGCGGATGCGGACCGTGTGATCGATCGGCGAGACGAAGATCTTGCCGTCGCCGATCTGGCCGGTCTTGGCGACGCGGGCGATTGCCTCGATCGTCTTGTCGACTTCGGCCGATGTGACGACCACCTCGATCTTCACCTTCGGCAGGAAGCTCACCGCGTACTCGGCACCGCGATAGATTTCGGTGTGGCCCTTCTGGCGGCCATATCCCTTGACCTCGGTTACCGTCATGCCTTGCAGCCCGAGGTCGGTCAGCGCGCCGCGGACCTCCTCGAGCTTGAAGGGTTTGATGATGGCTGTGATCAGCTTCATTTTGGGTCCCCGGTTCCTCGTCTTACCGTTCGTGACGGCACGCGCCGCCTGGGCCTGCCGCGGGGCAGGTTGGTTAAGACAGAGTCAAGTCCCATGCCAACTCGAATGGCGCCGGCTATATGGCTGATTTTATTCGGTAAAATTTATTGCCCTCGCGGGGAGCCGAAGATCGTCGCCTGATTGTCAGGCAATTACTCCTGCCTGTACGATGATGTGCATGAAATTCGTGCAGATTGGTGCGGTTGAAATTTCTGGCGCCATTCAGTGTTCGGAGCGCGCCTCTTTTACAGCCTCGTAGCCTGCCAGAGCGGCACGCCGTGCGGTCTGATGATCGACGATGGGGTGGGGATAGACGTCACCCAATGTCACGCCGGCGGCCGCAAGCACCTCCGCCGGCGCCGCGAACGGGGCATGGAGAACCGCGTCGGGCAAGCGCGCCAGCTCGGGGCACCAGCGGCGGACGTAATTGCCAGTGGGATCGAATTTTCGGCCCTGCTCGATGGGATTGAAGATGCGGAAGTAGGGGGCGGCATCCGCGCCGCTTCCCGCAACCCACTGCCAGCCTGCGGCATTGTTGGCGAGGTCTGCGTCGAGGAGCGTTTCCCAGAACCAGCGCTCGCCGTGCCGCCAGTCGATGCGCAGATGCTTGACGAGGAAGCTCGCCGCGATCATGCGCACGCGGTTGTGCATATAGCCGGTGGCCCATAGCTCGCGCATACCGGCGTCGACCATGGGATACCCCGTACGCCCGCGCTGCCAGGCGACGAGCGCTTTCGGATCGTCGACCCAGGGATAGGCGTCGAAGGCCGGCTTCCAGTTGCGGTCGGGGAGCGTCGGGAAGTGGTAGAGGAGGTGATAGGCGAACTCGCGCCAGCCGACCTCGGACAGGAATTTCGCGGCGTCCCCGGCGAGGGAAGGTTCACTTGCGGCCAGCGCTTCAGTGCGATGCCAGACGAGGCGCGGCGAGATCTCGCCGAAATGCAGGTGCGGCGACAGACGCGAGACATGCGGCAGGTCGGGCCGGTTGCGCCGTTCGCCGTAACCGGAGAGCCCGGCCTTCAGGAACGCATCGAGGCGGGCCTGCGCACCGGCCTCGCCGGGCGACCATATCGCCTGCCATCCGGCCGCCCAATCAGGTTTCGCGGGCGTCAACGCCAGTTCCGCAAGAGGGAGCCCCATGCCTTCGACCGTGACCGGGGCGAGCCTTGGTGCCGGCAAGGGTTTGGGCACCGGTTTCTGCCGGGCCGCCTTCCAGAAGGGCGTATAGACCTTGAAGGGGCCGCCGCTGCCGGTTTCGATCTCCCACGGCTCGTGTAACAGGCTGGCGTTGAAGCTCGCCGCGTCGATGCCTGCGGCTGCCAGCGCCGCCTTGATTTCGGTATCGCGCGCGATGGCATGAGGCTCGTAGCAGCGGTTCCAAACGACGGATGATGCGCGGGTTTGAGCGACGAGATCGGGGATCACCCGGCGCGGGTCTCCGGCCAGAAGCACTAGGCCCGGCACGTCGCGGCGGAGAGCCGCCAGGCTGTGATGCAGCCACCAGCGCGAAGCCCCGCCGAGCCGGCGGCCGGGCGGGGGTGGGCTATCCTCGAGGATGTAGACGGGCAGGACCTTGCCGCGCGCGGCGGCGTGGGCCAGCGCGGGGTTGTCGGTCGTTCGCAAATCCTGCCGGAACCAGACGATCGTCGTCACGCAGACTTTCCTTCCACGCCCGGGCACCGCTCTCCCGACACGGGTTGTGTTTACGCGCGAGCCCCCCATAAAGTTCAAGATAATTCGAGCCCACGCTCATGTGGCGGATCGCAAGCCCGTCGAGAACCTTTGGTGTGGTAGATTGGACGTCCGCAGAAGAATGGGACGGACCTTGTGGTCGGGCCACCGGGACTGGCTGGAGGCGCATTGGTCCACGAAGGGAACGGGGAGGCGGCACGCATGACCGGCACGGGCGCGATGATGACGGGTGGCACGGCGATCGTGGAGGCGCTGGCCGCGAACGGGGTCGATACCGTGTTCGGCCTGCCCGGTGCGCAGATGTATCCCCTTTTCGATGCCTTGCAGCAGCGCAGCAGCACGATGCGCACGGTGGGCGCACGCCACGAGCAGGCCTGCGGGTACATGGCCTTCGGCTACGCGCGTGCGACCGGGCGACCCGGTGTCTATGCCGTGGTCCCGGGGCCCGGCATGCTCAACACCACGGCGGCGCTGTGCACAGCGCTCGGCACCAACGCGCCGGTCCTGTGCCTCACCGGACAAGTGCCGTCGCAGTTCCTCGAGCGGCGACGCGGCCATCTGCACGAGCTACCCGATCAGCTCGGTACGCTGCGCACGCTCACCAAGTGGGCGGCGCGCATCGAGCGGCCGGCGGATGCACCCGCCGTCATCAACGAGGCGTTCCGGCAGATGCTGTCGGGCCGCCCCGGTCCCGTGGCCGTCGAAATGGCGTGGGACACGATGGCGTCGAGCGGACAGGTGGTTCCGCTGCCGGGCGCAGAGCCCCTCGCGGCACCGCCGCCGTCGCCCGCCGAAATCGATGCGGCAGTGCGCCTGATTGCGGGATCCCGGCGCCCGATGATCGTGACGGGCAGCGGTGCGCAGCATGCCGTCGCGCAAGTGCGGGCGCTGGCAGAATTGCTCGATGCGCCGGTGGTCGCCTTCCGCGGCGGACGCGGTGTCGTGCCCGAGGACCACGCTCTCGGCGTCTCCTCCTATACGGCCCACGAGATGTGGCCGGAGGTCGACGTGCTGATCGGCATCGGCTCGCGGCTCGAGATGCCGTACATGCGCTGGACCGGCATGATGACGATGATCGACCGACCCGCCGCGCCGCCGCATCTCGTGCGGATCGACATCGACCCGGCGGAAATGCGCAGGCTGGTGCCGCATGCGGGCATCGTCGCCGATGCGAAGGTGGCCGTGGCCACTCTCACGACAGAGATCGCCAAGGCGCGTCCGTCGCCCACACCTCAAGCCTCGCAGGCGCGACGCGCCGAGATCGCCGCGGCAAAGACGGCGGCGCGCGCGACCATCGAGACGGTGCAGCCGCAGGTCGCCTACCTCGACGTCATCCGGGACTGCCTGCCACGCGACGGGTTCCTCGTGCCGGAGCTCTGCCAGGCCGGGTTCGCCTCCTACTTCGGCTTCGAGGTGCGTGAGCCACGCACCTATGTCTCGGAGGGCTATCAGGGAACGCTCGGGTTCGGCTACGCATCGAGCCTCGGGGTCAAGGTCGCGCACCCGGACCGGGCCGTGGTGTCGATCTCGGGCGATGGCGGCTTCCTGTTCGCGGTGCAGGAAATGGCGACGGCGGCACAGGAAGGTATCGGCGTCGTGGCCATCGTCTTCAACAACAACGCCTATGGCAACGTGATGCGCGACCAGCGCGTCAACTTCGGCAACCGCGTCATCGGATCGGCGTTGCGCAATCCCGACCTGATGGCGCTTTCGGCCGCCTTCGGAGTGGCCGGACATCGCGTCACGTCACCGGAGGCACTGCGGCCCGTGCTGAAAGAGGCGCTCGGCGCGAACGCTCCCATGCTTATCGAAGTGGTCGTACCCGAGGGTTCGGAAACCTCGCCCTGGGAGTTCATCCACTTCAAGCGGTGAGGCGCGGCCTACCGTCTCAGGCAAGCCGCAGCAGCGCCAGTCCGCAGACGACGAGCACGGCCGCCAGGATGCGTGGCGCGAGCAAGGGCTCCTTCAGCAGGACGACGCCGATGACAGCGGCAAAAAGCACGCTCGTCTCGCGTACGGCGGCAACGAGCGGCACGGGTGCGAGCGACATCGCCCAGATGGCGATCCAGTAGGAGGCGAGCGACAGCGCGCCCCCGCCGAGCAGGATGACGTAGGCCTTCGCGGGGACGGCAGCGATGCCCTCGCGTTGCCGCACCCAGCCGTAGACGGCCATCATCACGCCATCGAGGACGAAGAGCCACGCAGCGTAGGCGTGCGCGCCTTGCGATAGCCGTGCGCCACGCCCATCGACCAGCGTATAGGCGGAGATCGTCGCTGCGGTCGCCAGCGCGAAGCCCACGGCGCGTCCGTTGAAGACGGCCCCTTGCCGGCCCCCCCGCACCGACAGCAGCATCACACCCATCGTGAGCAGTGCGATGCCGAGCCAGGCGAGGACGACCAGATGTTCCCCGAAGATCAGCGAACTGCCGGCGGCCGTGATCAGCGGGGCCGAGCCGCGCGCGATGGGATAGACCTGCCCCAGATCCGCCGTGCGATAGGCCTCCGCGAGCCAGATGTAATAGAAGAGATGGATCGCCAGCGACGCCGCCAGATAGGGCCAGGATGCGGGATGCGGTGAGCCGAACGCCGGCAAGGCCGGGACGGCGATGATGCCCGCCGCGACCGAGATCAGCGTAATGGCGATCGCGGGATCGACGCGCACCTTGAGTGCGGCGTTCCAGGCGGCGTGGCAGAGCGCGGCGCCCAGGACCAGGACGAACAGAAAACTACTCATCGCGCCCCGCCGCCGCTGTCGCCGCTGCCGCTTCTCGGCGCTGGACGCCGACACGGCACCGGGGGATCGACCCCGATGTCACGAACGGATCCGCGACACCGGTTTTCCTGGCCGCCCGCAATTATTTGCCGAAGCTCGCCTCTTTCGCCTTCAGCAAGCCGACGACGAGCCCATTGACAGGGGCGGGAATGCCGACCTTGGCGCCTTCACGCGGGATGGCGCCGTTGATGTTGTCCACCTCCGCCTTGCGGCCCGCCAGATGGTCGAGCAGCATGGAGGGGCGCGCGTTGGGGATCTTCTGGCCGAAGTCGCGGACGTAGCGGACGGGGTCGTCGAAATCGAGCTTGATGCCACGGGCGCGGGCGACCATGTAGGCCTCCGTGGCGCAGGCTGCCGCGATGCTCCAGGCGTGCGGGCTCTCCTGCACCTCGCCGACGCGCAGGCCGGTCAGCGCGCACGTGCCGGAATAGGTGCAATTGCAGATCAGCTTCTCCCAGACCATCTTGTGGATGTCGTTGAAGGTGAGCACCTTGAAGCTGCCGGCTTCCCAGGCCTTCTTGACCGCCTCGAGACGGTCGGTCATGCCACCGTCCATCTCGCCCAACCGCAGGAACTCCATGCCGTTGTGATGGGCGTGACCAGGGCCCTTCATCGAGGCGCCGAAGCCGCCCACGACGCCCATCATGATGCGCTTGGAGCCGACGATCTCCGCCACCTTGTCGGCGGAACCCAGGCCGTTCTGGATGGTGAGGATCGGGGCATCGGCCTTGGCGATCGCCAGCGCGGCCTTGGCCGCCTCCGCGACGCCATCGTCCTTGGTCGCGATGATGACGAGATCGGCGTCCTTGACGTCGGCGGGATCGGTGGTCGCATTGAGCTTCACCGTGCGGTCCCCCGAGGCGCCTTCCACGCGCAGGCCGTTCTTGCGGATGGCCTCGACATGGTCCTTCCACACGTCGACCGCCCAGACGTCGTGTCCGCCCACGCCCGCCAGCAGGCCCGCGTAGATGGAGCCCATGGCGCCCACGCCCAGAATTGCGATCTTCATGCCGTCGTCTCCGAATGTTGTGTTTCGCGCGTTTCCAGCCGGGGCGCATAGAGCGCCATTGCCCGGTCCGCGTCAACCGGAGGCCGGCGTGGCACGGGTGGACCGCGGCTGCTTTCAGGCGTTGCCGCATGGCGAAGGGCAGGATGAGAAGCTGCCGGGCCGCATCGGCGCCGGCGACGTGCAACGTGCGGCCGGCGACGGGCGAGGGCCACGGCATCGCTGCCCGTGGCCCTCGTCATCGTCATCGTCAGTGTCGGGCGCGCGCGGCGCCGTCTCACTGGTACTTCATCACCTGGATCACAGCCGGGCCGAGGATGACCACGAACAGGACCGGCAGGTTGAAAAGGATCATCGGCACGGTCAGCTTGGGCGGCAGCGAGGCCGCCTTCTTTTCGGCTTCGGACATACGCATGTCGCGGTTTTCCTTGGCCATCACGCGCAGCGCCTGTCCGACCGGCGTACCGTAGCGTTCCGACTGGATCAACGCGGTGGCCACCGACTTGATGCCGGGCAGGCCCGTGCGCTTGCCGAGGTTCTCATAGGCGATGCGGCGATCCTGCAGGTAGGACAGCTCGGCGGTCGTCAGGCTGAACTCCTCGGCAAGCTCGATCGACTGGTTCAAGATTTCCTTGGACACCTTGCCGAAGGCCGCCTCGATCGACATGCCGGCCTGCACGCAGATCAGAAGCATGTCCAGGGCGTCCGGGAACGCGCCCGTGATCGACTGCTGGCGCCGCGTGACGAGGTTCTGCAGGAACACGTTGGGCAGGTAGAAGCCCGCATAGCCAGCACCCAGCGCCATGCCGAACTTGACGATCGGCGGGTACTGCATCTTGCCGATGAAGAAGAGATAGATCAGCGCCAGGATCGTCACGATGATCGGCGCGATCAATCGAAAGAACATGTAGGCGACCAGCGGCGCCTGGCCACGCAGGCCAGCCATCTTGAGCAGGTTCTTGATGTCTTCCGTCTCGAAGGAGCTGCGCAGATTGAACTGGTCGACGATCTGCTGCATGAAGCCCTTGGGCGCCTGCCGCAGCTTGCCGCCGCCGGCATCCTTGTTGAGCTCGGACAAGCGTGCGGCGCGCATCTTGTCGCGCTCGAGCGCCATCACCTTCATGCGCTGGCCGGTCTTGTCGGCTTCGAGCAGGGGCAGCGCGATCGTCAGAACGGTTATGAAGGTTCCCAGCGCCGCCAGCATGGTGACGATGGTCTCGGGCTTCATGAATGCCTCGATGAACGCCATCATGGTGCGTCTCCTTTCATCCCGCAGCCGGGCCGCCGAGCGTGGCGGCGAAGGGCTGCGACTCAGTACTTGAAGTTGATCATCTTGCGCATCACGAGCAGCCCGCAGGTCATCCAGAAGGCCGCCGCGACGAGGAGGAAATTGCCGGTCTTGGTGCGGAAGAGCAGCATGATGTAGTCGTTCGCCGTCATGTAGACCATGGTCATGACGATGAACGGCAGGGCACCGAGCACCCAGGCGGACGCCTTGGCTTCGGCCGAGAGCGCCTTCACCTTCGCGCCCAGACGCTTGCGGTCACGCAGCACGCCCGAGAGGTTGCCCAGGGCTTCGGAGAGATTGCCGCCGGCCTGCTGCTGGATGCCGATGACGATGGCGAAGAACTTCACCTCCGACAGCGGCATGCGCTGCATCATGCGCTCGAAGCACTCGCTGAGCGGCACGCCGACGCGCTGCTGCTCGACGATGTCCTGGAACTCCTCCTTCAACGGCGAGGGGCTCTCGCGCGCGATGATGCCCAGGCATTCGTTGAGCGGCAGGCCCGACTTGACGCCGCGCACGATCACGTCGATGGCGTCCGCGAAGCTGTCGACGAACTTCTTCTGCCGGCGCTTCGTCAACTTGGAGAGCACGAAGCGGGGGAGCCCGAACGTGCCGATGAAGGCCGCCGCCACGGAGACCAGCGGTGTGAGGCCCGGCGCGGAGAGGAAGACCATGACGCCGACGAGGATGCCGCCGACGACGCTGGCGATCCAGTACGTCTTCGGCGTGATATCGAGGCCCGCCCGCTGCAACCGCAGCCGCAGCGAGACCTTCTCGCTCGACTTCTGCCGCTCCTCCAGCTCCTTCAGCGTATCGGAAACCTGCTTGCGCCGGTTGGACGTCTCTTCTTCCTTCACGCGCCGCTGCGTGCGCGCGGAACGGTTCTCGGACACGCTCTGAATGCGCTTGTCCGTCTTCATCTCACCGGACAAGTAGGGGTAGGCCAGAACGTAGATCGCGCCCGCTGCCGACAGTGCAACAACGAGCCCGAGGACGAGTTGCGTATTCTCGAATGCGAGCAAGTCCATCGTTATGCCCCCTGCCCGCTCAAGCCGCCCTCGACCTCGGCGGAGGCGAGCGCTTCTGCCAGTCGCTTGGATTCGCCGTAGTACTCGGCGCGCTCCCAGAAGCGTGGGCGCGCGATGCCGGTCGACCGGTGGCGGCCGACGATCTTGCCGTTCGCGTCCTCACCCGTGATCTCGTAGACGAGCAGGTTCTGAAGCGTGACGACCTCGCCTTCCATGCCCAGCACTTCGGTCACGTGCGTGATCTTTCTCGAGCCGTCGCGCAGACGCGAGGCCTGCACGATGATGTCGACCGAGCCCACGATCATCTCGCGGATGGTCTTGCTGGGGAGCGAGAAGCCGCCCGTCAGGATCATCGACTCGACACGGCCGATGGCTTCGCGCGGGCTGTTGGCGTGGAGCGTGCCCATCGAACCGTCGTGGCCCGTATTCATGGCCTGCAACAGGTCGAAAGCCTCCGCGCCGCGAACTTCGCCGACGATGATCCGCTCAGGACGCATACGCAGGCAGTTCTTGACGAGATCACGCATGGTGATCTGGCCTTCGCCTTCGAGATTGGGGGGCCGCGTTTCCAGACGCACCACGTGGGGCTGCTGGAGCTGAAGCTCGGCGGAGTCCTCGCAGGTGATGATGCGCTCGTCGGCATCGATCGTGGACGACATGCAATTGAGCAGCGTCGTCTTGCCCGAACCCGTGCCGCCCGAAACGATGATGTTGCAGCGGACGCGGCCGATGATCTCGAGCAGTGTCTTGCCCGCCGGCGAGATCGAGCCGAACTTCACGAGCTGATCGAGGCGCAGACGATCCTTCTTGAACTTACGAATGGTGAGCGCGGGGCCGTCGATCGCCAGCGGCGGCGCGATGACGTTGACACGGCTGCCGTCGGGAAGACGCGCGTCGCAGATCGGGCTCGATTCGTCGACGCGACGGCCGACCTGGCTGACGATGCGCTGGCAGATGTTCATGAGCTGCGCGTTGTCGGCGAAGCGCACGCCCGTCTTCTGCACCTTGCCGCCGACTTCGATGAACGTCGTGGCGGCGCCGTTGACCATGATATCGGCGATGTCGTCACGCGCCAGCAACGGCTCCAGCGGACCATAGCCGAGCACGTCGTTGCAGATGTCCTCGAGCAGCTCTTCCTGCTCGGCAATCGACATCACGACGTTCTTGAGCTGAATGATCTCGCTGACGATGTCGCGAATTTCCTCGCGCGCAGCCGCCGCATCGAGCTTGGCGAGCTGCGTCAGCTCGATCGTGTCGATCAGCGCGTTGAAGACGGTCGTCTTGACGTCATAGTACTCTTCGGAGTGCTTGCGCTGGCTCTCGACGAGTTCCGGCTTCGGCGGCGGCGGGGCCGCAACGACCGCGGCCTTGGGCTCGCTGGCGGGCGCGGGGGCCGCGGTCTGGGTCGATCCCGGATTGGCGATACGTTTCGGGGCCGAAGCGTCGCCTGTTCTGCGTCCGAACATGAACGGCTCTCCTTGACTTTACTTCTTCCGCTTCAACCGCTCGAGCAGGGGCGCAAGTGCGGACTTCTTCTCCACCTTGACCTCGCGACGGCCGATGAGCGCCATCGCGATCTCGCGGAACTGCGCCGCCGCCTTTGCCTTCGCCGCCATTTCCTCGACCATCTGGCCGTTGTTGGCGGCCTGGCCGAAGGTCTCGGGATCGAAGTCGATGACGGAGGTGATCTTGAGATCGAGCGCCGTCTCGAACTCCTTGATCGGGATCTCGGGACGCTTGGGCACGCCCAGCATGTTCATGATCAGGAACGGGGGACGATCGTTGGTCCGCATCTGGCGCAGCAGGTCTACGATGTTTTTCGTGTTGCGCAGATTGGCCAGATCCGGCGTTGCCGTGATCACGATCTCGTCGGCCTGGGTGAGCAGGCGCTTCGACCAGCCGGTCCAAATGTGGGGCACGTCGGCGGCCACGAAGGGAACATTCTGGCGCACGACGTCGAGCACGATATCGCAGGCATCGGGGGTGAGGTCGTACTCGCGGTCCAGCGTACCGGGGGCTGCGAACAGGCTCAGGTGGTTCGAGCACTTGGTCAGCAGGCGATCGAGCAGCACCTCGTCGAGACGCTCCGGGCTCTGGAGCGCCTCCGAAATGCCCTGGACGGGATCCTGATTGAAGTCCAGGCCGGCCGTGCCGAACGCCAGATCGAAGTCGGCGATGACCACGCTCGAACGCAGCGCCTCCGACAGGCACCAGGAGACGTTATGGCAGATCGTGGAGGAGCCGACGCCGCCCTTGGCGCCGACGAAGGCGAAGATGTGCCCGACCGGATCGGCCTCGGGATCGTTGTAGAGGTTCGAGATGCACTCCATGAGCTGCATCGTGTCGACGGGCGCGATCAGATATTCGCTGACGCCGCGCTTCAATAGCTCGCGATACAGTACGACGTCGTTCATGTGCCCGATGATCAGCACCTTGGTTCCCGCATCGCAGAACTCGGCCAGACGATCGAGTTCGCCAACGAGCCTGTCGCGCGGCAGAGCCGATTCGATGATGATGAGGTTCGGGGTCGGGCTCTCCTGGTAATGCAGCACGGCGGCGTTCGCGCCACCCATGTGCACGGAGACGTGGGCTTTCGCCAGGCGACGGTCTTCCGCGCTCAGCTGGACCGCCTCAGCGATCTCGGGGCTATCGCAGAATGCCTGGATGGAGATGCGCGGGATTGGGCGCGCCTTCGACGCGCCGACACCTACATCGTCCATTTCCATGTACGTCTGATCGGCGTCCTGCATATCGGACAGGGCGGCCGCGCTCTCTGAATTCCGGCTCATACTGACATCTCCTCAGTTGTCGCCCTTGACCTGAACCTTCTCGTCTCCGTCTTTCTTGGAGATCGTGGATTCACCCTTCACGTACTTGCCCCACGCGCCATCGCGGCGTTCCGCGCTCGACGGCGTCATGGAGCGCGGTCCGAGCAGATCGGCCGGGTTGGCCACCTGCATCGCGAAGTTGCGCTGCGTCGTGCAGCCGAGGTTGGGATAGGGAAGGTTGCGCGGATCGTTGGAGACGTTGACGCTCCAGTTGCCGCACTCGGGCGCTTCGGCCACGAACCGGTCGTAGGAAATCCGGATCGGCGGCTGGTGATCGCCGTCGCTGTGATAGGGCTGGACGGACACGCGTGTCTCGTCGAGGCCGTAGTCGCGCAGCAGATAGCGCAGATCGGCCGCCGCGTGCAGAGCCGCCACTTCGTTGGGCGCACCCGTGGGCACGTTGACCGTCATGCGGGAACTGCCGGTATCGCCGCCGCGATAGCGATCGAGGAAGTCGATCACCTGCGCGCGCTGCTTGGGGGTCAGGCCGTGCGCCCCGCGGGCAACGCGGATGTTCGTCCTGGCGGGCTGCTGCGACACCACGATCGGATGACGCTGGGCTGCCTCGAGCGTGGACCAGCCAGCGACATGCGCGCCGGGTTCCTCTCCGGGGCGGCATCCCGTAAGGGCTACCGCCACAACGCAGAGCGTGGCCAATTTCATGGACATCGCGGACATTGCATCACCCTTGGATCGATTGTTGGTCATGTTGCGTCTCCCAGGGTCCCGCTCATTCGACGATGAAACCGAGATCGCCATCCTTCAGGCCATGCTCGACGACGGTATTCGCCTTGCGGCCATAGACGCGATTCATGTGACCGAGGAAGTTGCTCTTCAGATCGGACGCGGCAGCCATGCCGTCGGTCGGGCGGGCGAACTTCTTCATCGCGGTCGGACGCACGACGTATGGCGTCACGAGAACGACCAGCTCCGTCTCGCGCTTGATGTAGTCCTGGCTGCGGAACAGCGCGCCCAGGATCGGCAGATCCTTCAGGCCCGGCAGGCCGTCGATGTTCTTGCGCGTGTCGTCGGAGAGCAGGCCGGCCATGGCCAGCGTGCCACCCGACGGCAGCTCGACCGTCGATTTGGCCTGGCGCTTCTTCAGGGCCGGGAGCTGGAAGCCCGACAGGGTGATGGAGCCCACGCTTGAGATCTCGGACACCTCGGTCTCGATCTTCATGTTGATGCGGCCTTCCGACAGCACCAGCGGCGTGAAGGCGACACCGACGCCGAACTCCTTGAACTGGACCGAGAGCTGGCCGTTGTTGACGGACATCGGGATCGGGAATTCGCCACCGGCGAGGAACTTGGCCGTCTCGCCCGACACCGCCGTCAGGTTCGGCTCGGCCAGCGTGCGCACGAGGCCGTGACGCTCGAGCATGCGCAAGGTGCCGGCAATGGTGTTGCCGTTGGCGCGGCCGATCACGTCGAGGCCGGAGTTGCCGAAGGTGTTGGCGCCAGGGCCCGAGTTGAAGAGACAGGTCGAGCCGGCGGCGCACGATGCGCCTTGCGTGCCCTGCAAATTTACGCCGGGGATCGGCAGCTTGCCGAGGCCGGCCGCAGCGGTCAGCGGCAGCGCGTTCTCGGTCAGCAGCGACGTGGCGAAGTTGCCCGAGTTGATGGCGCTGCCGATGTTGACGCCCATCTGCTTGAGCACGGAGCGCTCGACTTCCGCCACCGTCACGCGCAGCATGACCTGCTCTTCCGCCTCGATCTGGAGGAGGTTGATCACCTTCTGCTTGGCGCGATTGTCCGATTCGGGCGTGCCGACGATGAACCGGCTGGCAATGTCGGAGGCGCGCGCGCTGTCCGACGGATTGCGGACGCTGCCCGTCAGGATCACCGTGTCGTTGAGGATCTCGACCTTGATGCGCGACGCAGGGATCAACCGCTCGAAGAGGGCATTGAGCGGCCCCGCGTCGTGCTCGATGCTGACCTCGAAGGTGGCGATCTGGTCGCCGTTGCTGTCGAACAGGAAGACGTTCGACTGCCCCGTCTTCTTGCCGATGAGGTAGACACGGTTCGAGCTCTGCACGACCGCATCCATGAGTTCCGGGTTCGAAACGATGACGTCGCGGAGGTCGCGCGAGACCTCCACCAGCATCGACTTGTTCCGGCCGAGCTTGATGCCGCGGTGGATGGGGAAGCCGTCCCTCTCGCTCAACCGCAGGACCGACTGGTGGTCGGGATGGAATTCGGTATTGGCGCCGATCCCAGCGGACGTGCGCTTCGCCTTGACGTGTTGTGCCAGCGCCGGTTCGACACCGCCGATGGCAAATACCATGGCCGTCACACCGACGACTGAGGCGATGGCCGAGCTACGGGCCGTTTTGAGCAAGTTCCGCATGAGCGATCAGACCTTCTGACGAGCTACCAACTCGGGGTGCACGCAGACGCAACAAACGCAGAACAACGGACATGAACTCGAAACTCGTACATTCGGTCCCGGCGAGACGCCGCCCGGACCCTTCCAGCGCGCCGATCAGTTGGCCACGACCGCGCGGGACTTGACGCCGTACTTCAGCATCTTGATGCCGTCGCCGCGGTCCCTATCCGCCTTGAAATCCTTGCCGTCGCCCTTCTGCTCCTTGAAGTCGGCGACGGAGCGCAGGACGAGGCTGATCTCGCCCATGGACTTGGCAAGGGTGAGCTGCTCGGCCTGGCGTGGCGTCAGCTCGAGCGTGGCGGTGTTGCCTTCGGCGTTCTTCTGGCCGTCCTTGATCTCGATGCGCTGACCGATGGCGAGCACCCGCGTGTTGCGGAAGAGCGTGTCGCTGACGTGCTCGTCCTGGCCGGTCTTGCTGCGCAGGCGCCGGGTCAGGATCACGTCGACATGGTCGTTGGGCAGGATCATCTTGCCGACGGCGCTGTCCTCGGAGATCTTCGTGGAGACGGCCCGCATTCCTGCCGGCAGGATCGAAGCCAGCACGCCGCCTTCACCTGCCTTCACGATCTTGGACTTCGTGATCAGCTCTTCCCTCATGATCGGCGTGCGCGCGATGCCGCCCGCGTAATCACGCGCGCTGCAGCTGCTGGACTTGCAGGAGATGGCGCCCGGCGGCACCGCCGTTTCCGGATAGTCCTGCCAGCGGAAGCTCTGCTCCGTCGTCAAGCTGCCCAGGCCGATATCGGCGCGTGCCACCAAAACCTTGACCGTGTTGGCCTTCACTTCGATGCGTGTCTGCACCTTGGGCTTCTGTAGGCTCTTCATGCCAACGAATGCGCCAATGCCGCAGATGCTGGCCAAACCGATGCCGATCAACTGTGCGCGTTTCATCTGAGCATTCGCCCTTTCACCGACGTATGCGTTCCCATTCGATCCGAGTGTCTGACAGAAACGTCAATGCGGGGTTAATGCTGTCTCAATTCCGGACACTGCCGGGCCCGAAGGCCGCCGTCCTCAGACCGCCAGTTGCGACAGCCAGGTCGTGGTCGGGTAGATCCACAGGCCGCCGATGGCCAAGGCGATGCCATAGGGCACCCCGCCCGCCTTCTCGTGCAGACGCATGGCCCAGCGCTGGTTCAACAAGAACAGCGGCGGCGATGCCGCGCGGTACATGAGAAGCGCGAACACGAGTACACCGCCCGCGATCGATACGATGACGAGGTAGTCGAGGAGGCGCTCGAGGCCGAGCCACAAGGCCGTCGCGGCCAGCAGCTTGGCATCGCCACCGCCGCACCAGCCCTGCGAAAACATGAAGATGCCGATCACCAGCATCAGTGCGAACGCCGCCAGATGGCTGGCCAGGCCCCACCATCCCGGCGGCGCGAAGGGCAGAACCACCACGAAACCGATGACCAGACCCACCGTGATCCGGTTGGGGATCGTCATCGTGAAGAAATCCATCGATCCAGCCAGCGCCATGGCGGCCGGAAAGAACAGGAACAGCGCAAACTCCAGCACGACGTTACACCTTTGAATTCGAGCGTCCCTCAACGGGCGACCGGATCATCGCGCAGCTCAATGAAACGTCTGTTAACGGCGCCATTTCAGGGAACCTCAAATGCGAACGGACGCGCGGCGCTGCACCACGCAGCGCGGGGGCGGGGCGACGCCAGGGCTCGGCCGACGAGGGGGTGTTCGCAGGAGAGTGCGTTAGGATCAATCTGTTGGGAGTATGGGACCTTCCCATCGCCGGCAGTCGGTTCGCAGAGCGACAGCCATCCGTCGGCCGCGCACTACATGCCGCGCATCTTCAAGCCGGCCTCGATGCCGTAGAAGGGCGAACTCGTGTTCGTACCGATATTGACGAGCAG
This sequence comes from Hyphomicrobiaceae bacterium, assembly GCA_041397775.1. Taxonomy (GTDB): domain Bacteria; phylum Pseudomonadota; class Alphaproteobacteria; order Rhizobiales; family Hyphomicrobiaceae. The sequence continues at coordinate 175,161 of JAWKWB010000010.1, read as the reverse complement.
GGAGATGATCCCCAAGGCGATGAACCCTGCGATCATCACGTATTCGATCGCGACACCGCCGGATTCGTCATCCCGAAACGCAGTCATTACCAAACGCATTCGTTCTCTCCGCACCCATTGTTGGAGAGAGCATAACGCCCAACTGGTTAAATCCCGCTGTGCGTCGTCTGACATTCCCTCGAAATCTTCATTCCTTTGCCAAAGCGTAACCGAGTCGTTACGAGCAATGCCAAATTCGAATCAAAATGGCCCCGCCGCACCTGCCGTTCGAGGGGATGCGACGGGACCATGGATTGCCTGTTCCGCCTGACGCACTGGCGTCGGCGCTCGCGATCAGCCTCTCAGGCGGGTCCGGACGATGCGCGGGAAATCGTCGGCAGCCATATCCGCACCGTGGTGCGACGGCTCCGGATCGTAGCGCGGGGGCTCGGCGACCTGCTGGCGCGGCTCCTCCACCGGCCAGGAGGCTGCAGCCGCACTCATATAGCGCATCTCAGGGGGAGACGTGCGCTGTGCGGGCTGCGATGCTGCCTCTCTTGCCACCGGCTGCGCAGGTGGCGCTTCCGCCGGCTGCGTAGCGCGCGGTGCCGGCGCGGTCGCGGGGGAGCCGGCGAACCACGCTTCGATGAGATCCAGCTCGTCTGCCGAAAGGTTCAGGCCCTGGCTACGGCAGCGCGCCACCACGAAGTTCCGGAAACGGCCGGCGAACAGATTGGCCGACACGCCTTGCTCGAACCACGGATCGGCTTCGCTGACGACTTCCAGCACGAAGCGGACGTCGTCGCGCCGCAGATCGATGCCGCGCTCCTGCATGCGGGCCGTGATGTTCAGGATTGTCTGGGTGCCGATCAGGCCGTGATCGTTGATTTCCTGCGACATGGCCTCGAAGAGCATGCGATACTCGGGCGGGGCCAGCGGCGGCGCCTGGCAAGCTTCCTGAATCCGCGCAATCGACTGATGGATGGCCGATTGCTGGTCGGCGGCACGCGCGGGAGCTGCCGGAGCGGCGCTTTCCTGGGCTCGCGCACGGTTCATCGGCGCCAGCGACGACGGAGCGGCCGGCGGTGCCGGCGGTGCCGGCGGCAGGGCTGCAGCCCGGGCCGGCGCGGCGGCGGCTGCCGCCGCGGGCTGGGCGCTCGCCGGCTTGGGCGCAGGCTTGGCGAAGCTTGCACGCTGCGGCGCCACGGGCGGCAAAGCGCGCTCGAGGCGCGGCTCGACGGCCTCGCCGAGCACCGGCGGCGCCGCCTGGAGCTGCGGCAACGGGGCAGGCTGCGACACGCTGTGGCGCGCCGTGTCGATCACGACATACGGCGGCTCGGCCGAGAGCTTCATCCCCTCGGGCAGATTGTTGACGAGCAACTCGCGGAAGCCGCCGGCGCCGCCCCAGCTGGTGCCGATCGTACGCTCGTGACCAACATTGCGAATGGCACGATCGGCAAGCACCTCGAGAGGAACCGGCATCGGTGCGGCGCGCACAGCCGTGGCGACATCGGCGATGATGTCCTTGCGGGCCGTGTCGATCGCCGCCGGCTCGGTGCGCCCGACGATCTCGGCAGCGGTGGCGTCGCTGGTGATCTTGCCCTCGAGCAGCAGCGAGATCAGGCTCGCCTCGCGGATCTCACCGTCGCAGATCGCCGTATAGGGCGCTGCGGTGAAATCGTTGGCGTAGACGACCGTGCGGCGGGCATGCGCGCGCAGCCGGTGCAGCAACGGCGTGAAGTCCGCATCGCCCGAGAGGATGATGAATTCGTCGAAGTAGGTGTCGTGCGTGAGGTAGTCGCGCACGTCCATGACCATGCGGATGTCGGACGAGTTCTTGAGCTGCGCCGTCAGCGGCGGACAATCCACGATCTCGCAACCCGCGCGCAGGAAATGATGCCGCACGAACGGGAAGGAGCTCATGTCCGTGGCGTTGTCGCTCTGGTTCCGGCGGGGCACCGGGTTGCCATAGCAACGGTTCATGACGATGCGGCGCACGCCTTCGGCACCCGGACCGTTGGTCGGGGTGATCAACGAGCCCGTCTCGATCGCCTTGATCCAGACGCCTGCATCCTTCGCGAAACGCTTTGCGGCCTCTTCGCTGCGGCGCTTCAAGGACAGGTAGATGTTGTCGTAGTCGACAAACACCGCGCTCAAGAATGCGCCGGACGCCGTCTCTCGCCTCATTATCCCACTGCCCCCAGACTGCCCGAATCACGCGAATTGATGCCACAATGTTGACGAGTCGCCGCCGCGCGGCAAGGCGAACGGGGCGGTTGTTCCCCAATCGCGCACAATTTTTCTTGAAATCAATCAGCTAGCTTATGATTGCGCGTGGAAAAGCCGAGGAGAAGATGCGCACGCATCTTTTATTCCCGCACGGAGGATAAGCGGTGTCCGAGAGCCCGGCCGCCCCTCACTCGGGAAAACGTCCTTCATCGGCCATCTCGAAGCCCGCGAACGAGAAGCCGGGCGCCACGGTGCAGCCGACCAGCGTCCAGGCCCCCAGAGAACGCGCCCTCTGCCAGATCCCCGTCGGCACGACGATCTGAGGGGCTTCATCGGCAAGCACGTCGGGACCCAGGATGTGGCTTCGCACGGGCGTCTGCGGCGCATCCGCCATGGAGAGTTGCAGCGGCGCCCCTGCATACCAGTGCCAGATCTCCACCGCATCGACACGGTGCCACCGCGAGACCTGCCCCTTTTCCAGCAGGAAATGGATCGCCGTGGACCGCGCCCGGCCGTTCGCGTCGGTGGCCGCATCGCGGAAGGTTTCGCGGAAGTAGCCGCCCTCGGGGTGCGGCGCGAGCTTCAAGCGCTCTATGATCGCGTCTGCGGTGGTCATCGGTCCGCGCTTTGCCCTCCTGGCTCGCAATCGCCCTGCGGCGCATGATGGACGCCCCTGCCGGGCGCACCTATGTATATAGTGTCATGACGCCTGCTGCGCTGCCCGGGTTCAAATTCCAGGCCGCGATGCGCCTTGCAACAAGGACGCGCCCATCAGATGAAATTTGGCCGTTTCTCCCTCTCCGAAGCCGCGGGTACGATCCTCGCGCATTCGATCGCGACACCCAGCGGTGCCATCAAGAAGGGGCGGACGCTCGGTCCCGCCGAGATCGCCCGTCTCGAGGCCGCCCAGATCACCAGCGTGGTGGCGGCCCGCCTCGAGCCAGACGACGTGGGCGAGGATCTGGCCGCCGAACGTATCGCGCGTGCCGTCGGTGGGGGCGGGTTGCGGCTGGCGGCGCCGTTCACCGGCCGCGCCAACCTCTATGCGACCGCGGCCGGCATCGTGGTTCTCGACCGCGAGCGCATCCGCCGCCTCAACGCCATCGACGAGGCCATCACGATCGCGACGGTTCCACCCTATGAGCGCGTGGAGCCGGGCCAGATGGTGGCGACCGTGAAGGTCATCACGTTCGCCGTACCCGACGCTGCCGTGCGGGCTGCGGAGGATATCGTCGGCAACGCCGAAGGGCTCATCCAGCTGGCGCCGCTGGCGCCACATGGCGCCGGGCTCATCCTGACGCGGATGGCGTCGACCAAGACGAGCGTGCTCGCCAAGCGCCAACAGGCGATCGAGGCGCGCCTGAAAGCCCTGGGCAGCACCGTCGCGTTCGTTGAGACCGTGCCGCACGAGGAAGAGCCCGTGCGTGCCGCAATCGTGCGCATGAAAGGGGCCGGTGCGCGTCCCATCGTGCTGTTCGCCGCGTCGGCCATCGTCGATCGGGGCGACATCATTCCAGCGGCGCTCGTGGCGGCCGGCGGCAGCATTACGCGGCTCGGCATGCCCGTCGACCCCGGCAATCTCATGCTGCTCGGCCGGTTCGACGATACCGACGTGGTCGGCGCGCCCAGTTGTGCTGCCTCGCCGAAGCTCAATGGCTTCGACTGGGTGCTCGAGCGGCTACTGGCCGGCATCTCCCTCGAAAGCGAGGACGTGGCGGAAATGGGGATCGGCGGACTGCTCAAGGAGATCGCCACGCGGCCGCAGCCGCGCGAGGGCGGCGAGGCGGCCCTGGAGAGCGAGGAGGCGGCCCGGCGCGCGCCGCGCATCGGCGTTCTCCTGCTGGCGGCAGGACGCTCGACGCGATTTGGTCCCTCCAACAAGCTGCTGGCCAACCTCGATGGCGCGCCTCTCGTCCGGCGGACGGCGATGAACATGCTGGCGAGCCAGGCCGCTGGGCTGACGGTGGTGACGGGCCACATGGCAGACGAGGTCGCGGCTGCCCTCGACGGGCTCGACGCGACGGTGGTGCACAACTGCGACTTCGCGGAGGGACTGAGTTCATCGCTGAAGGCGGGCCTCAAGGCGCTGCCTCCCGGTCTCGATGGCGTCGTCGTCGCGCTCGGCGACATGCCACGCATCACGGCCGGGCACATCGACAAGCTGATCGCGGCCTTCGCGCCCAAGGAGGGACGCGCCATCGTCGTGCCGGTGCATGACGGCAAGCGCGGCAATCCCGTGCTGTTCTCGGCCGATCTCGTCGCGGAAATGCTGGCCCTGACGGGCGACATCGGCGCCAAGCCGCTGATCGGGCAACATGCCGAGGAGGTGGCCGAGGTGGATCTGGGCAGTGACGCGATCTTCATCGACGTCGATACGCCCGATGCCCTCGCGCGCCTCAAAGCCGGCGACTGACGGGCCCTCGTGTTCCGGCTCCGACACTTGGTTGCCCGCGCATCGGGCTCTGGACCAAGTGTCGGAGCCAGAAGGAACACTAGCAAAAACACTGGTGTCGTGTGGCAGCGGTGTTGTTCGTCATAGCCGGCACAATTCGCTCCGGTTTCCTCCCACCGGTTCCCCGGCCAAGCGGGTGGGCGGGAGCCCGGCCGCTGCCCGAGCCGGGGTCTTTCCCGGTGCTCTCGGGGCACAGCATCGCAACGACCGTCGCAAACCGAACCGCGATGGATCCCGGATCGCCGCGCGTCGCGCGCCGTCCGGGAAACCGGGGAGGGGTTCCCTTCGCCCTTTTCGGTTCCCCGGCCAAGCGGGCGGGCGGAAGCCCGGCCGCTGCCCGAGCCGGGGTCTTTCCCGGTGCTCTCGGGGCACAGCATCGCAACGACCGTCGCAAACCGAACCGCGATGGATCCCGGATCGCCGCGCGTCGCGCGCCGTCCGGGAAACCGGGGGAGGGGTTCCCTTCGCCCTTTTCGGTTCCCCGGCCAAGCGGGCGGGCGGAAGCCCGGCCGCTGCCCGAGCCGGGGTCTTTCCCGGTGCTCTCGGGGCACAGCATCGCAACGACCGTCGCAAACCGAACCGCGATGGATCCCGGATCGCCGCGCGTCGCGCGCCGTCCGGGAAACCGGGGGAGGGGTTCCCTTCGCCCTTTTCGGTTCCCCGGCCAAGCGGGCGGGCGGAAGCCCGGCCGCTGCCCGAGCCGGGGTCTTTCCCGGTGCTCTCGGGGCACAGCATCGCAACGACCGTCGCAAACCGAACCGCGATGGATCCCGGATCGCCGCGCGTCGCGCGCCGTCCGGGAAACCGGGGAGGGGTTCCCTTCGCCCTTTTCGGTTCCCCGGCCAAGCGGGCGGGCGGAAGCCCGGCCGCTGCCCGAGCCGGGGTCTTTCCCGGTGCTCTCGGGGCACAGCGTCGCCACGTCCGTCGCAATCCGAACCGCGATGGATCCCGGATCGCCGCGCGTCGTGCGCCGTCCGGGAAACCGGGGAGGGGTTCCCTTCGCCCTTTTCGGTTCCCCGGCCAAGCGGGCGGGCCCGGCCGCTGCCCGAGCCGGGGTCTTTCCCGGTGCTCTCGGGGCACAGCGTCGCCACGTTCGTCGCGACCCGCACCGCGATAGATCCCGGATCGCCGCGCGTCGCGCGCCGTCCGGGAAACCGGGGGAGTGTGGCGTCATGATTGGAAGTCCGCTCGACGAGTGCGCCGCGAGACTGGAGCGGACGTCCAATCCGCCACGCTCGTGTCCCGACCGCAAAGTCCGTCTCGGTTCTCGGCAGGCACTGAACGGACTTTGCGGTCGAAGGGACACGAGCAAAAACACTGGCGTCGTGTGGCGTCATGATTGGAAGTCCGCTCGACGAGTGCGCCGCGAGACTGGAGCGGACGTCCAATCCGCCACACGAGCGCACAAAGTCGCACGTGCCGGCAATTTTGCGGCCTGCTATAAGCGCGTCGCGTGGCGATGCAGTCGTGCATTCGCACGAGGGTCCAACAGCCGTGCGTGAAGCGTTCGAGATCGGCGGGCATACGATCGAAGCAGGCACGCGCCGCCTCGTCGATCTACCCGTTTCCAAACTGTCCAACCATACGCCGGTGACGCTGCCGGTGCATGTGTTGCATGGGCCACGCCCGGGGCCCGCGATGTTCATTTCGGCTGCCATCCACGGCGACGAGCTCAACGGCGTCGAGATCATCCGGCGCGTCCTGCGCACTTTGCAGCCCGGCGCCATCTCGGGCACCCTGCTCGCCATTCCCGTGGTCAATGCCTACGGCTTCATCGGCCGCTCGCGCTATCTGCCGGACCGCCGCGATCTCAATCGCTCGTTCCCAGGGTCGGCCAGCGGATCGCTGGCGGCGCGGCTGGCGCATCTGTTCCTCAACCAGGTGGTCCGGCGCTGCCGCTTCGGCATCGACCTGCACACGGCGGCCGTGCATCGCGTGAACCTGCCGCAGATCCGCGCCCAGACGCTGCGCAATCCGCAGGCGCGCGCGCTCGCCGCAGCGTTCGGCGCGCCGGTCGTGCTCGAAAGCCCGGAGCGGCCGGGCTCGCTGCGCCGTGCCGCGCGCGACACGGGCACGGACGTTCTGGTCTACGAAGGCGGCGAGGGCCTGCGCTTCGACGAGTTCGCGATCAAGGCCGGCGTCGACGGCATCGGCAACGTGATGCTGCAGGCGGGCATGCTGGAGCTGCCGGACGGCTTCGAGCCGCCGCCGCCCGACATGACGCGACAGCCGGTGTTCGCGAATGCCTCGAAATGGGTGCGCGCGCCCGATGGCGGCGTGTTTCGCACCGTCAAGCGCATCGGACATGCCGTCTCGGAAGGCGAAACCATCGGCGTCGTCGCCAACCCCTACGAGGACAGCCAGACGGAGATCAAAAGTCCGCGCCGCGGGATCGTCGTGGGCTCCACGACGCTGCCGATCGTCAACATGGGTGACGCACTGTTCCACATCGCCTGGTCGGACGAGCATACGCGCCAACGCCTTGCACCCGCCGTGCGCCCGGCCGATCCGGATGCGCTTTCGGGTGAAGCGCTGATGGACGAGGACGAGATCATCTGAGGCGTCGCGGCAATGGCGTCAGGCCTTGCGCATCTCGATCTCGATGAAGACAATCTCGTGCTGGCTGTTGTTGACCACGTTGTGCTCGACGCCCTCGTTGCGGGCGTAGGGGCGTCCCACCGCCAGATCGGCCGTCTGCGAGGTGCCGCCCGGTCCTTCGATCAGGAGTTGCCCCGTGGTCATGGGAACGACCACGTAATCGTGGCCATGGCGATGCCAGCCGGTCTCCGCGCCGGGAGCAAAACGCCACTCCGTGACGATTGCGCGCGCGTTGTCGACGAAGACGGTTGGAACGGCTTGCGGGCGCTCGGGTTGCATCGACTTCCTCCCACGAAATCACGGTCGGAGTGACTCTAGCGGCATCGTGGCGCTTTCGCCACGCGGCTCGGCTGCCGCGGCCGGCTTGCAAGGGAGGTCGATGGCGGCCTATGAGACGACAGCAGGGTGGCGGGCGGAGGCAGGCCGCCAGGCAACAGGTTCGCGCAACCAACAGATAGAGAGTGTTCGACACAGTGCCCGACCAGCCCATCAGGATCGGAACGCGCGGTTCGCCGCTGGCACTCGCACAGGCCCACGAGGTGCGGGATCGCCTCATGGCCGCGGCGGACCTGCCCGAAAGCGCGTTCGCCATCGAGATCATTCGCACGACGGGCGATCGCATCCAGGACCGGCCATTGGCCGAAGCAGGCGGCAAGGGGCTGTTCACGAAGGAAATCGAGGAAGCACTGCTGGCGGGGACGATCGACCTTGCCGTGCATTCCATGAAGGACGTGCCGACGTACTTCCCGGACGGATTGGGGCTCGCTTCGGTCTTGCCGCGCGAAGACGTGCGCGATGCGTTCATCAGCCTGGCATACGGCTCGCTGGCGGCGATGCCGCAAGGCGCGGTGCTGGGCACCTCGTCGCTGCGGCGCGGGGCACAAATCCGCCGCAGGCGACCCGACCTTCGCATCGTGCAATTCCGCGGCAACGTGCAGACACGGCTGCGCAAGCTGGCCGAAGGTGTGGCGGACGCCACGTTGCTCGCAGTAGCAGGGCTCAATCGCCTCGGCATGGCCGACCGCATCACAGCGGCCATGTCGCCCGACGAGATGCTGCCGGCCATCGCGCAGGGTGCCGTCGGCGTCGAGATCCGTCTCGACGATGCGCGCATGGCCGATCTGGTCGGCCGCATCGACTGCCGTGACACGGCGACGCGGGTCACCGCCGAGCGGGCCTTCCTCGCCCGCCTCGAAGGTTCCTGCCGGACGCCGATCGCCGGCCTTGCCGAGCTTACCGGAGAGCGGCTGACATTTCGCGGCGAGGTTCTCACGCCCGACGGAACGGCGGCGTGGCAGGTCGCGCGGGAAGGTGCTGCCGGCGATGCCGCCCGCATCGGACAGGATGCCGCCGAGGAGATCCTGGCGACCGCGGGTGCCGACGTCCTGACCAAGGGGGCGTGATGCGGGTTCTCGTCACACGGCCCGAGCCCGACGGGCTGAAGCTCAAGGGGCTGCTGGAGGAGCGCGGCCACGAGGCGACGGTGGAGCCGCTCATGCGGGTCGCCCTGGAGGCGCCCGCCGACATCGACCTGGAAGGCATCGGCGCGCTGATCGCCACCAGCCGCAATGCGCTACGCGCGTTGCGGTCGCACCCGGCCCTGCACGAGGCGCGCAGCCTGCGGCTCTACGTGGTCGGCAGCGGCACCGCAGAGGAGGCGCGCAACCTCGGGTTCCAGGAAATCGTGAAGGGACCGGGCACGGCGGCCGACCTCGCGCCCGTGATCGCATCGACGCTCGATCCGTCCTCGGAGATATTGTTGCATCTGCGAGGTGAAAACGTCGCAGGACACCTGCGCGAGGAACTGGACGCCCTGGGGTTTCGTGTCGCAGAGGCGATCGTCTACCGGATGCTCGCAGCGCAGTCCCTGTCGTCCGCCGTGCGGTGGCAGATCTCACGCGGGGAGTTGGACGCGGTTCTGCTGATGTCGCCGCAAACGGCTGCAATCTATAAGCGACTGATCATAAAGCACGAGCTGGCCGGCGCCGCCGGCAGTATGGTGCACTTGTGCCTGTCCGATGCCGTGGCGAGCCGGCTGGCCGGGCTCGGCAGCATTCCCATCGAGATCGCAGAGGCGCCTTCGCTACAGGAAATGCTTGCTCTGACTGATCTCGCTCATGCACAATCTGGTAGAGATTAGTCGTTTACCCTCGGCATCGACGCGCCTTTCACAAGCGCGCGAGATTGCGCATCCCTCGTGTTTTCTGTCGACGGTTCGGGATGGCGTCGCAAGGAGGCTGCAGTAGCAATGTCGGACAACAAGAAGGACCAGCCGTCGAAGGGGCCCGAGCGCAGCTCGCCCGAGGCGAGCGGAACGAAGCGGCCTTTTGCGACCATCGACCTCAAGGCCACCGTCGTCAGTGATCCAAAGGCGGCCCAAGCGACAGAAGCGAAGGACACCAACGCCGAGACCGCGGCGAAAGTTGCCGCGGCCGATGCGGCCGTGACGGGGGCGCAAGGTCGTGCGAGCGCAGGCGCGGGTGCCGCTGCCAAGCCAGCCGAGCCAGCAAAGGCCGCCGCCGGCGCTGCCAAATCCGCGGATGCCGCCGGCAAGGCCGGTGCCGCGGGCGCGCCGCCGCCCGCCAGCAAAGGATCGGGCTTCGGCCGCTTCGTCACGCACATGGCGGCCGGCATTCTCGGCGGCGGCCTCGCCGTCGTCGCGGCGCCCCAGTTGCAGCCGCTGCTGGGCATTGCACCCCAGAAGCCCGCCGAAGTGGAGCCCCGCACGGCACCGCAGGACGTGGCACGTATCGAAACGCTCGAGAAGCAGATGCGCGAGCGCATCGCGGCTGCCGCAGCACCGCCGGCAGCGGCGGCTGCCTCGCCGGAGGTGAAGGCCGCGCTCGCCCGCGTCGAAGATCTCGGCGGTCAACTGGCCGCGCTCAAGGACGCCCAGGGCAAGCTCGCCGCCGAGAACGCAGCGCTCAAGGCCGCCGGCGCCAAGGGCGGTCCCGGCGAGGATGCGCTGCGACGTATCGTCAAGCTCGAAGAGCAGTTGTCGGGCATGGCGTCGGCCGCCGCCGCCGATCCGCTGAAGGCGGGACGCCTGCCGCAGCTCGCCCAGCTCACGGGACAGGTCGCGGACCTGCGCACGGCGCTGGAGAACCGCCTCGCGGCGCAACGCAAGGACCTGACGCAGGAAATCGACACGCGCATCACGGCTGGTGCCGAGGCGGCCGAGGCCGCGCGCGCGGGCACGCAGCGCATCGACCGCGAGGTGGCCTCGCTGCGGACCGAAACCAACCGCATGGCGAGCCGCCTCGATCAGCTCAAGACGGCCGCCGATCAGCTCGAGATCGGCCTGAAGGCGGTGCGCGAGGATGCGGCCGCCACCAAGACCGCGCTCGATGCGGCGCGGGCGGAGCTGGCAGCCCAGGTCAAGGCCGCCGCCAAGCCCGCAGACGTGTCCGCTGCCGTCGCGCCCGTCACGCAGCGTATCGCCAAACTGGAGACGAACGTCGACGGCGTGCTGAAGGCGGAGGCCGACCGCAAATCGAATGCGGAGCGCATCGTGCTGTCGCTGGAGCTGGGCAATCTCAAGCGCACGCTGGAGCGCGGCCTGCCCTTCGCCAAGGAACTGGCGGAAGTGAGCAAGGTCGCGGGATCGCGCATCAACATCGCACCGCTGGCAAAGTATCAGGCGACGGGCGTGCCGACGCTGGGCGACCTGGCGCAGTCGTTCCGCCCGATCGCCAATGCCATCCTGGATGCGGAAGCCGAGCAGGGCGACGCCACGGTCCTCGACCGGCTGATGTCGGGCGCCAAGACACTGGTGCGCGTGCGCAAGACCTCGCACGAGGCCGGCGACACCTCCACGGAGGCGACGCTGGCGCGGATGGAGGCGGCCGTGAAGGATGGCCGCCTGGGGATGGTTCTGAGCGAGGCCAAGAAGCTGCCGGCCAAGGCACAGGCGCCCGCCAGGGACTGGCTCGCCAAGGTCGAGGCGCGTAACGCGGTCGACGTGGCGCTGACGGCCATCGACACCGCACTGAAGACATCACTGGGGGCCGGCCCCGCCAATGGCGGACAGAAGGGAACCAAGTAAATGTTGCGTCTCGTTCTGTTTCTCGTCGCAGCCGTCGTCGTGGCGTTCGGCGCGAGCTGGTTGTCCGACCGGCCGGGCACCCTGGCGATCTCGTGGCAGGGCTACGAACTCGATACCACCGTGTTCCGCGCGGTGCTGTTCCTGGCGCTGTTCACCGCGTTCTGCATGATGGTGTGGTCGCTGGTACGCATCGTGTGGAGGAGCCCGGCGGTGATGGGCCGCATCTTCGAGCGCCGCCGCGAGCAGCGCGGCCTCGATGCGCTGTCGAGCGGCATGATCGCCATCGGCGCGGGCGACCGGTCACTGGCGACACGGTATGCGGTGCAGGCGCGCAAGGCGCTTCCGAACGAGCCGCTGACACATCTGCTGCGCGCGCAGGCTGCCCAGCTTTCGGGCGACCGCGCGACTTCGCGGCGCATCTTCGAGGCCATGCTGGGGTCGCCCGATACCGAGCAGCTCGGCCTGCGCGGCCTGTTCCTGGAAGCCGAACGGGAGGGCGAGCGGGAGGCGGCGCGCCAGTTCGCGGAACGCGCACTGCAGCTCAATGCGAAGCTGTCATGGTCGTTCGACGCGCTGTTCGACCTGCAGTGCAAGGACGGCGATTGGGCGGGTGCGCTGGAGACGCTGGCGATCGGCCGCAAGAACGGCCACGTCGAGCGACCCGATGCGGATCGGCGTCGCGCCGTGCTGCTGACGGGACAGGCGCAGGCGCTGGAAGACGAGAACGGCGGCAAGGCGCTGGACCTGGCGCAGGAAGCGCACGGGCTGGCCCCGGATCTCATCCCCGCCGCCGTGATCGCCGGCCGCCAGCTCGCCTCGCGCGGCAATACCGCCAAGGCGGCAAAGATCATCGAGCGCACGTGGAAGAGCGCGCCGCATCCCGATCTGGCGCTGATCTATGCCTTCGCGCGGCCCGGCGACAGCCCGCGCGACCGTCTCGATCGCGTCAAGCGGCTGGCCCGCATCGCACCACACTCGAGCGAAGGACCGATCGCGGTCGCCCAGGCCGCCGTGGAAGCCCGCAACTGGGCCGAGGCCCGGCATGCGCTGAGCCCGCTGCTCGAAGGGCGCCTAACCCAGCGGGTGTGCACGCTGATGGCGCGCATCGAAGGCGAGGAACACCAGAATGCGGGCGGCGTGCGCGAATGGCTGGCCCGTGCCGTCAATGCGCCGCGCGATCCGGCATGGACGGCAGACGGCATCGTGGCTGACGCCTGGGCGCCGACGTCTCCCGTGACGGGGGCCCTCGATGCCTTCCAATGGAAGGTGCCGGTGGAAGCCGCGCCCGGCAGCGCCAGCGAACAGGCTCTCGAGCGGATCGAGGAACTGGTCACGCTGGGCATGGAGCAGGACGGCGGTCTTGCCAGGCGGCTGACGGAGGACGTGGCGGCCGGTTCCGACGACGACGCGGCGCCCGGCGTCATCGACATCACGGCGCGCCCGGTCGCGACGGAGCCGACGCCGCCTCCAGTCGAGCGGGATCCGGTGGCGTCCGCCCCCCAGGCCGCCACGACGGGCGAGCCGGCCGTGAAGGCACCAGCGGCCAACACGCCGGCGACGGAGAGCGCGAGCCAGGCGCCGCCTGCCGCGGCAATGGCCGTCCCCGTGACCGGTCCCAGCAACGCCAGCGCGCGCGAAGCAGCCGCCACGGCGAAGCCCTCGGTGATGCCGGCCCAATCTGCCAATACGCCAAGCGCGGGCCCGACGGCATCGGCCAGCGTGGCTGCCGCGGGGACGGGCGCGAATATCGCCACCCCCTTCAGGCATCGCACGGTGACGCCGCCGCGCGCACCCGACGATCCAGGGACCGACGACGACGCGCCGATGGCCATGCTGCAGCCGGATGCGCCGGTTTCCATGGCGAAGCGATAGATCGCGGCACCGACGGCCGCACGCATCGTTCGGGCAGGAGCCGCTTTCGGCGCTCCTGCCCTTTTTCATGGGTCTTGGGCAACTCAGGCTTTGACGTCGGCCACGCCATTGCGCACTCTTGCCGCTTGAATGTGATCCACGCGAGCCTTCGAGAGCGCCCCCATGACGAGCCCTGTGCAAGCGCACTTGCCCGACGTCCTCAAGGAACTGCAGTCCGGCCAGGATGCAGCCCTCGACCGTCTTTTCGATTTCCTGAGAATCCAGAGCATCTCGACGGATCCCGCCTACAAGGATCAGTGCAATACGGCGGCGGACTGGTGCGCCAACGAACTGCGCTCCATCGGGTTCGCCGAGGCCAAGGTCGTGCCCACGACGGGGCATCCCATGGTGGTGGCGCACGACCGGGCCAAGCGCCCGAAGGGCATGCCGCATCTGCTGTTCTACGGCCACTACGACGTGCAGCCACCCGATCCGCTGGACCTGTGGACCACGCCCCCGTTCGAGCCGCGCATCGCCACGGAGAAAGGCAACGGCAAGGTGATCGTCGCGCGCGGCGCGGAGGACAACAAGGGCCAGCTGATGACCTTCCTGGAGGCCGCGCGGGCCTGGAAGAAGGTGGCGGGTGAACTGCCCGTCGCCGTCACCGTGCTGCTGGAAGGCGAGGAAGAATGCGGCTCGCCGTCGCTTCCAGGCTTCCTCAAGAAGCACGGGCGCGAGGTGAAATGCGACCTGGCTCTGGTATGCGACACGGGGCAGTGGGACAAGGATACGCCCGCGGTAACGACGCAGTTGCGCGGCATGGCGGCGATCGAAATCGTCATCGACGCCGCCAAGCGCGATCTGCACTCGGGCCTCTACGGCTCGGCGGCAGCCAACCCGATCCGCGTGCTCGTGAACATCTGCGGCGGCATGCACGACAAGAACGGCCGGGTGCAGACACCGGGCTTCTACGACGGCATCGTCAAGCCGTCGGCCAAGCAGCTCAAGCAATGGAAGAGCCTCGATTTCGACGACAAGAAATTCCTGGGCAATGTCGGATTGAGCGTGCCGGCCGGCGAGAAGGGCCACAGCGTGCTGGAGCAGATCTGGTCACGGCCGACGCTCGAATTCAACGGCATCACCGGCGGCTACCAGGGCGTGGGCTCGAAGACGGTGATCCCCGCGACGGCTTCGGTGAAGATCACGTGCCGGCTCGTACCCGGCCAGGACCCGGACAAGGTCATCGCCGGCATCAAGGCCTTCGTCGCGGAACGGCTGCCCGCCGACTGCAAGGTGCGCTACATCGGCGGACGGGGCAGCCCGGCGATCGCCTTCGACCCGGAGGCAGCGCACATGGCGCGCGCTGCCGAGGCCTTGGGGGAGGAATGGGGACGGCCTGCACCGTTCATCGCGCTCGGCGGCTCCATCCCGATCGTCCAGTCCTTCAAGGACGTGCTGGGGATGGAAAGCCTGCTGATCGGCTACGGGCTCGACGACGACCGCATCCATTCGCCCAACGAGAAGTACAATCTGACGAGCTACCGCAAGGGCGCCAGGAGTTGGGCGCGCATTCTCGCCAAGCTCGCGGAATAGCCGGCAACGGGCCGGCACGCTTCGATTAGGGGGCTCGCGGAAGAAAGTCCCATGCGATAGTTTCGCAATGCGCGCGATTGTGTTTGCACGATTGCGCGCTATCTGTGCGGTCGGGCCGTGACGCGGCCGCACGTGTGACCGCTTGCGAGAGAACGAGGGAACCATGATCAGCCGCCGCGCAGGTATCGCCATCGCAGCCTTCTCGCTGTTGACCATCGGTGCGGTTTCAGCTCTGGCGCAGTTCGGCCTGGGGCCGGGCGGTCGTGCGCCCTACTCGCGGCAGGCGCCGCCCAGGAACGAAGCGGGCCGCTTCGACTATTATGCGATGGTGATGTCCTGGAGCCCGACCTACTGCGCCACCAGCCAGCGGGCGGGCAGCGAGCGGCAGTGCCAATATGGCCGGCCGGACCGCCCGTACGCCTTCGTGCTGGACGGGCTGTGGCCGCAGCATGAACGTGGCTGGCCGGAGTCCTGCCCGACGCGGGACAGGCCCTTCGTGCCGCAGCGCACGATCGACCGCATGCTGGACATCATGCCGAGTTCGGGCCTCGTCATTCACGAATTCCGCAAGCATGGCACGTGCTCCGGTCTGGATGCCGATGCCTATTTCGCGCTGTCGCGGAAGCTGTTCGAGAAGGTGAGGGTGCCGCCGCGCTACGTTCGCCCGAACCAGGTCCTGTCCGTTTCGCCCGGCGAGATCGTGCGCGACTTCATGCAGGCCAATCCGGGAATGAAGCCCGACTCGATCGCCGTGTCGTGCGGGGGCCAGGGCAACCGGCTGCGCGAGTTGCGCGTGTGCTTTGCCAAGGATGGGGCCTACCGTTCGTGCGGCGCCAACGAGAACCAGCGCCGGCTGTGCTCGGCGGCGCGCGTGCAGATCCCGCCGGTGCGCGCCGGTGGTCCGGTGCAGCCGCGCCGCGGGCACTCGGGGCCCGGCGAGCGGCGCATCTGACGCGGATTTGGGGCGCTTTCGATGGCGGGGCGGCGGCAGCCGCACGACGTGACCAAGCGACGCGCGCGGGCATCACGACGTGCTGTTGAAAAGCCACACTGTGCGCCTTGTGTCGCCATCATCGCCTAGTCGAGGCAGCAGAATCAGCCCAAGCTTCATGCAGTTTGCAATGGAGCTTGGGCTTCGCGTGAAGAAACCACTGCCACAACAGGCTTATGAGCCGCCGCACGATACCCATGACGCGCCCCATTCCCAGTCGAATGGCCGCGCCGGGTGGGTGTCAATGCTGGCGCGCACACAGCTTGGCTGGGGACTCGTCGGGTTCCTGGTCGGGGCCGTGTTCTGGCACTTCGTGGGCTTCTGGGGCTTCGTGCGCGACGTCGTCTACAACAGCCGCACGACGGAAGAGCACTTCGTCGAGCAGACGGGACGTGATTGCGTCGCCTTGCAGCTCGATCGCGCCACCGGACTGGTGACGAGCGTGGCATGCCCGTCGCACGCCCCCCTGCTCAATGAAGGCATCCTCGCCAGCCGGCAGGATATCGCTGCAAATGTGACGTCGCCGAGGGCCGGCCGGATCAATGGGCCGATACGGTTGACGTCGGGAAATTGAGCCCGACCCGGTTTATCCACAGTCTGTGAAACGCATCGAGAGCGGCGGCGGGGCGTCGCCCTTTCGCCGCTTTGTCTTGCTTCCTGCGACGAGACGGGGACGCGAGGGAGGGCGGCGCAATGGCATTCACCGTTGGGCAAAGGTGGACCTGTCCGGGCTCGGCAAGCGATGAGGGTGCGCACCTCGTCATTGGCGCCCTGCTGACCTTCGAGGCTGGCGACGTGATCGCATGCTGCATGGTGACAGGCGCCCGGCAGCGGCAACCCGACGGCAGCGAGATGCGCGTCGATATTCCCTTCCTGCCGATGACGGGAGAGGCGCTCGCAGCTACGGTCTGCGATCTCGCCGGCACCGCCGAAGTGCCCGCAACGTTCCAGGAGCTGTTTGCGGCATGGCGGGACGATCCGCGCGGCCTCAGCTATTTCACCGTGCCGTTCGAAGGCCGTCTCGACCTCATGATCGCGCGCCAGATGGCCCAGATCGTGGGCGAGCGGCAGCGCACCTGATCGCGGTATTCGCGCCGCAAGGCCCTGTTCCGGCGCTTGCAGGGCAAGCCTCCTTGGCAACTGCATGGCGATGGTCGACGCCGACCGCTCCGCGGCGTTAAGCTCGCCAGCGTGAACTATTCTATTTTTCGTTGAACGGAGCACCACGACATGCGCCCAGACGCAGCGGCAGTTCGCAAGGCCGTTCTGGCCCAGAAGCAGCAGGTCGCGGACCTCTTCGACGAACTGAGGGCGGGGAGCCTCGACCGTAACGGCATCGGCATCACGCGCGACACGTTCGGGGCCGGCGAGCAGTTCGGCTACCGCGTGATCGAGCGCATCGCCCGCGGGATGGGCCTGACGATCAGCCGCGACCACGCCGCCAACATGTACATGACCCTGCCGGGACGCGAGCGCGCGGCGCCGGCCATCATGATGGGTTCGCACCTGGACTCGGTGGCCAACGGCGGCAACTTCGACGGCGCAGCCGGTGTCGTGGCCGGTCTCGTGGCACAGGAGGCGTTACGGCGCCTCGGCGTCACGCCCGCCATGGATGTCACGACCATGGCAGTACGCGCGGAAGAGAGCGTGTGGTTCGAAGTGTCCTACATCGGCAGCCGGGCGGCCTTCGGGCAATTGCCGGACGGTGCGCTGGACGCCCGCCGCGTGGATACGGGACGGCCGCTCGCCGAGCATATGGCCGAATGCGGCGCCGACATCGCCGCGTTGCGGGCCGGCAGGGCGCATCTCGATCCGGCGCAGATCGCGGCGTGGGTGGAGGTGCATATCGAGCAGGCGCCGCAGTTGGTGGAGGGCGGGATCTCGTTCGCGGTGGGGACGGGTGTTCCCGGCAATTTCCGCTATCCCGAGATCGCGATCACGGGCGAATGGGCCCATGTCGGCCTGCCGCGCCGCTTCCGCCACGACGCGGTGCTGGCGGCCAGCGATTTCGCGCTCGGGCTCGACGAAATCTGGAAGGAAGAGGACGCGGCGGGCCGGCCGATGGCCTTCACGATCGGCCGCTTCTTCACCGACGCCAGCGAACATGCGTTGACCAAGGTCGCAGGCGCGATGACGCTCAGCCTCGACGTGCGGGCTTATGACAAGGCGCATCTGGCATCGCTGGAGGCGCGCGTCCTGGCGCTGCGGGACCGCATCGCGGCGGCGCGGGGCGTCGAGATCGACCTGGGCAAGCGGACGAGTGCGGACGTGGCGCCGTCCAACCCCCAGGTCAAGTCGCAATTGCTGGCTTCGGCGGCGGGGCTTGGTCTGGCGACGCGCGAACTGGCCAGTCCCGCGTCCCACGACACTGCGACGTTCACGGTTGCCGGGGTGCCCTCGTGCATGCTGTTCGTACGCAACGAAAACGGCAGCCACAACCCGCACGAGGCGATGGAGATCGACGATTTCCTCGATGCGGCGAGCGTCCTGGCCAATTGGCTCGTGCAGCGCGCAGCGCCCTGAGGTGCTGGCGCCGGCACGTGCCCGCCGTCTTCAGGCGCGCTCGCCCTCTCCCGATGGCTTGCGGCGTGCGCGCTCGTGGCGCGCGGGGTGATCCATGCGGTCGTTGAGGGCGTCCATCTGGCGCGCAGCCGCCTCGAAGGCGTCACGCAGGGCCAGCATCACGTCCGTGTGGGCGTTGTCGCCGTCGGGCTCGTGCTTCACCAGGACAGGGTTCTGGCCGGTGATGCCGATCTCGATGCGCACGTGAAAGAACTTCGGCCGTGGCGTGCGCCGCTGTGGCGCTTCGATCGCCACCCGGGCATGCGTTATTCGGTCGAACCGGCCCTCTATCCGCTTGAATTTCTCGCGAACGCGCGTCTCCACGGCTTCGCTACGCTCAACGCCATGGAATGCGATTTCAAGCGGAGTGAGCATGCCAGATCCTTTCGCTTTGGTTCTCAAATCACACGCTACAACATCAACGTGGGAGCAAGCCTGATCCGGGTCAACCCCTCCCTTGCGACGTGATTGCCAACTTTTGCGAGCCGCACGCCGCGCCCTGCCAAAGCCAAACGGGCCGGCGTCGTCGACGCCGGCCCGCTCACATTCTCTCTCGCATGGTACGCGGTTCAGTAGCTGCGCGGCATGCCCAGTACGTTCTGGCCGACGAAGGCCAGCACCATGTTCGTGGAGATCGGTGCCGTCTGATAGAGGCGGCTCTCGCGCCACTTGCGCTCGATGCCGTACTCGCGCGCATAGCCGAAGCCGCCGAACGTCTGCAGGCAGGCCTCGGCCGCCTTCCAGGCCGCGTCGGCCGACAGCATCTTGCCCATGTTCGCTTCCGCGCCGCACTCGCGGCCCGCCTCGAACATGGCGCAGCCCTTCTGGACGAGAAGCTCGGCCGCGCACATCTCGGCGTAGGCGCGGGCGATGGGGAACTGAACGCCCTGGTTCTTGCCGATCGGGTTGCCGAAGACGACGCGCTCCTTGGCATAATCCGTGGCGCGGCGGATGAAATACTTGGCGTCGCCCAGGCATTCCGCCGAGATCAGCAGGCGCTCCGCATTCATGCTGGAGAGGATGTAGCGGAAGCCCTTGCCCTCCTCACCGATCAGCGCATCGGGCGGCACCTCGAGGTTGTCGAAGAAGACCTCGCAGGTGTTGTGGTTGACCATGGCGTCGATCTTCTTCATCTCGACGCCGCGTCCCTTGGCCTCGCGCAGATCGACGAGGAACACGGACAGACCATCCGTGCGGCGCTTGACCTGATCGACGGGCGTCGTGCGGGCCAGCAGCAACATCAGATCGGAGTGCATGACCCGGCTGGTCCAGACCTTCTGGCCGTTCACGATGTACTTGTTGCCGCGCTTTTCGGCGCGCGTCTTGAGCTGGGTCGTGTCGGACCCCGTGGTCGGCTCGGTGACGCCGAAGGCCTGGAGGCGCAGCTTGCCGGACGCGATTTCCGGCAGGTAGCGGCGCTTCTGCTCGTCGCTGCCATGCCGCAGCACGGTGCCCATCGTATACATCTGCGCATGGCAGGCGGCCGCGTTGCAGCCCATCTCGTGGATGGTCTCCAGAACGGCGCAGCCTGCGGACAGCGGCAATCCCGAGCCCCCGAACTCCTCAGGGATGAGGCAGGCCAGATAGCCGGCGTCCGTCAGCGCCTGCACGAATTCGGTGGGGTACTCGGAGGCGTTGTCGAGGCGCGTCCAATAGGCATTGTCGAAGCGCTCGCAAACCGCCCGCACGCCCTCGCGGATTTCCATCCACTGCGTCTCGATGGGCATGGTCATGGTTTCATCTGACATGTCGGGCTCCTGGCTGGCCGACGCATGTGCGTCGTTGAAAAACTCGGGTTCATCGCCTCTTACGGCCCGGACCACATTTCCGTCCAGCCTTCATCGCACCGCGCATGGCGGCAATGCCGAAGCGCCGGCGTCGGCGACCTGGGGCCCGCGGGGCCGCTTCAAGGGCTGGTGATGTCCATCTCGAGCCGGGGCCCGGAACGTCCGGGATCGACCGGACCCGCCGCTGGCGGTCTGCACGACGTGCATGTCAAGGCAGCGGGATTACCTCGAATTTTAGAAAATCTTTCACAGAACTCTTCTAGCCATTCACATGCGATATCGTTCGATCGCGGAGAATCGTCCAGACCGCACGTCGACGTTGCAGTCTGCTTGGTCGGGGAGAGCTACCCATGTTGGCTTCAGCAGAATTCACGGCCAAGGAATTCGTGTCGGCCGTCAAACGGGGACGCAACGTCAGCGTGCGAAAGGGTGCCAACGGCAGGCGCACCGTCTGTATTTCCGACCGGTTTCCCTTCCGCACCAGGGAAGCGACGCTGGATGGCCCCAGCTACGACCGACTGATGTCGGAGGTCGTGGACACGCTTGCAGCCCTGCACAGCTCGAAGTTGTCGATCGACCTCAAGACGGACCACTACGGGCAGCAATGGGTGGAAGTTCGCTCCGGGATTTTCCGTGAGCGCATCTCACGTGTGGGCATTTCGCCGCGCCATATCGTGCGGCTGGAGATGGCGCTCGCACACCACTTGCCGATGGCCTGACGGGCGCGCGGACCACCGCGGACCAGGCACAGCCCATGAAACCCAGGTACAGAGCATGAAACGAAGCCGCCCGGATCGCTCCGGACGGCTTCCTACTTGGCTTCGCACGCGAGGCGCGACCTGCCCCGGCTATTCGGCGGCCAGCAGCTTGGTGGGGGGCGTGAAGCCCTTCGGCAGGCCGGCGCGCAGGATCGTGCCATAGAAATTCTCGTCGGGAAGCGCCGCCTCAGCAATCCGGCGGGCCTCGCGGTACTTTTCGAGATCGACGCCCGTGCGCAGCCCTTCCTTCTCCAACAGGAAGATCAGATCCTCCATGACGATGTTGCCGGAGGCGCCCGGCGCGAATGGGCAGCCGCCCAGACCGCCCGTGGAGGCATCGAAGCCCCGCACGCCCGCTTCGAGGGCGGCATAGACGTTCGCCAGGCCCAGGCCGCGCGTGTCGTGGAAATGGGCGTAGACGGGCTTGCCGGCGGCGAGCGCCACGGTATGGCTGAAGAGGTTGTGGACCTCGCTCGGGCACGCATACCCCACGGTATCGGCCAACAGGATCTCGTCCGCCCCCAGCGCCAGGTATCGGTCGGCGCAGCGCAGGACGCGATCGGGATCGACGCGGCCTTCGATGGTGCAGCCGAAGGACGTCGCGAGGCAGCCCTGGATGCGGATGTTCTTCCACTCCGGCCGTTCGTTACGGAGCGAGACCACGTTCTCGAACTCTGCAAAGGACTGATCCGTCGTCTTGCGCACGTTGGACTGGTTGTGCCCCTCCGAAACGGACAGGACGAAATTGACGTTGCGGACGCCGGCCGCGAGCATGTTCTCGGCGCCCTTGCGGTTGGGCGCCAGCGCCGCGATCTTGGGGCCGTTGGGGCCCTTGATCTGGAGCGCGGCCTTGGCCACGTCGCCGGCATCGGCGAACTGGGCGATCACCTTGGGCGGCACGAAGTTGGTGATCTCGATCTCGGGAACGCCCGCGGCGGCCACGGCCTGCGCCCAGGCGAGCTTCGTGTCCGTGGGGACGAAGGATTTCACGAGCTGAAGGCCATCACGCAGCCCCACCTCGCGTACGGTGACGTCGATATTCGCCATGAACTGTCTCCTCCCGTTCCCTACTGGCCCTTGTAGACCGGCTTGCGCTTCTCGTTGAAGGCATTGATGCCTTCCTGGCGGTCCTGGGTCACGACCGTCCGATTATAGGCCTCGATCTCGAAGGCGTAGCCCGACGAGCGGTCGAGCTCGGTCGCCTTGTCGAGGGACTTCTTGGCCTGGCGTGCGGAGACGGGCGCGTTGGCGGCGATCTTTCGCGCCGTCGCCATCACCTCGTCCATCAGCTTCGGCCCCGGCACGACCTTGTTGACCATGCCCCATTCGAGCGCGTCGGCAGCCGAGAACGGCGTGCCGGTGAGGATGATTTCCTTGGCACGCCGCACGCCCACCGCGCGCGGCAGGTTCTGCGTGCCGGCGGCCCCGGGAATGATACCGAGTGTCACCTCGGTCAAGGCGAAGCGCGCATGATCGGCCGCATAGACGAAATCGCACGCGAGCGCGATTTCCATG
Organism: Hyphomicrobiaceae bacterium; assembly: GCA_041397775.1. Taxonomy (GTDB): domain Bacteria; phylum Pseudomonadota; class Alphaproteobacteria; order Rhizobiales; family Hyphomicrobiaceae. The sequence continues at coordinate 152,801 of JAWKWB010000010.1, read as the reverse complement.
CCGCCCGCATAGGCCGCGCCGTTGACGGCTGCGATGACGGGAATCGGGCAGTCGTGCAGATTGCGCACCAACTGCTCGATGATGGCATGCTGCTGGCGCCATGTCTCGTCGGACATGCCCTTGCGCTCCTTGAGATCGCCGCCCGAGCAGAAGGCCTGGTCGCCCGTGCCCGTCACGACGAGGCAGAAGGCGACATTGGGATCGATGTAGAACTGCTGGAAGCAGTCGCGCAGATCCAGCATCATCTGCGTGTTCATCGCGTTGCGGATCTCGGGACGGTTCAGGGTGATCACGCCGATCTTCTCGGCGTTGATCTCGAGCCTGATGGTCTCGAATTCGGTCTTCAGTTGCATGCCTCGTTCCCTGCGAAAGCCGGTTTGTGATCGAAAGTTGGACGCAACCTATTCCGGCTGGCCAGTTCACTCAACGGCAGACATCACCCGGCGCGCATTCGGCGCAGGGCGCCCGGCGTGCCGGGCAGCGGTCGCTTCACGGCGTCTTGATCTTCACGTCCACCGGCAGCGACTTGTCGGCGGTCCATTCGGCCATCGAGCCGTCGTACATGCGGGCCGACTTGTTGCCGAGGATCTCGGAAGACACGAACCAGCCCAGGCTCGCCCAATGCCCCGTGTTGCAGAAGCTGATCTGGTCGCCAGCCGTCGGCACACCGGCCGCCTCGTAGATCGAGGCGAGTTGCTGCCTGGAGCGGAAGTGGCCACCGTTGTTCCGGGTCAACCAGGATTCGGGTAGCGAGCGGGCACCCGGCAATGTCCCGCCGATGCGGGAGGCTGGACTGCGCGTGAGGCCCATGAAGAAATCCTGCGGGCGATTGTCGACGAGCGGCGTCTTGTCCGACATCGCCCTTTGCACGCCGGCCTTGTCGACCAGCATGCCGCCGCGCACCTTTGCGACGAACGTGGCGGGCGGGCGCGTGTTGGGCAGCGTCTCCATGTTGTAGATGGCCGTATTCGCCGACTTCGTCTGCGCGGCCCAGGCCAGCGTGCCGCCGTCCAGGATGGAGACCGCGTCATGGCCGAGGACCTTGAAGGTCCAGTAGACGCGCGTTGCGGTGCCCATGTCGGCGGCATTGCGTCCGAGCGGCGCCAGCACGACGTGGGTGTCGTTGCCGATACCGAGCCGGCCGATCAGGCTCGCGAGCTTGCCGGGCTCCGGCAGCATGCCGGGGACGCCGGCGGCATTCTTCTCGCGCCAGCCGCCTCTCGCATAGTCGGTGTAAATGGCACCGGGAATGTGGCCCGCGACGTAATCGCGCATGCTCGGCTGCAGATCGAGAACGACGATACCGGGCTTGCCCAACCGGGACTTCAGCCAGTCGACGCCGACGAGAGGTTCTGCCGCAGGTACTGCCACAGGTTCTGCCGCGCGCGCGGCAGACGACAGCAGGACCGGCAGGACTACGGCGAGTAGAAAAGCGAGACGTGACATGAGAGGGGCTCCAGGATGGCACCGGCTCCATCTTCTCCAGCTGTGAGCCGGGCGCAAGCGCCGCTTTCACGGCCATGTCCATGAAGCCGGCGACACGAAGAGGCCATCGCACTTGCAGGTGGTGCACGAGGATGGCACCGTTCCTGCCGATCCTTCGCTCGTCCTTGCGCGAGCCTTGCCCAAGGGAGCGCATCGCATGAACCTCGCCACGACACTGCATTCCGTCGCCCGCTACCTGCCATCCCATCCGGCCATCACCGAGGAAGGGCACAGCCTCACCTACGGCGCCTTCGACGACCAGGTCTCGCGCATCGCCGGTGCGCTGCGCACACGGCACGGCCTCGTCTCCGGCGCCCGGGTGGGGCTATGGATGGACAACTGCGTGGAGTTCCTGCCGAGCCTCTTGGGGGTGTGGCGGGCCGGACTGACCGCCGTGCCGATCAACAGCAAGCTGCATCCCAAGGAGCTCGCCTGGATCCTGGACAATTCGGGGGCCCGGCTGTGCCTTGCGACACCGGATCTCGCCGGCAAACTGTCCGAGCTGCCGGCGGGCACGGCACTACCGCCCGTCGTGGTCACGGGAACGCGCGACTACGAGGCGCTGATCACGGCCGAGCCCGGCGCAGACCGCTCCGGCACGCCCGACGACGAGGCGTGGCTGTTCTATACCAGCGGCACGACCGGACGGCCGAAGGGCGCCGTGCTGACGCATCGCAACCTGATGTTCATGACGCACGCCTACTACGCCGACATCGACTTCCTCGATCAGGGCGACACGACCTTCCACGCCGCGCCGATGTCGCACGGCTCGGGGCTCTTCGGGCTCGCCTTCGTCGCCAAAGGCGGCCACAACGTCATCATCCCCGGGTCGTTCGAGCCGGACCGGATCTATGCGGCGATCAAGTCCTACCCGAACGTCTCGATGTTCGCGGCGCCGACGATGGTGTCGCGGCTCATCAATCATCCGCTGGCGGGTAGCGCCGATACGCGCAACCTCAAGACCATCACCTACGGCGGCGCGCCCATGTACGTCGCCGATCTCAAGCGCGCGCTGGAGATCTTCGGTCCCAAGCTGTCGCAGCTCTACGGCCAGGGCGAGAGCCCGATGACGATCACGGGCCTGCCCAAGACCATGCATGCGGACAGCAGTCATCCCCGCTTCGAGGCGCGGCTGGGCTCGACCGGCTATGCCCGCACGGGCTGCGCCGTGAAGGTCGTGGGCGAGGACGGCGTGGAGCTTGCGTTCGGCGAGATCGGAGAGATCGTCACGCGCAGCGATTGCGTCATGCGCGGCTACTGGAACAATCCGGAGGCCAATGCCAAATCGCTGCGGGACGGCTGGCTGTGGACGGGCGACATGGGGGCGATGGACGCCGACGGCCTGGTGACCATCAAGGACCGCTCCAAGGACATGATCATCTCGGGCGGCTCCAACATCTACCCCCGTGAGATCGAGGAAGTTCTGCTCACGCACCAGGGCGTGCTGGAATGCGCCGTCGTCTCCAAGCCACACGCCGACTGGGGCGAGGAGGTCATCGCCTACGTGGTGCGCCGCCCCGGCAGCACGCTCGCGGGCGCCGAGCTCGACCAGCTCTGCCTCGACAACATCGCGCGCTACAAGCGGCCGAAGGGCTATCGCTTCATCGACGCATTGCCGAAGAACAACTACGGCAAGATCCTCAAGACGGAACTACGGGAGAAACTGAAGGCCGAAGGGTGATGCCGCCTGTCGCACCCGCAACCCAGATGCACTTGATCTGGATCAACAACGCGGCTGCGGGAACACCGAAACTCAGGACAAAATACAACCACGACTCGATGCGCGCGCACGCACCTGTGTCCGCATCGCAAAACGGAATGGAACGCCACATGCAAAAGGTACGACACGACAAGGAGCACTTCGACGTGCTCATCGTAGGCGCCGGGATCTCGGGCGTCGGGGGCGCATATCACCTGACGACGCAGATGCCTGGGACGACGTTTGCCGTGCTCGAATCGCAGGAAAGCTTCGGCGGCACGTGGCTCACCCACAAGTATCCGGGCATCCGCTCGGACAGCGATCTCTACACGTTCGGCTATCGCTTCAAGCCGTGGACCGGCCCGCCGATCGCCACGGCCGAGGAGATCCTCTCCTACATGGGCGAGGTGATCGAGGAGAACGATCTCGCCCGCCACATCCGCTACGGCCACCAGATCACGTCGGCCAAGTGGTCGAGCGCGGAGAACATCTGGGAGGTCACGGGCACGCGCACGGACACGGGTGCAGCGTTCCGCATCACGGCCGATTTCCTGTGGATGTGCCAGGGCTACTACCGCCACTCCGAAGGCTATACGCCGGAGTGGCCGGGGATGGACACGTACAAGGGCCGCATCGTTCATCCGCAGACTTGGCCGACGGATCTCGACTACTCGAACATGAACGTGCTGGTGATCGGCTCGGGCGCGACGGCGGCGACGGTCGTTCCCGCGATGGCGGGCAAGTGCAAGCACGTCACGATGCTGCAGCGTTCGCCGACCTATTTCCGCACAGGCCGCAATGCCATCGAGATCGCGGACGAATTGCGCAAGCTGCAGATCGACGAGACGTGGATCCACGAGATCGTGCGCAAGAAGATCCTGCACGACCAGGCCATGTTCACGAAGCGCACGTTCAACGAGCCCGATCAGGTCAAGCAGGAACTGCTCGACAACGTTCGCTCCTTCGTGGGGCCGGACTACGACGTGGCCACGCACTTCACGCCGAAGTACCGGCCATGGCGCCAGCGGCTCGCCTTCATTCCCGATGGCGACCTGTTCACGAGCGTGCGCGACGGGCATGCCTCCGTCGTCACCGACGAGATCGAGACGTTCACCGAGACGGGCGTGAAGCTCAAGTCCGGCAAGACGCTGGACGCCGATCTCATCGTGACGGCGACGGGCTTCAACATGAACGTGCTGGGCGACATCGACTTCGCGATCGACGGCAAGCCGCTGAACTTCAACGACACCGTCACCTATCGCGGCATGATGTTCACGGGCATTCCGAACATGGTGTGGGTATTCGGCTATTTCCGGGCGAGCTGGACGCTGCGCGCGGACATGGTCGGCGATTTCGTCTGCCGCCTCCTGAAGCACATGAAGGAGAAGGGCGTGCATCGCGTCGTGCCGGCGCTGCGGCAGGAGGATTCCAACATGCCGCTGCTGCCGTGGATCGACGGCGAGAACTTCAATCCGGGCTATCTCACGCGCGCGATGGACATCCTGCCCAAGCGCGGCAACAAGCCGGAGTGGGAGCACAATCAGGACTACTGGTCGGAGAAGGACGCATTCCCCGCGATCGATCTCGACGACAAGGCGTTCGTCTACGCCTGAGGGCCGCGCCTCGGGGTGCACGACAGCGACGGCGGACCTCGCGAGGGGGCCGCCGTTCGCGTTTCGGCGGGGTCTCAACCCCAGCGGTAGTTGAAGCTCACGGAGATGCGCGGACGCTTGGCGTCGTTGATCATCACCTCGTGCCGGAGCCAACTCTCCCACAGGAGAAGCGTGCCCGCCTTCGGCTCGAAGGTGATGAACGGCTGGTTGGTGCGCCGTGCCGTGGCGCGGCGTGGCGGGGCCGCCATCATCAGCGGCAGGCGCGGATCCTCGAAGCGGATGGCGCTCGCGCCCTTGGGGATCTCGACATAGAAGGTGCCGCTGACGACGGAATGGGGATGGATATGCGCGGCGTGGTGGCCGCCGGGATCGAGGATGTTGATCCAGAGGCTGTCCAGCGTGAGCTTCGCGCGCCCAAGATCGAGATCGAGTGCGCGCGTATAGAGCCCGACGTGCTTGTCGAGATCCTTGGCCAGCTCCGCAAAGATCGGCGAGCGCCACGTCAGGTCGTTGAGCGAGGCATAGGACGTGTAGCCGCGATAGTTCTTCTGCTTCGACCACGCCTGCCCCGCGCGATCCTCGGCCGCGATCGCCTCGCACTCGGTCTTGACCTCGGCGATGCGGTTCGGCCGCGCGATCTGCGCCCGGTAGATGTTGGTCACGAAAAAGGGTGTCGTTCTTGCCATGGTGCATCAAGTGCCACGGAAACGGCGCGCCGGTCAAAACATGCGATGCCGCAAGGTTAGGATCGCACCGGTGGCGACATGCGACGACGCAGGGGCCATCGTTGACAAAACCCGCGCGTGACGGGAAGACACATCGATAAGCCGGGCTGCGGCAGAATGCTCCCGGCACACATGGAGGGAACGACCTGTGACGGGCAGAAACTACGACAGCGAACGCGGCTTGGCGTTGCTGAGCATGATGGAGCGCATCCGCGCCTTCGAGGAGCAGGCCGAACTGGCTGCCACGCGCGATGCGCTGGTGCTGGGGGCCATCCACCTGTCGATCGGGCAGGAAGCGGTCGCTGCCGGCGTGATGTGCAATCTGCGGCGCAACGACCTGATCCTGTCGACGCATCGCGGCCATGGCCACACGCTCGCCAAGGGTGCCGATCCCGCCGCCATGATGAAGGAGCTGCTCGGCCGCGAAGGCGGCTGCTGTGGCGGCAAGGGCGGCTCGATGCACATCGCCGACTTCGGCATCGGCATGCTCGGTGCGAACGGCGTCGTGGGGGCCAACATCCACATCGGCGCGGGAGCCGCGCACGGCGCCAAGCTTCTGGGTGACGGCCGCATCGTCGTCGACTTCTTCGGCGACGGCGCCATCAATCGCGGGCCGTTTCTGGAGGGGCTGAACTGGGCCGGCGTATTCGAACTGCCGATCCTGTTCGTGTGCGAGGACAACAAGTATTCCGCATCGACCCGGACGGAGGCGATGACGGCGGGACAGGGGGCTTCCGAGCGCGCCCGCTCGTTCGGCATCCGTACGCACGAGATCGACGGCAACGACGTCGAGGCGGTCGCCGACCTCGCGGCCGAGATCGTGGCGCGCATCCGCGAGAGCGGGCGCCCCGAGTTCCTGCACGCGCGGACGTACCGCCAGCACGGCCATACGTACTTCGATCCGGCGACCTATCGGCCCAAAGGCGAGGCTGCGCATCAGGCGGCGACGAACGATCCCATTCGCCGCCAGCGGGACACGCTCGCATCGGCCGGCGTGGTGCCGGCCGCGATCCAGTCCACACATACGAATGCCCAGGCGGAAATGATCCAGGCGCTGGCCGAGGCGACGGCGGCGCCCTGGCCTGCCGACAACACCGTGTTCGACGATGTGCAGGACGTCGGATCGCCCGCGCAGGAGGCCTACTGATGCCCGTGATGACCTATGCCGAAGCCGCAAAGCTGGCGCTTGCCGAGGCGATGCGCGCCGACCCGAAGGTGTGGTGCGTGGGCGAGGATCTGGGACGCGGCGGCGTGTTCAAGCAATACGCGGGGCTCTTCGAGGAGTTCGGGCCGGTCCGCGTCTCGGATGCGCCGATCTCGGAAGCTGCGATCATGGGCGCCGCCTTCGGCGCGGCGATGGCGGGCACGCGTCCCGTCGTGGAGATGCGCTTTGCCGACTTCGCGCTGTGCGCCACGGACGAACTCGTCAACCAGGTCGCCAAGGCGCGCTTCATGTTCGGCGGGCAGTCGCGCGCGCCGATGGTGATCCGCATGCCCATGGGCATGTGGCGCTCGTCGGCGGCGCAGCACTCGCAGTCGCTGGAGAGCTGGTACACGCACATCCCCGGTCTCGTCGTCGCGTGCCCCGCCACGCCGCAGGACAACTACGCGATGCTGCGCGCCGCGATCGCCTGCGACGATCCCGTCGTCTATCTCGAGCACAAGGACATCTGGGCGCTGTCGGGCGACGTCGATCCGGCAGAGACGTACACGTTCGGCAAGGCGCGCGTGCGCCATGCAGGCAACGACGTCACGATCGTGAGCTGGTCGCCGGCCAGCCTGGCGACGGAGGCGGCAGCGACCCTGGCGAAGGGCGGCATCGGCGCCGACGTGATCGACCTGCGCAGCCTGTGGCCGTGGGACAAGACCGCGGTGCTCGATAGCGTCGGGCGTACGGGGCGGCTGCTGGTCGCGCACGAGGCCGTGCAGGTCGGCGGCTTCGGCGCGGAGATCGTGGCGACGGTGGCCGAGCGGGTGCCGGGAAAGGTTCGCCGCCTGGGGTCGCCGCGCTCGCTCATCTCGTACGCACCCAACCTGGAGAACCAGTTGCGTGTGACGGCGGAGATGATCGCGTCCGCAGCGACAGAGCTGGTGAAGGGGCGCGCCTGAACCCCACCCGGCGGCGCATGCGCGCACGTGCCGCCGGTTCGGCCTGCTTCACCTTCAGCGGAAGTTCAATTCCTTGTAGCCCAGTGCTGCGACCTCGTCGGTCTTCTTGCGGTAGGTGGCGGCGTGGCCGTTGTAGCCGAGCACGCGGCGGACGAGGCGTCCTTCGACGTTGCGGTTGACGCCGGTCTGCCAGGAATCGACGTTCTGCGAGAGCAGGCGCTCGGATGCCTTGAGCACCGTGTTCGTCCAGTCCGCGACGGCCTCGGGCTGGGCTTCCACGCGGGTGTGGCCGTGCTCGAGCATGAAACGCACCAGACCCGTCTGCCACTCCACGCAATGCTCGATGCCGTGGGGAATGTTGCCACGCGCGGTGTGGGGACCCAGCACCATCAGCAGGTTGGGGAAGCCTTGCGCCAGCATGCCGAGGAAGGTGCGCGGCTGGCCGTCCACCCAGATGTCGTTGAGGCGCACGCCACCAGGCCCGCGGAAGTCCACCCGGTCGAAGGCACCGGTGACGCCGTCGAAGCCTGTCGAGTAGATCAGGATGTCGAACTCGTACTCCTGTTTCGAGGTCTTCACGCCCCTGGGCGTGATGCACTCCAGCGGCTGGTCCTTCATGATGTCGACCAGCAGCACGTTGTCGCGATTGTAGGCCTCGAAGTAGCCGCTCTCGAGTGGCACGCGGCGGGTGCCGAAGCCATGATCCTTCGGCACCAGCAGCTCGGCCACCTCGGGGTCCTTCACGCGCTCGCGGATCTTGCGGGCGACGAACCTGGAGATCTCGGCGTTGGCCTTCTCGTCGATCAGGATGTCGCGGAAATTGCCGACCCAGATGCCGAAGCCCGGCGATGCATAGAGCTTTTCCCAGAACGCCTCGCGCTCCTCGGGCGACACCTCGAAGGTGGCGCGCGGATCGGCGTTGTGGATGAACGAGGTGGCCGTGGCGCGGCACTGGGCGTAGATCTCGTCGTAGCGGGTCTTGATCTCCTCCATCTCCGCCTTGCCGATTTTGGAGTTGTGCAGCGGAGCCGCCCAGTTCGGCCGGCGCTGGAAGACGGTGAGCTGCCTGGCCTCCTTGGCGATTTCTGGGATCGCCTGGATGGCGGTCGCGCCCGTGCCGATGATGCCGACGCGCTTGCCCGTGAAATCGACCTTCTCGTGCGGCCACAGGCCCGGGTGATAGGTGGGGCCTGCGAAGCTGTCGCGGCCGGGGATTGCGGGCAACGTCGGAGAGGAAAGAACGCCCATGGCGGTGAACAGCAGTGGCGCGGAGGCCGTCTCACCGCTTTCCAGCGTGACCGTCCAGGTGTTGGCGGCATCGTTCCAGTGCGCGGACTTCACGCGGCTCTCGAACTGGATGTCGCGGCGCAGATCGAACTTGTCGGCGACGTGGTTGAGGTAGGCCAGCGTATCGGGCTGGGGCGAGAAGTGCTCCTTCCAGTCCCACTCCTGCATCAGCTCCTTGGAAAAGCTGTAGCCATAGGTCCAGCTCTCACTGTCGAAGCGAGCGCCGGGATAGCGGTTCCAATACCACGTGCCGCCGACATCGGTTCCGGCCTCGAAGACCTTCGCGCACAGCCCCAGCTCGCGGAGGCGGTAGAGCATGAACATCCCGGAAATGCCGGCTCCGATGATGATCGCATCGGGCTCTCCGGTTCCGGCCCGGGCGAACTTTCCGCCAGCCACCTGCACGTCCTGCATTTCTTTAATCCCCAGCGATTTCCAGATTTGGCGCGATCCTAGCGCATGTGATCACGCCTGCGCGACAGCTCATTGCCCCGCCTGGCCGGGCGTCGCCGGCCCAGGCGGGCGCAGCGGCCTTGCGGTCGATTTTCCTGCGGTTTTCCCCTGCGATATTGCTGTCCGCGACTTGCATCGCCCCCCATTCCCATGCCCACCTGCGAGGGCACCGACGGGGGATCAGGACATGCCAAAAGACATGCTGGATCTGGAAAGCCGCGAGGAGCCGCTGGCGCCCACGTCGCGCTTCATCGGTCGCCTCATCCTATCGGTCGCGGCAGCGTCCCTCGTCGTCGCGCTCTCCCTGGCGGCGGGTGTCTGGGGCTATTGCCATTTCGAGGGGCTGAGCGTCGTCGACGGATTCCTGAACGCGGCGATGATCCTGTCGGGGATGGGACCGGTGGCCCAGATGAGCACGCATGCCGGCAAGATTTTCGCAGGCATCTACGCGCTCTACTCGGGGCTGATGCTGGTTGCGACGACGGGCATGATACTGGCGCCCGTCGTGCATCGTTTCCTGCACAAGTTCCACATCGACACCGACTGAGACGGGCAGCTCAGGTGCCGCTGCCGGTGGCCCAGCCGTCCGTGTTCTTGTCGAGGAACTTGTTGGGCTTCAGGAACATGCTGAGCACGAGACAGCCGTCGGGCGAATGCGCGGCGTGGCGGTTGCCGGCCGGGCGCCAGACGAAGTTGCCCGCCGTCGCCACGCCTTCGTCGTCGCGCAGGGAACCTTCGAGCACCCAGCTCTGCTCGATCTCGACGTGCTCGTGGTAGGGCAGCGTGGCGCCGGGCGCGAAGCGGAACAGCCCCGTGACGAGGCCGCTGTCCTTGTCCTCGAGCAGCACTTTCATGGTGACGCCGGGAAAGCGCGTCTCCTGCCAGGGCAGGTCGGCGACATTCAGATACCGGGAGGCGAGCGGGCCCAGTGCGTCTGCGCCTTCGAGGAAGGGCGTGTTGGCTGGCATTGTGCTTCTCCGATGTCATCGAGATGATCGTGATGGAAACGTGTCACCTTGGCTGGAAGATTGTCAAACCCAGCGCACGACGCACGGCGCCTGCGGCGTTGCCAAAGCCGGGCGGCAATGTGAAGCTCGGGACCAGCAAGGGCCGCCGCAGCAAGACTTGCAGCGCGAAGAGCCCGCAGAGGAGACGCCATGGATCTCAGCTATTCGGAGAAATATCGCGCGCTGCAGGCGGAGTTGGCCGCCTTCCTCGCCGAGCACGGCGCGACGTCGCCCCGTGCGGGGGGTGTGCGCCGGAAACCGGACGCGCGCACGCTGGCGTGGCAGCGGCTGCTCGTGGAGCGCGGCTATACGGCGCGAACCGTGCCTACGACCTATGGCGGTTTCGGCGCCGAGCCCGACGTGATGGAGACGGCGATCATCGCCGAAACACTGTCGCGGGCGGGCGTCTCGCCGGGCATCATGAGCCAGGGCATCTCGATGCTGGTGCCGACGCTGCTCGAGGTCGGCACCGAGGCGCAGCGCGCGCAATGGATCGGACCGACCATCCGCGGCGAGGTGATCTGGTGCCAGGGCTACTCGGAGCCGGGCGCGGGCTCGGACCTCGCCAACGTACAGACGAAGGCCGTGCGCGACGGCGATGATTTCGTGGTCAACGGGCAGAAGATCTGGACCAGCTCCGCGCACTACGCCGACTGGATGTTCCTCCTGTGCCGCACCGAGCCGGACAAGCCGAAGCACCAGGGCCTTTCCTACCTGCTGTTGTCCATGAAGACGCCGGGCATCGAGGTGAGGCCGCTGGTGACGATGACGGGCAAGGCGACCTTCAACGAAGTGTTCTTCACGGACGTGCGCGTGCCCGCCGACCAGATCGTGATGGGGCGCGGCGACGGCTGGGCGGTCGCCAACATCACGCTGAAGTACGAACGGATGATGCTGGGCGACGCCAACAAGTTCATGAGCCGGGTGCATCGCATCGCCCGCCTGATGCAGTCGACGCAAATCGACGGCGTGCGCCTCATCGACATGCCGGAATATCGCGACCGCTTGCTCAAGTTGCAGGGCGAAGTGATGGCTTCCAAGTATCATCAGCTGCGGCTTCTGACCGAGCAGGCCAAGGGCATCGATTCGGGCATCCGACGCATGGTCGTGAAGCTCTATGGCACGGAGATGGGCTACCGCCTGTCGTCGCTCGCCGTCGACGTCTACGGTGCGGCCGGCCTCGCATTCGATCCCCACGACGACGCCACGGGGGAGGAGGACGACGACGCGACGGCCTGGCACACGGACCACATGTACGACCTGGGCCTCATCATCGGCGGCGGTTCGAGCCAGATCCAGAAGAACATCATCTCCGAGCGCGGGCTCGGCATGCCGCGCGAGCCCAAGGCCGCAGCGCCGGCCAACAAGGGATAAGCAGATGGATTTCGCACTGACCGAGGAGCAGCGGCTACTCGACGAGAGCCTGCGCGGATATCTGGCGCGCGAGCTGCCGCTCGACCGCCTGAAGGCGCTGGCGAAGGCCGGTACGGGCGTTTCGCAGACGCATTGGCGCGATCTGGCGGAGCTGGGGGTCACCGGCCTTCTGGTGCCCGCCGAACATGGCGGTGCCGGGCTCGGCGTGCTCGATGCGGCGGTGGCCGCCGAGGCGCTCGGCCACGCGGCAGCCCCCGTCGCGTTCGCAGGACCCGCCGTGATGGCGCCGCTGGCCGTGGTGTCGATGGCGAGCGCCAGCCAGCAGGCCGAATGGCTGCCCAAGATCGCCGCGGGCGAGATGCGCATCGCGGTCGCCTTCGCAGGGGGCACGGGACAGACGGGCACGGCGACGGCCACGCTTACGGGCGAAACGCTCGATGGCCGCATCGAAGGCGTGATGGACGCGGCCGGTGCGACGCATGTTCTCGCCATCATGCCGGACGGCAAGGCGGCGCTGGTGGCGGCCGGCGAAGGCGGTGTGGGCGTGGCGATGCGCCCGACGCTCGACCGCACGCGGCCGCTCGCGGACGTGACGTTCGCGGGTGCGCGGGCGCAGGTGCTCGACGCCAGCAACGACGCGGTGGCAGCCGCCCGCCGGGTGCGCGATGCGGGGCGCGTCATGCTGGCAGCCGACACGCTCGGCGCCGCGCAGGCAATGCTCGACAAGGCCGTCGCCTATGCTGGCGAGCGCGTGCAGTTCGGCCGCGTGATCGCGAGCTTCCAGGCGATCAAGCACATGTGCGCGGACATGGCGACGGAGCTGGAACCGTGCCGGGCGATGGTCTGGTTCGCAGCGCACGCCCAGGACGCGATCCCCGAGGAAGCGCACATCGCTGCCTGCCACACCAAGGCTCATCTGGCGGAGGCGGGACGCTTCGTGCAGACGAAGGCGACCGAGGTGCATGGCGGCATGGGCTTCACCGAGCTGATGGGGCTTGAGCTCTGGTTCAAGCGCATCAGCCGCGACCGGCACATGCTGGGCGGCCCCGAGCGCTGCCGCCACGAGGCGGCCGTGGCACAGGGATGGATCACGGACTGACACGGGGAGGCGGACCGCGGCCGCGATGCGCGCGCGAAGATGACAGAACGCTGACAATGCGTGTCAGGCAGCGGCCAGCTGCTGCCGGGTAGACCTTTCCTGCAATCGCGCAGGAGGGGTCGTGACCGAACCCACAACATCCCGTTCCGACACGACCAGCGCCGCTCGAACGGCGGGGCCGACCCGCGTGGTCTGGGACCTCGGCGTGCGGGCCTTCCATTGGCTGCTGGTGGCCGGCGTCGCCGGTGCGCTGGCGACAGGGCTCCTCGAGCGCAAGAGCCTTTTCGATCTGCACGTCTACCTGGGCACTGCAATCGGGGTGCTGGTCCTCTTCCGGGTCGTGTGGGGGTTCAGCGGCAGCACCTATGCCCGCTTCGCCAGCTTCGTGTGCAGCCCCTTCACCGCGCTCGGACACCTGCGCGATCTCCTCACGGGCAAGGCACCCCACCACGTCGGCCACAATCCGCTGGGAACGTGGATGATCCTGGCCCTGCTGACGACGATCACGGCGCTTCTCGCCACGGGCGTCATCGTGCTGGGCGGTGTGGCGAAGGAGGGCCCGGTCAAGGCCTTCGCGACCTATGCGTTCGGGCACGCGGCCAAGACCGTGCACGAGGGGCTCGCCTTCGGTCTCATGGGGCTGATCGGTCTGCACGTTCTGGGCATCGTCGTCGAGAGCCTGAGAACGCGCGAAAGCCTCGTGGGCGCGATGATCCACGGCCGCAAGAAGAACCGCGCCGACGACATTGGCGCCGCGGCCGCGACGGCACGGCCGTTCATCGCGCTGGTGCTGGCCGGGTGCGCCATTGCGGGCGCCTATGCCGGTACGGAGGCGCTCGCGCGGCTGCCGGCACGCGGTGTGCCCGGGCCGGTGCTCGACAAGGTTTACGCGGCAGAGTGTGGCGCCTGCCACACGCCGCATCACCCAAGCATCGCCCCGGCTGCGACGTGGCAGGCCATCATGGCGAACCTTGGCGATCATTTCGGGGACAACGCGGATCTGGATGCCGACGCGGGCCAGCGGATCGGGGCCTATCTCACCGCCAATGCGTCGGAGCGATGGGACACGCGCGCCGCCAACCGCCTGCGCGCGCCCAGCGCGTCAGAGCCGCTGCGCGTTACGCACACCCGGGGCTGGAAGCGCCTGCACCGGCATGTGCCCGGCGAGGCCTTTGCCAGCGCGGCCGTCGGCGGCCGGGCCAATTGCGCCCGTTGTCACCGCGATTCCGACAGTGGCCGTTTTGCCGCCCGCGCCATCGCAATACCCCAGGAGAGGACGAAACCATGAAACACCTACGACGCACCCTCGCGACGCTGCTCGTGCTGGCGGCAGGCTCGACTGCGACGCTGGCGGGGAAGTCTGCCGCGCAACAGGCGATCCAGGACGGCTATGCCGCCGCGGCCCGCGCAGCCGATCCGGCGTTCAAGGGCTTCTCGGCCGAGCGCGGCAAGGCGTTCTTCCATGCCAAGCATGGCGGCGGCAAACCCGAGACCCCCTCGTGCACGACGTGTCACACGAGCGATCCCACGGCTGCGGGCAAGTCACGGGCGGGCAAGACGATCGCGCCGATGGCCGCATCGCGCTCGCCCGAGCGTTTCAGCGATCAAAAGCAGGTCGAGAAATGGTTCCGGCGCAATTGCAGCGACGTCCTGGGGCGCGCCTGTACGGCGAGCGAGAAGGGCGACGTGCTCGCCTACCTTTTGAGCCTGTGATCATGCCCGTCATCGCCGGAGCCCAAGCCATGCAACGCATAATCCGTCAATTCCCGCGCATCGGTGCCGCGGCGGTCCTGTCCTTCGCCGTTGTCGCGACGGGGGCGCGCGCGGACGGCCTCAGCGTCGGGCCGGTCAAGGACCCGACCGTGGCCAAGGAATGCAGTGCCTGCCATATGCTCTATCCCGCGGGCCTGCTTCCGGCGCGGTCGTGGAGCCGCTTGATGAACGACCTGGGCGACCATTTCGGCGACAACGCCGAACTCGACCCCGAGACCGCCGAGCAGATCCGCGCCTATCTGACCGCCAATGCAGCCGACACGCAGCGGCGCGGGACGAAACTCCTGCGCAATCTGCCATCCGGAACGGTGCCCCTGCGGATCACGGAGCTGCCCTACATCGCCGCCAAGCACGCCAAGCGCGGGCGCGTGGCGCCCGCGACGCTGAAACGGCGCGGCGCGAAATCGCCGGCCGACTGCAAGGCATGCCACCGTGGCGCCGAACAGGGCCAGTTCGACGACGATTGAGTTCGGCGCCGGCCCACCCGGTGCCGGGGGTCCCGGCGCTCGATGACGCGACAACCCGCGCGCGCATCGAGCGTCGGGCCCGGCCACACCAGAACCGATGGCGCCGCTGCCACGATCACCGCAAGGTGAAGCCTTCGTACCCCTTGGCGGCGACGTCGTCGCAGATCTGCCGGTAGCGCGCCATGCCGCCGGCGTAGGGCATGAAGACGCGCGGCTTGCCCGGCACGTTGGCGCCCAGATACCAGGAGTGATGCGCCTCGGGCAGCAGCGTGGCGTTGGCGGCCTCGTTCACGTGGGCGACCCAGCCGTCCATGGCCTGCGGCGTCGTCTCGATGATCTCGGCGCCGCTCTTGCGCATGTGGTCGATGCAGGCGGTGATCCATTCCACGTGCTGCTCGATGGGGACGGGCATGTTGCACAGCACGGAGGGGCTGCCGGGGCCCGTGATCGTGAACATGTTGGGGAAGCCGGCGACCTGCAGACCCAGGTAATTGCGCGGCCCCGCCTCCCAGGCCTTGGCCAGCGTCAGCCCGTCCCGGCCACGGATGTCCATGCGCAGGAAGGCGCCCGTCATGGCGTCGAAGCCGGTGGCGAAGACGATGATGTCGACTTCATGCACCTTGCCCGAGCGCAGCAGGATTCCTTCGGGCGTGATCGCCTCGATGGGATCGGAGCGCACGTCGACCAGGGCGACGTTGTCCCGGTTGAACGCCTCGAAATAGAAGCTGTCGATAGGCGGGCGCTTGGCCGCATAGGGATGGTCGATATTGGCCAGGATCTCGGCCGTCGCGGGATCCTTCACCGCCTTGCGGATCTTGTTCTTCAGGAACCCGGCCGCCGTGTCGTTGGCCTCCTTGCTCAGCAGCAGATCCCGGAACCCCGCACGAAACTGCAGGCCGCCCTTGGCCCAGGCCGCTTCGTAGATGCGCTCACGCTCCTCGTCGGAGACATCGAAGACGGACCGATCCTCGATGACGAACGGGTGGCCGTTCGCCGTGCTGTTCATGACCCGGCGGATCTCCTTGAAGTTCTCCTTCACGTACTGCTTGAACTCGGGCGTCAGCGGCGCGTTGTGCGCGGGCACGCTGTAGTTCGCCGTACGCTGGAAGACGGTGAGATGCTGGGCCGTCTGGGCGATCACAGGCACGGCCTGGATGCCGGTCGAGCCGGTGCCGATCTGGGCGACGCGCTTGCCGCGGAAATCCACGCCCTCGTGCGGCCACAGGCCGGTGTGGTACCACTTGCCCTTGAAGCTCTCCAGGCCCGGGATCTTCGGGACGTTGGCAGTGGACAGGCAGCCGACGGCGGTGATGAGGAACCTGGTGGTCAGGCGCTCGCCGGCCTGCGTTGTGACGTGCCAGCGATTGGAGGTGGCATCGTACTCGGCCTTCACGACCTTCGTCTTGAACCTGATGTCCTTCTTCAGATCGAGCCGGTCGGCGACGAAATTGAGATAACGCATGATCTCGGGCTGCTGGGGATAGCGCTCCGAGAACTCCCATTCCTTGGCCAGGACGTCGGAGAAGCCGTAGCAGTAGGAATGGCTCTCGCTGTCGCAGCGCGCGCCGGGATAGCGGTTCCAGTACCACGTGCCGCCGACGCCGTCGGCCGTCTCCAGCACCTTGACCGCGAGCCCCAGCTTGTCGCGCAGGCAATGGAGTTGGTAGAGCCCCGAAAAGCCCGCACCGATGATGAGAGCGTCGAGCTCCCCGTTCCCGTTCGCCGTGCCGGCGGTCCCGTTCTGAGCAGCGCTCGCCATGTGCCTCTTTCCTCGATCCCTGGATGTCTGATTGCAAGCTGCAGGCGCGCACCGAACCCTCCGTGCGCTGCGCTCCACGCTCGCGATTCTTATTGTGGGCCAAAGAATTGCAAATTGTGCGCGGGGCCGCAACGCCACCCAATCAGCGGGCGACGAGGCCGCCGTCGAGCACCATTTCGGCGCCCGTCATGAACGCCGAAGTCTCCGAGAGCAGGTAGACGACCGCGTCGGCGATCTCGGGCGCGCGCGCCATGCGTCCCAGCGGCACGTCGGCCGTCATGCGTGCCCGCGCCTTGGCCGGATCGCGCCCGGTGCCGGCCAGGGCATCCACCATGTCCCCCTCGATGAAGGCTGGATGCACGGAATTGCAGCGCACCTGAGGGGCCTTGCGCGCGCCCGACAGCGCGACCGACTTGGTGAGCAGGCGAACCGCGCCCTTGGAGGCGTTGTAGGCGGCGAGATTGGCGCCGCCGACGAGGCCCGACACCGAGGAGATGTTGACGATCGATGGTGCCTTGCCTCGCGCCAGCAGCGGCATGGCGTACTTGCAGCCCAGGAACACGCCATCCGCGTTGATGGCCATGACGCGCTTCCAGTCGGCAAAGCTCGTCTGCTCCACGTCACCGACGAGGACGACGCCCGCGTTGTTGACGAGGCCGTCGAGGCGGCCGTGGCTAGCAGCGATCGCAGCAGCGGCCGCCTGCCAGTCCTCTTCCCGCGTGACGTCGAGCGCGAGATCCATGTCCGGCCGGCCCGCCAGATCGGATCGGACGACCTTGCCGCCTGCGGCCTCGACGGCCGCAGATATGGCGCGCCCCAGCGTCCCGGCAGCCCCGGTCACGAGCACGATCTTGCCTGCGAGTGTCATCATTGGAGTTCCCACATCGTGCTGGAAAGGCCAGCGGCCGCGCGTTTGCCCGCGCAGCTCTCAAGCGATCCGTCGCATTTTCCACGCGCGGCGCGCGATCACAACCGCGCCATGCGGTCGAGGACGTTCTGCAGAATGATGGTGGCAGCCAGCTTGTCGATGACCTCGGCGCGGCGGCGACGGGAGGCATCGCCTTCGATGAGCGTGCGCTCGGCGGCGACCGTCGAGAGCCGCTCGTCCCAGAACAGCATCGGCACGTCCGTCAGGCGCGCCAGGTTGCGCTGGAAGGCGCGCGTGGCCTGGACGCGCGGCCCTTCGCTGCCATCCATGTTGAGGGGCAGGCCGATGACGAGGCCACCGACGCCGTGCTCGGCCATGATCTCCAGCAGGCGCTTGGCATCGGCGGTGAACTTGGTCCGGCGGATGGTCTCGAGACCCGACGCGATGCGCCGCTCGACGTCGGAGAGCGCGAGCCCCAGCGTCTTGGTGCCCAGGTCTATGCCGATCAGGCGCTCATGGCGCTTGAGCACGGATGCGAACGCGGCGATCTCCAGCGGCCTGGCGGGCGCGGGCGGTGGGGCGTCGTTGGGTTGGTCGGTCTTCATCACCGCCTTATACTCCACCGCATCGACCCATTCCAATGCTCCCGAGGGGAGCCAACCCGAGAAGAGGCAAAAGCCATGAAGATCACCTGGTTCGGACACTCGTGCTTTCGCGTCGAGACCGGCGGCAGCGTCATCCTGTTCGACCCGTTCCTGAAGGGCAGCCCGACGTTCCAGGCTTCCGGCATCGCCTTCGCCGATGCGATCCGGGGCGTCACCCACGTGGCGGTCACGCACGGGCACGACGACCACATCGGGGACGCCGGCGAAATCTGCAAGACGAACGGCGCCTTCCTGTTCGCCAACTACGAACTGGCGCTGCACATCCAGGGCATGGGGGCGGAGAAGCTGCAGCCCATGAACACGGGCGGCACGGTCTACGACAGGGATTTCGACCTGACGCTCGTCAACGCGCTGCACTCCTCCTCGTCGAACGGCGTCTATCTTGGCAACCCGAACGGCATCGTGCTGACCACGCGGGAAGGCAAGACCGTGTATCACATGGGTGACACCGACATGTTCGGCGGGATGGCGCTGATCGGGGAATTGTTCAAGCCGGACATCGGCATAGTTCCGATCGGGGACCGCTTCACGATGGGCGCGCGGACGGCAGCGTTCGCATGTAAAAAGTTCTTTTCTTTCAAAACCATCCTCCCCTGTCACTATGGCACGTTCCCTGGTATGCTCGATGCCGACGCTTCGAAGTTCGTGGCCGAGATGACGGGGCACAACGTGGTCGCCCCCAAGATCGGCGAGGCGGTAACCGTGTAAGGTCGAGGCGCTGACGTATCCTGCCCGAAGCGGCACGATGCGCGACGCCCGTCGCGCGTGTCAGGATGCTGCTCGATGCAGGATACGAGCCCCGCACCCGGGTCGCAGGGTGCAGCGATCGAGGCCGTCGCCAAGTCGTCCGATGCCTCGATCGCGCGGACGCCCGGATTGGGCGTCCTGACGATCTTCACGCTCACCACCTTCCTGTCGGCGCTGCTGCTGTTCGCGGTGCAGCCGATGTTCGCCAAGATGGTGCTGCCCGTTCTGGGCGGTGCGCCGTCGGTGTGGGCAGTGGCGATGCTGTTCTTCCAGGCGGCCCTGCTGGCGGGCTACTGCTACGCCCACGGGCTCATCCGGTCGATGCCTGCCGCGCGTACGGGCTTCGTGCATCTGGCGGTGTGCGCCCTGGCCTTCATCGCATTGCCGATCGGGCTGCCCTCGTTCATGGGCGAGCCGCCGCCGGGCGAACCCTACTACTGGCAGCTGCGCCTCTTCGCGGTGGCGGTGGGCCTGCCGTTCTTCGCGGTGGCGGCCAATGCGCCGCTGCTGCAGGCGTGGTTCTCGGCCACAGGCCACGCCCATGGGAGCGATCCCTATTTCCTCTATGGCGCCTCCAACCTCGGCAGCCTGCTGGCGCTGCTGAGTTATCCCCTGCTGCTCGAGCCCGCCTTCGGCCTGAAACAGATCAGCGTGATCTGGATGCTGGGCTTCGGCCTGCTCGTTCTGGCGCTGACGGTGTCGTTCCTGGCCATGCGGACGGCGGGCAATCCGGCGGCCTACGCGGTGCCACCAAAGGCCACCGACGGCACGGACGACGCGGTGTCCTGGGGCGCGCGACTGTCGTGGATCGGACTGGCGCTCGTGCCTTCGGCGCTGCTGACGGCCTTTACGAACCACGTGACGATGGACGTTGCTTCCGCGCCCCTGCTGTGGGTGTTGCCGCTCGCCTTGTACCTGCTGACGTTCGTCCTCGTCTTCCGCGACAAGGCCATCGCGACGATCCCGACGGCGCTGATCATCGGCATGGGCGCTGCCGCGCTCGTGCAGTTCGGTGCCGAACGCATCGTGGAAACGGCGGCCAGCACGCGCGTCGTGCTGGGCTCGGGCATCGCTGCGGCCATCGCCTACGTGGCGCTGCAAAGGATCGCGGGGTTCGCCCCCATGGCAGCGCTCAGCAGCGTGCACGTGATCTCCGTGGTGGTGGCTTTGCTGGCGCTGGCGCAGACGCGACACGAGAGCTGGTTCATCTCGTCGGCGACGGGCGTGGCGGTGTTCTTCTCGGCGACGATGGTGGCACATCGCACGCTCTACGAGGCGCGGCCGGCGGCGCGGCATCTGACCGCGTTCTATCTGTGGATGTCGCTCGGCGGCGTGCTGGGCGGCACCTTCTCGGCGCTGATCGCGCCGCAGATCTTCTCGGAAGTGCTGGAATATCCGATCCTGCTCGCGCTCACCATGGCGTGCCGGCCGGGGGCGCTCGCGATCGCGCGCGACAGCCGCCGCGACGCGGTGCTGACGCTGTGGCTGCTGACGGCGGCGGCCATCCTGGCGATCATCTGGCTGCCGCGCGTGCTGGCCGACCTGCCGCGCCTCGACAGTGCGGGCATGCCGCAGGCGGCCTGGTGGCTGTGGGGACCCGTGGCGCTCTACGGCAAGGTCCGCGTGGCCATCTTCGAGTGGGGCTGGACGATCGTTCTGGCGCTGCTGTTCGCCGTCGTGCTGGCAGCCGTGTGGCGCTCACCGCCTCGCCAGCTCGTCATGGCCCTTGCCATGTGCGCGGCGGTGACGCTGATGCCCTCCTCGGTGCGCCGTTCGGATGCGCAACGCAGCTTCTTCGGCGTCTATCGGGTGTACATGTCGGGCGACTACAACATCCTGACCCACGGCACGACGCTGCACGGCGCCCAGCGCGTGCGCGGCGAGAACGGCGAGCCGGTGACGGACAATTCGCCGGCGACCTACTATCACCCCAACAGTCCGATGGCGCGCACCATCGACATCGTGCGCACGAACGTCGGCGATGGCGGCGGCACACGCCGCTTCGGCGTGGTGGGGCTCGGCGCGGGCTCGCTCGCCTGCCTCGCATCCGAAGACGAGACATGGCGTTTCTTCGAGATCGACCCGGTGATCGTGGGCATCGCGCGTGATCCCGGCAATTTCACCTATCTGGCGAACTGCCAGCCAAACCCGCCCGACATCGTGATCGGCGACGCGCGCCTGACGATGGAGAAGGAGAAGGCGGGCTCGTTCGATCTCATCATCGTCGATGCCTTCTCGTCGGATTCCGTGCCCATCCACCTGATGACGGCGGAGGCCATGCGCCTCTTCCTCGACAAGGTGGGGCCGAACGGGATCGTGCTGCTGCACATCTCCAACCGATATCTCGATCTCGACGCGGTGGTGGCTGCCACGAGCGCCGCGGTTCCCGGTGCGAAGGGGCTCCTGATTTCGGACAACGAGGCGGAGGGCGGCTATGCGGCGACCAGTTCGACGGTCGCAATCCTGGCCAAGAGCGAGGCCGCACTGGCGCCGTTCCAGGGCGTGCCGGGCCTGAAGCCGCTGACGCCGCGCGGCATACGGGCCTGGACCGACGACTTCTCGGACATCATCGGTCCGTTCATGACGAAGTTGAAGCTCGACGAATGACGATTGCAAAACGCCCGCGAGATTCCTCGCGGGCGTGACGTGACTTGGCGTGGGGTGTGGCGCACTCAGTCTTCGCTGGGCTCTTCGTCGGGACGCTTGAGCTCGTTGAGACGGGCAAAGACGCGCGACATCTCTTCTTCCGAGCCCTCCCGCTTCTCGCTGTCGTCCTCCTCCTGCGCCTCGGGACCACCAAAGCCGATGTCGGGCTGGGGGCCCATGCCGGGAATGGTCTCGGCCGCCGGCAGCAGCGTGCCGGCCCGCTCGCCGCCCTCGGCGTCGTGCATCGCGGCGGGAACGTGCTTGGCGGATTTCTCCACCTCGGCATCGAGATCGATCTGCGAGCACAACCCGAGCGTGACGGGATCCTGCGGCACGAGGTTCGCCGAATTCCAGTGCGTGCGCTCGCGAATGGCGGCGATGGTGGGCTTGGTCGTGCCGACGAGCCGCATGATCTGGCTGTCGCGCAGCTCGGGATGGTTGCGCAGCAGCCAGAGGACGGCGTTCGGCCGGTCCTGACGCCGCGAGACTGGCGTATAGCGCGGCCCACGCTTGGCCTTCAGAATGGGAATGTCGACCTTGGGCTCGGCGACCGTCAGCTTGAAATTGGGATTGGCCTCGGCGCGGGCGATCTGCTCGCGCGTGAGCTGACCGGACGAGATGGGGTCGAGGCCCTTGATGCCTTGGGCCACGTCCCCGTCCGCGATGCCTTTGACCTCCAGGTTGTGCAGGCCGCAGAAATCCGCGATCTGCTCGAAGGAGATCGACGTGTTCTCCACGAGCCAAACAGCGGTCGCTTTGGGCATCAAGGGTTTGCGCGTGCTCATAGAACTGGTTCTCCGGGCCGGAACGGGAGACCCTTCTGGCCGTGTGATCGTCTTGGAATGAGGGGATCGTGGCGCTTATACCTCGTTTTGCAGCATACCCGCAACCGAATAGCGAATCGCATCGCGCATGGATTGTCGCCGGGCGAGCCGGGGTGCTGCGGTCTTGCCACCAGGGACTCATCCGCCTAGTGATCAGATCTCCAGACACCCGCCCATGCACTCCTCCACGGGCGGAGGCGGCATCCCGGCACCGAGCCCCAAGGCGCGCGACATGAAACTTTTCTTCGACGAGGCCGAGCTGGCCCATAGGCCTACGCAGTTCATGGTGGCGGGCCGCATCATTCCCGCGGTCGAGAACCCCGACCGGGCGCTGACACTGGCCGCCTCGCTCAGTGCGATGGGGTTGGAGCGCACGACGCCGCCCGACCAGGGCCTGGCCCCGATCCACGCGGTACACGCCGACCACTACACGGCCTTCCTGCGGGAGGCCTACGAAGAGTTCACGGCGCTGCCCGTGCATGGCCCGGAGGTGTGGCCGAACGTCCATCCCTATCGCAGCGCGGGACCCGACTTTGCCCGGCGCGATCCGCCGCGGGCGACGAGCATCATCGGCAAGGCGGGCTGGTACGTGGGCGATCTCGCCTGCGCGATCATGGCGGGCACCTGGACGGCCGCCTATGCTGCCGCGCAATCCGCGCTCGCGGGGGCCGACGCGGTGATCGCGGGCGCGCCGGCAGCCTTTGCGCTGTGCCGTCCGCCCGGCCACCACGCCTATGCCGACCGCGCTTCGGGCTTCTGCTTCCTGAACAACGCGGCGATCGCGGTCGAGCGCCTGCGCCAGCGCTTCCAGCGCGTCGCCGTCGTCGACTTCGATACGCACCACGGGGACGGTACGCAGGCGCTGTTCTACACGCGCGCGGACGTACTGGTCTGCTCGAGCCACACGGACCCGTCGATCTACTATCCGTTCTTCGTGGGCTATGCGGACGAGCGCGGGGCCGGCGCCGGCGAAGGCTTCAACATGAACCTGCCGCTGCCGGCAGGCGCCGACGATGCCGCCTTCGTGGCAGCCGTGGCGCGCATGCGGGACGAGGTCGTCGCCTTCGGGGCCGATGCGCTCGTGATCTCGGCGGGCTGGGACGCACATCGCGACGATCCGTTGTCGCGGCTGGCGGTGACGACGCCCGCCTATGCGCGCGTGGGCGAACTGCTGGGTGGCCTGCGCCTGCCGACACTGATCGTGCAGGAAGGCGGATACTCGCTGCCGGCCGTCGAGGAAGCCGCGCCGACATTCATGACCGCGTTCCGGTCGGCGTCGGGGGCGTGAGACGGCGCCTGGCGTGGTGCTCCGGATCGGTGATCGCCGGGTGGCATCGCTGCGCACCCGGCTTTTGCGTCATGCGATCAGTATTCCGTGACGTCCGGATTGGTCTGGAAGAACGACCGCTTCATGCGCTCCATACGCAGCTGCTCGAAGGCGCGCTTGACCAGGAACTGGTAGTTGCGCTCCCACTGCATGTTCATCTTGGCCGATAGCGACACGCTTTTCAGCGAGGCGATATCGGGATCGAGCGTGCGACTGCGGCGCGCGTCGGCCATCAGGTCCTCGCGCTTCCAGTCGGGCATGCCGACGTCCTTGATGAAGTCCCACAGCCCGCGCGTGGACAACGTCTCGTCGGGGACGGGGATGCTGCTGTAGATGGAATCGGAGTAGGTCGAGATGCCGGCCGCCTCCATCTGGGCAAGCCGCTGCGCCTCCTCCACGGCGGCCTCGGCGGCCTCCCTGGCGGTCAGCGGTGAAATGGCCGCAGCTCCGAGAAAGAAACGTCGGTTCATTCGCATCGCTCAACCCTCCTGTGGCGCACGGAAAACGGCACCCGATCCACCCATTGCCGGATGGATCGCAAAGGTTGGGATTGTCGCGGCGGGAACAAGACCTGCGACGATCTTTTTTGATGATTTTTCCGTTGAAAGAGAATTGAGGCGCAGCGCGCGAATGCGTCACGATCCTGACGCTATTGGTGCTGGGGAGCCCCGCGCCAGCCCCGGCCCTGCCCCTGGCGCAATGGTCAGGCCAGCATCGAACAGTCCGCGAAAGGGGCACGACGCCCCATTTCGCGGCTTCGTCGCAGTGCCTTACTTGATCACCCCGCAGGCGACCCGCGCGCCCGCCCCGCCGATCGGCTGTGCATTGTGATCGTCGGCATTGGCGTGAATGACGATGGCGGAGCCGTCGGCGTCCTTGAGGCCCTGCGCACCCGACATCAGGGTGCGCGTGGCGAGTTCCGCGTTCACCGACCCGTCGGCATTGGCGAAGATGTTGGGCAGATCGCCCTCGTCGGGGCCTTCGGCGTTGAGGAGCCCGTGCTTCTTCTTGGCATGATTGACGTGACCCTTGGAGGCCACGAACTTGGCATGGTCGGAGCAGTCGCCGTTGGCGTGCAGATGGATGCCGTGCCAGCCGGGCGTCAGGGCGCCGGCCTTGAGCTGCACGCGCAGGACGGTGCCGTTGTTACCGCCTTTCAGCTCCACCGTGCCGATCGCTGCTCCCTTGTTGTTCAGGATATTCGTCGTGACCGACGTGCCCTGTGCATAGGCCACGCCGGCCGACAGGAACAGTGCAGCGGCGATGATGGGAAAACGCATTCGAGCCTCCAAGTGCGGTTTTGATGGATTCGAGACTAACAGGTCGCTGCGTCGTGGCAAACTCGTGGCCCGTCGCTGCCCAAAATCGCCGCATAGCCGCAACCGCTTTCCGATTTTGGCGCGACATGAGGGCCACGAGATACATCATGAGCTTCGTGTGGCGTTCATCGCGCCTTGATTGACGACTGGCATGCCGCACGGATCGGTCAATCAAGGCGCGACGCCACACTGTAAGTTAGGTATCCATTCGTCCGTGGCGCTCGCCGACGAAGTTGCGTAGCATGGGGTCGCGGCGTCCGTCGGAGACGCAGCGAACCGGCAACCGAAAACGCCAAGGAGGTGCCGCTTGGGAAGCGAAACCAGAGTTCTGCTCGACCCGACGGGCGAGCATTCGGTGACAGCCCGGAAGCGGGCCGAACGACCAGAGAGCCTGGCCGGGACGACCATCGGGATTCTCGACATCGGCAAGGCGCGCGGAGACGTGTTCCTCGACCGGCTGGCCGAACGATTGACGGCAAGCGGCGTCGCCGTGAAGCGCTATGCCAAGCCGACACCCAGCCGTCTTGCGGCGCCCGAAACGCGCCAGCGCCTGACGAGCGAGGTGCAGGCGGCGGTCATCGGCCTGGCCGATTGAGGCTCATGCACAACGTGCAGTCTGCACGACGGATCCAATCTCGAGACCAGCGGCATTCCAGCCCTCATCGTGGCCACCACGGCGTTCACACAGGCCGCCGAGGTGCAGGCGAAGGCGCTCGGCTACGACCCGACGATCGTCTGGGTGCCCCATCCCATCCAGGACCGCACCAACGACGAGTTGCGCGCGATCGCCGACACGGCGTTCGACGAAATCGTGGCGCGGATGACGGCCTGACGACGGCCACGCGATAGAAACATGGCGGGGCCCGGCGCGGGCCCCGTTTTGCAGGACGGCCCGGTCATCCGACCGCGGCGGTCACGACCAGCTCGATGAGATCGTCCTGTTCGAGTTCCACGGCGACACAGGCCCGCAGCGGCAGATTGGCCGGATCGATCCATTCGTCCCAGGCGCGGTTCAGCTCCGGCTTGCCCGCGATGTCGGTGACGTAGACCATCACCATCAGCACGCGCGACTTGTCGGTTCCAGCCTCGGCAAGTTGCCGGTCGACGTTGGCGAAGGCATCGCGCGCCTGCTCGTAGAGCGACGGCGACTTGACCGTGGCGGTGGCGACCGTCGTGGCCACGCCGTTATGGACGATGCAGCGGCTGCGCGTCGCCGAATAGCGCGAAGGGCCAATGCGCGTAATGGGCATCATGGAGTGTTCCTTTCAGTGCGAGCCCGATTGGGGCGAGCGCGATTGGGGCTTGCCCCCGGCAGCATGCCGCGCCACGTTCGGCCAGGCAAAAGAGAAGTCCCACCAGCCTCCACGACATACGCAACATGATCATCGGAACCGCAGGCCACATCGATCACGGCAAGACGCTGCTCGTCAAAGCACTGACGGGGGTCGATTGCGACCGCCTGAAGGAGGAGAAGTCGCGCGGCATCACGATCGAGCTCGGCTTCGCCTATGTGCCCATTCCCGGAACGCAGACCGCGGAGCGGCCGGACGGCGACATCCTGGGTTTCGTCGACGTGCCGGGCCACGAGCGCTTCGTGCACACGATGCTCGCGGGCGCGGCCGGCATCGACTTCGTGGTGCTCGTGGTGGCGGCCGACGACGGGGTGATGCCGCAGACGCGCGAGCACGTGCAGATCCTGGACCTGCTCGGCATTCGCGAAGGCGTCGTCGCGCTCAACAAGATCGACCTCGTGGACGACACGCGCCGCGCCGAGGTGGAAGCGCAGGTCCGCGCGATCTTGGCCGGCACGGCACTCGCCGACATCGACATCCTGCCGGTGTCGGCGGCGACGGGTGCGGGCATCGACGACCTCAGAGAGCGGCTGTTCCTCGAAGCCGGCAGCCGGCCCGAGCGGGCGACGCGCGGCCGCTTCCGCATGTCCGTCGATCGCGCCTTCACGCTGCAGGGGGCGGGCACCGTCGTCACGGGCGCCGTGCAGTCGGGCATCGTGCGCGTGGGCGACACCGTGCGCGTGCTGCCCTCGGGCGGAGAAGGCCGTGTGCGCTCGCTGCATGTGCATGGACGCCAGGCAACGGTCGGACATGCCGGCGAGCGCTGCGCCATCAATCTGGCTGGCATCGACCGCAACGGCGTGGCGCGCGGCGACTGGATCGCGGAGCCTGCGGGGGCCGCCACCACGACGCGCTTCGACGTGACGTTGCGGCATCTGGCGACGGAGACGAAGCCGTTGCGGTCGTGGGCGCCGGTGCATCTGCACGTGGGAACCAGCGCAGTCACCGCGCGGGTGCTGCTCATCGAGGGCGAGCGCCTGCTGCCGGGCGCGGAGGCGCTGGCGCAGATCGTGACCGACACGCCGCTGCCCGTGCGGTTCGGCGACTGCTTCGTTCTGCGCGATGCGGGCGCGGAACGCACCATCGGCGGGGGCAGCGTCATCGATCCGTCCGGCCCGGCACGGCGGCGGCGCACGCCCGAGCGCCTCGCGGCCCTTGCCGCCATGCGCGCGGAGCAAACGAGGGATGCGCTGGCCGCCCTGCTCGACCTGCCTCCGGGCCTCGTCGATCTCGATGCATTCCTGGCCGGACGCGGTGCTTCGGATAGCGAAGCCCAGGCCGTGCTCGCCGCGCTCGATCCCAAGATCGCGGAGACGGGTGAAGCCCGGATCATCGCCAGTGCCGCGACGCTCTTGGACCTGGCGAGCAGGGTGACGGGCGTGCTGGGGGCCTTCCACGCCCGCCAGCCCGAGCTTCCCGGCATGTCCTCGGACGCCCTGCGCGTCGCGCTGACGCCGCGCCTGACACGGCCCCAGATGGCCGCGGTGAGAGCGCTGCTGGTGGCGGACGGCGTCATCGCCCAACAGGCGACGAGCCTGCGCCTGCCGACGCATTCCTCGAGCCTCAATGCGACCGATCAGAAGCTGTGGGAACGCATCGAGCGCATGCTGGTCGACAGCAAGTTGCGCCCCCCCCAGGTGCGCGAGATGGCCGAGCATCTGGGGCAACCGATCGCAGTCGTGCGCAAGCTGTGCAAGACCATGGCGCGCATGGGCACGCTGATCGAGGTTGCGCCCGACCGCTTCTTCCAACGCACGGCGCTGATCGAGATGGGCAACATCGCCGTCGACCTGGCGAATGCGAGCCCGGCGAAGAGCTTTACCGCTGCGGAATTCAAGGATCGCGCGGGCTGCGGACGCAACATCGGCATCCAGGTGCTGGAACATTTCGACAGGCGCGGCATTACACTTCGGCGCGGCGACGCGCGCATCGTCGTGAAAAAGCCCGATGCGGTCCTGGCGCCGCAGGCGTGAGGCGCGACCGCAGCCGGGCATTGCCTCGCCCGGTGCTGCGCGACACGCGCATCGGAAAGGATCGCGCGCACGACACGTCGGCTGGCCGGCAGTTGCATCATGGGCGGCATCGCTTAAGGTGTGGCAACTTCACGCCTCATCAGCACAAGAGCCTCATGCCATCGATATCCGAGAAGACGACGATCCCGTCGCCCCCTGAACAGGTGTGGCCGCTGCTCAGCGACCCCGCACTGGTGGCCTCCTGCATTCCCGGCGCCACACTCTCGCCCGACCAGGACGGCGGCGACACGTGGAAGGGATCCATCCGCGTCAAGTTCGGGCCGACCGTCGCGGTGTTTCGCGGCGAAGCGACGCTCGACTACGACCATGCCGCGCGCAAGGTGACGATCCAGGGCCGCGGCATCGACCAGCGTGGCGCATCACGCGCACTCGCCAACGGCGTGGTGACAGCGACGGGAACCGACACGACGACGCTGACCGTCGATGGCGAATACACGGTCTCGGGGCCGCTCGAGACGTTCGCCAATGCGGGCGGCGTGCACGTGGCGCGGGCGCTGCTCGCCGAATTCTCGACCAACATGGCGAAGATGGTCGCCGAGCGCGGCAGCACGGCCGAGGCCGCCGCAGACGCGGGAGCGACGGCCGCCCTGCCCGAAGGCGACGGCGCGATGCCGGCCGCCGCCGCACATGCGACCGCAGCCCCCGCTGCCGCGCCCAAGCCCGCAGCAGCGCCGCCGCCGGCCGCTGCGGCAGAACTCAGCGCCACGAAACTGCTGTGGCGCGCGTTTCTCTCCTGGCTTTCGTCGTTGTTCGGGAAAAGGACCTGACGTTCATGAGCAAGCTCAAAGCGCAAGACATGCTCGCCCTCGCCTTCGAGGCGGAAGGCGTCGATCATCTCTTCACCCTGATGGGTGACGCCAACATGTACTGGTCGACCGCGATGGCGCAGCGGCCGGGCATGCACGTCATCCATGCACGGCACGAGAGCTGCGCGGTGTCGATGGCAGACGGCTATGCGCGCGCCACCGGCAAGGTGGGCGTCGCGTCGACCACGTGCGGGCCGGGCTTCACGCAGATCATGACCTCGCTGGTGATGGCGGCGAAGGCCAACACGCCGCTGGTGGTGTTCGCGGGCGACTCGCCGATCGCTGCGTCCTGGTACCTGCAGCAGATCGACATGGGACCGCTGACGCTGGGCACGGGAGCCGCCTATGTGCCCGTGCGCCACATCGACCGCATGCTCGACAACGTGCGCGAGGCCTTCCAGATCGCCCAGGTCGAGCGGCGCCCGGTGGTCCTGTCGGTGCCGATGGACATGCAGAAGCAGCCCTGGCCGCACCTGCCCGACTACATTCCCTCGTCGGACCTGGTGCCGGTCGCGCAGCGCCCGTCGCCCGATCCCGTGCTGGTGGACAAGATCTGCGACATGATCGCGGAGGCGGAGAAGCCGGTGCTGCTCGGCGGCCGCGGTGCGGCGCGTTCGGGTGCGCGGGACGCCATCGCGGCGCTGGCCGAGCAATCGGGGGCGCTGCTGGGTACGTCGCTCCTGGGCAAGGGCCTCTTCACGGGCAATCCCTGGGCCATGGACATCGCCGGCGCCTATGCCAGCGACTGGGCCCGCGAGCGCTATGCGGAGGCCGATCTCGTGATCGGCTTCGGCCTCGGCCTCGGCCACTACACGACGGAAAGCGGCTATCTGTTCCCCGGCGCGCGCGTCGTACAGGTGGACACCAATCCGCGCGGCCTGTGGCAGGGCCTGCGGACCGCCGACCTGCACGTGCGCGCCGACGCCCGCGCCACGGCGGAAGCGATCCTCAATCGCCTGCAGCAGCGCAACATCAAGATCGCGGGCTTCCGCTCCAAGGAGATCGCGGACGGCATCGCGGGCGATCATCCCGACCGCAAGGACTATCCGGTGCAGGCGGGCACGGTCGATCCGCGGCGCGCCATGGAGGAACTGGACCGTACCATTCCGAAGGACTGGGACATCGTCGTGGGCGGCGGGCACTACCTGTCGATCGCGATGACGCACCTGAAGAACCGGCCGGCGGACAAGTACCACGTGTTCGTCGACTTCGGCGCCATCGGCTCGGCGCTGCCCGCCGCCATCGGCGTGGCGCAGGCGCGCGGCGACGGCAAGGTGTGCCTGATCGAGGGCGACGGCAGCATCATGATGCATGCCCAGGAGCTCGATACGATCAAGCGGCACGGCGTGCGCATGCTGACCGCGATCATCAACGACGGCGGCTATGGTGCAGAGTTCCACAAGTTCCGCGCCAACAATGTCGATCCCGCTGGCGCCATGCACGGGCGTGGCGATATCGCGGCGATGGCGCGGGGCTTCGGCCTCAGGGGTGCGAGCGTGAACAGCCTCGGCAAGATGGAGGGGCTGTTCCAGGAGCATCAGGGGTCGAACACCGCCACGCTCTGGGACGTCCACACGGACGATCTCATTCCCTCGCGCGCCTATCGCCGCATCCACTTCGGGGAGGCATAAGCCACACGCCATGCCGCCACCACGCGCAACGCGGGGGGCAAACGGGGGCAAACGCAAAACGCGCGCGGCGGCAGGCCGCGGGCGAGCCGTACACTTGATGCTTGGCGCGATGGCCGTGGTGGGCAGCCTGTACTGGCTGGCCTGCCTCGGCATCGTGCTCTACGAACGCCAGCTGACCTTTCAACCCAACGCGCATGCCGTGACGCCGGAAGCATCGGGCCTCACGGGCGTGAAGGCTGGAACGCTCAGGTCGCGCGATGGCGCAACGCTGGTGACGTGGCGGGTGCCGCCGCAGCCGGGCCAGCCGACGATCCTCTACTTCCACGGCAATGGCGACACGCTGGCCTATCGGGCCCGGCGCGTGGCGGCCTACCAGGCGGCGGGGTACGGCGTCTTCATGATGGCCTATCGCGGCTACTCCGGCAGCACGGGCGCGCCGAGCGAAGCGGCGATCGTCGGCGATGCGCTGCTTGCCTACGACACCTTGCGGGGCGAAGGCGTCGCCCCCCGCGATATCGTGCTCTACGGGGAGTCGCTGGGCACCAGCGTCGCGACACAGGTCGCCGTCATCCGGCCGGCGGCGGCCCTGATCCTCGAAGCGCCCTTCACCTCCATGATGGACGCCTGGCGGCAGTTCGTGCCGTTCCTGCCGGTCGGCCTGCTGCTGCAGGATCGCTTCGATACCGCGTCGATCATCGGGAACGTCGACATGCCGCTGCTGGTCATCCACGGCGGGCGCGACCGGATGGTGGGCTTCGGGCTCGGGCAACGCCTCTATGCGGCGGCCCGCGCGCCCAAGCGATTCGTCGGCTTCCCCGAAGCCGGCCACACCACGCTCTATGCGAACGGGGCCATGGCCGCCGTCCGCACCTTCATCGCGGATGTGCGTTCCGGGCGCGTCGAGCGCCCCTGACGCTCACATCGTCTCGGCCACGACCTTGCGCGCGAAGTCGAGCAGGTTGATGACCGCGTACTCGCGCATCATGGCGCGGTTGCCCGGCAGAACGACGCGCGAGCCCTTGACGCCGGAGGGCATGGCGATGCCGACGTAGACGGTTCCGGGCGGCTGTCCTTCCGCCGCATCCGCGCCGATCGTGGCGAGCCCGACGTCGGACTTGTGGATCTCGCGGGCCCGCTCGGCGACGGCGGCCGCGCGCTCCTCGCCGGGCACGTCGAGGCTCAGGCCGGCGGACAGCTCGTGGGAGACGGTGGCGCCGAGGAACGTCGTCAATTCGGTGTCGATGGCGGACATGCGTGCGGCCATGATGCCGCCCGTGTAGGGCTCCGCCGCCGCGAGGGTGAGCCCACGATGCTGCAGCATGTTGAGGAACACCAGATCCATCGACTGGTCGTCGATGCCGAACACGGCTTCGCCAAGGACGGCGCGAATGATCTTCTCCTCGTTGTCGAGGATGCGGCGCGCGGTTTCCTCGTCGTCGCACTTGGCGGTGACGCGCACCTTGATGCCCTCGATGCCGCTGGCGTTGAAGGCGATGGTCGGATTGCCGAGACGATCGAGTTCGGCCATGCGCTCGGTCAACATCTCGTCGACGCCGGATTCGGAGATGCCCCAGGTGCGTAGCGTGCGGCTGCGGATCACCGACGACTGGCCGGAGCGGCGGCTGAGATCGGGGATGACGGTGCCCAGCATCATCTCCTTCATCTCGCGCGGCACGCCGGGTACCGCGTAGATCACCTTGTCGCCGACGGGGCAGACGAGGCCGGGCGCGGTGCCCGGCATCTGGGGAATGGGCGATGCGCCGACGGGAATATCGGCCTGCCGCAGGTTGTTGGCCGTCATGACGCGGCCACGGATCTCGAAGCGGCGGCGGATCTCGTCGGCGATTTCCTGGTCGCGGCGCATCTCCACGCCCATGATGCGGGCGATGACGTCGCGCGTGATGTCGTCCTGCGTCGGCCCCAGGCCACCGCAGCAGATGACCGCATCGGAGCGTTCGAGCGCGGCGCGGATCGTCGCCTCCATGCGTCCGAAGTTGTCGCCGACCTTGACCTGATAGAGGTTGTCGATGCCCGCGAGCGCGAGCTGCTCACCGATCCAGGATGAATTCGTATCGACGACGGTGCCGAGCAACAGCTCGGTTCCGATGGCCACGACCTCGGCGCGCATGGCGTCTCCGCGAGTTGTCAGGTTTGGAACGAAATTGACGAAGCGGTGCGGACTTTACCGCGGACCCGTCCGCACGGCGAGCCCTCGCGCGCGGACAGCCCTCGCGCGCGAACGGGTTCGTGATGTCGGCACGGGTGCCTGCGCCCCCTCAGGCGGACGGCTTTGCCGCGTAGTCGGCGTCGGACACGGGTTCGAGCCACTTCGTGCCTTCGCCCGTGTCGCTGACCTCCGACATGGCGAGGTGGCAGAAGAGGACGCCCGGCGCGGAGCCGTGCCAGTGCTTGACGTCAGGCGGGATCATGACGGTGTCGCCGGGGCGCAGCTCCTGCACGGGCTTGCCAAGTTCCTGATAGCGCCCGACGCCGGTGAGGCAGTAGAGCGTCTGGCCGACGGGATGCGTGTGCCAGTTGGTGCGGCCACCGGGCGCAAAAGTCACGCGCGTGGCGCGCATGCGCGAGGGAGGCGCGCCGACCACGACTTCGTCGGCATAGACGACGCCGACGAAACTGGTGTTGGGCTGCTGCTTGGTGGTGCGCTGCGAGGCGCGGACGATCTGTGTCATGGGGCATTTCTCCTGGTACGTTGGGGAGCCGGCCGGGATGGGACCACCTGCGCGGGCCCCAAGTCAATTGCATCGACCACCACACCGGCCGCCACATGTGTTGCAGCCACGATGCCGCGGGGCGGGCGCATGCGCATTTCTGACGAATTCTTCTGCCGAATGCTATCAGTAGTATCGCATGCCGCCTGTATGAACCGGCAGTCGCCGCGCGGCGCGGCGCGGCGCGGCCGGCGGCGACCTGCGCGTGTCGACCGACGTTGGGACGAGAGGACCGCTCGTGCGCCGATGGCTACATCTCCTGCTGCTCCTATCGCTCGGCGTCGTCGGCGCGGGGCAGTCGCGTGCGGGCGAGCCGCCGACGCTGCTCGTCGTTTTCGACGGCTCGGGATCGATGTGGGGCAAGCCGGATGGCTGGATGCAATCGAAGCTCGCCGCCGCGCGCGAGGGGTTGCGCGTCGCGTTGAACGATCTGCCCAAGGATGCGCGGCTCGGCCTCTTGTCGTTCGGCCATCGTCGCGGCGGCGACTGCAGCGACGTCGAAACGATCCTCAAGCCCGGCCCGAATGCCGCGCGGCAGGTCATGGACCTCCTGGAGAAGCACAATCCGCGCGGGCGTGGGCCGATCACGGCGGCCCTGACCGAGGCAGCGCGCCAACTGGAGGGCCTTCGCGGCGCCGCCACGGTGCTGCTGATCCACGACGATGCCGACAACTGCCAGCAGGATCCCTGCTCCGCGTTGCCCCTGCTGCAGAAGGCGAAGCGGGATGTGCGCATCCACGTCGTCTCTATGACCTCGCGTGCCGGCGATGCGCGGCATATGTCCTGCCTCACCGAACCGACGGGCGGGCTCAATGCGCATGTGGTGCGCGCGTCCGAAGTCGTCGCATTGCTGCAGAAGGTCGTCGCAACGCCGGCGCCGGAGCCCGAAGCGAAGGCTGCCGCCGCGCCAACTCCGACGCGGTCGCCGGAGCCGCCGAAACCGCAGAAAGCCGCTGTCGGCCTGCATCTTTCGGCGCGGCTCGGCGAGGCCGGCCCGGTCGTAGCCGAGCCCGTGCAGTGGCGCATTCTGCGCGAAGGATCGGACGGCGGGATCATCGCCTCGGCTTTGGCCGCCAGACAGAGCTTCCGGCTGCCATCCGGCGCCTATCGCATCGAAGGCCAGTTGGGACTGGCCAAGGCCGAAGCCCGCGTCACGGTGGACGAGAGCACGGCGCAGGCGCTCACCCTGGCGTTTTCGGCTGGCTACGTCCGCTTCACGGGGCAGTCGGGGCCCTCCCGCGCCTTGCAGAACGCCAGCATCGCCATCGAGCGGCTGGCGCCACCGGATGGTCCGGCGACAGCGCCCGTGCTGGTGCGCGGCGGTGCATCGTCCATGGCGATGCCGGCGGGCGACTACCGGTTCAGCCTCGCCACGGGCACATTGCGGCTGGAACGGCTGGCGCGCGTTTCCGTGGGCCAGGTCACGCCGCTGACACCCCCCATCGACCTCGGCGAACTCGTGCTGAATGCCGCGGCGGCCCAAGGCGCCGGCCCGCTCGCAGATGCGACGTTCACCGTCTACCAGGACGACCCGGACGCGGCGGGCGGGCGGCGCGAAATCGTGCATGCGGCCGGCACCGATGCGAGCGTGGTTCTGCCGGCTGGCGCGTACGCCGTCGTCGCCCGGGCCAACGGGGTCGAGACGCTCGAGCGCACCCAGGTCAAGACCGGCGAGCGCACGCGCCACGCGATCACGCTGGGGAGCGGCGACCTGACCGTTTCCGTTAGCCTTCCCAAGGGCCTGGCTGCCGATGTCCCGATTGCGATCGACGTGCGCCGCCAGGGCGCGCCGGGTGCCGGCCGGACGCTGCACCGGTCGCCGGCGTCGGCCGTCCTGCAGGCGGGCCCCTATGTGCTCGAAGCGCGGGCCGGCGGCCAGAACGCGGCCATTGCCCAGGAGATCCAGATCAAGGCCGGCACGCGCGTGGCCGTCGCGCTGACCGTGCCGGCGGGACGGCTATCGCTGCGGGCACGTTCGGGCGGGACACGAGCGCCGCTTCCCGACGTGACCTGGGAGGTCACGGATGCTGCCGGCGGCGCACGCTTTGCCGCCCCCGAAGCGCAGCCCCACCTTCTGCTGAAGCCCGGGACATACGCCGTTACCCTGCACCATAAAGGCCGCGTATGGGCGCGCGACGTGAGCGTGACGGCCGGCGAAGTCACGGCCATAGATTTGATCGTGCCATGACCGCTTTCTTTTCCCATAGATTCGGGGAAATGTGCGATTCGGTGAGCGCACGCACCTACAAGGGCAGTTGCAGCCGGCCGCCTTCGACAACTTTTGGCAGTTCCTTGCTCATGCGCATGCAGCCCGACAGCGACAGGACCCCAGCCGGCCCCGGTAGATCGTGGACATGCGTGCGCGTCGCGCTGTCGATCGCTGTCGCGATGATGCTCGTTGGCGCGGGCTCCGTCAGCGCGCAGCAGCAGGGCGGTACCTGGCAGACAACGGTACCCAAGTCGGCGCCCAAGGCGCAGCAACGCAACGGCTGGAGCGAGCCAGGCCGCACGACGATCGTGCCCAGCAGCACCGCGCCTGCCAAGAGCAGCCCTACGCCGGCGACGCAGGGCGAAGTGGCGCTTCAGGCCTTGCTGACGGACGAAGGCAGCCCGATCAGCAAAGGTGTCGTCTGGCGCATCTATAAGATGCAGACGCCCAACCCGGCCGCTACGCAGAAGCCGCAACTGGTGATCACGTCGAACGACGCCAGCCCCGTCCTGAAGCTGGCACCGGGCGACTACATGGTTCATGCCGCGTTCGGACGCGCGTACGTCACGCAGAAAGTGAAAGTGGCGGCAGGACAAAAACTCAGCGAGCGCGTGGTGCTGAACGCCGGCGGCCTGCGGGTCGTGGCGGTCGATGGGGCCGGCCTGCCGCTGCGCGGCGGGGCCGTGACATTCGATGTGCTCGCAGGCGAAGGCGAGCAGGTGAGCGCCCGCGAAACGATCATCTCGGCTGCCAAGCCGGGGCTCATTCTGCGCCTGAATGCGGGCATCTATCACATCATCAGCTCCTTCGGCGATGCCAACTCGATCGTCCGCTCGGATGTCTCGGTCGAGGCGGGCAAGCTGTCGGAGGCGGTGGTCACGCATCTGGCGTCCAAGGTGCGGCTGAAACTGGTGACACGTGAAGGCGGTGAGGCCATGGCCGACACACGCTGGACGATCAAGACGGCGGATGGCGATGTCGTGCGCGAAAGCGCCGGCGCGCTGCCAACGCACATCCTCGCCGCCGGCAACTATCGCGTCGTCGCCCAGAACGGCGAGCAGACGTTCGAGCGCACGTTCACGCTGGTGCCCGGCGTCGCCGTCGACGTGGAACTCATCATGCGCTGAGGAGCATCGCTGCTCGCCGCTTGCCCCCGGCCGCTGCAACGGCTAGCAGATGGGCCGAGCGCACGGGCGGACTGGCCGGCCGGCGCGGAGGGCAGGGCATGCAGAACAGACCTCTCGACGGACGCATCGCGCTCATCACGGGGGCCTCACGGGGCATCGGCCGCGCGGTGGCCATCGGCATGGCGGCGGCCGGCGCGCACGTCATCCTGCTGGCCCGCACGGTGGGCGCGCTCGAGGAGGTCGACGACGAGATCCGGGCCGCCGGCAATGCCGCGACACTGGTGGCGCTCGACCTGAAGAAGACCGACAAGATCGACGCGCTCGGGCCGACGATCCTGCAACGCTGGGGCCGGCTCGACATCCTGGTCGCCAATGCCGGCATGCTCGGACCGCTTTCCCCCCTCGGCCACATCACGGCCGACGCCTGGCGCGACGTGATCGACGTGAACCTCACGGCCAACTGGCATCTGATCCGCTCGGTCGACCCGCTGATCCGGCGCTCGGATGCGGGACGGGCGATCTTCGTGTCGTCCGGCGCCGCGCTGGCTCGCAACGCCTACTGGGGGCCCTACGCGGTCTCGAAGGCGGGCCTGGAGGCGTTGGCGAAGTCGTGGGCGCTGGAGCTCGCGAGCACGCCCGCGCGCGTCAACATCATCAATCCCGGCCCGATCCGCACGGGCATGCGCGCCAAGGCCTACCCGGGTGAGGATCCAAACACGCTGAAGACGCCCGAGGACATCGTTCCGCTGTTCCTCAAGCTGGCGGATCCCACGTTCACGGGCAACGCGCAGATCTTCGACTTCAAGACGGGCGAAGTGCGCTGAGCTGCTGCCCCCGGCTGCACGGGCGGCGGGGGGCTGATCAGCTTCCAGCCTGTGCAGCCGTGGCGGCACGGGCTGCCGCCGTCACCCGTTCCCGGTGGACGAGGTAGACACCCGAAGCGATCACGATCGAGGCCCCGACGAGGCTCATGGCGTCGGGCACCTGTCCGAACACGAGAAAGCCGCCGGCCGTGTGCGTGATGAGGCCGAGATAGACGAAGGGGGCCAGCGTCGAGGCGGGCGCGTGCCGGTAGGCCAGGATGAAGATGTAGTGGCCCAGGCCGCCCCAGAACCCCAGCGACGCCAGCAGCAGCCACACGCGCGGCTCGCTCGGCCAAACCCAATCGACGATGGCCAAGGGCGCCATGAAATAGGTGCCCGCGACCAGGGAGTAGAACAGCGTCACTTCCGGCGCGTCGTAGGTTGCCAGATACCGGGTCACCAGCATGAAGCCCGCGTAGCAGAGCATGGATCCGAAGGCGAGCAACAACGCGGGATCGAAAGTTGCATAGCCAGGCCGCACGACGACGAGAATTCCCGAAAAGCCGACCAGGATCGCGACGAAGCGGCGCCAGCCCACCCATTCGCCGAGGAAGGGACCTGCCAGCAGGGCCACCACCAGCGGCGCCAGGAAGTAGACGGTCTGGGTCTGGTCGAGGCGCAGGTGTCGCAGCGCCATGAAGTTGAAGACCGTGGAAAACAGCATCAGCGTCGAGCGCGCCAATTGATGCTTGAGCTTGCGGGTGGTGAGCAGCCGGGGGATCGACAGAACGCCCGTGACCATGACGATCAGCAGGAACTGGCTGACGAAGCGGACCCACACGACCTGCGTGACCGGCAGCTTGACCACGCTCGCCATGTACTTGGCCGTGGTGTCGAGCACCGAGAACAGGCTCAACGCCAGGCACATCAGGCCGATGCCCTTGAGGACGCTGGCGCCCTGCCGTCCGGTTACCCCACCACTCGCCCGCTGCATCCGCCGCCGCTTTCAGAAGACTTGCTGCCTTGCGTATAACTGCTTCGCGCGCCGAGCGTGAGCCGTAGCTCACACGCGGCCGCACTCCATCAGCGCATGCCAGGAAATTGGGCAGGATCGATGGTGAACGAGCCACGACCCAGCTGCCGGCGTCGGCGCCTATCGCATCCAAGACTGGTCGGTTCGTCGTCGAGCGTGCGCAACCCAGGACGACGGGACGATGGCGCGCCTGTGCCAAGCTGCCAATGCCGCCAAATTCGTTATTCAGCCCTCGCATTACTTTTCCAATATGTGGTACACTGCCATGAATATGTTCCTATCGCCTGTCGGCAAGATCGCATGGTTAGACGCGCTGAGAACGAACTCGACCCCACCCCTGTCGGGCGCAGGCTTCGCCTGACACGGCAGGCGATGCGGCTGACGCAGCGGGAATTCGCATCGCGCGCCGGTATCGCCACCAATACCTACGGACAATATGAGAGCGGCGCCCGGCTCATCTCCCCGGCGCGTGCCATAGAACTGTGCGAAGCGCACGGCTTGTCGCTCGATTGGATCTATCGAGGTCAGTCCGGCGACCTCCAATACAAGCTTGCCACCGCAATACGGGCCCTCTCGGACCTCAGTGCCCTGTCGTGATCATTCCCAGTCCTAGTCGATAACGTCAGCAGATCTTGCGGGATGCTCAGATCGCGCAGCCGGATGCTCATTGCCGTGGATTTAATCCACATGACGTGATATTTTGTCACAATGAGTTTTTAGTCGCGTCAGGATTCTTAACGATGGTCAGTTTGCGCAAGCCCAAGCCGTGCATGCTTTGCGACGGGTGGGGGACGGTTGCTGTACGTGTTTCCAGCGATATCAGCAATGCAGATGCCGACGATGGTCGCACCTGCGAGGCGTGCAGAGGTACAGGATACCTGAGCACGCCGCTCGAGCATGACGGCGCGCTGTGCGCCGGCAGCCAAAGACACGCCGATCCACAAAAACTGCAGAAGTCTTAGCATCGCTGCAGGACGTCTTTTTCCGTGAGCTGTGCGAACGAAGCACAACTGTGGATGGAAAGCCGGAACCCCAGCGAACGAGTTCCGATTTCGAGCAGCGGCTGGTAGTCCATTGCGCAAGCAGGTCGAGTGTCATGATGGAATTGATTGGACCCGGGATGAGCCTGGCACTTGTGATCGGCCAAGGCATTGCGATCGTCATACTGGCCGCACGCCTCCTGGCGCTGCAGCGTGCGCATAAGCACCTGAGAGCCTGCAACGGCAGAGCGATCGAGCGGATTGCCGTGCTCGAGTGGCGCGAGAAGGCGTCGGAGCGGCTGGCCTCTCGAGCGTCTCACGAGGGCGGGGCCAAGCGCGTCGCAGCGGAAGCCCCCATGCCGATCCAGACGATGGCGCGGACTGTGATGCAGCCGAACGGCACGGTGCATTTCCTCGGTCGTCACGGTGGGCGGTGAGCGTGCCGGGCAGCGCGTGTGGTGGGCGGTGAACATGGTGGGCGGTGAGAGGGTCGAACTCCCGACATCCTCGGTGTAAACGAGGCGCTCTACCACTGAGCTAACCGCCCGGTCCGGTCCCCAAGCGTTTAGGCTGCCCGCGCGCGCCTGTAAAGCGATCCTGTAGATGCTGCCGCCACGATTGCTGTACGATCCGCCTCCAGACGTGGACACGGGGACATGGGAGGCGCTTCATGCGGGGCTTGGCGGGCAAGACGGCGATCGTCACGGGCGGAGCAGGCGGCATCGGCAGCGCCATCTGCCGGCGGCTGGCCGAGGAAGGCTGCAAAGTGGCGGTGTTCGACCTCAAGGGCGATGCCGCCCAGGCGGTCGCGGGCGAGATCGGCAACGGCGCCACGGCGCACGCCGTCGACATCACCGATCATGCGGCCGTGGCGGCTGCCGTGGCGGCACTGGATGCGCAGTCGGGCGGCATCGACATCCTCGTCAACAACGCGGGCTGGGACCATTTCGCCTTCTTCCTCGATACCGAACCGGAACTGTGGAAGAAGATCATCGCCATCAATCTCGACGGGCCGCTGAACCTGCACCACGCCGTGCTCAAGGGCATGCAGCAGCGGCGCGGGGGCCGCGTCGTCAACATCGCATCGGACGCGGGCCGGGTCGGGTCCTCCATGGAGGCGGTCTATTCGGCGTGCAAGGGCGGCCTGATCGCCTTCACGAAGACCATGGCCCGCGAAATGGCGCGCTCGAACGTGACCCTCAACTGCGTGTGTCCGGGCCCGACCGAAACGCCGCTGCTGCAGTCGTTCCTCGGCCACGGCGATCAGGGCCAGAAGATCTACGACGGCCTCAAGCGCTCGATCCCGCTGAAGCGGCTCGGCCAGCCCGACGACCTGCCGGGCATCGTGGCCTTCCTGGCGAGCGACGACGCGGCCTACATCACGGGGCAGGTGATTTCCGTCTCCGGCGGCCTGACGATGGCGGGGTAGGTATGCCGGCGAAGATATCGGGATCGGGCGCAACCGGCCTCACCCGCCGGCGGCGTGCTGGTAGATATCCTCCTCCTGCGCGTTGTGGATGCGCACGAGGGATTCGATCGACTCGATGACGCGCTGCGCGTCGCGCACGAGGTAGCGGTCGATGTCCTCGACGGCGAGGCCATCGGCCAGCCGGTCGAGCAGGCGGGCGAGATGGGCGATCTCGCGATGGGCGCGGCTCATGGCGTCGAGGCCGTGACCGTCCCGGAGATAGCGGGAGATCTTGGGATAGACGTTGCGCTCGTCGTCCATCTCGTGTGCGACCACCTCGCGCGCGACGAGGCGGTTGGCCTCGCCGATCAGCGCCAGCGCACTTTCCGGCGCCGCATCGTCGAGCGCGTCGGCAATTTCGCGGAGGCGGTCGAGCGTGGCCTCGACCTGTTCGTGCTCCTGGCGCAGCGCGCGCGCAGAAGCGGTCGGGAACTGGCGCTGAGCGAAGGTCCGGCCCGCGCCCAGCGCGCGCAGCGCATTGAGGATGACGGCGACGTCGATGGCCTCCTGGACCAATGCACCGGCGACCGGCGGCAGCCAGCCGACCGCGGCGGCGCCCATGGCGATCAGCGACAGGCCCATGCCGACGACGATGCTCTGCAGGGCGATGTAGCGCGTGCGCCGGGCGATGGCCACGGCTTCGGAGACGAGATCGAGACGATCGAGCAGGAGCAC
Organism: Hyphomicrobiaceae bacterium; assembly: GCA_041397775.1. Classification (GTDB taxonomy): domain Bacteria; phylum Pseudomonadota; class Alphaproteobacteria; order Rhizobiales; family Hyphomicrobiaceae. Next base: position 110,709 of record JAWKWB010000010.1, on the reverse strand, counting down.
CACGTCGGCCGCCTCGGACGAGGCGCTGGCGCCGCGCGCGCCCATGGCTATGCCGATGTCGGCAGCCGCCAGGGCTGGGGCGTCGTTGATGCCGTCGCCCACCATCACCGTCGGCTGGCGCCGGCTCTCGGTCGCCACGGCGTCGACCTTGTCGGCGGGAACGCGGTCGGCCAGAACCGCGTCGAGGTCGAGGGCCGCACCGATGGTCTCGGCGGCGTCGGAGCGGTCTCCCGTGACCATGACGATGCGCGAGATCCCCGTGGAGCGCAGGGCCGCGATGGCGCGGGGCGTCTCGCGGCGCAATTCGTCGCCAAGCAGCAGCACGCCGATGACGCGATCCTCGACCGCGACGAAGACGGTGAGCGCCGACCGCCACGCCGCGCGCCGCAGGGCGCGGACGGCCCAGGCGTCGGGGCGGCGACCACCGAGAACCAACTGGTGCGAGCCGATCCGGGCGTGGCGGCCATCGACATAGCCCTCCAGGCCCGACCCCATCGTCTCACGGACCCCTGTGGGGGCCGCCAGCGTCAGGTCGCGGGCGACTGCCGCTGCGACGATGGCGGCCGCCACGACGTGCTGGGAGGCCTGCTCCAGCGAGGCCGCGAGATGCAGCACGTCGTCGGCGTTCTCGCCAGGCGCCGTTTCGATGGCGACGAGGCGGGCACCGCCGATCGTCAGCGTGCCGGTCTTGTCGAAGAGCGCCGTGCGGACACGCGCCAGCGCTTCCATGGCCGCGCCGCCCTTGATGAGGATGCCACGCTCGGCCGCCCGCGAAACGCCGGCGATGAAGGCGACGGGGGCGGCGAGGATCAGCGGGCACGGCGTGGCAGCGACCAGCACGGCGAGGCCACGGATCGGGTCGCCGGAGAAGAGCCATGCCGCCCCGGCGATCACGAGCGCCACGGGCAGCAGCAGCAGGGCGAAGCGATCCGCCAGCCGGATGAACGGCGCCTTTGCCGTCTGGGCGGCGGTGACGAGGCGAACGATGCCGGCATAGGTGCTTTCACCGGCCGTCGCGGTGGCCTGGATCTCGAAGGCCTCGCCGGCATTGATCGTGCCGCTGCGCGCGCCTTCGCCATGCCGCCGCTCGACCGGGATCGGTTCTCCCGTGAGGGCGGATTCGTCGATGGTGGCCGCCGTGCTCACGATGACGCCGTCGACGGGGACGACTTCGCCGCCGCGCACCAGGATGCGGTCGCCGATGGCCACGCGGGCGATGTCGATATCCTCGATGCCGCCGTTCAGGAAGCGATGCGCAATGCGGGGCGCGCGATCGATCAGCGAGCGCAGTTCGCGCTCGGCGCGGGCAACGGCGAAATCCTCCAGCACGTTGCCGCCGGCATACATGACCGCGACGACGGCGCCGGCCAGGGTTTCGCCCAGCACCACCGCGGCAGTCATGGACACGAAGGCCACTGCATCGACGCCGAGGCGGCCTTCGCTGAAGTCGCGGATCATCGCAAGCGCGAGGCCGAGGATGACGGGCACCGTACCCGCCCCCCAGATCCATCGTGCCGCGCCGGCATGGCCCAGAGCCCACGTGACGAGGCCGCCGACGAGCCCCGCCAGGGCAATAACGATGAGAGACCGTTTCACGGTCCGCTCGGACATCAGCATGCGCGTTACGGCTCCCTCCCGCCGGATCGCGGCGGCCCAGCATGCGGGGGCGTGACGCCCCACGCCTCGTGCCGCGCATCGATCACGCAGTGGAGGTTAGCCGAGACACCGTGTCATTGCATTGCGTCAATCATGACGTCCTGAGCGCGGCGTGCGGCGAAAATGGCCGTCGTCTCGTCGGGGGCGATCGCGTCCCAGGTCAGCAGGTCTCCCTTGGCGATGGGACGGCGCACGGTCGCGCCCAGCGCCAATCCGACCGGCAATGCCTTGCGGGCCAATGCGTCGGCGCGCGTCAGGGCAAAGCCGCGATAGCTGTACTCACCGATGTTGTCGAGCTTGTCGCCTACCGCGAGGTCGCGCTTTGCCACGCAGCCGACCTCGGCGGAGGGCACGGGCAACGGTTGCATGTGAGCTTCGCGATAGAGCACGGCGGCGGCCGCCGACAACGGCACCTCGAGGCTCGTCAAATGATAGGGGCGGAAGAAGCTGTAGTAGGGCCCCGGCCCCAGATGCAGGTCGTTCATGCGTTCGCGGACGCGGGGGTGGCGCATCTCGGCCACGACGAAGACGCCGGGCGCGACGCCCTTCGCCACCGAAAAATCGACCACGCCCTTGCGGTCCAGGAGGCCGCCCTCCTCTTTCGGGCAGAAGAAGTCCTGTAGCTTCTCGCGCGGCGCGGCGGGGCCGTGCATGCCCGGAATGTCGGGCCTCAGACCCGTCGCGTTGGCGATGGCCACCATCTCGACCATGGTCTTGGAGCCGTCCACGAACTCCACGAGCATGCGCGGGTTCATGTTCCGGCGTTGCGCCTCCTCCCGGTACTGGTCGGGCGTGGCATCGATGCGGAATGGATTGTTCTTGCCCTTGCCGGCAGCGACGATGGGGTAGCCCAGGGCGCGAACGAAGCGGATGAGTTCCATGGCCGCGGTCGGCTCGTCGCCGGCGCCCAGCGTGTAGACGACGCCGGCCTTGCGCGCCTCGGCCGCCAGATAGGCGCCCGCGGTCACGTCGGCTTCGACGTTCATCATGACGATGTGCTTGCGGGCCGCGATCGCCGTCAGCGCGACGGCCGCACCCGCGCTCGGGTTGCCCGTCGCATCGATGACGACATCGACGTTCGGATCGCGGCAGACCATCTCGGGGCTCGGCGCGGCGGCAAGGCGTCCCTTGCCGATGGCCGTCGCCAAGGCGCCGGCGTCGCGCACGATCTCGACGGACCGGCAGCCGTCGCCCGCCATGGCGGCCGCCGCCTCGATCCGCTCGGCACGCATGTCGCAGGCCGCCACGACCTCCATGCCGCGCATCTGGGTGATCTGAACGAAAAGATCCGTACCCATCTGGCCGGCGCCGATCACGCCGACACGCACCCGCGCGCCGCTGCGTTCCCTGGCCTCGAGCGCTTCCGCCAATGAAAGACGTTCCGTCGTCATGGCCTGAGCGCCATCCGCCGTCATCTGCCTGCCCCCTTCATCTCTCGAATTTTTCGACCAAACACCCCCCAGGCGGCCACGTCAACGCCTTCAACGGCCCCACATGCCGCAGGCAGGCCACACAGCGGCGACTTCTGTGGAGGAGCGGCGCAAGCATGGCGTTGCCATCCCTCACGGTCTCGTGATAGACGGTTTGCCGTTCCGGTTCGCCTTTGCGCCTTATTAAGAGGGCAGGTGTATCGAGAGCGGCGAAGACGGTACGTCTTCGATGGATGGCCACGTGGCGGAGTGGTTACGCGCCGGACTGCAAATCCGTTTACCCCGGTTCGATTCCGGGCGTGGCCTCCAACCAGACTTTCCCTTCCGACATATCGATCCCAGCTCCGGCGTCCCCACCGGACGACGATCCTTGCTGCGATCATGCCGCGCGCCGGCAAAGCGGGCACTGGACAATCGCCGCAGGACCGAGGACGCTCTCACCGAATTGAACTGGGGGAGACGATGTCCATGGCGCCAGAGCGCTCGATCGATACGGGAACCGGCCAGCTGCTGTGCGTGGTGCGCGCGGGTGTCGCGGTCATCACGCTCAACCGGCCCGAGGCGCGCAACGCGCTCTCCACGGAGCTTTCGCCCGCACTGCGCCGCATGATCGCTGCCTGCGGCGCCGATCCGGAGGTCCGCGCCCTGCTGATCACGGGTGCCGGCACTGCTTTCTGCTCGGGCGGTGACGTCAAGAACATGGGCGACCGCCGCGCACCGACGGACCATACGCAGGAGGAGCGCTTCCGCATCATGCAGGAGCGTCACCAGGGCTCGGCCGGCACGCTCTATGCGCTGCGCAAGCCAACGGTCGCCGCCCTGCCCGGTGCTGCCGCCGGTGCCGGCCTGGCGCTCGCACTCGCCTGCGACATCCGCATCGCCGCGACGTCCGCGTTCGTGACCACGGGCTATGCCAAGGTCGGACTTTCCGGCGACTACGGCATCGCCTGGCTGCTGACGCGCGCGGTGGGGCCGAGCCGGGCGCGCGAACTCATGCTGACCGCCGACCGGCTCGATGCGGCGCGGGCCGCGGAACTGGGGATCATCCATCGCATCGTCGCGGACGCGGCGTTGCAGGCCGAAGCGTTCGCGCTCGCCAAGTCATTGGCGGATGGCCCCTCGGTCGCACTCGGCTACATCAAGGACAATCTCGACGAAGCCCTGACGCTCAGCCATCGCGACGCCATCGACCGCGAAGCCGAGCGCATGATGCGCACCCAGGGCACCGCCGACCACAAAGAGGCCGTGCGGGCATTCGTGGAGAAGCGCAAGCCGGTCTTCAAGGGCCGCTGACACGATCCTGCATCCTGAACGTACCGAACCAGACAGGGGACGCCAGATGGGCAAGCTCGAGGGAAAGACCGTGGTCGTGACCGGCGCCAGCCGGGGCATCGGGGCTGAGATCGCCAAGCTCTTCGCCAGCGAGGGCGCGCGCATCGTGTGCGCCGCGCGCACCTTGAACGAGGGCGATCATCGCATTCTCACCGGCTCGCTGGCGGGAACAGTGGCCGAGATCGAGGCTGCGGGCGGCGCGGCGCGCGCGGTGGCGATGGACGTTTCGAACGAGGAGGACTGCCAGCGCCTCGTCAAGACCGCGCAAGAGGCGTTCGGTCCGGTCGACATCCTCGTCAACAATGCCGCACTCACCTACTACAAGCTCATCGTCGACTACAATGTGAAGCACTGGGCGAAGGCCTTCGCGGTCAATGTCCACGGGCCGTTCATGCTCTCGCAAATGGTCCTGCCGGGGATGATCGCACGGCGGAGCGGCGCCATCGTGAACATCTCGTCGGGATCGGCGATCGGACCGGGCCGCACGCCCTTCACCGGCGCCCGCCCCGTCAACGGCAGCGTCATGTACGGTGCGACGAAGGCGGCGCTCGAGCGCTTCACCCAGGGGCTGGCGCAGGAAGTCGCCGACCACAACATCACGGTGGCCGCCGTCTCGCCCTCGCAGACGGTTGCGACGCCGGGCACCGTCTACCACAAGCTGATGGCCAGCATGGACGACCCGCGCGGCGAGCCGATGTCGTACATGGCCCGCGCTGCACTGCTTCTGGCGAGCGAGCCGCCGCAGACGGTCAACGGGCGCGTGACCTACAGCCAGCAGATCCTCGGCGAGTATGGCCTGATCGCCAACCCGACCGGGCGCGGCGTGGCCACCAAGGGTTCAGGCTACTCGCAGATCTGAGCGTGGCCACAGGGCCGCAGCGACAGCCCCTCCCCGCAGCGCAGCCAAGGACGCACATGAGCAGCAATCCCCGCATTCCCTTCGAGCTGTCCAGCCAGCGCCGCAAGCTCACGCCGCTCGATGGCAAGCCGCTGATGGTCAATGTCGTCATGAACATCGAGCATTGGCCCTTCGACCGGCCGATGCCGCGCGGCATCCTGCCGCCACCGCACGGCGCGCAGGTGCCGCCCCCCGACCTGCCGAACTTCTCGTGGGTCGAGTACGGCATGCGCTGCGGCATGCCCCGCTTCCTCGACATGATGGGCCAGCGCGGCCTCAAGGCCACCGCCTTCACCAACGCGGAGGTGGCGGACGTCTACCCGGCGTTGATGCACGAGGTCGTGGAGGCGGGCTGGGAACTGGTGGGGCACGGCTGGTTCCAGCGCTCGCTCAAGCAGGTGGACGACGAGGAGGCGGAGATCCGCCGCTGCCTTGCCCGGCTCGAGCAGGCGGACGGGCGCAAGGTGCGCGGCTGGTTCGGGGCAGGCGGTGCGGAGAGCCACGATACGCCCGACATCCTCAAGAAGTGCGGGCTCGACTTCACGCACGACTGGGTGCTGGACGACCTGCCCTGCTGGATCGAGACGAAGCACGGGCGGCTGCTATCCCTGCCCTACACGTGGGAGCTCAACGACGTTCCGATCTGGGTGGTGCAAAACCACTCCAGCGACGCGTTGCTGCGCCGCCTGGAGACCACGTTGAAGGTGCTCGAACGCGAGATCGCCCACCAACCGCGCATCCTGACGTTCGGCCTGCATCCACACCTGATCGGCGTGCCGCACCGGGCCTACTACATGGAAAAGGCGCTCGACATGCTGATGGCGCGCCCGGACACGGTATTCGTGACGTCGAGTGAGATCGCCGACTGGTTCATCGCCGCCGACGCCAAGGCGGCGTGAGGTCCGCTCAGGGCCGCCCGCTGGTGATGGCACGCGCGGCGAGACCATCGTCTGCGGATCCCTCGTCGCGCGCCCAGCGGCTGCCCTGCAACGTGCGGCCGTGACCGGCATGCCATTTCGGGCCGTGATTGTGATGTTTGCAGCCGATGTGGAAGGGCGTGTGGCGCGCGCGCTCCGAGCCTGGGACGGGCGTGGCCAGCCCCCGCATGCCCCAGCCCGCGGCGACGACGATCGCGACCGACGATGCAACCACGAGCAGCTTCACCCTCATCGCGGCGCCTCTGCCATCAGGCCTTCGATCAACGCGCGGATCTCTGGCGGCGGGGCCACCGAACTGCGCTTGTCGAGGTCGAAGAAGACCAGAACGACGCTGCCGGTGCCGGCACAGACACCGTCCTGGAAGGCTCCATGGGCAAGCTCGAACGATTTCGTCCCCAGCCGCGTCGCGATCGTGCCGATCTCCACCTCGCCCGGGTAGTGCATTTCCTCGAGGTAATCGAGCCGCGTCGAGGCCAGGACCATGTCGAGACTGCGGCTGTGGGCCTTGAGGCGCGGGGTGATCAACTCGCAGCGCGCCTGCTCGAGAAATATCGCCAAGGCCGTGTTGTTGACGTGCCCCAGAGGGTCGAGGTCGTTGTAGCGCACCGAGACCCGGTTCCAGGTCTTGAACGTCGCTCTATTGGTGAGATCGAGATCGGTCATATGTTCACTTTGTGGTCAACTCATTGACGCTGGCCGACATTTCGGGGTGCGTCGCGTAACTTTCGTGTTAACATACGTTCGTCACTGCCGAGGAGGAACTACGACCAGCATGGAGATCAGTATGAAACGGATCTGGCTGGCGGCTATTGCTGCAAGTCTCTCGATTCTCTCTTACGTAACGACGGCTCCGGCTCAAGCGGCCGCGGGCACAGGCATCGCGACCACGATCCCCGCCGCCGAACGGGCCGGCGCGACCTTGGCGCAGACCGTGCACTATCGCCGCTACAGGCATCGGCACCATTACCGGCCGAAGTTCTACTACTATGCGACGCCCCGGTACCACTATCGGCGGCACCATAGGTACTACCGGCCGTACCGCTTCTACTACAAGCCGCACATTCGTCGCCATTACCGCAGGTGGTAAGCGACGCGGTCGAGCGAGCGGCACGCCGGGTCAGATGACCTCGTCGGTCTTGTCGCTCGTCTCGCCGAAACGGCGTAGCGTGGCGGGCTTGGTGCCCGCGTAGAGCTTCTCGATACCTGGGGCGATCTTGGCGTTCTCTCGCTCGAACAGCGAGTTGCCGGCAAGATCGCTCTCTACGATGAAGGGCCCGAACTTTTCGACGTCCAGGACCCAGATCGCCTGCGCGATGCCGACTTCGTCGAGCCAGTGCGCGGCCACGACCTTCTTGATGCCGCGCCCCAGCAGTGCGCCCGTGCCATAGCCCACCGTCGTCAAGTAGATGGCGCCGTGAGGCACGAAGCTCTCCTTGTAGATGTCGCTCGTCATCCCGCCCTTGCCGATGATGACGTTGCAGCCGGACATGCCGAGCCAGCCGTCGATCCACTTGGCGAAGCGGAACGACGCGGTGGCCGTGACAGCGCCAACGGTCAATTCGCCGTTCGGGCCGACGCTTGCGGCCGGAGAACAGTGGAAGCTCGCCGTGCCGATGTCGGAGGGCACGTTGCAGCGCTCCTCGACGGCGCGCTTGTAGACGCCCTCGCGCGCCGTATGCACGCGCCCGCTCAAATAGACGACAGTGCCCAACTCCAGCTTCGCCAGTTCCTCTTTCGAGGCGGGCAAATTCAATGTCACGGTCTTGAGCTTGGCCATGGTTCCCCTATCGCGTGCGTGCGCGACCAACCTATGCCGTGGCAGCGCCTTTGGCCAGTGCGTGCGCAGCAAGGATCATGGCCTGCGCGATCGGCGCCCGATCACCGCCTGTCCGCACCGGCGTCCCAACCCTGGAGGCCGATGAGGGGGACGAAGCGCACGGCCGTCATGGTTTCCTCCGACCATTCGTCGTCGCCGATGCGGGTCACGCGCACGAGGTCCTGTGCATGCGGGTCCTCGCCGACGGGAACGACCATCCGGCCGCCCACCGCCAGTTGTTCCTTGAGCGTCTGCGGCACGTCGGGGGCGCCGGCGGAAACGAGGATGGCGTCGAAAGGCGCCTCCTCGGGCCAGCCTCGGGTCCCGTCGGCGCAGCGGATGGTGACGTTGTCGCAGCCGGCGGCCGCCAGGTTGCGGGCGGACTGCTCGGCCAGCATGGCGATGCGCTCGATGCCGTACACGTGGCTGGCGATCGTGGCCATGATCGCGGCCGCGTAGCCCGAGCCCGAGCCGATCTCCAGCGCCTTCTCGCCGCCATCGAGTTCCAGCGCCGCGATCATGTACGCGACGATGTAGGGCTGGGAAATGGTCTGCCCTGCACCGATCGGCAGCGGCCAGTCGCCATAGGCCTCGTTGCGCAGGTGCTCGGGCACGAACACCTCGCGCGGCACGCTCCGCATGGCGTCGAGGACCAGGGGATCGTCGATGCCGCGGCGTTCGATCTGAGAGGCGACCATCGCCTCGCGACGCTGCGTATATTCCGTCATTGCCAACGCCGCTCCCCGATGGCCTGCGGCAGCCCGGCTCGCCGCGCCGCCGCCAGATGCCCTGGACCTGCGATCCCGTCTCAGCCGCGGCCGATCGGAATGCGCTTCTCAGCTTTCACGGCCTCTGCCTTCTTGGGCATCGTCACCTTCAGCACGCCATTGGCGAAGGCCGCGGTCACCTTGTCGGCATCGACCGTGTCGCCGACACGGAACGACCGCTGGAAGCTGCCGAAGCTGCGCTCCATGAGATGGTAGTCGTCCTTCTTTTCCTCACGCTCGGACTTCTTTTCGCCCTTCAGCGTCAGCACGCCGCTGTTGAGCGTGACGTTGACGTCCTTTTCGTCCAGGCCGGGCAGCTCGGCTTCAACCACCAGCTCCTTGTCCGTCTCGCGGACGTCGATGCTGGGCTGCAACGTCAGGCCTTCGCTGCGCGCGAATGCCGGCAAGCCGCCGAAACCGCGCCCCAGGAAGTTGTCGAACACGCGATCGAACTCGGCGCGCATTGCCGAAAACGGATCGGCGTAGCGTTGCATGGGCGCCGGAGCTGCTTCCGATTTCTTGATCTCTTGTGCCATGGCTGTCCTCGATCCTGGAGGCACGCGCGCGGATGACCCTCCGCGACGGCTGCGGGCCTCACGATGGTACGACGCCGCGATGCTCGCGCGAACCCGCACGGGCATCGTTGATGCCGGTCAAGAACGTGCGGAAAGATTGGATTTCTCAACCGGGGTCCGGGAATGCGATGAAGCGCGGGGGCACTGCGTCGGCGAGCCATACGCCGTTGTGCGAGCGATAGAACACGTGTCCTTCAGCGTGCATCGCGCCGGCGTCGACGACGAGCACGACGGGCCGTCCATGGCGGCTGCCGACTTTCAACGCCGTTTGTGGATCGGGTGACAAATGCACGTGCTGCCGGCTTGCCGCGTTGAGGCCCGACGCGCGGATCGAGGCGAGGTTGTGCTCGGCCGTGCCGTGGTAGAGGCACCCGGGCGGCGACTGGGGCGTCAACCCCAGGTCGATGGCTACGGAATGGCCCTGGTTGGCGCGGATCCGCAGGCCGTCCGCGCTCAGGGCAAAGCGCTTCTTGTCGCTCTCCGCCACGATCCGGGTGACGAGCGCGGGCGTCAGGGCGACCCCATGCCGCCCAGCCTTCTCGACCAGTTCGGTCACGTGCGCCCAGCCCTGCGCGTCGAGCGTCAACCCGATCTCCTCGGGCTTGTGGCGCAGGACGAGGCTCATGAAGCGGCTTTTTGCGATGGTATCGCGATCCATGACGGCCTCCCAGGCTCCCCCGTTCTTCGACGCAATTGGTCCAAGGCCGACAGCGTCCGGGCGCTGCGGTTGGCGAACGGGGTCCCCATCGACACGCCTCGCGACAGCGACCCGTCGCGCAACGGACCGCGTGGCATTCTGCATGAGCCCTTACCGTCGGGGCAACCTGCCGCGCTGCCTCACGCCTTGTTCTGCATGTGCATGGCCAGGCGATGGGCCGGCTGCCAGACCGCCTCGCGCAAGGCAGCGCTGTCGATAGTCTCGTCCAGCGCGCGCCTGAAGCACAGCAACCAGCCGTCGCGTTCGTCGGGGCCGATGGGCGCGACGAAGTGGCGGCGGCGCAGCATCGGATGGCCGTATTTCTCCTGGTAGAGCTGCGGCCCGCCGAGCCAGCCGGTCAAGTACTCGAACAGCTTCTGCTCGCTGCCTGCCAGGCTCGGGGGGTGCACGTCGCGGCAGGCCTTCGCCTCGGGCAGGGTGTCCATCAGCTCGTAGAAGCGGCGCACGAGCCGGCGCACGGTCTCTTCCCCGCCGATCGCCTCGTAGAGCGTCACCTGCTGCTTGTCGGTCTCATCTGCCATCGCGCCCCCCCTCACACAACACCGTCTGCGCCGCACTCCAACGCTCTGGGCGCAGGAGCACAAGCTGGCATGTCGTAGCAGGGTGGGGCGCAGCGGCGTGGTTCGCTCAAGCGCGCAGGTCGATGTCGTCGTCGAGGATGGTCGCCGCGATCAGGAAACGCTGCCGGCCCGCGTGCAAAGGCACCACGATACGATGGTACGCGCGACGCATGCATGGCTCCCGCGGAACAGCGAAGAAGCCGTCTACTTCATCGAACACCGGATTGCCGGACCGCATCACCTGCGAATAGACGGCGTGGACCTGCGCGCGGTATCCGGCGTCAGGGTATGCGTCGAGCGATACGCCCGGCCGGGCAGACGACCAGTTCCGAAGGCCCGACAACAGGCCATTCCCCACAGAAATCATGTGGAAGCCGCCATCATTGGCATGGTGGAAGAGCGTGGCTCTCCCCGCTGTCAGGTCCTGGACGAGGCGAAGATCTCCGTCGCCCTCGAAGCGTCCGGCGCGCTCGCGCCAGAACGCCAACAGGCTGGCGTGCCGTCCGATCCTGGCCGCCTCGCGCGGTGCCTTGATGCGCCGTCTCGGGGTGCTGAAGCTGCCGGCACCGTAGAAGCGCGCCAGGGCCTCGATCCTGCGGGCCGCCGCGCGCGGATTGCCATGCAGCTCGTCGTTCCAGTCCTTTTCGGCCCAGTAGTGGAGATGAATGCGCGGTCCGGCCTCGCTCTGCAGCCATCCGGTGATCCGCTCCAGCGCCGGCGATGTCATCAGCGCGGGCCGGAATTTGACGCAGATGGCACGGCGCGATGCGTGCCAGGAGATCATGCCGCGACAGCGGATGTCGGCATCGCTCCTGGGTGCCTGGCGCTCCCGTGCCAGGCTCTGCGCACGCGGACGGCTGTCGAACTCGAACAGCCCCTGAGGGTCGATCCGGATTTGCTGCTCGAAGTTCATCGCCCGCCCCCGCAATGCAGACAGTGGATGCGCGCTTTTCGCCCGCCGACGTACCACCGCTTCATCCCCTCGGAGGTTTATGCCAGACGAACAATTGTCTTTCACTTGCCGCAGTATATTGCATTCGAAATAATGGCGACAGACCGGGAAGGCTGGGCCGCTGCCACCAAGTAGCGGCAGCAGCGCCGTGCCATCTCAATCGAACAGGATCACGCCGCGCGCGACCTGCCCCTTGGCCATCAGCTGGAAGCCCTCGTTGATCTCCTCGAACTTGTAGGTCCGGGAGATGAGGTCGTCGAGATTGAGCTTCTTCTCCATCGACAGATCGGCCAGCGTGCCGAAATCGACGGCCGGGCGCACCGAGCCGTAGTAGGTGCCCGACAGCGTCTGCTCGCCGTAGACCATGAGGTGCGGCGCGATCGGCGCCTTGGTCGAGAAGGCGGGAATGCCCACGATCACCGCATGTCCGGCGGGCGCCAGGCTGTCCACGATCTGCAGCACTGTCGGCTCGGTGCCGATGGCATCGAACGCGTAGTCGACGCCCAGACCGCCGGTGATCTCCTTCACGGTCTTGATGACGTCCTGCCGTTTGCCGTTGACGATGTGCGTGGCACCGAAGTGCGTGGCCATCTGCAGCTTGTTGTCGAGCAGGTCACAGGCGATGATCGTCTTGGCGCCGGCAAGCCGTGCACCCTGCACGACGTTGAGGCCGACGCCGCCGCAGCCCACGACCAGCACGGTCGATCCCGCTTCCACCTTGGCATGCCGGATGACGGCGCCGACTCCGGTCGCCACCGAGCAGCCGATGATCGCGGCGTGCGTCCAGGGCAGGTCCTCGCGAACCTTCACCACCTGATCCGCCGGGCACACGGAATACTCCGTAAACGTGCCGATGCGCGCCATGACGTTGACCGGCTCGCCGTTCAGCTTCACGCGGCTGGTGCCGTCGTGCATGCCCCAGCGCGGCGTGTCGTTGAAGCCGATGCACAGCACCGTGCGGCCCCTGGCGCAGTAGGGGCAATGACCGCAGTTGGAGCGGAACGAGAAGATGACGTGGTCGCCCTTCTTCACGCTGGTGACGCCGGGGCCGACCTCTTCGACGATGCCCGCCGCTTCATGCCCCAGCACCATCGGCAGCGGCAGCGGCCAGTCGCCGATCATGATGTGCCAGTCGGACATGCACACGCCCGCTGCCTTCACCTTGACGCGGACCTCGCCCGCCTTGGGGCCTTCCTGCTCCAATTCCATGATCTGGAGCGGCTTGTTCACCTCGGTGAGAACGGCTGCGCGGGTTTTCATGGGTCGCTTCCTCGTGGCTGGCGGCGGGGCCTTCCCCGGCCGGATTTCCGGCTCGCAGATTGCGGCAGGCGGACTTCTCCCACAAGGCCCTGGACATCACGAATCGCCGGCCTGCGACGACAAGCGTGCCTCGTGCCATGGGCGAACGAGGCAGGTGCGGGACAGCGTTGCCTCTTGTACAAACGAAGCGGGCGCGCTCGGGCGCCACACGAGCGGGAGCAGACATGTCGAGCCAGACCATCGCACCCGCGGCCGAGGACCGGCCCCACCTGAAGCTGCGCGACTGCTACTGGTTCTTCGTACCGCTGGTGCTGATGGTCGAGCTCAACATGATCTCGAAGTCCGTCATCCACGCCTTCCTCGCGCGGACCGAAAGCCCGAGCGTCACGCTGGCCGCCTTCAATGCCGCCTTCACCTTCTACTTCGCACTGACGAGCACCACGGAAGTGACGACGCTGCTCAGCCTGTCCTATTTCAAGGCGCGCGCCGACATTCCCCGCATCCTCGGCTTCATGGCGCTGGTGCTGCTCGCCCCCCTGACGATCGCGGGCGTGGTGTGCTTCACGACATTCGGCAACGTGGTGTTCGGCGGCTGGTTCGGCCTGGGCGCACAGGCGCAGGCGGAAGCACGCGGCGCGGTCGGCGCGCTGATGCTGAGCGCGCCGTTCCTGCTGATGCGCGGCACCGCATTCGCGCTGCTGATGCTCAATCGGCGGACCATCGTCATCACCGCCAGCACGCTGGTGCGGCTGTTCTCGCTGACCATCTCGCTCTTCCTGCTGCCGCGCTGGTTCAGCGGCGCGGCCGTGGGCGCGGCCGCGCTGATGCTGTGCATGGTGACGGAAGGCATTTTCGCGTGGGCCAATGCCTGGCGCTACTTCATGCAGCTCCCCGCCGTCCGCCAGGGGGGAGAGACGCTCGGCACCTACTGGCGGTTCGCCTGGCCGCTGATGATCAACTCGTCGGCCGAGCTCGGCGTCATCTTCGTCATCAATCTGTTCCTCGGCCGCCTCAGCAAGGCGGAGCTGGCAATCGCCGCCTTCGGCGTCTCGCACGGGCTCGTCTCGCTGATGATGGCACCTCTTCGCAATCTCACACAGACCGCGCAAACGCTGGTCACGCGGCGCGAGGACGTGCGCGTCATGCTGACCTTTGCGAGCCATCTGGTGGCCTTCTTCACGGTGCTCGCCATCGTGCTGTTCGAGACGCCGCTGCGCGAGCGCATCCTGCGCGGCGTCATGGGCCTGACGCCCGAGCTTGCCGCGTATGCCGAGCCGGCGATGATCATCGCCTTCGTGATGGCCATTTTCTGGGGCGGCACGGCATTGTTCCGCGGGCTTCTCGCCAAGGCGCGCGCGACCACCTCGCTGGCCGCCAGCGGACTGCTGCGCATCGCCACGGCGACGGTTGCGGGCTCGCTCAGCCTCGCCCATCCCGAGATCAACGGCGCGCTGCTCGGCGTCGCCGCGTGGATCCTGTCCTACGCGCTGGAGACGGCCATCAGCAGCTGGCGCCTGACCAAGATCGGCTGGTATCGGGAGGGGTGAGGCCGCAGGCCCTGCCTGCGCACTCTTCGCCCACCCGGCCTGCGACACGAGGGGCGCGTGCCGCCCCGCAGCCAGCTCGTGTAGCGCATCTGACGTTTGGTCCCCGCTTTCGGCCGGGACCGTAACCAAACGTCAGATGCAAAAGCTACACTAGAACCTTGGTGTTGCTAGTGTTCCCACGCCACGATCTCGCAATTGGCGAAATGCCGCCCGGTCATGCGATGCAGGAACGTGCCGTGGCCAACGACGGCGATTCTGGGTTCGGGGCGCGCCGACAGCCAGCGCGTGAACGCGGCCACGCGGGCTATGAAGACGTCGTCGGGCTCGACGGCAACGCCGCGGTGATCCTTCTCGCCGTCGTGCCACCAGCACGCATCGAGGTGATCGAAGGCCAACACGGGGAATTGCAGCGACAGCTCGTGCGGCGGGCGGCCCACGTCGCAGCTATTGCCGAGACGCTCGCGATGCAGCGGCGAAACGATGATCGGCGCTTTCTCGGGATGGAACAGGCCGAGCCCCGTTTCCACGGCCCGCGTCAACGGAGATACGACCACGAGGTCGGGTTCCAGGCCCTGGGCGTGCGCGCGCGCTGCCGCCACCTGCCGGTGCCCGAGCGCCGTCAGTGGGGCATCGAAGTGCAGCGGGTCGATGCCCGTCGCCTCGAAGGCCTCGTTGAAGGTCGACTGGCCGTGGCGAATGAGAAATACCTGCGCTGGCATGCATCGTTCCTGGTTTCGTGGACGCCCCTGTTCTCTCTTCGATAGCACGAGCGGGTGCCGCGCGGGTTGACACCACGCGCAAGCCTTGTTCGATGTTCAACATCGACCGATGGGAGGGGGACAGGGATGACGCGCATGATCGCTGCCGGTACCGACGAGGGGGACGCGCGACGCAGGCCTGCGGCATTGCGCGGTTTCAGGCGCCGTCTCGAAGCTGTCGGTCTCGCAATGGCCATCTGGGTCCTGGCCAGCATATCGTCGCCACTGCCGTCCCAGGCGCAGCCGGCCTCGGGGGCGCCCGGCGGTGCTGCCGACATCGCCTTCTGGAACTCGGTCAAGGATACGAAATCGCCTGCCGAGCTCAAGGCCTACCTCGACGCCTTTCCAGCGGGTACGTTCGCAGCGCTCGCCCGGTTGCGCCTGCAGAAATTGAGCAGCACCACGCCGCCCCCGCCGCCATCGCCGCGCCGCCCCCTGGCGACGGACGCCCCGCTGGGGCCACCGCCCGAGCCCGGCTACAATCCGGTGCTGCTGGACGTCGGCAGCATCCGCGATGTCCAGAAATGGCTGCGCAAGCTCGGCTTCAAAGTCTCGCGTTCGGACGGCATGCTCGATGCGACGACACGCGACGCCATCCGGTCCTGGCAGCGCCGCTCGGGACTGCCGCCGACCGGCCAGATCACCGAGACAGAGTATCGGCGCATGAAGCGGGCGGTGCAGGGGCGCTGACGGGGACGCCTGTGCCGGCGTCGCCTCAGACGAACTGGTTCACCTCGATCATGTTTGCGGTGGGGTCGAAGACGTAGATCTGGTGCATGCCGAGCATGGCGTAGACACCCGCGTCCGACACGAGGATGCCCGCGGATTCCAGGCGCGCCTTCACCGCCGTCACGTCCTTCACGAAGAACGCGGGGTGGCCGCCCACGGACGGGTTGTGCGCGAAGTCGTTGCGGATGGCGAAGCCCGCGTCCGGGCGAATGATGTGCAGGCCGCGGTTGAATTCACCCAGCGGCAGGACGGCCAGCTCGGACGTGTCGATGCTGAAGTTGCCGCGCGCGGCCGGTGCCCGCCAGCTTCCCTCCGCCAGACCCGCCATCTCCGTGTAGAAGGCCACCGTCTCGCGCACGTCGCCGGCCTGCAGATTGACGTGATGGACGCCCCAACCCCAATCCTTCTCCCAGGGCTGGATGTCGTCGCTGTCCGTGCCCCGTGCCGCCTGACAGAAGGCCACGACGTTGCCTGCCGGATCGAGCGTGTAGATCGCAGGCACATCGAAGTCGCCCGGGTGCGCTTCGACATGCGTAATCGCGGCACGGGCCAGCCTGGTCGCGACGGCGTCGAGATCATCCACCTCGATGGCGACGTGGCGCGCGCCGACGGCCCCCAGAAGGCCATCCTTGCCGCGCACCAGGGCGCGATCGGGCTTGACGACGCGCAGGCCGCGGCTGCCCTTGCCGAAAGAAATCGCGCGCTCCGAAAGCCGCGTTGCGGTGCCCAGCCCCAGATGCTTGCCGAAGAACGTCCCGGCCGCTTGCAGATCGTGCGTGGCGAGCGAGACGCGATGGATGGCCCAGGTCACAGCGGATTCCCTTCGTGTTGCAGCGTCATTCGGCGGCATCGCGAACGGCGGGCGCGTCCCACTCCACCGTTGCGCGGCGCGAGTAGTCGGTGAACCACTCCGGGTCGGTGCGGAATTCGGCGCGGCCGTCGGCGTAGACGCGGGCCGTCGCCCGGCGCGAGGACAGGCAGAACATGTGCACGGACATCGGCATGCCACCGGTGTGGCAGTAGCCGACCTCGATGTGGCAATCGACGACCATGGACGAGCCCATGAAGCCCATGGCGCCCATGCCGATGCTGTTGCCCAGCTCCTTCAACTCCTCCTCGAGCGCGGCGATCTTGGGATCGGGATTGCGATCCCCGACCGTGCGCAGGCATGCGGCCTGCTTGCCCAGCACCGAGCAGATGTCCTTGGAGCCGCCCAGGCCGACACCGACGATGGCCGGCTGGCAGGCGAGACCGCGCTTGCCGAAGGCGATCAGCGTGTCCAGGTAGAAGCGCTTGATGCCCTCGATGCCGTCACCGGGAAACAGCATGCGGTAGTCGGTGCCGAAGAGGCCGCCCTTGTGCACGGTCGTCAGCTCCACCCAGTCGCCTTCGGGGTGGAAGGCATACTCGATCTCGGGCGCGCCGATGCCGCAGTTATTGTTGTGGTCGGTGCGCCAGAGCGGGTGCACGCGGTTGGGCCTCAACGGCACCTCCTGTGTCGCCTTGGCCGTGGCGCGGCGCAGCGCCGCCTCGAGTGCGACCGGACCGCCTTCGACGCGCGCGTCGTTGCCGTACTTCACGTACCAGCGCGGCACGCCGGTATCGCCGCACATGGCGCGCCGATCTTCCTTCGCCGCCTCGTAGTTCTCCAGCATGGCCTGGATGACGAACGACGACAGGTCGCCCTTTTCCGTATTGGCACAGGCGCGCAATCCGCCGAGGTAGTCGTCGGGGATCTCGATGGCGGCCTTGGCCATCAGCGTTTCGGCGGTCTTTTGCAGTGCGGAAATCGGGATCATGCGGGCTCGTGCTCTCGCGCGACAGGGGTTCACCGTTGGGCGCGCATTGTCTCCGTTCCGCGCGCGCGGTTCAAGCGGCAGGCTTGCGGCCCACCGCGCAATGCATGGCGTGGGCCTGGAACAGGCGGCCTGCAGCCAACGCCTCGGCGCGCGCCTGCCGCCAGATCGCGCGATCCTCGGGGTCGAGCTGGCCAACGAGGTGATCCTCGCGATAGCGCCAGATGCTGCCGCCCGGCTGGTCGAGCGTGATCAGCGACGGAAACGGCATCAGATCGACGAGGCCGGCGTCACTCATGCGGCGATAGAGGCTGCCGTCGGCGACGCCGCCACGCCCGACCGACTGGGGTGGTACGTTGGCGCGCGCGGCGAGTTCGGGCGGCAGCGCGGGGCTCCACCACTGCTGGATGTCGATCGAGCGCACGACGATGCCGACGCGCCCGCCCGGCCTCACCACGCGGATCATCTCGCGGATGGCGCGGTCTGCGTCGCACTCCTCGAGTACCGTGATGCTGAAGGCGTGGTCGAAGCTGGCGTCGGGAAACGGGATCGCCTCGGCGCTGCCTTGTGCGAACGTGATGCAATCGGCCAGGCCTTCACATTCGGCGAGTTCGGCGGCCTCGCGCAACAGATAGGCGTTGAGGTCGAGGCCCGTCACAGCCAGGTCCGGCCTGACGCGCACGAGAAGCCGGTCGAGCGCGCCCGACCCGCAACCGACGTCCAACACGGCGTCGCCTTCGTCGGGATCGAGAAACGCCACGAGGTTTTGAAACATGCCACGGTAGGTCGGGGCCAGCGCGCGATCCTCGAGCGCGGCGACGCCGCCCAGGTGCGCTCCCCCCAGACGCATGACGCTGACGTGCCGCGCCAGCCGGTCGACGATGGGGTCCCACTGCGAAGCTGCAAGGAAGAACGGCATCAGGACGAGTGCCGGCCCGGCCCCGTCGATGCGGTAGCTGATGCCGGCGTGCGTGCCCGTGCGGGGCGCGCCTGCGGGCAGCGTCGATGCCGCCATTCCATGTGCCGCTGCGTCTGCGACATGAGCCAACAGCGCGCGCGCCAGCTCGTCGCCGCGCTCCTTGGCGACATCGGCCCAGCCGGTGGTCTCGTAGTCCTCCAGGAGGTGCAGCCTGGCCTGGCCTAGTGCCGCGATGGCACGCCGTGCCGGCTCGAGGCTGACGCCGCTGTCGCCCGAGACGATCAGCGAGCGTGCGGCCACGGCCTGGAACGGCGACGGCTCGAGCCGGGCGGGCACGGTCAGGATCACGCCCGCGATCTGCTCCGGCGACCGGCTCGCGAACTCGGCCAGATCGCCCGGCATCTGCGTGGCGAAGACCGCGCGCGCCAGTCCCAGGTGATCGAGCAGCGCGCCCAAGCGGTCGGCAGTGGTCGGCTCATCGGACATCGGCGCTCTCCAGCACTCCAAGGCGGCGCGCATCAGACATCAGACGCGCACGGGCGCCGCACCCTCATAGGTACGAGAACAGCAGGTAGGCGCCCAGGATCACCGTCGTCCAGAATGCCATCGTGCCCGTCGGCCATGTGCGGCCCATGACACCGTCGGCCGCGTGATGGCGCTCCGTCGTATCGCGCACCGCCGTCCAACACCGCGCGAGCAGCGCCGTCGTCTGCCGCGACATGGCACCGACGCCGGCGGCCGCGCAGGTCACCACGCCATATCCGAGCTTGCGATAGAACCAGTCCGTATCGATGTTGATGGAGCGCAGTTCCGGCGGGTAGATGCCCGTGCGCATCAGCACCGTGAAGGCCAACGCGGAGAACACGAGAAGCTGCAGCTGCGTCACGACGTGATCGAGCGTGTAGGGGGCGAATTGCACCTTGAACGGCAGGATCGCATAGAGCGGATCGGGATAGACACCGATGCCGATGCACAGGGCTGCGGTCAATCCCATGGCGACGAGCATGCTGGTGGGGGCTTCCTCGCACCGCTTGCCGGAATCGTGCGCGAAGAAGGCGAAGAACGGGATCTTGATGCCGGAATGATGGAAGACGCCCGCGCTCGCGAACAGCAGCACCATCCAGGTCCAGAAATAACCGCCGTCCATGGCCGCGGCGATGATCATGCCCTTCGACACGAAGCCGCTGAACAGGGGCACGGCGGAAATCGAGGCGGCGCCCACGATGCAGAACGCCGTCGTCCACGGCATCGACTTGAAGAGGCCGCCGAGCTCGGAGCCCTTGACCGTTCCAACGCGCAGCAGAACCGCGCCCATCGACATGAACAACAGCGACTTGTAGAGGATGTGACAGAAGGCATGCGCGGCCGCGCCGTTGATGGCCAGTTCCGTGCCGATGCCGATACCCACCACCATGAAGCCGAGCTGGTTGTTGAGGCTATAGGCCAGCACCCGCCGCAGGTCGTTCTCGATCACCGCGTAGAAGATCGGGAAGGCCGTCATCAGCGCGCCGATCGGCACCAGGACCTCGGTCCCCGCATAGCCGCGCGCCAGCGAGTAGACCGCGAGCTTGGTCGTGAAGGACGACAGCACGACCGTGCCCGTCACCGTCGCCTCGGGGTAGGCATCCTGCAGCCAGTTGTGCATCAGGGGGAACGCGCACTTGATGCCGAAGGCCAGGAAGATCAGCAGATTGCCGATGCTGCCGTCGAGGCCGAGCGCGCCGAACGCGATCGAGCCCGTCGCCCGGTAGTGCATCATCACGCCGGCGAGCAGCAGCACGCCGGAGCCGACCTGGATGATCAGGTAGCGCATGCCGGTGTGGTAGGCGCGCTCGTTGCGGCTCGCCCAGATCAGGAACACCGACGAGATCGCCGTGCCTTCCCAGAAGAAGAACAGCGTAACGAGATCGCCGGCGAGCACCGCGCCGATGGCCGATCCGGCGTAAACCATCCCCGCCACCTGCTGGACAGGGTCCTTCTCGTACAGGCTGTAGATGGCGGCGAGACCCGCAGCGATCAGGAAGATCAGCGTAAAGACGTAGCTCAGCTTGTCCAGCCGGATCGTCGTCAGCTCGAGCCCCATGAGCACGATCTTGCCGTGCTCGCCCATCGGCAAGGTGAGGAAGTGGGCGAGCGCGAGCACCGGCAAGGCGATCATCGCATAGCCCCGCACCGGGCGCGGCACGAGTGGCAGCAGGAGGCCGCCGACGATGAGAATGAGCGCCGGCGAGAGATCAGCGATCATAGTAGTCCTCCGGGCGCATCAGGATCGTTCGCATGCCCTTGGCGGCGACGACGAGAAACACACAACCGATGAAGCCGTAGAGGCCGTAGAAGCCGAACACGTGCTCGATGGCGAAGTTGCTGTGCTTGTGCACGAACCAGTCGAAGAGGAACAGCAGCGCCGAAACGGCATAGAGCCCCTTGACGATCTTGTTCACGTTCTCGGGCCGCTCGAGCCAGTGCGGCGCTTCGCCTTCGGGTGCATGGCCGACGCCGTCGGCCGGCTTGTGTTGGTCGCTCATCGTTTGCGAACCCCCGGGCTATCGTGCGGCCAGCACCGGGGCGATGAGCGCCTCGATGCGGTCGGGAAAGAAGAAGAGGACCAGTGTCAGCAACGCCGTCGTGCACAGGGCCAGCAGGCACGGCAACGGCGCTTCCTCGATGCCGTCGGCGGCATGGTGGCCGTGATCGTCGTCATCGGGCGCGGGCTTGGCGAAGAAGGCGCGGGCCGCGATCGGGATGAGATAGGCCACATTCAGCAGCGAACTCACCATGAGCACGCCGATGACGAGGGCATGCCCCGCATCCCAGGCCCCCACGCCGATGGCCCATTTGGGCCAGACGCCGCCGAGCGGTGGCAGGCCGATGATGCTCATGGAGCCGACCAGGAAAGCCAGCATGGTGACCGGCATCTTCCGGCCGATGCCATCGAGCTGCGCGATCTCGGTCTTGTGGTGGGCGACATAGATCGCGCCGGCGCAGAAGAACAAGGTGATCTTGCCTGCCGCATGCATGGCGATCTGCATGGCGCCGCCGGTCACGCTCATCGATGTCGCCAGCGCGCCGGCAAGCACGACATAGCCGAGCTGGCTGACCGTCGAATAGGCCAGCCGCGCCTTCAGGTTGGTCTTCGTCAGCGCGATGACGGAGGCCAGCAGCAGCGCTGCGGAACTGAAATAGACGAGCCACTCCGAAGCGCCGGTGGCATGCAGGCGGTCGACGCCGAACACGAACACGACGACCTTGAGCACCGTGAACACACCGGCCTTCACGACCGCCACGGCATGCAGCAGGGCGCTGACGGGGGTGGGGGCCACCATCGCCGCCGGCAGCCAGAAGTGGAACGGCATCAAGGCCGCCTTGCCGATGCCGAACATGTAGAGGGCGAGAAGCACGCCGATCAGCGCCGGGCTCAGGTCCGCGGGCAGGATGCCGCCCTGCTTCAGCTCGATGGTGCCGGCCAGCATCCACGTGCCGATGATGGCGGGCAGCAGCAGCAGCATCGACGTGCCGATGAGCAGCAGCAGATAGATGCGCCCGCCCCGGATCGCCTCGTCGTTGGCCTTGTGCGTGACGAGTGGATAGGTCGAAAGCGTCAGGATCTCGTAGAACAGGAACAGCGTGAAGAGATTGGCCGAGAAGGCCAGGCCGATGGCGGCCCCGATGGCGACGGCGAAGCAGACGTAGAAGGAGGTCTGCCTGGGCTCGTCGTTACCGCGCATATAGCCGATCGAATAGACCGAATTGACGATCCACAGCGAGCCGGCCACGAGCGCGAACAAGAGGCCAAGCGGCTCCACCTTGAAGGCGATGGTGAGGCCGGGCACCACCTGGATCAGCTCGAGGCCGGGGCGGCCGCCGGCCAGGACTCCCGGCAGCAGGCCCCACACCGTCACGGCCACGAGGGCGGCAGTCGCCAGCGTGATCGTTTCGCGCAGGTTGGGAATGCGGTGCGCCAGCGGGATGAGGATGGCGCCGATGAAGGGGATGACGATGGCGGCCAGGGCCTGTGTGTCGGGCGTAGCGAAGAGCATCATTTCAGGCCACCTACCAGCATCTCGGCAGCCTTGCGGGCGACAGTCGCCGAAAGCTCCGTATCGATCCCGAGATAGATCGTAGCCGCCGCAAGCAGCAGCAGCGGCACCAGCATCGACAGCGGCGGATCCGACGCCTTGGCCGCCAGCGGAGGGCTCGCGGAACCAGGCGATCTCGACGACGCGACCGATGTAGACGACGGCCAGGAGCGAGGTTGCCAGGATCACGAAGACCAGCGGCCACCAACCGCGATCGAATGCACCCAGCGCCAAGTACCACTTCGAGACGAAACCGGAGGTGCCGGGCACGCCGATGATGGCAAAGCCACCCACGACGAAAGCCGCCATGGTGAGCGGCATGCGCCGCCCGATGCCGGCGAGGTCCGCCATTTTCACCGCGCCGCAGCGATAGACGACGGCGCCGATGGCGAGGAACAGCGCCGTCTTCATGATCGCGTGGTTGAGGAGATGCACGATGCTGCCCGTCAGGCCCGACACGTTGGCCAGGCTGATGCCCAGCGTGATGTAGCCGACCTGGGCCAGCGACGAATAGGCCAGCAGGCGCTTCACGTTCGCCTCGAAGACCGCAACCAGCGAGGCGATCACCATCGCCGCCACGGACAGCACCATCAGCACTTCCGACACCGCAATCGACTTCAGGCTCAGCGACGGCCCGAAGATCGAGAAGAACACGCGGATCATCACGTAGATGGCCACCTTGGTGGCGGTGCCGGCGAGAAAGGCCGTCGCGAACGAAGGCGCGTAGGCATAGGCGCCGGGCAGCCAGACGTGCAGCGGGAACAGCGCCAGCTTGAGGCTGATGCCGACCGTGATGAAGGCGAGTGCGGCGAGCACGGGCCGGCTCGCGCCTCCGTCGAAGGCGGGTCCGAGCCGTGCTGCGAGATCGACGATGTTGAGCGTGCCCGTCACGAGATAGAGCAGGCCGACGCCGATGACGTAGAACGTCGCGCCGATGGTGCCCATGATCAGGTACTGGTAGGCGCCCAGCAGCGACCGCCGGTCGCGTCCCATGGCGATGATCACATACGTCGCCAGCGACGAGATCTCGAGGAAGACGAACAGGTTGAACGCATCGCCCGTGACCGTGATGCCGAGCAGGCCGGTCAGGCACAGCAGGTACATGGTGTAGAACCACGGCTGCTTGTCGCCATCGATCTCGAAGGCGACGCTGCGGCGCGCGAACGGCATCACGACGGCGCCCACCACGGAGATGAGCACGAGCACGAAGGCATTCAGCGTATCGACGCGATATTCGATGCCGATGGGCGGCTGCCAGCCGCCGAGGCGATAGGAGATGGCGCCACCCGACAGGACCTGATCGAGCAGGCCGAACGCGATCACCGGCATCAGCCAGCTCACGACGAGCGCGAACGCCCAGGCGAGAACGCCACGGCGGAAGAATGCGGAGAGCAAGGCGCCCAGCATCGGCACGACCACGACCAATGCGGGGAGGTGCGCGGAAATCGACTTCACGCGTCGCTCTCCTTCTCGAAGATGTCGTCCTCGTCCATGGTGCCGTAGGCCTCGTGGATGCGCACCACGAGGGCGAGGCCCAGCGCCAGCGTCGCGACGCCGACCACGATCGCCGTCAGCATGAGCACGTGCGGCAGAGGATTGGAGTAGACCTTGTAGGCGGGATCGAGGATCGGGGCGGTGCCACCGATGATCTTGGCGGGCGTCAGGTACAGAAGGTACACCGACGTCTGGAACAGCGAGAGGCCGATCAGCTTCTTGATCATGTTGCTGCGGGCGATGACGATGTAGAGGCCCGCGACCATCAGGAAGATCGTGACGATATAGTTGTAGTGCTCGGCGAAGCGTTGCAGCAGGTCCATCACCGTCCCCTGTCGACGAAGGCGTAGAAGATGGCGATCATGGTGGAGGAGACGGTCACGAGGACGCCGATCTCGACCCAGAAAATGCCGCGCTCGTGACCGTGCGCGCTCTCGTGTGCGAGATGCGTGTACTCGATGAAATTGCCCCCCATCAGGAGGCCCGCGACGCCGGTCCCGGCATAGATGAGGACGCCAACGGGGATCAGTCGCTCCACCAGCGCCTGCGGCGCGATGCGCTTGGCCTCCTGCATGCCGAAGACGAGAGCATAGAGGATGACCATGGCCGCCGTGATCACGCCGGCCTGGAAGCCGCCACCCGGGCCATAGTCGCCATGGAACTGGACGTAGAGGGCGAAGAGCAGGATGAACGGCAGCACCATCTTGCTGCCGATGCGCAGGATGAGATCGTTCTTCATGCCTTGTCCCCGCCGCCAGCCTTGCCGCCGGCCGCCTTCTTGCGGCCCTGCCCCTTGAGCAGCAGCATGACGCCGATGCCGGCGGTGAAGATCACTGTCGTCTCGCCCAGCGTGTCGTAGCCGCGGTAGTCGGCCAGGACCGAGGTCACGACGTTCGGCACCATCGTGTCCTTGATGCTGTCGGCCAGGTAGGTGGGGGCGACGTGCTTGTGGATCATGGCATCGGGCGTTCCGAACGGGGAAAGCCCGATGGTGCCGTAGACCAGTCCGGCCCCGACCACGACAGCGAGCAGCAGCGGCAGGAATGCCGTGTGATGGGGCCGCTGCTCGAGCCGCTCCGTCAGGTGCAGCGCTGCCAGCAGGAACACCGTGGAGACGCCGGCGCCGACGGATGCTTCCGTCATCGCGACGTCGACGGCATCGAGCACGATCATGACGCTCGCCATCAGGAAGCTGTAGATACCGGCGAGCATCACGACGGCGAACAGATTGCGCTGGCGGGCGACGCCGATCGTCACGATCGCGAGCATCGTCAGCAGCACCATGATGATGAGTGATTCCATCCCCGCACTACTCCTTTGGCGTTTCGTCGCCGGCCGCCGCCTTCGCGGGCGGCGCAGGATCGCGTGCGCGCCGGTCCTCGGCCAGGCGCGGGGCGATACCGACATGCAGGGCCGCCTGCGCCAGCGCATGCGTGATCACGGGGCTGACGAAGAAGAAAAGCCCGAGCAGGAACAGGATCTTCATCGTGATCAGCGAGAAGCCGGCCTGCAGCATCATGCCTGCGCCCATGAACCCGACCCCCAGCGTGTCGATCACGCTGGCCGCGTGCATGCGCGTATAGAGATCGGGCATGCGCACCATGCCGATGGCGCCGACGATGGTGAATGCGCCGCCAGCCAGAAGGAATGCCCAGCTCAGCACGTCGATCAACACGCCCATCATGCGTTGTCCTCGGGATCGTAGGCGAGGTCGCCGTGGCGGAAGAACTTCAGGATCGCCAGCGTGCTCACGATGTTGAGAAGGCCATAGACGAGCGCGATGTCGAGCCACTCGGGCCGCCCTGTCAGGAAGCCGACGACCGCCAGCAGGAGAACGGCCAGAGAGCCCACCGAATTGCCGGCCAGGACGCGATCGAAGATCGTCGGCCCTGCCAACGCACGCACCAGCACCAGCGCCAGCGCGATCAGAATGGCGGCTGCAGCAGCGATGAACATCAGCGTGCTCCCTCGAACTCGGAGACCTTGGCGTCCATGCCGCCCCCTTCGAGATCGTCGGCACCTTCGCGCACCAGCGCATGAATGGTGAGCACGTCGCCCTTCACATCCATGGTGATGGTGCCCGGCGTCAGCGTGATCGAGTTGGCGTAGGTCGCGATGCCGACCGTGGTGCGCTGGCTGGCGGTGACCCGTGTCATCGTCGGTGACACGGGCAGGCGGGGGTCGACGATCACCTTGGTCACGGCCCAGGCCGCCTTGACGATCTCCCAGACGATCCACGGGAAATACGATATGGCGGGAATGAAGAAGCTCACGGGATGGCCTTCGCCATCGGCAACCCCCATGCGGGCGGCGACCCACACGCAAAGAAGTGACGATGCTACACCGGCCGCGATGAGAAACGGCGTGAAGTGGCCCGACAGAGCGAGCCAGAACACGAAGAGCGCGACGAACAGGCTGACCAACCGGCTCACGATGGCGCTCCTTCAGAGCTTGGGCGGACGACCTCGCGCACGAATTCTGCTCCCCGACAAGACCACAATCGCGCACGGACCGCCCCCGATTTTCCAGGCAGCCTACGACACGCGACCACGATGTTAGGGGATCGGCTCGACGCTTTGCAATGAATGACACGGCTCGCACCGCGCTGCCGGCGTTGATCGCCGATCTCGTCGTTCGGGCGTATTCGTCTCTCCCCGCGGCCTAAACTACTAAAGGTTTCGTGCGGGGTGAACCCCCAAAAGTACGGACATGATGCAGCAGTCGCCGGGTTCGATGACGAACCGTCACTTTGCGGCGGCCGCTCCGGGCTCGGCTGAAAGCTGGGAATGCGCAAGCCGCGCGAAGGCACCGCCGCGATGCAACAGCTCGTCGTAGCGCCCCTGCTCGACGATCCGTCCATCCTCCATGACGCAGATGAGGTCGGCGTTCTCCACCGTGGACAGGCGATGGGCGATCACCAGGGTGGTGCGGCCTTGCGTGAAACGCGCGAGCGCCTGCTGCACCAGCCGCTCGGACTCGGAATCGAGCGCGCTCGTCGCCTCGTCCAGCAACAGGATCGGCGCATTCTTGAGGATCGCACGTGCAAGCGCGATGCGCTGGCGCTGCCCACCCGACAGCCGCGAACCGCGATCGCCGATCATCGTGTCGTAGCCCTGCGGCTGGGCCAGGATGAACTCGTGCGCCGCCGCCGCGCGGGCCGCCGCTTCGATATCCGCGTCACTCGCGTCGAGGCGGCCCAGCGCGATGTTGGCGCGGATCGTATCGTCGAACAGCGTCACGTCCTGGCTTACCATGGCGATTGCGCCACGCAGGCTCTCCAGCGTCACGTCACGGATGTCGGTGCCATCGATGCGAATGCTGCCGGCATCGACGTCGAACAGGCGCGGCACGAGGTTGATCAGCGTCGACTTGCCCGATCCCGAGCGACCGACGAGGGCGACCGTCGCGCCGCCCGCGACCTCGAGCGCAAGGTCGCGCAGGGCCGGCGCGCCCGGCGCGGACGCATAGCTGAAAGAGACGTTCTCGAAGGAAATCGCCCCCATGCCGACGGCCAGCGGCCGTGCGTCCGGCCGATCGACGATCGAGGGCCGCTCGTCGAGCAGGGCATAGAAGCGCTCGGCAGCCGCCAGGCCCTCCTGCACCCGCACGGACAGGTTGCCCAGGCCGCGCGTGGGCTGGGCCGCCAGCACCAGCGCCGTCACGAACGCCATGAAATCGCCGATCGTGGCAATGCCGGAGGCGATGCGCCACGTCGCCAGCGACATCACACCGGCAACGGCAAAGCCTCCCAGCATTTCCAGCATGGGATCGAGACGCGCGCGCTGGCGCACCGATTTCATGCGCAGCACATAGATCTGCTCGAAGCTGGCGATCATGCGGCCGGCCGCGTAGTCCTCGAGCCGGAAGGTCTTGATGAGCCGGGCGCCGCCCAGCTTTTCCCCCATCAGGGACAGCATCTGCGCCAGCTCTTCCTGCGTGCGGCGGGCGACGCGCTTCAAGCGTTTGCCGATGGCCATGATCGGCAGGATGGCGAAGGGATAGACGCCCAGCACGATGAGCGACAGCATGGGGTCGCTCCAGATCATGTAGATCACCAGGGCCACGATCATCATGGCGTCGCGGACGGCCGTGGTGAGAGCGGCCTGCAGCGCCACCTGGATCTGGGCGATGTCGTTGGTGAGGCGTGAGATCAATTCACCCGGCGCGTCTCGCGTCAGCCGCGCGAAATCCGCTTTCAGCAGGTGCGAAATGCCCGCCTTCTGCATCTCGACGGCGATGCGCAGGACGATGCGATTGGTCTGGACCGTCGTCAGGTAGAGCAGCACCGCGCGCGCCGTCGTGGCGAGGATGATCAGGCCGGCGATGCCGTAGAGCAGCCCCACATCGCCCTTGGGCAGTACGTCGAAGGCATACTTGATGAGGCGCGGATAGGAGCCGGTCACGCCCGCCAGGCCCGCCATCAGCACCAGGGCGATCGCGAGCGCCTTCCTGCGCGGCAGCACCCAGTCACGCAGGACACGCGCCAGCAGGCCGCGTGTCCGCTGATCGAGGACCAGGCTCGCTGCTGACGTCGGTGCCGGGATCGGCGCGTTCTTGTCGGCCTCGCTCAAACGGGCGTCCTCGCTGAGGCGGTTGGCTGCCGGCGCTGCCCGGTGGGGCGGCCGTGCTCAGCCACCGCGCGTGATCCGGTCGACCATCGCTCCAGCAACGCCGAGATAGTGCGCCGGATCGACGAGGCGCTGCAATCCCGCCTCGTCGAAATGTGCCGTTACTTCACCGCGCCTGCGCAACTGGTCGATCAGCGGCGTGCCCTCGCCCAGGGCCGCACGGCAGCATTCGTAGACGACATCGTGCGCCACGCCCCGGCCGGTATGCGGCGCCAGCGCCATCATCACGGCCTCGGCGACGATGAGGCCGCCGGTCAGGTCGAGATTGCGGCGCATCGCATCGGGTTCCACGATCAGGCCGTCCAGCATGAAGCGCGCCTGATGGAGGGCACTTGCAGACGCGATGAACATCTCGGGCACCGCCATCCACTCCAGATGCCAGGGCCCGGTGGCGCGCTCGTGGTCGGCCGCCATGCCGTCCAGCATCAGCGAGACGTGATTGCGCACGGCCTTGGCCAGCGCCACGATCATCTCGCACGAGATCGGATTGCGCTTCTGCGGCATCGTCGAGGAAGCGCCGCGCCCGGGAACGAACGGCTCGAACACCTCGCCGATCTCGGTCTGCATCATCAGCATGACGTCGACGGCGATCTTGGACAGGCTGCCGGTGATCAGGCCGAGCAGCGTCGCGGCCTCCGCCATGTTGTCGCGCGCGGCGTGCCACGTGATGTCGGGCTGGCCGAGCCCCAATTCCTCGGCGAGGGCCGCCTGGACGGCGAGGCCCTGGTCGCCGAGCGACGCCAGCGTGCCGGCCGCGCCGGAGAACTGAACGACCAGAACGCGCGGGCGCATCTGTGCCAGGCGCTCGCGATGGCGGCGGATCATCGACAGCCAGACGGCGGCCTTGTAACCGAACGTGACGGGGAGCGCGTGCTGGAGGTGCGTGCGGCCGGCCATCACCGTGTCGCGATATCGAGCCGCGAGCGCGGTCAGCGTCCGGTCGAGCGCTTCCAGGTCGGCGTCGACGAGGGCGAGGGCATCGCGCACCTGCAGCACCGTGGCGCTGTCCATGATGTCCTGCGTCGTGGCGCCCCAATGCACGAAGCGTCCCGCCTCGCCACACTGCCTGGCCATCTGGTGCACGATGCCGATGATCGGGTAGCCGACGATGTCGGTCTCGTGCTTGAGCTGGGCGATGTCGATGGCCCGGGCGTCGGCGCGCGCGGCGATCTCGGCGGCCGCCTGCTGGGGGATCAGCCCCACCTTGGCCTCGGCGCGGGCCAGGGCCACCTCGACCTCGACGTAGGCCGCCACCAACCGCTCGTCACTGAACACCTGCCGCATGGCGGGCGTTCCGAACATGTCACGAAAAATCCCGGATTCGAATACGGTCGAAGGCATTGCGAGGCACTTCCACGAAGAGTTGTTGCGGCGTGGCGGTGATGTCGCCCAATTCCCCAGGCGTGGCAAGCGTCGCGGCCACGGCCTGCACCTCTTTTTACCTCCACAAGCCACCAAGTCCCGATATAGTGAACGTGGATCGCGGATAACTCCGAAACGAGGAAGGCAAGGCATGGATCGTCGTGTGCGGCCAGATGGCAGTGGCGAGGCCTCAACGGGGGCGCAGGCTCCCGACCGGGCGGAGGCCGAGCGCGCTGTCCACACGCTGCTGCGTTGGGTCGGCGAGGATCCCAGCCGCGACGGGCTCCGGGACACGCCTGCGCGCGTCGTGAAGGCCTTCGACGAGCACTTCCGAGGCTATCGCGAAGACCCCGAGGAGATCCTGCGCACCACTTTCGAGGAAACCGCCGGCTACGACGAGATGATCGTGCTGCGCGGCGTGCGCTTCGAGAGCCATTGCGAGCACCATCTGGCGCCGATCATCGGCCGGGCCTGGGTGGCCTATGTGCCCAGTGGCCGGGTCGTGGGGATCTCCAAGCTGGCCCGCGTCGTCGATTCATTCGCCAAACGGATGCAGATCCAGGAGCGGCTCACCGCACAAATCGCCAATACGATCAACGATGTATTGGCGCCGCAGGGGGTTGGCGTGGTGATCCGCGCCAAGCATCACTGCATGTCGACGCGGGGCGTCATGAAGCATGGCAGCGATCTCGTCACGAGCCGGATGCTCGGGTGCTTCCGCGACAACGCGATGACGCGGCAGGAATTTCTCTCGATCGTGGGTTGACGCGGGACGCAGGCGAGGCGGCAATGATCAAGATCTACGGGCGGGCCAATTCGATCAACGTCCGCAAAGTGTTGTGGATGTGCGAGGAACTTGGGCTCGGGTTTGCGCGCGAGGATTGGGGGCGCGGCTTCCAGCCTACGTCCGATGCGGCCTTCCAGAAGGTTTCGCCCTTCGGCGTCGTGCCGGTGATCGACGACGACGGGTTCATCCTGCGCGAATCCAACACCATCGTGCGCTATCTCGCCAACACGCATGAGCGCGCAGACCTCTATCCCGTCGACGCGAGGCCGCGCGCCATCGTCGAGCAGTGGATGGATTGGGCGAACACCGACATCTATACCGCCGTGCGGCCGGTGTTTCTCGGCCTGCAGGTGAAGATGGCGCCATTCAAGGACGATGCGGCGGGCATCGCCTCCGGCATCACGGAGTGGACGCGGCAAATGCGGCTTCTCGACGGGCATCTGGCAAGCGGCGCCGGCCACGTCGCGGGGCCGGCCTTCACGATTGCCGACATTCCCGTCGGCCTGATCGTGAACCGCTGGTACGGCATTCCCTTCGAAAAGCCTCAATTGCCCCACGTTTCTGCTTACTATGACCGGCTGAACGAGCGTCCGGCCTACCGCAAGCACGGACGCAACGGGACTCCGTGAGCGGAGAGAGGTGGCCGGAGGCGGTCCGATGAGGAAAATGCTCGTACGGCTCGGCGCGTTCGGCGTGCTGGTTGGCGGCGTGTCGCTGGCGATGGCAGCCACGGCACAGGCGCAAGAATATTGCGTCGTCTGCAACGATCCTGGCGCGATCTACCGCTGCATTCTCAAGAACGCCGGACCGGCGCGTACGCAGCCGCTGAAAGTGGCGTGCATCACGGCACTGGCACGGGCTGGCCGGCATGCGAGTTGCGCGGTGCGCGGCGGCACGGTGTTCGACTGCGTCGGCCCGCTCACCAAGGTCGACGCCACGACCGGCGAAGTGGAGGGCGCACCTCCGGCTCAGGGCACAGCCACCGCAACCACAGCGCCGCAGCCCATCGCGGGTGCAGCGCCGGTTCCGCCGAAGAAGCAGACCTCGAGCGACACCCCGCCCGCAACCGTCGAAGAGGCCATCAAGCGGGCGACGTCCTCGACCGTCGACACGGTCTCGCAGGCCGGCCGGTCGATCAGCAGCGGTGCCAAGAAATCCTGGACCTGCGTCACATCGCTGTTCAAGTCCTGCGGGGCGGGCTCAGGCTCGTCCCAGTGATAGGCCCGTCACAGTGATAGGCTCGCCTCAGCGACAGGCCAACCACTCGCGGGCGCGGCGCTGCGCCCGGCCGATGTCGGCCCGGGTCATCTCCCGCGAGATTTCCTGCCGGTAGTCCTTCGCCGCCTGGCTGCCGCGCAGGGCGGCGATGTTGAACCACTTGTGCGCCTCGATCATGTCGAGCGGCACGCCTTGCCCGGCGCAGTACTTGAGCCCCAGGCCCAGAAACGTTTCCGCGTCGTCCGCCAGCGGCATCGAAACGCGCTCCGCGGCCTGCTTGGCTTCGATCGTCGACATCATGTCCCTCCATCAGTCTCGATCAACCTCACCGAATTTCGCAGACCCCGCACTTGGCGCCGTTCCGACCAGCCGCCGTGCGCTTAAGGGCCCGTTATCCGGTTCCCCAAGCTTCATCAGGCAACGGACTAAAACTGGTTAATGGGCCAATCCTGCCCGAATTCTTCGCAATTCATGGTTGCCGCGGGGTTTCGGCCTGCGCCGATATCGAGCAAACGGAGACGGTTCCGGGAGGCTCAGCGCTGCCGCGGCTTATCGCCGGCCTGGAGATGACGGCCCGTATCGAGCAATTCCGAGACGTATTCCTCGTAGGTCACGCCGGCCGCCTCCGCGCGGGCAACGCGAAAACGTAGGACTGACATGGATGGATTTTTCCAGGCCTCGCGATGGGCCTTGCGCCAGCGATAGCGCACGAAGGCATCGTTGACGTGCTCTTCGAGGGGTGGGCCATTGTTGTGGCCGATCGGGGCCGGCAAGCCCCATTCGATGATCGCTCTGGGGCGACGCATGCGCAGCCAGGGAGCACGTGGCCCGCGTACCAGCCGGCTAACCTCGACCCTATCGCCCATGGCGGCCTGCCTGAAGAAGCTGCGTCAACGCCCGAAACTTGAGCATGATTGGCGGGGCGAGGCCAGCCTGAAGCCACGGCAGTCTGCCTGGCAAACAGGCAGTCGTCGCCTCGGTCTCAGCGCGTGAGCGCGATAGCGTCGGGGTCGGGTATGACGCCCTCCACCGGCTGATCGGAGGAGGCAGATATCTGCCGCGCTGCCAGCAGGCGCGCCTTGATCCGGGCGCCGTCGTCACCGGGGGATCGGGCCAGCAGGCGCGCTGCCGCCGCTGCGATGCCGATGGCAGCGAGGTGCTCAATGCCGGCATCTGGTTCCACGCCTGGGCCGAGGCGTCGTGCTGCGGCGACCGGCACGCCGATCTGGGCGGGCGCACCGCCGCCGGGGACAGCGACCGGTGCCTTTGCGCCGACCTCGATTGCCGTGACGGTGACGACATTGGCTGGGCCGCCGAGCCCGGCAGCGGCGGCGTTGGCCATCAGCGCCGCGGGCACCACCACCAGTGCCTGCGGGGTC
The DNA here is from genome assembly GCA_041397775.1 of Hyphomicrobiaceae bacterium. Taxonomy (GTDB): domain Bacteria; phylum Pseudomonadota; class Alphaproteobacteria; order Rhizobiales; family Hyphomicrobiaceae. The sequence goes on along the minus strand of JAWKWB010000010.1, from coordinate 77,114 downwards.
CGCGCGATGCCGCGCGCCAGCAGATCCCATGCCTCATCTGGGCCACCATTTCCAAGGACGACCACGACACGGGCGGGCGTTCGCGCCACGAACGCCATGGCACCACCGAGTGCCAGGGCGTTACGCGCCGGCACGCGCACCGGGATGAGGCGGGCCGATGCTGCCGCCTGCAGAAGGGCCAGCGCCGCTGCCGTGCCCGCCGCCTCCGGCACGCTGCGGCCCTTGGCGGGCGTCGATTCCAGGGGATAGGGATCGTCGTCGATCACGTCCCAGCCGATCATCTCGCCTTCGCCGTCACGGGCGAGCCGTGCGGCCACATCGGGCCGGAGGTAATCGACGCCGGCACCGATGATCGCCACGGCGACGCCGCCGGGATCGCGCCCGGGCGGCACCTTGGGCTTGCGCGGGCCCGTCTGGGCCAGACCTCGCGCGGCCGGCATCAAGGTGGCCCATCCGAATGCCAATGCGCGGATCAGCGAGCGTCTGGAAAGCAGCGACGCCATCGATCTACTCCGTGCGGCTCCCGGCGGGCGGGGGCAACGCCACGCGGGCCACGATGAAGTCCGCGATCGCTGCGACATCGTCGAGCGCAAAGACCGGCCGGCCGCCGCCGTCCGCTGCGTGATCTGCGGCAATCGCCACCACGTGCGGATCTTTCGGCGCCAGCGGCTCGTTGGTGAAGGCATCCGTTCGCCGGGCCTCGATCTTGGGGATCGGGGCGGACTTGTAGCCCTCGACCAGGATCAGATCGCAGGGTTCGAGCATCTGCAGCACGTCGACGAAGTCCGGTTCCGGGGCCTCGCGCAATTCGCGCACGATCGCCCAGCGCTCGCGTGAGACGACGGCGACCTGACGCGCGCCCGCACGGCGATGGCGGGCGCTATCGGTCTCCTTGTCGTCGATCTGGAAATTGTGATGCGCGTGCTTGACGGTCGCCACGGCGTAGCCGCGCCCCGTCAACTCCGCGACGAGCCGGGTCGTGAGCGTGGTCTTGCCCGACTTTTTCCAACCGGCGATGCCGAACACCGGCGTACCGTTACGGCCCGTGATGCGTGTCATGGACCGACCAATGCCAGAAGGCGGCGCGCCTCGTCCAGTTCCTCGGGTGTGTTGGCGTTGAAGAACGGGTCGATGCGCTCCCCGCCCGCCTCGACGAATGGGAATGGCACCCCAACCGTGCCGTGCCGATCCGTCCAGCGCAGCACCTTGCGCACGCCGTCGTTCAGCGCGGCCTCCAAGTCGTCGGCGTAGTGTACGGGCCACAGCCCGATGACGGGATGAAGCTCGTCGCCCGACTGGGCCAGCATGATCGCCTGCGGACGCGCTGCGGCAGCCGCCACCAGCCGTGCGACGAGGTTCTCGGGCAGGAAGGGGGCATCCGACGACACGGTGAGGACATGCGTCGCCGCCGGCACATGCACCGCCGCCCAGCGCATGCCGGCAAGCACGCCCGCCAACGGCCCCACGAAGCCCGCGACGGTATCGGCAACGACGGGCAGGCCGAGCGCGGCAAAACGCTCCGGGTCGCCATTGGCGTTCAGCACCATGCAGCCGACCTGGGGACGCAGGCGCGCGACGACGTGGCCCACCATGGAGTTGGCCCCCAACTCCAGGAGGGCCTTGTCGCCACCACCCATGCGGCGCGAAAGGCCGCCAGCCAGGATCACGCCGACGATCGATTTCTCGGAAATGTCGCTCATGCGCGCACGGTATTCGACACAGGGCGCGGGGCCAAGTGCCCAAGCGCGGGACACGAGTGCGGGGCGGGGCCTCTCAGGCCCGTTCGATGCGGCAGTGATAGCAATTGTTGGTCGCAGACCGTACGTGCAGATAGGCGATGCCCGGGTCCGCCAGGAGCCGGCCGGCCGTTTGCGGGATCGCATCCGTCGCGACCACGGCGCCCGTGCCGTAGACGATGCGATCGTCCTCGCCATAGCCGCGCACGATGTAGCTGGGGCTGTCGAGAAATGCCGGCAGCTGTGCGGAGGCCTTCGGACGCGGGCACGCCTCGGCATGCAGGAAGACCGGCCCCACCTCCGCATAGGGCTGGGGGGCGGGGAACGGCCGGTAAGCGAGCGTCAGGTAGGCCTCGCCGGCCGCGATATCGGCCATGCAGCAGCGGCAGGGCAGGCCGCCTTCGCTGGCGATACGGCGTTCGGGCGGCTGGCCGTTGGCATCGGGGCCACCTGCGCGCAACTGCGCCACGGTCTCTTCCGGCATTGGAACGAAGCGAATGGACATTGCAGTCGACCTCCAGCAAAGTTTGCCTTGCGGGATCTTCGCTAACAGGGGACGACCAGCCGGAGCGACCCGAAAGCTGATCCCCATCGCAACAAACTGGAGCGCTGCCATGAAGTTTTTCGCAGGTCTCAACGCCTGGATGATCCCCGTGGCGGCGATCGTGAGCTTCCTGTTCGGCGGCATCTGGTACGGGCTCTTGTCGAAGCACTGGATCGCCGCCGCGCGGATGGACGAAACGGCCCTGAAGGCCAAGGGGCCCTCGGCAGCGCCCTTCGTCATCACCCTCATCGCGCAACTCTTCATGGCCTGGATGCTGGCCGGCCTGCTGCTGCACATGTCGAAGGCGGGTCTGCCCGGCAACTTGCGCAACGGCGTCATCACCGCCCTCTTCATGTGGGCCGGCTTCGTGATGCCGACGATGATCGTCAACCAGCGGTTCCAGTTGCTGAGCTGGAAGCTGACCTGCATCGACGGCGGACACTGGCTGGGCGCGCTTCTGCTCCAGGGCGCCATCCTCGGCGTGTGGGGCCTCGCGTGAGCGGCCTGCCACGCCTGTGCGCCATCGCCGACCTGATGGCAACGGGCGCCAAGGGCGTGACGCTCGGCCCGCAGGACGATCCGCGCCAGGTCGTCGTCGTCCGCGATGGCGACAGCGTGCGCGCGTATGCCAACCGCTGCCCGCATCTGCTGCTGCCGCTCGAGATCGTGCCCGATCGCTTCCTGGACGAGACGGGCCGCCATCTCGTCTGCCGCACGCACGGCGCACGCTTTCGCGTCACGGACGGCCACTGCACCGTGGGCCCCTGCTTCGGCGATGCGCTCGAGGCGGTCGCGGTGGCCGTGATCAACGGCAGCGTGTATCTGGCCGAGGACGATTTTCTGCCTGCATCGAAACGCCCCACCGCCCGCGAGGACAACCTTCCATGACATCTCCCATCGCCATCGGCATTCACGGCGGTTGCGGCACGCTCGATCCCGCCTTGATGTCGCCCGCAGAGTGGGCGGAAGCGCGCGCGCATCTGGCGGACGCCTTGCGGGCGGGCCATGCGGCGCTGGCGGGCGGCGGCACCGCCGTCGACGCCGTCGAGGCTGCCGTGGTCGTGATGGAGGACAGCCCGCACTTCAACGCCGGCTATGGCGCCGCCCTCAATGCCGATGCCTTCCACGAGCTCGACGCCTCGATCATGGACGGGGCGACGCTAGCAGCGGGCGCCGTGTCGGCCGTGCAGCGCATCCGCAATCCGATACGCGCGGCGCGCGCGGTCATGGAACGCTCGCCATCCGTGCTGATCACGGGCGCGGCCGCCGATGCGTTTGCCGCGCGCGAGGGGCTCGCGGTCGTGGACAACAGCTATTTCACGACGCAGCGGCGCGTCGACGCGCTCGCCTCGCTGAAGCGCCGCGCCATGGACGGAACGATCCTGAAGGCGAGCGAAGCGGAAAAGCATGGCACGGTCGGTGCCGTGGCGCTGGACCGCCATGGCAATCTGGCCGCCGCCACCTCGACGGGCGGGTTCAACAACAAGCCCGTCGGCCGCGTGGGGGACAGCCCGATCATCGGGGCGGGGACCTATGCGCGCAACGGCGTGTGCGCGGTGTCGGGAACGGGACAAGGCGAAGTCTTCATCCGATGCGCGGCCGCCTACGACGTCGCCGCCCGCATGATGTATGCGCGGCAATCCCTGCGGGAGGCCGCCGACGCGGTCATTCACGAGACGTTGTCGCCGCACGAGATCGGCGCGGGGTTCATCTGCCTCGATGCGGCGGGCGTGATCGTCGCGCCGTTCAACACGCTGGGCATGTACCGCGGCTGGATCGGGAGCGACGGGCAACTGGTCGTCGCCACCCACAAGGATCTCTTCAACCTCGGCCCGGTCGCGCCCTGACGCGAAACCGGACCCGACCCATCGGAGTTTGGCCCCATGGATTTCGGACTGCATCTTGGAACGCGCGGCGCCGCCGGCACGCCCGACGGCATGGCCACACTCGCCCGCCGCGCGGAAGCGCTCGGCTATGCCTATCTCGGCTTCAGCGATCACGTGGTCTTCACACGCACCTCCGCCTCGCAGTACCCCTACAGCCCCGACGGCAAGCATCCCGTCATCGGCTCGGGATACTGCCTGGAGCAGCTCTCCTGCCTGACCTACGTCGCGGCGATCACCGAGCGCATCCGGCTGCTGACATCCGTGATGGTCGGGCCGCACCGGCCCGCCATCCTGGCGGCCAAGACGCTCGGCACACTCGACGTGCTGTCGAAGGGCCGCCTGACGGTCGGCCTGGGCGTCGGCTGGCTGGCCGAGGAGATCGCCGCGCTGTCGGGCCCACCCTACGAGAAGCGCGGCGCTGCCTCCAACGAGTTGATCCGCGCCTTCCGCGAACTGTGGACCCGGGACGATCCGCGCCTCGATGGAGACTTCGTCACGCTGAAGGACCTCGTCTTCGAGCCGAAGCCGTCACAGAAGCCGCATCCACCGATCTGGGTGGGGGGCGAAGGGGCCGCGGCCCGCCGTCGCGCCGCCCGCCTCGGCGATGGCTGGTATCCCACGATCCGCAATCCGAAAGAGCCGCTGGGCACGCCCGAGGCGTTCGCCGCCGCCGTCGCCGATGTCCGCAGGCTGACGGTGGAGGCCGGCCGCGATGCCGGCGCGCTCGACATCGGCATGTTCGCGCCGGGTCTCGACTTGAAGCGCGAGCAGACGGGCGCCGATGGCCGGCGGATCAGCTTTACCGGCAGCAAGGACGCGGTCGGCGAGGACGCGCGCGCCTTCTTCGCCGCGGGGGCCGGGCACATCGTGATCAGCTTCGAGAGCGCGGATCTGCAGGATTCGCTCGATCGCATCCAGGCCTTCGCCGAGGATGTCATGCCCCTCGTCGCGTAAAGGAGGGTGGCGCTGGCGCCCCCACAACGAAAAGGCCGCTGCGGAGGGCTCCGCAGCGGCCTTCTTCACGTCTCGCAGGTTCGCGTGGCGCGGCTTAGAAGTCCATGCCGCCCATGCCACCCATGCCGCCCATGCCACCGCCGGGCATCGCGGGCATCGCCGGCTCGTCCTTCGGCGCTTCGGCGACCATGGCTTCGGTGGTGATCAGCAGGCCGGCGACGGAGGCCGCATCCTGCAGGGCGCAGCGCACGACCTTCGCCGGGTCGATCACGCCGGCCGCCACGAGGTCGACGTACTCGCCGGACTGGGCGTTGAAGCCGAAGTTGTACTTCGCATTCTCGAGGATCTTGCCGATGACGATGGCGCCATCCTCACCAGCGTTGTTGAAGATCTGGCGTGCCGGGGACTGCAGAGCCTTGCGCACGATCTGGATGCCGATGCGCTGGTCGTCGTTCTCGGCGCGCAGCTTCTCGATGGCCTGGCCGGCACGCAGCAGCGCCACGCCACCGCCGGGCACGACGCCTTCCTCGACAGCCGCGCGCGTCGCCGCGAGCGCGTCGTCGACGCGATCCTTGCGCTCCTTGACCTCGACCTCGGTGACGCCACCGACCTTGATCACCGCGACGCCGCCGGCCAGCTTCGCCTGGCGCTCCTGCAGCTTCTCGCGATCGTAGTCGGACGTCGTCTCCTCGATCTGCACCTTGATCTGGGCGACGCGGGCCTCGATGTCGGCCTTCTTGCCCGAGCCACCGACGATCGTGGTGTTCTCCTTGTCGATCGAAACGCGCTTGGCGCGGCCGAGCATGTTCAGCGTGACCGTCTCGAGCTTGATGCCGAGATCCTCGCTGACGACCGTGCCGCCCGTCAGGATGGCGATGTCCTCGAGCATGGCCTTGCGGCGATCACCGAAGCCCGGCGCCTTGACGGCGGCAACCTTCAGGCCACCGCGCAGCTTGTTGACGACGAGCGTGGCGAGCGCCTCGCCCTCGACCTCTTCGGCGATGATGAGAAGCGGCTTGTTGGACTGGACGACCGCCTCGAGCAGCGGCAGCATCGGCTGCAGGCCCGACAGCTTCTTCTCGTGGATGAGAATGTAGGGGCTCTCCAGCTCCGTCGTCATCTTCTCGGCGTTGGTGACGAAATAGGGCGAGGCGTAGCCGCGGTCGAACTGCATGCCCTCGACGATATCGAGCTCGGTCTCGAGGCTCTTGGCCTCCTCGACCGTGATCACGCCGTCATTGCCGACGCGCTTCATGGCGCGCGCGATGATCTTGCCGATCTCGGAATCGCCGTTCGCGGAAATCGTTCCGACCTGAGAAATCTCGTCGTTCGACGTGATGGTCTTGGCCTTCGCCTTCAGATCGTTGATGACGGCGTTGACGGCCTTGTCGATGCCGCGCTTGAGATCCATCGGGTTGGAGCCGGCGGCCACGGACTTGGCGCCTTCACGCACGATGGCCTGGGCCAGCACGGTGGCGGTGGTGGTGCCGTCGCCGGCCGCATCGGCCGTACGCGAGGCGACCTCACGCACCATCTGGGCGCCCATGTTCTCGAACTTGTCGGCGAGCTCGATCTCCTTGGCGACCGTCACACCGTCCTTGGTGATGCGGGGCGCGCCGAAGCTCTTCTCGATTACGACATTGCGGCCCTTCGGGCCCAGCGTCACCTTCACGGCGTTGGCGAGAATGTCGACGCCACGCAGCATCTTCTCGCGTGCTTCCTGGGAGAACTTGACTTCTTTTGCAGACATGAAGGGGTTCCGTTTCTGCGGCGGTTGCAAATAAAATCATGAAGGGATCGACTGCGCCTTTGCGACGGCGCGTCGCCAGGAGGCCGATGCGCGCGGGGGGCCGGGATCGACCCGCAATCGCATCCCCGCCATGCGCAGCGGAACACGATCGGCTCCTCGCCACGAAAGACCGTCGGCATCGCTGAACAGCGGCACATCTGCCACGCCACACGACACAACGCCCCGTCGGCACCATCGCTGATGCACGTCTCGACCCTTTCGTGGCTGGGGATATGGAGGGAATAGTTAGCAGTGTCAAGGAGTGAGTGCTAGCTGAGCTTAACCGCGGGAGGCTCGTCCGCCGCGCCTCCCGCACTGCCTCGAGTTCGAAGACACGCCATCAGGGCGCCTCGCGGCAAAGATCTTCATGAAATGTGGATGCCCAATCCACCACACGAGTTTGGAATGTCGTGCCGCGTGGCAATCCCAGACCGTGTTTCACAGGCGCTATTAACCTTCGCTCCGCCTTCCGGAAATCGGCTTGCGTTACAAATTGACGCACCGGATGTCGCACATTCGACACCGTCAGCCTGCTGTACGGCCGCGTAGCGGGTCACCACAATAAGAAATGCCCGGACCACGAGGACCCGGGCATTCATCAGAACTCATCGGATTGGATCGGTCTCAGAGCGCGAAATCGGCAATCTTCGCACCTTTCTTCAGCGCAGCTGCCAACCACTTGGGCTGGCGGCCACGGCCAGTCCACGTATCGGAGGGATTGTCGGGATTGCGGTACTTGACGGCGACCTTGCCACCAGGCTTGGCGCCGCGCGTCGAACCGAAAAACTTCAGACACGGAAATTCCGCGCCAAGGCCACGCGCCGCGACTTCATTACGAAACTCCTCCTTCGCGCACCTGTGCGGCAGCGATCGCCTTCTTGACCCGCGCCTCGAGATCCGTGAGGTCTTTCAGAGAGAGCTTATCGACGTTAATGGCGGCCATATCCGTTCCCCTTAGGTTTGTTCGTTGGCATCGCTGCCGGCATTTCGTGCGCCCCCTGTAACAGGAACCGCCACGCGGCGATAGTGTTTATTTCTCTTGTGAAATGAAACATTTCGTTACTTCATTAGATGCGCCGGGCAAAAAAGCAAAGTATTTTTTCAATCCCATTCGCAGAACCCCGATCATGCGATCCGAGCCGTGCGCAGCGCCGCGTTCAATTCAATCCGCGATCGGCCCGGGCGCGCACTGCAACACGTATTACTCGACCGGCTTGGCAGCACTCGCCACGCCCTGCGAGTAATCCATTGAACGGCATGATGTTTTTTGGTTGCCATCGTGGGGATTTTTACGGAACATCGAGAACGGAGTCGCGTTTCATTCGCACCAATCGCAACTCGTTTACAGGACAGAGACATGCCAGATCGCGATTTCATGGCACAACTCGCCGGCTATAGCCTGACGACGGCGGAGATTCTCTATCGGCTGCCCGATCACCCGAGCCTGCTGCAAAGCTACGTTTGGCAGGAACTCGATCTTCATCCCCGCTTTCCGCGACTATCGGAATTCCTCGACTTCTGGACGCGGCAGATCGACGGGCCCCTGTTCAAGGTCCGCGTCGCCCATGCACGCCTGATCAACCCAGCGAGGTCGTTTCCAGAATGGCGTCGTGCATCTGCATTGAACGCCGCCAGGGCGAAATTCGAGCCTCATTGCCCTGGCTGCGCCGGGGCTTTTTTTCATGTTCTTATCGCGCTCACGTCCCCGAACGACGTTCTGACAAGCGTTTCCGGCGGGTGCGCACGCGAGGCCGCAGCTTCGTCTGTGATCGCGAACCTTTGTCTTTGCACGGCGGGCGATCGGCGCTAGTGTCCCGGTTCCGACATTTGCCCCTCTGCCGGGCGTCCGAGAGCAAATGCCGGAACCAAAGGGAACACTCAGAACCAATTGTTTCCAGCAAAACCGTTGGCGTAGTGTGGCGTCATGATTGGAAGTCCGCTCGACGAGCCACCGGCATGAATGGAGCGCTCGACGAGCCATCAGCATGAATGGAGCGGACTTCCAATCCGCCACACTCGTGTCCCGACCGCAAAGTCCGTCGAGATGTGCGAGACACCCGGGAGCCGCCTTTGCCTTATTCCGATTATCGCCCCGACCTGATGGGCTCGGCGACCCTTTCGCCCTCCGGGGCGTTCGAAGCAGGCTCGATGCAATCGTTCACGCTGACCTACACGGCGGGCCGCTTCGGGATCGACGATACCGGATCGATCAAGATCGGTTTCCGGTTCGCAACGGATTTCGGCCCCGTCCAGTTCGACGATCCCACGGCGCCCGGATACACGACGGCCGAGGCTTCCAACGGCGCGACGCTCGAGCTGAAATGGGAATTCAAGCGCAACATTCGCCCCTGGAGCCGATCGCTCTATGTCGGCGTCATGAAGCATTTCCTCGCGCCCGGCGATACCATCACCATCCGCTTCGGCGACCGGCGCCTGGGCTCTCCGGGAATCCGTCTACAGACCTATTGCGAAAGCGATTTCGAATTTCACGTCCTGACCGATGCGATTGCCACGTATGATTATGTGCCGCTGCCCGAAAGCCCGCGCATTGCGATCGTGCCGGGTCCCGGCGTGCGCTGGCGGGCAATCCTGCCGAGCCGGGTTCGTGCCGGTACGCCATTTCATCTCGCAATCAAATGCGAGGACAAATGGGGCAATCCCTCCGACCGTGTCGGCCAGACGGTGCGCCTCCAAGCAAGCGCCGCTTTGCCAGGCCTGCCCGACAGCCTCGAATTGGCAGCAGGCGCCTTCGCGGCAACGACCGGCGATCTGATCGTGAGCGAGCCCGGGCAATTCACCATTGCCGTATCGGACCAGGACGGGCGCTTCATCACGCGCTCCAATCCCGTCGATATCGTACCGGCGGATGCACCGCTGGTTCATTATTGGGGCGATACACACGGGCAGTCGGACGAAACGCTGGGGACCAACAGCGCGCGGGAGTATTTCGCGTTCGGCCGCGACCGCGCCTTTCTCGACGTGATGGGGCACCAGGGCAACGACTTCCAGATCACCGGTTCATTCTGGCTTGACCTCAATGCGCTTTCCGCCGAATTCGACGTGTCCGGTAAATTCGTGTGCATTCCAGGTTATGAATGGAGCGCGAATACCGCCGTCGGCGGTGACCGCAACGTGCATTTTCGCCACGAAGGCGAGACGATCCATCGCTCGAGCCACGCCCAGATCTTCGATGCCACGGACCGCCACGACGAGGCCAGCGACGCGCATACTGCCCACGACCTTTTCGCGAAGCTGAAAGACAAGGATTGCGTCGTCGTTGCCCACGTGGGTGGACGCTATGCCGACGTGACGTATGCGCACGACGGCCGGCTGGAAGCCGCCGTCGAGGTGCACTCGTCCTGGGGCACTTTCGAATGGATCCTCTGGGATGCGTTCGAACAGGGATATCGGGTCGGTATCGTCGCTAATTCGGATGGGCACAAGGGACGCCCGGGCTCGTGCTATCCGGGTGCATCCTTCTTCGGCAGCTTCGGCGGACTGACCTGCTTTCAGGCGCCCAGCCTCGACCGCGACGCCATCTTCGAATGCATGCGTCGGCGGCGGCATTTCGCCACCACCGGCAACCGCATGATCCTCGATGTCACTGCGCGCACCCAGTCGGACGCGATGCTCTTCTCCCGCGATCCCGATCTGTTCGAGGGCGCCGCCTTCGAGCGCACGCGCACCCTCACGATGGGGGACATCGCCCGGGTGGCGGACGACGAGGTCGAGCTGGAGGTGGACGTCGTGGGATCGGCGCCGATCGAGCGGCTGGAGATCCTGTGCGGCACCGAAGTGATGGAGGTCGTGCGGCCGTATGGCCCCGACGATCTCGGCTGCCGCGTCCGGCTCGTCTACCAGGGGGCCGAATACCGCGGACGCGCACGCACGACGACGTGGGACGGCGAACTGGCGCTCGATGGCAATGCCATCACCGCAGCCGAGATGTTCAACAACTGGAACCTGGACCGCGGGATACAGCGGCAGAGCGCATCCGGTCTCGCCTGGAAGGCGGTTACGACGGGCAACCACGGCGGCATCGACATCTGGCTGGGCAACGGGCTCGACGGCCGCGTCAGCTTCGAGACGAAGCTGGTGCGCGGATGCCGCGACATCGCCTCACTCGGCCTCGAGCATCACATTTTCTCGGCCGGCGGGCTGGAGCGCGACATTCGCCTCTACCGGCTGCCCGAGCGGATGACCGAGACGCGCGTGCGCTTCAAGCGCCGCATGCGCCTGCGCGAAATCGGCGACTCGCGCCTGTTCGTGCGCCTCTGGCAGGAGGATGGCCATCGCGCCTGGTCGAGCCCCATTTATCTCTTCCGCTGATCCCACGAGAGGCCAGGCATGCCGCGCGACATCCAGACCTTCGAGGTCAGCCTCAAGGCTTTCATCGTTCACGACGGACGGGCCTTGTTCGTTCGCGAGTCCGACACGGGCTACTGGGAATTGCCCGGAGGGCGGATCGATGTCGGCGAGGAGTGGGAGCCTCAGGCAGTCGTTCTGGCGCGTGAGATGCGCGAGGAATTGGGCGCCGACTTCCAGATCACCTTCGGCCCCGAGGTCGCCACGTGGGTCCGTCAGCGGCCGACGGACGGGGCCTTCCTGTTCATCGTGGCGCGGCTCGGCCGGCCCGTCTCGGGCGAGCCGACATTGTCCGACGAACACGACGCGCTCTCCTGGGTGACGCTCGAGGAAGCACGCGGGTTACGGTTTCCCGAGCACTCGAATTACGTCGCGGGCATCGAGACGCTGTGGCGTCTCCTCGAAGCCTGACGGCTTGCGCAGCGCCGCCGGGCCGATCAAGCCTTCTCGCTCTGGCGCGGCGGTTCTTGCGTCCCGCTACCGCGCAACTGCACGATCAGGTTGGCGACCAGGATGAGGGCGGCGCCGACGAACCCCAGCGTGGTCAGCCACTCGTTGCGGAATATGTAGGCACCGAATGCGGCAAATACGGTTTCCATCGAAACGATGATGGTCGCCTCCGAGGGAGACGTATAGCGCAAGGCGACGGTGAAGAGCGTGAACGTGACCGCGCTCGACATGATGCCGACGAAGGCGATGTCGATGGCCGCCGTCTCGATGGCTGAGAGCGAGACCGTCTCGAAGGCGAATGCTGCCGCCCACGCAAGCAGCGACACGACGACGAATTGCAGGGCCGTCAGCAGCACGGGGCGTCCGAGCCCCGACGCCTTGCCCAGGATCACGACGTGTATCGCCCAGAAGAACGCACAGATAGCGACGAGGATATCGCCGCGCGAAAATGCGGACACGGACCCACCACCGAGCAGCCACGTGCCGGCGAACGACAAGGCGGCGGCCACCCAGACGAGCGCGCCGGGGCGGCGGTGCATCAAGGCCCAGGCGATGAACGGGGTGATGACCACGTAGAGCGCAGTGAGAAAACCGGTGTTGGTGACCGTCGCCGTTATCAGCCCGAACTGTTGCAGGGCCGCGCCGCCGAAAAACGCCAACCCCGCCAGCAACGCCGCCGACGCGATGCCCCTGGGCGGCCAGCCTTGCGACGAACGATGCTCGACGTAGACCAGCGGCGCCAGTGCAAGGCTCGCCACGAGCCCGCGGCAGGCGATGAACAGGAACGGCCCCATGTGGGCCATGGCCGACTTCTGGAACAGGAAGGCGAAGCCCCAGATCGCGGCGCAGCCCAACAGCATGAGATCGGCGTGAATGCGACGCATCGTGGTCTCGCGAATGGCAGATGGACTGAAGGCGTGAGCGGGAGGCGGCGGGCGGGCGCGGCCACCTGCCCTTGCACATACGGTCGGCCCGGCCGCCGGTCTACTCGAGAATCGTCACCTCGAAGAAGGTGGGATCGGCTTCCGTGAAACCGTTCTGGTTGATCGTCAGGAGCGCGGGCTTGCCGGCGATGGCGACGAGCAGCCCGACCTTGTTGCCGTAGTTGTCATTCTCGCGATTGCGCGGCGTGGCGGCGTTGTAGCGGCGGATCGCGTGGCCGGGCAGGAACGTGCGGCCGACGTAGGCCATGGCATTCGCCCGATAGGGCTTGATGTCGGCAAAAAAGCCCTCGCCGGTCACCTTGCTGATCGTCAACGAGGCGAGGTTGCCGCCGATGCGCACCATGCGGACGTCACACTGGTGCCCGCCGACGCGCTCGGCCGCATTGTCGAGAAAACCGAAGTTGTAGGTGGTGCATTTCACGCGGCCGGTCTTCACGGCCGCGAGCGGATCGGGATCCAGCTCCGCATTTGCGATCCGTTTCAGGATGTCGCCGGCAATGGCGTCCTCGCGCGGGCCCCGGCGATTGCGCACTTCGGCGACCGTGCGCGCGACCTTCTCCGGTATCCACTGCAATTCCGCGAAGTCGTCGGGGCTCAGGATCTTTTTCACGTCGTCACAGAACGGGCAGGGACCCAGCGCATCCTCGAGGCGCTTCTGAAGGCCGGAGAAAGCAGCGTTCCGAGCCTCTTGCGCGGCCGCGCGCTGGCGTTCGGCTGCTGCCTGCGCCTCCCTTTCCGCCTGGGCGCGACGCACCTGCTCGGCTGCTGCGCGTTGCGCCTCCGCCTGACGCTGCGCCTCGGCCTGGCGCTGCTGCTCGGCCTGACGCTGCGCCTCGGCCTGACGCTGTTGCTCAGCGAGCCGGCGTTGCTCGGCTTCTGCCGCCTCCTGTTTCGCCTTGCCCAGCACGGACTGGCTGTTGCCGGGCGCCTCGGCAACCGGCTGCACCAGGGGTTGGCGCGGCGGCTGTGGCCCCTCGCTGCGCACCGAGAAACGATACATCGTCCAGCCCATGCCACCGAGTGCGACGATGGCGAGAGCGCCCATCGCGACGCGCCAGCCCGGCGATCTGCGCTTCGCGTCGCCGGGGGCGGGGGGTGTGCCGACGCGCGACCATCCCCCCGTTGCCGCAGGCGCCGCTGCAGATGCCGGTGCTGCAATGGCGACCGTGGGCGCCGCCATCAGCAGCGTCCGCAGTTCGGCGACGGATTGCGGACGGTCAGACGGACGCAATGCCATGGCCCGGTCGATCGCCGCCAGGAAGGCTGGACGATAGGTCCCTGTCGCGGCGGTGGCAGCGGGCTGCATGGGGTCGCCCAGCATGCGCAGCGTCGCCTCGTCGGGCGTCCGGCCGGTGACGCAGCGATAGAGCGTGGCGCCCAGCGCATAAATGTCGGACCAGGGGCCCTGCGCGCGCGGATCGTTGGCATATTGCTCCTGCGGCGAGTAACCTTGCTTGACGATCCCCGTCAGTGCGCCCGACAACTCGGCCATGACCCGCCGCGCCGCGCCGAAGTCGAGCAGGACCGGGCTGCCGTTCTCGCGCACGATGATGTTGTCGGGGGCGATGTCGCGATGCAGGAAACTCTGGGCGTGCATGGCCTCGAGAGCATCGAGCAGCGGCCCCGCGATGGCATCGAGCTCGGCCTGCGTGGGGGGGCGGTCCAAGCCATCGAGCCAGCCGCGCAGGCTCTTTCCCCGCTCCAGCTCCATGATCATGTAGGCGGTGCCGTGGCCCTCGAATACGGAGAGCACGCGGACGATCGCGGGGTGGCGCAACTGCGCCAGCGTGCGCGCCTCGCGCAAGAAGCTGTCCTTCAGCCGGTCGAAGAGATCGCGGTCCCTGTCGGTCACCGGACGCACGGTGAGCGTGCCTTCGCGCATGCCGAACTGGGCGGGATAATATTCCTTGACGGCGACGGGCAGGTTCAGGCCCAAGTCGTGCGCTGCGTAGGTCATGCCGAAGCCGCCAGCGCCGATGAGATGGTCGATCCGGTACTTGCCATCGAGGACGGTGCCGGACGGTAGCACGTCGCGGTGCTGCATGGACGTTGTATCTCCCCTGGGCGCGATGGGAACTCAGATCGGCCAAGGCCGAAGCGGGAGTGGCTCGCCCGTCGCGCCGCACGTGCAGTATAAGACTTGCCATGACGAAGTGAATCGGGAGTTGCACACAGAGCAAACGTGCTGATCGGACCCACACGCCGGACTTCGCCGTTCCCTTCCTACGGATCCTCCTCATGAGCCTCATCACCAATCTCGGCGGCAACGTCTGGAGCTACGCGCTGCCGATCCTGCTGCTCGCCGCCTCCAACGTCTTCATGACCATCGCGTGGTATGGGCATCTGGGCTACACGACGAAACCGCTGTTCGTGGTCGTCCTGGTGTCCTGGGGCATCGCCTTCATCGAGTATTGCCTCGCCGTGCCCGCCAACCGCTTCGGCTACGGCCTCTATTCGGCGGCCCAGCTCAAGACCATCCAGGAGGTGATCACGCTGATCGTCTTCGCCGTCTTCTCCGCCGTCGTGCTGAAGGAACCGCTCGGCTGGAACCATGCGGTGGGCTTCGCGCTGATCGCGGCTGGTGCGGGCTTCATCTTCGCCGGCAAGGCGTGATGGAGGCGGGAACCCTAGCGGCGCTGACGATCGCGACCGGCCTGGGCGCGGCCGTGCAGGCGGCCACGGGGTTCGGCTTTGCCATCGTCGCGGCTCCCGTCTTCCTGTGGGCCTTCGACAGCACGGCGGCCATCCCGATCCTCGTCGCGTTGCATGTCGTGCAAAGCGCACTGCTGGTACCGCGCGTGTGGCATGCCGCCGATGGCTGGCATCTGTCCCGCCTCGTCGCAGGTGCGACGGTGGGCTGCCCGGTTGGGCTCTGGCTCCTCACCGGCGCCGACACCCGTCAACTCAAGCTCGGCGTCGGCGTGACGATCCTGGCCGTGCTGGGCATGCTGCTGTGGCGGCAGCGGCGCTACGCCGATCCAGGCGAAAACGCCGCGTGCCCCGGCGCCTCGACCGCGTCGACGATGACCGCCGGATGCGCGGCGGGGGCGCTCACCGCACTGCTCGTCATGCCGGGTCCGCCTTTGATGGTGCACTTCCTGCGGCACCCGCAGGCCGCCGCGGCCACCCGCGCGCTGACGCTGAGCTTCTTTGCGATCTGCTATGTCGCGGTCACGGCTGCCAATGCACTCCTGGGCCAGATCGACGGAGGCAGCCTGCCCATCCTGGCCCTGCTGGCGGCGCCCGTCGTGCTCGGCACGTTCGCCGGCTGGGCCATCGTCGGGCGCATCGACGACCGTCGCCTGCGGATCGTGATGCTGGGTCTCCTGGCGCTTTCTGGTATCGGCGCGGTCGTTTCGGCCCTGGTTGCATAGCCGCCCTGGCGCAGTTCGCGCTTCACAACCTGGTTCAACTGTGGGACGAGACGTTGCAATCTCCTTGGCTTCAGCCCTTCGTGGCGTCGAAGCCAATCCTCCCGAGACGCCCATGACACCCGCGACAACCCGGTTCGGCATCGCCATGCGCAATTTCACGCGCGCTCCCGACCTGCCGGATGCGCAGGCGCTCATGGCCTACGGCGTGCGCATGGAGGAGCTTGGCTTCGAGTCCATCTGGGCCTGGGATCACATCATGCATGGTGTGGATCCGAACTTTCCGATCCACGAGGCGATGCTGATGCTGACGGCGATCGCCGCACGCACGAGCCGCATTCGCGTGGGGACCGGCGCGCTCGTCCTGCCGATGCGCAATCCCGTGATGGCGGCAAAGCAACTGGCGACGCTCGACCACATCTCCGGCGGGCGGCTCGTCGTCGGCGTGACGGTCGGCTGGTACAAGCGCGAGTTCGACTCACTGGGCATCGACTTTCATCAGCGCGGCCGCCTGATGGAGCAGAGTCTCGAGATCATCGACCGCCTCTGGCGCGAGCCGAAGGTGGAGGCGAGCCTCGACCCGCACAATCTGCGCGGTGCCGTGCTCTACCCCAAGCCCGTGCAGCAGCCTCGCCCGCCGATCCTGATCGCCGGCTATGCCGACCCCGTGCTGAAGCGGGCCGCGACGAAGGGCGACGGCTGGATGATCTCGTCGTACACGCCCGAGGCGTTCGCGACCGGCTGGGCGAAGGTCCAGGCCTATGCGCGCGAGGCGGGGCGCGATCCGGCCACGCTGACTTCGGCCAATCACCTGCCGATCTGCATCGGCCCGCGCGAGGAAGTCGTCGACGACATGCGCGCCTGGCTGCGCGACGAGTGGGACTATGCGTCCTGGTCGGAAGAAGCGATGGCAGCGGCGATCATCGGATCGGCCGAGGAATGCGCGGCCCAGATCCGCGCCCACGTGGCGACCGGCGTCGGCCGCATCATCTTCGTGCCCTACCGCTTCGACCGGCACCAGATCGAAGCCTTGGCGAAAACCGTGCTCCCCATGGTGGGATGAGGCGCCCGCCTATCGCTTCAAGGCGCCGCTGATGCAGCAACTGCTCGCGTGTCCGTAGGGTGCGGTGCGCTTCAACCAGCAGATCGGCGCGGGCACCGTGGTGCTCTGCTTCACGTAGGTGAAGGCGACGCAGGCGGGAAGATCGCGGCAGCGCTGCTCGCAGACCTCCACGCCCTGGCCGATCACCAGAACATCCTTGCGGATGTCGTCCCCGGAGCGGTCGATGTCGGACTCGCGCGTGAACGTGCGGGGGCCAGCGGATGCGGGCGTCACGACGGTCGCCTCGCGTGGCATGAGCGCGACGATCGTTGCCGCACTCACGGCCACACCCAGGACGACGAGCAGCATCGCACGCCCGACGGTGATCATGGCACGCCTCGCGATGCCGGGCCCGGCGATGCCACCCGCTCCGTCATTGCGCGACGGACATGCGCGTCGCCACGATGCGCGTAACCTTGATCGCGGGCCGGTCGAGCACTGCCGACACCTTCGGCGTGATGACGGTCTTCCAGTAGTCGCTCTCGTAGACGGCGGCGTAGAGACGCTTGCGCTCGTCCTCGCTCTCGAAGCGGCGCATCCAGACGTAGACGCTGTCATCCTCCTCGCCGCGCCAGCTCCCGGTGATGACCGCGCCCTTGGAGACCTGGAAGGGGATGATCTCCTCCTCCATCAGCTTCAGCCATTCCTCCATCTTGCCGGGCAGCACCTTGTATTGACGCAGCTCATAGAAGGCCATTCGCGTTCTCCTGTGTCGGTCGCGGGTGGGGACGTCACTCGGCGGCGATGATGCCGCCGCTGTCGGCATAGGCACACGCGATGCGTTCCTGCGGCGGGGCGCCGTAGAAGGTGGTGCGCAGGCGCGGGGTGCGGCCGGCGGCGCGGATCATCTCCTCGAGGGCCGTCGGCGTCATCTCCTGGCCGAAGGCGGCGCCGGCCGCGCGCGTGATGCTCTCGTTCATCAGCGTCCCACCGACATCGTTGGCGCCCGCGGCCAGGCAGGCGGCGGCACCATCCGGTCCCAGCTTCACCCAGGAGGCCTGGATGTTGGAGATCAGCGGATCGAGCACCAGACGGCCGACCGCGTGCACCAGCACCGACTCGCGGAACGTCGGCCCCTTGCGGGCCTGACCGCGCAGATAGATGGGGCTTTCCATGTGGACGAACGCCAGCGGCACCAGCTCGGTGAAGCCGCCCGTGCGCTCCTGCTGCGCGCGCACGCGCAGGAGATGGCGCGCCCAATGGCGATAGTGGTCGACGTGGCCGAACATGATCGTGGCCGTGCTCTTGAGGCCGACCTTGTGCGCGGCGTCCATGACCTCGAACCACTGGGCGGTGTCGATCTTGTCGGGACACAGGATCTCGCGCACCTCGTCGTCGAGGATCTCGGCCGCCGTACCGGGCAGGCTCGACAGGCCTGCATCCTTGAGGCGGGCGAGATACTCCTGCAGCGGCAGGTTCGAGGTCGCGGCGCCCGTCCAGATCTCGAGCGGCGAGAAGGCGTGCACGTGAATGTCGGGCGCGCCGATCTTCACCGCCTCCACGATGTTGAAATAGGTCTGGCCGGTATAGCGCGGGGCGATGCCGCCCTGCAGGCACACTTCGGTGGCGCCGCGCTCCCAGGCCTCGCGCGTGCGGTTTGCGATCTCTTCCAGGTCGAGGTCGTAGGGCTTGTCGCGATGGTGCGTGGACAGCCGGCCCTTCGAGAAAGCGCAGAACTTGCACCCGTAGGTGCACATGTTCGTGTAGTTGATGTTGCGGTTGACGACGTAGGTGACCTCGTCCCCGCAGCGTTTCCGGCGCAGGTAGTCGGCGGCGGCACAGACGGCGGAGAAGTCGTCACCGCGCGCCTCGAACAGCGTCACGATCTCCGCCTCGCTCGCGACGTGGCCAGCCGCGATGCGGTCGAGCGCGCGGGCGACGGCGGATGTCCGCGCGGGGGCACGGGCGTGGACCAGAGCCACGTCGGCAGGCGGCGGCGGCACCGAACTGTCTCCAGGCGCCCAGGCGTCCTGGCGGGCGTGGCCACTCGTGTCGATGGATCGCAGCAGCGGCGTGAGGATCGGCTTTGCCAGCCATTTCTGCGGCGCGCGGGCGTATGCGGGCGAGAGCGCCGTGCGCTCGGTCAACGTGCGTCCGACCGCTGCCGTCGCCTCGCCAAGCCTATCGAGATGCGGCCAGGGCGCCTCCGGATTGACGTGGTCCGGCGTGACGGGCGAAACGCCGCCCCAGTCGTTGATGCCGGCCCGGACGAGGCTCGCCAGCGCGTCCGGCTGGAGATTGGGCGGGGCCTGGACGGTCATCCCGGGCCCCAGGATCAGGCGTGCGGCGGCGATCGTCCAGAGATGCTCGTCGAGCGTGGGTTCGGGCGCGCTCGCCATGCGTGTGTCGGGCTTGGCGCGAAAGTTCTGGATGATCACTTCCTGGATGTGGCCGTGCCGCTCGTGAAGATCGCGGATCTTCAACAGGGCATCGATCCGCTCTGCCCGCGTCTCGCCGATACCGATCAGCAGTCCCGTCGTGAACGGTATGGCGGCGCGGCCCGCCGCTTCCAGCGTGGCGAGGCGGATGGCGGGGTCCTTGTCCGGCGAGCCGTAGTGCGGACCACCCTTCTCCGACAGGCGCGAGGCGGACGTCTCCAGCATGATCCCCATGCTCACGGAAACGTCGCGCAGGCGCCGCAGCTCGTCCTCGTTCATCACGCCGGGGTTGAGATGCGGCAGCAGGCCCGTTTTCTCGAGAACCAGCCGCGCCATGGCTTCGAGGTAGTCGAGCGTCGAGGCGTAGCCCAAGGCGTCGAGGGCCCGGCGCGCGGCCGGGTAGCGCAGCTCCGGCTTGTCGCCGAGCGTGAACAAGGCTTCCTTGCAGCCCGCCTTCTGGCCCGCGCGGGCGATCTCCAGCACCTCCTCGGGCGAGAGGTAGGCCGCCTTCAGCTCGCGCGGCGCGTGCGCGAACGTGCAGTAGTGGCAGACGTCGCGACACAGCTTGGTGAGCGGGATGAAGACTTTGCGCGAGTAGGTGACGATGGTGCCGTGCGCGGCGACGGTCATCGCCTCGGCGCGCGCCAGCATTGCGGCCAGATCGGCGTCGACAAGCGCCATCGCCTCGTTCTCGTTGAGGCGCGCGGCGGCGTCGGCTGCGAGAAACCCATAGCGCGGCACGGCGGCAAGTGCGGCCAGATCCGCGGGCACGTCGATGTCGCGCGCCAGGCCTTCGGCGGATACGATGACGGCGGGCATGTCGGCATTGCCGGCCAGCGCACGATGACGTGCGAAGCTGCCCGGGCCATACGCCGGCTGGAACGGCAGCGGCAGGCCCGCCACGAGGGCATTGGTGCCGTCGCCGTCGTGCGAGGGCACCAGAACGACCGTCCTCAGGCGATGGGCCTCCAGGACGCGGGAGAATTCTTCCGGCGTCGCCAGGGGCACATCGCCCGGCACGACGAGCACGCGGCCAGCGCCGCGCTTCTCCGCCTCCGCGCAGCCGAACGCGATCGCCGCATTCATGTCGGCGCCCTCGGGCTCTGCGACGACACGCGCGCCGCCCTGCTCGGCAGCCCAGGCGATGTCGTGATCGCGGGTGACGACCAGCACGCCATCGATGCCTGGCGTCAGACGGAGCGCGGCGAGCACGTCGGCCAGCATCGTCTCCACGAGCGTGCGGCGTGTCCTGGAGCCCACGGCGGCAGCGAGCCGTTGCTTGGCTTGCGGCAGCCGCTTCACTGGCACGATCGCTATTGTTTCGGCCCGGTCGGACGTGCGGCGCATCACGGATTTTCCTCAGGAACGAAGTTTGCGGCCAGCGAGACGCCGGCAGAATGCGATCGTCTCGCGCGCAAGCCCGTCGCGGTCGGCGAGCGTGCGCATGATGGTCTGGGCCGTGGCGACTGGCAAGCCGAGAGCGGCCGCCTTGTCCGCGTCTGCCCGATCCAGGACGAAGCCGTCGATCAGGCCGCGATAGTGCGTGACGATGCTGGCGACATCGAGATCGAGCCCGAGTTCACCCATGATCTTGGCGGTCGGCCCCTTGATGGCCTGTCCCGCCACCAGCGGCGTCACCGCCACGCAGGGCGCCGCGACGGCTTTCAGGGCCGCACGCCAGCCGGGGATGGCGAGCATCGGATCGACGCTGAGCCAGGGGTTCGACGGGCACACGATGATACCGGCCAGGTCCGGCCGGGCGAGGGCTGCAAGTGCGGCCGGCGCCGGCTTTGCGACTGCCGCGCCCTCGAAGCGGATGCGCGCGACCCGCGGCTTGCACTGGCGCGCGACGAAGTACGTCTGGAAGGCGAGCGGCCCCTCGTCCGTCTCCACGACGGTACGCACGGCGTCGTCGCTCATGGGCACGATGGCCGGTCCGATGCCGAGCTTGCTGCGCAAATGCTCGGTCACCGCCGACAGCGGCCGGCCTTCGGCGAGGAGGCCCGTGCGCGTGACGTGGGTGGCAAGATCGTGGTCGCCGAGGCGGAACCATGTCGGCCCGCCGAGACGGCCGATCGCCTCCATGAACCCCCAGGTCTCGCCGGCCAGCCCCCAGCCCAGCTCCGTATTGGAGAGCCCGGCAAGCGTGTAGAGCACCGTGTCGATGTCCGGCGAGACGTGCAGGCCCAGATGCTCGAAATCGTCGCCCGTGTTGACGACGATGGTGAGCTTTTCGGGCGGCAACACGCGCGACAGGCCGAGTGCCAGCTTGGCACCGCCCACGCCGCCGCAGAGCGCGACCCAACTGCCCGCGCTCGATGCATCTCCCGTCACCGGAACATGTCCTCGCTCTTCGCCCGCACGAGCGCACGGGCAGGCTTTTCGGGGGCCGTCCAGGAAAGGCCACTGACGATGGCCGCCGGCGTGCCTTCGGCGGCTTCGCCCATCATCAGCACGGCCGCGGCGGCGACACTGTCGGCGAACGCCGTTTCGGTCACCTCCAGGGCGCGGCCGTTCATGTCGGGATCGCCGCGCTGGTCGATCAGGGAGGGCACGCCTGCCGCGCCGATGGCATGGCCCACGGTTCCCAGCCGCCAGGCCCGGCCGATGCTGTCGGAGATCACCACGCCCAGTGCGACGCCGAAGTGATGGTCGAGCCGCGCCTTGAGATCCGCCGCGCTGGCGTCGGGATCGAGCGGCAGCAACAGGACCTGCTCGCCCGCCGCCTCCTGCTCGACGTTGGAGCGGTCGATCCCCGCATTGGCCATGACGAGGCCGAGGCGGTGGGCCACCACGATGACGTTCCGCTTGGCGCGCAGGACCTCCTCGCTCTCGGCAAGCACCAGCTCGAGCTGGCGCGGGTCCTTGCCCGTCACCTGCGCAAGTTCCAGCGCACGGGGCGACGGGTTCGTCGCGTCGAGCCGCGCGATGCGGCCTTCCGCCTTGGACACGATCTTCTGCGCGACGACGACGATGTCCTGGTCGCGCAGCGCAATGCCGGAGCGCTCGACAGCCGCCACCAGCAGCCCGGCGAGGTCGTCGCCGGGGCGCACGCGCGGGATGCCGGCCAGCGGCGTGATCGTGAGGCTTTTGCCGCTCATGCCTGTTTCGCAGGTCCAATACCGGTGATGCGGATCGAGGCGCCGTCCGACTTGTAGGTGCGGTTGATGCCGATGATGACGGAGGTCAGGGCTTCGGCGGCAGCGGAATTGGCGAGGGGGCCGGCGTGCAGGCCGCGCACGCCGCAGGCCTCGGCCAGCCTGATCGCGACCTCGCGGTCCTCGGCCTTGTCGCCGAACACCAGCACGTCGCAGTCGAGCGCCGTGTCCACGGTCTGCAGCTTGAGCGCGGCGACGTTGTGGAAGGCGGAGACGACGCGGACGCCCTCCCCCAGCCGCTGCTGGGCGGCGAGGGCGGCACAACCTTCGGGCGGCAACTGCACGCGGGCGACGCGCGGGGGCACCAGCGGCACCGTCGTGTCGACGACCAGCTTGCCTGCGACGGCCCCCTTGATGTCGTCGAGCGTGCCGGCCTGCGAGGCGAACGGCACCGTCAGCACGACCACGTCGCCGGCCCGGGCGGCATCGGCGTTCGCCATGCCCTTGGGCGCGGGGCCGGTCGCGTAGCTCGCCAGGTCGCCGGCGGCGGTCGCGGCCTTGTCGGCCGTGCGGGAGCCCAGGATCACCGCGTATCCGGCCTTGGCCCAGCGCCGGGCGAGCCCCGTGCCCAGGTCGCCGGTGCCGCCGATGACGGCAATCGTCGGTTTGGTGTCGGTCATGATGTCTTGCGTGCCTTCAATTCGAATGGTGCGTACCGGCCGCCCTCAGGCGAGCATCTCGGGGATCGTAACCTGCGTGATGCCGGCCTTGGCGAGCCCCTTGGCCACCTCGCCCGCGACATGGACGGCCGTGGGCTCGTCGCCGTGCAGGCAGATGGTCTCGACCTTCACCTTCACAATCTTGCCCTGGCGCGAGACGATCTCGCCGTCGTTGATCATGCGCAGGCACTGGGCGAGCGCCTTTTCGGGATCCTTGTAGACGGAGCCGGCGATCGAGCGGGGCGTCAGATTGCCGTCCTCCTCGTAGGAGCGGTCGGCGAAGCCTTCGCGGGCGAGCGGCAGGCCCAGCTTGTTGCAAGCCGTCTCCATCTCCGAGCCGGCGAGCACGACGTAGATGATGTCGCGGTCCACCGTCTTGATGGCCCGGCCGATGGCCATGGCGTACTCGGGATCGACGGCGGCCATGTTGTTGAGCGCACCATGCGCCTTCAGGTGCGTCACCTTCAGGCCCGCGTACTGCGCGACCGCCTGCAGCGCCCCGATCTGGTAGGCGGTCATGTACTCGATGTCCTTGGGCGCCATCTTGATCTGGCGCCGGCCGAAGCCCCACAGATCGTTGAAGCCCGGGTGTGCGCCGATGCTGACACCCAGCTCCTTCGCCAGCATGCAGATGCGATGCATGGTGTTGTGATCGCCGGCGTGGAACCCGCATGCCACGTTGGCCGACCGGACGATGCGCATGAGGGCTGGATCGTCGCCGATGTCGTAGGCGCCCCAGCCCTCCGCGATATCGGCATTCAGATTGATCTTCAGTCCCATCCCGGCGTGCCTCCGCTCATCTCTCGCGCCGCCTCCCGTGACGGGCGGGCGCCTTCATTGTTCGGGCGAAAAGGTATTCGCTTCAAGACACGGCGACAATCTCGTATTGGTGGTCGCGCTCCGGAACCTGCCGGCAGCACTTGAACGACGGGTAAGCCGAGGGGACGTGGCAATGGCACGGCTGATGGCGAGCGGGGATACGGCGCTCGTCGTGGAGTTCGGAGAGACGATCGACCGGGAGATCAACGCGCGCGTGCTGGCCCTGACCGACCGGATCGCGGGGGCGCAAATTCCCGGCGTCGTGGAGATGGTGCCGACGTTCCGCTCGCTCATGGTGCATTACGATCCCGACCGGCTGCTCTACGGCGAGTTGGCCGCCAAGGTCGAAGACCTGATGCAGGATCTGGGCACGGCCTCCTACGAAGCGCGCCTGTGGACCATTCCCACTTGCTACGGTGGCGCGCACGGCCCGGATCTCGACGACGTCGCCCGGCTCACCGGACTTACTGCCGGCGAGGTCGTCCGGTTGCACGCGCAGGAAACCTATCACGTCTATTGCATCGGCTTCCTGCCAGGCTGGGCCTATCTCGGCGAGACCGTCGCCGCACTCGACCTGCCCCGCCGCCAGAGCCCGCGCGTCAAGGTGCCGATGGGCACCGTGTGCACTGCCCAGCGCATGACCGGCGTCTACCCGATCGAGTGCCCCGGCGGCTGGCATCTCCTCGGCCGCACGCCGGTGCGCATGTTCGACATGCGGCGCGACAACGCGGTGCTGCTGGGGGCTGGCGACAAGGTGCGCTTCGCTCCCATTTCGCCCGCCGAATACGCGCGTCTCGATGCGCTCGCGGCGGCCGGCACACTGGAGATTGCGCCGGAGGCGTTCACGGCATGACTGCAGCTTTGAAGGTCATTCAGCCGGGCATGCAGACGACGGTGCAGGATCTCGGGCGCACGGGCGGCCAGAGCCTGGGCATCCCCGTCTCGGGGGCCATGGATGCGACGGCGCTGAGGGCTGCCAACGTCGTCGTCGGCAATCCCCAGGACACGGCCGGGCTCGAGATTGCGCTGGCCGGCCCCACGCTGGAGGCGGCGGCGGACAGCATCCGCGTCGCGCTCGCGGGCGGCACCGGCGAATTGACCATCCAGCGCACCAACGGCGAGAGCGAGCGCGCCGGGACGCTGCAGAGCGTGCGCCTCGTGCGCGGCGACACGGTACGGGTCGGCTCCATCCCCGGCAGTGCGGTCGCCTACCTGGCGATCGAAGGGGGGCTGGATCTGGCGCCCTTCCAGGGCAGCCTGTCGACCTACGTGCGCGGCGGGTTCGGCGGGCTCGACGGTCGCGCGCTCCGGGCGGGCGATCTCCTGCCTTTGCGGCAGGCTGCTGCGCCCGACCGCGGGGAGGTGCGTCTCGACGGCTTCGATCTCGCGCCGCGGGCCGCGAACCGCGTGGTGCTCGGACCGCAAGACGACTATTTCACGCCCGACGCGCTCGCGACGTTCCTGGGTTCCGAATACGTCGTCTCGCGCGAGGCGGACCGCATGGGCATGCGTCTCGAAGGCCCCGCGCTCGCCCACAACGAGAAGGGCTTCAACATCGTTTCGGACGGCATCGCGCCCGGCGCGATCCAGGTGCCGGGCAACGGCCTGCCGATCATCCTCCTGGCGGACCGGCAGTCGACCGGCGGCTATCCCAAGATCGCGACCGTGATCTCCGTCGACCTGCCTGCGCTGGGGCGAACGTCACCGGGCGCGCGCCTGCGCTTCGAGCGCGTGACGGTCGAGACGGCGCAAACGCTGCGTCGCGAGCACGAGGCCATGATGCGCACCTTGCCGGAACGGCTGGTCGGCGTGCGCGCGGAAGGCTTCGACCTGGAGCGGCTGCTCAAGGAGAACCTGGTCAGCGGCGTGATCGACGGCCACGCCGATCCCCACCGCCAGCATCACTGAGGGCCCGGCAGCGGGCCTCAGCGCACGCGCCGCCAGCGCTCCATGGCGCTGTCGTCGCTCTCGCGCGCGTCGACCCACTCGCCCGAACCGTCGGGTGCGGTCTCCTTCTTCCAGAAGGGCGCCCGGGTCTTGAGGTAGTCCATCAGGAATTCGGCCGCCTCGAAAGCGGCCTGCCTGTGGCGGGAGGCGGTCACGACCAGCACGATATTGTCACCGGGCTTCAACTCGCCGTAGCGGTGAATGACGAGCGTCGCGGCCAGCGGCCAGCGCGTGTGCGCCTCGGCCTCGACGCGGGCGAGTTCGGCTTCCGTCATGCCCGGATAATGCTCGAGCGTCATGGAGGCGATGCCTTCGCCATTCTCGTCGCCGCGCACCGTTCCCGTGAACGTCACGATGGCGCCGATGCCGTTGCGGCCGGCGCTCAGGCGCTGGACCTCCGTCGTGAGGTCGAAATCGTCCTCCTGGACCCTGACTGCCATCGCCTCAACCTCCCGTTACCGGCGGGAAGAAGGCGATCTCGCGTGCACCTGCGATCTCGCGCGAGGGCTTCACGTGGGTCCGGTCTATCGCGGCGCGCACGACATCTGGCCGGGCGAATGCCTCGGCGTATTCGGGCCCCAAGGCGCGCAGGTACTGGACGAGATCGGAAATCGTGACGACGCTCTCCGGCACCGCGATCTCTTCCCCCGATTTGCCGACCTTCTCACGCACCCAGGCGAAGTAGAGGATCTTGATTTTCAACAGTGCCTCCCGCGGCGGGTCAGTGCTCGAGCGCGTATGTCACCGCCGCTTTCAGATAGTCGTAGCCCGTGTACAGCGTCAGAACCGCCGCGATCCACAGCAGCGCGGTTCCCGTCGCCGAGATGCCGCCGCCGACCAGCCGATCACCTGCCGGACCGGCGATGAGCACGCCCAACGCCACCATCTGCAGCATCGTTTTCCATTTGGCGAGCTGGGTGACGTGCACGGTCTTGTTCAGCTCCGCCAGGAACTCCCGCAGCCCCGAGACCAGGATCTCGCGGCACAGGATGATCAGCGCCGCCAGGATGGTCCAGTGGTCGATGGTATTGTCGTAGACGAGCAGCAGCAGCGCCGTGCCCACCAGCAGCTTGTCCGCGATCGGATCGAGCATGCGGCCCAGCGTGGATTGCTGGCTCCACGACCGCGCCAGATAACCGTCGAGCCAGTCCGTGATGCAGGCAACGACGAAGATCGCGAGCGACAGCCATCGCCCCCGATCCGTCGGTAGAAGCAAAAAGCAGGCTGCCAAAGCGGGTACGGCCGCAATGCGCCCGTAGGTGAGCACATTCGGCAGCGCGAACAGTCCTGGCTTTACAGCGGCACGTTCCATGGTGGCGTTCTGGACCACAACTCACCCTGGCCGTCAATGACGTGGCGCTGGAACGGTAACGATGAGCTGCCGTTCCAGCTGGTTGCATCGGCTATCGGAAGCTATCGGACCATCAGGCGACCGCCGGCTTGACGAAGCGGTTTCGCAGCACGCCGAGCCCGGTAATCTCCACTTCCACGACGTCACCCGACCTCAGGTCCGGCGAATTGCCGTCCGTACCCATCCAGATCACGTCGCGCGGCTGAAGCGTAATGTACTTCGAAATGGTGGAGATGTAGAGCGCGACGCCATGGATCATGTCGTTGGTCTTGAACGTCGTCGTCTCCCGGCCGTTGACGCGCACGCGCGTCGTCATGGCGTCGAGGTTCGCGTCCGTCTCGATCCACGGCCCCATCGGCTTGAAGGTGTCGCAGTTCTTGGCGCGCCAGAGGGTACGGTCGCTTTTCTGCCAGGTGCGCTCGGAAACGTCGTTGCCGATGGTGTAGCCCAGTACGTAGTCGAGGGCCTCGTCCACCGAGACGTTGCGGCAGCGCTTGCCGATGACCGCTACCAACTCGCCCTCGTAGTGCACCTTCTCGGTGGCGTCGGGCGGAATGATCACGTCCTCGCCGTGCGCGATCAGGGCGTTGTTGGCGCGATAGCCGACGTCGGGCTTCTCGGGCAGGTTGGCGGGGATGCCGAGCTTCTTGGCCGCCATCACGATGTGCTCGGCATAATTCAGGCCGACACAATAGAACGTCGGGGGAACCACCGGCAGTTCGACACGGACGGCGGACAGCGCGTGCGTCGTGGCCGTTTTCTCGTAGCCGTCGAACGGATCACCCGTCACCTGGGTGATCGTCTCGCCGTCGATGATGCCATAGGCCGTGCGGCCGGCAGCCGTATACCTGATCCAGCGCATCGTGCGCTTCCTCCCTCTTTCGATCCGCGGCAGCGTCGCGTTGCCGGGGCGCGCATTCTTGATGATGGGCGCCAGACTACCCGTTTCGCCGTCCCGCGCCATAGGCAAGGCATTTGGGGGCAAGGCATGAGCGGGGCGCATTGCTTATCGGCAGTTTCGATCATGCGGGGAGTGCGCGCTCCCCTTGCGCGACACCGATACCTGCTCTATCGCGGCAGGCCAGGACAAGTGGCGACGGGATGCGCGAGACATGACAAGCACGGATTTCGAAGTTCTGCACGAAATCGTGGAGCCGGCACGCAAGACACTCTCGAAAGAGACCTGGGACTACCTGATGGGCGGCGGCGAGACGGAAACGACGCAGAACCGCAATCGCATCGCCATCGACAGCGTCGCCTTCCGCCCGCGCGTGCTGCGTGATGTCGGCAAGGTCGACATGCGCACGAAATTCATGGGGATCGACCTGCGCCTGCCGCTGATCCTGGCCCCCATCGGCTCGCTGCAGGACTTGCATGCCGAAGGCGCCCGCGCGTCGACCAGGGCGGCGGCGGACTTCGGCGTCCTGCACATGCTGAGCTCGGTCTCCAAGCCCGGCCTCGAAGAGGTCGCGGAGGAGGCGAAGGGCTATCCGAAGCTGTTCCAGCTTTACGTGCGCGGCAATCCCGATTGGGTCGATGGCCGCATCGCGGCCGCCGTCGCGCACAAGTATGCCGCGCTCGCGCTGACCGTCGACCTCGACTACTACGGCCGCCGCGAGCGCGATCTGGCCAAGCGCTACAAGCCGACCGCCCGCCGGGCCGGCGGCGAGGCGTCCGGCGATCCGCACCAGGCCGTCTTTTCCTGGGCCGACATCAAGCGCATCAAGTCGAAGTTCGATATCCCCGTCATCATCAAGGGGATCGCCACCGCGGAGGACGCCAAGATCGCCATCGACCATGGCGTCGCGTGCGTCTACGTCTCCAACCACGGCGGGCGCCAGCTCGACCATGGCCTGGGCGGCCTCGACGTGCTGCCGGAAGTGGTGGACGCGGTGCGCGGGCGCGCTGCGGTCGTCGTCGACGGCGGCTTCATGCGTGGCACGGACATCGTCAAGGCGATGGCGCTGGGGGCCGACGCGGTGGGCCTGGGACGCCTGCAGGGGCTCGCCCTGGCGGCGGGCGGTGCGCCCGGCATCGTGCGTGCGCTCGAGATACTCGAAACGGAGGTGCGTGCCACGCTCGGCATGCTCGGCGTCACGTCGTTTGCTGAACTGGACAGCCGTCACGTCGCCAAGGTCGCGCCCATCCCGCACGCGGATTGGCTCGACAGCGCGTTCCCGTTGCTGAAGGAAGGCTACTGACCGGAGAGGGTGAGCCCATGAGCCTGTTGCCCGAGTCACTCGCAGACAGGTATCGGCGCTTCAAGTACAGGCACTTCGCGCCGAACCTCGATCAGTACGAAGCGCTGGCCGTGCACGGCCAGAGTCCCGAGGTCATGGTGATCTCGTGCTGCGACAGCCGGGTCGATCCCGAGACGATCTTCTCGGCGATGCCCGGCGAGCTGTTCGTGGTGCGCAACGTCGCCAACCTGGTGCCGCCGTTCGAGACGGACGGCAAGTTCCATGGTGTCTCGGCGGCACTCGAGTTCGCCGTGCTGAACCTCAGGGTCAAGCACATCGTGGTCATGGGCCATTCGAGCTGCGGGGGCGTGCGCGCCTGCCTCGAGCACGACGCCGCACGGCAGACGGAGGCCCAGTTCATCCGCAACTGGATGTCAATGCTGGATGGCGCCCGCGCGCAGATCGTGGGCCAGATGGCGGGCCAGCCGGTGAGCACACAGCTCGCCGCGCTGGAGCGCGAAGGGCTCAAGACGTCGCTGGCGAACCTGCGCACGTTCCCCTGCATCCAGACGCTCGAGGGGCGTGGCAAGCTCACCTTGCACGGGGCCCATTTCGATATCGGCACGGGGACGCTCTGCGTCCTCAACCAGGGGACGGGCGCGTTCGTCAGCGTATAGCGGGCAAGGCCCGCGCTCAGCCGCCGGCCTTGGCGCGCGCCAGGGCCGGCAGGACCGCACGCTCCAGCGACTCTTCCGTGATCGGCCCGACGTGCTTGTAGGCGATGCGCCCCTTCGCATCGACGATGAACGTCTCGGGCATGCCGTAGACACCCCATTCGATCGCCGCCCGGCCGTTCTTATCGGCGCCGACCGCCGCGAAAGGATTGCCGTAGCGCGACAGGAAGCGGCGGGCGTTGGCGGCCTGGTCCTTGTAGTTCACGCCGACGAGGGGCACGCCGGTCCGCTTGCCCAGCTCGACCAGCATGGGATGCTCTGCGACGCACGGCACGCACCAGGAGGCCCAGAAATTGACGACGTAGGGCGTGCCCTTGGGCAGGCTCTGCGGCGTGATACCGGGTACCGGGCGGCCGTCGGCGATCAGGCCTTCCAGCGGCTCCACCGTGACCGCGGGGGCCGGCTTGCCGATCAGCGCGGAAGGCAGTCGCGAGGGATCGCCGGTCCGCAGGGCGAGCGCGAAGAAGATCGCCATGCCCGCGAAGATGATCAGCGGAGCGAGCACGGCCCACGAGATCCGCCGCCGGGGAGCTGCGGGCACGGCAGTAGAGGCCTTTGCGGGCTCGTCCCGCGGTGCCTCGTGAGAGGGGTCTTGCGACATTTCGTTACGTCAGTCCCTCGTGTTCGGCTCCGGCGTGCCGGCGACCTCGATCTTGGCCGAGCGGCGGCGGACGCCGCGCCGCTCGAGTGCGGCGAGTTCTCGTGAGAGCCGCTGCCCGTCGACGACGAGCCACAGCCCGACCAGCACCATGACGACGGCGATCGCCGCATAGCAGAGCCAGATGATGGCGGCGTGAGGACCCAGATCCATGCTTCAGGCCTCCGCCGTTCCAGAGGCGTCGGCGGGCGCGGCCTCGTTCGCCTGCGCTGTCGCGGCCAGCGTCATGCTGCGGATGCGGCGGCGCAGCACCTCGTTGCGCATCGCCTTCAGATGCATGGCGACGAACAGCGCCAGGAAGCCGGCGGCCATCACCCACAATGGCTTACGGAAGCTCGGATCGAGCGTGCTGGTAAAGCGCGTGGAGGGCTGGTGCAGCGTGTACCACCAGTCCACCGAGAACTTGATGACCGGCAGGATCAGGACGCCCACGAGGGCCAAGACGGCGGTCAGGCGTGCGGCGAGGACCTCGTCGTCCAACGACGAACGAAGCGCGATCAGCCCCAGATAGAGAAAGAAGAGGATCAGCACCGACGTCAGCCGGGCATCCCAGACCCAATAGGTGCCCCACATCGGCTTGCCCCACAGCGCGCCGGTGACGAGCGCCAGGAACGTGAAGGCTGCCCCCAGCGGCGCTGCCGTCTTGGCGGACACGTCGGCAAGGGGGTGGCGGAACACCAACAGCCCCAGACTGGAAATGGCGATCATGGTGTAGATGCCCATGGCGAGCCAGGCGCAGGGGACATGAATGAACAGGATCTTGACCGTGTGCCCCTGCTGGTAGTCGGGCGGGGCGGCGAAGCTCAGGGCCAGTCCCCATCCGATCAACAGCACGGCCGCGCCGAGCGCGAGCGGGAGCAGGCGGCGGGACAGCGCCATGAACCGGGTCGGGTTCGCCAGTCGTTGGGTCAGTGTGGCCATCGCCGTCCTTTAATGAAAGCTTCGCTGCGGCGCAACGCGGTGCCGATCCCTTCGCCCGCATCGGCCCCGTCATCGCACGCCAGATCGCCAGCTATGCGATCCTCGTCAACCGCCATTATCGCCGCAGCGTTTGCATGTGGCAGCATTTGGGCTTAAGAGTCGCCGCCGGCTTCGGCTAGGGTGGCTTCCGAAAGAGCGGATCCGTCCCGACAAGTCCCGGTCTCCCGAGCCCAGCGCTCGAGACCAAGAGGATGCTGTGCCAGAGGCAAACGCCAGGGACAAGGGTCTAATGCAGGCGAGCGAGATCGCAGCACGGGCACGGAGCCGGATGGCTCCGACTGACATCAACAACCCGAAATACTTCCACAAAGTCGTCGATTGCCAGTGGGCCTGCCCGACCCATACGCCCGTGCCGGAGTACATCCGGCTGATCGCGCAGGGTCGCTATGGCGCGGCATATATGCTGAATTGGGAGTCGAACGTCTTTCCAGGCATCCTGGGACGTGTGTGCGACCGGCCCTGCGAGCCGGCCTGCCGGCGCGGTCGCGTGCAGACGAGCGACGAGACCAACGCCAAGGATCCCAGCCGCAAGAATTCCGAGCCGGTGGCCATCTGCCGGCTGAAGCGCGTGGCCGCCGACTACAAGGGCGAGATCGACGGCTACCTTCCCGAAATCCCCAAGGCGCGCAACGGCAAGCGCGTGGCGCTGCTCGGCGGCGGCCCCGCCTCCCTGACGGTCGCCCGCGACCTGATGCCGCTGGGCTATACCTGCGTCCTCTACGAAAAGGACCCCAAGGCCGGCGGCCTGATGCGCACCAACATTCCCTCGTTCCGCCTGCCCGAGAGCGTGCTGGACGAGGAAGTCGACCGCATCACCGGCTTCGGCGTGGAAGTGCGGTCGGGAGAGGCCGGCCACGTGCGCAGCCTCAAGAAGGTTCTGGACGAGGGCTATGATGCGGTCTTCGTGGGAACGGGCGCTCCCCGCGGCAAGGACCTGGAGATCCCGGGCCGCCGCGAAGCCGACGCCAACGTCCACATCGGCATCGATTTCCTGACGTCCGTGGCGTTCGGACATGTCGACAAGATCGGCCGGCGCGTGGTGGTGATCGGCGGCGGCAATACCGCCATGGACTGCTGCCGCACGGCGCTGCGCATGGGTGCGGAGAAGGTGACCGTGACGGTCCGCTCGCCGCGCAAGGTGATGAAGGCCTCGGAGTGGGAGATCAAGGATGCGGTGCACGAAGGCATCCCCATCCTCGACAACCACGCGCCGAAGAGCTTCGTGATCAAGGACGGCAAGCTGGCCGGCGTCGTCTTCGAGAAGATGATCGAGACAGGCACCGACGCCAAGGGCCGCCCGCAGCTCAAAGCCACCGGCGAACTCGTCACGATCGACTGCGACGACGTGCTGATGGCGATCGGCCAGGACAACGCCTTCCCCTGGATCGAGCGCGACGTCGGCATCGAGTTCGGCGAATGGGACATGCCCAAGGTCGATCGCGTCACGTTCATGTCGACGCGGCCCGGCGTCTTCTTCGGCGGTGACGCCGCGTGGGGCCCCGAGAACATCATCTGGGCCGTCAGCCATGGGCATCAGGCGGCGATCTCGATCGATGCCTTCTGCAACGGCCGGACATTGACCGAGCGCCCGGCGCCCGGCGCGACGCTCGTCTCCCAGAAGATGGGCATCCACGAGTGGTCCTACTCCAATAATTTCGACGGCCAGCACCGGGTGAAGGTGCCGCATGCCGATCTGGCGGCGTCGATCCGCAACCTCAAGGTCGAGGTCGAACTGGGCTTCGACGACCAGCTGGCGGCAAAGGAAGTCGAGCGTTGCCTCAACTGCGATGTGCAGACCGTGTTTACGGCGAACCTGTGCATCGAGTGTGACGCCTGCATGGACATCTGCCCCGTCGACTGCATCAACTTCATCGACAACGACGAAGAAGGCGCCTTGCGGGCGGACTTGCGGGTTCCCGCAAAGAACGCGGCGCAGAGCATCTATGTCTCGCCCGACCTGAAGACCGGCCGGATCATGGCCAAGGACGAGGACGTATGCCTCCACTGCGGTCTGTGCGCCGAGCGCTGCCCCACGGGCGCCTGGGACATGCAGAAGTTTACGTATGTGGAAGCGCAGGCTTCCAAGGCTTGCCTGGCGCACCATACTGCCTATCTGCGTTGAGAGCCTAAGAGGATCTCTTGAACCCGCGCCTCGCGAACCTCGACGAAACACTGCCCGACGCGTGGCCGCGCGTCGGGCTTTCGGTCGCGGGCGCGAAGACGGGCAATGACCAAAACGGTGCTGGACCGGTCAGCAGCGCCACGGCGGCGAGCGGCCCGAGGGGCCCCAGCCGGCGGCATGACAGCTAGGGAAGCGAAAGCGGAAGACCCAATGAGCGGCATCAACGATTTCGTCGTCAAGTTCGCGAACGTCAACGGCTCGGGCAGCGCCAGCGCAAACACGATGTTCGCCAAATCGCTGTTCCGGATGGGCATTCCGGTCAGCGCGAAGAACATCTTCCCGTCCAACATCCAGGGTCTTCCGACCTGGTACGAAGTGCGCGCCTCGGAGGCGGGCTACACCGCCCGGCGCGAAGGCATCGACCTGATGGTGGCGATGAACCCGCAGACCTACCAGGAGGATATGCAGGAGGTCTCGAGCGGCGGCTGGCTGATCTACGACAGCACGATGCCGCGCATCTGGGGCCGTAGCGACATCACTGTTCTGGGCATTCCCATCGCCGAGATGTGCGCGCGCAAGTGGAAGGACACCCGGCAGCGCCAGCTCTTCAAGAACGTCGTCTACTTCGGCGCCTTGTCCGCCCTGCTCGACATCGACGTGAAGGTGATCGAAGGCGTCGTCGGCGACCAGCTGAAGGGCAAGGAAAAGCTCGTGGCGGGCAACATGGAGGCGCTCGAGTTCGGCCGCGCCTATGCCCTCGAGCACTTCACGTGCCCGCTGCCGATCAAGGCCCGCCACGCCGAAGGCGCCAAGGGCAAGATCATGATCACCGGCAACGAGGCCGGCGGCATCGGCGCCGTGTTCGCCGGTGCGACGGTGTGCGCGTGGTACCCGATCACCCCGTCGACGTCGTTGGCCGAGGCCTACGAGAAGCACGCCCGCCGGCTCCGCGTCACCAAGGATGGCAAGCGGACCTACGGCATCGTGCAGGCCGAGGACGAGCTGGCGGCCATCGGCGTGGCGATCGGCGGTGCCTGGAACGGCGCGCGCTCCTTCACCGCGACGTCGGGGCCCGGCATCTCCCTGATGAGCGAGTTCCTGGGTCTGGCCTATTTCGCCGAGATCCCGGTGGTGCTGTTCAATATCCAGCGCGGCGGCCCCTCGACCGGCATGCCGACGCGCACCGGCCAGCCCGACATCATCAGTTGCGCCTACGCCTCGCACGGCGACACCAAGCACGTGCTGCTGTTCCCGTCCGATCCCAACGAGTGCTTCTCGATGGGCATCGAGGCGTTCAACCTCGCCGAGCGCCTGCAGACGCCCGTCATGGTCATGTCGGACCTGGACATCGGCATGAACGACTGGATGACCGATCCGCTCTCCTACGACGCGGCGAAGGTGCACGATCGCGGCAAGGTACTGAGCGCTGCAGAGCTGGAGTCCTTCAAGGACAAGCACGGCATCCCCTGGGGCCGCTACCAGGATGTCGATCGTGACGCGATCCCCTATCGCACGCTGCCGGGCACGCATCCCACGATGGGTTCGTTCTTCACGCGCGGCACGAGCCACGACGAGAATGCGCGCTACACCGAGGATGGCCGCATCCACGCCCGCGTGATCGACCGGATCCGGAGGAAGTTCGACACCGCCGCCACGCTCGTTCCCAAGCCGGACATCGACATCCGCGACAAGAACGCGAAGGTCGGCCTCATCTATTTCGGCGCCACGCGGGCTGCCGTGGGCGAAGCCCTGGACGGCCTGGAGCGCAATGGGCTCAAGGTCAATGCGATGCGCCTCAAGGCCTTCCCGTTCTCCAAGGAAGTGCTCGAGTTCTGCGCCCAGCACGAAACGCTCATCGTCGTGGAGCAGAACCGTGACGCGCAGATGCGCCAATTGCTGATGGTCGAGGCGAACGTGCCCGGCGAGAAGCTGATCCCCGCGCTCAGCTACGACGGCATGCCTACGACCGCACGCTTCGTCGAGCAGGCCGTGACCGCGAAACTCGGGCATTCCAAGGCCCAGGCTGCCGAATAATACCGCCGCGCCACCTGGAACGCCCGCCGACCTGACAACTGAACCTTTGCGCACGCGAGAGACCGCCAGATGAGCTACATCACCAAGCCGCTCGTCCACCACCCCGACCTGAAGAAGAACGCCCTCGGGCTGACGCATCGCGACTACGAAGCGTCGATGTCGACGATGTGCGCGGGTTGCGGGCACGATTCCATCACCGCCGCCATCATCGAAGCCTGTTTCCAGATGGACCTGCCTGCGCATCGCGTGGCCAAGGTTTCGGGGATCGGGTGCTCGTCGAAGACGCCGACCTACTTCCTGGGCCGCAGCCACGGCTTCAACTCGGTGCATGGCCGCATGCCGTCGGTGACGACGGGGGCCAACATGGCCAACCGGGAACTCGTCTACATCGGCGTTTCGGGCGACGGCGACACGGCCTCGATCGGCCTCGGCCAGTTCTGCCACGTCGTGCGGCGCAAGCTGAACATGACCTACATCGTCATGAACAACGGCTGTTATGGCCTCACCAAGGGCCAGTTCTCGGCCACGAACGACAAGTCGTCGCCGTCGAAGAAGGGCGAGGCCAACCCGTTCGATCCGATCGATCTGTGCCAGACGGCGATCCAGCTGGGCGCCGGCTTCGTCGCCCGCTCGTTCTCGGGCGACAAGCGCCAGTTGATCCCGCTGCTCAAGGCGGCGATCAGCTACAAGGGCTTCTCGCTGATCGACGTCGTGAGCCCGTGCGTGACGTTCAACAACCACGCCGCCGCGACGAAGAGCTACGAGTACGTGCGCGCCCACAACCAGGCGATCGGCAAGCTCGACTACGTCGAGCCCAAGGACGAGATCACCGTGGACTACGCGGCTGGCACGTCGCGCGCGGTGACGATGCACGACGGCTCGCATCTCGTCCTCAACAAGCTCGACGAGGGGCACGACCCCACGGATGCGGATGCCGCGATCATGACGATCCGCAAGAATGCCGCCCGAGGCGAGATCACGACCGGCCTGCTCTACATCAACGAGGCCCAGGAAGACCTGCACGACGTTTTGGGCACCGACGAGCGGGCGCTGAACAGCCTCTCCATGTCCGACATCGTGCCGGGCGCGGCTGCGCTCGATTCGATCAACGCGCGCTTCCGCTGACACGTCGCGGACACTGCGTCTTCTCGTACTCCAGCGGGGCGTCCGATGCGATCGGGCGCCCCGCGTTGCCTTCGCGATATGTTGCCCTCGGGACATAGCGATACGCAGCCGGACGGTTTAAGCTTCTCGAGCGCTGGTCTTCGCGCCGGTGAGTTCGTCTGTAATTCCATCAGAACGAGGGCTGTCGTGCGTCTTGCCTCGCTCCTTTCCACCATGCTTCTCGCCCTGCTCGTCGCCGGGTCCGCGTCCGCGGCAGACACCAAGCCGGGAACCCACGACAAACTGGTCATTGCCGTCGTCGGCGACAGTCTCGCGGATGGCATGTGGGGCGGTCTCTATCGCCAGCTGCAAGGCAATTCCGGGGCAGAGCTGGTGCGTGGCGCGCGCAACTCGATCGGCTTCACCGGCGCCGACCTCACCGATCTCATCGACAAGGCGTTCGCCGCGCGGCCGGCGCAGGCGCTGGTCATGATGATCGGCGCCAACGACCGCCGGACCTTTTTCGTCGGCCGCCAGCCGAAGGCACAACTGGGCACACCCAACTGGATCGCGCTCTATCGCGGCCGGGTCGAGCGCTTCATGGATCATGCGGCCAAGCGCAAGGTGCCACTCGTGTGGATCCTGCTTCCCATCATGCGGGATGCGACGGCAACGCGCGATGCCAAGCTCGTCAACGAGATCGTCACGAAAGCCGCCGAGAGCCATCCCAACGTCGCACTGGTGGAGACGGCCTCGCTCACGTCCGACGACAAGGGGAAGTACATCGCGCATTTCGCCGACCTGAAAGGGCACAAGCGGCTCATGCGCGCCTCGGACGGCGTGCATTTCGAGCAGGCGGCCTACGAGTTGATCGGCCGGCGCGTGCTCGAAAAGCTCGGCAACGTCGCCCCCCGCTTCAAGCTGCTGCTGGAGGACTGATCGCTGATCCGGTCCAGGAGCGAGACGCTGGTGTTCCTTCTGGCCCGACACTTGGTCCAGAGTATGATGCACAGGGAACCAAGTGTTGGAGCCGGAACACTCGTGTCCCGACCGCAAAGTCCGTCTCATTCTTCTGCGGGCTTCGAACGGACTTTTTGGTCAAAGGGACACTAGTAAAAACATGGACTTAGTGTGGCGTCATGATTGGAAGTCCGCCACACTAGCGCGCCAGGCGCAAGCGGCGTGCCCTGCGCGGGGGCCGGCTTGCGCAGCCGCCGCAGTCATCCTCGCCTTGGTCCTGCTGCTGCTAGCGATCGACAGCGTGGCGGCCTCCGGTCCCGCGCGAGACGACGATGCCAAGGCCTTGGCCCGCTTCCATCAGGCCTTGCAGGATCTCGAACGTGGCCGGCGCCGCCACGTCGCGGTACTCCAGATCGGCGACAGCCACACGGCGGCCGATCATCTTTCAGGACGGCTGCGCAGGGCGCTGCAA
The DNA here is from genome assembly GCA_041397775.1 of Hyphomicrobiaceae bacterium. GTDB lineage: Bacteria > Pseudomonadota > Alphaproteobacteria > Rhizobiales > Hyphomicrobiaceae. Next base: position 38,416 of record JAWKWB010000010.1, on the reverse strand, counting down.
GGTCGTTTCGGCAACGCCGGCCGCGGCTTCCTGCCGCCGGGCGTGCCGTATGCCTATTACCGGCCGGACCAGATCCGGGTCACGCAGACGCACGGCTGGGTGTCCCGCTCCAGCAACAAGAAGAAGCCGGATGCCGAGCCGTTCGGGCTATCGGGCCAGCTTGCGCGCGCCAGCGCTCCCGAGGACGTCATCACGATAGAGCTGACGCACCACGTCCGTGTCGCCGCCCTCGCGGTCGGCATCGTCAAGGAGCCTGGCGGCGGCGCGCTCGAGGTGGTCGCCGACGATAGCGTCATCGCGACGCTGCCGACGGCGTCGGAGGTCCCCGCCCAAGTGCGCGTCGAACTCGGTCTGTCGCCGGGAACACGACGCATCGCACTGCGGCCGTTCGGCGATGGGCCCGTGGCGATCGCGGATCACACGCTGATCGGCGCCCGTCGGGGGGTGACGCTCTCCAATCTCGGATTTTCGGGCGCCCAGGTCGGCATCATGTCCCGCTGGGACTGGCCGCGCGCCGCCGCCCAGATCGCCGACGTCGACCCGTCCCTGATCATCCTCGCGTTCGGTACCAACGAGGGTTTCTCCACGGTTGCCGCGATCAGGGCGCGGTATGCCCGCGCGTTCGAACAGCGGCTTGCGGCGCTGATGGCTGCCGCGCCCAACGCATCGATCGCGATCGTCGGGCCGCCCGACGCCAACCGCTTCTTCCGGTATTGCCGCCCGCACCCCAAGCCGCCCGAACCGCCACGGACACCGGCGGCAAATGACGGTGCCCCCTCGCCCGACGCGCGATCAGGGCCGGCCACGACGGCAACCTCCCCTCTCGCTGCGAGAGCTGCAGAAGCAGCACGGCCCGTCGAACCCGACCCGGCGGACACGGCTCCCTGCCATCCGCTGACCGCCGACGAACGCCGCGATTACGACGAACTCGCTCGCGCGGAGGATCGGGGCTTGTGCCGCTGGCACACGCCCGCCGCGCTCCCTCTCGTGCGCGAGATCCAGCGCGAGATCGCCCGGCGCCGCGGCGTGCTGTTCTTCGATTGGTCTGCGCTCACCGAGCGGGAATGCGGTGCCGATCGCTGGTTCCGCCAGGGGCTGATAGGCAAGGACCGCGTTCACTTCCAGAAGGCCGGGTACTGGCGCACCGCCGATGCGCTCTATGCGCGATTGCTGGCCGGCTACCGGCGTCCGGTGAGGTAGGCAGCAGCGCGCATGGTCTTTCCCACCCTCACGTTCCTGCTGTTCTACCTGGTGGTCTGGCCACTCTCGTGGGGGCTCGTCCTGATCGGACGCCACACGCTGCACAAGCTGGCGATCATCGCAGCCAGCTATTATTTCTATGCCTACTGGAGCTGGCGCCTGGCGTTCCTGCTGCTGGGCAGCGTGGTGCTGAACTGGGGCATCGGACGGCTCATCGAGCGGTGGCGCGGCACGCCCTGGCAATCGCGCGTGCTGGCACTGGGTATCGCGCTCAATCTCGTCGTGCTCGGCTTCTTCAAATACTACGGCTGGTTCTCCGAGGAGATGAACGCGCTGCTGCGGGCGGCGGGGCTTGCACGCGAGATCCCCCTGCTGGAGATCGTCCTGCCGATCGGCATCTCGTTCTTCACGTTCCAGGGCATCTCCTACATCGTCGATCTCCATCGCGGCGATCTCGACCGGGCGCGACCGCTGGTCGACGTCATGTTCTTCATCTCGTTCTTTCCCCACCTCGTCGCTGGTCCCATCGTGCGCGCGGCCGCCTTCCTGCCGCAGCTCGAGCGACCGCCGCGGCCCTCCCGCGTCTTCGTGGGCCTCGGTGTGATGCTGATCCTGTGGGGCCTGTTCAAGAAATCCGTCGTCGCCCACTGGCTCGCGGTCGAGCTGGTGGACAAGGTCTTCTTCGATCCGACGGCCTTCGGGGCGCTCGATCTGGCTGCCGCCGTCTACGGCTATGCCGTGCAGATCTACTGCGACTTCTCCGCCTACAGCGACATCGCCATCGGCGTGGCGGCGCTGCTCGGGTACCGCTTCCAGCGGAATTTCAACCAACCCTATCGCGCCGAGACACTGGCGGAGTTCTGGCGGCGCTGGCACATGTCCTTGTCGAGCTGGCTGCGCGACTACCTCTACATCCCCCTCGGCGGCAGCCACGGGACGACGCTGCGCACCTACCGCAACCTGATCCTCACCATGGTCCTGGGCGGCATCTGGCACGGCGCGGCGTGGAAATTCGTCATCTGGGGGACACTGCATGGCGGCATGCTGGCGCTGGAGCGGATGGCTGCCGGCGTGCACGTCGCGCGCGGCCGCATCGAGCGCCCGCCCTGGCGGCGCGTGCTCAGCATCCTGGCGATCTTCCACTTCGTCTGCTTCTGCTGGATCTTCTTTCGCGCCGAGAACGTGACGCGCGCCGGCGAGGTGCTGGCGGGGCTGGGCCGCCTCGACGCGCCCGCGACGCTGGTGACGCCGCCGCTCATGGGCCTCATCGCCATCGGCCTCACCGTGCAGTTCACGCCCCCCGACATGCTGGAGCGACTGGACCGCCTCTACCAGCGGCTGCCGGCTTGGCTCGTGGGCTTGCTGGCCGGTGCGATCCTGCTCGCCATCGAACTCCTGGGTGGCGATGCGACGGCGCCCTTCATCTATTTCCAGTTCTGAGGATCGCGCATGGCAACGAGGGACATGGATCTGGGCACCGAAGAACTCGAGCACGGCATGCGACCCGGGCGTGCCCGCGATGCGGCCCTGATCATCGTGATCGTCGTTGCGATGCTCGCCCTCTTCAATTCGGGCGGGCTCGTGCGTTGGGCCGAACGGCTGCCCTCCAGCGACGCGAGCTTCTGGATCAACGAGCGCGCGTTGCAGTGGGACGACGCGATGCGCCGCCTCGGTCCGGCCACGCTGTTCGAGCAGATCAGGGAGCGGATCAGGGGCACCTGACGACACTGCTTTGCCCTCGTGCGGCGTCGCGCCTTAATCGGCCAGTCCGTGCGGCAACGTGTCCTCAATCAAGGCGCGATGAACGCCGCACAAAGCTCATGATTCATCTCGTGGCTCTCATGTCGCGCCAAAATCGGCAAGCGGTCGTGGCTATGGGGCTATTTTGGTGCGACAGGCCACTGGTCCCGCCCGACCAATCTCCGGAGTTGCAAGACATGATGCCAAGCCGCTTGTCGTGGGTCGAATTGCCCTTCCCCGGCCGCTTGACGGTGATCCCGCGACCACATCCCGACACGTTCGACTGGCTGCGTGCACAGGGCGTCGATCTCGTCGTGAGCCTGCTGGGGGAGCGCGAGGCGCAGTCACTGGGGCTCGATACCGAAGCCGAGCTGTGCCGCGCGGCCGCCATGGATTTCCGCTGGCTTCCCGTCACCGATCATGGGGTCCCCTCGAGCTTCGAGGCTGTGAAGCTGCTCGCCGCCGAGATCGGCGCGTGCCTGCGCCAGGACCAGGCGATCGCCATACACTGCTACGCCGGCCTCGGGCGCTCGCCGCTGCTCGCGGGCTGTGTCCTCGTCCACGAGGGGCTCGCGACGCAGGACGCCTTCGACCGGATCTCGGCCGCGCGCGGCTACGTCGTACCGGAGATGGAGGAGCAGTTCGAATGGGTGGCGACGTTCGAACAGCGCCTCGGCGCGGAACGCGGGGCGACGGGCGGGTAGCTCAGAGCGCCACGGAGACGGCGACCAGGACGGCGGCTAGGCCAGAGAACACGAGAAGCGCGCCCCAGCCATCGACGAATGCGTCGGAGAACCATTGCAGGACGAGCGGTGCGATCAGCAGCATGCCGCCGCCTGCGATGATGGCCCAGTGCCACGGCACATGCCGCCATGCATAGTGGACGGCCAACCCGGTCGCGGCGACGGCGACGATCATGCTGCCCCACAGCACGACCGCTCCTGCGCCGCGGCGCAGGGCCGCCGCGCGATGCTCGGCCGGGAAATGACCGCTCGCGGTCAAGCCGTAGAGCGCGTTGGCGAGGATCATCGCTGCGAAGACGCCCAGCGACGCCCACGTCTCGAGTTGCATTGGCGCTTGCTTGCTCCCTCGTTCCAGACGCGCGGTCGCGCCTGCTTCGATGTCTTGCGACGAGCCAGATATATCAGCCGGCGAGCGACGTCACCATGACAGCGCGTGGCATGCGCCCAAAGCTCTGCGGCATGAGGGTTAGAATGGCGTGGAACGGCTCAACCGCCACGGGGGCCGCGGCGTCACCGAGTTGTGATTTGTTTTAATGAACATTGATCATTATTTCTGACGCGACACCGCTACGAACTTGGAGACGGCCCCATGCGCTACATCACCCGCTATTTCGATAGCCTGGCAGCATCGATGTTCAAGACCGACGACCAGGGCCGCACGCTGTTCTTCCCCGCCGGCATCTGGTCGAAAGGCCGTGTCATCGGCGACGAGGCGTCTGCGCAGCGACTGCGCGACCGGGTGCGCAAGGCCTACATGGCGATGTTCATGATCGGCATTCCATTGCTCGTCACGGCATTTCAGCTCATTCCCGGCGCGGGCCTCCTGACCTACGTGGGCCTCGGCGTCGTCTTCGGTCTGATCTTCAATCTCTACATATTCTCGCTCTCGCGCGGCTTGGAACGTACCGATGTACACATGACGCTGCGCGAGGCGCAGAACGCGCAGGCCTTCGCCATCGGAAAAGGCTGGCTGATCACCCTGGCGATCACCTCGGGCGTGTTGGCGACCGGCGGCGCCGTGATGGCTTTTGCCGCGAGCGGCGCGGAGCGCTGGCAGGGCGCGCTCGGTTTCGTGTTCTTTGCCGCCTGCCTCGCGGTTTTCCTGATGCAGTTGCGCAAGCTGCGCGCTAGCCGGGAAGTGACCTAGAACCTGCGGCAGGCCGTCCCCCCCAAGGCACTCACGCGCCTGAACGCATCGCGCATCCCACGTCCGGCTGTTGCTTACCACGCGCCCCGTGCGGGCCTTCCCCTGTCCCTGGCATAGCAACCGACCTGCCTTGACCGGCAGTCGCGGACCACTACCATGCCCTGATATATCAAGCTGCCGCACTTGCAACAGGTGCAACACGACGCCCCCAGGGAACCGCCCGAAATGTCGAAATCCCCCGCCCCCGCCGTGGCCGCCGCCAAGCGCGAGAAGCGCACGATCACCGAGATCCGCGCCTCCAAGACGACAGGCGAGAAGTTCGTCTACATGTCGGTTCCCGACTACACGGCCGCGCAATGGGCGGAAATGGCCGGTGTCGACGTCGCGGTGGTCGGTGACAGCCTGGCCATGATCGCGCACGGGCACAAATCCACGGTCCCCGCCACCATGGACATGATGGTGATGCACGCCCAGGCGATCCGGCGCGGCGCCCCCAACACGTTCGTTCTGGGATGCATGCCCTACCAGAGCTACAACACCGTCGACCGTGCACTGGTCAATGCCACCCGCTTCATGCAGGAGGCGCTGTCGGATGCGGTGAAGCCGCAAGGTGGCCGCTCGCAGGCGCATATCCTCAAGGCGCTGGTCGATGCGGGCATTCCCACCGCCTCCCACATCGGCCTGACGCCGCATACCATCGCGATGTTCGGCGGCTTCAAGATCCAGGGCCGCACCGCGAAGGCCGCGATGAAAATCCTCGAGGATGCACTCGCGATCGAGGATGCCGGCTGCTTCATGCTTGAGTTCGAGGCCGTGCCGGCCAGATCGCGAGCTGATCTCGAGCAGTTGACGATCCCGACGATCGGCATCGGCGCGGGCGTGGGCACCGACGGACAGATCCTGCTGTGCCACGACCTGCTCGGCGTCTTCACGGACTTCAAGCCGAAGTTCACCAAGCGCTATGCCAAGCTGACCGAGGTGGCCGTTTCGGGCATCAAGGAGTACATCAAGGAGGTGAAGGAAGGGTCGTTCCCCGACGACGATCACTCCTACACGGTCAAGGAAGACGAGTACGAGAAGTTCGCCAAGATGGTGCAGAAGCGCAAACAAATCTAAGGCGGAACGCGCATGCTGTTCATGGTCATCGAACACTTCAAGGGCCGGGATGCGAAGGCCGTCTACCGGCGCTTTCGCGAGAAGGGCCGCCTGGCGCCGGACGGCCTGACATATGTGGGCAGTTGGATCGAGACGAATTTCGACCGCTGCTTCCAGCTCATGGAGTGCGACGACGCGCGGCTGCTGCAGGAATGGATCTTGAATTGGGCCGATCTCGCGGACTTCGAGATCGTTCCCGTCGTTACCTCCAAGGAGACATCGGACATCGTGAGCAAGTATCTGTGAGCACACACCGTCAAACGGGCGGCCACCTGGCCTCGCCAGGGCCGGCACTGGAGGCCGCCAGCGACGCCCCCATGACCGAGCAGGCCTATGTCGCGCTCGAAGAACAGATCGTCACGCTCAAGATCGCGCCGGGCGCGCGTGTCTCCGAGCACGAGCTTGCCGAGCAGCTCGGCCTGGGTCGCACGCCGACGCGGGAGGCGCTGCAGCGGCTCGCACGCGAGGGCCTCGTCGAGATCCAGCCGCGCCGGGGCATCCTGGTGACGTGCAGCGACCCCGCCAAGCAGCTTCTGGTGCTGGAGGTGCGCCGCGAAATCGAGCGACTGCTGTCGCGGGCGGCGGCCGAACGGGCAACCGCGGATCAGCGCGAGGCGCTACGAGCCATCGCCGATGGCATGGACACCGCCGCCAAGGCCGACGACGACATCGCCTTCATGCGCCACGACCGTGCCTTCAACCTGCTACTGCTGGAGGCTGCCCACAACGAGTTCGCCGCGGCGGCCATGCGGCTCATCAACGGGCAATCCCGCCGCTTCTGGTACGAGCATTACAAGGCGGCGATCGACCTGCCGCTGTGTGCGCGCATGCATGCCGAGCAGGCCCGCGCGATCGCAAATGGCGATGCGAGCGAGGCCGGCGAGGCCCTGGACCGGCTGATGGACTATACGGAGGCGTTCACGGCAGCCGTGGTGGACGCACCGCGGTGAGATGCGCCCGGAGTTTCGCGCGACAACCAAGGTCCGGATCGCATAAAGTGCCGCGCCATGACATACCGCCCGCAGCAGATCGTCATCCCCGAAGCCGAACTCGACGAGCAGTTCATCCGCGCGTCGGGGCCCGGTGGCCAGAACGTCAACAAGGTCTCCACCGCCGTCGAACTGCGCTTCGACGCCATCGCCTCGCCGAGCCTGCCCGAGCCCGTCCGCATCCGCCTCGTGCGCCTCGCCGGACAGCGCCTGACGAAAGACGGCATTCTGGTGATCCGCGCGGATCGTTTCCGCACGCAGGAGCAGAACCGCGCCGACGCACGCGCCCGGCTGCAGGAGCTGATCGACGCAGCGTCGAAGGAACCCAAACCCCGCGTCAAGACGCGGCCGACCCTGGCTTCCAAGAAGCGGCGCGTGGACTCCAAGGTGCGTCGCAGCGAAGTGAAGAAGGGCCGCAGCAAGAAGATCTCGATGGACTGAGGCGGCTTGGCGGCCGGCCGGCCGATCGCGCTCACCACTCGCCGAAACGATAGCCGCGTTTCTTGGCCGATCCCGTCGCCTGGGCGATGAATTCGTCGGTGATGGTCGTTCGCGTGCGGCGCGACAAGGCCCAGTCCAACAGCAGGTCCTTCATCGCGGCGCGCACTTCGGCGTGCCCGGGCGAGGCGCCCAGATCGTGCAACTCGTGCGGATCTCCTGCGAGATCGAAAAGCTGTGGCGGGTGCTTGGGGAAATGCACGTATTTCCACGCCGCCGTGCGCACCATGAACCCGCGCGCCTCCGGCACTTCCAGCCCCAGTGTGCGGCGTGCGTGGCGGATCGCGAAATTGCTGTCGCAATAGACCGCTTCGCGCCAGCCCGCCGGCACCTCGCCGGCCAGCAGCGGGCGTATCGAGACGCCTTCGAGGCGATGCGGCTGCGGCGCGCCGCCCGCCCAGTCGAGGAACGTGGGCGCGAGATCGATGGACTCCACGAAGGCGTCCACGGTGGTGCCGCGCGTGGGGTCGGCCTCGGGGCGGGGATCGACGACGATCATGGGAATGCGCACGATCTCCTCGTGGAAGAGATCCTTTTCGCCGAGCCAGTGGTCGCCCAGATAGTCGCCATGGTCGGAGGTCACGACGATGATGGTGTTATCGATCTCCCCCGTCGCCTCCAGGCGATCGACGATGCGGCCGACGTGATGATCGAACTGCGAGATGAGGCCCATGTACGTGGGGATCACCGTTTCGCGCACCTCGTCGCGGGCAAAGTTCACGCTCTCCTCGTGCGCCATGAACGCGGCCATCACGGGATGCGGGTCGGCGCGCTCGGCCTCGCCCCGGTTGGGGGCGATCACATGCTCGGGCCCATACATGGCGTGATAGGGGGCGGGGGCCAGATAAGGCCAGTGCGGCTTGATGTAGGAGAGATGCAGGCACCAGGGCGTATCGCCGGCCTGATCCAGGAAGGCGAGCGCCCGGTCGGTCATGTAGGCCGTTTCTGAGTGCTTTTCCGGGATGCGGGCGGGCAGGCGCGCGTTGCGCATGGACCAGCCCGACAGGATCTCGCCGTTCGGCCCCTCCGCCGCGTTGGCCCAGGAATGCCAGGGGTTCTCGCCGGAATAGCCGAGCTGGCGCAGGAAAGCGTTGTAGGCAGGATCGGCACCCGCAAGCCTGCCGTCCACCTCCGGATGCAGGCCATCGTCGCGTTCGAATGGTTCGAAGCCGCATTGCCAGTAGGGCAGGCCGGGATTGGTGCCGGGATCGATGCCCAGGCGCTTCATGGATTCGGTGTCGGGCTTGAAATGCGTCTTGCCGACGAGCACGCAACGGTAGCCCTGCGGGCGCAGATAGTCGCCGATGGTCCACTCGTCGATACGCAGGGGGAAATTGTTGTAGGAGGCGCCGTGCGTGATGCTGTAGCGGCCGGAATAGAAGCTCATGCGCGAGCCGCCACAGACGGGCGCCTGGATGTAGGTGCGCGAGAGGACGACACCCCGGCGCGCCAGGGCATCGATGCGGGGCGTCCTGACGTGAGGATGACCGGTGCAGCCGAGGTAGTCCCAGCGAAGCTGGTCGGCCATGATGAAGAGGATGTTCGGTTTCGGCTTCGTCATGTGGGCTCCGCCTTCGCGCACGGGTCGGGGATGCGCTTCTTGACAGGCCGACATTAGCCGCCGCATGGGTTCCTTGCGAGCGGCAACCGCGCGCATTGCAACCGCGCTGGTATTTGCCGTGCAACGAGGCCTTTCACGATGAGCGAGCCGACTGCCGCGTCCTGGCGGGCGCACGTGCTGACGATATTCCCGGAAATGTTTCCAGGTCCGCTGGGCATATCGCTCACAGGGCAGGCGCTCGAGCGCGGCGTGTGGCGGCTGTCGACGACCAATCCCAGGGACTTCGGGCTCGGCCGGCACCGGCAGGTGGACGATACGCCGGCCGGCGGCGGTGCCGGCATGGTGATGCGCGCCGACGTCCTGTGCCCGGCCATCGACGCAGCGCGCGCTGCCGATCCGAACTTACCCGCGATCTACCTGTCGCCACGCGGCGAGCCCTTCCGGCAGGAGATCGCGCGGGAGTTGGCGGCAGGCCCCGGCGTCATGCTTCTCGCGGGACGTTTCGAGGGCGTCGACGAGCGCGTCGTTACGAGCCGCGGATTGCGCGAGATTTCCCTCGGCGACTACGTGCTCTCCGGCGGCGAGCTGGCTGCCATGGTGATGCTCGATGCGTGCGTGCGACTGCTGCCGGGCGTCTTGGGCGGCGAGACTTCGCTCAGCGAGGAAAGCTTCGAGACGGGGCTGCTCGAATATCCGCAATACACGCGGCCGCGCGACTGGGAAGGCATGACCATTCCCGAGATCCTGCTGTCAGGCGATCATGCGCGTATCGCGGCGTGGCGGCGCGCGGAGGCAGAGCGGATCACGCGCGAGCGACGGCCCGACCTCGCCAAGGCCCTGCCCAAGGATCGCAAGTGAGGGCCGGCCACCGATGCCGCCTAGCCCTCGACGCGGACGGCACGCATGCGCGCCGCCATCTCCAGATGCACGACGATGGCCTCTGCGAGCGAGGTTTGCGCAATGCGGTCGAACTGGGCGATCGAGACGTTGGTGCTGATACCCACGACGAGCGGCCCCTGCCGTGTCTCCACGACATCGACGACGCACAGGCCCAGGCCCAGCGCGGCTGCGGCCTGCTCTGCGGCGACCCGCATCGGCCGCGCCTCGGGGATATCGGCGGACGCGGGCTGCCAGCCCTCCGCATCGTCCAGTGGACCGGCCTCGGGGCGTATCAGGGCGGCCAGGCACCGGTTGCCGACGATGGCGAGCCGTGTCAGCCGGCCACGCCCCAGGAGCCCCACGCTGTCGGCCAGGACGGGCTCGTCGCGTCGCGTCGCCTTCAGCAGATCGGAATGATTGACGACCGCCTCGGGCACCGGCACGCCAGCGCGCGCCATGACGAGGCGGCGCGCGAGCGGATCGGCGAGGCGGGCAAGCGCGTCGGCCGGATTGATGGCGTAGGCCCCCAGGGTCTCGCACATGCGGACAGCGGCCTGCGAAAAACTGCCGAGCGCGCGGCCGGAGCGCACGACGACCGCATCGAGATCGGTCATCGGGCGCCCATCGACATACAGCGCAGGCTCGCGCGGGGCGATGAACAGCGACAGCCGCGAGCGATCGAGGATCGTCACGTGATGGCCGCGTGCCTCCGCCGTGCGCACGAGGCGGCGGTTGGAGGGAATTTCAGGACGGCGCGTCATCAATCCGATGTGGAGCGGACGCAGGGACGCCGCCGTGCGGGTGGCGGCCTGATAGAGACCGTAGGACAGCCGCGGCTGATGGAACGAGCCTGCCGGATCGACCAGCATGCCGTCCTGGATCGCCTGCCGGCCGAGCAGCATGCGATAGGCCATCGTTTCGCGATTGGCGAGCGTCAGCTCGATCGGCCAGGTCCGATCGCCCATGCGCGCGTCGGTTCGGATGACGTAGCGCAACTCGCTCTCGCCGTTCGAGCTCGTCACCTCGCGACGATCGATGATGTCGGCGACGCAGCTGACCTGGATGTCGTCGCGGCCGGGGACGGGGTGGACGGCAAAGCGCACGCGCGGCTTGTCGGCAGGCCCGAATGTCTCGACGAGAAAAGCGTGCAGCGACGACGTGCGCGCACCGGTATCGATCTTGGCCTTGATCGCGGGCAAGCCGAGATCGGGGAGCGACAACCACTCCTCCCAGCCCAGCAAGAACGGCGTCTCAGCAGACGTCACCGAATCGAACCCACCCATCAATTGCACCGCACGGTCGCGGTAGCGCATTTGTGACTTCATCTCAATCCGCAATGCTTTATTGGCGTTCGGGTTGTTCGTGCCGCGTGTCCGAGAAACGCGCATGACACGCCGGCAAGCGGACGTTTCCTGGAGGATGCACTGAGCCCTAGCCCACCCCATGCCGGCGCCGGAAGCAGCCATCCCCTCGTCCTCGTCGGCCTGTGGTGCAGCGTCGGCGGGGTGATGGCGGTGCTTGCGGGCGCGCTCGCCTTCCATGCACACCGCTTCGACTGGGACTTGCCACTGGGGAAGCTCCCGTCATTGCCTCTGGCCGCGGGACTGGTGACGGCCGGACTTGCCTTCCTCGTGCTCAAGCCGCTCGTCGCATGGTCCCTTCGGGCCACGCCCCGCACGCAGCGCACCTGCCTCTGGCTCGTCGTGGGGATCGGCCTCGTTCTGCGGCTCATGATGTTTGCGACGGTGCCAGCGCTCGAGGACGATCAGCAGCGCTATCTCTTCGAGGGTGCGATGGTGGCGAACGGCATCAGTCCCTATCGCGTCTCGCCGGGGGAGGCAGCCCACGCCGCGCCAGGAACTGCTCTTTCGGAACTCGCCGTGCGCTCCTGGCCGATCGTGGAGCGCGTCAATCACGCGATGCTGAAGACGATCTATCCCCCGGTGGCGCAAGGTGCGTTCGCGCTCGCCTACCTCGTCGAGCCGTTCAGCCTGCAGGCCTGGCGCGGGATCCTGCTGGCCGCCGATGCCGGCGTCCTGGTGCTGCTGCTCTGGCTGCTGCGCGCGACGGGGCGGCCGTTGCTGTGGGTCGCGCTCTACTGGTGGAACCCGCTCGCGATCAAGGAGCTGTTCAACTCCGGGCACATGGAGGGCGTCTTGATGCTCTTCGTCGTGCTGGCGGTGTATCTTGCCGGGCGTCGCCGCTTCGTGTCGTCGGCGGCCGTGCTCGGCCTGGCCGTGGGCGTAAAGGTCTGGCCCGTCCTGCTCGCGCCCCTGTTGCTGCGTCCACTTACGACGCGGCCGTGGCGCGGCGCCTTGGCGGTGGCATTGCTCGCCGGTCTTTGCGTGGCCTGGGCGGTCCCCATCGTCCTGGGCGGGCTCGACGCGCGATCCGGCTTCCTCGCCTACGCCGAGCAATGGCAGGCCAACAGCGCGCTGCTGCCGGGACTTCGCGATCTGATCCAGGTCGGCCTCGATGCGGGAGGGCACGGGGACTGGCCCGCCGGCCGCCTCGCGCGGGGCCTGCTCGCCCTATCGGCGGCGGGGATCGCGCTGGCGGCCAGCGTGCGGCCGGTCGCCGATGTCGCCGACCTCTTGCGGCGCGTCGCCCTCGTAACCCTGGCGCTCGTTCTTCTCAGCCCAGCGCAATTTCCCTGGTACACGCTGTGGACGCTGCCGTTCCTGCCGTTCGCACCGCGGTGGAGCGTGATCGCCATGGCCGTGACATTGCCGCTCTATTATGTCTCGTTCCACTATGCGGCGATCGGCAGCTATCCCGTGTTCCGGGATCGGGTCGTGTGGCTGATCTGGCTGCCGATCTGGCTCCTGCTCGCAACCGAGGCCGTCACGCACTGGCGCCGCAGGGCCGCAAACCGCACATGAAGCAAGGTCACTCCATCGCCGTCGTCATTCCCGCGCTCAACGAGGAGCGCGCGATCGGCCGCGTGCTGGCCGACATTCCCGGCTGGGTCGATCTCGTCGTCGTCGCCGACAACGGCTCGACCGACCGGACCGCTGCCATTGCGGCCAGCGGCGGCGCGGTGGTCGTGCGGCAGCCGGAACCGGGCTACGGGGCTGCGTGCCTGGCGGGCATCGCGCGCGCGGGCACGGTCGACATCGTGGTGTTTCTCGACGGCGACTACAGCGACTATCCCCAGGACATGGACGACATCGTCGCGCCGATCCTGGCGGGCGAGGCGGAGATGGTGATCGGCTCGCGCGTGCTGGGGGAACGCGAGGCAGGATCGCTGATGCCGCAGCAGCGCTTCGGCAACTGGCTTGCGACACGGCTGATCCGGCTGATCTGGCGCGTCGGTTACACCGATCTGGGGCCGTTCCGTGCCATTCGCGCCGATAGCCTCGCACGGCTGGGCATGGCCGACCGCACCTATGGCTGGACCGTGGAAATGCAGATCAAGGGCGCCATCGCCGGTCTTGCCGTGCGCGAGGTGCCCGTGCGCTATCGTCGCCGGATCGGCACGTCCAAAGTCTCCGGCACCGTCAAGGGGACGATCCTTGCCGGCTGGAAGATCCTCTCCCTCATCGGCCGCTACGCCCTGCGTGCGCCGCCGGGGCTCCAGCGCGCGCGCTGAACCGCCGCCGTCCTCAGCGTCCGATCGACAAGACACTCAGCCGTTGCGCGGCTTCGCGGCTGCCCAGGTCGCGCGCCCGCTCGTACCAGGTGCGCGCCTTGACCGGATCGGGCTGCACGCCATGCACGCGGAACCGACCGAGTTCTGCGGCGTCGTACGTCTCGGCGAGCAGGAACGCGGCTTCGGCCAGGCCGATCTCGGCGGCCCGCTCGAGCACGAGGCGTGCAGAGGCCAGATTGCCTTCCCCCAGAAGCCCCGCGCCGCGCGCCAACAGGCCCGTCGCGCGCCGCTGCGCGTCGGCCGAGAGTGCGGGCGGCGTCGGCAATGCCGGCGTGATCTCAGGCTTTGCCTCGGTTTGGGGTGGCGGCGGCGTGACGCGCGCCACACTGGCACGCGGCATGGGCGCCTCCTTGGACGCGGCCCGCCGCGTCGCCTGCGGGGCGATGAGGCCGGCTGCCCCGATCATGAGCGCCGACTTCGTTTCAGCGACCACCTCGCCGTCGATCGTCACGAGCGAAATGGAGAACTCCGTGCGGCCGGAGGCGCCGGCGGGAATGACGGCACGCAATGCCGACAACGCCCGCAGCGGCACCGACCAGACGCCGGAGGCGACGGCATGGCCTTCGCTTAATGCGACGTAGGGCGGCAGGCCGCGCAGCCGCAGGAAACTCGCCGGTGGAATGGCGGCGGGCGGACCCACGGCGATCTCCAGCCGCGCTTCCGACGACGGCGTGACGAGGATCACGGCGGGGGCGGTGATGCTCAGCGTCGCCTGCACCGGCTCGGGCAATGGCCGCGGTCCGCGCAAGGGCATCATGCTGCCGTTCAAGTGCGCGCGTGTGCCCTGCGCCTGGGCATCGCGGACAGGCCCGTCGACAACGGCGAGCACGAGCACGGCCGCCCCCGTTCCCAGCGCGAGTTGGGTAGCGACCCCAAGCCTCGATCTTTTTTCCCGTGTCATTTCACTCCCCCCTTTCTTGGTTCCGCGCGCCTCGTCATTGCCGCTGCTTCTGCTTGGCCCACTGCAGAAACTGGCGGAACAGCCGTTCCTGCTCGGCGGGATTATCGGGGGCGGCGGCAGCGGCCTGCTTGCGGGCAAGCGTGGCGTCGATGCGGCCGATCGCGCTGCTGCGCACGCTTTCCGCCTTCAGCTTGTCGAGGCGATCCTGCATGGGCTTGAAGCGCTGCCAGCCCGGCACGACAGCGGCCAGGTTCACGTCCTTCCACTTGGGATGGTAGCCGGCCTCCTTCTGGAGCTTTGGAAAGCGCTTCATGAGATAGTCGACGAAGCGCAGCATGCGCCGGCCCCGGTCCGTCTCGAGAGGCCAGTCGTACACGGCGAGAACGGCCGGCACCGAGATGGTCGGAATGCGCGTGCCTTCCGGGATGATCGCGGGATAGTCGGCGTGCTCGAGGTAGCTGGGCAGGTAGTACTCCAGCTTCTCGTCGTAGTTGACCGGCAGGAACTTGAAGCCCGGCGGGAACTTGCCCTTGAGGAACGGCGCCAGGGGCTTGGACGATACCCACACCGTCGCCGCGTAGGCCGGCCCCTTCTTCATCTCCGACATGGCCACGCTGTGAGGGTCGAAGCGCGCGTCCACCTTGACGCCCAGCCGCTCCAGCATCAGGGGACCGCTATAGGCGGCGGCCGTGCCCTTGGTGTTGAAGTTGACCGGCTTGCCCGCGAGGTCGGCGAGCGACTTGATCTCGGGGCGCGCAAAGATGTGCAGTTCCGAGGGGAACATGCTCATGAGGTAGTTGACGCGCTTGTTGATGCCGGCGACCTCGGCGTTCTTCTTGAAATGCTCGAGGATGTCCGCATAGACGATCGCCGCGTCCACGCCGCGCAGGTAGAGCAGGTCGAAGATGTTGTCGAACGGCCCGCGCGTGATGATGGGCAGAACGCGCATGTCGTCGCCATCGTCGAGAACGCGCGCGAGTTCGGCGGCCAGCAACAGCGGTGCGCCCTCGATGCGACCTGCCGCCAGACCGACGGTCCATGCGTTGATGACTTCCTTGCGCTTGGCTTCCGAGCCCGTGGTGCGGGGGACGTAGCGGCGCTGCGTCTTGTCCTTGACCTGGGCCTGCGCCACGAGGATGCGCGATGCGTCGGCTCCACCGGACTTGGCCGGCGTCTCTTCGGCCAGAGCCGGATACGTGAGCGCGGCGGCCGCCCACAGCAGGGCAGACGCACACAACAGGCGAATGACTCGCATTAGACGTGCTCCATTGTTTTCCAGGGACGACGAGCCGCGTTCATGGACGCAGGTAGGCGTACCCCTTGGACTGGAGCTCCATCAGCCGTACGACGCCCGACGGCACGACGTGCGCCTCGGTGATCAGGGAGATCTTCTTGTTCTCGGCCTTGCTCTGCTTGGCGTGCGTGTTGCCGCAGGCAGAGAACGTGATCGCAGGCTCGGCCAGCGAGAGTTCGGCGATGCGCGCCTTCACCGGGCTCGTATCCTGCCGCAGCATGTGCAGGCCGGGGCCGAATGCGACGATCTCGACAGCGATGCGCTCACCCTTCGACTTGAAGTAGGTAATGGCATTCTGCGCATTGTTGATCGCGAGGTTCATGACCTCGGGCTTGCTCTCGTCCACCTGGATCGCGAGCTTGTGCAGCTTGCCCTTCGGCTTCTGCTGCGCGGCGGTGCGCGTGACCTTGCGGTGGTTGGAATCGCCGACCTGGGCCAAGCGCTGGTCCTGGGCCATGACGGGTGACGCGATCAGCGCGCCGAGCAAACCGGCAGCAAGAACGCTGCGGGACAGGCGAAATCGGATAGGCGACATGCGAGGTATCCTCCGATGGAGCACCACCTGTTCCACCACCCGCAGTGGAACGTGCGGCCCCAAGGGGGACTGCATCCGGCAGCGCACACGCCACCGGCATCCAAAGATCACAGACTGGGATCGGCCCCGCGCTCAGCCCCCTGCTTCCTTGTGCAGGCCCCAAGTTGATAACGTCTGTCGCCCCGAGCTTGGCGTGCCATGCCCCTCCGGCACCGGCACGGTCGTCTCACGGCAACGGCTCTTCCCTCCGTGACTAGAAGTCCGATTGTTAGCGACCGATTTGCGGCCTTGGCAAGGTTTTTTGGCGGCAACAGCGACCGCAGCGCGCTTGACCGGGCGCGCCCGAGAGCGCAAAAGCACGCCTTCCGGCCGAAACCGGCCGATTTACCATCTTACCTGCTTGGTATGCAGCGATTGAGAGGAGACGGTGCGATGACCGAGATCACCCTGACATTTCCCGATGGCGCAAAGCGATCCGCAGCGTCCGGCACCACCGGCCTCGACATCGCCAAGTCGATCTCGCCGTCACTGGCCAAGCGCACCGTCGCGATGACGCTGAACGGGGTGTTGTCCGACCTCGCCGACCCCATCACGGCCGATGCGGAGATCCGCTTTGTCGGGCACACGGATCCGGAGGCCTTGGAACTCATCCGGCACGATTGCGCGCACGTGCTCGCCGAGGCCGTCCAGGACCTTTGGCCCGGCACGCAGGTGACGATCGGTCCCGTGATCGAGAACGGCTTCTTCTACGACTTCGCAAAGGCGGAACCGTTCCACCCCGACGACATGCCCAAGATCGAAAAGCGCATGCGCGAGATCATCCAGCGCAACGCCCCGTTCACGAAGGACGTGTGGAGCCGGGACAAGGCCAAGGCGCATTTCCGCGACAAGGGCGAACTCTTCAAGGTGGAGCTGGTGGACGCCATCCCCGCGGGGGAAGACGTCAAGATCTACTCGCAAGGCACATGGCTCGACCTGTGCCGCGGCCCGCACATGACCTCGACGGGGCAAATCGGCAGCGCGTTCAAGATCATGCGCTTTGCCGGTTCCTACTGGCGCGGCGACGCGCAGGGCCCGCAACTCCAGCGCATCTACGGAACCGCCTGGGCGAGCGACAAGGACCTGGCGGCCTACCTGCACATGCTGGAGGAAGCGGAGAAGCGCGACCACCGCAAGCTCGGCCGCGAGATGGATCTGTTCCACTTCCAGGAGGAAGGCCCCGGCGTCGTCTTCTGGCATCCCAAGGGCTGGGCGATCTTCCAGGAGCTGATCGCCTACATGCGCCGGCGCCTCAGGGCCGACTACAAGGAGGTGAATGCGCCGCTGCTGCTCGACAAGTCGCTGTGGGAAACATCCGGACACTGGGGCTGGTACAAGGAGAACATGTTCGCCTCGCAGTCGGCCGGCGAGGATACCGAGGACGAGCGCGTCTTCGCCATCAAGCCGATGAACTGCCCGGGCCACGTGCAGATCTACAAGCACGGCCTGAAGAGCTATCGCGACCTGCCGCTGCGGCTCGCCGAGTTCGGCTGCGTGCACCGCTACGAGCCGTCGGGCGCGCTGCACGGCCTCATGCGCGTGCGTGGCTTCACGCAGGACGACGCGCACATCTTCTGCACCGACGAGCAGATGGAGGCGGAGTGCCTCAAGATCAACGACCTGATCCTGACCACCTACGCCGACTTCGGCTTCGACAGCTTCGTCGTCAAGCTGTCGACCCGGCCCGAGAAACGGGTTGGCACGGACGACATGTGGGATCGGGCCGAGAGCGTGATGAGGAGCGTCCTCGAACGCATCGAGCGTGAGAGCGGCGGCAAGATCAAGACCGGCATCAACCCGGGCGAAGGCGCCTTCTACGGGCCGAAGTTCGAGTACACTCTGCGGGACGCCATCGGCCGCGAGTGGCAGTGCGGCACGACGCAGGTGGACTTCAACCTGCCCGAGCGGTTCGGCGCCTTCTACATCGACCACGACGGCGAGAAGCGCGTGCCCGTGATGATCCACCGGGCCATCTGTGGCTCGATGGAGCGCTGGCTCGGCATCCTGATCGAGAACTACGCCGGCAACCTGCCGCTGTGGCTCGCGCCGACGCAGGCGACGGTGGCGACGATCGTCTCGGAGGCCGACCAATACGCGCAGGAGGTGGCGGCGGAATTGCGCAAGCGCGGCTTGCGCGTCGAGATCGACCTGCGCAACGAGAAGATCAACTACAAGGTCCGCGAGCACTCGCTGGCCAAGGTTCCCATCCTTCTCGTGGTGGGCAAGCGCGAGGCGGAAGAGCGCAAGGTCTCGGTGCGGCGCCTGGGCAGCCAGGATCAGAAGGTGCTGTCGCTCGACGAGGCCATTGCCGCGATCACCGAGGAGGCCGTGCCGCCGGATCTCAAGCGGGAGAGGGCATGAGCAGCGCTCCTGCCTTTCCGCCGGGAACCGGCGTCGCCCCCATGAGCGAGGTCGCCCGCATCAGCGGCCTCGCCTTCATGCAGGGCATCCGCGACGGCCGCTTTCCACAGGCACCGCTCACCGCGCTGCTGGGGTTCGGGCTGACCGAGGTCGAGAACGGCAGCGCCGTCTTCGCGGGCTTACCAAGTGCCGCCTATTACAATCCGATCGGCACCGTTCATGGCGGCTGGTCGGGTGTCCTGCTCGACTCGTGCATGGGGTGCGCCGTGCACAGCACGGTCTCGGCCGGCGAAGGCTTCACGACCCTGGAATACAAGGTCAACTGCGTCAGGGCGATCACCGAGCAAACCGGGCCGGTTCGGGCGGAGGGCACGGTCACGTCACGAGGCCGGCGGATCGCGACGGCCGAAGGCCGTCTCGTCGACGGCGCCGGCAAGGTGCTGGCCCTCGGCAGCACGACGTGCCTCATATTCCCTATCGGCGCGTGATCCTCAGGCAACGGACGGTCGTAATCCCTGACGGCTCCAGGGCTGCGACAATGGCGCTCACGCCATGCGGCGCAGATGCAACAGTCGCCGACAACTCCTTGCAAACGGCCCCCTCGACGCTCCTACAAGTCGTCCGACCTTGTTAGGTTGTGGGCATCAAGTCAGTGTTGCGGGGACTGGCTCGTCATTGAAATCCCCGCTCGGCAGTAGTCCGGTAGACAACGAGGGGGTAGGTCCATGACGACGCAATCCAAGTCGGCTCTCACTTCACTGCGACGCCTTGCTGGCGGTGCACTCGTCGCGGCAGCGACGACGCTGGCGTCCGGCGGGTTGCAAGCGGCCACCGCGGCCGAGATCGAGGTCGTGATCGATCGCGTCAAGGCGCTCGATGTCATCGATCTGTCCGGTGGCGCGGACTTCTATGCCCAAGTGACGATCGCCGGCGAGGTCTTCAAGACCGAGCCGATGAAGGACCAGAATGAAATCAGCCCCAACTGGGTCATTCGCAAGCGCGTGCATCACGGCACCTACGACGTGAAGCTCGAGATCCTCGACAAGGACGTCTCGAAGGACGATCCGATCGACATCAACCGCGTCGACCCCAAGCGCGACCTGGATTTCAGGGTGAATACGCGCACCTGCGGGATCACCGGCTTCGCCCAGTACTATCACTGCGGCACGATCATCCAGCGCGCCGGCAACGAGAAGAAGAAGGCCGAGATCACGTTCCGCGTCTACGTGCGCCGGTAAGGCGACAGCGACCCGGCGGAGGCGCCAAGCCTGACGCACCACGGAAAACGGGGCCTCGCCTTGTGGCCGGGCCCCGCTTCGTGTCGTGCCGAAAGCCGCCGCATCGATGCGGCGGCATCGTTCATGATTACCACTTCCTGTGATGCCAGGAACGACGGCGCTGGTCGTACCAGCCCTGACGGCCGCCTTCGCTATGCCAGACCCAGTGTCCGCCGCGCGGGCGGTGGGGACGGCACACGATCACCTTGCCGCGATGGCGATAGCCCCAGCCATTGCCGAGCCAAACGCAGGAGCGGTGGTACTTCCACCCTGCCTGAACCTGCTCCACGAGGTTTTCGCTCGTCGAGCCCAAGTCGCCAGCAGCGACTTTCGGCAGCGCGTGCGCGGCCGGGACGAGAACTGCAAGTGCGAGGACGTTGGCTGCGAGTGCCGAAACGAATCGCATTTCGATGTCTCCAATCGAGTTCCACTTGCCCAAGGCAAGCGGCGCAACTCTACTGGAGATTATGGCGGAATGAGCATCGCGATCTGTGCACGGGTGGCATGCCTGGCACCCGACGCGGAAGGCCCATCAGCCCGAAGGATCAGCCGCGTCCGCGATAGGGCGGCACGCCTTGCTCGGGCAGCCAGATGCCCTCGGGCGGCGCGCCGGTCTGCCAGAACACGTCGATGGGGATGCCGCCGCGCGGATACCAATATCCCCCGATGCGCAGATAATGCGGCGCGACGAGCTCTGCGATCCGCTTGCCGATGGCCACGGTGCAGTCCTCGTGAAACGCGCCGTGATTGCGGAACGCCGCGAGATAGAGCTTCAGCGATTTCGATTCCACCAGCCAGCGGTGGGGAACGTAGTCGATGACGAGATGCGCGAAGTCGGGCTGGCCCGTCACCGGACAGAGCGAGGTGAACTCGGGTGCGGTGAAGCGCGCCACATAGCGCGTGTCGGCGTGCGGATTGGGGACGCGGTCGAGCTGTGCCGCCTCGGGGGAAGCCGGCAGATCCGACATGCGGCCCAGAAGCGGCTCGCGGCTCTTGCTTGGCTTGGCCATGTCGCCTCGCCTCAGGCCGCGGTGATGCCGAGGCGCTCGTCGCGCCGGCGGAGCCAGCCGATGAACGGGATCGAGGCCAGCACCATCCAGGCCTTGCCGACCACCTGGCCCAGCAAATGGTCGAGGCTGCCGAAGGCGAGCCAGAGGAAGACGATGGAGTCGGCCACGAGGCCGACGAGGCTGCTTGCGACGACCGCGAGCATCAGCCCACGCCGCTGCAGCGGCGTATAGACGGCGAGGTCGGCCATCTCGGAGATCAGGAACGCCACTGCCGACGCCACGACCAGCGCCGGCGGGGCGATGGCGGCCGACAGAACGGCACCGATCAGAACGGCGATGGCGGCCGCGGTCACGCCGAGCCGCCGCTGGACCATGTCGCGCAGCACCAGCGCCAGGCCGATCATCAAGACGCCGGAGGGCGCCATCAGGCCCGGGGCCACGGGGATCAGGCAGGGCCCGTTGGGCACGCACCGGGTGCCGGCGTTGCCGATCAGCCAGTTGGCGGCAGGGATCGTGAGTGCGAAGGCGGCGAGGAACAAGGCGCCCTCGACGCGGCGACGGTTTTCGGTTTCGGCCAAGGGGCTCTCCAAGCCAATAGGGGCGGGCACCGGCTCATAGCGCGGTGTTCCGGCCAGACATGCTGCGATTGCTGCTGTCTATTCCAAGATGGCGTCCGGCGCCAGCCCATGCGCGGGCCGGCGCCCGGCGATGTCAGCGCGAGCGGCCCGACTGCTGCCAGAAGCCATAGCCGATGGCAACCAGCGCGGTGAGGATCGCGGTGCCGACGATGTCAGTCCGCTTGATGAGACCGAGCCATTGGTTGACGCCCTGCCAGTAGCCTCCCCTGGAGGTCAGGAAGCTGGCGGTGACGACGATCACGAACGTGGCAGCAGCCGTCAGGCCGACGATAATGCCGACATCGGTAAGCCGTTTCGATAGGGGTGACATGGTTTGCACCTGAGGAATCGAATTGCCGCCGCATCGCGGTCCGGATATCCGATTCGAATGTGCGAAAGTTGAAGCTACACGCGATCACGCCACTCAGTACGTGAGGGCTGCCTTGATCGCCTGCAGCTCGATGCCGGGGTCGGCATATTCCTCGTAGGCGTGTCCCGAGCGGCGATACCAGTAGCGGCTGTTGGCCTCGTCCGGCTCCATCTTGTGCAGGCACGCATGGATCCAGCAGGCCGTGGCATCGCCTTCGTGCTTCTGGACCAGCGCATGCGCGCCCTGCCAGTCGCCCGCCAGGGCCTGCTCGACCGCAGCGATCAGATCTTGCCGGATTGCCATTCCATCCATCCCTTCTGGCGCAATTCGCACGACGGACACGTGCCGCAGCCATAGCCCCAGGCGTGCCGCTCACCACGCTCGCCAAGGTAGCACGTCACCGTCTCTTCCACGATGAGATCAACCAGCGGCTTGCCGCCGAGATCTTCGGCCAGGGCCCACGTCTGCGCCTTCGTCAGCCACATCAGCGGGGTCTCGATCGCGAACTCCTTGTCCATGCCCAGCGACAGGGCCTTGCCAAGCGTCTGTAGCGTCTCGTCGCGACAGTCGGGATAGCCCGAGAAGTCCGTCTCGCACATGCCGCCGACGAGCGTATCGATGCCGCGGCGCCAGGCGACCGCGGCCGTGTAGGTGAGGAACAGGAGATTGCGGCCGGGCACGAACGTGTTGGGCAATCCACTGGCGGTCATCTCGAAGGCGACATCGCGCGTGAGGCTGGTCTCGCTGATGGCGCCGAGCGTGGCCAGCGGCAGGACCCGATCCTCGCCCAGGCGCTGGCCCCATTCCGGGTTCAGCCGGCCGAGCGCGGCGCGCAGGAGGGGGCGCTGGTCGAGCTCTTGCCGGTGGCGCTGGCCGTAGTCGAAGCCGATCGTCTCGACCACGTCGAAGCGCGACAGGGCCCAGGCGAGGCAGACCGTGGAGTCCTGTCCGCCAGAGAAGAGTACGATGGCCTTCGTGGTGCTCATGGACGCTTGCTCCGGCGCGATCAGGGCTGGGGGTGTCGCGTCATGAGGAACACCGCCTTCTCGCCCAGCAGGTTGTGGATCGAGATCGGGATGCGCACCCACGTGCCGAGCTGCTGGCCATGCCGGTTGAAGGCCACCGACCGCTCCACCGTCGCATCGCACAACCGGCACAGGTCGGAGAAGTCGCGGATGGTGCACAGGTGTGCGTTGGGGCTCGAATACCAGGTATCGGGCAGGTTGTCGGTCACGGGCATGCGGCCGGTGAAGAGCAGCTGTCTGCGGACCTGCCAGTGGCCGAAGTTCGGGAACGAGACGATGGCGCGCTTGCCGATGCGCAGCAGGTTGTCGAGCACCCGGCGCGGGCGCCGCGTCGCCTGGATGGTCAGCGAGAGAATGGCGAAATCGAAGGCGTTGTCGGGATAGTCGTCGAGATCGCGGTCGGCGTCGCCCTGGATGACGGACAGCCCGCGCGCCACGCAGGCGTTGACGCGCTCACGGCTGATTTCCATGCCGCGTCCGTCCGTGTCCTTGGTGTCGGCGAGGAGTTGCAGCAGCTCCCCGTCGCCGCAGCCCACGTCGAGCACGCGCGCACCGCGCGTCACCATCTCCGCGATGAGCTGATGATCGACGCGGGGCGGGGCATGTTGCGCGGGGTCGTTCACTGCGAGCATCAGCGCTTCTCCTGATCGAGGCCGCGCTTGCGCGCCGCCGACGTGATGAACCCGCGCACAGCCGCGAATAACTCCGGCTCGTCGAGCAGAAAGGCGTCGTGGCCCTTGTCGCTCTCGACCTCCACGAAGGAGACGTTGGCGGCGACCGCATTCAGCGCCTGCACGATCTCCTTCGATTCGCGGGTGGGATAGAGCCAGTCCGACGTGAAGGAGACGACGCAGAAGCGCGTCTTCGTTCCCCGGAAGGCATTGGCCAAGACGTCGCCGTACTCGGCGGCGAGGTCGAAATAGTCCATGGAGCGGGTGATATAGAGGTAGCTGTTGGCGTCGAAACGGTCGACGAACGTCGAGCCCTGGTGGCGCAGGTAGCTCTCCACCTGGAAGTCGGCGGCGAACGAGAACGTCTTGGCGCTGCGCCCCTGCAGGTTGCGGCCGAATTTGCGCTGCAGCGCCTCCTCCGAAAGATACGTGATGTGGGCTGCCATGCGCGCCACCGCGAGGCCGTTGCGCGGCACGCTCTCCTGCTCGAGATAGTTGCCCTGGCGCCATTCCGGATCGGCCATCACGGCCTGCCGGCCAACCTCGTGAAAGGCGATGTTCTGGGCCGAATGCCAGGCGGCGGTGGCGATCGGGATGGCTGCAAACACGCGGTCCTTGTAGCGGGCCGCCCATTCCAGCACCTGCATGCCGCCCATGGAGCCGCCGACGACGGCGAACAGCTGGTCGATGCCCAGATGGTCGATCAGGCGGGCCTGCGCGGCGACCATGTCGCGAATGGTGATGACGGGAAAATCCAGGCCCCACGGCTTGCCCGTGCGCGGGTTGGTGGATGCGGGACCCGTCGTCCCCATGCAGCCGCCCAGGATGTTCGGGCATATGACGAAGTATTTGTCGGTGTCGATCGGCCGGCCAGGCCCGATCATGATCGACCACCAGCCGGGCCGCTTCGTCACGGGGTGATCGTTGGCCACGTGCTGATCGCCGGTGAGCGCGTGGCAGACCAGGATGGCGTTCGACTTGTCGGCGTTCAGGGCGCCGTAGGTCTGATAGGCGATCTGGAAGGGCCCGAGATCCTGCTGGCATTCGAGCCGCAAGGGGGTGCTCTCGGGGATGCGCAGCACGAGGCTGGAGGGATTGTCGACCTCGGGCGAGCGGGACAGCGGCTGCTCGGCCGATGCCTCCATCACCACGTCGCCGTCGCGCTCGGTTCGAGCCGTTGCCATCAGCGCCTCCCTCGCCGGCGCGCTTCGGCAAATGCGCGCCCAACGAAAAAACCCGGTTCCGGCCGCCTCGCCGAAAAGGTCCGAGGGCATGCCGGGAGAACCGGGTTGCGCACGGCCTTTTAGCGAGTTCTTTAACGTGGCTGCAAGCCGGCCGGCCAAATTACCACGAGGTGAACTGAATACAGGAGCCAGGCCGCATCGGTCAAGGCGCACCTGCGGTCGCGAAGGTCGCAGGAGGCGGCCATCTGCAGTCGCGCCGTCCCTTGGCAGTTGCGGGATGGCGCTGCGGTGGAGCGGAGAAGGACATTGCGGGCCTCGACGGGCGCGGCGAAACGTTTCATGCGTCGCGCCCTCAAGTAAAAGCAAATATTCGCCAATTTCTTTCGCACTACGGCTATTTGATTTCTATTTCACGGGTCATATCTTGGATAATTGAAAAAATTTTGCTTATCGTCTATCCATTCCGAGACATGAGCGAAACAACGGGGAAGCCCCATGTTCCAGGATCTCGGTCTCGAAGGATGGACGCCGGCAGCGGCTGCGGTGGCACTCGGCCTGCTTCTCGGCCTGATGTTCGGCGCACTTGCCCAGCGCTCACGCTTCTGCCTCAGGCGCGCACTCGTCGGAGAGCCGCATGAGCGTGCGCCGGCCCTCGGCGTGTGGTCGGCGGCCCTCGCGATCGCTGTCGCCGGCACGACACTGGCCGGCACGTACGGCCTCGTGAGCTTCCAGGGGCACCGCTTCCATGCTGCCGCCCTGCCGGTCGCCGCGATCATCCTCGGCGGGCTGCTGTTCGGTATCGGCATGGTGCTGGCACGCGGCTGCACGTCGCGCCTCCTGGTGCTTGCGGGAACCGGCAACATGCGCGCCTTCGTGGCCATCGCCGTCTTCGGCATCGTGGCGCACGCGACGCTGAAGGGCGTGCTGGCGCCTGCGCGGGTCGCCATCGGCGCGCTCACCACGAACGTCGGCGGCTATGCCTCGCTCGGCGCCCTGCCGGGTGGGCCGCTCGCCTGGGCAGCGCTGCTGGTCGTCGTGCTCGGCCTATTCGTGGTGCGCTCGGGCGCACGGATCTCGCATCTGCTGATGGGGGCTGGCATCGGTGCACTCGCGGTTGCCGGCTGGGTTGGCACGGGCTTCGTGCTCAAGGACGAGTTCGCACCGATCCCACTCGAGAGCCTCGCCTTCACGTCCGCCGTCAGCGAGGCGACGTTCTGGGCCATGGCCAGCAGCGCCATCGCGCCCACATTCGGTGTCGGACTGCTCGCGGGCGTGGCGGCGGGAAGCTTCCTTGCCGCACTCGCGGGCCGCGAACTGGCGCTCGTCGGCTTCACCACGCAGGCGCCCGTCGGGCGCTATATCGTGGGCGGGGCGTTGATGGGCTTCGGCGGCGTTCTGGCTGGCGGCTGCACGATCGGGGCAGGGCTGTCCGGCGTCGCGTCGCTGAGCGTCGCGGCCCTGCTGGCGCTGGTGTCGATCGTCGCCGGCGCCTACGTCCCCGACCTCATGGCCCAGGCCGGGGCGAGCAAGACCGGGGCCAGCGAGACGGCTGCCCCGAGCGAGGCCCGCACGGACGTGGACCCGGCGACCGTCAGCCTCGCAGCAGGCGCCGCAGCCGTAGCATCGCTATGATGCCGAGCGCCGGTCCTGCCGCCAGCGCGGCGAGGACCGGCGCCCAACCGATCGCATGCGCGACTTGCGGCACGGCCTGCACCGTGGCGAACGTCAGGGCGAAACCGAGGGCGGTCTGCAAGGTCATCAGGCTGCCCGCCACCTGCGGCGGGGCGGCATCGGCGACGAGGGCGGAGAATTGCGCCGAGTCGGGCACCACGCTGCCGCCCCAGACCAGCACCAGCACGAACGTCAGCCACGCCGGGCCGCCGAACGTGGCGGCGACGGCCAACGCCGACGCCCCGCTGACGCCCATGGCGAGCGCTGCCACGTCCGCCTTGCCGATGCGATCGCCCACCAGCCCCGCCACCACGCAGGCGACGCCGCCGATACCGATGGCGAGAAAGGCCGTGAGCTTGGCGAGGACGTGTGCCTCCGCAACCGGCATCGTCGCTGCATAGGACGCGGCCGACGCCGTGCCGATCCACGCCCACATCGCGTACAGCTCCCACATGTGGCCGAGATATCCCGCGTAGGCGAGGCGGACACGGCGGTTCGTCCAGGCCACGAAAATGGCCCGCGGATCGAAGGCCGCCGCCGTAGCGTGATGCGGCCCGAGGCCCACGAGCAGCCCGAGTACGCCGGCGACCGCTGCCGCCGCCGAGGCCACGACCACTGTCACCCGCCAGTCGGCACCGCCGCCGAGGGCGATCAGGTGCGGCACGGCCGAACCGAGCGTCAACGCCGCGACCAGGGCGCTGACGAGGAAGCCCCGGTCGCGCTGGCCCCAGCCCACCGCGATCTTCATGCCGACGGGATAGACGCCGGCCAGCAGCGCACCCGTCGCGACGCGCGCAGCGATCGACACGGCACTGCCGGGCGGCACGGCGAGCAGCACTGCATTGACGCCTGCCGCGGTGAGCGCGCAGATCGCAAAAACGCGGCGGGGATCGAAGCGATCGGCCAAGCCGAGGATGGCCGACACCAGGGCGCCGACGACGAAACCTGCCTGCACGCCGCTCGACAGTGCCGCCTGCCGCGTCGGCGACATCGCCGTCTCGCGCACCATTTCGGGCAGGATCGCGGCTGTGACGAACCACAGGCTCATGGCGGCGAGTTCGGCCACCAGCAGCAGCGTCACCGAACGAAATTTCATGGGCGACGCTCCCTTGCGCGGTCCGGCCGGCGGCTCAGACGAGATCCTTCACGGCGGCCATATAGTCGCGCATGGCCGTCATGTGATCGGCCATCGTGCGGCCGGCGATGCGCTTGTGGGGGCCGCGTGCGTACGTCGAATTGAGCGTCACGTGGGTGACGCCCGACGCCTTCCAGCCCGAAAGCGCGCGCCGCCAGTCGTCGGGCGAGCCATCCGCGGTCGACACCCACACCTCCAGCCCGACATCCTTTGGGTCGCGGCCCGCCTCGCGCACGTACTGGCGCAGCCTGGCGAAGGCGGCGTCGGCCTCGGGGCCCTGCGCATGGGCCAGCATGATCCAGCCGTCGCCCCACTGCGCGATCCGGCGCAAGGTGATGTCCTCGTGGCCGCCGAACCAGAGCGGGATCCTGCGGCCCAAGGGCAGCGGGTTGATGCCGGCATCGTCGACGGTATGCCACTCACCCTTGAACGTGACGTGCGGATCGGCCCACAACGCCTTCATCACGGCCACCTGCTCCTCGGAGCGGCGGCCGCGGTTCTTGAAGTTCTCGCCCAGCGCCTCGAACTCGACGGGGTTCCAGCCGATGCCGACGCCGAGCCGCAGGCGTCCGCCCGACAGCACGTCGACGCAGGCGGCCTGCTTGGCCACGAGCGCGGCCTGCCGCTGAGCGAGGATCAAGACCTGCGTGGAAAAGCCGATCGACGTCGTGCAGGCCGCCAGGAAGCCGAACATCACGAAGGGATCGTGGAAGAGATCCGCCGACGTGTTGCGCTGGCCCCAATCGGGTCGGTCGGCGACATTGGCGCCCAGCACGTGGTCGGGCGCTCCCAGGTGCGCATAGCCCAAGGCCTCGGCGGCCTGCGCGAAATCCCGCACGGTCGCGGGATCGCCGCCGATATCGATGAAGGGGACTGTGACGCCGATCTGCATGGGATCATCTCCAGTGGGACGAGGTCGCCAGGGCGGCCGGTTCGTGGTGCCGGCGGCGGTCAGGCTTCGGAGAGGAAGGCCGTCACCAGCTCCGAGTAGCGGACGGGGGCCTGATCGAACATCACGTGCGTCGTCTCGGGGATCAGCTCGCTGCGCGCGCCCGGGATCGCTGCCGCCAGGGCCTTCAAGACGATGGGCAGCATGCCCGGCGTCTTGGCGCCGCCGATCAGCAGCGTCGGCATGCGGATGGCCTGCGCATCGGCGCGCGTGAAGGGTTGCCGCTTCTCGTCGATCTGGCCCATCAGCGTGCGCGCATTGTCGCGCCGCAGCTGCTTGGAGGCGGCCGGTCGCTTCGCCCAGGTGCCGGGGCCGTCGATACGGTCGACGAAATACTGCAGGCCGCCGTCGACATCACCCTCGCCGATGAGCCGCGCGGCCTCCACGATGCTCGCCAGCCGCTCCCTGGACGGCGGCATGCCCGGCGGCAACAGCGAGGCATCGAGTTCCCCGCCCGGCTCCGCCAGGATCAACCGGCGCACGAGATCGGGGCGCAACTGCGCCACGCGAAAGGCGATATGGCCGCCGCGCGAGTGCCCCATCAGGTTCACCGGCCCCACCTTCAGCCCCTCGATGAAGGCGATCACATCGGCCACATGCTGCGGGATGGTGAAGGTGCCGTCACGCGGATCGGTCGCGGCGGGGAAGAAATGGCGCAAGCTGGGGATGATCATGTGGAAGCGCGCGGACAACGGCCCCATCACGGGCGACCAAGAACGGAAATCACCCAGCGATCCGTGGATGCAGACCAGCGGCGCCCCCGCCCCGAGCGTTATGTAGGGCATGTCGTGGTCGTCGACCCGCATGGTCAGCATGGGCGTTCCTTCCGTCGCGTCCGGGTTGTAGGGCTCTGCGGCCGCTCGGCCGATCGCCAGTGAGTATGACCGAAACCGGCCGCCTTTCAATTCGTCGCTGCGGCACGCCTGGACCACGCCAGCGCGAGGGGGCCCAGCGCGATGCCCGAGGCCATCACGAGAAACGCCGCCGTCCAGCCGCTGTCGGATGCAGGGCCACCGGCTGCGTCGAGGGCGATGCCGACCAGCGTGCCGCCGGCAGCCGCCATGCCGAAGCCGACCATGGAGTGCATCGCCATGGTGGCGCCCTTGTCGGCCGTCGAAGCGCTCTGCGTCATGCCCGAGGTCAGCGCGCCCGAATCGCCGGGCAAGGTGAAAGCGTAGGCCAGGACCAGGGCGAGCAATACCGCGGGCGGCAGGCTGATGCAGAGCCCGATCGCCAAGCCGACGAGCGCGGAGCAGATCTGCACCCACGAGATGCTGCGATGGCGGCCGACGCGGAGCGCACTCTCGTTGCCGAGCACGCTGGCCGGCACGGCGAGCAGCGTGAAGAGCACGCTCACCATGACCGGCTCGAGGATGGCGCTGCCGCCGTTGCGTGCGGCCACGTAGGACCAGAAGGCGACCAGCCACGTGCGAAGCCCATAGAGTTCGAAGCAGTGCACGCCGTAGCCCAGGACGTAGCCCATCGCGGTGCGGTTGCGCCAGACCCGCCCCATGGCCCAGCCACCACCCGCCGTCGGCGTGGGCCATGCGGGGGGCAGCATGGCGCAAATGCAGATCGTGACGATGGGCGTCGCCCCTGTGACGTAGAAGGCCCAGCGCCAGCCCCAAACCTGGGCGATCACCTGCGTGGACAGGAACGACAGCCCCACCCCCAGCGAGAAGCAGGCGGTGTAGAGCGTGATGCTACGCGAATGGTCTCCCGCCCCCAGCCGGTCGGTCAGCGCGCGCAGGCCCGGCATGTAAGCCCCCGCGCACCCGATCCCGGACAAGGCCCAAAGCGCGGTGGCCGACACGAAGCCTTCCGCCAGAACCCCGAAGGCGATCGTGGCCGTGCCCATGAGGGTCGATCCGGCGAGCAGGATCAGCCGCGCGTCGGTGCGGTCGGTGAGCGTCATGAGGACGGGCACGGCCAGCATGTAGCCGATCGAGTAGGCGCCGGCCATCACCCCAGCCTCGCTGGCGGAAAGACCCCAGGCCGGGATGAGATGCTGCGCCATCACGGCCGGTACGGCGACGTGCGACAAGAGATTTGCGACCTGCGCCAGGCACATCGCCGCCACCAGTGCGCCACCCCGCAAGCTCACGTTCATCCCCCGCCGCTCTTCTTGTTCGTGACAGTTTCATGACGCGCACTGTGGCTGGCGCGCCGCCCTCTTTGCAACATCAAGGTGATGAAACCTGCGGACAGCGTGCCCGGCTCGCATCGGGCCTTGCGGCAGGTCAAGGACGCGAGGCCGCGGCTGCTGCTTGTCACGCGTGAGCCTTCAATGCGGACAGGAGCCACCTGTGACGAAGCCGATTGCACCAAAGGATCGCGCGACGATCGAGACGATCCTGGCCATGGGAGCCGGCAAGAGCGGCGGCCTCCTCGCGTCCCCGAAAGCGAAACTCGCCGCAGGCGGCGGTGCCGTTCTGGCGCTGGTCGTGCTGCTGTGGTCGCTCAGCGGCACACGCAGCAACGTGCGCTACGTGAGCGAGCCTGCGACGCGAGGAGCACTGACCGTCGTCGTGACCGCGACAGGCTCGGTCCAGCCGACCAAGAAGGTCGACGTGTCGAGCGAACTTTCCGGCACGGTGCGCTCCGTGCTGGTCGATTACAATTCCCTGGTGAAGGCCGGCCAGCCGCTGGCGGAACTCGACACCGACAAGCTGAAGGCCACGGTCGCCAGCTCGCGGGCCCGCCTGGCCGCGGCGAAAGCCAAGGTTGCCGACGCCGAGGCGACCGTCATCGAGAAGCAGCGGGACCTCGCCCGCAAGCGCCTGCTGGCGGACAAGAAGGTGGCCTCCACGCAGGATCTCGACCTGGCCCAGGCCAGCCACGACCGTGCCGTGGCCGCAAAGGCGAGCGCCGAAGCCGACGTCGGCGTCGCCGAAGCCGATCTCAAGCTCAACGAGACCAACCTGACCAAGGCCAGCATCGTCTCGCCGATCGACGGCGTCGTGCTCAAGCGCAACGTCGATCCGGGGCAGACGGTGGCCTCCTCGCTGCAGGCGCCCGTGTTGTTCTCAATCGCCGAGGACCTCAGCCAAATGGAATTGCAGGTCGACGTCGACGAGGCCGATGTCGGCAAGGTGCGGCCAGGCCAGAAGGCCAGCTTCAGCGTCGACGCCTTCCCCGACCGGCGGTTCCCTGCGTCCATCCGGGACGTGCGGTATGCATCCGAGACGATCCAGGGTGTCGTCACCTACAAGGCCGTGCTGACGATCGACAACGCGGAGCTGCTGCTCAGGCCGGGCATGACGGCGACAGCGGAAATCCGCGTCACGGAAATTGCCGATGCCCTGCTCGTGCCCAACGCCGCCTTGCGCTATTCGCCACCGAGCACGACCACGGCGGCGCAGCAGCGCAGCTTCCTGCAGCGTTTCCTGCCCGGCCCGCCGGCATTCCGGGGCGCCAGCAAGCGCGAGGATACGGCCACGAACCGGACGGTCTGGATCCTGCGCAACGGCACGCCGGAGGCCGTGCAGATCACCATCGGTCCGAGCGACGGGCGCAGGACGCAGGTGACCGGCGGCAAACTGGAGCCCAACCAGCAGCTCATCGTCGACCAGACGACGACGAAATCCTGAGCCGGGGCGGACGCATGCCTCACAGCTCCAAACCGGCGCTCATCCAGCTCATCGGCATCTCGCGGATCTATGGGCATGGGCAGGCCACCGTGCGGGCCCTCGACGGTGTCGACCTCGAGATCGCGCGCGGCGATTTCGTCGCGATCATGGGCCCGTCGGGCTCGGGCAAATCGACGGCCATGAACATCATCGGCTGCCTCGACATGCCGACGTCGGGCGACTATCGCTTCGACGGCGTGTCGATCACGGGCATGAGCCGCAACCAGCGCGCGCTCGTGCGCCGCAACCTGCTGGGCTTCGTGTTCCAGGGCTTCAACCTGCTGCCGCGCACGACGGCGCTCGAAAACGTCGAGCTGCCACTCGTCTATCGCGGCACGCCGGTGGAGGAACGCCGCCAGATGGCGATGGCCGCCCTGGCGCAGGTGGGACTTGCGGGACGCGAGCATCACACCTCCTCGGAACTGTCGGGCGGCCAGCAGCAGCGCGTGGCCATCGCGCGCGCCATCGTGACCGATCCCGTCGTCCTGCTCGCCGACGAGCCCACCGGCAATCTCGACACGCGCACGAGCCGGGAAATCATGGACGTCGTCAGCGCGCTCAACCGCGACCGCGGCATCACCGTGGTGATGGTGACGCACGAGAACGACATCGCCGCCTATGCCCGGCGCGTCGTGCGGTTCGTCGATGGCCGCATCGAAAGCGACGTCATCAACCAAGAGGCCGCGTGATGCTGACGGAAGCCATCAAGCTGGCACTGCGCGCCATCCGCCGCAACGCGCTGCGCTCGTTCCTCACGGTGCTCGGGATCGTGATCGGCGTGGGCGCCGTGATCGCCATGGTGACGATCGGCAACGGCACCACGGCGAAGGTTTCGGCCGACCTCGCCAAACTCGGCTCGAACCTGCTCTTCGTCAGCCCCGGACAGTTCGGCCCCGGACGCGCGAGCGTCGATGCACGTGCCTTCACGACCCGCGACGTGGAGGCGATGCGGACCCAGCTCAAGGGCGTCAAGGCCGTGGCGCCGACCGGGCAGAAATCCGCGACCGTCGTCTTCGGCGCCGAGAGCCGCAACACGAGCATCACCGGCACGGACAACGACTACTTCATCACGCAAGACTGGCCGCTGCGCAGCGGGCGGCAGTTCTACGACAGCGAGGTACGCGGAGGGCGTGCGGCCTGCATCGTGGGCGAAACGATCCGGACCAAGCTGTTCGGACCGATCGAGCCGATCGGCAACGCCATTCGCATCGGCAACGTCTCGTGCGAGGTCGTCGGGACGTTGAGCCCGAAAGGGCAGTCCAGCTTCGGCACGGACCAGGACGACGTCGTGCTGATGCCCTTGCGCGCGTTCCACCGGCGGCTGGCCGGCAATACCGAGATCCGCCGCATCATGATCTCGGCCGCCGACGGCGTGGACACGGCCAAGGTTCAGGGCGACGTCGAACGCCTGCTGCGCGAGCGGCGCAACGTGGCGCGCGACAAGGAGGACGACTTCAGCGTCCGCGACATGACGCAGATCGCACAGACGACCGCTGGCACGACCGCGATGCTGACGGGGCTGCTTGCAGCCGTGGCCGCCGTCAGCCTGCTGGTGGGCGGCATCGGCATCATGAACATCATGCTGGTTTCGGTGACCGAGCGCACGCGCGAGATCGGCATTCGGCTGGCCATCGGCGCCCTCGAGCGCCAGGTGCTGTCGCAGTTCCTGATCGAGGCCGTCGTCCTGTCGCTGCTGGGCGGCCTCGCCGGCATCGTGCTGGGGCTGTCGCTCGCCTGGATGGCGACACGCGGGCTGCAGGTGCCGTTCGTCGTCGATCCGACAATCGTGATCGTGGCGTTCCTGTTTTCGGCGCTGGTGGGCGTCGTGTTCGGCTACTTCCCGGCGCGGCGGGCGGCGCGCCTCGATCCCATCGAGGCGCTACGGCACGAATGAGTGCCGCACCGGGGGCGTCCATCAATCCTCGTCGGCGTCTTGCTCGTCGCGCGGGCGCTGGCGGCTGGACTGGAATGCCACGCCCTGGCGCGGCAGCCGGTTGACGACCACGACGCGCGTGCCGATGCCGACGCGGGACGCCAGGTCGAGCACGTGCGCGTTCAGCATGCGGAAGCAGCCCGACGAGGACGCATGGCCGATGGTGCGGGGATCGTTGGTGCCGTGAATGCGATAGAGCGTATTGCCAAGATAGAGCGCCTTGGCGCCAAGCGGATTGCGCAGGCCGCCCGTCATTTTCTCGGGCAGTCCGGGCTGGCGCCGGCGCATATCCTCGGGCGGATGCCAATCCGGCCACTCCGCGATGCGCGAGATCTTCTCCGAGCCGGTCCACTGGAAGCCCTCGCGACCGACCGAGATCGGGTAGCGCAGGGCCCTACCTTCTCCCCTGACGAGGAAGAGCTGGCGTTCCCGCGTTTCGATCACGATCGTTCCGGGCGCGTAGCTCCAGGGGAACGGCGCCGATTGCGGCGCCTTTGCCTCGATGTAGGGCCGCGCACCGCCGCTGGCGACCTTGGGTCCGGGTTCGCGGCCGAAGGGGCGCGGTGCACTGTCGCGTTCCCATTCGCGCATGCGCCGCGGGGGCTCGTCCTCCTCGTCGCGCTCGTAGCGGTAGGAACGGCCGCGATAC
This sequence comes from Hyphomicrobiaceae bacterium, assembly GCA_041397775.1. Lineage (GTDB taxonomy): Bacteria > Pseudomonadota > Alphaproteobacteria > Rhizobiales > Hyphomicrobiaceae. Next base: position 3,602 of record JAWKWB010000010.1, on the reverse strand, counting down.
ACGGAGGGCGGGCGATCGTAGCGCGGATCCTCGTACTGCCAGCCCTGCCGACCGCGATAGGGGCGTGGCACGTCCCACTCGGGATAGAACGGCCGAACGTAGCGCGGCTCGCCAGGCCATTGCCACCCCTGTGCCTGGGCCGGCACCGCAAAGCACACCGCAAGGCCAAAGGCCGCGACACCCGAGCGAACGCAATTCATGAGCACGGCTCTCCGGTAACGACGAACGAACGACTTCACATGATCCACCCTGCCCTTCCCCAAGATCGTTCGCCGGAGCCGTTTCGTCCAGAGCCGGGCGGGAAAATCTTATGTAATACAGTTAGTTTCCCGCCGAGCACATGACATGACGCGGCGGCGCGCCACTGCCTCCCGCATGACAGATCCCGCAGGCCGGGCACAGCATCATTGACCAGCCAGTGGGAAATTGCTTACCCCTGCCGCGACGCCGGGCGCATATGTCCCCGGAACGAAACGAGGTTCTGACTTGAAGTTGTCGGACTTATTCCGGAAGAGCGCCCGGACCACGGACGTGCAGGCGGCGGCGGGCGACGGCGCGCGCACCCGTGCGCGTGCGGCATTCGCGGCCAGCCTATCGTTCGAGAACGTCGAGCGGCGCTACAGCGACAAGCTGGCGCTCAAGGGGGTGTCCCTCGACGTCGCCCCCGGCGAGGTCGTCTGCCTGCTGGGACCCTCGGGCTGCGGCAAGACCACGCTTTTGCGCATCGCGTCGGGCATCGAGAAACCCTCGAAAGGCCGCGTCCTCATCTCGGGCCGGGAAGTGGCCGGCCCCAATCGCTTCGTGCCGCCCGAGGAACGCAATGTCGGCCTGATGTTCCAGGATTTCGCGCTGTTCCCGCACCTGACGATCCTCGACAACGTGGCGTTCGGGCTGCGGGCGCTGCCGCGCGACGAGGCATTGCGGGAGGCGCGCGCCGGACTCGAGCGGGTCGGCCTCGCCCGTTACGCCGACCAATACCCGCACGTCCTGTCGGGCGGGGAGCAGCAGCGCGTCGCGCTCGCCCGCGCGCTCGTGCCGCGCCCGTCGGTGGTGCTGATGGACGAGCCGTTCTCCGGGCTCGACGTGCAGTTGCGCAATCGCCTGCAAGAGGAGACGCTGGCGCTGCTCCGGGAGACGCGCGCCACCTCGATCATCGTCACGCACAATCCGGAAGAAGCCATGCGGATGGGCGACCGCATCGTGGTGATGCGGGACGGGCGCATTCTCCAGGCCGGTACGCTGTCGCAACTCTACCGCGATCCCGTCGACCTGTTCGTGGCACGGCTGTTCTCGGAGATCAACGAGATCCCCTGGACCGTGGAGGGGAACGCGCTGCATACGCCCGTGGGCACCTTCGTCGTGCCGGGTCTCACGCACGGCGAAACGGCGATGCTGTGCCTCCGGCAGCGGGCGATCCGTCTGGCGCCGCCGGGCGAGGGGCAGCCCGGCCGCATACTCCACGTCAAGTTCCTGGGCGACGCGGCAATCGTGGAAGCGGCCGTGCAGGGCTTCGAGGCCCCGCTCAAGCTCAGGGTGCGCGAACTGGAGGTGCCGGAGCGGCGCGAGGACGTCGGCGTGGTGGTCGATCCCAACCGCGTGCTGGTCTTTCCCATGGACGATGTGAAATCTCACGCGAACGCAACGGCTTGACTGTTAGATTACAAATTGCCCATCAGCCCCGGGTGTGCTTGCCGGGGGGGGCTGTTTCTGCGATATTGCGCGCCAATTCGGAGCGGCGCGCACAAAGGGAGTTAGCGTCGATGGGAACGTGGAGTGTTTCTCACTGGCTCATCTTGCTGGTGATCGTGCTTTTGCTGTTTGGTGCAGGCAAGATCCCGCAGCTGATGGGCGATGTCGCCAAGGGCATCAAGACCTTCAAGCAGGGCATGCAGGAAGACGAGACGGCGGCCAAGAAGGACGAGCCGGCCGGATCGCCCAAGCCGCTCGAGCATGGCAATGCCAAGCCGACAGCCCAGGAAGGCACCAAGACTGGCTGAGCGCGACGCTCACAACCACGCGAGGCGTCAGCCGATCGGAGGGTGAAGCGGGCGGCCGGTGCCGCCCTTTGCCTTTTGTCACGCGACGCGGCGCGATTGCCCCGAACGCCGGTAGCGGGGAGAGGAAATGTTCGACCTCACATCAAGCAAGCTGCTTCTTCTCGGGATCATCGCCCTGCTCGTCGTGGGGCCGAAGGATCTGCCTGCGCTGCTGCGCACGGTGGGACGCTACGTCGGCATGATCCGGCGTCAGGCGGCGGATTTCCGTGCCCAGTTCGACGAGGCCATGCGCGACGGCGAACTGGCCGAGCTGCGCAAGGAGATGGAGAATTTCGGCCAGGAGGCGGAGAGCGCCGTCCGGCAGGCGGAGACGCAACTCCACAACGAGATGTCGGCCATCGAGACCGAGACCCGGGCTGCCATGGAAGCGGCCGAGCCGCAGCCGTCCACGACGCCTGAAGGGACTGCCGCCGGAACGCCCGAGCCGGATGCGGCCGCCGTACCGGCGATCGACGTGCCCAGCGAGATCACCGACGGCATGGCCGCGCCGACGACCACCGAGGCGTCGCCCCCTGCCGAACAGCCCAACACGACGAAGAACACAACCACGGAACGCGCGGGAGCGTGAGGTCTCATGCAGGAGATGACGGGCCCGACGGCAAGCAGCAGTGAGCCAGCCCCGCGCCACGGCCAGGAAGACATCGACGCCTCGCGGGCGCCGCTGATGGAGCATCTCGTCGAGCTGCGGCAGCGGCTCGTCTATGCGCTGGTCAGCATTCTGATCGGCTTCGTCATCTGCTTCTACTTCGCCAACAACCTCTACACACTCCTCGTGCAGCCCTACCGCTGGGCGACAGAGTGGGCCGTCGGCAAGTCGGACGTGACGATGATCTTCACGCATCCGGCCGAGTTCTTCTTCACCCAGCTCAAGCTGGCGCTGTTCGGCGCGACCTGCCTCGCCTTCCCCAACATCGCGATCCAGGTCTGGAAGTTCGTCGCGCCGGGGCTCTACAAGGACGAGAAGGACGCATTCCTGCCGTATCTCATCGCAACGCCGCTGCTGTTCATCCTCGGCGCGTTGATGGTGTATTTCATCGTCACACCGGCGATGATGTACTTCTTCATCAAGATGCAGGTGACGTCGGCGGAACTGAAGATCGAGCTGCTACCGCGGGTGGCGGACTATCTCTCGCTCATCATGACGCTGATCCTGGGATTTGGCGTCTGCTTCCAGCTTCCGATCGCGCTGTCGCTCTTGGCGCGCGCCGGCTTCATCAACGGCGATCAACTGCGCTCGTTCCGCCGCTATGCGATCGTCGCCATCGCGGCCGTCGCGGCCGTCCTCTCCCCGCCCGACCCCTTCTCCATGCTGGCGATGATGGCCCCCACCATGCTGCTCTACGAGGTGTCGATCTTCGTGGTCGATCGCATCGCCAAGGCACGCGAGGCGAAGGCGGCTGCAGCCAGCGGCCCTTGATCCGGGGAACCGTGCCGCGGCCGGCGCGACGCAACACGTTGGAACACATCCCATGAGCGAAATCGCAGACGTTGCCGTCATCGGTGGCGGCCTCACCGGCCTCACGGCCGCCCATCATGCGGCGCTGG
>JAWKWB010000009.1:0-252136 GCA_041397775.1 Hyphomicrobiaceae bacterium | reverse complement strand
AGCGTCGCCCAGCCACGGCATTGCCATCACCCGCCGCCGCGCCCGTCGCGTGCTGAACCGCGAAACCGGACAGCCGCGCTCCACGCGGCTTCCGGGAAACCGGAGAAGAGGATGGGCACGGCCTGCTAGGGAACCGGGTGAGGGGAGGATATGGTGCAATTTCCGCGAAACCGGGGAGTGTTGCGTCATGATTGGACGTCCGCTCGATAAGCCAGCGGCAAGCAGGGAGTGGACGGCCAATCCGCCGCACGACCCAGGAGGCACCATCGAGCATTGCTCACCGGTCGCCGTGCGGACACGGTGCTCGTCGCCGCCACCGGCCGATCACCTCCGACGACACGGTCCGGCAAGCCGCCCGCGATCACGCTCGAAGCCGTACCGATCTGCCGTCGCGGTCCGCCGCAGCGCATCCATTGCCGAGCGTCGCCGCAAAGCTCCCTGGCAAACGGGGAGCAGGGAAAGCCGAGAATGCGCGGCGTCTTCGGTTAAAATGAAAATACGCCGCTTAGCCGCGACTTAAGGCAGCTCGGGCACACTGCCTCCAGTCCCTCGAATGGAGGCATAAGCCCCGTGTCCCTGCCCAATCAGCTGCGCCGGTGGGTGAAAAGCCGCCACAGCCCTGCGGCCCGCGCCATCTACGCCGTGGCCTACTGGCTGCGTCACGCCAGCATGCCGGTCGTTCCAGGTCTGCATCGCACACTCTACCACGTGCACAACCTCGTCAAAGGCAGCACTGCCTCGGCCTTGCGCATTGCCTGGTATACCCCCCTCTTCCAGAGCCGCCTGGTGAGGCCGGCCCCTCGCCTCATGCTCTATGGAGGCATGCCCCTCGTCACCGGCCCGCTCGCCATCACCCTGGGGGATGAATGCCGCGTCAGCGCGGCAAGTACGTTTTCCGGCCGCACCATCACCGAGCCGCCACCGAGATTGACGGTCGGCCGCAACGTCGACATCGGCTGGCAAACCACCATCGCCGTCGGCCGCACGGTCACGATCGGAGACAATGTACGCATCGCAGGACGCGCCTTCATCGCCGGCTACCCCGGTCATCCCATCGATTCGGCACTGCGAGCCAGCGGCGCGCCCGATACCGAGGATCAGGTCGGCGACATCCTCATCGAGGACGATGTCTGGCTGGCCACCGGCGTCACGGTGCTGGCTGGCGTTCGCATTGGACGCGGAACGATCGTCGCAGCCGGCAGCGTCGTGACAAAGGACCTCCCCCCCTTCGTGCTCGCCGGTGGCACGCCGGCCCGCCCCTTGCGCCGGTTGCCCGAAGGTGCGGCGGATATCGAAAAACTGAGGCGCGCGTCATGAGTGCCGATCTCGTCGTCTTCGGTGAAGACTGGGGCGAGCACCCCAGTTCCACGCAACACCTCGTCCAGCGCCTCGCAGTGGATCGGCGCGTCGTCTGGATCAACTCCATCGGCATGCGACGGCCCCGCCTGACAGCGAGAGACCTCGGCCGCCTCGTCGGCAAGGCCCGCAATTTCGCCGGGCGCGGTCGCACGCCTGCCGACCCGCAACCGCCGGGTAATGCCAAGCCGTTGCCGCCAGGCTTGACCGTGCACTCCGTGGCAGCCATTCCGGCACCGGGAAGCCGTCTTGCATACGCACTCAACAGGCGCCTCCTCGCCCGACAGGTCCGCCGTCTCCTCGACGAGCGCCGCATCGCGCGGCCCGTGCTCTGGACGTCACTGCCCACGGCGTTGCCGGCCGTCGGCACCCTGGACGAGACCGCCGTCGTCTACTACTGCGGTGACGACTTCGGTGCGCTGGCAGGCGTCGACCATGCGCCGGTGCAGGACATGGAGCGCGCACTCGTCACCAGCGCCGATCTCGTCTTGGCCGCCAGCGACGTTCTCGCCACGCGCTTTCCCGCGGGCAAGACGCTCGTCGTGCCCCACGGGGCCGATATCAGCCTCTTCGCGACCCCCGCGGCCCGCGCCCCCGAGTTGCCGGCGGACCGCCCCACGGCGGGCTTCTACGGCAGCCTGTCCACGTGGATCGATGTCGACCTGCTCGCCGCTGTAGCCGCACGCATGCCGGAGTGGCGATTTACCTTCGTGGGTCCCGTGCAGACGGACGTGGGACGCCTGGTCGCCCTGCCCAACGTCGATCTCTTGGGCGCACTGCCCCACGCGCGCCTGCCCGGTTTCGCACAGCATTGGACCGTCTCGCTGATCCCCTTCCGGTCCTGCCCCCAGATCGACGCCTGCAATCCCCTGAAGCTCCGTGAATACCTGGCGGCCGGCGCGCCCATCGCTACGACCGACTTTCCAGCGCTCGGGCCCTATCGCGATCTCGTCGAGATCGGCAGCGATGCGGCAAGCTTCGAGACCGCCATTCGTCAGGCGGCGCGGGACACCGCCCGCAACGCCGAACGCAGCGCCCGGGTCGCCGGTGAGACGTGGGATCGCCGCGCCGCCGATGTCGCCGCAGCCATCGACGCACTGTGACGGTCGCCTCACGACACATCCGCCGCATGTCCCCGCGCTTGCCGTCGGCGAGCCGGCAATGCCGACAAATGTCCCGCGATCCGCTCAACGATCCCGCCGGGGCCAAAGCGGACATCGCCTTACGCGCAATTGGTCCGGCCTCGTAAACCAAATCCTGCACACTCCTGAGGTAGGTTGACGCGGCTTCCCGGCACGGCCGGACAGAGTAGGGCAGCTCGCAATCGGGCCCGCCGGCGGTTGAAGGGCCGACCAATGAAGCGATCGCTTTCAGAGATCATCAGCATGCTCCTGTACGCCGGTTGGCGCAGGCGCTATCTGATTTGCGTTCCCGCGATCCTGCTGCTTCCCCTGAGTATCCTGGGCTCGCGCTATGCCCCCAAGACCTACGAGGCGCGAACCATCCTGCTGCTTCAGGAAACGGGCAAGGAAAACCCGTTCCTGAAGGACTTCGTCGTCGGGCTGCACGTGAAGGAGCGCATCTCCGCCCTGCGCGCCCTGGTGAAGAGCGAGCACGTCCTTCTGAACGTGCTCAAGGACATCAAGACGCCCGCCGAATTGGCCGACCCCCACTATGTCGCCATCCAGATGCGGCAATTGGGCGGTGCCATCACGGTCGAGCTGATCGGCACCGACCTCCTGGAATTGCGGCTTCGCAGCGGCGTGCCACAAGGCATGGGACGCACACTGGGAGCCATCAAGCAGCGCTTTCTCGAACGCCTCCTCTCGCCCGAGCGCAGCACGCTCGGCGCCACCCGCAAGTTCCTCGCCGACCAGTTGGCCGAGCGCAAGAAGTCGCTCGACGAGGCCGAACAGGAGATGGCCGAATTCCGCATCCGCTATGCCGACAAGCTTCCCGGGCTTCTGACCAGCAACGTGCAGCAGCTCGGCAGCCTCCAGCACCAGCTCCAGGAGCGCGTGATGCAGTTGTCGGCGGCGCGCACGACGTTTCAGACCGTCAAGCAGCAGGCCGCCACCACGAACCCGATCGTCACGAGCCTGGAAGAAGGCATCGTCAAGGTGACGACCGAGCTCGCCTCCCTGCGCGCCCGCTATACCAGCGAACACTCGCTCGTCCAGGCGGCGGAACGCAAGCTGGCGAGACTGCAGTCCGAACGCGCCTCCTATATCGACCTCTCCCGCAGGATCGCCAACGCCGACTTCGACAAGCTCTGGAACCTGACCACCGCCGGTGCGGACGGTGCAAAGATGCCACCGCTGCTCATGTCCCAGATCACACGGCTGCAGGAAGCCAAGACCAGGGTCGTCACATTCGAGGAGGAAGTTCGCTCGCTCACGCACGCTGTCGACCACCTGCAAAAGACGATCGCGGAGTTCGCCCCCATCGAGCAGCGACAGACCCAACTCGAAAAGCGCATCGCCAGTGCCCGCGAGTTGTATCAGGCGTTTGTCGAGCGGCACGACAAGGCCAGCACGAGCTTCGCGCTTGGACAGTTCGAGGAGCCCGAGCGCGTCAAGGTCATCGATGCCCCGCAGGATCCCACGATCCCCATCACCCTGCCGAAGTTCATTTTCGTCATCGGCGGCGTCTTCGCCGGCTTCGCCTTGGGCATTGGACTTGCTATCGTTGCCGAACTGCTCGACCCGCGCCTGCGCACGCGGCGGCAGTTCGAGGAAGCCACCATGCTGCCGGTCCTGATCAGCCTGCCGCGCACGGCGATAGCCTGAAGCCGTCCGCGCCGGCCATGACAGACACGTCACGCGATGGGCCTCGCTCATTCGGACGCCGACGCTGGCAGTCACACGACATGACGGCGGACAGTACTCGTCCGCACATTTCCTGTCGTTCCAACCTTTCAAGTTGCGTTCAGTCAATGAGCTTGGCGATTGCCCGAGCTACCAAAAAGAGAGAACGCTAGTGTGGCGGATTGGAAGTCCGTTCCATTCCTCCCGCTGGCTTTGAGAGCGGACGTCCAGTCATGACGCCACCCTCCTCGGTTTCCCGGAAGCCGAGCGGAGCGCGGCTCTCCGGGATCTTTCGCGGTGCAGGCCACGACGGGCGTTGCGACGCCGTGCCCCGAGTGCACCGGGAAAGACCCCGGCTCGGGCAGCGGCGGAGAGGGGGAGAAATGAGACCAGAGCGCATTGCACCGGCCATGACGAACAACTCTGTTGCTTGCTCGTGTCCCCGCCCGCAAAGTCCGTTCAAAGCCTGCCGAGGAATGAGACGGACTTTGCATTCGAAAGGACACCAGGGCCCGTTTCGTATGCGGTGATCGAACGCGAGATGACGGCAAAACCCCACATCCTGGTTGTCGACGACCAGCCGGCCATCCGTACGCTGCTGCGTCAGGCCTTGGAGGCCGAAGGCTATACGATCCTGGAGGCCGCGAGCCAGGCAACGCTCATGCGATTGCTGGAGAGCCAGCCCGTCGATCTGATCACCCTGGATCTCAATCTCGGCAACGACGACGGGCTCGAGATCGCCCGCAAGGTCAGGGCAAGCCGCAATGTCCCCATCGTCATGATCACGGGCCGTGACGCGGCCGAGGATCGCATCGTCGGTTTCGAGAGCGGCGCCGACGACTACATCGTCAAGCCCTTCCAGATGCGGGAAGTCGTCTTGCGCATTCGCAGTGTTCTGGGGCGCTATGGCCCGCTCGATACCGCTTCTGTGCCTGCCGCCTCACACTGGAAAAGCGACCGCTACAGGATCGAGGCCGGCGTCCTCGATGTGCCGCGACGCGAGTTGCGGTCATCGTCGGGCGCGCAGATCGTATTGACCGACATCGAGCTGGACCTGCTCACGATCCTCGTACGGCGCCCCAATCGCATCCTCTCGCGCGAGGAGCTGATGCAGCTCCTGAAAGGCCGTCACTGGTCGCCGGACGACCGCACGATCGACAAGACGATCGCCCATCTCCGCCGCAAGATCGAGCCGCCCGGAGAGGCACCCAGATTGATCAAGAGCGTACGCACGGTCGGTTACGTCTTCACCGGGAACGTGGAGCCCCTGTAGCAGCGCAGTCACTGCGCATCGAGAACCTCCCGCAGGGCATGTGCCAAAGCCGCGCGCGAATATGGCTTGGCCAGCAGGTTCGGCGCGGCCTCTCCCGGCTGCACCGCGGTCACATCGACATGCCCGGACGCGAGCATCACCTTGATGCCCGGCTTTTCCGAGCGAACCCATGCCGCGATATCGTAGCCGCTCATGCCACCCGGCATGACCACGTCGGACAGCACCAGTTCGATGGCGCTTTCCGCCTTGAGAACCTCGATCGCCTCCGGGCCATTGCTCGCTTCCAGAACGGCATAGCCGAGCGACTCCAGCCGCGCGAGCGTCACCTGCCTTACCGGCTCGTTGTCCTCGACGACGAGGACGAGTTCCGCATTCCCGCTCGGCAGATCCTGCTCGCACGTTGCCGAGCCGACGGCAGCCGCCGCCTCCATGACCCTTGGCAGGCAGATGCGGATCGTCGTCCCGATTGCGATGTCGCTTGCGATCTCCATGAAGCCGCCGGATTGGCGGGCAAACCCGTGCACGCTGCTCAAGCCGAGGCCCGTGCCCTTGCCGGCCGCCTTGGTCGTAAAGAACGGCTCGACGGCCCGGCGGCGTATCGCCGGCGACATTCCATGGCCCGTGTCGGTGATTTCGAGGCCGACATAATCGCCCGGCGGCGCATCGACCTCGCGCGACCGGGCGTCGTCCAGGCTGAGATTGACCGTTGCGATCGTCAGCTTGCCTCCCGTCGGCATGGCATCGCGCGCGTTGACGGCAATATTCACGATGGCGCTGTTGATCTCGCCGGGATCGGCACGCGTCGGCCATAGAGAACCGTCGAGATGGAGTTCGAGCTCGATCTCCTCGCCAAGTGTCCGACGCAGGAGCTGCGTCATCTCCCCGACGCGATAATTCATGTTGACGCGCTCGGGCGCGAGCTTGCGACGCCGCGCGAATGAAAGCAGCTGGCGATTGAGGTTCGCCCCCATCGCCACCGCATCGATCGCCTGCTGGACCGCATGCCTGGCCTCGCGATCCGCGATCTTCGATTCCGCGAGTTCCAGGTTGCCCGATATCACCGTCAGCAGGTTGTTGAAGTCGTGTGCGATCCCGCCCGTGAGTTGCCCGAGCGACTCCAGCTGCTGCGACTGTGCGAGCGCCGCCTGCGCCTGCTCCCGCAACCGCATCTCCCTTTCGAGCTGGCGGGTGCGCTTGGCGACACGCAGTTCGAGCTGCTCGTTCGTCGATGCCAGTGCCCGCTCTGTCTTCCGTCGCTCGGTGATGTCGTTGAAAACAATACCGAGCCGTTGCGGATCACTGCCTTCCAGGGGCGCGACATACACATCGTACCAACGGTTCGTGGGCCCGTGGAAATTCTGCAACCTCCGGGCCATGCCGGTCCGTGCGACCTCGTCATAAAGGTGGCGCCAGAAGTCCTCGCGGCATGCGGCCAGTTCGCTGCGCAATTTGCCCGTCACACCCGCTAGCCCCGATTGCCGCTCGAAGGCCTGGTTGACCTCGACGAAGCGATAGTCGACCACGTTCCCGGCCTCGTCGCTCACTTGCTCTATGATGCAGAACCCTTCGTCGATCGACTGGAACAGCGTGCGATATTTTGCTTCGCTCTCGCGCAGCGTCGCCTCGGCCTGCTTGCGCTCGATGTAGTCCGCCGCCTGTCGGGCGAGTAGATCCATCGCCCTCAATTGAGCGTCGCTCGGCCGATGCGGCCGGTTGAAATGGGTTGAAATCATGCCGAGCAATGCACCGCTGCTGCTGATGAGCGGTGTCGATTGGACGGCCTGAACGCCTGCCGCGATGAGTACGTCGCGAAATGCCTGCCCCCAGAACATCTCGCTCGTCGCAATATCCTCGACGAGCACGCGTTGCCGGGTAACGCAGGCCGCGCCACATGCGGCATGCGCATCCCGGCGCACGGCAGAAAAGTACGTCAGGAACGCCTCGTCGAAACCGCGCTGACAAATGATCTCGAGATGCTCCGGACTGGCCGCAAGGCGCTGCATGTTGCCCTTGTCCGCTTCGGTGATCGCGATCGCCGTTTCCAGAATTCTCTCCAGGCAGTACTCGTAGCCGTTGCCCGGCAAAGCGCACGATGCACTCACCTCGTAGAGTTGTGACAGGAACTGCAGTTCATCGGCGTTCGCAGGCTCCCGCTCGCGATTTGCATCACGCCCAGTCAGGCGCGTCGTGACATCGGCGCCGAAACCACGCATCACGCGATCTCCTGTTCCATACGCAGGACCCTGCCACCGGGAGCAGTTCGAAGACGTGTACGAGGTCTCCTTCAGGATTGGGCGGCGCAATTCAAACGGACGCCGCAAACGGCGTCGGCCTCTCCCATCGCGCGCCCGGAGCGCTGCTCCCTGAGGGCTGCGAGGCCATAGTCAACTTAAACCCGGCACCGGCCGATAGGCGACACAAAAAAGTACAAATCGCCGAATTGAAATTGCCTGTTTTTCAAGCAGCGAGATTAACGCACTCCCGCAACTTCGCAGCGAACTCATACTGAATAAGGTCTGAGGCAAAGGAAAAACAATCGTCGGACCGCGCCCCTTTACTGCTGTGCAGCGTGGAAACCCATGGCCGCGTCATTATTTTTGCGCCCTGGCGACACGCAAAACAGGTCACGGCCCGAAGAGCCCCCGCGCTCCTCGGGCCGCATGCGAACGCGGCGCCCTGTCCCCGATCGGCCATGTACTGGTTTCGAGCACAAAATCCGTGAGATCACGACGCATGATGGCTCGATACCGCGGACAATATTTCGCCGGCTGTCTTGCGCGGCACGGCTTGCGCGAGATCGCCCAGGCTCAGCATGCCGCTCATCCGCTTGTTGCCGTCGAGGACCGGCATCCGGCGCACCTGCTTTTCTTCCATCAATCGCGCCGCCTCGTTGACCTCCTGGTCCTCTTGGCAATACACGATGCCCTTCGACATCACGTCGCGCGCTTTCAAAGACCCTGGATCGGCCGTCCCATCGAACGACCGGATCGCAATATCGCGATCGGTTATCATCCCGATGAGCCGATCGTTTTCACCCACTGGAATGGCGCCGATATCCTCGGCCTGCATTTTCTGGGCGATCTCGCGCACGGTCGCGTTCGCGTCGACCCATGTCACCGCCTTGTGCATTGCATCTCTGACTTTCATTGTACTCTCCTTTCGCTGCCAAACGTTCCGATTCCCGCATTTGCAACCCAACGCCCTCTAGCGCGCCCACGCCACACAGGCGTGGCACTCGAGAAACGAAAGCGGGGAACTCGCGAATGGGGGAGGGGGGCATCGCGAGTTCCCCGGGGCCGGGAGGCAGCATGCGTGTTGGAACGGCTGTAGCGCCGCGCGCCCGGCAAACCCCCATTATTCCTATGCGGCAATCCTCCAGGCGCTACGCTCTCTTTGAGAATGTACCCGCGGCTGCTCACCTTCCCAGCGGTCACCTCGTGCCGACCGGCCCATGATCGCACACACCCCGCAGTGCGCGCGCAACAACCGGTCGGCACGAGTTCTCTGGCGCGGCGACAGAACGGCATAAAGCCGCTCCATGGCAGGTCGCAGGGAAACTGCAATTTCAAGCCGAACCTTCAGATGTATGATTTCCGACTTCAGATCGCGGACCACATCGGGCCTCAGGTCGACCGACACTTCCGGCTCGGCCGACGCACGCAGGATTGCAGTGCAGACCCGCAATTGCGCCGAGAAATTCCCCCAGGCCGGCTTCTGATCACGCGACAGGCCCAGGTCGGTTTCGAGCTCCCGTATTCTGCAATCGTCTTCGTCCACCCCAATCGTCCGCACACCAAGATAATGCATGACAATCTCCGTCTTCGACGCAACACCTCTACCGACGGCGCAATGGTCTCTTGCTCGATGAACTGCGCGATCCCGACTGTGGTGCGGTTTACAAGGGATTCCAACGAATGAATTGTTCCCGATTGTACCGAATGCTCGAGAATGAATTCCAGAAAGCACACATAATAACAATACATTAATGCCAATGGGATGGTTCGCGCCGACATCTCCGCGTTCCAGGGCCGTTGCGAGGGAAGCAACGTCGTGCCCATGGCGAACCTGTTGGCCAACGTCGCCGACGAATTCCGCCGCAGATGCCAACCGACGGCCTTCACGGTGATGCCAAAAACAGCGCCCATGCTCCCCGCCGGGGCCAATGCCGGTGCAAGCGCACTGATGCTGCGAACACAAACGGAGACACGATATGCCCGAACTCGTGACCTGCATCTGGTTCGACCATGGCGAAGCCAGAAAGGCTGCCGAATTCTATGCCGCGACCTTCCCCGATAGCCATGTCGGCCGGGCAAACGCCGCGCCCGGAGATTTTCCCGGCGGCAGCAAGGACAGTGAGCTGACTGTGGAATTCACCGTCTTGGGCAGATCCTTCGTGGGACTGAACGGCGGTCCGGTCTTTTCACCGAACGAGGCCGTGAGCTTCATGGTGGTGACCGACAGCCAGGAGGAAACCGACCGCTACTGGAACGCGATCATCGCTTCGGGAGGGAGCGAGAACGCCTGCGGCTGGTGCAAGGATCGCTGGGGTTACTCCTGGCAGATCACCCCGAGGCGGCTGCTCGATCTGACGACGAGTTCCAATCGCGACGAAGCGAAGCGCGCCTTCGACGCGATGATGACGATGCGCAAGATCGATATCGCGGCGCTCGAACGGGCCGTTGCCGGCCACTGATCGCACGTTTCAATCGAACTCCGGAGATCACACATGTCGCTCTATCACGACCTGTTCGTTGTTCCCGTACCCAGGGCGAATGTCGTCGCCTACCGCAAGAATGCCGAGATCTTCCGGCAGGTCTGGCGCGAGCATGGCGCGCTGTCGTGCATCGAAGTCGAAGGCGACGACGTGCCCGTTGGAAAGACCACGTCCTTCCCACGCAGCGTGGCGCTGAAGGACGATGAAATGGTGTTCGTCGGCATCATCGCCTATCGCGATCGCGCGCACCGGGATGCTGTCAACGCCAAGGCCATGCAGGACCCGCGGCTGGCGGGAATGGACCCCAAGAGCATGCCGTTCGATGCGCAACGCATGTTCTTCGGCGGCTTCAAACCCTTCCTTGGCGCGCCGCCGGTGCAGGCCGCTCAGCCCTACCTGTTCTTCCGCGGACGCTGCGAAGAGGCCATCGACTATTACCGCGCGAAGCTCGGCGCCGACGTGCACATGATGCTGCGCTTCAAGGACAACCCAGACAAACCCGGCCGCGACAAGGTGCCTGCTGCCTTGGACGAGAAGATCATGCACGCCAGCCTCCGCATCGCCGGCAACGAGCTGATGATGTCGGATGGCATGAAATCGGGCCCGCTCGACTTCGACTGCATGTCCGTTACGCTCACGATGCCCGACGAGGCCGAGGCGGACCGCCTCTTCAACGCGCTGGTTGCGGACGGAACGGTGCAGATGCCCATCGGCCCGACCTTCTTCGCCAAGCGTTTCGGCGCGGTCGCCGACACGTTCGGCGTTGCATGGATGGTCATCGTGCCGGGCGAGCCGTTGTCCTGACCTGAAATCCGCCCGTCCGCGACGGCGGCAACGCTCGCGACGCTGCAAAGCCGCCGCGCATGCGCGCTTGCTTTCGACCGCCGACCGCGTCACGGTGCACGCAAATGGGAGGACGACAGATGGTTGACGAACTGGTGTTGACGGTCATCGCACGCGACCGCCCCGGACTGATCAAGGCGCTGTCGGAGACGATCGCCCGGCACGGCGGCAATTGGATCGACAGTTCCATGGCGCGGCTCGGCGGTGAGTTCGCCGGCATCCTCCGCGTGAGCGTGCCCAGGAACGACAGCGAAGCACTCGAAGCAGCCCTGGCGAGCCTCGCAGAGGCTGGCATAAGCGTGGCGATCCGCAAGGGCCCACAAGCGGAACCGGCGCCGACGGGCCGCCGCGTCCGGCTCGACCTCACCGGCGTCGATCATCCCGGCATCGTCCATCGCATTTCCACAGCACTCTCCGCGCTCAACATCAGCATCGACGAACTGGAAACCCGCATCTTCACCGGCTCCATGTCGGGCGAACCGATGTTCGAGGCAAAGGCGGAAATCGTGCTTCCCCAGAACGTGGACGAGGCGCACCTGCGCGCCACGCTGGAGGTTCTCGCCGAGGACCTGATGGTCGATATCGAACTCGCCACCGTCTGACGGATGAGGCGCTGTCGCGGCCTGGCGCGCGGCCACGCCGCCTGCGACATCGACATATTCTTGACAATAATAGTATTCTTTATGAAAGTCTGCGTCGCGAAACGGGAGGCGCAGAGAGTGTCCGACGACAATACGAGCCAAGATCGATCAGCAGGATATCCAGGTCCGATGGCGGCTGTCCGGCGCGTCCCCTTGGAGAAGATCCTCGAGGGCGCGAACGAGATCGTCATCGTGCACCATGGCCAGGATTATCGGTTGCGCATTACAGCCAAGGGGAAGTTGATCCTCACGAAGTGAGGCATGGGCGGCAACCGGCGACGTTGCGGCCGTCGAGTGATGGGTTTTGCATCGCGCACACGCAGCCGCATGCGGGCGGGAGCCACTGGACGATTGGTCGAGAAGCGTTCAATAACGTCTGTCGGCACAGGCTGGCACACTCACAGCACTTTCAAGGCCCTGGCATGCGATTGAACAAGACCACAAGTCATGCGATCCGGATCCTCATCGCGTGCGCACGGGCAGACGGGGACTACATCAAGGTCGCCGAGCTGTCGAATGCCCTCGAGATCACCAGCCAGAACGTCTTCAAGATCGTGCATATCCTATCGCACGCGGGACTGATTGCGGCAGCCCGCGGCCGCCATGGCGGCGTTCGCCTCGCACGCGCCGCAGACACCATCCGCATCGGCGACATCGTGCGAGCCATGGAGAGCACGGAGATCGAACTCGATCTGGACGGCGCGTCGCCGGGCGCCTCGCGCGGCGCCGTGCGGGACGTCAACAGGGTGCTCGACGCCGCGCTGGAAGCCTTCATCGCGATTCTCGACGACCATACGCTGGCCGAAATGGCCGGGCTCGAGACCGTCCGGCCGAAGCCGGCACGTGGCACGTCGTCTCAGTCGGCCGGCGCGACGAAGGCCCCCCGTGGTCGCGCCCGTAGTTGAGCCGCTGAAGAAAATGCCTTTTCGGCGCGCTTGGCGCACGCACCCGATCGCAGATTAAAATTAGAGTATTTCCAATGTTTTGCGCCATGTCTGGTTCTGCTTGACAGAGCCGTCGCACAAGTCTTTTTCTACTCTCCAAGTCAAGAATGGCACGACCCCGAGCGAGCGCTCGGGTGCCCAAGAGGAGAGCACATGCGACGCGCCACGAAGATCACGAGCCTCGCTTCCGCATGGGTGGCCTTGGCCACCCTCGCCGGCACCGCAGGCGCCAGCGCCCAGGGCGCGGTCAACATCTACTCCTCCCGCGAGCCTGCGCTGATCGAGCCGCTGCTGAAGTCGTTCCGCGAGAAGACGGGCATCAAGACCAATCTCGTCTACATCAAGGACGGCATGATGGAGCGTGCCGCTGCCGAGGGCGCCAACAGTCCGGTGGACGTCTTCCTCGACGTCGACATCGGACGCCTCGCCAATGCCAAGGCGAAGGGCGTCTCACAACCGCTCGTCTCCAAGAGCGTCGCGGCCGACGTGCCCGCGCAGTACCGTGACCCGGACGGCCACTGGATCGGGCTGTCGCAGCGCGCGCGTGTCGTATTCGCCTCCAAGGAGCGCGTACAACAGGACGGCATCACCTACGAGGAATTGGCCCACCCGAAGTGGAAGGGCAAGGTGTGCTCGCGCTCGGGACAGCATACCTACAACGTCGGCCTGCTTGCCTCGATCATTGCCCATGCCGGCCCTGCCAAAGCGGAGGAATGGGCTCGCGGCGTGAAGAACAACCTTGCACGCAAGCCGGCTGGCGGCGACCGCGACCAGGCGAAAGCCATCTTCGCGGGCCAGTGCGACGTCGCCATCGCCAACACCTACTACATGGCCGCGATGCAGACGAACACCAAGAACCCCGAGCAGCAGAAGTGGGCGGCCGCCATCAAGATCCTGTTCCCGAATGCCGGCGATCGCGGCACCCACGTCAACATTTCCGGCGCGGTTCTCGCCCGGCATGCGCCGAACAAGGCGAATGCCGTCAAGCTGATCGAGTACCTGGCGTCCGGCGACGGCCAGCGCGTCTACGCCGAGAAGGTCAACGAATATCCCCTGAAGGCGGGCGTTCCCGTTTCCAGGCTCGTTGCAAGCTGGGGCACGCTGAAGCCCGATACGCTGGCCTTCGACAAGATCGCGAAGTTGCGCAAGCAGGCCTCCGAGATCATGGACAAGGTCAACTTCGACGCCGGTCCCGGCAATTGATCCGGCAGAGCGACGCCAAGGAGCCCCAGATGCCCAAGCGCAATCCGCCGCAACGTATCGGCTTGGCCGGTCATATGTGCCCGCTACGCGCGATGCCCTGCCTGCCAGCCCCCGAGCGCCTCGTGGCGCTCGGCTTCCGCTATTGGATGCAGGGACGTGTCACCGGTGACATCGCCTGCTGGGAGAGGGCCTGGCAGCTCTACTCCGGCGTTCTGGGTGTCGCCGGCGCCAAGCTCGCGGTCGGATGCCTTTCGGGCTGGGTGCGTTCGGTCAGCGACACGGCGATCCGCGACATCGAAGTGCTGCCGACGGGCTGCGGCGGCTTCTGCCGCGACGAGTGTATTGCCGTGTCGATGATCGCGGCGTGCCAGCACCGCGCCTGCCCGGCACAGCGTGCATGCGCCTTCGCGCTTGCCGAATGCTCGCTGATCGACGGCGTGGTGGGAGCCGCCCAGGAGTTCGCGGACACGATGACGGGGCTCGAGCAGGTTCTCTCGCCCAACTCCATCGTGCCTGCGCCAGGCGGAGGGGGCGTGCTGTCTTCTTATCTGCAATGACCCGGCCCGTCCGCGACCGCGGACAGCGCAAGGACGACCACGATGATCGTGTGCTCTTGTAACGTCATCTCGGATCGCGACATCGAGCGCGCGCTCCTCGACATCTTCCGCCTGCCCGATGCCCCGATCCCCACGCCCGGGCTCGTCTACAGGCACTTGTCGCATCGGATGAACTGCTGCGGCTGCGCACCCCTGGCCGTCAGCGTCATCTACGAGCGGCTGGAAGCGCTCGAGCAGCGCGGCGAGATCTGTCGCTTCCGGTGCGCCGACATGCGCAGCAAGCTTCGCGTCATCATGAACAAGTCTGCCGGCGCCAGCCAGCGACGCCCGCGAAGCAGCGTTGAAACCGCTCGTGAACGCCGCGCCGGTTGACCCTTGGTCAACGGCACGGAATTGCCTACGTTTGTACGAATACGGTCGACAGGCGACAACCGCTGACACTTGGATGGCAACACGCCGATAGAAGGGTCCTCTCCGATGAAGGGTAGCAAAGCCGTCATAGACGTGCTCAACGAAGCGCTCCGGCATGAGTTGGCCGCGATCAATCAGTATTGGTTGCACTACCGTCTCCTCGACGACTGGGGATTCTCGCTCTTGGCCAAGAAGGAGCGGGAAGAATCCATCGAGGAAATGGGCCACGCCGACACGCTCGTGACGCGCATCATTCTGCTCGAGGGCCTGCCCAACATGCAGACGCTGGCGCCGCTCCGCATCGGCCAGAATCTGAAGGAGGTGCTCGAATGCGACCTCGCGGCGGAATTCGAGGCGCAGGCATTGTACAAAAAGGCCCGCGAAATCTGCCGCAAAGAGGACGACTACGTGTCCATGGAGCTGTTTGAGAAGCTCCTCGCGGACGAAGAGGGCCACATCGACTTCATCGAGACCCAGCTCTCGCTGCTCGATCAGATCGGCATCCAGAATTACGGCCAGCTCCAGGCGGCTCCTGCCGGCAGCTCCTGAGACTGGGCGTCTCTTCGTTGATCGCCCGACGCGCAGCGCAATCCAAAATCGCACCTTTGCTGCGCGTCGCATGTCTGCCGCCGCGCCATCACGGACCAGGTCCTATCCAAGGACGAGACGCGGCACGATCTGGTCGAGCGTGTCGCAACCCGTGAGGGCCATCGCCACCTCGAACTCGTCACGCAACAGCCGCAAGACGTGCGAGACGCCCAAGGCACCCGCGACCGTCAGCCCGTGCACGACCGGCCGGCCGACGAGCACCGCATCGGCACCCAGCGCCAGCGCCTTCAGCACATCGGTGCCACGGCGGATACCGCCATCGATGAGAATGGGTAACCGCCCCGCAACCCGCGCGACGACGTCGGGCAGGATCGAGATGCTGGCCGGCACGGTATCGAGCGTGCGGCCGCCGTGATTGGAAACGACGATCCCAGCCACGCCGAGATCCGCCGCGCGCGCGGCGTCGTCCGGCGAAACGATCCCCTTGAGCACGATCGGCAGGCGCGTGATCGACTGCAGCCAGGCGACATCCTCCCACGTCGGCGCAAACGACATGTATCCATCCAGAACGGCACTGGCCCCCTCGGGCAAGGCAATCGGGGGAGACTGCGGCAGCCCTGCGAGATTGACCGCGCCGATCCCGGGCGGCAGGCGAAAGCCGGCCTTCGCCTCCCTGTCGCGAATGCCATTCACGGGCGCATCGACGGTCAGCATCAGCAAGTCATACCCGGCACGCTCCGCCCGAGCGACCAGCGCCGCTGTGGCCGCACGCGATGGCTGGACGTAGAGCTGGAACCAGCGGCAGGTCGGGCCTGCTTCCGCCGCCTCGGCCATGTCCGTGCTCGACAAGCTCGACAGCACCATCATCGCATCCTGCGCCCCCGCCCCCATCGCGACGGCCCGCTCCCCCTCCGGATGCGCGAGGCACTGGTAGGCGACGGGCGCGACAATGATCGGATGCGCCAGCTCACGCCCGAACAGACGGCAGCGCGTGGCGGTTCCCGGCTCTCGCAGTGCGCGCGACGCGAGAACGCGCGGCAGCAGGCACAGACGATCGAACGCCTCCCGGTTCCAACGCAGTGTCAGTTCGTCCGCGGCGCCCCCCTCGAAGTAGGCGAGCGCATTGGCGTCGAGCCGGCTGCAGGCAAGCGCTTCGTAGTCGGCGAGCGAGACACACCGCGCCATTTCGAGGCCCCCACATCGAAGACCGGCATCTTCCATGACGCCACCTACTCCTTCATCCGGTATTGAATTGGCAGTGTCAGCTCGATGTCGTCACCTGGCACCTGTGGCGGCGGAGGTGGCAGTCCGCCGGCCTCGACGAGAATGCGCAAGGCGGCCGTATCGAGAAGCGGCGAGCCCGATGCCGTAGCGACCCGCGCCCCGAGCACCGCGCCCGACCGGTCGATCCTGAACGTGAGCCGCACGTCACCCTGCACGCCCTTGCCGCGCGCGGCCGGCGGATATCGCTTGAAGCGATTGAGGTGCATGACGAGCTGGCGTTGCCACCGCGCGATCGTTCGCCTGTCCTTTTCCGACAGGCCCGCTTCGGGAGCGGCCGCGACGGGCGCGGGCGGCAAGGCCATAGGTGGCGGCGCCGTTGTTTCGCGGACCAGCGTCGATGGCGGTGTCGGCGGCGACTGGATCGCCTCGGTCGTCTTGTCGTTCGTCGGCGTCTCCTCGTTGTCTTTCTTCGGGCTGGCCTTGGCCATTTGCAGATCCGGATCGTCGGGCTCGTAGGGCGTCGTCGGCAGAGGCGGTGCCTCCTCCGCCTTGGCCACCTCTGCCTGCGTAGGTGTCACGGGCGGGCTCTGTTGGCTTTCCTGGGCCAACGGGCCAGCGGGCAGGTCGCGTTGCGGAACCGGCGGCGCCACGGGCAAAGGCGCCAATTCGATGGCGATCGGCCCACTCACGTCGTCGGGCTGCTCGTCGATCGGCGCCGCCTGCAGCATCGCGACCACGGCAACACCGTGGATCAGAAGACCGCAGACCAGCGCCAGCACCGAACGGCCCACGGACAGGACTGAACTTTCGAATGCAAAGCTCATGGCATCGGCCGCATGGGATCAGTCTTTGGTCGCGGCGGGCGCTTCGGCACGCTCGAGCCCGACGAGGCCGACCTTGAGATAGCCGCCGATCCTGAGTTGGTTCAGCGTCTTCATCAGCACGTCGTAAGGCACGGATTTATCGGCACGCACGTAGAGCCGCTGCTCGCGATTGATCCGTGTCACCACATCCAGCTCCTGCACCAGTGTCTCTCCGGCCACGGCCTTCTCGCCGACGGTGAGCGTGCGATCCGCCTTGATCGTGACGAAGACCGGTTTCTCCGGCCGCGGCGCCGGTTTGGCGACGGCGACCGGCAACTCCACAGGCACATCCACCGTCGAAAGCGGTGCCGCCACCATGAAGATGATCAGCAGCACCAGCACCACGTCGATGAACGGCGTGACGTTGATCTCGTGCGTTTCGGCGAAATCGTCGCCGCCCTCGTCCAAGCCCCCGGCCATGACATTCCCTCTGTCCAGAAATCAGGAGGCGCGCCGCTGGCCGTTGGCATGTTGCACACCCAGTCCGGCGAACCGCGCCAGCGGGTCGAAGTCGCGCCGGTCGAGATCGCGCGACACGATCCGCATCAGGGCCGCCGATACATCGGCAAGCCCCGCACGATAGCCGGCGCTCGAACGGGCGAGGTGGTTGTAGAAAATGACCGCGGGTATCGCGGCGACCAACCCGATCGCCGTTGCCAGCAGGGCTTCCGCGATGCCGGGCGCTACGACCGCGAGGTTCGTCGTCTGCGCCTTCGATATGCCGATGAAGCTGTTCAGGATGCCCCAGACCGTTCCGAAGAGACCGATGAACGGCGCGGTCCCGCCGACGGTTGCCAGAAGCCCGGTGCCCCGGTTCATGGCCCGCCCTGCAGCGGCCTCGATGCGCGCGAGCCGGGACCCGACGCGCTCCTTGATGCCATCGGCGGAAAGCCCGCCATCCTCCGAGCAGACGATTTCCGCCATCGCCTCTGCGGCCATCACTGCTGCCGGCTCGCGCGCGCTTCCGAGCCGGTTCACCGCGTCCGGCAACGAGAGGGCTCCTGACAGCTCCGCCAGACGCCGCCGCAGGCGGCCCTTGGCCACCACCAATTGCAACTGCTTGGCGATCCAGGTCGTCCACACGAGCACCGAAGCCGTCGCAAGAAAGATCATCACGCCTTTGACGACGATGTCGGCGGCCAGGAACATGCCCCAGGGCGACAACGCGCCGGGCAAGTGCTGTCGCGGCACGGCCGCAGGCACGCGCGACTGCGGTGCGACGACAGCGGGTTTGCGTTCGCGCGCTGGCGACAGCTCCGTTGCGACCGCCGCTGCGTCCTGCGGGTTTGCTGGTGCGTCCTGGCCGACGGCGGGCGTTGCCGCAGCAATCGCGGCGCTAGCGAATGCAAGGAGCGCGAGGCGCACCAGTCGCAATCGCAGCCAGCACCCGCCGCTTCGAGCCTTGCAGGCCATGCTCATGTCTCAGCCCATTTTCTTATGAGGTTGTGATAGACGCCGGTGAGCCGCACGCAGCCGTCGTCGGTATGGCCCTGTTGCGCGAGCTGCTGGATCGTCTGATCGAGTTCGAACAGCAGCGCGCGGTCCTGTGCGTCGCGCACCATGCTCTGTATCCAGAAGAAGGATGCGGTCCGCTCGCCGCGCGTCACCGGTTCGACCTTGTGCAGGCTCGTCGCCGGATAGAGCACGAGATCGCCCGGCGGCAGCTTGACCGTCTGTGCCCCATAGTGATCCTCGACGACCAGTTCGCCCCCGTCATAGGCATCGGGCTCTTCGAGAAAGACCGTGCAGGACAGGTCTGCCCTCATCCGCACACCCGTACCGGGGATCATGCGGATCGCATTGTCCACGTGCATGCCGAAGTGCTCCCCGCCAGCGTACCGGTTGAACATCGGCGGCAGGATGTCACGCGGCAGGGCCGCCGACAGAAAGACCGCGTTGCGGGACAGTGCCTCAGCGATGATCCGGCCAGCCTCGGTTGCTGCCGGCGAGCCGATGGGCAGCTGCCGGTTCCGCTTGACCTGCGCGGCCTGCACACCGGCAGTGGCAAGGCCATCCTCCCACGACGCTGCATCGATGATCCCGCGGCATGCCGCGACTTCCTCCCTGCTCAGGACTTCCGGAATGCAGATCAACATCCAGTGCCGCCTTCTCCGTGAAAGAAGCGGGAGCCGCGCGGCATGACGCCGACGCGCTCCCGCCAGGCTCAATACTTGAAACGCGCTGTCAGATACGCGGCGCGGCCCGGCGCGACGTACACGTAAGGAACGGAGCTGCGATAGAATGCATCGTAGTAGACCTCGTCCGTGAGGTTGATGACGTTGAGCTGCAGGTCCATGTTCTTCGTCACCTTCAACTCCGCCAGGAGGTCGAACCGCCAGTGATCGGGCAACGTGTTGCCGTTGGTGGCGGCAAAGGTGCCACCCTGGATCTCACCGGCATAGGTCGCCTGCCCGCCCACGGTGAGCGCATCCGTCAGGCGATACTTGGCGAGCAGGTTGAAGGTCGTGTGTGCGATGTTGGCGAAGTCGGCGCCGACGTTCGTCGCAACCGCTGACTTCGTGATCTCGCTGTCCATGAAGACGGCGCCACCATAGAGGCTGAATGCGCGGGTCACGTTGCCGGCAATGCCCAGCTCGATGCCCTGCACGCGATATTCGCCGGTGTCCTGCAGTGTCGCGGTCGCACCGCTCCCGACCGTCTCGCGGGCATTGAGCTTCGTCGTCTGGAACAACGCTGCGCTCAGCAGCATCCGCCGGTTGAAGACCTCCCACTTCGTGCCGAGCTCCATGGCCACGTTGCGTTCGGGCTCCAGGATTTGCGAGCGAGCGGTGAAGCCGCCGTAATCGTCTCCACCCGCATCCAGCTCCTGGCCCACGGGGTTCGTCGAGGTGCCGTAGGCGAAATAGATGCTGCCGTTCCGGCGCGGCTTCCAGGTCAGGCCCGCATTCCAGTTGAACATGGTGTCGTGGCGCGCCAGTGCCGTCACCGCCCCCGTCGTCGCGTTGCGGGAGTCCAGGCCGATGTCGTAGTCGTCCACGCGCATGCCCGCGGTAAAGATCCACTGCGGCGTGAACTTGATCGTATCGAGCAGGTAGATGCTCTTCGTCTCGACATCGACCAGCGTCGGATTGCCGGTCCGCGTCACCTGCTTGGAGGCATCCCAGCAGGCCGTAGTCACGGGCGTGAACAGGTTGACCGGGCAGCCCGAGATGTTGCCGGTGGTAAAGCTCTCCGTGTCGAGCGCCCGGAACGTATCGCGGGAGATTTCCTCCTTGCTCAATTCCACGCCGGCAACGACGGTGTGCTTCACGCGCCCGGTCCGGAACTCGGCCTTCACGTCGGTCTGGTTGGCGAGAATGTCGTTGACCTGATGCCGGCTCTTTGCCGCAGACGTCAGCGTCCACTGCGAGGGATCGGCGTTCGTCGTCACGGGACGCTCGGGCGCGCTGGCGACGTAGGACATCAGCGAGCGGCCTTGCCGCAGCTTGTTCGTCACGACGATGCCGGGCGCCACCTTCAGCTCGGCCGTGGCCGTTGCGATGTCCTGCCCGCCGTCGAGAAAATCGCGGCCGGTGATGCCGTAGAAGCGATTGCGCGGCACACCCGATTCCGTGAACGGGCGCTTGTTGGCCGCGTCCCACGGCACGCCCCAGTCGGGGATGCCGTCCATTTCGAGATGGTAGTAGTCGAGCGTCAGCTTGAAGGCGTCGGTCGGCCTCCAGGTGCCCGCGATGGCGCCGCCCCATCGGTTGTCGAACACCTCGTCGCGTCCTGCCACATTGGCCTCTTGCCACATGCCGTTCGCGCGGATCGCGAACTTGCCTGCGGACTGATTGACGTCGGCCGTCACCCGCCGGGTCTGGTCGGTGCCCAACGTCGTTGTCACGACGCCGAAGTCACGGTCCTGCGGCGACTTCGTCACGAGGTTCACGGCACCACCCGTCGTTCCGCGGCCGCCGATCACCGAGCTTGGCCCCTTCAGGACTTCGACCTGCTCGGTCATGAAGTTTTCACGGACCGTGACACTCGAATCGCGCACGCCGTCGATGTAGGCGTCGCTCGAGGCGCGGAAGCCGCGAATGAAGATGACATCGCCGAAGGAATTGCCGCCTTCCCCGGTGCCCAGCGTGATGCCCGGCGTGGTCCGGGCCAGTTCGCGCAGCGAGGTCGCCTGCTTGTCCTGCAGCACCTCCTTGGAAATCGTCGTGATGGTGCGAGGCGTATCGAGCAGCGGCTCCGTCAGCTTGGCATTGGCGGAACGATCGACCTTGAACGGTGCGGCCGGATCGGCATAGGGGTTCGCTCCCGGCGCAACCGGACCGGTCGCCGCCTGTTGCGGCTCCGGCGTGGAGGCCTGCGCCGCCGCACCCGTCGGTGGCGCTGCCGGGCGACGTGGCGCCGCCTTGCGCACGACGTTGGGCTTCGGCTTGGCTGCCTCCACCTTCAACGCCGGCAGATCGGCAGGCTTTGCCCCGGCCGCCGGCATGCCGCCGACAGGCGGAGCGATCGCAGGCGCTACGGGCATTGCCGGCTCGGGCTGCGCGGTCTGGGCCACGGCCGGCATGGCGACGGACGCCGCAAGGCAGGTCAGCGTGAGAGCGCTGGCGTGCGCGCGCAGCGCCGATGGCGCCCCACTGGATCGGATCGTTTGACGCAAGGTCGTTGGCCGAGAGATCCCCGACATGACGATAGCCCCCCCGAGAGCTGTTGAGCAGACGTTGCCTTTGACGAAAGCGCGTCTTCGGGGTGGCTGGGCGTTAGCGCGTGGCTGCCTTGAGAACGCCCCCTCGTTCTACAAACATTACTTTTTATGTCAAGTATTGAAGCGCTGGGGGACGAGAACACGAGCCCGCGCTCGCCGCTCCGTTGAAAATCACATCCCCCGGCGGCTGCGATCAGCCGGTGTTGCGCAGCCCCGCTGCGATGCCGTTGATCGAAATGAGAATGCCCGTCCGCGCGGCATCGTCGATCAGACCCGCCCGCCAGCGCCGCAACAGCTCCACCTGCAGATGGTTGAGCGGCGCGATATACGCGAACCGGTGCGCAATCGAACGGGCCAGCGCCGGATTGTCGGCGAGTCGCTGGCTGGTTTGCGTGATCGCCTCGATGGCGGCGATCGTCTTCGTCCATTCCTCCTCGATGGCGGCGAGGATGGCTTCCGTCAGACGTCGATCGGGCACGAGATCGGCGTAGCGGCGCGACACGCCGAGGTCGGCCTTGGCGAGCACCATGTCGAGGTTCGAAAGAATGGCCCGGAAGAACGGCCACTCCTCGTACATGCGCCGCAGCAGCGCCAGCTTGTCCGCGCGTTTGTCCGCGAGGTATGTGGCCACGGCCGAGCCGAAGCCGAACCAGCCCGGCAACGTGACGCGCGCCTGCCCCCAGGAGAAGCCCCAGGGAATGGCGCGCAGGTCCTCGATCCGCCGTGTCGACTTCCGCGATGCAGGCCGCGACCCGATGTTGAGGGAGGCGATCTCGCCGATCGGCGTCGCAGCGAAGAAGTAGTCCGCGAACCCTGGCGTCTCGTAGACCAGGTGCCGGTAGGCTCTCATGCTGTCGCGCGACAGCGTGTCGGCGGCGTCGAGAAACGCCGCTGGCGGCGCCTGGCGATCGGACAGAAGTGTCGTCTCGAGCGCCGCCGCCATCAACGTCTCGAGGTTGCGCCGCCCGATCTCGGGGTTGGCATACTTCGCATTGATGATCTCGCCCTGCTCTGTCAGCCGGATCTGGCCGCGAACGGTTCCCGGAGGCTGCGCCAGGATCGCCTGATAGCTTGGGCCTCCACCGCGCCCGACCGTGCCTCCGCGGCCATGGAAGAGACGCATCGTCAATCCGGGCTTGTCCGCGAACATGCGCGCCAGCGCCGTCGAGGCCCGGTAGAGTTCCCAATTGGACGTCAGGTAGCCGCCATCCTTGTTGCTATCGGAGTAGCCCAGCATGATGTCCTGCACGCCGCCGGAGTTGCGCACCAGCGCCTCGATCCCCGGCAGATCGTACAGCGCGCGCATGATCGCTTCGGCACGCCTGAGGTCCTCGATGGTCTCGAAAAGCGGCACGACGACGAGACCCAGCTTGGCGTGCGCCGCCTCGACCGGAGCGAGGGTGCCCGACATCAACCCGCACTCCTTCTGGAGTACCATCGCCTCCAGAATGTCGCTGACGGTCTCGGTGTGACTGATGATGTAGTGGCGGATCGTCTCCTGGCCGAAGTCCCGCCGCAGCCGCTCCGCAGTCTCGAAGACGGCAAGCTCGCTTCTGGTTTCGGCCGAGTAGGTCGCACCCCGCACGCTGAGCGACCGGGGCTCCTGGAGAACCGCCAGAAGTACGGCGCGCTTGTCCTCCTCCGGCAGTTCGGCATAGGCCGGCGCGATCCGCGCCGCCGCCAGCAATTCGGCGATCGCAGCCTCGTGACGATCCGAGCTTTGCCGCAGATCGGTCGTCGCAAGATGAAACCCGAAGACCTGGACGGCACGGATCAGCGGTGACAGACGGAACGTCATCAGCGCGGCACCGTGGTGGGCCAGGAGCGAGTCGCGGATCGTGCGGAGATCCGCGAGGAATTCCTCCGCCGCCCCGTATGGCACGCCCGGCGCCATGGCATGGCGTAGCGCCTCCGTGCCCGTCAGCGCCTTGAGGGTCGCAGCCAGCCGGCTGTAGATGCCGGTCAGAGCCCGCCGATAGGGTTCGTCCGCCCGGTGCATGCTGTCGTCACCGGAGCGATCCGCCAACTCGGCCAGCGCTGCGCTGACAGCCGTGACCGACACCGAAACCGAAAGTTCGCCCCCCAGATGATGCACTTGCGTCAGGTAGTGACGCAGGGCCACCTCGGCATGCCTTTTGACCGCAATTTCGAGCGTCGTCGCATCGACGTTCGGGTTTCCGTCGCGGTCGCCCCCGATCCAGTTGCCGATCCGGAAAAAGGTCGAGACCGGGCTGCCCAGATGTTCCTCCAGCTCTGCATAGAGCCGCGGAACCTCGTTGAGGAAGGTCACCGTGTAGTAGCTGAGCACATTCTCGATTTCATCGCGCACGGTCAGCTTCTCCGTCCGCAGGATGCGCGTTTGCCAGAGCTGCACGATCCGCGCGCGCAATTCGGCCTCGTTGCGGGCAAGGGCGCGCGGTGTCGTCAGCCCGTCCCGTTCGGCGAGTAGCTCCGCGATGGCGCGTTCGGCATCCAGCGTGCTCTTGCGCTGAACCTCCGTGGGATGCGCCGTGAGGACTGGCGAAACATAGCTGCGCTTCAACGCCCGCACGATCGTGTCCGCGGGGATCTTGGCTTCGCCGAAATGCTGGAAGCTCAGCTCCAGGCTGCCCGACTGCGGCTCGCCGGCAAGTTCGTGGGCCAGGCGTCGCCGCACGTGATGCCGATCCTCCGCGATATTGGCCAGATGCGAGAAGTAGCTGAAGGCACGAATGACGGTGAGCGTCTCAGGCGGACTTAGGCGCTTCAGCAGGCTGTCGAGATTGCGGCCGGCCTCCTCGTCCGATCTGCGCTGGTAGGCGACCGAGAGCCGTCGCACGGCCTCCACGATCTCAAAGGCATCCTCGCCTTCGTGCTCGCGCACCGTGTCGCCCAGGATCTGGCCGAGGAGCCGGATGTCTCTCAGCAGCGGCGCATCTTTGTCGTCGATCGCCTGCTCGGCAATTGGTTCGACCACGCCCATCGGCCTTCTCCCCTATTGCAGCCAGCCGTCATCCCGCAGTCTACGGGGCTCCGGGCCGCAACGCACCATAATTTGGTGCATTGCACAATGACGTGATCGGGATTACGCAGATGATAGCACCGACATGACAGCACAAAGGGGCCGCGCCAGGGGACCGCGTTTCCCGAAGCGATCGCGATGCGCGACTTCGCGCGAGACCGATCCGGTCGCTACGTCCTGATTTGTGTGCACCGCGCACAATTTCCGGAACATGAATTCAGTTGCCTGCCGCCCCGTGTCAGGTCACGAACGATTGAGCAAAGGTGCAGCCTGCGGCCGGCGCATCGGGCGCCCGCCCCCTGTGTCGCCATGTTCGTTAGCCACCGGATTGAAAGTCCTGGAGACCAATGTCGACCAACGCACCGGGCCAGAGCAGGAAATCCAAGGGTAGCAACTTCAGCCCCCTGCGCCATGGCGTCTTCCGGCGCATGTGGCTGGCGAGCGTCTTCTCCAATCTCGGACTGTTCATCCTCGGGGTCGGCGCAGCCTGGGACATGACGCAACTGAGCGGAACGCCGAGCATGGTCGCCCTCGTCCAGACCGCGACCATGTTGCCGGTGGCCCTGTTCTCGCTCGCCTCGGGCGCCATCGCCGACATGTTCGATCGCCGCAAGGTCGCGCTCGCAGCCCTCCTGATCTCCATAGCTGGCGCCATCGTCCTCACGGTGATCGCGTGGACGGGTCACATTTCGCCCGCCTCCATTCTCGTTCTGTGCTTCGTCGTCGGCACGGGCACCGCGCTGCTCTGGCCGGCATGGGGCGCTGCGGTCGGCGAGCAAGTGCCATCCGACGTACTGCCCGCCGCCGTCGCCCTCAACGGCATCAGCTTCAACGCGGCCCGAAGCTTCGGCCCCGCCGTCGGCGGCTTGATCGTCGCCGCTGCCGGTGGCGTGGCGGCCTTCGGCACCACGGTCCTGTTCTACCTTCCCCTGCTGATCGTCCTCTATCTGTGGCAGCGCAAGCTGGAGCCGTCGCGCCTGCCACCCGAAAGCCTCGGGCGAGCGATCATCTCGGGCGTTCGCTATGTCTCCAACGCACCCTCGATCCGCGTCGTCATCGGGCGCACCTTGATCGTCGGCCTGGCCGGTGGCTCCGTATCGGCGCTGCTGCCGCTCGTGTCGCGCGACCTGCTCACGGGAGGCGCGCAGTTGTTCGGCCTTCTTCTGGGAGCATTCGGCATCGGCTCGATCCTGGGCGCCTTCAGCTTCCCACAACTGCGCGTCCGCCTGAGCGGGGAAGGCTCGGCAAGGCTCTGCTCGACCGGCATGGGCCTCGCCGTCATCGCCATTGCCGAAAGCCGCTGGCCAGCCTTGACGTTCCCTGCACTCGTCCTGTTCGGCGCGGCCTGGACTGCGTGCATGATGACCTTCAACGTCACCGTGCAGATGTCGGCGCCGCGTTGGGTGGCGGCGCGCAGTCTCGCGGCCTATCAGGCATCGGTTGCCGCCGGCGTCGCACTCGGTGGCTGGGGATGGGGCGTATTCGCCAACGACTGGGGCGTGGACCGGGCCCTGCTCGCTTCGGCCGTGATGCTTCTGGTGACCCCCGTGCTCGGGCGGTGGATGCGCGTCCCCACGGCCGCCGAGCAGCGGGCTGTCTCCGGCGACGAACTCATCGATCCCGATGTTCGCATGCCGTTGACCGCGCGCAGCGGCCCCATCGTCGTCGAGATCGAATATCGCGTCGATCCCAAGCGCGCGCGATTGTTCTATGAGGTCATGCAGCGTGTCCGCTCCAGCCGCACACGCAACGGCGCCTATGGCTGGTCCATCGCACGCGACATCGAGGATCCCGAACTGTGGGTCGAGCGCTATCACTGCCCGACCTGGTACGACTACCTCCGCCAGCGCAATCGCCCCACGACGACGGAGCGCCGGCTGCACGCTCGCGCGCTGGAGTTCCATATGGGGGCCGAGCCCGTTCGCATTCATCGCATGCTCGAGCGGCCGGTCGGCTCCGTGCGCTGGAAGGAAACCACGCCCGATCGCGCCAAGCCCGCCCATGACGGGCTGCTCGCACCGACGGCCCGGGACGGCTGACGCTGGCATCGCGAGTGATGACGGCAACGCCGATGAAATCGGTGAATCAGGCGTCCGCTTGGCGCTGGCGCGCGACCGCCGAGATCGTGGCTTTCGCCAACGGGCTCTCCGCCCAGTCCGCGATGGTCGCCCCGAGACGGCGCCGCCAGTTCGGGCGCTCACGGTCCGTTCCCGGCACATTCAAGGGTTCGCATTCGCCGGCAAGATCGTCCGCCTGCACCAGCATCAGCGTCGAGGGCGCCTGCGCCACCATCGCGTGCGCCGCGACCATGAGGTCCTCGCCCGTCTCGCCGGTTGCCAGGCCAGCCTCGCCGATCGCCCGCTCGAGCATGCCCCGCTCTGCCGCGTCGGCGGATGCCGTCCATCCCAGGAACGGTTGCAGGTCGTGCGACGACAGGCAGGCCGCCGACAATGGCGGGTAGGCGCTGGTCCGACGGAACGCGCCGTCGCCCTCCCGCTCCAGCCACAGCACGCGATAGGACAGGATGCTGGCCGCGGCCAGTTTCTCGCGCAATCCAGGCGGCACGGTGCCCAGGTCCTCGCCGATGATACAGCAGCCAGCAGCCGCACTCAGTTGCGATGTGAGCGCGATCAATGCGTCGATGGGAAAGCCGACATAGGCACCCTGGGCGCCGCTCGCACCATCGGGAATCCAGAACTGCCGCGCAAACCCCAGGACGTGATCGATCCTGAGAGCGCCCGCCGAACGCATGTTGGCGGCGATGATCTCGGCCATCGGCGCCAGACCGGTTCGCAGCAATTCCTGCGGAATGAAGGGCGGGAGATTCCAGTTCTGTCCGTCCGCTGCGAACGGATCGGGAGGCGCTCCGATCGAAACGCCCTTGGCGAACACGTCGGGGGCGCTCCAGACTTCGCCGCTGTCCCGGGCGACGCCCAGCGCGAGGTCGCGATAGAGGCCAACCCGCGAGCTCCGCGCGCCGGCCCGTGCCAGTTGCCGTTCGGCACACCACTGCAGGAAACAACGCAAGCGGACGCCCTCGGCAAAGCGCTCGGCAAGACGCGCACGCTCTTCGAGGCTCGGCGCGCGCCAGGCTTCGGGCCAGCGCGAGCGATCGACAGTTCCCGCTTCCTCCGCCAGCGTTTCGAACAGCGCGTGATTTCGCAGTTTGTCGCCGCCCGCGCAGACGAAGCCCGCGAACTCCGGCAACCCGCGACCGCTGCAATCCTCCAAGCACGCCTGCAGCACGGCCCGCTTCGCCGTCCACACGCGGGCGTAGTCGATGTGGGATCGCGCTCGCAGTTGCGCGACATCGCCGTGCTCCCGCAAGGCACGCCGGGTTGCCGCTCCCCCGAACTCGGCAACGAGATCGTCGAGATCGATATAGATCGGATCGATGAAATGCCGGTCCGACGGCTGGTAGGGACTAACGCGCGCCCGGTCGGTGGGAAAGAGATGATGCAACGGGTTGATCCCCGCCATGACACCCCCGGCACGCTCCGTCGCCGCAACGAACCGGCCCAGGGTCTGGAAATCGCCGATCCCCCAATCGCGTTCGTCACGCAGCGCATAGAGATGCGCGGCGATGCCAAAAGAGCGTCGGCCGCCCGCCATCCCCGGCGGCAGATGGCACCCTGGCGGATGGACGATGAGATGGCCTGCCGTCTCCCCCGCAGCCTCGCAGGTCACCGTGTACCGACCGGCTGGCAGGGGCGGCAGGGGCACGGCATACCGCTGCATGCGAAGGCCGCGCGACGTCGCCTCGCCCACCGCCACGAGAGCGCCGGCAGGTGCGTCCACGTGTAGCCTGCGCCCGTCATCGCAGACCAGGTCGAGACGGAGGGGGCGGCGCCCACGATGCACCGGCAAGAGAATGTCGAGCGATCCGTGTCCGTTTTCCAGCGTCGTCGCGATCGCCGGCAGCGGCCGTAGTGTCGTCTCCTCCCGCAGCAACGCCGTGCTCGCCTGGATGTCGTCGCGTGTCGCACAAGCGAGCCCCATGGCCGCCAGCAGGGCCCGCTGCGTTTCCGGACTGACGCGATGATGTGCCCCGCTGACCTCGTACCATTCCGCAAGGATGCCGGCGGCCGTAGAAAGGCCGGCGAGTTCGTCGTCGCTCGCCCCCCTCGCGCATCGTGGATTGGCGCTGGCGACCTCCTCGAGCACCAGCACGGAGCGCGCCGCGGCCACCACCGCTTCAGCGTCCGGCGCGCGGTCTGCGCATCGCCCATCATCGGCCGTATCGAGCGCGATGCGCCACGTGCATCCAGCACGCGGCGGCGCAAGCCGGCACGTCGTGTCCTGGCTAGACCGGTTGAACCAAATGGCAATCCGCTCCCCCCGCGTCAGCACGAGGCCCAGCGTATCCAGGTGGTCGTCACTCCAGGTTGCCGCCGTGAGTTCGCGACCATCGCACCCGAGCCACACGGCATCGCGATCGCCACTGCCATCGACATCGCGTCCCTCGAGGAAGGCGTCGACACCGAACGCACTGAGCCGGCGCCGCAACTGCGCGAGGCGTGCCGCAAACGCCGCCAGACCGAGATCCGCCGCGCCCCAGTCGAGCCACGTGACGGCGTTGTCCTGCGCATAGGCGTTGTTGTTGCCGGATTGCGTGCGGCCGAACTCGTCTCCCGCAGAGAGCATCGGCGTGCCCAGCGACAGGAACAAGGTCGCCAGCATCGCCCGCAGGTCCGCTTGCGGCGTCACGCTCGTCCAGCTCACCTCGTGCGCATGGCCATCCCGGTTGTTCTCCCCGTTCGCCGCGTTGCGCTTGTCTGAATACGACACGGCATCATGCAGTGTGAAGCCGTCGTGGGCGGCCACGAAATTGATGCTCGCCGACGGCTGCCGTGTGCGCCGGTCGAACACGTCCGACGAGCCTGAGATCGCGGTGGCGAAATCACCCGCCGCTCGCACATCGCCACGCCAGAACCGCCGCACGCGATCGCGATAGCGGTCGTTCCACTCGTGCCATGGCGCCCCGAAGCCCCCGAGACGGTAGCCGTAGGGTCCGACGTCCCACGGTTCGGCAACGCGAACGAGCCGCGCCAGGAGCGGATCTTGGGCGATCGCCGCCAGCAACGGCGCCTCGGCCGTAAAGCCTCGCTCCGTGCGGCCCAGAACCGGCGCGAGGTCGAAGCGAAAGCCATCGAATCCGGCCAGTGCCCAATGCCGCAACGAATCCATCGCCAGCCTGACGACAGGTGCCCGGTCGAGCGCCAGCGTATTGCCGCATCCCGTGTCGTTGACGAGGCTGCCGTCCGGGCCGTGTCGGTAGTAGAGGGCGTTGTCCAGCCCGCGCAGCGACAACGTGGCCCCATTGGCGTCGCTCTCCCCGGTATGATTGAGAACGACGTCGAGAATGACACGCAGGCCCGCCGCATGCAGCTTGCCGATGGTTCGGCGGATCTCCTCCATTCCCCCCGGCGCAAGCCGGGGATCGGGAGCGAAGAAGCCGACGGGATTGTAGCCCCAGGCGTTGGCGAGCCCCAGCGGTGGCAGGTGACGCTCGTCGATCCACGCCGTCAGCGGCATGAGTTCGACGGTCTCGACGCCGAGCCCGCGCAGATGGTCGACGACGCAGGGCTCCGCCAGCGCTGCGACCGTCCCGCGCAAGCCTTCCCGCACGCCCGGATGCAGCTGCGTGAGCGCCTTGACCGAGACCTCGTAGACGAATCCCAGTGGCCGCGGCGCCAGCGGCGCGATCTCGGCGAACGGCGCCTCGACGATGGCTTTGGGCACCAGGTCCCAACTCACCTCGCCGCGCACCGCCAGGCGGGAATTCCAGGCATAGGGCCGGTCGAGCCGCGTCGCGTACGGGTCGACCAGCAGCTTTGCCGCATCGTAGCGATGCCCCCGCTCCGGCGCCCATGGCCCCGACGCGATGAGACCATAGCGCAGCCCCGCCGTCGCGCCGGCCAGAAAACCGCAGTGGACGTCGCCTTGGCGCGTCGGCAGGCGGAAGCGGGCCTGTTCCCGGTCATCGGCGTCGAAGACGCACACGTCCACCGCATCGGCATGGCGTGCCACGACGGCGAAATTCACACCATTCGGCTGCACCCGCGCGCCCAGATCCAGCGCTGTGCCATCTCCCATAGACAGATCGTCGAATTGCCTCACGTGACATCCGTTGGCTGGGCGGCATGCGGCGTGCCTGCCACGAGTGCGCGGAACAATTCGGCATACCGGACCGCGCTGCGCCGCCAGGAGACGTCCGCGGCCATGCCCGCGCGCTGGAGCGTCCGCCAGACGACGCGATCGGCATGAAGCCTGTTGACGCGCTCGATCGTCAGTTCGAGGTTGCCGGCATCCACGGGCGCGAACTGAACGCCATTGCCTGCACCGACGGCCAGTGCAGCCTCGTTGGCGTCGATCACCGTATCGGCAAGCCCGCCCACTCGCGCCACGACGGGCACGCATCCATAGCGCAGGCCTTGCAGTTGCGTGAGCCCGCACGGCTCGAAGCGGGAGGGCACGAGGATTGCGTCCGCCCCGCCCAGCATCTGGTGCGACAAGGCATCGTCATAGCCGATCACGGTACCGACCCGGCCGGGATGACGGCCGGCTGCGTCACGGAAGGCGCTTTCGAGCTGCGCCTCGCCCGAGCCCAGCACCACGAGGCGCCCCCCACGCCCTACCACCCGATCGATGATGGCAGCCAGAAGGTCCATGCCCTTCTGCCACGTCATCCGCGTGATCACGCAGTAGAGCGGCCCGTCTCCCCGCTGCAGCCCGAAGCGGGCCTCGACGGCGCGCTTGTTGTGGTCGCGCGCGTCCAGCGTTTCTGCATCGTAGCGCGCGGCAAGCGCCGGATCCGTTGCCGGGTCCCACGTCTGCGTATCGATGCCGTTGAGAATGCCGTGCAGGACGTCCCTGCGCTGCGACAGCAGTCCCTCCATACCCATGCCGAACTGCGGCGACAGGATTTCCTGCGCGTAGGTCGGGCTCACCGTCGTGATCGCATCGGCGTATTGCAGCCCGGCTTTCAGGTAGCTGACGTTGCCATAGTACTCGACACCATCCATCGCGAAGGCCGACTGCGGCAAGCCCAGGTTGGCGAAGTGCTCTGCCGCAAACAGCCCTTGGAACGCGATGTTGTGGATCGTGACGACCGACTTCACCCGCGTTGCCGGACCATGTCGCAGATAGGCGGGTGCGAGCCCGGCCTGCCAGTCGTGCGCATGCACGAGATCAGGCACCCAGTCGGTCAGCAGCCCCGCCCCCACGCGCGCTGCCATCGCGCCCAGCGCCGCGAACCGGTTGCCGTTGTCGGGCCAGTCCGTGCCATCCGGTCCCAGGTAGGGATTGCCGGGCCGGTCGTAGAGATGCGGCGCATCGAGCACCAGCAGATCGTGTCCCTTCGCCTGCCCCGCCAGCAGCCGCGCGCTGCCACCGAACAATGCGCTGTCCTCGTGCACGCTGGCGCACGTCTCGAGCGCCCGCACGACGGCGGGATACCCCGGCAGAAGCGTGCGAACCGTGATGCCTTCCGCGGCCAGGGTTTGTGGCAGGGCACCCGCGACATCGGCCAGACCGCCGGTCTTCACCAGCGGAAACATCTCGGAGGTGACGGAAAGGACCTTCACTTCGCGACCTTGTCGATCATGGGCTGCGTGATCAGGCAGATGCCGCTGTCCGTCCGGCGGAACCGGCGCGCGTCCAGTTCGGCATCCTCGCCGACGACCAGGCCGTCCGGGATGGTCACACCGCGATCGATGACCACGCGCGACAACCGTGCATTCCGCCCCACCTCCACATATGGCATGACGACCGATTCCGACACCGTCGAGAACGAGTGCATCCTGACGCCCGTGAACAGCAGTGAGCGCCGCAGGAACGCTCCCGAAACGATGCAACCGCCCGACACCAGCGAAGAGACCGCCATGCCGCGCCGGCCTTCCTGGTCGTGAACGAACTTGGCCGGCGGCGTCACCTCGCCATACGTCCAGATCGGCCAGTTGCGATCGTAGAGATCGAGCGCCGGCGTCGTGGCGCAAAGGTCGAGATTGGCTTCCCAGTAGGCATCGACGGTTCCCACGTCGCGCCAATAGGGCTCCACCTCTTCTGCCGAGCGCACGCAGGACGCGGCGAACCGGTGCGCTACGGCCTTGCCGTTCTGCACGATGTAGGGAATGACGTCCTTGCCGAAGTCGTGGCTGGAGCTTGGATCGGCCGCGTCCCGCGCCAGGATATCCAGGAGGAAGTTCGTCTCGAAGACGTAGATCCCCATCGAGGCGAGCGACATGTCCGGCTGCCCCGGAATGCACGGCGGATCGGCGGGCTTCTCCACGAAGTCGATGATCCGGTCTTCGCCGTCCACGTGCATCACACCGAAGCCGGTCGCCGTCGGCCGTGGCACCTCGAAGCAACCGATCGTGACGTCCGCACCCTGCCGCACATGCTGCTGCAGCATGAGCTCGTAGTCCATCTTGTAGATGTGATCGCCGGCCAGCACGACGATGTACTTCGGCTGGTAGCCCGTGATGATATCGGCATTCTGGAAAACGGCATCCGCGGTGCCGCGGTACCATTGATCCTGGGATACGCGCTGGCTCGCCGGCAGGATGTCGAAACTCTCGTTCCGCTCCACCCGGAAGAAGTTCCACGCCCGCTGCATGTGGCGAATGAGGCTGTGCGCCTTGTATTGTGTCGCGACGCCGATGCGCCGAATGCCGGAGTTCAAGGCGTTCGACAGTGCGAAATCGATGATCCGGGACTTGCCGCCGAAATAGACTGCAGGCTTCGCCCGCACCTCGGTCATTTCCATCAGGCGACTGCCCCGGCCGCCTGCCAGGACGTAGGCCATTGCATCACGCGCCAGCGGCGCGCTTGGTCGATCAGCGGCCATGTGTGATGCCTTTCTCTTTGGTATTGGAGATCGAGAGCATCAATCCCCCGTTGCACTGAACTCGAAAATCAGAGTCGACAGAGGCGGCAGGTGAATTTTCGCACTGGCCGGTTGTTCGCGCAATTGCGATGCGACTGCGACAACTCCGCCGAGGTTGCCTTGATTGCGTCCGCCATAGACGCCGGCATCCGTATTCAGGTGCTCGATCCAGCGCCCGGCGCGCGGCAGCGGCAGCCGGTAATCCGAGCGCGCCACCGGGGTGAAGTTCACCACCACCGCAACGGGCGGAGCGTCGCCGCCGGAGTGGCGCAGCCACGCATAGACCGAGTTCGCGCGATCATCGACGACGAGCCATTCGAACCCGTCCGGCTCGCAATCACGCGCGTGCAGCGCCGGCAGCGCGCGATAGAGTGTGTTGAGATCGCGGATCAGGCGCTGCATTCCCACATGCGGTGCATGGGCGAGGAGATGCCAATCGAGCGCACGCTTCTCGCTCCATTCCGCCCACGGCGCGAATTCCTGCCCCATGAACAGCAGCTTCTTGCCGGGATACCCCCACATGAACCCATAGTAGGCACGCAACTGCGCGAACTTCTCCGCATCGCTGCCGGCCATCTTCGCGAGCAGCGTTCCCTTTCCGTGCACCACCTCGTCGTGCGACAGCGGCAGCACGAAGTTCTCGCTGAAGGCATAGAGCAGGCCGAACGTGATCTCGTCGTGATGGTGCCGGCGATGGATGGGATCACGCGCCATATACTGCAACGTGTCGTGCATGAAGCCCATGTTCCACTTGAACCCGAAGCCCAGGCCGCCGGAGAACACCGGCTGCGACACGCCGGGCCACGCCGTCGATTCCTCGGCGATCGTCACGATCCCCGGATGCGCCTTGTAGCAAACCTCGTTCATGCGCCGCAGGAAGGCCACGGCCTCGGTGTTCTCCCGGCCGCCCTGCTCGTTGGGCACCCATTGGCCCGCCTGCCGCGAATAATCCCGGTAGAGCATCGAGGCCACCGCATCCACGCGCAGACCGTCGATATGATAGGTGTCGAGCCAGAACAGCGCGTTGTTGATCAGGAAGGCCTGCACCTCGACGCGACCGTAGTTGTAGATCGCGGTGTTCCAGTCGGGATGGAAGCCGAGCCGCGGGTCGGCGTGCTCGTAGAGGGCCGTCCCGTCGAACCAGCTCAGACCGTGCGCGTCCGTCGGGAAATGGGCCGGCACCCAATCGAGGATGACCCCCAGGCCCACGGCATGAGCCCGGTCGACCAGCCGGGCAAATCCCGCCGGCTCGCCGAACCGAGCGCTCGGCGCGAACAGGCCCGTGGGTTGGTAGCCCCAGGACTCGTCGAGCGGATGCTCCGCGATGGGCAGCAGCTCGATGTGCGTGTACCCGAGATCGCGCACGTAGGGGATCAGGCGATCCGCCAGTTCGTCGTAGGTGAGAAAGCCGCCGCCGTCGCTGCGCTGCCAGGACCCCGCGTGAACCTCGTAGATCGACATCGGCTCCCGCCGCGGATCCCTCGCGGCCCGCCGCTCCAGATAGGCAGCATCGCTCCAGACGAATTTCGAGAGATCGGCAACGCGGGAGGCCGTGTCCGGGCGCATCTGCGAGGCGAACGCGAACGGATCGCTTTTCAGCGGCAGCCGCGTACCGTCGGCGCCGATGATCTCGAACTTGTAGAGCGCGCCTTCCGTGATGTCGGGCAGGAAGATCTCGTGCACGCCGCTGCCGAGCCGCCGCCGCATGACGTGCCGGCGCCCGTCCCAGCAGTTGAAATCACCGATCACCGAGACCCGGACGGCATTCGGCGCCCAGACCGCGAAATGCACGCCGCGCACGCCCTCGTGCTCGATCAGATGCGCGCCGAGCTTGTCGTAGAGGCGCAGGTGCGAGCCCTCCGCCGCGTAGTAGTCGTCGAGCGGACCGAGCACGGGGCCGAACAGATAGGGATCGACGACGCGCCATGTGTTGCCGCCGCCGTGCGCGAGATAATGGCCGACGTCGGCACGCGCGCTGGAAGGCTGGGATTCGAAAAGCCCCTCTGGATGCACCCGGCGCAACGACCCCGATTGCTTCCCATCGCGAGAGACGGCCTCGAGGCGCTCGGCGCCATGCACCAGTGCCCTGAGCACCCACCCGTTCTGTGTCCGGCACGCCCCCAGCACGGCGAACGGATCGGGATGCCGGCCCGCAACGAGCGCTTCGATATCGCCTTCACCGAGCGAGCCATGCGGCATGCCGGTCATGCTCCCAGATCGCCCAATCTCCAGATTTCGGATGCATATTCGCGGATCGTGCGGTCGGACGAGAACCAGCCGGTCCGCGCGGTGTTATGCACGGCCATCTTGCCCCAGGTCTGGCGATCCTGCCAGTGCGCCTCGATCTTGCGCTGCGCCTCCACGTAGCTCGCGAAGTCCGCGCACACCATGAACCAGTCGCTGTCGTAGAGGCTGCCGGAGATCGGACGGTAGCGCCCCTCGTCTCCCGGCGCGAAGACGCCCCCGTGCAAGGCATCGAGAACTTCGCGCAGATCGGGATTGGCCTCGATCAAGGCGCGCGCGTTGTATCCATCCCGCCGCCGCTCCGCCACCTCCTCCGCCGTCAGCCCGAAAATGACGATGTTCTCGTCGCCAACGTGCTCCTTGATCTCGACGTTGGCGCCATCCAGCGTGCCGATCGTGATCGCGCCGTTCATCGCGAACTTCATGTTGCCGGTGCCCGACGCCTCCATGCCCGCCGTCGAGATCTGCTCGGAGACATCGGCGCCCGGGATGATCACCTCGGCAAGGCTCACGTTGTAGTTCGGGATGAAGACGACCTTGAGTTTGTCGCCGACGCTGGGATCGCTGTTGACGATGCGACCGACATCGTTGATGAGCCGGATGATCAGCTTGGCCTGCGCATAGCTGGCCGCAGCCTTGCCGGCGAAGATCTTCACCCGCGGAACGGTGTGGCGGCCCGGATTGGCCCGGATCTCGTCATAGAGCGCGATCGTCTCCACGATGTTGAGGAGCTGGCGCTTGTACTCGTGGATGCGCTTGATGTGCACGTCGAACAACGCGGACGGATCGCACTTGATACCGAGCCGATCGAAGATCACCCGCGACAGCCGCTCCTTGTTCCTCCGCTTGATCGCGAGAAACCGCTCCCGGAAGGCAGCATCGTCCGCGAACCGGTCGAGTGCGGCGATTTTCTCCGCATCGTGCAGGAACGCATCGCCGATCGTCTCCCGCACCAGGCCGGTCAGCTCGGGATTGACCTGTTGCAGCCAGCGCCGCGGGGTCACACCATTGGTCTTGCTGACGATGCGGCCGGGATAGACGCGATTGAGATCGTGAAATACCGTCTGCTTCATCAGCTCGGAGTGCAGCCCCGACACACCATTGATCTTGTGCGCCCCCACGAAGGCGAGGTTGCCCATGCGCACCCGGCGGCCGCCATGCTCCTCGATCAGCGAAATTGCAGAGAGGAGATCGAAATCGTCGTGCTTGAGGGCCTGTCCCGCCGCGATGACACCGGCATTGATGGCGTAGACCAGTTGCATGTGG
Organism: Hyphomicrobiaceae bacterium; assembly: GCA_041397775.1. GTDB lineage: Bacteria > Pseudomonadota > Alphaproteobacteria > Rhizobiales > Hyphomicrobiaceae. Next base: position 214,690 of record JAWKWB010000009.1, on the reverse strand, counting down.
CGCGGCAGCAGCCGCTCGAACAGGTGCACCGGCCACGACTCCAGCGCCTCCGGCAGCAGCGTGTGGTTGGTATAGCTGCAGCTCGCCTTCGTCAGCTCGAACGCCTCGGCGAGGGGGATGTGGTGCTCGTCGACGAGAATTCGCACCAGTTCCACGATCGTGATCGCGGGGTGGGTGTCGTTGAGTTGAATTGCGATCTTGTCCGGCAGCGTGCGGATATCGCCGAAATGGCGCATATGCCGGTCGATGAGATCGCGCAGCGACGCCGCCGTGAAGAAGTATTCCTGGCGCAGCCGCAGCTCCTGGCCGGCCGGCGTCGAATCCGCCGGATAGAGCACGCGGGTCAGGCTTTCCGCGCGCGCGCGATCCGCAAAGGCGCCGACGTGATCGCCGCGGTTGAACGCATCGAGGCGGATCGGATCGATCGACCGGGCGCTCCAAAGCCGCAGTGTATTCACCCGCGCCCCGCGCCATCCCACGATGGGCGTGTCGTAGGGAACGGCGAGAACCCGGTCGGTCGGCGTCCAGATGCAGCGGCCGTCATGCGCCGGATCGGGTACTACGCTGCCGCCGAACCCGACCTCCACCTGCCGCTCGCGCCGCTCGAACTCCCAGGGATTGCCGTGGACCAGCCAGTCCTCGGGCAGCTCCACCTGCGTACCGTCGATAATCTTCTGCCGGAACAGGCCGTGCTCGTAGCGGATGCCGTAGCCATGCGCAGCGATGCCGACGGACGCCATGCTCTCCATGAAGCACGCAGCGAGCCGCCCCAGGCCGCCGTTGCCCAGCGCCGCGTCCGGCTCCAACTCCGCGATGATGTCCAATTCCACGCCATGCTGGCGCAGTGCCGCTGCGATGTCTCCCGTGAGACCGAGATTCCCCAATGCGTCGCGCAGCAGGCGGCCGATGAGGAACTCCAGCGACATGTAGTAGACGCGCTTGCTGCCCCGCTCCTTCGACAGCTTGGCCGACCTGATCCATCGGTCGATCACCCTGTCGCGCACGACGAGGATCGCAGCCGTCAGCCAGTCGTTCGGCGTGGCATTGCCCGACGACTTTCCCACGCTGTAGGTCAGCTTCGCCAGGATGGCATTAGCCAGGTCTTCGCCGTTGGAAACGCCGTTGGCGTCAGTGGCAGGTTGGGCGGGCGTATGCCGAGCGAATGGGTTCTTCAAGGGGTCGCATCCAGCTATTCGAGCCAACCCTGGTCGACAAGACCGGGACTTTCGTCAGGCACTACGTTATTTGCGTGCACCTGCCTATCCCCATTTCGGAGGGTCCCGCCTGCGAGCGACCGGGCAGGAGTGGCCCTCCCGTCGACAGCCGCAATGGCTGGCCTGTCCCGGGCTGCCCGGCCCGATGCTTCGGGGCATGTCGCCCACCCCGGGCCGCAATTGCCGGTATTCCGGCCAGCCCCCGCCCATTCAGGCACTGGCAAGGCCCGGGAACATCGCCTCTGCAATCCTCGCATCGACCCGGCGCCGCAGCCAGGCGGCAGCCTCGTCGGCACTGTCGAAGGCGACCTCGAAGGTCATTTTGTCGTCCAGGATCGCCGCCCAGCTGTCGCGAACCCGAAGCGTGGCAATCCGATGCCCCCGGTAGCTCGTGACCACCCGTTCGTCGCTTCCAGTGATCTGCCCAGACATGACTGCCCTCACCGCGCTTGAACGCTGCACCCGACGTGTCGGGTCGGTGACGTCGACATTTCTGGATGTCGACCCGACACTGTCGAGCTTAAGCGGGAGGTCCACGCTCGCAACGCCAAAGGATAGGCAGTCGCAGCCTGGTTTTGCCTGTTATTCGAGCGAAAGTGGCGCGCCACACGCTGCAAAAGAGCGCCATGGCGCTTATCGGGCAACGTAGTCGAAACCGCCGATCGCCCGCATGCGGCGACCGGCGGCTCGAGGTCAACCGCGTGACGGCAACTCGACCGTGCCCGTCCCCAGGACCGACAGCTCGTCGTCCTGGTTGTGCGCCTCCTGCTCGATGTCGATCAGGTGACGTCCGCCTTCGACGCGCTTGCCCGTGACCCTGCCCTTGATGAAGAGCAGGTCGCCCTCCGGGTTGTGGCGACGGATCTTGCAGGTGGCGCGGCGCAGGAAGCCGTCGTCGCCCATCCAGTTCGTCATGTGGTGCGTCAGCCACGAGCAGCGCTCGGGACCGTAGTCGTAGGCGCCGGGCGCGCCCACCATGTGCGCGAATTCCGGCTCCCAATGCACCCGCTCGGGGCAGTCGGGAATGCCGAAGCGATTGGGAATGCCCAGCCCCTTGTGGCGATGGACCATCTTCCAGGCGAGCTTGTTGGCGCGAATATAGAGCCCGCCCCAGCCCTGCGCGAAGGCGATGAACCCCGTGACGGTCATCGGGCCCTTGGCCATCGTCGGCAATGCATCGCCGACGTTCACGTCCTCGAAGTAGCGCGGCGTGGCGCCACGAACTTCTTCGGCCGCGTAGGCGCTCCACACCTTCTCCAGCTCCGCTTCGGTGTAGCGCCGCTGCGGCTTTTCCTTGAGGTCCTTGTACTTCGTGCCTTCCTCGCGGGCGTGATCGCGATCGGTACGGAAGCACCAGCTATCGGCCTCCGCGATCAGCTCGTCGCGCTGGTTGAAGAACTTGACGTGATAGATCTGCTGCACCGCGCGGCCGGCAAAGCGCGTCTGGTGCTCGATGAGATCCTTGAGGCTCGCTTCCGTGCGCAGCTCGTCGTTGCGCTTCAGCGGCAGATGCCACGTCCAGTCCGCGCCTGCCCACATGGCGTGCACGCCGGGCATGCCCCCCACATAGCCCGAGATGATGCGGTTGCACGCGAACAGGAAGGAAGGCGGCGCCACGAGCGTGCCGAAGCGCGTCTTGGCGGCATAGTCGGGATCGCACCACAGCGGATTGTCGTCGCCGATGCCATGCGCGTAATGGCGGATGTTGTCGCGCGTCGCCTCGTGGCACCATGGCTCGAGCGTGTCGGTGATGGGGACGCCGATGCGCCGCCTGAGATCGCTCAGCGCCTCGTCGGAGATTTTCGGAAACATGCGTTCGGTCGTCATGTGGGCCCCTTTCAGGCGTTCGTGTTGCGGCTGGCGGCCTCGCGGTCGCGCAGCACCTTGCGATTGACCTTGCCCGCCGGCGTCTTCGGCAACTCGGCGACGAAAGCGATCTGGCGGGGATACTCGTGCGCGGAAAGCCGCTGGCGCACGAGACTCTGGATTTCCGCCGCCAGCGCATCGCCGCCCGGCTTGCGCGCCACGACGAAGGCCTTCACCACCTGCCCCCGCGTCTCGTCGGGCACGCCGATCGCGGCAGCTTCGGCAACGTCGGGATGCTTGAGGATGGCGTCCTCGATCTCGACCGCGCTCATCGTCCAGCCCGCCGAGATGATGACGTCGTCGGCGCGCCCGGCATGGAAGAACCAGCCGTCCGCATCCCTCCGCCCGAGATCCTTCGTCGGCACCCAGCGATCGCGCCGCCACACCTTGATTTCACCGGTCGCGCCCGCCGGGCAGGGTGCGCCGCTGGCGTCCTGTACCTCCACGCGCAGGCCCGGCATCGGCAGTCCCAACGCGCCGTCGGGCATGGAGATGTCCCGGGCACCGGGATAGCTCGCGAGTATGACGCCGATTTCGGTGGTGCCGTAGAAGCTCGCGGGTGGCTGGCCGAACGCCCTGATCGCGAACTGGCGCGTCTCGCTGTCGAGCGGCTCGCCGGTGAAGGTGAGCTTGTCGAGGCAGAAGCGATAGCGGTCCGCGGTGCCCGCATTCTTCATCATGCGATAGTGGGTGGCCGCCGCCGACAGATTGGTGACGCGGAAATCCTGCAGGGCGCGCATCAGGCGGTCCGCATCGAACCGGCCGGAATACGTCCCGATCGTCAGGCCCAGCGCCATCGGCGCCAGCGTGCCATGCCACATGCCGTGCCCCCAGGCCGGCGAGGAAGGACAGAAGAACTCGTCTCCAGGACGCACTCCGGTCGCATAGAGCCCCGCCACCATCACGACGACGATGGCACGATGCGTGTGCTTGATGGCATCGGGCAGCTCGCGCGTCGTGCCCGACGTATATTGGAAAGCCGCCAGATCGTTGGGCTTGGTGTCCCAGGCGAACTCGTCCGGATAGGCCGCCAGCGAGCCCAGGAACGCATCATCCGCGATGATCACGTCGAGGTCGTCGATGCCCGCGGCGATCGGGGCCTTCTCGGCGTTCGTCAGCAGCACCTTCGGCGTGCAGTCGTCGATCCTCAGCCGCAGGCCGTCGGGACCAAACAACGTGAACAAGGGCACGGCGATCGCCCCCGCCTTGATGGCCCCGAACAGCCCCGCATAGAACGCCGGCGTCGGCTCCAGCATGATCGCCACGCGATCGCCCGGCCCGACCCCGCGCGCCTTGAGGAAATGCGCCATTTGCGACGAGAGCGCCTTCAGGCGCTGATACGTGATGTGCTCGTCCCGCCCGTCCGCATAGGCGATGCGCACCGCGACACGCTCGGGCGACGTCGCATGGCGATCCACGCACTCGTGCGCAAGGTTCAGGCGGTCGCGATCGCCGTCGAACAACTCCCACAGCTTCTCGGGAGCGTAGTGCTCTTGGGCATCGGCATAGCTTGTCAGCTCGGTGAGCTTCACGGGGCCGCTTCCTCGATCGGTTTGTTTTGGCTCGGCGTGCGATGGGGGCGCCATCGCTACCGGCTGCTTATCCGCACGAGAATTGTAGGCATGCACGAGTGTTGTTGTCTAGATAGAATGACTATTGTATATATACAATGTAATGACAAAGCCCATCGCACGAGAAATCGCCACCGCCGCTCCCCCCGAGCGCCCTGCCGCCGACGCCGGCCCCACGGTGCGGGCCGTGCCGGCGATCACGCGGGGCGTGGCGATACTGCGCCTTCTGGCCCGCCGGCAGGAGCCGCTCGGCGTCAACGCCATCGCGCGCGAGTTGCACATCGTGCCCAGCACCTGCCTCCACATCCTGCGGGCGCTGGTTGCGGAAGGCCTGGTGGCGGTCGATCCGCAAACCAAATGCTACGGCCTCGACGCCGGCGTTCTCACCCTTGCACGCAGCGCCCTGCGGCAGGATGGTTTTGCCCGCTGCGCCCAGCCCGAGCTCGACGCACTCGCCAGCCAATTTCCCGTGACGGCCATCGGTGTCCGCGTCATCGGCCTCAAGCACATGATCGTGGTGGCGATCTCGCGCTCGGAAGCCAGCTTTCGCCCGCACGTCGACATCGGCAGCCGCTTTCCTGCGCTGATCAGCGCCACGGGCCGCTGCCTCGCCGCCTTCGGCAACCATTCCGAGGTCGAGATCGAGCGGGCGTTCATGGCACTGCGCTGGGATGTGGCACCCGACTACCAGGCCTGGCAGGCCGAGGTCGCGGCGACCCGCCAGAGCGGCTTTGGCATGGACAGGAGCAACTACATTCGCGGCGTCACCATCGCCGCAGCCCCCGTCATCGGCATCGAAGGCTGGATGACACATGCCCTCGTCGCCGTGGCGCTGTCGGAACAGGTGCCGCCGAAGGGCGAAAAAGCCATCGGCGCCGCGGTGAAAGCGGCCAGCGCGCGCGTCACCAGTCGCCTCGGCGGCTCGGACGCATCGGACTGAGGCGCGGGCTCCTTCCAGTCACGGCACACGGTCTCCATGGCCCGATGCAGGAGGAGCACGCCCGTCACGCTGGCCAGAGAAACGACGAATTGTAATTATATTACATATATTTAGTGGACGGCAGAGAGAACCTGGAAAGGCCGGCCCGACCATCGGACCGGCACGATCGTTGCAGTCCGCGTCAACCGCAGCGACGGTTTCTGCCAGATCAAACCGTTCAAGCTGTCGTAGGTTGCTCCAGGCAAGGCATAAACGAATGGTCAAGGCCCTAGTCCTCATGCTGAAGAAGCTCGTTGCCATATCGCTGCTCGCAGGGCTGGTCGGCGTCGTGGCCTATGCCATGGTCAAGCCCGAGACCGCCCCGCAGACGCGAGACCGGCCCGGCCGCGGTGGCGGCTCGCCCAAAGGTGGGGGCGCTGTCGTCGTCCCCGTTCTGGCCGCCAACGCCACCCGCTCCGACGTCCCCGTCCTCCTGGAGGGTGTGGGAACGGCCCGGCCGCTCAACACCGTCACCGTCCGGCCCCAGGCCGATGGCCGGCTGATCAAGATCCACTTTCGCGAGGGCCAGGACGTGGCGGCCGGCGACCTGCTCGCCGAGATCGATCCCGCCTCCTACCAGGCCGCTCTCGACCAGGCGATCGCCCGGCGCGCCGTCACCGCCGTGCAGTTCGCCAACGCCACCCGCGACTACGAGCGCATGGCCAAGATCCCCGGCGTCGTGGCCCAGAAGACCATGGACACGCAGAAGGCCCAGGCGGAACAGCTTGCCGCACAGCTCAAGGCGGACGATGCCGCCATCGCCAGCGCCCGCACGACACTGTCCTATACGCGCGTCACCGCACCGATCAGCGGCCGCACGGGACTGCGCCTCATCGACGAGGGCAACCTCGTGCGTTCCGGTGACGCAGGTATCGTGACGATCAGCGTCATCGATCCGATCGCCGTGATCTTCACGTTGCCGCAGCAGCGACTGGCCGAGGTGCGCCGGGCCGAAGCGAAGGGGCAAGTCCCCGTCGATGCGCTCGATGGGGAAACCCAGAAGGCGATCGCCAACGGCACGCTAGACGTGATCGACAACCAGATCGACCAGCAGACCGGCACGATCCGCCTCAAGGCTCGTTTCCCCAACCCGAAACGCGAGCTGTGGCCCGGCCAGTTCGTCAACGTCCGCGTCAAGGTGGCCACGCTCGACAGCGTCATCTCGGTACCCACGGCCGCCATCCAGCGCGGCCCCGCCGGCACCTTCGTCTGGATCGTCGGCCCACAGGGGGCAGCCACCGTCCGCGCCGTCCAAACCGGCCTGACCACCGAGACGGTCGCGGTCGTGACGAAGGGCCTCCAGGTCGGCGAGCAGGTCGTGACCACCGGCTTTGCCCGTATCTCCGAAGGCGCACGCCTGATCGTCCGGGACGCGCCTGCTGCAGCTCCTGTCGGCTTCGCGCCCCCGCCGAAGGGCAGGGGCCGGGGCAATCGCGCCAAGGGCGAAGGCGCCGGCAAGCGCCGGGATCGCACGGAACAGAGCACCCCCGGCAATGCTGGCCCGGCCCCATCCGCTCCAGCCAAGGCACCGGGCCAATGAGCGTCTCGCGCCCCTTCATCCTGCGCCCGATCGCCACGTTCCTGCTGACGGCCGCAATCGTCATGGCGGGCGTCCTCGGCTATCGCGCGCTGCCGGTCGCCTCCCTGCCGCAGGTCGAGTTTCCGACCATCCAGGTGACGACCACGCTGCCCGGTGCCAGTCCCGACACCATGGCCAACCTCGTCACGGCGCCCCTGGAGCGTCAGCTCGGACAGATCGCCTCGCTCGAGGTCATGACGTCGTCGTCGTCGCTCGGCATCAGCCAGATCACGCTGCAGTTCAACCTGGGTCGCGACATCGACGCGGCGGGCCAGGACGTCCAGTCCGCGATCAACGCCGCCGCCTCCACCCTGCCGCGCAACCTGCCCTATCCCCCGACCTTCGCCAAGGTGAACCCCGCCGACGCCCCCATCCTCACCTTGGCACTGACCTCCTCGACGCAATCGCTGCGAACACTGTCCGACCTCGCCGACACGCTGGTCGCCCAGCGCCTTTCGTCCGTGTCCGGCGTCGGCCGCGTCGCGGTCGAAGGCGGCATCAAGCCAGCCGTCCGCATCCAGGCCGACCTGTCGCGCCTCGCCGGCTACGGCCTGTCCATGTCCGACCTGCGGAACGCCATCGTCGCCGCCAACGTCGCCGGCCCCAAGGGCTCGCTCGACGGCGCGGCCCAGACCTACACCATCACTGCCAACGACCAGATCACCAGCGCCGAGCAGTACAAGACCGTCATCGTCGCCTGGCGCAACGGCGCGCCCGTCTTCCTCACCGATGTCGCCGATGTCACGGACGGGCTCGAGAACACCAAGGTCGGCGGCTGGTACCAGGGCCGCACCGCCGTCATCATCAACGTCCAGCGCCAGCCGGGCGCCAACGTCATCGAAGCCGTCGACCGCGTGAGCCGCGAACTGCCGCGCCTGCAACGCTCGATGCCCGAGGGCGTCGAACTCGTCACGGTCCACGACCGCACGGGCACCATTCGCGCCTCCGTCCACGACGTCCAGTTCACGCTGGTGCTCGCCGTCGCGCTCGTCGTGCTCGTCGTCCTGCTGTTCCTGAAATCGGCCAGCGCCACCCTCATCGCCGGCATCGGCCTGCCGGTCTCCATCGTCGCCACCTTCGCGGTGATGTGGCTGTGGGGCTTCTCGCTCGACAACCTGTCCCTGATGGCGCTCACCATCGGCACGGGCTTCATCGTCGATGATGCCATCGTCATGATCGAGAACATCGTGCGCCACATGGAGGATGGCGAGGATCCGTTCACCGCCGCCCTGGAAGGCGCCTCCGAGATCGGCTTCACGGTCATCTCGCTCACCTTGTCGCTGCTGGCCGTGTTCATTCCCCTGCTCTTCATGACAGGGCTGGTCGGCCGCATGTTCCGCGAGTTCGCCCTCACCTTGTCGATCGCCGTCGTCGTCTCTGCGATCGTCTCGCTGACACTCATCCCGATGTTGTGCTCGCGCCTCTTGAAGAGCCCCGCACCCCACGCCGCGAGCGCCGGCGAAAAACCACCGGGAACGATCACGCGCCTGGGCACCTGGATCGTCGACGCCTACATGGCGAGCCTCCAGGTGGTCGTCGCCCACGAGCGCACGACGTTGACCGTCTTCGCTGCCACGGTCGCCGCCACGCTATGGTTCTACGTCACGACGCCCAAGGGCTTCTTGCCGCTTCAGGACACCGGCCAGATTGCCGCCACCTACGAAGCCGGGCCGGCCACGTCCTTCGAAGCCATGCAGAAGCTGCAGGCCGATCTCGGCAGCGTCGTCGGGCGCGATCCAGACGTGGAAAGCGTCATCTCTATCCTGGGCGTCAGCAATCTCAATCTCACGCCCAACACCGGCAATCTCAAGATCACCTTGAAGCCACGTAGCCAGCGCCGCGCGACGGTGACGCAGGTAACCGACCGGCTGGCAACCGCGGTCAAGGGCGTGGCCGGCCTCGTCGTGACGTTCCGGCCGGTGCAGGAGGTGCAGATCGCCACGCGCCAGTCCCGTGCGATCTATCAGTACACACTGACCGGCGCCAGCGGCCGCGAGGTCTCGCTCTGGGCTGCCCGCCTCGCCGAACGCCTCAAGGCCGACCCGCGCCTCCGGGACGTCGGCACCGACGAGCAACCCGGCGGCCTCAGGGCTCTCGTCGAGGTGGATCGCGCCACCGCGGCACGGCTGGGGGTCTCCATGACGCAGGTCAGCGACGCCCTCAACGACGCCTTCGGCCAGCGCCAGATTTCCACCATCTACGCGCAGTCGAACCAGTATCGCGTCGTGCTGGAATCGAGCCCCCGCTTCAATCGCGATCCGGCCGCTCTGGCTCAGCTCTACGTGCCCTCGACCACCGGCACCCCCGTCCCCCTCAGTGCGTTCGCCAGGATCGTGCGCACGACGGCGCCCTTGACGGTCTTGCGGCAGGACCAGTTCCCCGCCGCCACGATTTCCTACAGCCTCGCGCCGGGGACCTCGCTCTCCGACGCCATCACTGCCATCGACACGGCCAACCGGGAGATCGGCGTACCTGCCAGCCTTACCGGCAGCTACGCCGGCGAGGCCGCCGAGTTCACGCGCGCGCTGGCGGGCCAGCCCTGGCTGCTGCTTGCCGCCATCGTCTGCATCTATCTCGTGCTCGGCGTGCTCTACGAGAGCGCGATCCATCCCTTCACAATCCTGACGACACTGCCATCGGCCGGCATCGGCGCGGTGCTCGCCCTCTGGCTCGTCGGGCTCGACCTCTCCGTGGTCGCCTTGATCGGCATTGTCCTGCTCGTGGGCATCGTCAAGAAGAACGCCATCTTGATGATCGACTTCGCCCTCGACGCCGAGCGCGAGCAGGGCCTGTCCCCGCGCGAGGCGATCCTGGAAGCCTGCCGCCTGCGCTTCCGCCCGATCATGATGACCACGCTCGCCGCCTTGCTCGGCGCGCTGCCCCTCGCCATCGAAAGCGGAACGGGCTCGGAACTCAGAAACCCGCTCGGCGTCAGCATCATCGGCGGCCTGCTCATCTCGCAACTGCTGACGCTCTACTCCACACCGGTCATCTATCTCGTGATGGAACGTCTGCGCGCCCGTATCGCGGGCGGCCCCATCGACGTGTCGCTGCCGCGCCACCCCGCACGACCCGGCGTGACGCCCGGCGACGCCTTGCGGCCAGCGGAGTAGCACCATGGCCACGTCCAACCGCAGCCGCGCATCGACCGAAGACCAGATGGGTCACGTGGCGGTCAATTTCTCCCGCCCCTTCATCGCCCGCCCGATCGGCACGACGCTGATGGCCATCGGCCTGCTGCTCGCCGGCCTCGTCGCCTTCCGCGTGTTGCCCGTCGCGAGCCTGCCCTCCATCGAGGTGCCGATGGTGGTCGTCAGCGCCAGCCGCCCTGGCGCCGACCCCGCCGTCATGGCCGCCACCGTCGCCTCGCCCCTCGAGCGTCATCTCGGCAGTATTCCCGGCGTCACCGACATGACGTCCTCGAACGGGCTCGGCTCCACCCGCATCCGCCTGCAGTTCGACCTCAAGCGCTCCGTCGATGGCGCCGCACGCGACGTGCAGGCCGCGATCAACGCCGCCGTCGCCGACCTGCCGAGCGACATGCCCACGCTGCCGGCCTATCGCAAGATCAACCCGAACGCGGCGCCCGTCCTCATCCTTGCGTTGACGTCGCCCACCGTCCCTGTGTCGACCATCTACGACCTGGCCGACACCACCGTGGTCCAGCGCATTTCGCAGGTTTCCGGCGTCGGCGAGGTCAACGTCTCGGGCGCCGAGCAGCCCGCGATCCGCATCCGCCTCGATCCTCGCCGTCTCGCCAGCCTCGGCATCTCGAGCGAGCAGGTCCGCCGCGCCATTGCCGCCTCCACGCAACTCGTGGCGCTCGGCACCATCGACGGCGCCGACGACCTCGTCGCCATCGACACCAATGCGCAGCTCACCACGGTCGACGATTACAAGGATATCGTCGTCAAGACCGTCGGCGGCGTGCCCATCCTGCTGTCGTCCGTGGCCGAGGTCGTGCAGGCGACGCGCAATGCGCGCTCCGCCGCACTCTTCAACCGCAAGCCGGCCGTGCTGCTGTTCATCACCAAGCAGGCCGACGCCAACGTCATCGAGACCGTGGATCAGGTGAAGGCGCTTTTGCCGGAGCTGAAGAACTGGATGCCACCCGGCATCGATATCGACGTGCTGTCGGATCGCACCACCACGATCCGCGCCTCTGTGCACGACATGGAGTTCACACTGCTCCTGTCTGTCATCCTGGTGATGATCGTCGTGCTCGTCTTCCTGCGCCGCGCCGCGCCCATGATGGCAGCCGGCATCACCGTTCCCCTATCGCTCGCCGGCACGCTCGCCTGCATGTGGCTTGCCGGCTACTCGATCAACAACCTGACGCTGATGGCCCTCGCCATCTCGGTCGGCTTCGTCGTCGACGACGCGATCGTCATGATCGAGAACATGTTCCGCAATCTCGAGAAGGGCCTGGCCCCGCTCGAAGCAGCCTTCACCGGCGCGCGCGAGATCGGCTTCACCGTCGTCTCCATCTCGCTGTCCCTCGCCGCGGCGTTCGTGCCGCTCATCTTCCTCGGCGGCCTTCCCGGCCGGATGCTGAACGAGTTCGCCATGACGATGCTGTTCGCCATCGCCGTGTCGACCGTCGTTTCCCTTTCGGTCACGCCAATGCTGTGCGCGCACACCGTCCGCAAGCCCACCTCGTCGAACGCCAAGTGGGTGGACCGCGTCGTCGAGCGGCTTCTCGATGGCCTCGTATCGAGCTACGCCGCATCGCTGGAAACCGCGCTCCGCTGGCGATGGGTGACGCTGATGACGCTCCCGGCCGTGATCGCAGCCAGTGTCTTCCTCTTCGTGAAGCTGCCGAAGGGCTACTTTCCCCAGGACGACACCGGACTTGTCTCCGTCTTCATTCAAGGCGCCCCCGACGCCTCCTTCGAACAGATGAAGGCCATGCAGGAAAGCGCCGTCAGGATCGCGCTCGCCGACCCCGCCGTGTCCGGCGTCGGCTCCTCCGTGGGCGCCTCCTACTTCTCGACCACGGGCAATTCGGCGCGCATGTTTGTCGCGTTGAAGCCGCTGGCCGAGCGCGGCGTCACATCTGCCGAGGTCGTCCAGCGCCTGCGCCGCCCGCTCAACGCCGTTCCCGGCATCTCCGCCTACGTCAACGCCGTGCAGGACGTGCGCGGTGGCGGCGGTGGCTCCCAGCGCGCCCAGAACGAGCTGGCGCTTTGGTCCACCAGTGCGGAGGACCTCTACGAGTGGGCGCCCCGTATCCTGGCCAAGATGCGCACGATCCCCGGCCTGGTCGATGTCGCAACCGACCGCGAGCAGGGCGGCCGCGAGATCGGCATCCGCATCGACAAGCAGGCCGCCGCCCGGCTCGGCGTCAGCGTCGAAGCGATCGGATCGGCCCTCAACAACGCCTTCGCACAACGCCAGGTCGCGGTGCTCTATCGTCCACGCAACCAGTATCGCGTCGTGCTCGAGGTCGACCCCGAGCTGCAACGCGATCCGACCCATCTGGCGAGCATCTACGTGCCAGGGCGGGACGGCGCCCAGGTGTCCCTTCTCTCCGTCATCCGCGTGACCCAGGGCCTCGCGCCCCTGGCCGTCAACCATCAGGGCACGTTCCCCGCCGTTACCGTCAGCTACAACATCGAGGATGGCCTCACGCTCGACGAGGCGAACCGGCGCATCGCGCAGGCGGTTGCCGAGATGCAGATCCCCGATTCCATCCGCATGGAGCCCGCCGGCGACGCGCGGGCGGAATTGCGTGGCAGTGGCGCCCTGCCCCTTCTCGTCCTCGCCGCGTTGGCGCTCGTCTACATCGTGCTCGGCGTGCTGTACGAAAGCTTCGCCCACCCCCTGACGATCATTTCCACCCTTCCGTCGGCCGGCCTCGGCGCCCTCGTTGCACTTCGCCTCGCCGACATGCAGTTGTCCCTCGTCGCCTTCATCGCCCTCATTCTGCTGATCGGCATCGTCAAGAAGAACGGCATCATGCTCGTGGACTTCGCCCTCGAAGCCGAGCGGCGGCGCGGGATGGCCCCCACCGATGCCATCCGTCAGGCCGCGCGCGAGCGTTTCCGGCCGATCCTGATGACGACCCTTGCTGCGCTGTTCGGGGCCATCCCCCTGGCAATCGCGACCGGTCCCGGCGCGGAACTCCGCCGCCCGCTCGGCATCGCCATCATCGGCGGGCTCGTGATTTCCCAGGTGCTGACCTTGTATACGACGCCGGTCATCTACCTGATGCTCGACCGCCTCCACCGCGCGTTCGGCGGCAAGCGGATCGCATCGGTGCCGGCAGGCGAAACACCGGTGAAGGCATGATGCCGGGCCACCGACACGATCGCGCCGCACCAGCACGCGCATCCTCCGCCTCACGCTTACGTGATCGAGCGAATGCGAAATTCGACGCGCCACGTCGACGTAGCACCGGGAAAAGTGCAGCCTCGCCGATCCAATGCCAAGTTTTGCCGTGTAAACAACATACTAGTGTAGCGCATCTGACGTTTGGTACCCACTCGCGGCTGGAACCATGACCAAACGTCAGATGCAAAAGCTACACTAGAATCATAGTGTTGCTCGTGTTCCCTTTGGTTCCGACATTTGCTCTCGGACGAACTGCAAGGGGATGCAAATGTCGGAACCGGAACACGAGTGTAGCGCATCTGACGTTTGGTACCCACTCGCGGCTGGAACCATGACCAAACGTCAGATGAAAAAGCTACACTAGAATCATATGGTTGCTAGTGTTCCTTCTGGCTCAGACACTTGGTCCAGAGCATGACGCACGGGGAACCAAGCGTCGGAACCGGAACACTAGGTGCCATCCGGCGCCGGACTGCTACGAATTGGTCCAAGGCCGGCGCAGTGGCAACGCCATTGCAAAAGGCCAGGACGGCGGCATAACGTCGGTCGCTCTTCGGCGCGACTGCACGGGTGCCGGCGAATGAAATCCACGCGGCAAGAGGATTTGCTACGTTTCGCCGACTGCCGCTGGCCCACGGAAAGCTCAAAGATCCATGCGTCGCTCGATCATCCTCGTCCTTGCTGCGGCCCTCGTCGGCACCACCACCTACGCCTACAAGAGCGATCAGCGCGTACGCGATTGGTCCGACGGGCTTTGGGCACGTTTCGCAGGCGGTCCTGCGGCCAAGCCGAAGCGGGCCGGCAATCGCGGCGTCGCCCCGGTCCGTGTTGCCGTGGCCGGCAAGCGCGATGTCCCCATCACCCTGGAAGGCATCGGCAACGTCCAGGCCCGCTCGACCGTCGCCGTCAAATCGCGCATCGACGGGCAGGTCATGGAAGCGGCCATCAAGGAGGGCCAGCTCGTCGCCAAGGGCGACCTGTTGTTCAGGCTCGATGCCCGCCCGCTCCAGGCGCAGCTTCAACAGGCCCAGGCCAACGTGGCGCGCAGCCGCGCCAACTACGAGAAGGCCAGGAGTGACAGCGAGCGCTACGGCGGATTGGCCCAGAAGGGCTATTCCCCGAAATCCAAGCTCGAAGAAGCCCAGACCAGCGTCGCGGCCTTGCAGGCGGAAATCCGCGCAGCAGAGGCCGCCGTCGAGATCGCCAAGCTCAATCTCGCCTACGCGACCATCCAGGCCCCCATCGACGGACGCATCGGGCAGATCCTGCTGACGCCCGGCAACATGGTCAAAGCCAACGACACCCAGGCCATGCTGATGATCACGTCGGTGCGGCCGATCAACGTCGCGTTTGCACTCCCCGAACAATACATCGCCGAATTGCGCCGCCGTATGCAGGGTTCCCAGCCCCTCACGGTGTCCGTCAGCAGCCAAGGCCGGGACAGCACGCCCGAGACGGGCACGCTCACCTTCATCAACAATGTCGTGGACGCCGCCACCGGCAGCATTCAGGTCATGGCCGTATTCGCCAACGAGCGCGAGCAGCTCGTGCCCGGGCAGTTCGTGAAGGCGCGGGTGACGATGGAGACCTTGAAGGATCAGACCGTCGTTCCAGCCAAGGCCGTGCAGCTCAATCAGAAGGGCCAGTACGTCTGGGTTCTCAAGGGCGACGACACGGTCGAAGCCCGCCCGGTCGGCCTCGGCCCCGAAGTCGCAGACCTCGTCGTGATTTCGCGCGGCGTCGCCCCCGGCGAAACAGTCGTCACCGATGGACAGTTGCGCCTGTTCCCCGGCGCCAAGGTCGCCCCGATCAGGCCTAGAACGGGCAAGGATCAATCATGAACCCGGCAGAGTTGTGCATCCGCCGGCCGGTCATGACGACGCTCGTCATGATCGCCATCGTATTGTTCGGCAGCTTCGCCTACCGCGGCCTCCCTGTCGCCGAGCTGCCGAGCGTCGATTTTCCCACCATCCGCATTTCCGCGCGGCTGCCGGGTGCCAACCCCGAGACGATGGCATCCGCCGTCGCCACCCCCATCGAGAACCAGCTGTCGCAGATCGCCGGCATCAAGTCGATGACCTCGGTGAGCTCCCAGGGCTCCACCAACATCACGCTGGAATTCGATCTCGACCGTAATATCGACGCCGCCGCCCTCGACGTGCAGACCGCCCTGTCGACTGCGCAACGCAGCCTGCCGCCGGAGATGCTGGACGCCCCCTCCTTCCGCAAGGTCAACCCGGCGGACTTCGCAATATTCTACGTGCGCCTTTCGTCTGCCACGCTGCCCATCGCCACCCTCAACGATTACGCCGAGACGCTGATCCAGCAGCGGGTCGCCTCCATCAGCGGCGTCGCCCAGGTGCAGTTCTGGGGACAGCAGAAATACGCGGTTCGCGTGCAGATCGATCCGCGCCGACTGGTGACCATGAACGTGGCGCTCGATGACGTGGAACGCGCGATCAAGAACGGCAATTCCAACCTGCCGACCGGCTCGTTGAGCGGCCCCGACAAGGAGCTGTCGATCAAGACGTCCGGCTCGCTCGCCAACGCGGTCGATTACAACAACGTCGTCGTCACCTATCGTAACGGCGCGCCGGTTCGCATCAAGAACATCGGCCGGGCCATCGACAGTGTCGAGCAGGAGAAGGTCTCCACGTGGTTCGGCAACGAGCAGGGCATGCTCATGGCGATCTATCGCCAGCCCGGCGCCAATACGGTGGCCGTGGTCGACGAGGTCAAGCGCATCCTGCCCCAGCTCCGCCTGCAGATCCCCGCGGCCATCACGCTCGACGTCATGTACGACCGCTCGGAGGGCATTCGCGCCTCCATCGACGAGGTGGAGTTCACGCTCGTTCTGGCCGCCGCCCTCGTCGTTCTCGTCATCTTCCTGTTCCTGCGTAGCGCCACGGCGACCTTCATCGCCTCGGTCGCGCTGCCCATCTCCGTCATCGGCACGTTCGCTGCCATGCACATGCTGGGCTTCAGCCTGAACAATCTCTCGCTTCTGGCCCTGACGCTGGCCGTCGGCTTCGTCGTCGACGACGCCATCGTCATGCTCGAGAACATCGTGCGCCACCGCGAGAAGGGCATGCCCATGCTCGAGGCCGCCTTGACCGGCTCGCGCGAGATCGGCTTCACCATCATCTCCATGACGATCTCGCTGATCGCGGTCTTCATTCCCGTCATCTTCATGGGCGGCATGCTCGGGCGCCTCCTGAAGGAGTTCGCGATCACCATTACGGCGGCGATCATCGTCTCCGGGTTCGTGTCCCTGACACTGACGCCGATGCTGTGCTCGCGCATGCTCAAGGGCCATCACGAGACGAGCGGACGGCTCTATCGTTGGACGGAAGCCGTCTTCGACGCCATGTTGCGCGCCTACGATGCCGTCCTGAAGCTGTGCCTCAGGTTCCGCTTCCTGGTGCTGTTGTCCTTCGTCGGCTCCATCCTCCTGACCGCCCATCTCTACACGCTCATCCAGAAGGACTTCCTGCCGGCCGAGGATACGGGACGCCTCATCGTGCGCACGCAGGCCGCCGTCGATGCCTCCTACGACGCCTTGATCGGCTATCAGAAACACATCGACCGCATCGCCGCGGCCGACCCCAACATCGCCGCGGTAATGTCGCGTGCCGGCGCCTCCTTCGGCTCCGCCAACAACAACGAAGGCTTGCTGCTGCTTCGCCTGAAGCCGCGCGGCGAGCGGCCAGAGCCCGATGTGAACAAGATCGTGCAGGGTCTGCGGCGGAAATTGAATACGGTCCCTGGCATTCGCGCGTTCGTCGTCAATCCCCGCCATCCGTGTGGGCGCACGCCTGTCGGGCGCCGACTACCAGTACACCGTCCAGGATCTCGATCTCGATACACTCTACCAATGGGCCGGGCGCCTCGAGCGGGAGTTGAGAAGCCTCAAGGGCTTCCAGGACGTGACGAGCGATCTGAAGATCGGCCGCCCCACGGTGAAGGTGGATATCCAGCGTGATCGCGCAGCCGCCCTCGGCGTCGACGCACGCCAGGTCGAAAGCGCGCTGGCAGCGGCTTTCGGCGCACGCAAGGTGTCGACCATCTATACGTCGTCGAGCCAGTACGCCGTCATCCTCGAGGTCATGCCCGAGTTCCAGAAGGGAGCCGCCGGCCTCTCCGAGATCTACGTCCGCACGAACACCAACAAGCTCGTATCGCTGGAAACACTCACCCGCCAGCACAACGAGGTGGCGCCGCTGCAGATCAATCACGAGGGCCAGCTCCCCTCGGTGACGCTGTCGTTCAATCTGTCGCCGGACGTGTCGATCGGAACGGCCATCGAGGACATCCGTACGATGGAGCGGCGCATCGGCATGCCGCCCACCATCACCACCTCGTTCGGCGGTACCGCCGCCGCATTCGAGGAATCGATGAAGAACATGAGCACCCTGCTGCTCATGGCGATCCTCGTCGTCTATCTGCTGCTCGGCATCCTCTATGAAAGCTTCATCCACCCTCTCACGATCCTGTCCGGTCTGCCGGCCGCCGGACTCGGTGCACTCGCTGCGCTCCTGATCGCCGACCTGCCGCTGACGCTCTATTCCTTCGTCGGCATCATCATGCTGGTGGGCATCGTGAAGAAGAACGCGATCATGATGATCGACTTCGCCCTGCAGGCCGAACGCGAGAACGGCACGCCCCCCGAGGAAGCGATCTATCAGGCCTGCCTGCTGCGCTTCCGCCCGATCATGATGACGACGTTTGCCGCCCTGGCCGGCGCTGTTCCCATCGCGCTCGGCCATGGCGCGGGCGCGGAGGCGCGCGCACCGTTGGGCATTACGGTCGTCGGTGGCCTCGCCGTGTCGCAGTTGATCACGCTCTTCCTGACGCCGGTCATCTTCCTCTATCTCGACAAGCTGCAGAAGATGATGGGCCGGAAGGCATCGCAGCCGCACGACGCCACACCGGCGAACCCGACCCCGGCCGAATGAGCGCAGCGCCCCCCTCTCCGCTCCCCCGACATGCATCTCCAGGGCCGGGCCGGGCGCCGGTGATGGCACTCCCCGCCTGTACGGGCGCCGGTCCGCGCACGACATGCGTGCGGGGCCATATCCGTTCCTGCCGGAGATCCGTCCTTTCCGCTGTCGCGTGACTGTCGTAGTATCTCTGCAAACATATCCGGCAGGACGACGCGCGATGACCCGCCTCACCCTTCGTATCGACTTCGAGAACGGCAGCCAGATCGGGCACGGCAAGGTGCGCCTGCTCGAATTGATCGCGGAGCACGGCTCCATCAGTCGCGCGGCACGCGAGATGGGAATGTCCTATCGGCGCGCCTGGCTGCTCACCGATCAGATGAATCGAATGTTCACGACGCCGGTGATCGAGACCCAGCATGGCGGCTCCGGTGGCGGCGCGGCCCGCCTGACCTCGTTCGGCCACGCCGTCATCGGGCATTATCGCGCCATCGAGACCCAGGCGATGAAGCTGTTCAGCAAGCAGTTGGCCGAGCTCGAGAGCGGCTTGAGCACGGATGCGGCCTGCCGCCAGTAGTCGCAGCGATATATCCAGGCAAACTTATCGCTTGCACATGAGAAGGCACCGGCACTATCAATCGAGATGTCCCGGCAAACATGTCGATGGGGAACGAGCATAGCCACCATGATGCCATTGGCGATGCGCGGGAACGTGCGGATCATATTGCTGGCCATCGCAGCGCTCGCACTCGGCGGCGCCCCCGCCCACGCACGCAAACCTCGAGGCGTGAAGGTCGCCGTAGCGGCCAACTTCACCGCGGCAGCCAAGGAGATCGCGGCCGGGTTCGAGAAGGCGCACGCCGCGGAGGTCTCCCTGAGTTTCGGCTCCACCGGCCAGCTCTATGCGCAAGTCACGCAGGGCGCGCCGTTCGAGGTTTTTCTGGCCGCCGACCAGACACACCCCCGCAAGACCATCGACGCAGGCTTCGGCGTCGCGGGCAGTCGGTTCACCTACGCCGTCGGCCGGCTTGTTCTCTTCAGTGCATCGAAGGGCCTCGTCACCGGCGAGAACACGCTTCGCAGCGCGACGTTCACCAGGATCGCGATTGCAAACCCTGCGACGGCGCCTTATGGCACCGCCGCCGTCGCCGCGATGAGGGCGCTCGGAGTCTACGATAGGCTGCGCTCCAAGATCGTGCAGGGCAACAACATCGCGCAAGCGTTCCAGTTCGTCAGCTCCGGCAATGCCGAAATTGGATTCGTCGCGCTCAGCCAGATTGCAGCGTCGAAGACCGGGTCACGTTGGATCGTACCCGCCACCCTGCATCCGAAGATTGCGCAGGATGCCGTGCTGTTGAAGAACGGCGCAGACAATCCCGCTGCCCGCGAATTCCTGGCCTACCTCGGAGGGCCGCAGGCGCGCGCCATCATCGAGAAGTTCGGCTACGGCGTGGACGAATAGGCTGGACGGCATGCTCGACACCGAACAGATCTGGTCGCCCATCCGCCTGACGCTCGAACTGGCGGGCGTAACCACCGTTCTCCTGCTTGTCGTGGGTACGCCCATCGGCTGGTGGCTGGCTCGCTCCCCTGCCCGGTGGAAGGAAGCGGTCGCCGCCGTGGTGGCCATGCCGATCGTCCTGCCGCCCACGGTTCTGGGCTTCTATCTGCTGCTGGCATTCGGTCCCGACGGCCCGGGTGGGCGGCTGGCGAGCCTGTGGGGCGCCCGCACGCTCGCCTTCACGTTCGAGGGCCTCGTTCTGGGCTCGGTGATCTATTCGATGCCGTTCGTCGTCCAGCCTATCCGGAACGCCTTCGAGGCCGTCGGCGACCGGCCTCTCGAGGTCGCCGCAACCCTGCGCGCCTCGCCGTGGGATGCTTTCTGGTCCGTCGCCGTGCCGCTTGCGCGCCCGGGCTTCCTGACCGCTGCCGTGCTCGGCTTCGCCCACACCGTCGGCGAATTCGGCGTCGTCCTGATGATCGGCGGAAACATTCCCGGCCAGACCAAGGTCCTGTCCATCGCCATCTACGACTTCGTGGAAACGGGACACTGGACGCAAGCCCACATTCTCGCAGGCGGCATGGTCGTCTTCTCGTTCGCGGTCATCCTTGCCATGTTCCTTCTCGATAAACGCAGCGGGCGGGACAGCCGATGAGCCCACGTCGCGAGAGCCTCACCGTCGACCTCACGGGCATGCTGGGGAGCTTCCCGCTGAACGTCGCCTTCACGGTCCCCTCCCGCGGCGTCACCGCGCTGTTCGGCCCCTCCGGCTGTGGCAAGACCACGGTGTTGCGATGCCTCGCTGGCCTGCAGCGCGCCGCAGGACACATCCGCATCGGCGACGAGGTCTGGCAGGACAGCGAAACCGGCACGTTTCTCCCGCCCCACAAGCGGCACATCGGCTACGTCTTCCAGGAAGCGAGCCTGTTCGCGCATCTCTCCGTCCGCGACAACCTCCTCTATGGCGCCCGGCGCGTGCGCGCGGCAAGCCACGGCAACGGCCCGCGGCTCGACGATATCGTGGACCTTCTCGGCATCGGCTGCCTGCTCGATCGCGCCCCCGAAAAACTCTCGGGCGGCGAGCGCCAGCGTGTCGCCGTCGGACGTGCGCTCCTGTCCGAGCCCCGCGTCCTGCTGATGGATGAGCCGCTCTCGGCACTCGACCGCATGACGAAGGACGAGATCCTGCCCTTCTTCGAGCGGCTGCACGAGCGGCTCGCCCTGCCTGTCGTCTACGTCAGCCATGACCTCGCCGAGATCGAGCGGTTGGCGGACACCCTGGTGCTGATGAAGGAAGGCCGCGTTCTCGCCAGCGGCCCCTTGAACGAGCTGCAGACCAACCCGAGCCTGCCGCTGCTGACGGCGCCCGAGGCGACGGTCGTCCTGGAAGGTCGCGTCGCCGCCATCGACGAACACTATGCCCTGACCGAATTGACCGTACCGGGCGCCCGTCTCGTCGTTCCCGGCCGGCATGGCGCCATCGGCGACAAGCGGCGCCTCGGCATTGCCGCATCCGACGTCAGCATTGCGCGCACCGCACCGACGGATTCGACCATCCTCAATTGCCTGCCCGCACGCATACTCGCAGTCGAAGGAGATATCGGCGCACCGCAGGCGAGCGTCATCCTGGCGCTCGGAACGCAAGGCGACAGCAGCCGCATTGCCGCGCGCATCACGCGCAAATCGCTCGACACGCTTGCGCTTGCGCCCGGCAGCATCGTCTTCGCTCAGATCAAGAGTGTCGCGCTCGCGGCTGCCAGGTCCGCCCCCACGCCCTCGAAACGCTGAGGTCTCACCGCGCCGCTGCGGAAGGAAAGACCCCTGCCCTCAGCCAGTTGCCGAACTCGCGCGTGCGCAACAGCGGGTCCGTCACCGCCGCGTCCAATCCGTACTTCCACACGAGATCGGTTCGCGGCGGATCGCTGCCCATGCCGCGGAAGTCCGCGATGATTTGCGCGACATCGTCCGCATCCCGCGCCAACCCCTCCTTGATGTGCCGCTCGATGCGCATCGCGATGATCGCGGCGATCGTCTCGAACCCGAATTCCGGGTGATATTGCACACCCCAGAAACAGCGCTCGCCCTCACGCATCTCCGCCGCCTGCACGCGACTGACCGCATTCGACGCGAGAACGGTGCCGCACGACGGCAACGCCGCCACCTCGTCCTCGTGCGTACAGAGTGCATCGAAGGCGACGCCCTTGCCCTCGAGCATCGGGTGCGCACGTCCCGCATCGTTGGGCTGGATGCGCCGCGCAATCCCCACCTCGCGCCCGCGCGGATTGAGATGCACCGTGCCGCCCAGCGCCGCGACCATCAGCTGCAGCCCCCAACAGGAGCCGAACGCGGGAATGCCCGCCGCCCAGATCTCGCGCACGAAATCCAGCTGCTCAGGCACCGAGGGCTGCGCCAGCGCGTAGACGTTGAGCGGCGAGCCAGAGATCCACACGCCATCGAAATCGCCAAGGTGCATGCCCTGCGGCAACCGCTCGCCATCCGCCACGCGCAGCACGTGATAGTCGATGGCACGCCCGGCCGGCACGTGGGCATCGAGTGAACTCTTGATCAACGCCTCGTAGGATGGCGATCCGAACGCCATCAATCGCTCTTCGGCCGCCAGCGGCGTACCATTGAAAATCAGGACTCGTGCCATGGCCCCCTGCGCTGCCCGACGGCGCGCCTGTCACCGGCGCGACCAGCCGCGCATTGAGCACGACGGACCCGAACGAGCAAGCTCCCGCGAACGAAATCCACCGGCCACGCTCATTCGGCAGCGGTGCGCCGACCTGTCGTCTCCCAGGCTTCGACGTCGAGGAACGTGCTCTGGTACGTCGCCCCGGCGCCGATGTCCGTCAGCCGGTCCGAGCACAGCATGTTGATCGTTCCCGACAGGGCTTCCCCCTGCGGCCGCTGGCCCGGCACCAGCACCACGCCTTCCCGGATCTCGTCGCTCACCCGCAGCACCAGTCCCACCGCACCGCGCGCGTTGAAGAGGCGCACCCTGTCACCGTCCTTCAGCCCCCGCCGGGCGGCATCGGCTGGATGCAGAACGCACCTGGGCTCGCCCTCGCGCTTGCGCAGGAAGGCGTTCGCCGAGAAGGCCGTGTGCGACTGGAAGTAGCCGGGCGCCGTCAGCAGCCGCAACGGCCAGCGTTTGGCGTCCGCCTCTTCGTCCGCATCGGCCTCCCAGACCGGCATCGCCGGCAGGCCCTGTGCGGCAAGTGCTGCGGAGTAGATCTCCAGCTTGCCCGATGCCGTGCGGAACTCCTGTCCTTCCCCTTCCGGTGCCGCCTTGACCGCCCGATGATCGAGCAGCCGCTTCGGATCGACCTTGGCGACCGCTCCCTTTGCACCCTCGAAGAACTTCGGCAGGATCTGCTCGGGTGTCAGCCGGAAGATCTCGTCGGCGAGCCCCATGCGGCGCGCCAACTCCTGCGCCACCCACATGTTGGACCGCGCTTCGCCTTGCGGCGGCACGGCAGCCGGCGCGAACTGCATGTAGTAGCTGCCGTAGCCACGGTAGAAGTCGGACGTCTCCAGATACGTCGTTGCCGGCAACACGATGTCGGCGAACTTCGCGGTGTCCGTCAGAACGATGTCGTGAACGACCGTGAACAGGTCCTCCCGCGCCAGCCCCTGCTTCACCTTCTGCACGTCCGGACACGTCACCGCCGGATTGTTCGATGCGATGAACAAGCCCTTGATCGGCGGATCGGCCAGCGTCAGCAGGGCTTCGCCCAGCAGGCTGTGATTGACGTCACGGGTCGACGCGGGCCCCGACGGTTTGCGCACCGGCGCGAAGTTGAAATCCATCGACGCGGCCGTGACGGACATGGCACCTCCGCCGCGCACGCCGTAGGCGCCCGTCAGGGCGGGCAGTGTCGCCACCGCCCGCATGGCCTGGCCGCCGCGCATCACCCGCGTCATGCCCCAGCCGATCCTGAGGAATGACTTCTTCGTCGCGCCGTACATGGCAGCGAGCCGCTCGATGTCGTCGACGGCAAGCCCGGTGATCTCCGCGGCCCGCGCCGGCGGGAACTGCGGGATGACTTCTCGCTTCCACCGCTCGAAGCCGATGGTGTGCTGTGCCAGATAGGCCTCGTCGCACCTGCCGTCGCGCACCAGGATGTGGGCGATGCCCAGCGCCAGGGCCGCATCCGTGCCGACCTTGATCGGCAGGTGCCAGTCGGCACCCGCAGCCGTCCGGTTGCGATGCGGATCGATCACGACGATCTTCACGCCCTCGCGCTGCCGCCGCTCCGCCTTCTGCCAGAGGTGCACGTTGACGGCCTTGAGATCGCATCCCCACACGACGATGAGCTCGGACTCCGCGATGGTGTCGGGATCGACGCAACCGACCGGACCCAGCGTCATCTCCCAGGCCACGTCCGCGCACGTATCGCACACGGTCCCCGCCTGCAGCCGACTGGTACCCAATGCGTGGAACAGCCCGTTCGGCAGGTGGCGGTTGATCTGGCCCTGATGCGAGCTATAGGCATAGCCCAGCAGCGCCAACGGGCCTTCCGCCGCGATGATGCCTTTCCACCGCGCCTCGATCTCGTCCAGCGCCTGCGCCCACGAGATCGCCTCGAACACCCCCGCGCCCTTGGCGCCGACACGACGCAGCGGCGTCGTCAGACGTTCGGGCGAATGCACCGTCTCCATGTCCCGGTTGACCTTGGCGCAGGCGAACCCGTCGGTGAAAGGCTGTTCGGGGTCGCCGGAGATTTTCACGATCCGCCCGTTGTCGACCTCGGCCAGAAGCGAGCACATGCAGGGGCAGTCATGGGCGCAGGTCACGCGGATCGTCGTCATGGTCTCGTCCTTCCCTGGTCACCGGGCGGTCGGCGTGTGGCACGGCATCGGTGCGGCACCACCGCGGCGCACAATGCCACGCGCCCAGGCCTCGCCGATAGGACCACTTGGCCAGCACATAGGCCATCCACTTCACGCGAGCGTGTGGCGCATTCGACGGCTCCGCCGCCCTCGAACGCCCTCGGACGGTTGTAGTCCGCTTGAATTTCGGCAATTGATGGCCCCACCCCATGTGCCCGCATTCCAGCGGGTACCGACAGAAACGCGAGGATCGCCATGAGCAATTCGGACGAGTACACGCCACCGAAGGTCTGGGTCTGGGACAAGGCCAGCGGCGGGCGCTTCGCAAACATCAATCGCCCGATCGCCGGCGCCACCCACGAAAAGGAGCTGCCGGTCGGCAAGCATCCCCTGCAGCTCTATTCGCAGGGCACGCCGAACGGCGTGAAGGTGACCGTCATGCTGGAGGAACTGCTCGCGACGGGCCACCAGGGCGCCGAGTACGACGCCTGGCTGATCCGCATCGGCAATGGCGACCAGTTCGGCAGCGGCTTCGTCGGCGTCAATCCCAACTCGAAGATCCCAGCCCTCCTCGACCGCAGCGGCGCCAAGCCCCGCCGCGTTTTCGAATCCGGCTCCATCCTGCTCTACCTCGCCGAGAAATTCGGCGCCTTCCTGCCCAAGGACCTCGACAAGCGCACCGAGGCCATCAACTGGCTGTTCTGGCAGATGGGCAGCGCCCCCTACCTCGGCGGCGGCTTCGGCCACTTCTACGCCTACGCCCCGGCCAAGTGGGAATACCCCATCAACCGCTTCGCCATGGAGACCAAGCGCCAACTCGACGTGCTCGATCGTCATCTGGCCGAGAATGAATTCATGGCCGGCGACGAATACTCGATTGCCGACATGGCGATCTGGCCCTGGTATGGCGCCCTCGCGAAGGGGCTGCTCTATGGCGGTGGCGAGTTCCTGTCGGTCCACGAGTATCGCCACGTCAATCGCTGGACCGAAGCGGTCGGCGCCCGCCCGGCGGTCAGGCGCGGCCGCATGGTCAACCGCATCCAGGGCGATCCGGCAAGCCAGCTCCACGAGCGCCACGACGCCAGCGATTTCGAGACCAAGACGCAGGACAAGGTGCAGGGCTGACTAGGCTCGCACGATGCCCTGACGGCTCCCGAATGGTATCGCCCGGCCCGGCAACGGTGCCGGGCGATGTCTTTTCGCAGGACGCCCCACAGCCCCCTCGTCAGCCGCGCCCGCCTCGCGTAGCCTTGCACCGACGGAGGAGACCTCGATGACGAAACTACGCGAATTGATCGCGGGCGAAATGCCCGTCGATGCACCGCTGGTGCTCAACCCCATGATGGCCAGGCTCGCCGAGGCCGCCGGCTTCCAGGCGCTGTATCTGGGAGGCGGCTCAACCGGCTATCTCAAGTGCGTGACCGAGGCCAACTTGAACCTGAGCGAGATGTGCCAGGCTGCCCTCGACATCAAGACGGTCAGCAGCCTGCCGTTGATCCTCGACGGCGCCTGCGGCTGGGGCGATCCCATGCACATGCACCGCACGATCGGCATGAGCGAAACGGCGGGCTTCGAGGCGATCGAGATCGAGGACCAGATCCTGCCCAAGCGCGCGCATCATCATATCGGCATCGAGCACGTCATTCCGGCCGAGCTGATGTGCGAAAAGATCAAGGAATGCCTGGCCGCCCGCCGCTCGCCCGACTTCCTGATCATCGCGCGCACCAACGCCACGCGCATGCACGGCCTGGACGAGGCCCTGCGCCGCGCCGAGGCCTTCCGCAAGGCCGGCGCCGACATGCTGCTGGTTCTCGCCAAGACACCAGATCAAGTGAAAGTGATCGGCGAAAAAGTCGGCGGTCCCATGGTCCTGCTGGCATCGGGCGACGCGGTCCGCGCCAGCGGGTTGTCGCGCGCCGAGCTGGGACGCCTCGGCTACAAGCTGATCATCGATGCCTCCACGCCCCTGATGGCCGCGCACAAGGCGTGGCGCGACACCTATGCCGCCATGGCACGTGACGAGCCGGCGCCGAGCCTGGGCCCCGGCGGCGCCAAGGCCGAGCAGGACGAGGTTCACAAGACCATCGGTCTCGATCGGATGCTGGCCATCGAACGCCGCACCGTGGAACGGTGACCCTCGCCGCGACGGGTTTGGGTGGCTCCCGACGTTCTCTGCTACAAGTCCCCCCGATAATGTCCGCAGCGGGAGCGCCAGCGCCCTGTTGCGGACGCGCACAGAAAGGGAGCCGACACTTGCCGCGCGTCGCAATCGATCGTGTCGCCGAGATCATCGTGGAGGTCGCCGACGCCGTCATCATGCCGCGTTGGCGCAATCTCGCGGCCCACGAGATCGGCACCAAGTCCCGCCCCGACGATCTCGTCACCGTTGCCGACCGGGAAGCCGAGGTCGCACTCGCCCGCCAGCTCGGCGACCTGCTGCCCGGCGCCCATGTCGTCGGCGAGGAGGCCGTTGCCGCAGACGGCGCAGTCCTCGAGCTGCTGCGAACGCCCGAACCCGTCTGGGTGATCGACCCCATCGACGGGACTCGCAAATTCTCCGAAGGACGCCCGGAATTCGACGTACTCGTCGCCCTGGTCCAGGCCGGTCGCGGCCTGGCCGGCTGGATCTATTCACCGGCCAAACGCACCCTCATCCTGGGTGAGGCCGGCGGCGGCGTACAGCGCCGCGTGGCGGGCCAGCCCCCGCAGGAATTGACACGCCGCGCCGACAAGCCCCTGCGCGAGCTGGAAGGCATTCTCTCTCCGCGTCCGTTCGTGAACCGCGGCTTCGTCGATCCGACCACTGCCCGCCAGCGCTTTCGGGGCTACAGCCCACCGGTATGCGCCGGCCACAACTATGCACGTCTGCTGACCGGCGAGAGCGACTTCCTGATCAATTTCTCCGCGTTGGCCTGGGACCATCTGGCTGGCCTCGCGCTCGCAACCGAAGCCGGCTTCCACCATGCCCGGCACGATGGTGCCGCCTACGATCCGCTCGACCCCCGTGGTGGGCTTCTTGTGGCGCCGGGCGAAACATCGTGGCAAGAGATCCGCGCGACGCTGCTGCGCCCTGCTTGACCGCGCCCGGTCACGTCGGGTCTACGTCGCCGGCCCAACAACGACACGGTCAATTGCCCATGCCGCTCATCGATCCCGATCGCATCGCCACCATTCTGCGCGAGACGGCGGCGGAGGAAGTCTTGCCCCGCTGGCGCAACCTCGGCGATGCCGATGTCCTGGAGAAAGCGGGCCCGGACGATCTCGTCACCGTCGCCGATCGCGCCACCGAGGTAGTGCTGACGCGACGGCTGGCCGAAGCCCTTCCCGGGTCCCAGGTCGTCGGAGAAGAGGCCGCGCATGCCGATCCGCAGGTGCTGACCCGCCTCGAAAACGCAGGCCCCACATGGGTCATAGACCCGATCGATGGGACCAGCGCCTTCGCCAAAGGCTCCGACGAATACGCGGTCATGGTCGGCCTGGTCGACGACGGCGCACTCATTGCCGGCTTCATCTACCAGCCCGTGGCCGATGTTCTGCTGCTCGGCGAGCACGGCGGAGGCGTGTGGCTGTGGGACCGGTCCGGCCGCAGGCGGCTGGCCCCGCCCGACTGCGGCGCGAGCCTGAAGACCTACAGCGGCATCACCGGCCGCAAGCTGATGACCGAGGCCGTCCGGCAACGCCTCGAGGCAGCCAGGACCGAGTTCAGCGCCGTGTCCAACTCGGTCTGCGCGGGCATCGACTACGTGCACATGCTGACCGGCGGAGCGCAGTTCGCGCTCTACATGAAATCGGAACCGTGGGACCACCTGCCGGGCCTGGCGCTCGCGCGCGAGTTGGGCTTCCACTACGCAAAGCACGACGGCACGCCCTATCGCCCCGGCGACAACACCGGCGGCCTGCTGATCGCGCCCGACGCGGCGACGTGGACCGCGATCCACGCACTCGTCCTGGCTTGAGGCAAAGGGCCGCTCGGCGGTGCCGGGGTGACCCCGGGCACCGCGTCGCCTGCCTCAGCGGTTGCGCATCTCGTGCGCTGCGATCGCCCGGCGGATGATGTCGTCCTCGTCGAGGCTGCTCATGCGGGTGGGCCCGCGCGAGGCGGCCCGCTGCATGGGCGGCAGCGCAGGCGCCGGCTCGACGGCTGAGGGAATGGCGGCTTGCCGCGTCGGCACGCTGCCGTAGTTGGGGCTGAAGGGTTCCGTGGGATCGTCCGGCCCCGGCCGCTGGTTTCGGGGAGCGATCTGCACGGGCAAGCCATCGTCCTCGATTTCCACCTTCGGCATGGCGGCGGCTACGTGGGACGGCGGGGGCGTGTGACTGGCCTGCTGGGAGGCACAACCGGCCGACAAGGCGGCCAGCCCCAAGACGCCGAGGCGCGCACCTGAGGCCATCTGCGCCGCGATCAACGCGCGCAAACGCTGAACTGACATGAACTGACGCCTTTCACTGACGCAACGATACGAACACGACTGGCGTCAGTGTGCCTGCGAGGCCTTAAAGCTCCCCTAACGGGTGTCTCGAACCGCTACGGCCCGGTCCGCCCCCGGTCCGCCCCCCGGTCCGCCATGCGCACGCCCCTCAAGGCCGTTCGCCGCCCCCCTCGACGAGTTGCTTGGCCTTCTCGACGGCCATGAAGCCGTTGGAGGCGAGCAGGATCTTGCGCTCCCGCAGCAATCCCATCCGGTGCATCGCCTCGCGCGGCTGCTTCTGGATGCCCGACATGATGATGCGGCACCCGCGCTTCTCGCAGTCGAGCGCCAGGTCTTCGAGCGCGGTGAGCGCCGTCGCATCGATCAGCGGCACGTCGCGCATGCGCAGGATCAGGACCTTGGGAAACTTCGGCAGCGAGCGCAGCGTCTGGCCGATCGTTCCCGCGCCCCCGAAGAACAGCGGGCCGCGCATCTGATAGACGTTGACGCCTTCCGGCAACTCGACCGACATCAGCACCGACCGCGGTTGCCGCACGTCGTCGAGATCCTCGTCGGCGATGGCGCCCACGAAGCCACCGCTCGAGACCTGGGCCATGCGGTGCATGAACAGCATGGACGCCAGCACGACACCGACGGCGATCGCCACGTTGAGATCGACGACGACGGTCAGCACCAGCGTCGTCAACAGGATGATGCGGTCGTCGAAGGGCGCGCGCGGCAGAAAGCCCGTGATTTCCCGGTGATCGATGAGCCGCCACGCGATGGTCACCAGCACGGCGGCCAGGCATGGCAGCGCCAGATGGTAGGCGAGCGGCGCCAGCAGCAGCATGAACAGTAGTACGAAGATGGCGTGCATGATGCCCGCGACGGGCGTCTTCGCGCCGGCGCTGATGTTCGTCGCGGTCCGCGCGATCACACCTGTCGCGGGAAGCCCGCCGAAAAGCGGCGAGGCGATATTGGCCACGCCCTGTGCCACCACCTCGACGTTCGAGCGATGGCGCCCGCCGGTCTTGGCGTCAGCGGCTACCGCGGAAAGCAACGACTCGATGCCGACCAGGAATGCGATCGTGAACGCCGACGGCAGCACGTTGTTGATCATCCCCCAGGACAGGTCCGGCAGTTCGGGCGTCGGCAGCCCCGTCGGAATGCCGCCGAACCGCGATCCGATCGTATCGACCGGCAGGTGCAGCAGGTACGCCACCCCCGACGCCGCCCCGACTGCGATCAACAGCCCCGGCCAATTCGGCCGCCATGTCCTGAGCCCGGTGATCAGCGCGATCGTGAACAAACCCACGGCCAGCGCGGAAGGGTTGAACGTCCCGCGCATCTCCCACAGCGCCGGCACCATGTGCACGAATTCGGCCGGCGTCTTGCCCTGCAAGCCGAACAACTCCTTCATCTGGCCGACGGCGATGATCACGCCGATGCCCGTCGTGAACCCCAGAATGACGGGACCGGGCACGTATTTGATGAAAGTGCCCAGCCTGAGCAAACCAGCGATCACCAGGATGAAACCCGCCAGGAATGTCGCCGTCAGCAGCCCCGCAATGCCGAATTTCGCCATGACGGCCGCATTGATGACGATGAACGCCGCGGCCGGCCCGCCGACCTGGAACCGGCTGCCCCCCAGTGCCGAGATGAAGAAGCCCGCAACCACCGACGTGATCAGGCCGCGATCCGGCGTCGCCCCGGTTCCGATCGCAATCGCCATCGACAATGGCAGCGCGAGGATGGCGACGGTAAGCCCCGCCATCGCATCCCGGCCCAGGTGGTTGAGCGAATAGCCTTCGCCCAGCGCGATCGCGAGTTTGGGAATGAAATGCGAAGCATAGCTCGGTACCACCTCGCCAGCCGACATCGGCCCTGTTGAGGCAGTCTGGTTCGTCTGGGTCATTGCGTATTGTCCTGCTGGACCCCCGGCGCCTCATTGACATTCAAGGTGTCACGGCGCGTCCTATCGAGACTATTCGATTTGAGGAGGAAATGTCGATCATGTCGCAAACGCCATTGCGCACACTGCCGAAAGCCCTCGACCTCACCGGCCGCCGCGTGCTCGTCACGGGTGCCGCCAACGGCATCGGCCGCGCGTGCGCGCGCGTGCTGGCAGAACTGGGTGCCACGCTGATCCTGAATGATCGCGCACCGCTCGATGAGGCAGCCGCGGAGGCAAAGGCATTGGGCGCCGCCGTCGAGACGCTGCAATACGACATCACGAAGCCGGACTTCGTGCAGCAGATCATCGCCAAGGGGCCCATCTACGGCCTCGCCCATTGCGCCGGCATCATCGGCAAGACCGCACTCCACAAGGCGGAGTCTCCCGGCGAGCGCTTCCATCAGACCATGGACATCAACGTCCGCGTTCCCATCGATCTGGGGTGGGCCTTGATCGAGCACATGAGTGCCAACGGCGGCGGCGCCATGGTCATGGTCGGCTCGCTGGCAGGCCGCACCGGCGGTACCTCCGTGGCGACGCCCGTCGACTATTCCGCGTCGAAAGGCGCCGTGCACATCGTCATCCGCTGGTTGTCGCGCAACGCCGTCGGCAAGAACGTGCTCGTCAACGGCGTCGCGCCCGGTCCCATCCGCACGGCCATGACCGCGGGCATGGACTTCGATCCCAAGGGCCTGCCCCGCGGCCGCATGGGCGAGCCCGAGGAGATCGCCTGGATGATCGCCATGCTGTTGACGCCGGCCGCCGGCTTCGTCTCCGGCGCGGTGCTCGACGTCAACGGCGGCGGCTACGTCGGCTGACGCCGCACGCGTGGCCCGTCGCGCCTTGATTGACGACTCACCTCCCGCACGGATCGGTCAATCAAGGCGCGAAGCCACACGAGGGTTTCAGCGCTGCTTCACCGCACCGCTGGCAACCAGGCTCTCGATCTTGTCCGCAGACACGCCCCAGTCGGCAAGCACCTGCCTGCTGTGCTCGCCGGCGTAGGCAGGCCCGCGCGCAACCGCACTCGGCGTGCGCGAGAAGCGTGGCGCGGGTCCAGGCTGCACGACGCCGTCTACGGTCACGAAGCTGCCACGCGCCACGTTGTGGTGATGCTGCGTCGCTTCCGTCATGCTGAGCACGGGCGCGAAGCAGATTTCCTTCATCTCCATGATCTGCGTCCACTCCGCGCGCGTCTTCGTCTTGAAGATGGCGGCGAGCCGCTCCCGCATTTCCGGCCAATGCTTTCGATCCGTCTGCGCAGGCAGCGTCGCATCGCCGAGCCCGATCGTCTTCAGCATCTCCGCATAGAATTGCGGTTCGTTCGAGCCGATGCAGATGTGCTTGCCGTCGCTCGTTTCATAGACGCAGTAGTGGTGCGAGCCGCCGTCGAGGCGGTTCGCCTGCCGCTCCTCGATCCAGGCCCCCGCGGCGAGCGCGCCGAACGTCGGCGTCATCAGCGAGGCCGCGCCTTCCACCATCGACGTGTCGATGATCTGCCCTTTGCCGGACTTCTGCGCCTCGATGTAGGCCGCGAGCACGCCCACCACCATGTAGAGCGCGCCGCCGCCGTAGTCGCCCACGAGATTGAGCGGCGGCACCGGCCCGGCCGCCTTCGTGCCGATGGCATGCAGCGCACCCGTCAGTGCGATGTAGTTGATGTCGTGCCCCGGCGTCTTCGCGATCGGCCCGTCCTGGCCCCAGCCGGTCATGCGCCCGTAGATGAGCTTCGGATTGCGTTTCGAGACCACGTCGGGGCCGAGCCCCAGCCGCTCCATGACGCCCGGCCGGAAGCCTTCGATGAGGATGTCGGCCTTCTCGCAGAGCGCGAGTGCCGTTTCGACGCCTTCGGGCGTCTTCAGGTCGAGCGCGATGTTGCGCCGTCCGCGCAACGTCGTCGCCGCACGCGGCGCACCCGCTTCGGAGCCGACGTTGCCCGCACGATCGATGCGGATCACCTCCGCGCCCATGTCCGACAGCAACATGCAGGCGAACGGACCAGGCCCGATCCCCGCGAATTCAACCACCTTCACGCCGTCGAGCGCACCCATCCGTCATCTCCCTAGCTATGGTTCTGGACGCACCTTGCCTGAAGCCGCGCACGACCGCCAGATGTGGCTCCCTGCGCAGGGGAGATCTGCATCGGCGGCATGATCGGCATCGCCCGCTGTCGATGTGGCGCGCGTCCCGCTCGTGGGGCACACGCCATCGAAGCGCGGTGCCGGCGCCTTACTTGCCTTCGAGCTTCGGCAGGCGATAGCGGTCCTGCGGATCGTGCCAGCCCTTGAAATTCGGCTTGCGCTTCTCCGCGAACGCGGCACGGCTCTCCATCAGGTCGGACTTGTCGCCGTGTTCGTGCAGCCTGGTGGCCAGGTCCTTTTGTGCCAGGGTCGGATCGGGCCGCATCTGGCGCATCATGTGCACCGTGTTGACGCGCGACGCCGGTGGCAGCGAGAGCATGTGCTCGGCCATCTCGATGGCGGTCGGGATGAGCTGTTCCTGCGGCACCAGGCGATTGAGGAAGCCGATCTGGTGGAAGCGCTCCGCCGTGAAGCGGAACCCCAAGGCCATTTCCATCGCGATCGGATAGGGCAGGTTGGCGAGGTGGCCATGGTTGTAGCCGCCCAGCAGCCAGCGCTTGGCCTCCGACACCTCGAACACGGCTTCGGGCACGGCCACGCGCAGGTCCGTGCCCTCCACCAGCATGAACCCGCCACCCATCGCGAAACCGTTGATGGCGCCGATCACGGGCTTCTCGAGCGTGCCCTTGCGGAAGCAATCCTCGATCTCGAGCCGCGCCCCGCCGGGCTTGCCCGTCGTCAGCGTCTCCTTCATGTCCTCCCCGGCACAGAACCCGCGTCCCGTGCCGGTGAGGATCGCCACCTCCAGTTCCTTGGAGTGGCGGAACATCTCCCAGGTCTCGGCCAGCATCTGGCGCATCTCGGTGTTGAGCGCATTGAGGCGCTCGGGCCGGTTCATGCGCACGACGAGGATCTGTCCGTGACGCTCGGTCTCTACGACGGCCATGGGCTCGCTCCGGTCTGGGATGACGTTCGGGTTCGCTGCTTCTTCACGGATCGTAGCCGACGGCCGCCTCGATCTCGATGGTCTTCTTGACCGCCGGCCGCGCCATCATCTGCGCGAAGTGCCGCTCGATGTTCGGGAACGTGCCGGCGGGCGGATTGAGCGCCCGGCTGAAACGCCAGAACAGCCGGAACAGGTGAATGTCGGCGATGGAGTATTTGCCGACGACCCACTCCTTGGCCCCCAGCCGCTTGTCGGCGATCGCCCAGATCGCCATCGCATGATCGTCGCCCTTGCCGCGCGCGGGATGCACCACCGAGGCATTGAACGAAAGCCATGACACGACCTGCGCCTCCGCCTCGATATCGCCCGCCGGCCACAGCCCCGCCTCGGGATAGCGGCGCGCGAGATAGTAGAGGATGCCTGCGACCTCCGTCAGCGGACGCCCGTCGATGAGCATCAGCGGCACCTTGCCCTCTGGATTGAGGGCGAGATACGCGGGGCTGCGCTGGTCCTTCTTCGCCAGCGACATCGGCTTGCCCTCGAAGGTCGCGCCAACCTCGTGCAGGCAGATGTGCGGCGCCATCGAGCTGGTGCCGGGCGTGTAGTAGAGCGTCAACATCGGTCGTTTCTCCTTCAGCCGAGACGGCGACGATAAAGCGAGATGAGGCGTTCCCAATGCCGTTCGGCAGCGGGCTTGTCGTAGATCCGGCGATTTGGGAACGCAAATCCGTGGTGCACGCCGGCATAGAGCTCCAACTCTCCCGGACTGCCGGCCGCCTCGAACAACGTGCGCAACTCGTCGACCATCGGCAGCGGCGCCAGTTCGTCGATCTCCGCGCAGGCGATGTGCACCTCGCCGCGGATCTGGGCGAGCGTCAGGTGCGGGCTCTCCACCGCGTCGCTGACGAGCCATGTCCCGTAGAACGAGGCCGCCGCCGCGATACGTGCGGGAAACCGCGCCGCCGCCGCCAGCGCATAGGGCCCGCTCATGCAGTAGCCGTGCACGCCGACCGGACCGCGCTTCACTCCCTCCTGCTTCGACACGAACGCGAGCATGGTTTCGATGTCGTCCATGACCGGCGGAATCGTCATCTTCGTGCGGATGGCCCGCATCCGCTTGTGCTCGGCACTGTCCTTCACGTGGACATCCGGATTGAAGGTGGTGTCGCGACCCGCCCGGTAGTAGAGATTGGGCAGCAGCACGACATAGCCGACTGCGCACAATCGCCGTGCCATGTCGCGCAGCTCCTCGCGCACGCCCGGCGCATCCATCAGGAACAAGATCGCGGGATGCTCGCCCCGCTCGGGACGGCAGACGAACGTCTCCATCGCCCCGTCCTTGGTGATGATATCCAGCGTCTCTTCGATCATTGCGTTCCTCCACGTTTGCGCGAAGCCTACGCGAGCACGCACGCCTTCGTCACCGGTGAAAGCGAAGCAATGCGCAGCTGGGCCCTGCTCGTGGCCCGTCGCGCCAAAATCGCCTCATAGCCAAGACCGCCTTCCGATTTTGGCGCGACACGAGGGCCACGAGATACACCATGAGCTTCGTGTGGCGTTCATCGCGTCTTGATTGACGAACAGCCTGCCGCAAGGATTGGTCAATCAAGACGCGACGCCACACGCGTGGCCCGTCGCGCCAAAATCGCCCCAGAGCCACGACCGCCTTCCGATTTTGGCGCGACATGAGGGCCACGAGATGAATCATGGGTCAGTGTGGCGTTCATCGCGCCTTGATTGACGACACCCCGGCCGCAAGGATCGGTCAATCAAGACGCGACGCCACACTGGACTCAAATTGCCTGAGCCAACCACCAAGGAGGCACCCGTGCCAGCACCCATCGCCCTCGATCCCACCCACATCCTCGTCGACCGCACCGACCCCGCGACGGCCGTCGTGACGATCAACCGGCCCCAGCGGCGCAATGCCATGACGCTCGCCATGTGGAAGGAGATGGCACGCATCTTCGCGATGCTCGGCATGGACGAGACCGTGCGCACCGTCGTGTTGACGGGCGCCGGCAGCGGCTTCTGCGCGGGCGCCGACATCTCGGAGTTCCCCGCCGTCCGCGCCACACCCGAGGATGGCCGCCACTACGAGGCCGCCGCAGATCTCGCCCAGACGGCGATCGCCAATTGCGCCAAGGCCACTATCGCCGCCATCTCCGGACCCTGCTACGGCGGCGGCGTTGGCCTGGCCCTCTCGTGCGATTTCCGTATCGCCGACGCGACGGCCTATTTCGCAATCCCCGCGGCCCGCCTTTCCAACGTCTATGGCCTCGTGGAAACGCGCGCCTTGTTCGATGCAGTCGGCCTCGCCGTCGCCAAGGAGGTGCTGTTCACCGGCCGCCGCTACGATCGTGCGGAAGCCGTCGCGGTCGGCCTCGCCACCCACGCGGCCGAGGGACCGGCCCTCGAGGCCGCCCGATCCTTCGCCACAGGCATGCGGACATCCGCACCGCTCACCATCAAGGGCACGAAGATCTTCCTGGAAGCCATCGCCCACGGCCACATCGACGCGCGCAAAGCGGCCATGCACGCCGTCATGGACGAGGCCTTGGCGAGCCACGACTACAAGGAGGGCGTAGCTGCCTTCGCCGGGAAGCGCGACCCGGTCTTTCGCGGACGCTGAGACGCCTGCCGAGCGCGGGGCAGACGCCGCTGGCCACGCGCCGATTGCGGCCTGCCGCGCGGCGTGCGAGCCTTCTCCACCGCCCGAGGAAACGACCAGACGAGAAACGAGCCCCGCATGAAGACACTGCAGATCGGCGACGTCACCATCACCTCCATCATCGAGCGCGACGGCCCCTGGCGCCGTCCCGTCGACATGTTCCCCTCCTACGATCACGCCATCGGCTGCGAGCATCTGCGCACGCTCGAACCCGAGATGTTCGATCCCGTCAGCGGCAAGATGGTCATCACCTACCAGACGTTCGTCGTGCGCACGCCCAGGCACCTCGTGCTCGTCGATACCTGCCTTGGCGAGAACAAGGGCCATCCCGCGCCGATGGATTTCGACACCCAGCCCTGGCTCGACAATTTCAAGAAGGCGGGGCTCTCCTTCGAGGAGATCACGCACGTCTTCTGCACTCATCTCCACATCGACCATACCGGCTGGAACACGCGCCTCGTCGACGGCCGCTGGGTGCCGACCTTCCCGAACGCCAAGTACATCTTCCACAAGGACGAGTACGCTTACTGGGAAGCCGCGACCAAGCAAGGCCGCAATCCGCCGGGCACCGTGTGGACCAACAATTGCCTGCCGATCGTGGAAGCGGGCCAGGCCCTACTCGTCGACAACACCTTCGAACTCGACGACACCTTCACGCTGACGCCGACCCCCGGCCATTCCCCGCGCCACGTCTGCGTCAACATCAAGTCGAAGGGCCAGCACGCCGTCGTCACCGGCGACATGATGCACCACGCCCTGCAGTGCCGCGAGCCCGACTGGTCCACGATCTTCGACGTGGATCGCGCGGAGGCGGCCATCTCGCGCCGCCGCTTCCTGGAGCGCGTCTGCGACACGCCGACGGTGATCCTGCCGATCCATTTCCCGAGCCCCACCGCGGGCCTCGTCACGCCGCACGGGCGGAACGGCTTCGACTACAAGTACCTGCGCTGATCGCGCCGGCAACCCGGCAGGACCGGAGCCGCCACGCCGCGGCTCCGGTCGATACGCATGGTCGTCGCCGCGCACCGGCCGCCGACGCCGACGGTGTGCGGCAGATCCCGATTGCGTCGCGATCCGTCTTCGGATTGCATGGGCCCCAACGAGCACATGGGTAGAGGACACCACGCCGCCATGCAGACACTGACGAGCGAAGCCCTCCTCGGCGAGGTCCGCGCCTGGGTCGAGATCGAGAGCCCGACGCAGGACGCGGCCGCCGTCAATCGCATGGCCGATTTCGTGGAGGCGAAGCTGCGCGCGCTCGGTGCCACCATCGAGCGCCAGCCCGGCACCGGCGGCTTCGGCGACATCCTGGTCGGCCGCCTCCCCGGCGAGCAGAACGGCCCCGGCATCCTGCTGCTCGGCCATATCGACACGGTGCACCCTGTGGGCACGCTCGCAGGGCCCTTGCCGTTCCGGGTGGAGGGCGACCGCGCCTATGGCCCGGGCATCTACGACATGAAAGGCGGTAACGCCATCGCCCTTGCGGCGCTCGCCCATCTGCGCGCCACGGGCCGCCGCCCGCACCTGCCCGTCACCGTCATGATGATCCCCGACGAGGAGGTCGGCAGCCCGTCGTCCCGCGCCGCCATCGAGGCCGAAGCGAAGAAGCACCGCCTCGTGCTGGTCGTGGAGCCCTCCGGCGAGGGCGGCCGCATCACCATCGCGCGCCACGGCATTGCCCGCTGGCATCTGCGCACCATCGGCCGTCCCGCGCACGCGGGCGCCTATCATGCCGCCGGCCGCAGCGCCATTCGCGAGATGGCGCACCAGATCCTCGCCGTCGAAGCGCTGACGGACTACGACCGCAACTTCTACGTCAATATCGGCACCGTGAATGGCGGCACGCACGAGAACATGGTGCCCGCCGAGTGCCGCGCCATCTGCTATTCCCTCGTGCCCACGGCCAAGGAGGAAGCGGAACTCGCCGCCGCGCTGCGCGCACTGAAACCGCACGATCCCGACGTCCAGCTCGAGGTGACGCAGGGCATCTCGCGCCCCCCCTACGGCAAGAGCCCCGCCATCCAGGCCCTTTACGATCACGCCTGCGCGCTCGCCCGCGAGATCGGCTTCGAGATCCCCGGCGAGCGTGTCGCGGGCGGTGGCAGCGACGGCAATTTCACCGGCGCCCTCGGCATTCCCACGCTCGACGGCATGGGCGTGATCGGCGCCGGCCCGCACACGCACGAGGAGCACCTGCTGATCCCCTGGCTCGTCCCGCGCACCCGCCTCCTCGTGCGCCTGTTCGAGACGCTGGGGCGGCCGGGCGCGGCGGGCTGATACGCGCACTCTGCGCTCACGGATCGCCACGGCCACCGTTGGCATCGCCACGTCGCGCGCGTAACTTGGCAGCGCCCAAGTCCCCCTTGGTGCAACTTCGATCCGATCACAGGGACACCACGACATGCTGACGATTCACCACTCTCCCGGCACGCGCGGCTTTCGCGTCATGTGGGTGTGCGAGGAGCTGGGCCTGCCCTACGAGATCCGCCCCGTGGACTTCTCGGTGAGCTACCGGCGCACACCCGAGTGGCGCGCGATCCACCCCGTTGCCAAGGTGCCGGTGATGGACGACGGCAGCCTGCGCATGCACGAATCCTGCGCCATGATCCAATATATCCTGGCCCGTTACGCAGAGGGCCGCCTGCAACCCGCCGCCAGCGATCCGGCCTACGCGCATTTCCTGCAGTGGCTCTGGTTCTCGGAGGCCACTTTCCAGCGCCCGCTCGGCGAGATCACCAACCACCGCCGCGAGTTCAACCCGGAGCTGCCCGACTTGGTGGCCGAGATGAAGGGACGCGCCACCGCCTGCGTCGAAGCGCTGGACCGCACGCTGGCGGGCCGCCCCTACCTGCTCGGCGACCAGATGACCGCGGCTGACCTGAGCATGGCCTACGTGATGCGCGGCTACCGCCGCTCGGTCAGCGAAAACCTGCCCCCCAACGTCGCGGCCTTCTGGGATCGCATGACCGCACTGCCCAGCTACACCCGCACCGTCAAGCGCGACACCGAAACCCGCGAACGCCTGGGCCAAGGGTGAGGGCGGCCCCCGTATCCCTCACCCACGCCCCCCCACTGTCATCCTCGCGCTTGTCGCGAGGACCCATTCCTCCGCTGGCTCCGTCGATGCGGTTGCCGGGCAATGCGGATACCCTACGCACTGCCGAGCCCCGTCTTTCCGAGCGTCACCCGCGCCCCCCGCTGTCATCCTCGCGCTCGTCGCGAGGACCCATTTCTCCGCTGGCTCCGTCCGTGCGGTTTCCGGGCAAAGCGAGTAGCCGCTCTTAGCCGTAGGTTGGGTTAGCGCGGCCAATGCTGTTTCAAGGCAGGTCGAGAGCATCATGCCGCGCGTAACCCAACGAATATTCTTGGCTGTTGGGTTACGCGCGGGTCTGTTCGCGGAGCAATGATCGTTCATCCAGCCCGCGCTAACCCAACCTACATTCTGAACCGCCACCCCCACCCCATTGCGCCGTGCGGCGATCGGCCCTAGCTTGTCCGGACAAATTTGGCCGCTAGCGCCAGCGCCATCGCCCGAGAGGAACGCGCCCATGCTCAAGTATTTCGACAGCTCCTACGTCGGCACCGTCGACATGGAGGCGTGCGGCTATCTCGGCAAGCCGATCAACGAGCGCTGGTACACCGACGAGCAGCTCGCCGGCGCCCTCTACAAGGCCGAGGAATACGCCCGCACCATGGATCGGCTCGGCTACGACACCTTCTGGATGGCCGAGCACCACTTCCAGCCCGAAGGCACCGAGTGCATCCCCAACCTGCTGATGATGGCGATGCACCTCGCCGGCATCACGAAGAACATCAAGATCGGCTGTGGCTTCAACGTCGTGCCGATGTGGCATCCCCTGCGGCTCGCCGAGGATTACGCGACGGCCGAGATCCTCACGCGCGGCCGCGTCCGCTTCGGTGTGGCGCGCGGCTATCATACCCGCGAGGTCGAGACCTTCGGCGCGCCGCTGATCGACCAGGACGCCAACCGCGAGATGTTCGAGGAAGGCTGCGATGTCATCTTCAAGGCCTTCAACGAGGAGAAGTTCTCCCACAAGGGCCGCTTCTTCACGATCCCCCCGCCCGTGCCCTATCGCGGCTACGAGCTGAAGGAGATCACCCTTGTGCCGCGCCCGCTGAAGCGCCCCGTGGAATGCTGGCAGCCCATCCAGTCCGGCTCCGACCGCGCCTTCGACTTCATGGCCAAGCACGGCATCAGCGGCGTCATCGGCGGCGGCTCGGCGGAAGGTGGCGCAGTGCAACGCCACATCGAGGGCTTCCGTGCAGCCTACAAGCGCCGCGGCGTCGACCTCGCGCCGGGCGAGCGCATGTCGATCGGCTTCCAGTTCCACATCGCATCTTCGAAGGAAGAGGCCATGAAGCAGGCCGCGATCTACTACGAGGAGAACATGAAGATGTTCGGCGAACTCCGGCTGGTGCGCGCCATCACCGAGGAGCAGATCGCCGCCATGCGCAACCCCGCGCTGGTGCCGGGCACCAAGCTGCCGCGCATCGAGGAAGCGGTGAAGGCCGGTGGCTTCCTGGCCGGCACGCCCGCCGAGATCATCGAGCAGCTCAAGACCGTGGAGAAGGTGCTGCCGGGCCTGGAGCGCGTGTCGTGCTCGCTGCCGCTGGGCACGCCGCTGAAGGTGGCGCTGGAGCAGCTGGAACGCTTCTCCAAGGAGGTCATGCCAGCCTTCCGGTGAGGCAGGCGGCAAACCCCGTCACCCCTGCCACGCGGATGCCGCCCCCCGCGGGCACCTGCGTGCCCGTCGAAGCATGACGCCTCGCGCCTCAGCGTCGGCCAGAAATTCGTGTATGCAACGCGCAGAAACGGATTCGGACGCTGGAGTACAGGGTC
The DNA here is from genome assembly GCA_041397775.1 of Hyphomicrobiaceae bacterium. Lineage (GTDB taxonomy): Bacteria > Pseudomonadota > Alphaproteobacteria > Rhizobiales > Hyphomicrobiaceae. The sequence goes on along the minus strand of JAWKWB010000009.1, from coordinate 172,949 downwards.
ATGCCATCGAATAGCCCCCAGATGCGGTCGCACAGCTATCGGCTGCCGGTCGAAGATACCGAGTTCCTGCTCAGGGACGAGATGCGCGCCCTGCGCTTCGCCATGGAATACGGCAAGGCCGAGTTGCTGCTGCGCGACTGGGGCGTGCGGTCCACGGTCGTGGTGTTCGGCAGCGCCCGCGTTCCCTCCCCCGAAAAGGCGGAGGAGGCCCTACGCGACGCCGGCAGCCCCGAAGCCCGCGCGGAAGCGGAAAGGCGCGCCAGGCTCGTGCGCTGGTACGAGGAGGCGCGCCGCTTCGGCCGCATCGTGTCGGAGCGCGGCGGCGCCCTCCACGTCAACGGCAAGTTGCGCGACAACGTCATTGCCACAGGCGGCGGGCCGGGCATCATGGAGGCGGCGAACCGCGGCGCCTACGAGGTCGGCGCGCCCAGCATCGGCTTCAACATCACGCTGCCCGCGGAACAGGAGCCCAATCCCTACTCGACCCCCGACCTGACATTCCGCTTCCACTACTTCGCCATGCGCAAGATGCACCTGGCCATGCGCGCCAACGCCCTCGCCGTCTTCCCCGGCGGCTTCGGCACGCTGGACGAGCTGTTCGAACTGCTGACACTCCAGCAGACGCACAAGGCGCCGCGCATGCCCATCATTCTTTTCTGCCGCGATTTCTGGTCGAAGCTCCTGGATCTCGACGTCATGGTCGACCACGGCACCATTTCGCAGGCGGACCTCGACCTGTTCGACATCGTCGACGATGCCGAGGAGGCCTGGGCCGCCATGCTGAAACGCGGGCTGATCGCACATCCCTTCGAGCCGAGCCCGGAGATGGAGTGAACGGTGGGGCACGCCGTCGGCAGATCGTTCTGCCCGTCGACGGCGCGCCTCCAATCATCCTTCGCGGTCGTCCACTATCTCGATCACCGCATCGACGATGGCATAGCCTCGGCCGGCGTCCTGCAGCATGAGCGGGTTCATGTCGAGCGAGAGGATTTGCTCGTTCTCGGTCATCAGCCCGGCGATGCGAACGGCCGCATCCGCCATCGCCGCGACGTCGGATGCCGGCTCGCCACGCACCCCGCGCAGGACCGGCGCACAGCGCAGCCCCTCGATCGCGCGCACGGCATCGGCCGGCTGGAAAGGCGGCATCAGGATCGCCGCATCCGGCATCGCCTCGACGTACTTGCCGCCATCGCCGACCACGATCACCGGACCGAAGAACGCATCCCGGTGCGCGCCGATCATCATTTCGCGCCGGCCCTTCGTCATGCGCGCGATGATGACCCCGTCGAACGTCGCATTGGCCTTGGCGATTGCCGCTTCCATGCTGCGGAAGGCGGCCCGGATGTCGTCCTCGTTGTCGAGCCCCAGACGAACGAGGCCGTACTCCGTCTTGTGCGGCAGGTCGGCCGAGCAGCCCTTCACGGCGACGGGACCACCCAGGTTGCGCCACGCCGTCGCCGCCTCGTTCGCGGTCCGGCAGACGGCGTGCGGCACCACGCTCAAGCCCGCCTTGCCCAGCAGCGCCAGGCTGTCGGCCTCGTTCAGCGTGCGCGACTTGGACTTGGCCGCGTCGCTGTGCGGACGCCAGGCCGGCTTCGGCAGCCCTTTTGCGCGTGCGACGATATCGTGATGGTCCACGAACTGTGCCAGCGCCTGGATCGCCTCCGCTTCCAGCGGGAACACCGGCACACCCTCCGAGCGGAACGAGCAGGGGATATCGCCCTGCCAGCCCGCCACGACCACGGGCTTTCCGGTCGCCTTGCTGAACTCCGCGATATCGCGCGCGAAGCCCTTCATGTCGTAGCCGGGCCCCGAGACGGGCATGTCCACCTTGAAGAGGTCGGCCGCATCGGCATGGGCGATGACCGGCAGGATTTCCGACAGCAGCTTGTTGTTGGACAGCAGCGCCGCGGTGAGGTCGATGGGATTTGCCGCCGAGGCGAACGACGGCAGGATCGCATCGAGCTTGGCCCGCGTCTGCGGATCGAACTTGACCACCTCCAGGCCCGAGAACGTGGCTGCGTCCGCGCTCATGACGCCCGTCGCTCCACTGCCTGAAATGGTGACGAAACGGCGCCCTGTCGGCGTCCAATCCTTGAGATAGATCTCCGCCGCCGAGACGAGGTCGGCGATGTTCTGCGCCCGCCAGATGCCCACGCGCTTCAAGGCCGCATCGACCACGCGATCCTCGTTGGCGAGCGCACCCGTATGCGAGGCCGCCGCCCGCTGGCCGGCCGATGTCCGCCCGGACTTGAGTGCGATGATCTTGACGTTGTTGCGATGCGCCGTCTCCGCCAGCGTCGCCAGCAGATCGGGCCGCGGGATGCCTTCGAGATAGAGCAGCAGCAGCTTGATATCGGGATCGGAGACGACCGCCGTCGCCATCTCCAGCACGTTGACCTCGGCATCGTTGCCAGTGGCGATCGAGTACCGGCAGCCGAGGCCGCGCTCTCCGAGCAGGCCGATCGGAATGGCGCTCATGGCGCCCGACTGGCTGACGATCGCGATCGGCCCGTCCGCCGGACGCATCGTCGTGAAGAAAGTCGAGAAGCTGCAGATGGCGCCGTTCGAGAAGTTGGCGAGGCCCTGCGTATTAGGGCCGATCATGCGCATGCCGGCCGCCCGCGCCGCCGCGACCATTTCCTGCTGCATGGCCGTGCCGGCGGGATCGCCCGTCTCGCCGAAGCCGGACGAGATGCAGATCAGCGCCTTGACGCCCCGCGCGGCGCAATCCTTGACGGCCGTCACGGCAGCCGCTCCCGGAATCACGACGAGCGCCAGCTCCGGTACCTCCGGCAGGCTCGCCAGGTCCTTGTAGGCCTTGAGCCCCTGAACCTCCGGCCGCCCGGGATTGATCGGGTAGATCGGACCTTGGAACTTGTAGTCCTTCAGGTAGTGCAGCGGTCGCCCACCCACCTTGTTCACCTCGTTGGAGGCGCCGATGATGGCAACGGACTTCGGCTTCAGGAAGTACTTCAGGTTATCCGGCATCTCGTCCCGTCCTATGCGTGTTGGACCGCTCGGCACAGCTATCCCTCGCTGCATCGCGACGTGCAGCGAGGGGTTGGTCGATGGGGAAGCGTCGCTGCGGCCCTGCGATCAAACCGTCGCGATGGCGTTGGCGGGAGAGCCCACGGCACCCGGCAGATTGAGCGGCGGCGCTGTCAGCAGGAACGTGGAGCGGTTGTTCTTGCGCAGCCAGTTCGCCAACTCCGACAGGCGCCAGATCTCGCCCAGGTTCACGCCGGTCTTGAACAGCGCATGGTGATGCAGCGGCAGCATCACGCATTGCCCCGGCTTGGGCGGCGCGTCGTACATCTCGACGGCATAGTTGTCGGCGATGAGAGCTGCGACCTTGGACTCGCTCACCCACTTCAGCAGGCGATCGTCACGGCCGTCCAGGCCGCAGCAATGCCCGTGCATCCACTCCGGCGTCGGCTTCTTGTCGGCCTCGAAGATGACCTCGTCGAAGCCCGTCCGGAAGCAGACGAGATCGCCCGGCTCCACCTTGATGCCGTCCGCCGCGAAGATGCGCATGAGATCGTCGTAATCGACCGGCTTCTTGGCGCGGCCGAAGTGGGCTTCGAGATCGACCATCACCGCGCGGCCCTGGATGCACTTGCGCGCCATGTTCTCCACGCCCAGCGCATTGGCCGACGACGTGCCGACGGCGGGCACCATCGTGCCGGGAACGCCACCGGCATCCTTGGCCTCGGTCGGCCCCAGGATCTCGTGGCTGAGGCGGTAGCCGTTGTAGAACACCGGCTCGGGCGTACCGTCGCCGTCCGCGTCGAACATCGCGCCGACGTGCGCCAGCGTGTCCCACTGCGTCGAATACTGCAGATGCAGCAGCACCATGTCGTCGTTGACGACATCCTGCATGCCCGCGTGATCCCACTCGGCGCGATAGCCCCAGTTCGGCTTGTCGTTGCGCAGCGTCGGGCGGATCTGTGGGGGATGGCGGCGCGGATTGAGCGCATTGCCGCCGGGATAGTCGAGCGGCATCGAGAGGCAGAACGTCCGGCCGAGCTTCACTTCGGCCATGCCCTGCAGCACCTTCTCCGCCGTGACCTCGTTCATGCGACCGAGCTGATCGTCAGGGCCATAATCTCCCCACGTCGAATTCTCCGGCCTCTGCTTCCAGCGTTTGTTCTCGGCCACGGGCGTCCTCCTGGTCGTTTGCGCACCGGCTTGATGCTTATTTGTCCGGACCGGAGCATACGACACCCATGGCCGCAGGCAAGATCGCTGGCCGAAGATCGCTGACCGAAGTGGCGAGTGCCGAAGTTGTCGGTCATGCCCCCCGATGCAGGCTCGCATTCGCCAGTTGGTCCGCGCGCGGCGTGCGCGACTGCAAATTCCCATGGGAGCGGGCAAACCTTGCGGCGTGTCTCTGCCGCTCATGCCCGCTTATGGTCATGTTGAGGGCTTTCTATAGGAGTGCGGCGGATTGGAAGTCCGCTCCCTGCTTGCCGCTGGCGCGTCGAGCGGATGTCCAATCATGACGCCACATTCCCGGGTTTCCCGGAAATTGCGCCCCTTCCTCCCCTCACCCGATTCCCAAAGAGGCCGTGCCCATCCTCTTCTCCGGTTTCCCGGAAGCCGCGCCGAGCGCGGCTGTCCGGACCCTTCGCGGTCCAGCACGCTAGGGGCGTGGCGGTGGGTGGTGGCAATGTCGTGGTCAGGCATCGTCGCGACGCGGTGCTCCGAGAGCACCGGGAAAGACCCCGGCTCGTGCAGCGGCCGGGCTCTGTCCCACCCGCTTGGCCGGGGAACCGGGGGGAGGCGAGACTTGAGTAATTGCACCGGCCATGACGAACAACTCTGGCGCCTGCTCGTGTCAATGGTCTTGCTCGTGTCCTTTTTGACCGCAAAGTCCGTTCAAAGCCAGCCGACGACGGAGACGGACTTTGCCGTTAGGATACGAGACGCGCCGTGCCATTCCACGAGCCGGCGCTTTCATTTGGGGGGACATACATGCGGCCGATCCTGGCCTTGCTCGCGACGCTCTGGATACTGGCCGGGACGACGCCCGTGAACGCGGAGCGCCGCGTGGCGCTGGTTGTCGGCAACAGCGCCTACACGCATACGGTTCCGCTCGATAATCCGCGCAACGATGCCGCGGATATGAAGAAGGCCCTCACCGCCGTCGGCTTCGACGTCGTGTCGGTCCTCGATGCCGACAAGCGCGCCATGGACCAGGCCGTACGGACCTTCGCCGACAAGCTGCCCGGGGCCGATATCGCGCTCTTCTTCTATGCCGGCCACGGGTTGCAGGTGGGCTTGCAGAACTACCTCGTGCCCACCGATGCGCAATTGCAGCGCGAGCGGGATCTCGAGTTCGAGGCCGTGAAGCTCGAACAGGTGCAGCGGCAGATGGAGATCGACCGCGAAGGCAAGACGTCGATCGTCATCCTGGATGCGTGCCGTGACAACCCCTTGAGCCGCAACCTCGCACGATCGATGGGAACGCGCTCGACGGCGATCGGCCGCGGCCTGGCAGCCGCCGCAACCGGCCTCGGCACGTTCATCGCCTACGCCACGCAACCCGGCAACGTCGCGCTGGATGGCGTGGGCAAGCGCAATTCGCCATTCACGGCGGCCCTGCTCAAGCAGATGCGCACCGCCGGGCGGAACCTGCCGGCGACGATGATCGAAGTGCGCAAGGAGGTGGTTGCGCGAACATCCGGCCGGCAGGTTCCCTGGGATCACTCCGCGTTGACCGGCGACTTCTATTTCGTGCCGTCGACGAGCGCACCGGCCGCTCCGGTCCCGGCGGAGACCGCCAGCGTCGAGACCTCGCTGCAAAAGCTGGAACGCGATGTCGGCAGGCTGACCAAGGCCGCTCCCGCGGCCCGCCCCGGAATTCCGCCGATCCTGCCGAAAACCGCAGGCAGCGAGCCCCGCGCGAGCTTCACACGTGACGAGAACGTCCGCATCGACGGCAACGTGATCGCCCAGATGCGCCAACCAAATCCCGACGCCTGCCGCGCGGAATGCGATGCGACGGCGGCGTGCATCGGCTACCAGCACGGACGCAAGATCCCCGTCATGGGCCAGTGCCAGCTTTTCGACCGCATCGACCAGCGCCAGCAGGACCCCGCCTGGCGCTCGGGCGTGATCGAAACAGCACCGGGTACCGCCGGCACAGCCCGCAATGCGGCCGTGGCGCTGGTGCCGCCAAATCTGCTGTTCTCCGGCCAGAAAGCACGAACGGAGCGCGGATTTACCGTCTATGACCGTGCGTCGCTGGACGGGCGCGTGATCAAGAAAGCCGCAGCCGACACACGCCAGGCCTGTGGGGTCGTCTGCCGCAACACGCCGGGTTGCGTCGCCGCAAGCTACGTCAAGCGGCGCGGCTGGCGCGAGGCCTGCACGGTTCTGGAGACGGTCACGGGCGCCACCTCCGGCCAGTCCGACGCGACCGCACTGTTCAGGCGCGATTGAGATCGCGTCGGGGCGTGGCTCTGGCTCCTGCGCGTGTCTTTTGACGCCGTGTGCGATATCGTGCGCTGCGCTCCTCGGCACGCCATCGGGACCGACCCATGAAGTGGATCCTATTGCTCCTCAACGCATCCAAGCTCGGTCCGGCGCTGTGGTCGTCGCTGTCCATCGTGGCGTCGATCTGGGTCTATGCGCAATTCCTGGGCTGGCCCTTCGCCGTCGGCTTCGTCGGGCTCATCTTCGTGCACGAACTGGGGCACTATCTGGCAGCGCGCGATCGCGGCCTCGACGTCGGCCTGCCCGTGTTCGTGCCGTTCGTCGGCGCCTGGATCGCACTGCGTGAGCAGCCCATGAATGCGCAGACGGAAGCCTACATCGCCTATGCCGGCCCGTTCGTCGGTACCATCGGCGCCTATGCCTGCTTCTGGTACGGGCGCGCGCATGGCGACCTCCTGTTCCTGGTACTCGCCAAGAGCGGCTTCATTCTCAACTTGTTCAACCTGATCCCCGTCTCCCCCCTCGATGGCGGCCGCATCACGGCGGTGCTGACGCCCCGCGTCTGGCTACTCGGCGTGCCATGCCTTCTGGGATTGTGGCTCTATTGGCCGAGCCCCATGCTCATCCTCGTAGCCGTGCTCGCCGCGCCGCAGATCATGGCGGCATGGCGCTATGATCCCGCTCTCCCCGAAAATCACGCCTACTATGGCGTCCCGCTCGCCACCCGCGCCCTGTGGGCCTCGCTCTATCTGGGCCTCGTCCTGATCCTGGTTCTCTTCATCCAGGAGACGCAGGCGCTTCTGCCCAGGCGCCTGGGGTAAACCATCCCTTGGCCGCGACCCTCGGGGGGCTTGGCAAGCTCATCGTGGCGCGCGAGTGTGTGGCCAAGCCAATCCACATCGAACGTGAACGAGGAAGCGCCATGAAGAACCCCTTCGACCTCACCGGCCAAGTCGCAGTAGTCACTGGATCGAGCAAAGGCATCGGCCGGTCGATCGCGGAGATCATGGCTGCCATGGGCGCCAAGGTCGTCGTGTCCAGCCGCAAGGCCGACGCATGCGAGGACGTCGCCGACGGCATCCGCAAGGCCGGCGGCGATGCGACCGTGATCCCCTGTCACATCGGCCGCAAGGAGGACTGCCAGAACCTCGTCAAGGGCGCGGTCGCCAAATACGGCAAGATCGACGCGCTGGTGTGCAATGCGGCGGTCAATCCCTACTTCGGCCCGCTCTCCGGCATCTCCGACGACCAGTGGGACAAGATCATGGAGAGCAACATCCGCTCCAACCTGTGGCTGGCCAATCTGACGGCACCGGGCATGGCGGAGCGCGGCGGCGGTACCATCACCATCGTGTCCTCGATCGGCGGCTTGAAGGGCTCGGCGAAGCTCGGCGCCTATGCGGTGTCGAAGGCGGCCGACTTCGGCCTGGCGCGGTCGCTGGCCGTCGAACTCGGCCCCCAGAACATCCGCGTCAACGCCATTGCGCCGGGGCTGGTGAAGACAGATTTCGCCCGTGCGCTCTGGGAGGACAAGGCCAACCTCAATAAGCGGCTCGAGAATTCGCCCCTGAAGCGCATCGGCGATCCCGAGGATATCGGCGGCATCGCAGCGTTCCTGGCATCGCGCGCGGCATCCTTCATCACCGGACAGGTGATCGTCGCGGACGGCGGCGTCACCATCGCCTGACCCGGGCGTATATCTTGTCTCCGAGACCATCGAGCGGCGCCCCATCGGGCGCCGCTTTCGCGATGCACGCGCGCAACGGCACGATGCTGCCGTTGCAGCGATGACCGGGTCGCGTCTCGACAGGGCGATCGAGGCGGCTCTATTAGACGTGCCGGCGGACAGTCAGGGACGGACCAGGCCCGCCATGACCGATGTATCGATCTTCGGGGGAGCGTACAGCCGTGACCTTGCGTAGCGTACTCATGGGCATCGCAGCCCTTTTTCTCCACGCGATCCTTGCATCGCCGGCTCTCGCCCAGAACGCGGCAAACGCCGCCGAGGCCGCCGCACGCCCGCCCCTGAACGTGGCCGTCTTCCTCAGTTCGCGCTCGGATCTCTGCTTCGACCCCGGCGACATCAAGGCCATCACCGCCATGACGCGCATGGAGCAGGACAAGATCAACCGGCGGGGGGGCATCGCAGGCCGGCCGGTCGCACTCAAGTTCTACGACGATGCACGCGATGCCGGACGCGCAACCGAAAATTTGCGGCAGGCGCTGGCCGACCCCGACATGCTCGCCATGATCGGCCTTTCGGCATCCTCACGCGCCAAGCCGGCCTTCGAGGCGAACGGCAAGGCCATTGCCGAAACGGCAATTCCGTTCCTCTCCAGCATTTCCGTCAACAGCATCTTCGCGAAGTACCCCAACGTCTTCACGATGCAGGCGTCGCAGGACGACGAACGGCTCCCGGCGATGGCCGCGTTCATCCGGCACATGAATTATCAGCGTGCGGCATTCGTGGGACTGAAGGACATTTTGTTCAGCTCGGCGCTCGGCGACGGCCTGAAGCAGCGCCTGGATGCAAGCGCCCTCGTTGCCGACCATCGCCTCGCCTCGCAGGGCAATGCGTTGAACCGTGCGGACCTGGATGCAGCGATTGCCGACCTGCGCCAGAAGAGCCCGGACCTGGTGGTCGTCGCTGTTGGCACGGCCCGTTCCGCACTGCTCCTCAACGAGATGGTCCGGGCCAACGTGACACCGGCGCTGTTCGTCACCGGCCGCATCGAGATGCTGCCCGAAGCGCTGGTGAAGACCTATCCGAACGCCATCTACCAACTGGCTTGGGATGGATTGCCCGAGGCCTATAACGAGCGCGTGCGGCGCCTGATCGGCGATGACACGGCGGCCGAGTGGGTCTTCCAAGGCGCGAAGGTCGAGAGCGCACCGGGCTGGGCCAGCGGCGAATGCAAGCAGCGCGCGAAGGACGCCGCCCCCGATCCGCTGGACGCAGACAATCTGCGCGCGATTGAAACGGGCTCGCGTTATGCCGACATGTTGGCGCTCGTCGCTTCTTCTGCGCGCGAGGCCGAGATCGGCTCCAGCGTCGCGCGCCTGCGTCGCGATGTCGTCGGCAGGATTTCATCCGCCTATCAGGCGGGGCGCGGCGCCTTCAAGGGCCCCTACGACAACTGGTCGTTCTATCCCGGTTCACGGGCAGCGGTCCGGGCACCCTTCGTCATCATCCTGCCGCAAGGCCTCGGGCGCACGCAACTCGCCCCCACCCAGTTCGTACGGCTGAAGGATGGCGCGCTGAGCAAGATCGAAACGTTGTATCTCGACATCGACCTGATCCGCGCGCACCGCGTCGACGACAACGACAAGTCGTTCTTCGCCGAATTCTACCTGTCCGTGCGCAACACCGGGTCCATCGAACAGATCGACTTCGTCAACGCCTACCTCGATCCCCGCACGAACGGCCGCCAGATCGCCATCGAAACGGTGCACGGCGGCGGCAACAGCGCCGCCTATCCCGACAGCATGCGCATCTACCGGGTATCGGGTCGCTTCGTCTACGAGCCCGAGCTCACCAACTATCCCTTCGACACACAGCGCTTCGCCATCGACATCCAGCCCAGGCGCGGCGATGCGCCCTTCATCGTACAGCCGCCGCCCCCGCACCTGCGCGACCAGAACGTGGTCACCGACGGCTGGACGCCCAAGTCGCAGTACGTCGGCCACGACGAGGACTTCGTGCCGCTCGTCGACGCCTATACGCACGCCCCCAGCGTGGCACCCTTCTACAAGACGAGCTTCGTCTGGCTGATGGCGCGGCAAACGACGGACTACTATCTCCGCGTCGTGGTGCCGCTCGGCTTCATCCTGGTCATCGCCTATCTGTCGATCTTCATTCCGACCAACCACTTCGAGGCGATCGTCACGATCCAGGTCACGGCCTTGTTGTCGGCGGTAGCTCTTTACCTGTCGCTGCCGAAACTCGATGCCGATTCGGCCACGCTCTCCGATCGCATTTTCGTCTTCAACTACATGCTCGTCAGTCTCATGATCGCGATCTCGATCCTGCACGTGAACAGGCGCGTGGCACCGCGGCGCTGGCTGCGAGCCCTGCTGGTGACGACGCATATCCTCGGCATTCCCGCCCTGGTGGGGGCCGCGGGCTACTACGTGGCGATGCAGCGCGGACTGGTCTGAACTAGGACATGATCTGAGCGTGGGCGCGCCACCGCGCACCCACGCCGGGGCTTGCGCTGTCAGTTGATATCCGGTTCGGGCACCGGCGCGCCGAAGTCCGTCTCGAGGAAATCGAAGTCGCAGCCGTCGTTTGCCTGCTTGATATGCTGCGAGAACATCCAGCCATAGCCGCGTTCGTAGCGCGGCGGCGGCTTGGGCAACGCGGCGCGGCGGGTGGCAAGTTCTGCCTCTGCCACATCGAGCGTCAGCGTACGCGCGGCGACGTCGAGCGTGATCTTGTCGCCGGTCTTCACCAGCGCCAGCGGCCCGCCGACGTAGCTTTCCGGCGCGACGTGCAGAATGCACGCGCCGTAGCTCGTGCCGGACATGCGCGCATCGGAGATGCGGACCATGTCACGCACGCCCTGCTTCACGAGTTTCGTGGGGATCGGGATCATGCCCCACTCCGGCATGCCGGGGCCGCCCTGGGGGCCCGCATTGCGCAGCACCAGGACGCTGTCGGCCGTCACCGGCAGATCCTCGCGGTTGATCTCCTTCTTGAGCTGGTTGTAGTCGTCGAAGACGTAGGCCGTACCCGTGTGCTTGAGAAAGCGCGGCTCGCACGCGGACGGCTTGATGACGCAGCCGTCGGGCGCCAGGTTGCCCTTCAGTACGGCGAGCGCGCCCTCATTGTAGATCGCCTTGTCGAGCGGCCGGATCACGTCGTCGTTGTAGACCTCTGCCCCTTCGAGGCTCTCGCCCCACGACTTGCCGCTGACGTTGATCTGGTCGAGATCGAGGAATGGCGTCAGCCGTGTCATCATACCGAGCAGGCCGCCCGCGTAGTAGAAGTCCTCCATCAGGTACTTGTCGCCGGACGGGCGGATGTTGGCGATCACCGGCACCTTGCGGCTGGCGGCATCGAAATGTTCAAGGCCGATCGGTTGCCCCGCCCGGCGCGCCATGGCGAGCACGTGGATCACGGCATTGGTCGAACAGCCCATGGCCATGGCCACCGTGATGGCATTGAGGAAGGCTTTCTCGGTGAGGATCTTCTCTGGCGTCAGGTCCTCCCAAACCATGTCGACGATGCGCCGGCCGGCCGCCGAGCACATGCGCACGTGATTGCTGTCGGCAGCGGGGATCGACGACGTGCCCGGCAGGCAAAGGCCCATCACGTCGGCCAGCGCCGTCATCGTCGAAGCCGTGCCCATCGTCATGCACACGCCGTAGGAGCGGGCGATTCCCATCTCCAGCTCACCCCAGTCCTTCTGCGAGATATTGCCGGCGCGGCGCTCGTCCCAGTACTTCCATGCGTCCGAGCCAGAGCCCAGAGTCTTGCCATGCCAGTTGCCGCGCAGCATGGGGCCGGCAGGCACGAAGATCGAGGGGACGCCGGCGCTTGTCGCGCCGAGGATGAGGCCCGGCGTGGTCTTGTCGCAACCGCCCATCAGAACGGCACCATCGACGGGATGCGAGCGGATCAGCTCCTCCGTCTCCATCGCCAGGAAATTGCGATAGAACATGGTGGTCGGCTTCACCTTGCTTTCGGACAGCGAGATGGCCGGCAATTCGACGGGGAAGCCGCCCGCCTGCAGGATGCCGCGCTTCACATCCTCGACGCGGTGCTTGAAGTGCGCATGGCACTGCGCGAAATCTGACCATGTGTTGATGATGGCGATGATCGGCTTGCCCGCGAACTCCTCGACGTCGTAGCCGATCTGGTTCATGCGACTGCGGTGCCCGAACGAGCGCAGATCATCGGGCGCGAACCACCGCGCGGAGCGCAGGGACTTCGGATCCTTTTTCGCGGTGGTCATTTCGTTCTCTCCCTCGTGCTCGCGGCGCGGCGCCGCCCAGCCTTATCACGTGAACAATCGATTGCGCGTCCGCAGCGGTTGGCTCCGCCGCCGGACCGGCCTCGATGTTTATCGAACCCCGGTCGACATTGCCAACGGCCGATCTTCGGCCCAGCCCCCGCAAAACGCGACGGAGCACGACCGTCAGCACGCATGCGCACTTTTGACGTGGATCAAGAGTGGCGCATTCCGCGAAGCTAGCATGTCGTCACGAGCTTGGCCCGCGACGCACCGGGCGCCGATGGACAAACCGTCGTTCGGGGATGAGATGCCTATGATCACGATCACGCCGACTGGCGCCCTCGGCGCGCGCTTCGAAGGAATCGACCTGGCCAAGCCCCTTTCGGACAGCGCTTTCGCCACCATCCTCCAGGCCATCGGGCGCTACAGCGTCGTCTGCTTTCCCGGGCAGGACATCGACGCTGCCCAGCAGAAGGCCTTCGCCGCGCGCTTCGGGACACTCGAGGTCAATGTCGCCTCCAGCGGCTTCACCGTACCCGGCCACCCCGAGGTGATGGTTCTCTCCAACATCGTCGAGAACGGCAAGGCACTGGGGCTGGGCGATGCCGGGCAGGACTGGCATACGGACATGTCGTATTCCCAGCCCATCGCCTTCGTGAACGTGAACTATGCCTTGAAGGTGCCCGTTCGCGACGGCCGCCCGCTCGGGGATACCGAGTTCCTCGACATGTACCGGGCCTATGACGACCTCCCCGACGACCTGAAGGAAAAGATCGAGGGACGCACGGCGACGCACGACTTCAACAAGTTCTGGGAGCAGATGCTGAAGCGGCCCGGCACCCAGCGCAAGCCCCTGACGCCCGAGCAGCGCCGCCAGAAGCCACCCGTCCATCATCCCGTCGTGCTGGAGCATCCGATCTCGGGCCGGCGGGCGCTCTACTGCAATGTCGGCTACGTGACCGCCATCGACGGACTGCCTCAGGACGAAAGCGACGCGATCCTGGAAAAGCTGTTCGTGCACCAGATGCGCGACACCTACAGGTGGGCGCATCACTGGTCGGAGGGCGACGTGCTGGTGTGGGACAACATGTCGACGGCGCACAATGCGGTGGCCGACTACAGAGCAGACGAGCCCCGCCTCATGCGGCGGTGTCAAGTGATGGCCGATTGGGTATTCTCCCCAGCTGCGAAAACAGCAGCGAAGGCAGCTTGATACATGCAGAAATCCGTTGATCGGCCGTCGAGGGCCGAAGGGGTGGCGAAATTCGCTGCCGGTCTCACCTGGGACGCCATTCCCGCCCCTGTGCGCCAGCGCGCAAAACTCCAGATTCTCGATGGCCTGGGCACCGGCATCGCTGCCAACGCCTATCCCTTCGCCGCACGGGCCATGGCTGGCGTCAAGGACCTCGGCGGCAGCGGTCCGTGCTCCGTGATCGGCCACGCCATGAAGCTCTCGCCGCGCGATGCGGCGCTCGCCAACGGCATGCTCGTGCATGGCCTCGATTTCGACGACACGCACCTGGGCAGCATCATCCATCCCACGGCCGCGTGCCTGCCGGCAGCACTTGCACTGGGCGAATCGCTGGGGCTCGGCGGGCGCGACCTGCTGGTCGCATACGTCGCCGGCATGGAGCTTGCCATTCGCATCGGCTGGGCGGCGGATGGCCGCTTCCATCACACCGGCTACCACGCCACGGCGATCGCCTCGCACTTCAGCTCCGCCATCGTTGCCGGCAAGCTGCTCGGCCTCGACGCCAAGGGCCTGACGATGGCGCAGGGCGTGGCGGCCAGCACGGCCGGCGGCGTCCAGGTCTTCCTCGAGGAAGGCGCCTGGACGAAGCGCATGCATCCCGGCTGGGGCGCGACGGCCGGCATCACGGCAGCCATCCTGGTGAAGAACGGCTTCGTCGGCCCGAGCCGTCCCTACGAAGGCAAGTTCGGCCTGTTTGACACCCATTTCCAGGCCGATTCCGCAGATGTCGACGGCGAACGGTTGATCTGTGGCCTCGGCTCGCACTGGATGCTCGCCGAGACCGCCATCAAGCCCTATCCGGTCTGCCATTTCATCCACGGCTGTGCCGATGCCGCCATCGAGATCAGCCGCGAGATCGACCCGGCCGATATCGTCTCCGTCGAGGCGCTGTTGCCCGAGCCGACGCTGCACATCGTCGCCGAACCGGCCGCGCAGAAGATCGTGCCCAAGACCGACTACGAGGCGAAGTTCAGCGCGCAGTTCGTCATCGCCACGTGTCTGGCCTTGGGCAAGTTCGGGCTCGCCGAGCTGAAGGACAGCGCCTTCTCCGATCCGCAGTTGCTGGCGCTGACGGCCAAGGTCACGTGCAAGACGGACCCGGATACCGCGTTCCCTACGTACTTCTCCGGCGGTGTCGCCGTGACCCTGAAGGACGGGCGAACCATCGAGCGCCACGTCCGCGTCAACAGCGGCGCGGGTGAACGCATGCTCGATGTCGATGGCGTCAGCGCGAAGTTCCTGGCCTGTGCGCGCATGAGCATCGGCGCCGGGCAGGCGGAAAAGATCCGTCAGCTCGTCCTGACGCTCGACGAGCACCCTGCCGCCGCACTCGGCGCCGCCCTCGCCGCCTGAGCCGGGCCGAGGCCGCCCACGACATCACAAGCTCTCACCGCCAACCGCAAAGGGGTTCGAAGGCATGACGGACAAGAGTTTCGACGTGATCGTCGTGGGGGCTGGAAACGCTGCCCTGTGCGCTGCCATCGCGGCGCACGAGGGTGGCGCCAAGGTTCTCGTTCTGGAAAAGGCGCCGGAGGGTGAAAAGGGCGGCAACGGCTACTTCACCGCCGGCGGCTTCCGCTTCATGCATTCCGGCCTCGACGACGTGCGCGGCGACATCCTGGTCGACATGACCGACGAGGAAGCAGGCAAGATGATCCTGCCCTCTCACGACCGCAACTATTTCTACGACACCTTGATGAAGGTGACACGCGGCCAATCGGACGAGACGCTGGCCGGCATCCTCATCGACCATTCGCGCACGACCATGGCCTGGCTGCGCGAGAACGGCGTGCGCTTCATCCCGATGTACGGCCGCCAGTCCTACGAGGTCGACGGCAAGCAGCACTTCTATGGCGGCGTCAACATCGAGGCGGTCGGCGGCGGCGCCGGGCTGATCGAATTCCTCGTCGCACGCTGCGCCAAGCTCGGCATCGAAATACGCTACGATACGGCGGCCACGAAGCTGCATCAGGCCCGGGATACGCGCATCACCGGCCTCACCGTGCGCGATCCGGACGGATATCACGAACTCACCTGCAAGGCCGTGGTGCTCGCCTGCGGCGGCTTCGAATCGAACCCGGAAATGCGCGTGCGCTACCTCGGCCAGGGCTGGGACCTCGCCCGCGTGCGCGGCACGCGCCACAACACCGGCGACGGCATCCGCATGGCGCTCGAGATCGGCGCGGTCCCGTTCGGCAACTGGTCGGGCTGCCACTCCGTCGGCTGGGACATTTCCGCGCCGCCGTTCGGCGACCGCTGGATCCTCGACAACTTCCAGAAGCACTCCTATCCGCTGGGGATCATGGTCAACCTCGATGGCAAGCGCTTCGTCGACGAGGGCGAGGACTACCGCAACCTGACCTACGTGAAGTTCGGTAAGGCGATCATGGGCCAGCCCCATCGCACCGCCGTCCAGATCTTCGACCAGAAGACCGTCCACCGGCTGCGCGATGAATATCGCATCAAGCAGGTGACGAAGGTCGAGGCGGATACGATCGCCGGCCTGGCTGAGCAACTGGAAATCTCGGCCGAGGCGCTGACGGCCACCGTGGACGCCTACAACAAGGCCTGCCAGCCCGGGCAGTATAATCCCTCGATCCTCGACGGCGTGACGACGAAGGGCATTGCGCCGCCAAAGACCAATTGGGCCCTGCCGATCGACAAGCCGCCGTTCGTCGCCTACGTCACGACGACGGGTGTCTCCTTCACGTTCGGGGGCCTCAAGATCGACGAGAAGAACGCCGTGCAGGATCTGGCGGACCGCGCGATCCCCGGCCTGTTTGCCGCCGGCGAACTGGTGGGCGGGCTGTTCTACGAGAACTATCCGGGCGGCACCGGCCTGATGTCCGGTTCGGTATTCGGACGCCGGGCTGGCACCCATGCGTCCCAGTACGCATGCACCGCGTAACAGTGCGATGACGCGGCTCCCCATGCGCGGGGCTCAAGCGTCGAATTCTCCATATGGGCGTCCGGCCGGCTTGTGGCCGGACGCAACATCCGCCTCTGTCACCGCCGACCTTTCCTGGACGAACGCATGCAGCGTCTCCGCCAGCAGTTCACGGATCATATCGTCCGCGAAATCGGATTTGCCTGAGGCCTTGTCGCAGGTCGCCTCGGCCAAGCGACGCTCGATGTCGGCAATCCGCCGATCCAGTCGCGTCAGCCTTTCATCGATCCTGCTCATATAAAAATTATCGCAGATCCGAAATTTCGGACCATGACGCCAGTCAACTCGTGTGGCGTCGCGCCTTGATCGACCAATCCGTGCGGCAGGCAAGTCGTCGATCAAGACGCGATGAACGCCACACTCAAGCTCATGATGTCGCTCGTGGCCCTCGTGTCGCGCCAAAATCGGAAAGCGGTTGTGGCTATGAGGCGATTTTGGGCAGCGACGGGCCGCTAAGTACCGAGATTGCGCAGATCGTCGCGGACTTTGTCGTTCTGCGTCTTGCGCGAAGACCGGCGCCCGCTGTGCAGAATGTACAAGAGCGAGAGCACGACGAAGGACGCGACAACGACGATCACACCTGGTGCGTAGAACGCTTCGGGTATTTCCATCTTACCGTCACCTCTCTGGACGATAGCCACTCGACGCCGGCATGCCCGTATTTTGGGGCGTCAGCCGGAAACGCCCACCCCGTCTGGGCATTTCCTGGATTGGTTCGAGCGAAGTTGAAATTGCAAAGCAGTTTATCGGCAGCGCCTTAACGAAAGTTCAACAAAGGCAAAAAGCTGCTTTGATCGCTACACTAGAAACAATTGGTTCCCAGTGTCACCACAGCAAAATCCATCTCATTCTTCTGCGGGCTTTGCGGTCTAAGGGAGACGAGCAGGCAACGGTGTTGTTCGTCATAGTCGGCGCAATTCGCTCTGGTCTCACCTCTCCCCCGGTTCCCCGGCGAAGCGGGCGGGCCAGAGCCCGGCCGCTGCCCGAGCCGGGGTCTTTCCCGGCGCTGTCGGAGCACCGCGCCGCTGCGACGCCCAACCACGGCATTGCCACCGCCCGCCGCCGCGCCCGTCGCGTTCTGCACCGCGAAAGTTGCCGGACAGCCGCGCTCCGCGCGACTTCCGGGAAACCGGGAGAGTGTGGCGTTCATCGCGCCTTGATCGACGACTTGCCTGCCGCACGGATTGGTCGATCAAGGCGCGACGCCACACTCGTGGCCCGTCGCGCCAAAATCGCCTCATAGCCACAACCGCTTTCCGATTTTTGGCGCGACATGGGGGCCACGAGATAGACCATGAGCTTGAGTGTGGCGTTCATCGCGCTCTAATTGATGCCTCGCTTGCCGCACGAATTGGTCGATTAAGACGCAACACCACGCCAGCCGACCCCACGGCGCGGGCATACCGCCCCGCCGTGCTCCCGAACGCCCCGCGCAGGCCACATCCGGGCCGTTATCGCTTGGAGAAGTTCATCGTGGCGCTCCGCATGGCGATGCCCTGCGTGGTGATGTTCACCGTATGCGACGATTGCCCGATGTGCACGGACATCGTCCCGTTGAAGCCACCCCCCGAAACCTTCAACGACATGTTGTTGCCGGTGATGCTCCCCGACGCCGAGCCCGATGCGTTGAACGTGCGCTCCTCCCACGTCCCCGTTGCCCGGCTGCCGCTGATGCGAAGCTGGCTGCGGATGTGAATGGGATTTCTGTCGCTCCGGCACTGGATCGCCATCTTCAGTTCGCTGCTGCCCCCGGAATAATAGGCACTGCAGTTGATCCCCTCGGTGGAGCCGTCCGTGTAGGTGATGCGACCGCTTCCACCCCACGACCCCGACAGCGTGGAAACAGGACTCGCCGTGGCGAGCGTCACGCCTGCGACCAACATCGGAACGCCAACGGCGACCGCCCACACGCGGCGCCCGGGCTTCGACCCTCGACCATGAATAAGTTGCATCTCGACCTCCGCGCATGATGCGCCATCGTTGTCCGCGGCAATGCCCGCGCTTTCAATTCCCCTCCCCGACGCAGTCCCGGCATCGGGCCGATTCAAATTGTTCCGCAAACCCAGACAACCAGATCGACGGCCACCTTGGCAAATCCCTGCTCGAGCGCTTTCACGGCCGGACCGGCATCGAGCGAGCCTGCCACGGTTTCGGCCCGGAACTGCTTGGACCCGACCACACGGCCGTCCTTGTCGAGGATGCGCGCGGACAGGGCGACGACGCCGCGCGGGCTCGCGCCAGCCTCGATCTGGAACTGGCGGACATCCACCAGCAGCTGAAAGTCCGTTTGCTTGCCGTCGGGCGAGCCAGCCAGGACATTGGTGTATTTGGCCGCCTCGAAGGCTTGCACCAGTCGCGTCTGCACGAGGCGGGTCAGGACATCCGGCCACTGGGCATTGTCTAGGTTCGGCTTGGGACCGTCCGAGACGACGATCTTTTCGCTGAGAACATTGGCCAAGGCGGTCGGCTCGGGGATCAGCAGAACGCCC
The DNA here is from genome assembly GCA_041397775.1 of Hyphomicrobiaceae bacterium. Taxonomy (GTDB): domain Bacteria; phylum Pseudomonadota; class Alphaproteobacteria; order Rhizobiales; family Hyphomicrobiaceae. Next base: position 153,863 of record JAWKWB010000009.1, on the reverse strand, counting down.
GCCGGGATCTTCTCCAGGGACGGCATCGTGGCCGGCAGCGTCAGGTCGTAGATCCGCGTGACGGGCTTCTTGCCGCCCCCTGTGAAGCGTTCCAGCCCCGCCAGAATGGTGTCGACCTTGTCGGAATTGCGCGCCAGCGCCCCGGTGAACGTGTTGATGTTTGCGACCGCGCTCTTCAGGTTGGCAGCGTTGTCGGAGATCACGGCCTCGAAGCGGCGCAAGGCATCCCGGCCCGCCTGCGACAGGCTCTGCCCGGCGTTCGCCTCTGCGGTCAGGACATGCTGCTCACGCGGTGCGGCCGCCAGGAGGGGCAAGGTCGCCGTACCGCCGATGAAGGCCACGGCGGGTGCGCCGGCCAACCCCTGGAAATCGATCGTCACCTTCGTATCGGCCCGCACCGGCGTCGCGCGTTCGATCGCGACATCGACCACGACGTCTTCGGGCCGCTTGGCATCGAGCGACATCGCCGTCACCTCGCCGACGCGAACGCCATTGAAGAGCACGGCCGACCCCTGCAGGAGCCCAGCGACGGGACCGGAGAACTTGACCCGATAGCTCGTGCGCTCGGCCAGCCCCCCGGCTGTCTCCAGCCAGTAGACGAACGAAAATCCGGCCAGAACGACCAAGAGCGCAAAAAGCCCCATCAGCGTATAGCGTGCGCGCACTTCCATGGTTTCGCTCTCACATCGGTGGACGAGCCGCTCGGAGCTCGAAGATTTTGCCTCTGCGGCCACGGAAATACGCCTGAACCCAGGGATGATCCGTAGCCAGGATGGCGGCCATGTTGCCGCTTGCGACGACCTTGCCGTCGGCAAGGACGGCGATGCGATCGCAAATGGTGTGCAGGCTGTCGAGATCGTGCGTCACCATGAACACGGTGAAGCCGAGCGTCCGCTGCAGCGTCTTGATGAGGGCGTCGAATTCGCCCGCCGAAATCGGATCGAGGCCCGACGTCGGCTCGTCGAGGAACAGGATCTGCGGATCGAGCGCCAGCGCACGGGCCAGCGCCACGCGCTTCACCATGCCGCCCGACAGTTCGGAGGGAAGCTTCTCCGCATCGCGCGCAGTGAGGCCGACCATCGCCAGCTTGGTGAGCGCCACCTCGTCCATGACGTGCTGTGGCACCGTCAGGTGCTCGCGCATGGGAAATTGCACGTTCTCGCGCACCGTCAGCGACGAGAACAGCGCCCCCTGCTGGAAGAGGATGCCCCAGCGGCGCTCGATGCGGGCGCGGTCTTCGTCGCTGGCCTCGCTGAGGTTGACACCGCTGACCTCGATCGTGCCCGCCCGCTTCGGCACCAGCCCGATGATGGTGCGCATGAATACGGTCTTGCCGCTGCCCGAGCCCCCCACCAGCCCCAGGATCTCCCCCGACGCGACATCGAGCGAAAGCCCCTTGAGGACAGTATGATGCCCGAAGCCGACGACGAGATCGCGGACCTTGATGATTGGATTTGTGATCTGTTCCGTTGGCATCAGCTCACATCCCGATGGCAGCGAAATAGATCGCGAACAGACCGTCGAGAACGATCACGAGGAAGATCGACTTGACCACCGACGCCGTCGTCTGGAGGCCGAGCGACTCCGCACTGCCGCGGACCTTCAGGCCTTCCGAGCAGGCGACGATGCCGATCACCAGGGCCATGAACGGCGCCTTGATCATGCCGACGGCAAGTGGGTCAGCGAAACGGCCTCGTGCAGGCGCGCGATGTAGATCTGCGGGTTCATGTCGCCGTAGAGCGCCGCCACGAGGCCACCGCCGTAGAGCGCGGCCATGACACCGAGGAACGTCAAGGCCGGCAGGCCGATCACCAGCGCCAGAACGCGCGGCAGGATGAGCACCGACACCGGGTTCAGCCCCATCGTCTGCAGCGCGTCGATCTCCTCGCGCATTTTCATGGAGCCCAGTTCCGCCGTGTACGAGCTGCCCGACCGACCGGCGACCATGATGGCCACCAGCAGCACGCCGATCTCGCGCAGGACGAGAATGCCCACCATGTCCACGACATACTGGTCGGCGCCGAACTTACGGAAGTGGAAGAAACCCTGCTGGGCGATGATCGCCCCGATCAGGAGCGTGATCAGCACGATGATCGGCACCGCCTGCCAGGCCACGCGATCGAGCTGATGCACCATCGAGGTCAGACGGAACGTCGAAGGGCGCCGCAGGACGCCGACCAGGGACTGCCCGACCGCACCGAGAAGATTGAGCAGGACGACGAGGTCACTGGCCGTGTTGGCGACGCCGCGCCCGATGGCTTCCAGCCCTGCGAACAGGCCCGGCTTCGGCTTCGGAATGGCGGCGACGTCGCCTGCCGAACGCACACTCTCGGCCAGCCCCGTGAAGCGCTCGGCAAGCCCATTGATCGCAAAGCGGCCCGAGCGGGCCTTGGCGTGCTGCTCCAGTCGGGCCAGTACGCAGGCGCCGTACGTATCGAAGGCGTCGACGCGCCCCATGTCGATGCGCATCTCACCCGCAGGCGCCGCGCCGGACAATAGCTCCGACAGCCCCTGGTCCAGGCTTGCGGCATGCTCCACCGTCCAACGGCCGGAAGCCGTCAGCTCCAGGCGGCCATCGACCATCCTGCTGGCCAGCAATGCTTGGGTTTCCGCCAACTGCTCAGTCCCCACATGCAGCACGCCGCATATGCTTTGGTGTCCGCCGCGTGATTCGGCAACCGCCTTCGACTCGTGAGGCATTGATAGACCACGCTGAGCCCGCCGCAAGCCGATAGGACCTCCGGAACGTCCACCCGTGACCGGCTGTTGCAGAAAGAACAGCAATTGGGGAGACTTGCTCATGCAATGCGACCATGAGACGCCGCATGAGTGCCATGCCTTCCTCCATTCGGACATGGCGTCGCAGGGCATGCCGTGTGCATCATGATCTACCGGATCGCGACAAAGCACCTATCTCACATGATGGTGCGAGCTGGACCGATGCGAGTGCATCCTGCGGACTGCGAGGAGAGCGACATGAAGATCGGCGTGCCAAAGGAAATCAAGACGCACGAGTATCGCGTCGGCATGACGCCCGTTTCCGTACGCGAAGCCGTGGAACACGGCCACGCCGTGTACGTGGAATCCGGCGCCGCCGCGCGGATCGGCCTCGCCGACGAGGACTATGCGAAGGCAGGCGCCCGCATCGTCGCGACAGCCGCCGACGTCTTCGCGACGGCCGATCTCGTCGTCAAGGTGAAGGAGCCCCAGCTTGCCGAATGCGCGATGCTGCGCGAGGGGCAGACCCTGTTCACCTATCTGCATCTGGCGCCCGATCCCAGGCAGGCCGAAGCGCTCCTACGCTCCGGCGCGACGGCCATCGCCTATGAAACCGTGACGAGCCCACGCGGCGGCTTGCCATTGCTGGCCCCGATGAGCGAGGTGGCCGGACGCATGGCCGTGCATTGCGGGGCGCATTGCCTGGAGATCGAGCAGGGTGGCCGCGGCATGCTGCTGGCCGGCGTCGCAGGCGTGGCCCCCGCCAAGGTCGTCGTCCTTGGCGCCGGCGTGGCAGGACAAAATGCGGCCTGGATGGCCATCGGCCTGGGGGCCGACGTCACCATTCTCGATATCAACACGGAACGGCTCTACGCGCTCGAGCAACAGTTCGGCGCGGCGATCAAGACGATCTTTTCGACCCGCGCTGCGGTCGATGAATACGTCCTCGATGCCGATCTCGTCATCGGCGCCGTGCTCGTGCCGGGAGCGGCGGCACCCAAGCTGGTGACCCGCCAGCACGTCAGCGACATGCGGCGCGGCTCGGTCATCGTCGATATCGCCATCGACCAGGGGGGCACCTGCGAGACCTCGCATCCAACGACGCACGCCGAACCGACTTTCGTGGTGGACGATGTGGTGCATTATTGCGTGGCCAACATGCCCGGGGCCGTGGCGCGCACCTCCACCTTCGCCCTCAACAACGCCACGCTGCCCTTTGTGCTGGCGCTCGCCGACAAGGGACCCTTGGCCGCGATGGCCGCCGATCCCCATCTACGCAATGGCCTCAACGTCCATGCGGGCAGGATCACGCATCGTGCCGTTGCAGACGCACTCGGCAAGCCCTTCGCCGACCCGCAAGCCATCGTTGCCGCACGAGCCTGACAGGCGCGGACAATCCGCGCTCAGCCCTGCTTGTGCGCATCGCGGGCGCGCTGGTGTTCCTCGCGGACGAGTTGACTGTCCAGGGCGTCGACCAGCGCCGCCAGATCGTCCGGCAGGGGCATACCCGCGGCGCGGATCGCCGCGAGCTTCTCGCGCAACGTGAACTCGAGCTCCTGCCGGTCGTGCGGGCGTTCCGCGAGTTGCCGCATCAGCATCTCCAATTCGACCTTGGCCTTATCGAACATCGCTCCAGGCTCCTTGTCCGTTGGTTTCGACAGAGGTGGGGTCTGCGGCGCCGCAGTCAGCGCTCGTCATCGAGCGCCCGGCGCATGCGCCGCATCAGGATCCCGCGCGAGCGGTCGTCGGCGGCCCCCTCGAAAGCCTCGCGCAAGTCCAGCGTCAGTTGGGCAAGATCGTTGTGCCAGTCGGGCTTGCCGACCATCTCGGGTTGCAGGCGGCGCGGCACCGGCAAGACGGAAGGCCCCGCGCCGTCGGCCAGCAGCTCTATTTCGTCGTCGAGCACAGGGGCGATGACGCGCGCCTCCTCCAGGCCTTCCGCGATCATGCGCGCACGCAAGTCCTCGATCTCCGCGTCCTCGCCATGCACCAGGAAGAGTGCACGGGTGATCGGCCGGCGCTCCTTGATCCACTCGACCAGTTCGTCGCCGTCCGCATGTCCGCTGTAGAGATCCGTCTGCCGGATCGCCGCACGCACCTTGATCTCGTCGCCCTGGATCGTCACGCTCGTGACGCCGTCGGCCAGAAGCCGGCCGAGCGTGCCCTGCGCCTGATAGCCCGTGAGCAGCACGGTCGCCTGCTCGTTCCACAGCCAGCGCTTGAGATGATGGCGAATGCGGCCGGCATCGCACATGCCGCTGGCCGCGAGAATGATCGCACCACCGTCGTAATGATCGATCGCCTTGCTCTCGTCGCGCGTCTCGGTGAAGCGGAAGCGCGGGTTGCTCAGCAGCGAGGGCTGCTTGTCGAGCCCTTCGAGTTCGCGCGCATGCCGCTGGAACACCTTGGTGATGCGGATGGCCAGGGGCGAGTCGAGAAAGATCGGCACAGGTGGAATGGCGCCGGACTGCTGCAGCCGCGTCAGGTCCGTCAGCAACTCCTGCGTACGCTCCACGGCGAACAACGGCATGAGCAGCACACGGTCGCTGCGCAGCGCCTGCTTGACGATGGCGGCAAGCTGCTCGCGGCGCTCCGCCTCCGTCGTGCGCGCTCTCCTCCGGCCGCCATAAGTCGACTCGCAGATTACATAGTCGAAATTCGTCGGCGCTTCCGGATCGGGCTCGAACAGCTTGTGCTCCGGGCCGATGTCTCCCGAGAACAGCAGGCGCAGGAAGCGCTGGTCCTCGCGCCCCGTGGCGATCTCGATCTCGATGGAGGCCGAGCCCAGGATGTGGCCGGCGTTCCAGAACCGCGCCCGAACACCTTCGCCGACCTCGGTCCAGACGCCATACTCCACGGTATGGAAATTCTCCTGGCAGGCCTCCGCGTCTTCCCGCGTATAGATCGGCTCGACCTGGAGCTTGTCGCGCCGCGCATTGCGCACATTCAGGTTCTCGACATCGCTCTCCTGGATGTGACCGCTGTCGGGCAGCATGTACGAAAGGAGGTCCCGGGTGCCGCGCGTCATGAACACCGCCCGCCGGAATCCCTCGAGCCACAGCCGCGGCAGCAACCCCGCATGGTCGATGTGCGCATGCGTCTGCAGAACGAAGTCGATCTCCTCCGGGTCGAACGGAAACGGCTGGTAGTTGAGCTGCTTGAGCGTCTTGGAGCCCTGGAAAAGGCCGCAGTCGACGAGGAACGTCGCGCCGGGACTGCGGATCAGATAGCACGAGCCCGTAACCGTTCGTGCCGCTCCGCAGAACCTGATCATTATCGCCACGACTTTGCCCCCCCTTTCTCGTGTCCCGTTCAAGAGCATGCCGAAGTAGCGGCATTGCGTCGACCGATCGCATTGATGCCGGACAATTGAATGACCGCTGGGCGTGGAGCGCAAGCAGCCCCCGTCGTGCTAGCCTCGCAACAGGGCATCGCACCCCGGCTGCGCCGGGGGGCCGGGAGCAGGGAAGCGACGATGGCACGCGAGGGTTTTATCGACGTACCCGGAGCCCGGTTATGGTTCTGGGATGCAGAAGGCGACGGTGCGCCGGTGCTGCTCTGTCATCCCGCCTCGCAAGGTGCGGAAATCTGGACGCATCAGATGCAGGCCCTTGCCTCCGCGGGCTTTCGTCCACTCGCCTACGCACGGCGCGGGCACGCCCCCACGGTGACGACCGACGCACGGCAAGCGGGCACACAGGTCGGCGATCTCCTCGCCGTTCTGGATGCACTGGGCATCGCCCAGGTCCACCTCGTGGGCGCGGCTGCGGGCGGCGGCGTCGCCATGCGGTTCGTCGCGGCCCACGGCGCGCGCGTGCGATCCCTCGTGCTGGCAGGCTCCATCGTGTCGCCCTCCGAGCCCGATTGGCGCGAGATCTATGCACGACTGGGAATTGCAGCGGTGAAGGCGCACGTCCCCGTGGAGTTCATCGAGCTCGGCCCGTCCTATCGGGCGTCGAACCCCGCCGGCACGAAGCGCTTTGCCGAACTCAGTGCGCAGGCGCTCGCCACCGGCATTGTCGCGCAGCCCGCCGGCTTCGACCTGACCTGGGCAGACATGGAACGCACGACGTGTCCCGTATTGCTCGTTGCCGGTGAGGCCGATCTCTACGCGCCGCCGCCGCTGATGCGGTTGCTTGCCGGCCATCTGCCGGGTCATGCGTTCGTGACTCTCCCCGAGATCGGGCACGCCCCGTTCTGGGAAGCGCCCGATGCCTTCAACCGGCTGCTGATCGACTTCCTGTCGGGGCAGCCCGCATCCCGCGGCGGCTAAAGCGCGAGATAGCGCGATTTCACATCCTCGTTGGCCTTCAGGCCTTCGATCGTGTCGCGATAGACCACCTCGCCCTTGTCGATCACGGTGGCGTGGCTGGCGATGCCCAGGCAGAAGTGCATGTTCTGCTCGGCCAGCAGGACGGTGACGCCCATGTCCCGCAGCTTGCGCAGCAGCACGCCGATCTGCTGCACGATGACGGGCGCCAGCCCCTCGCTCGGCTCGTCCAGCAGCAGGCCGACGGGATTTCCCATCAACGTGCGTCCGATCGTGAGCATCTGCTGCTCACCCCCCGAGAGGCGGCCGGCCATGCGATCCTTCAGCGGCTCGAGCAAGGGCAGCATCTCGTAGATGCGCTTGATGGTCCAATAGTCCTCGCCGTTGGGGCCCTTCTTCTCGCCGATCAACAGGTTGTCCTCGACGCTGTGGTCGGGGAACACCTGGCGATCCTCCGGTACATAGCCCAGGCCCGCGCGCGCGATGTGATGCGGCTTGCGGCGCTGCATCTCCGCACCCAGGACGTGAACCTTGCCCGCGCGCGGCGGCGCCAGGCCGGCAAGCGCCTTCAGCGTCGTCGACTTGCCGGCACCGTTGCGGCCGAGCAGAGCCATCGTCTGCCCCTCCGTGACGGTGACGGAGACGCCGAACAGGATCTGGCTCGTGCCGTAGAACACGTCGATGGAATCGGCGGCGAAAATCGTGCGGTTGGTGCTCATGCGTGGCCGTCCTCGAACTCGTCGCCCAGGTAGGCCTTGATGACCTCGGGATGACGGCGGATTTCTTCGGGCGTGCCTTCCGCGAGCACGGCGCCGTAGCTCAGAACCTTGATCGACTGCGCGATCTTGAAGACGATCGACATGTCGTGCTCGATGAAGATAAGCGTCATCTTCTCGGCCTCCCACATGCGCTGCACGGTATCGATCATCGCCCAGCGTTCCTCCGGCCCCATGCCGGCGGTCGGCTCGTCGAGCAGCAGCACCTGCGGCTCCAGAACGAGGGCCAGCGCGATATCGAGCAGCTTCTGGTCGCCGTGCGAAAGGTTGCGCGAGACGGTATTTGCGCGCGGCGTCAGGCCGACGAGGTTCATGACGTGCTCGGCCCGGTCCGCATCCTCCGCGAGCGGAAATCGGCGACGCATGATGGCGTGCTGGTTGCGATGTGCCTGCACGGCGCACAGGATCGACTCGCGAACGGTCAGGGACGGAAAGATCCGTGCGATCTGGAAGGCGCGGCCGATGCCCCGGCGCACGATCTCGGTCGGCGACAGCCCGGCGATGTCCTGCCCGTCGAGCAGGATGCGTCCCGAGTTCGGCTTGAAGGCCCCGGTGATGAGGTTGAAGAACGTCGTCTTGCCGGCACCGTTGGGTCCGATCACGGCGCTGAGCGAGCCCTTCGGGAAGTGGAGGCTCACGCCGTTCGTCGCGACCACGCCACCGAAGGATTTGCGGAGGTTTTCGATCTTGAGCATGGCGGCTTACTCTCCCGGCGCCTGGGCCGGCTGGGTCAGCGAGGCCGCAGCATCCCGCGCGCGCCTCTCCCGCCACATATCGGCGATGAAATCGAGGAGCCCCTTTCGCAGGCCCAGCGCGAATAGCAGGATGACGCCGCCCAGGACGATACCGTAGTGGCTCGTCAGCTTCGTCACCACGTCGTTGAGCAGCAGCAGCATGGTCGCCCCGACCATCGGTCCCAGGAAGACGGTGATCCCGCCCAGCATGATCATGAAGATCGCCTCGCCCGAGATCGTCCAGTAGGCGAAGTCGGGGAACGCACCCGACACGAACAGGCTCATGATCATGCCGCCGACCGCGCCGAATGCACCCGCGATCACATACGCCAGCAACCGCATGCGAAAGACGTTGATGCCCAGGAACGGCGCCCGCGAGGCGTTGTCGCGGATCATGCGCAGCGTGTAGCCGAACGGGGACTGCACGATGTGGTGCATCACCAAGAGCGAGACGATCAGCAGGCCGCCGCTGAACAAGTAGAGATGGTAGTAGTCGTCGAGCCTGATCCCGAGGAACGGCGGGCGGGGAACGCCACCCGTGAGCCCCTGGTCGCCGCCCGTGATCGGGGTCCACGCGATGATCAGGCTGTGCAGGAGCATCTGGAACGCCAGCGTCAGGAAGGCGAAGTAGATCTCGCTCAGGTTGACGCAGATCGAGCCGACGACCACGGCCACGACGACCGCGATCAGGATCGTCGCCAGGAACGCCACCGGGATGGACACGGGGAAGTTCTGCATGATCAGGCCGAAGCTGTAGCAGCCCAGCCCGAAGAACAGGCCATGCCCGAAGCTCTCCATGCCGGCGTAGCCGACGAGCAGGTTGAGCGATGTCGCGAAGATGCCGAACGCGGCGAGGCGAACGACGAAATCGGTGAAGCCCTTCGAGGGGAAGAGGTACGGCAGCAGCGCCAGGACGGCGAATGCCGCGATCGCGATGACGATGTCGCGCGAGAGCGAGGTTCCCTTCATGGCGTCAATTTCCCTTGCCGAAGAGGCCACTCGGCTTCAGCACGAGCACGACAGCCATGAGCAGGAACATCAAGCCCTCGGTGAACAAGGGGAAGCCGATCGTGCCGAAACTGCGGACGAGGCCGACCAGCACCGAGCCGACGAGGGCGCCCGCAACCGATCCCATGCCGCCGATGACCGTCACGATGAAGCTCTCCACCACCACTGAAAGCCCCATGCCCGCCGTCAGCGACCGCACCGGTGCAGCCAGTCCGCCGGCGAGCCCCGCCAGAAGACCGCCCAGCACGAACACGCTGGCGTAGACGATGCCCGTGTTGATGCCCAGCGCCGAGACCATGGATGGATTGACGGCCGCCGCGCGCACGATCTTGCCGTAGCGCGTCTTGGTGATGAGCAGCCCGAGCAGCACGGCAATCGCGAGCGTGACGCCGATCAGGAACATGTAGAACACCGGCACGACACCCCCGGCGAACACGAACGGCAAGGCCTGGAATGTTCCGGGCATGCCGAAAGACAGGAAGTCGGCGCCCCAGATCAGCTTGACCATGTCGTCCATGATCAGGATGACGCCGTAGCACACGAGAAGCTGCATCAGCACGGGCGCACCATAGACGCGGGCGATCAGGAGCCGCTCGAACAGCAACCCGAAGATCGCGACACCGATGCCACCGGCCAATACGGCGACGAAGTAGCTGCCGCTGACCTGGTAGGCGGTGTAGGCGATATAGGCGCCCAGCATGTAGAACGAGCCGTGGGCGAAGTTCACCACTTTCAGGACGCCGAAGATCAGCGACACACCGGCCGCGACGAGAAAGAGAAGCAGGCCGATGATGAGGCCGCTGGTCGTCTGCGTGATGACGCACGACGGCGTAATCAGGCAATTGCCGAGAGCACCGAGATCCAAAGGTCACCTTGCGTGAATTGTGGCAGCGTGGAGCAGTGGACGGCACACGTGTGCCGCCCACCCGTCATGGAACGAGAAAGTCAGGCCGGTCAGATGTACTTGTTGGCCTTCTTCCACTCCTTCTCGAGTTCGAGGATGACCTTCCAGTCGCCCGCCTTCACTTCGGGGACGTAGGGATCCTTCTGGATGGTCTGCCCCCAACCCGTGGCGTAGTTGATGACCGTGTGATCATCGGCGCGCATGGTCAGCGTACCGTCGACGCCGAACGGGCTCTTGATCGTCAGGCCCGACATCGCCTCGGCGACCTTCTTGGAGTCGACGCTGTTGGTCTTCTTGATCGCTTCGATCACGAACTGGGCGCCAGCGGCGTTCTCCCACGACCAGTTGACAGGGAACTCGTTGAACTTCTTGCGATAGGCGGCCGACCAGTCCGCGTTCTCCTTCGTCTTGGGGAACGTGGCGAGATAGCGGCTGCCCGAGTGGATGCCCTTCGGCAGGTTCTTGATCGCGGTCAGGATCGCGTAGTCGGCGACGTTGATCGCGAACACCTGGGTCTGCGCGAACAGGTTGTAGATGTTGCTCTGGTCGATGAAGGCCGTCAGGTCGCCGCCCCACAGGCAGGAGTAGAGGGCCTGGGGCTTCGTCTGCAGGATCTTGGTGAGCTGCTCGGTGTAGTCGGGCTGGGCGAGCTTCGGCCAGCTTTCGCCGACGACCTCGACATCCTTGTTGAAGTGCTTGAGATACTGGAAAAACAGCTTGTTGCTGTCGCGGCCGTAGGCATAGTCGGGCGAGCAACCCATCCAGCGCTTGAGGCCCTTGGCCTTCGAGACCTCGGCCGCGTAGGCGCCGCCGGCAATCGCGTCGTGGATGCCCTGGCGCGCGGCGCGGAACGAGTTCCACGAGCGGTTCTTGGGGTCCGCCGTCAGCGAAGACGTCTCGGAGTTCATGTGCACGTTGAGGACGCCGAGTTCCTTCACGGCTTCCTGCACGGCGAACGCAGCCGCGGAGCTGTCGGAATCGAAGATGATCTCGCAGCCGTCGCTATTGACGAACTCGCGCACGATGCGCGTCGATTCCTCGGGCTTGCCCTTGCTGTCGCGGACGATCAGCTCGATCTTGCGGCCGTTCAGGCCGCCGGCAGCGTTGAACTTGTCGATCTCCATCAACGCGCCGTGCGACGAGGTCGACCCGATCACGGCGAAGCGGCCCGACTGGATCGTGACCATGCCGACCTTGATCGGCTTGTTCTCGGCACGTGAGATGAACGGAAAGCCACCGATCGCGGCGGCGGCCGTGACGCCCGCTCCCTTGATGACGTCGCGACGGCTCGTCTTGCCCTTTGGGGTCTTGGTCATGTCGTTTCCTTGCCCTTGCATTCGTGCCGGATGCCTGTCCGGACATTCTCGCGGGGGCATAGTGACCTCGACTTTAGTCGAGCGTCAAGGGTGCCGCCAGTTTACGCGGGCGATTGCACCTGAAGCGCTGGTCGGGCTTCCATCGCGCCCGTCGCGTCGCACGTCCGGCGGACAAAAATCCATTCGCATGCGTCACTTACCATTGATCCGCGCCCGACCTCGGACGGCAATGCGCGGTCGGCCGGGACGGCGAACCCGCCGGCCGGTCAGGATCGCCGCATCGCGGCCGCGCGCTTTCGTTGCGGCCCCGTCGATCCGCTCGCGCGCAGCAACGCTGCGTTCTGCCGGCGCAATTCGTCCGCCGACTGGCGCACCACGTCGGCAATCTGGCGAAGCTGCCCGGCGAGCGGGGTCGTCTTGCGCCAGACCATGCCGATGGTGCGCGAAGGCTGCGGATTGCGGAAACGATCGACGGACACCGATGCCGAGCGGGTTTCGACAGTCATCGCCATTTCCGGGATCAAGGTGACGCCGATGCCGGCGCTGACCATCTGCACCAGCGTCGAGAGCGAATTGGCGTCCAGCACCTCGCGCGGCTGGGACGACTGCATGCTGCAGAACGACAGGGCCTGATCGCGAAAGCAGTGCCCCTCCTCCAGCAGCAGCAGGCGCATTTCGCGAAGCATCTCGCTGCTGGGCACCGGCGTTCCCTGAGCCTCCGCGGGCCGCACCAGCAGGAACGTCTCCGAAAAGATCGCAACTTCCGTCAGCCAGTCTTCCGACACCGGCAGGGCGACGATGGCCGTATCGATGCGGCCCTCCGCAAGCTCCTGGATGAGCTTTTGCGTCAGCGCCTCGCGAACGTGGATGTCGAGTTCGGGATGCTTCTCCGACAACTTTCCGATCACCTTGGGGAGTAGGTAGGGCGCGATCGTCGGAATCATGCCGATGCGCAAGCGCCCCATCAGCCGGTCGCGCGAGGCACGCGCGAAATCGCCGAGCTCGTCGACGGCACGCAGGATGTCGCGGACCCGCTCGGCCGCCGCCTCACCGAACTTCGTCAGGCGCACCTGGCGCGCGCCGCGCTCGATCAAGGCCGTGCCGAGCGCTTCCTCCATCTCCTTGATCTGCATGGACAAAGCCGGCTGCGAAATCGCACACCCCTCCGCAGCGCGCCCGAAATGGCCGTGACGCGCCAGCGCATCGAAGTAGCGCAGCTGTCTGAGCGAGAGATGGATCATCAGATTTTCTTATCGCCACCATCATTAAAGTCAACTTCACCTGATGGCGAGTGCTGGCTAGATTGGTCCTCCACAGTCCAGGGTGGAAGGTCGAAAGACCGCGACAGGAGGCAACATGGCTGATGAATCCAAATGCCCGTTCTCGGGCGCAGCACGTCAACACACGACCGCCGGCGGCATGTCGAATCGCGATTGGTGGCCGAACCAGCTCAATCTCAAGATTCTTCACCAGAACACCGCGCTCTCCAATCCGATGGGCGATGCGTTCGATTACGCCGCCGCATTCAAGTCGCTCGACTACACGGCGCTGAAGAAGGATCTTCACGCCCTCATGACCGACAGCCAGGCCTGGTGGCCGGCCGACTGGGGTCATTACGGCGGACTGTTCATTCGCATGGCCTGGCATAGCGCCGGCACCTACCGCACGGCGGACGGCCGGGGCGGCGGCAGCACGGGTGGTCAGCGTTTCGCGCCGCTCAACAGCTGGCCCGACAACGGCAACCTGGACAAGGCCCGGCGCCTGCTGTGGCCGATCAAGAAGAAGTACGGCAACAAGATCTCCTGGGCCGACCTGATGCTGCTCGCGGGCAACGTCGCGCTGGAGTCGATGGGCTTCAAGACGTTCGGCTTCGGTGGCGGCCGCGCCGACACCTGGGAGCCGCAGGAAGACATCTACTGGGGCAAGGAGACCACCTGGCTCGGCGACAAGCGCTACTCGGGCGACCGCGACCTGGAGAATCCGCTCGCCGCCGTGCAGATGGGCCTCATCTACGTCAACCCGGAAGGCCCCAACGGTAATCCCGACCCCGTGGCATCCGGCCGTGACGTGCGCGAGACGTTCGCGCGCATGGCGATGAACGACGAGGAAACCGTCGCGCTGGTAGCCGGCGGCCACACCTTCGGCAAGGCGCACGGCGCAGGTGATGCAGCCCTCGTCGGCCCCGAGCCCGAAGCCGCCCCCATCGAGGCCATGGGCCTCGGCTGGATCAACAAGTTCGGCTCCGGCAAGGGCGTCCACACCACCACCTCGGGCATCGAGGGGGCATGGAAGCCCAACCCGACGACCTGGGACAACGGCTACTTCGACATGCTGTTCGGCTACGAGTGGGAGCTGGTGAAGAGCCCCGCCGGCGCCAACCAGTGGCTGGCCAAGGACGTCAAGCCCGAGCACATGATCCCCGACGCGCACGATCCTTCCAAGAAGAACCGTCCGATGATGACGACGGCGGACCTCTCGCTGCGCTTCGACAAGATCTACGAGCCGATCTCGCGTCGCTTTCACAAGAATCCCGATCAGTTCGCCGATGCCTTCGCCCGCGCGTGGTTCAAGCTGCTCCACCGCGACATGGGACCGAAGGTGCGCTACCTCGGGCCGGAAGTCCCCAAGGAAGACCTGATCTGGCAGGATCCGATCCCGGCAGCCGACCACAAGCTGATCGATGCCGGCGACATCGCCGCTCTCAAGGCGAAGATCCTGGCTTCGGGCGTTTCGGCGGCCGACCTGATCAAGACGGCCTGGGCCTCGGCCTCGACGTTCCGTCACTCCGACAAGCGTGGCGGTGCCAACGGCGCACGTGTTCGTCTCGCCCCGCAGAAGGATTGGGCCGTCAACGAGCCGGCTGAACTCGCCAAGGTTCTGGCAAAGCTCGAAGCGATCCAGAGCGAGTTCAACGGTGCAGCCTCCGGCGGCAAGAAGGTGTCGCTCGCCGACCTGATCGTGCTGGGCGGCTCGGCGGCGGTGGAAGCGGCGGCCAAGAAGGCCGGCCACGATGTGACCGTTCCCTTCGCCCCTGGCCGCACGGATGCCACCGACGCCCAGACGGATGCCGACTCCTTCTCGGTGATGGAGCCGCAGGCCGATGGCTTCCGCAACTACGAGAAGAAGAGGTTCGCGGTGCCTGCCGAGGAGATGATGCTCGACAAGGCCCAGCTTCTCACGCTGACGGCGCCCGAGATGACCGTCCTCGTCGGCGGCCTGCGTGTGCTCGGCGCCAACCATGGCGGATCCAGGCACGGCGTCTTCACCGATCGCGTCGGCACGCTGACGACCGACTTCTTCGTCAACTTGTGCGACATGGGCACGGAGTGGAAGCCGACGTCCGACGCCAACGACGTCTACGAGGGCCGCGACCGCGCCAGCGGCAAGGCCAAGTGGACCGCGACGCGGTGCGATCTCGTGTTCGGTTCCAACTCGCAGCTCCGCGCGCTGGCCGAGGTCTACGCCCAGGACGACTCCCAGAAGAAGTTCGTGAGCGACTTCGTCGCTGCCTGGACGAAGGTGATGAACGCGGATCGCTTCGACCTCGCGTAACCCGACCCGCAACAACGGCGCGTCAGCGACGGCGCGCGGTTGTCCAAGAAGATGCCAGCGCGGCGTCCCGACATGGATCGGGGCGCCGCGTTGCGTTTGAGCCGATTGACGCTGCCGCCCGACCCGATAGGCTCGATCCCGTTGGCGGCCCTCATCTACGGCCACGTTTCGAAGTCGTTACTCCTGCCTGGTTGGCCAGGCCCAAAAAATAGAATTCGATCCGGGAGACTCGCCGTGAATTTTCGAAATGTCGTACGGGCGACATGCGCCCTTTCGTTCGCCTGCGCCTTGGCGCCATCCCTCGCCTGGGCGCAGAAATCCGGAGGAACGCTGAGAACCTACAACAGCTCCAATCCGCCGAGCGCTTCCATACTCGAAGAAGCGACCGTAGCGACGGCATTTGCGTTTTCGGGCGTATTCAACAATCTGATGATCTACGATCAGTCGGCACCCATCAACAGCGTCGACGTCATCCAACCCGAACTCGCGACCAAGTGGGCTTGGGATACCTCGCGGACGCGCTTCACCGTCGAATTGCGCAAGGGCGTGAAGTGGCACGATGACAAGCCGTTCACAGCCAAGGATGTGAAGTGCACGTGGGACGCCCTTCTCGGCAGGAGCAAGGACGCATTCCGCAAGAACCCGCGCAAGCTCTGGTGGGGCAACGTCAAGGAAATCGTCCTCGACGGCGATCACAAGGCGACGTTCGTTCTCGCCAAGCCGCAGGCCTCGCTCGTGGCGAAGCTCGCGTCGAACCTGACGCCGATCTATCCTTGCCACGTTTCGACACGCGACATGCGCACGAAGCCGATCGGGACAGGTCCGTTCAAGTTCGTCGCATTCGAAGCCAATAGCGCCATCCGGCTGACCCGGAATGCCGAGTACTGGAAGCCCGGCAAGCCCTATCTCGACGGCATCGAGATCCGCATCGTCGGCAATCGCGCAACGCGTCTTCTGGCCTTCAACGCCAACGAGTTCGACTTGACGTTCGTCGCCGATGTCACCGCGCCTCTGATGAAGGATCTCCTCGCCCGGTCGCCCGATGCGATCTGCAAGCTGGTCCCCACCGGCGTCAGCGCCAACCTGCTCGTCAACCGCGACAAGGAACCATTCAATAACCCCAAGCTGCGCCAGGCGATGACGCTTGCACTCGACCGCGACGCGATGATCTCGATCGTGCAGGGCGGCAAGGCGAGGAAAGGTGGCGCGATGCTGGCTCCTCCCGAAGGCAAGTGGGGCCTGCCTGCCGAGGAACTCGCCAAGATGCCGTCCTACGCGGGCACGGCTGCCGAGCGCCAGCAGCAGGCCCGCAAGCTCATGCAGGACGCTGGCTATGGCCCCGACAAGCGCCTCAAGGTGAAGGTGGCAACGCGCGATTTCCAATCCTACAAGGACCCGGCGCTGCTGCTCGTCGATCAGCTCAATCAGATCTATTTCGACGCCGAGCTCGAGATCATCGAGTCCTCGCTCTATTACGGACGGGTGACGCGCGGCGATTACATGGTGGCGCTGAACCTGACGGGCGCCGGCATCGACGAACCGGACGTCACCATCGGCGAGAACTACCCCTGCAAGTCGCAGCGCAATTATACCCGCTACTGCAACAATGACGTCGATGCACTCATCGACAAGCAGTCGCAGGAATTCGACACGGCGAAACGCAAGCAGATCGTCTGGCAGATCGAGCGGATCATGGCAGCAGACGCCGCCCGCCCGATCATCTACCATGGACAGGCCGCGACGTGCTGGCATCCGCGCGTGAAGGGCATCACGCTCCACGGCAACTCGATCTACAACAACTGGCGCCTCGACAGCGTCTGGCTCGAGAAGTGAAGTGGCGCGGCCGTGCGCCGCTCCCCATACCGTGACACGATACGAAGGAGAACAGACATGAATGCTCCCAACAAATCGGGAACCGTCACGCCGCGCGTGGAAAAGATGCTCGTCGACGGCAACTGGGTCGCCGCTGCGGACGGCCGCGAATTGCCCGTGGAAGCCCCGGGCACCCGCGCGACCATCGCCATGATCCCGCGCGGCAGCGCCGAGGACGTCGATCGTGCGGTAAAGGCCGCCGCAGCCGCCTTTCCGGCCTGGAGCCGCGTCGCCCCGCGCGATCGCGGCCGGCTGCTGCAGCAGATCGCCGACAAGCTCGAAGACCGCGTCGAGGAGATGGCGCGCATCCTCGCGGAGGAGACCGGCAACGCCATCCGCACGCAGGCCCGCGGCGAGGCCCGCAGCGCCGTCGACATCTTCCGCTACTTCGGTGGATTGGCGAGCGAGCTGAAAGGCGAGACGATCCCGCTCGGCGAGAACGTGCTGTCCTACACGCGGCGCGAGCCCATCGGCGTCGTCGGCGCTATCATTCCCTGGAACGCGCCGGTGGCCCTCGCCGCCCTCAAGATCGCCCCGGCATTGTGCGCGGGCAATGTCATCGTCCTCAAGGCGGCCGAGGACGCCCCGCTCGGCGTCCTGCTGTGCGCACGCATCTGCCAGGAATTCCTGCCCAAGGGCGTCCTCAACGTCGTCACGGGTCTCGGCGAGGAAGCCGGCGCGGCGCTCTCCGCGCATCCCACCGTGCGCAAGCTCTCGTTCACCGGCTCGACCGAGGTGGGCAAGATCATCATGCGCGCGGCGGCCGACCGGATCGTGCCGGTGAGCCTGGAGCTGGGCGGCAAGAGCCCCTCCATCGTCTACCCCGACGCGAACGAGGATTGGGCGGTCGACGGCATCATCAACGCTATGCGCTTCACGCGGCAGAGCCAGTCCTGCACCGCCGGCTCGCGGCTGTTCCTGCACGCCGACATCTTCGACAGCTTCCTGGAGAAGCTTGCCGCCAAGCTCGCAAAGCTGAAGATCGGCGACCCTCTCGACGAGGCATCCGACATTGGCGCCATCATCAACGAGAAGCAGTTCAGGAAGGTCTGCGGCTACGTCCAGGAAGGCTTGAACGCCTCGGGATCGAAACTGCTGCTGGGCGGACTGCCGCCAGCCGAGGGACCGCTGTCCCAGGGCTACTTCGCGCTCCCCACGGTCTTCGCCAATGCCGCCAACGACTGGCGCATGGCGCGCGAGGAAATCTTCGGTCCCGTGCTCGTCGCAATCCGCTGGACCGACGAGGAGGAGGCCATCCGCATGGCCAACGATACCCACTACGGTCTTGCCGGCTACGTGTGGACGCATGACATCGGCCGCGGCCTCCGCGCCGCCCACCGGATCGAAGCCGGATGGGTCCAGGTCAACCAGGGCCTCGGCCAGTTCCCCGGACAGTCCTACGGCGGCATCAAGCAGTCCGGCATCGGCCGCGAGCACTCCCTGGAGGGCATGCTCGACAGCTTCACGCAACGCAAGAACGTGACCGTGAACCTGGCCGTCTGATCGGCACGCGGACCACCGCGAAACACAGTGCCTGCGGCGAGCTCCACGCGCGCCGCGGGCTTTGATCTGGCGCATGGAAGCGCGCCGCGAACGACACGCACAATGCCGCTGCCATTGGCGCGGTGGCCCCGGGTTGGTTTCCATCTACGACCACCGCACGATCCAGCAGCGGTGTCGGCCGCGCGAAATGCGAGAGCGTGTGAACGTGACCACTCCCGCCATCCAGATCGACTGTCATGCCGGCGGTTTCGCAGGCAGCCGCCCCATCGAAATCGTCGAGCGCAAGGGGCTTGGCCATCCCGACACGATCTGCGACAGGCTCAGCGAAAAATTCAGCGTGGCGCTGAGCAAGTACTACCTCGAGCACTTCGGCCTCGTTCTGCATCACAACGTCGACAAGGCGCTGATCGCAGCGGGCCGCTCGGAACCGGCCTTCGGTGCGGGCCGCATCGTCGAACCCTTCGATCTGTTCCTCGCCGGACGCGCCACCGCGCAAGTGCACGGTGAGAGAATTCCCATACGCGAGCTGGCACACGACGCCGTGTCGGCCTGGTTCGCCACGCACATGCACGCCTGCGACGTGGCCTCGGGCCTGCGCCTCAACTGCATCACGCGCGAAGGCTCCTCCGATCTCGTCGATCTGTTCAAACGCCAGCGCGACGCGGGCCGGTATCTCGCCAACGACACCTCCTGCGGCGTCGGCTTCGCGCCCCTGACCGATCTCGAGCGCCTGGTGCTGGCGGTCGAGACGGCGTTGAACACCCCCGCCTTCAAGCAGCAGTCGCCCGAAACCGGCGAAGACATCAAGGTCATGGGCGTTCGCGAACACGATGCCATCAAGCTCACCGTGTCCTGCGCCTTTATCGGCCGATACCTGGAAAACCTCGCCGCATACCGGATCGCGAAGGACCGCCTGCACGACGCCGTGCTGCGGATCGCCCGCACCATCACCAGCCGCGCCGTCGACGTGCGCATCAACGCCGCCGACGGCGATACGGAGCAATCGATCTATCTGACGGTGTCGGGAACGTCCGCCGAGATCGGTGACGACGGCGAAACCGGGCGCGGCAATCGCATCAACGGCCTCATCACGCCCTGCCGCCCCATGACCCTGGAGGCAGCCGCCGGCAAGAACCCGATCACGCATGTCGGCAAGCTCTACAACGCCGCCGCAAACCGCATGACACAAGCCCTCGTCGCGGAAGTTCCCGGACTGAGGGAAGCCGAATGCTATCTCGTCAGCCAGATCGGCTCCCCCATCGACGAGCCCCGCAGCGTCTACCTTCGCGTCCAGCATGAGGACGGTGGACTGGGCAGCGACCTGCAGGCGCACGTGCACGCCATCGCAGCCCGCGAAATTGCGCACATCCCCGAACTCTGGAAGGCATTCCTGAACGAGGAACTGCCGGTCGCCTGAGTTCCGGTTCGGCCGGGCGAACCCCACGCCCAGGCCCGACCGGCACACGGCCTATCTCAGGCCGCCTCCGCGCCGCGCGTCTCGCCATCGAGACGGCCGTCGCGCAGGTGAAAAATGCGATCGAAACGATCGAAGATCTTCTCGTCGTGCGTCACCGCGATCACCGCCGTGCCCAATTCGCTCGCGAGTTTGCGTAGCAGGTCCATCACGATGCCTGCCCGCTTGGAGTCGAGCGCCGCGGTCGGCTCGTCGGCCAGGATGATCCGCGGATTGTTGGCCAGCGCCCGTGCGATGGCGACGCGCTGCGCCTCCCCGCCCGAGAGCTTGGCCGGAAACGCCGCCTTGCGGTGGCCCACCTCGAGATAATCCAGCAGCTCGTGCGCCTTCGCGCGCGCGGCTGGCGCTTCGGCCCCCGCCAGTTTCAGCACCAGCGCGACATTCTCCGTGGCATCGAGGAACGGCAGCAGGTTGTGGAACTGGAAGATGAACCCGATCTTGTCGAGCCGCAGGCGGCGCAGGTCGTCCCGAAGCCAGCGGCCGTCGTAGACCGTCTCGCCTTCCAGCGCCATCACGCCGGACGAGGGCTCCATGATGCATCCGATGGCGTTGAGCAGCGTGGTCTTGCCCGACCCCGATGGCCCCAGCAGCGCCACCACCTCGCCCGGCTGGACGTCGAGCGACACGTCGACGAGCGCATCGACGCGCGTATCCCCTTCGCCGAAATGCTTCGATATCCCGCGCAAGCTCACGAGTGGCCCGACGCCTTGACCGCTTTGCATCGTCAGCCTCCCAGTGCCGTCGCCGGGTCGACCTTGAGCGCCGCGCGGACCCCGAGCGTGCTGGCGAACAGACACACCCCCACGACCACGAGCCCGAGTATCGCGATGTTGTCGAGTTCCAGCACGACGCGGCGGGGAAAGAAGTCCTTGATCGCCGCGACCAGCATCGCGCCGACGCCGAACCCGATCAACCCCAGCGCCAGGGCCTGTTGCACGATCATGCCGACGATCACGCTGTCCGGCGCGCCGATGAGCTTGAGCGTCGCGATCTGTTTCAGCTTCTCCATGGTCATCGTGTAGATGATGAGCGAGATGACCACGGCCGTGACCGTCAGGAGAATGACGGTGAACATGCCGATTTGCTGGCGTGCCCGGTTCACCACGGAGCGCGTCAGGATCGTCTCCTGCTCGGCCTGCGTGATCGCCGAAAGATGCTTCCAGCGCCGCGCGCTATCCGCCACGGCGTCCGGCGACGCACTCGGCGACAAGCGCGCGATGACGGCGTTGACGGTGTCGCGCCCGGTCGCCTCGCCACCGCGCGCCGCTTGCACGCGGGCGGCCGGCGGCGCCAGGTCGAATTGCAGTTTCTGCGCGTCCAGGAGGGTCATGAAAACCGTCGGATCGCCGCCCGACGCCACCTGCCCCCGCGTGAGGCCCACGACGGTGAACGTGCTGCGGCCGAGTTTGATCCGGTCCCCCAGCACCAGCCGCGAACGTTCGTCGGCGACGACTTCGTAGTGGCTCCGGCCGATCGTGCGGCCCGCCACGATTTGCGACGGCGCGCCGGGGCGCCCCGGCTCGAAGCCGATGACGTAGAGACGCAACTTCTGCCCGCGATAGTCCCCTTCCGCCGTCTGGTACGTGACCGAGCCGGCATCGGTGACGCCCGCCAGTCGCGCGATCGCCTCGCGAACGTCGCCGGGGATACGGGAGGCCTCCGCGAACGGCCCGCGCGTGCCCGCCTCCACCACCCACAGGTCGACGCCGTGCGCGCGCGCGATGGCGAGCGCATCGACCACGATGCCGCGATAGATGCCGATCATCGACAGCACCACGCCCAGCAGCAGGCTGAGCCCGACGCACGTCAGCAGGAACCGGAACAGGTTGTGGCGAACGTCGCGCCAGGCGAGATTCATCGGCCGGGCTCCTCGCGCGCACGCACGGAACGCCCGATCTGCGCCGATGCCGGCACGTCAAGCGCGATACGGGCGCCGTCGGGAAGCCCGCCCGTCACCTCCAGGAGCGAGGTTTCCGTGCGATGCCCGATCGAAACCCGCCGCTCCGCCAACCGCCCGTTCTCGATCGTCCAGACCAGCGCCGAGCGGCCGTCGTAGCTGCGCACGCTGCTCTCGGGAACGAGCAGCGCATTCTCGAGACGGGCCACCTCGATCAGGATCTCGGCCTGTTCGCCCAGGAAGAACCGCGGCGGACACGCCTCGCACTTCACCCACACGCGCCGTTCCTCGGTCACGCGATCGCTCTCGATGCCGATGCGGGAGACACGTGCCTTGAAGGTCTGGTCGGGGAGCGAGCGCAGCCGCACCTCCACCGGCTGGCCCACGACGATGGCCCCGGCGCGGGCTTCGTCGACATGCGCCAGCCCCCACACCGTCTCGGGCGCGATGAGCGTGAAGATGGGATCGCCGGCCTTGACGACCGTGCCCGGCTCCACGTGCCGCTGCACGACGAGCGCGTCGTAGGGCGCGCGCAGGACATGATGCGCGAGTTGCGTCGTCTCGAACGCCAGCGCCGCGCGGGCGTCGGCCAGCTGCGCCCGGGCCACCTCGACCTCGGCGCGGGCGACCGTCAAGTCTGCCTTGGCGACGGCCTCGTCGCGCAACGCTTCCTCGGCGCTCTGTTCCGAAACGACGCGGGTGCTCGCCAGGCTCTGCTTGCGGCGGTTCGCCTCCTGCTTCTGGGCCAGAACCGCCTCGGCCTTCGCAATCTGCGCTTCCGCGCGCTTGATGGCGACCTCCCCGCCCATCACCGCCGCCTTGGCGCGGGCGACTTTCGCCTCCTGCTGCGTGGCATGCAGGCGCGCCAGCACGGTCCCCTTGCCGACCCGGTCGCCATGGTCCGCCAGCACCTCCACGAGGGCTGCACCGGTCTCGAACCCGACCTTGGAGAGCACCCGTGCCTCCACCGTGCCCAGGCCGAACACCCGGACGGTCGTGTGTGCGGCAGGTCGCGCAACGGCCAGCTTCACGGGAACATTGCGCCACGCGAGGACACCACCTCCGATCACGAGCGCCAGTACGCCCGCAGCACCCAGCAAGCGCAAACGTGCCTTCGTCATTGGATGCGATGCTCCTTGTTTCCGGCTCGGGCGGACCACACAGCATTAGACTGCCCGCTCGTTTGACACCGATCAATCCCGCTCCATCGCCCCCTGCGCAAGGCCGCTTTTCGACGCGCGCGCCGTCAGGACATGCTTTTCGGCCGGGCTGGGCAGCACACGTCTCGAATATCGCACCGGATCACGCTAATGTGTCCGGCGACACACCGATGCCTTCGGAGCGCACCATGGACCCCACCCTCACCGACGAACTGCGCTCGATCCAGGAGACCGCGCGGCGCTTCGCATCCGAGCGCATCGCCCCCGGCTACATGAAGCGCGAGGCTTTGGGCCACGTCGAGCGCGACCTCATCCGCGACATCGGCGAGCTTGGCCTCATTGCCCCGGAAATCCCCGAGGAATATGGCGGCTACGGCCTGCCCAGCATGGCGAGCGGCCTCATCGCCGAGGCGATCGGCTACGCCGACCCCAATGTCGCCTATCTGCAGATCCTGGGATCTCTCAACGCCAAGATCGTCGCCAGCCATGCCGCGCCGGCCATCGCGCGGGAGTGGCTTCCCCGCCTCGTCTCGGGCAGGAGCGTGTTCGCCCTCGGCCTTACCGAGCCGCGTGGCGGCTCGGACGCCGCCAATCTCGTCCTGTCGGCCCGCCACGACGGCAACCGCTACATCCTGAAGGGCGAGAAATCCTCGATCAGCATGGCCGACCAGGCCGATGCCCTCGTCGTCTTCGCGCGCACGGGGCCGGTCGAGGCGAAGGCGCGTGGCGTCACGGCATTCTTCGTGCCCCGCGACACGCCGGGTATCACGATGCAGCGCTACAAGGACATCGGCACCACCGCCGTCGGTCGCTGCTCGATCTTCTTCGACGACGTGGTGGTGCCCGAGGAGTACCGCCTCGCCGAGGAAGGCATGGGCTTCGTGCAGGTCATGCAGGGCTTCGACTTCAGCCGCGCGCTGATCGGCCTGCAGGTGATCGGCGCAGCCCAGGCCTCGCTCGACGAGACGTGGGCCTACATCAACGAGCGCCAGGCGTTCGGCGCACCCATCTCGGTCAACCAGGGCGTGACGTTCCCGCTGGCCGAAGCCGAGACCATGCTCGCCGCAACGCGCCAGCTCTGCTACCACACGCTGCGCCTCAAGGATGCGGGCCTGCCCCACACCTCGGAAGCCGCCATGTGCAAGTGGCTGGGGCCGAAGACCGCCGTCGACGTGATCCACCAGTGTCTGCTGACGCACGGTCACTACGGCTATTCGCTGGATCTCCCCCACCAGCAGCGCTTGCGCGACGTGATGGGCCTCGAGATCGGCGACGGCACCGCCCAGATCATGAAGATGATCATCGCCCGCCAGCGCGGCGCCAGCCGCGGGCGGTAGGCGACAAGGCGGTATCGTCAGTCGAATATCACGAGGACGCTGCCCGTCTTTCGGCCGGTATCCACGTGCGCATGTGCCTTCGCCACGTCCGCGAGCGGATAGCGGCTGTCGATCACGGGTTTGTAAACACCTGCTTCATAAAGAGATTTCAGCGTGGCCAGGTCTTCGGCCCGCTCCGGGGCGACACCGACGAGCGCCTTACTGCTCCCGCTCAGCGACTGCACCGGGGCTTTGAGCATGTCGCCGAGCCCCGCTACCACGGCCAGCAGCCGGCCACCCTGGGCAAGCGCCTGCTTGCTCCGCGTGAATGGGGCGTTGCCGACTGCGTCCAGGATCGCATCCCAACGCTCCCCTGATGCGGCGAAATCCGTTGTCGCATAGTCGATCACGTCTTGCGCGCCAAGCGCGCGAACCGCCTCGATATTGGCTGCGGAGCAGACCCCGGTCACGTGCGCGCCCAGATGCCGGGCGATCTGCACCGCCGCCATGCCGACAGCGCCCGACGCGCCGTTGACGAGCACGCGCTCGCCCGGCTTCACCGTGCCGAGATCGCGCAGAAAGTAGAGCGCGGTCGTACCGGCGAATGACAACGCGGCGGCCTCCTCGAACGACGCGCCCCGCGGCAGAGGGCAGACCGCGCCGCCTTCCGGCATCGTCTTGAGTTCCGCATGACAGCCAAAGTTGCCTCCGGAAAACGCAAATACGGCATCGCCGACCTGGAACTTGCTCACGCCTCTACCGACCGCTGCGACCGTGCCAGCCAGCTCCGTCCCCAGGATCGGCTTGCGAGGCCGTCTGATCCCCAGAAACAGCCGCACCGGCAACGCCATGCCGGGCGGGAAGTTCGCCCCGCGCACGCGCGCATCGCCGGACGTCACCGTGGCGGCTCGGGTGCGGATCAGGATTTCGCCGGGCTTCGGCTGGAGGGCGGGTACCTCGCGCACCGACACCACCTCGGGGCCGCCATAAGCCTCACAAATTGCAGCCCTCACGTTGCGCCCTCCCCTGCCGTCAGGCCATCCATTTTGGTCCAGTCGACCATAAGGCGGCATGCGGCGACAACGAGGCACACGCGACGGACGGCAGCCTCAGGCCTTCGCGATGCGGTCCTTGCCGCCCATGTAGGGGCGCAGCACCTCGGGGATGACGATCGAGCCGTCGGCCTGCTGATAGTTCTCCATGACGGCGATCAGCGTGCGCCCGACGGCAAGGCCCGAGCCGTTGAGGGTATGGACATACTGGACGTCCTTCGACCCCTTCTTGCGGAACCGGGCGGACATGCGCCGCGCCTGGAAGTCGCCGCACACCGAGCACGACGAGATCTCGCGGTAGGCATCCTGGCCGGGCAGCCACACCTCGATGTCGTAAGTCTTCTGGCTGGCGAAGCCCATGTCGCCCGTGCACAGCAGCATGGTGCGATAGGGCAGGCCCAGCTTTTCCAGGATCGTCTCCGCGCACCGCGTCATGCGCTCGTGCTCGGCGAGCGACGTCTCGGGCGTGGTGACCGAGACCATCTCCACCTTCGTGAACTGGTGCTGGCGGATCATGCCGCGCACGTCACGGCCAGCCGATCCAGCCTCCGAGCGGAAGCAGGGTGTGCCGGCCGTGAAGCGCAGCGGCAGCACGTCCTCGTCCAGGATCTGCTCGCGCACCAGGTTCGTCAGCGAAACTTCAGCCGTGGGGATGAGCCAGAACCGCGGGCCAGCGCTCGCAACTAACTCTCTGAATGTTTGGAGTTCCCGAGTGGTCGCTCGCTGGCCTGTGAACTGCTCGCGACTCTTGTTGTAGTGCTCAAGAAATGATGAAATTTCGCCGTCTGTTAGTTGGCCGCCACTCGTCTGAAACAAATCCTCCGCGAACTTCGGCAGGTTCGCGGTGCCGTAGGCGGCCGCATCGCGCACCAGCAGCGGAGGGTTGACCTCCGTGTAGCCGCCGATGCCGTCGGCCGCGTCCGCCGTGTGCGTGTCGAGCATGAACTGCGCCAGCGCGCGCTCGAGCCGGGCGAGCTGCCCTTTGAGGAACACGAAGCGCGCGCCCGAAACCTTGGCCGCCGTCTCGAAATCCATCATGCCCAGCGCTTCGCCCAGTTCGAAATGCTGCTTGGGCGCGAAGTCGAGCTTCGTCGGTTCGCTCCAGCGGCGCACTTCTTTGTTCCCGGTCTCGTCGCTGCCCAGCGGAACGTCGTCGCGGGGAATGTTGGGAATGACGGCGAGCGCCTTCTCCATCTCCTCCGTCAGCCGCCGCTCCTCGGCTTCGCCGCTGGCCAGGAACTCCTTCAGGCTCCCAACCTCCGCCATCAGCGCGGCAGCCGTGGCCTCGTCCTTCTGCGCCTTGGCCTTGCCGATCTCCTTGGAGGCGGCGTTGCGGCGCGCCTGCGCCTCCTGCAGCTTGGTCACATGCAGGCGGCGCTTCTCGTCGAGCGCCAGGATGTCCGCCGATTGCGGTGCGAGCCCACGCCGCTTCAAGCCCTCGTCGAAGGCAGTCGGATTGTCGCGTATGGCCTTGATGTCGAACACGGGAATGCGCTCCGCTGGTCGCCGGGTCGTTTCGATTCGCGCAACTCATAGTGCGGCCGGCCCGCCGGGGCAACCGGACGCCGTGCCGCTGGCGCGACGATGCCCGCGCTTCCCTCAGCCCCCCTTGGCGCGGGCAAGGAGCGCGGCGCGATCGAACTGCGGCACATAGCCGAGCTTTTCCTGCGCCTTCGTGATGTCGAGCACCGAGGCGGTGTGATTGCGGGCATAGACCTCCGGCCGCCGCACCTCGGGCACGCTCCCCCAGCGCTCGCGCGCCATCTCCAGCGTCGGCCGCGTGTTGAGGCCATCTGCCGCCGCAATGACGAACACGTCGAAGCCGTCGTAGCGGGACACGTTGGCTGCCAGATCGAACCCCTGCGCCACATCCTCGGGCGCCACCCAGGCCCAGAAGTGATAGTTCTGTACGTCCGCCCCGCGCTGCTCGATCTCGGGGTACCCGCGCGGAAAGATGATGTGGCACGGACGGATCGCCATCACCTCCAGCTTCTTGCGCGCCGCATAGCTCTCCGCGATCGTTTCCGTCACCTTCTTGGAGAGCGAGTAGAACTCCGTCGGCCGTGTCGGGTGCGCCTCGTCCACCGGCAGGTAGCGCGGCGGCCAGTCCGGCGGATTGTAGGAGAGCCCGAAGACGCTGTCGCTCGACGCCACCACCACGCGCCGCACGCCTGCATCCTCGGCTGCCTGCAGCACGCTCCACGCGCCCTGCACGTTGTTGTTGAACGTCTCCGCCGCCGGCGCCTCGCGCGGGTTGGGGATCGCCGCCAGATGAATGACCGCATCCTGGCCGGCGAACGCCCGCTTCATCGCCTCGTAGTCCGTGATCGAGGCCGTGACATGCCCGCCGAGCCCCGCATTGTCGGGATGCGGCGGCTTGATATCGACGCTGGTGAGTTGCGCCTTGCCCGCCAGCCGCCGCATGACATGGCTGCCGAGCAGGCCGGCACCACCTGTGACTGCGATCTTCTCGAAACCCATCGCTCCCTCCCGATCAGCGTTTCGCTTCGACGGCGACCTCGACGACGTGCGGACGCCCGGTGGCGAGCGCCGCGGCGATGGCCGGGCCGATGTCGTCGGCCTTCGTCACCCGCGTACCGCCGACGCCCATGCCCTGCGCCATCTCTACGAAGCCGAGACGCGGCTCGCCCAGGTCCATATGCGCATAGGGCTCCTGCGAGGTGATGCCGAAGCGCATGCGATAGACGTCGATGTTGTGCTTGAGCACGCGATATTCGCGGTTGGCGAGGACCACGAACACGATCGGCAGGCCGACGTGCGCCGCCGTCCAAAGCGCCTGGATCGAGTACATCGCCGAGCCGTCGCCCGAGATGCACACGACCGGACGGTTCGGCTCGGCAACCTGCACGCCCAGCGCGCCGGCCAGCCCCTGGCCGATACCGCCACCACGCGCGCCGAAATAATCGCCAGGCCCTGCGAAGTCGATGCTGCGGGCAAGGTCGATGCTGGCCGTGATGGTCTCGTCGACGACGATGGCGTTCTTCGGCAGGACGCTGCGGATCTCGGCCATGACGCGGGGCATGGAGGCGGGCTCGCGCGTCCAGGCCTTTTCCGCGCGCGCCTTCTGGCCGGCGACTTCGCGGGCCTTCAATTCCCGAAGGGCCGCGTTCCGCTTGGCAGCCGCCGCATGATAGTCGGCCGGCGCCTTCGCCAGCTCGGCGACGACCCCGGAAAGCGCCGCGCGAACGTCACCCAGCACGCCCACCTCCAGCGGATGGTTGTAGGCGAGCCGCGACGGCGATGCCTCGATCTGCGCGACCTTGGCGCCCTGCGGGAACGGGCCGCCCGGCGCATACCACACGTCCTCGAAGAACGGGCCGCCGACCAGCAGCACGAAATCCGCCCCGTGCAACGCCTTGCGGATGCTCTGGGCATCCAGCGGCAGGCCGAGGCGCGCACTCGGATGGGCGGTCGGGAAGCTGTTCTGCATCCTGAGGCCCTCGAACCAGACGGACGCACCCAGCGCCTCGGCCAGTGCCACCAGTTCGCCGCTCGCGCCCGAGCGCGCGACGTCGTCGCCGCACACGATGACTGGCGCTTGCGCCCCCGCCAGCGCACGCACCAGAGCGGTAATGCCCTCCGCCTCGGGCTTCGGCGACCGGCTGAGCGGCCCCGCCGGCGTGGCCGCGAGTTCCGTCTCCTCCTCCATCACGTTGATCGGCAGCGACACGAAGACCGGGCCAGGGGTCCCGTCGTGCGCCACCTTGAACGCGCGCCGCATGATGGCGCCCATTTCGTCGCCGCGCTCGACCTGCACGCTCCACTTGGTGACGGGGGCCGCCATCGCCACGAGATCGTGCCCGAGCACGGGATCGGCCAGGCGCATGCGCGTATCCTGCTGGCCTGCCGTCACGACCATGGGCGAGCCCGCGCGAAGCGCGCCGTAGAGCATGCCGATGGCGTTACCCAGGCCCGGCGCCACGTGCACGGAGACGACGCCGGCCTTGCCCGACGCCTGCGCGTAGTAGCTGGCCGCACACAGCGCGATCGATTCCTGCAACACCGTCACGTAGCGGATGCTCGGATAGGCACCGAGGCTGTCGAGCAGCGGGCTCTCCGTCGTTCCCGGATTGCCGAAGATCCGCTCGACGCCGTGAGCGACGAGCCCGTCCATGAAGACCTGACGTGCGCGCATGCTGTGTGTTTCCCCCTGGTGAAGCGTTGATTTGCCCGGCATGATGCCCCCGGATTGAAGCCGATGCGAGCCTTGCGAGAAGGGTCGCACCCCAGGAAGCCGATCGGGCTGGAGTGACCCCATGCTAGCATCGCAACGCGCGCTCTTCGATATCCCCCGCGACGTCTGCTACCTCAATGCCGCCGCCTGGAGCCCGCTGCCGATCAAGGAGCAGGAAGCGGCCCGGGCAGCCGTCGGGCGCAAGGGCCAGCCCTGGAAGCTGCCGGCGACGATCATCACCGACGTCAACGAACGGGCCCGCGCTGCCGCAGCCCGCCTCGTCAACGCCGAACCGGGCGATATCGGGCTGATCTCGTCGGTCGCCTATGGCGTCGCGACAGCCGCCAAGAATGTCACCATTCCCGCCGGCTCCCGCGTCCTCACCATCGAGGATGACCATTCCTCGCCCGTGCTGGAATGGGTGGAGCGTGCACCTCGCCAGGGCTTCTCGGTCGAGACGGTGAAGCGGCCCGCCGACGGCGACTGGACCGCAGCCGTTCTGGCCGCGATCGAGCGCCGCGACGCGGCGCCATTGGCGATGATCTCGATCTCCTCGGTGCACTGGTCGGACGGCGGCGCCGTCGATCTGGCGAAGGTGTCCGCCGCGGCCAAGCGGCAAGGCTCCATGCTGCTGATCGATGCCACCCATCACGCCGGCATCATGGCGCTCGACGTCAAGGCTTTGGACCCTGATTTCGTGATCTTCCCCACCTACAAATGGCTGCTCGGTCCCTATGGCCGCGCCTTCATCTACGTCGCCAAGCGGCATCAGGACGGCGTGCCGCTGGAGCAGACCTCGCTCGGGCGGCGCGGGGTGAAGGCGGAGGTGTCACCCTACTTCTCCGACCTGCGCTATCTGCCCGACGCCCGCCGCTACGACATGGGCGAGCGCGATCACTTCATCTCCATGGAGATGGCCGCAATCGGCATCGAGACCATCCTGGAGTGGGGGCAGCCGGCCATCGAGGCGCGCCTGGCCATGCTCACCGGCCTGATCGCCAAGGGGCTGGCGGGCAGCGGCATCGTCATTCCCGACACCAGGGTGCGCGCGCCGCACGTCCTCTGCATCGGCTTCGAAAGTGGCATGCCGCCGGGATTGATCGAGCGACTGGCCGCCGCCCAGGTCTATGTCGCCCCACGCCTCGGCCGCATCCGCATCAGCCCGCACGTCTATAACGACGAGGAGGATGTCGAGCGGTTCGTCGCGACGCTGAAGGCGGCAGTCGCCATCTGAAGCCATTGCTGGCGGAGCGAGCCCAGCCCGCTCAGCCGCGAAGAACGACCGCCGCGTGGGCCGGGCCCATTGTCCGGTCCAGGCCGGGTACGTCGATTTTCACAGCTGTCGATATGCTCTGTTCACATCTTTCTCACCACTCTGCCGTATCGTGGCCCGGTGAGCGGAGGGGGCGTCGCATCGTCCGTCACGCGAAGCCGCAGGCGGGGTGTGATGCTGGCGAGACACGAGGCTGCGCGGACCCAGGGTGAGCAAAGCGCGCCGGACAAGCAGATCGCGCTCGGCTTGACGAGATTGCTCTATTTGAATTTGCCGCTCGGGCTTCTCGGCACGGTCGTGATTGCGGCGGCCCTCGCCTATGCGCTGGTCGGCCACGTACCGCAGGCGCATATCATCGCATGGCTCTGCTCGATGGTGGCGGTCAGCGCCGCGCGGCACTGGCTTTGCCTGCGCTTCAACGCCGCCGACGTCGGTCTGGACAACGTGCGCGCCTGGGAGGACCGGTTCCTCATCGGCGCCTTCATCTCCGGTCTGACGTGGGGCGCCGCCAGCATTTTTCTGTTCCCGCTGGGCAGCCTGCCGCATCAGGTGTTTCTCGGCTTCATCCTTGCGAGCATGGCAGCCGGTGCGGTGAGCACCCTTGGCATGCATTTGCGTGTCTACACGCTCTATCTCCTGCCCGGCCTCCTGCCCTATTCGATCCGCCTGCTGGCGGAGGGCGGCGAGTTGCAGATCGGCATGGGGCTGGTCTTCGCCTTCGGACAGATCATCCTGCTGGTCAGCGCCCGCCGGTTCAGCGCCGTGACCGTGACGTCGCTGTCGCTCCGGCACGAGAAACAGCAATTGGTCGATGCGCTGCGATCGGCACTGGCGAAAGCCGAGGACACGAGCCGCGCCAAGACCCTGTTCATGGCGAACATGAGCCACGAGATCCGCACACCGATGAACGGCGTCCTCGGCTTGACCCGGTTGCTGATGCGCACCGACCTCGACGAACGCCAAAGCGGTCTCGTGAACACGATCGAGCGCTCGGCCGGCAGCCTGCTGTCCATCATCAACGACAATCTCGACTTCTCGAAGTTCGAGACCAGGAATTTCAGGCTCACCGCCGCACCGTTCGATTTCAAGAGTTGCCTTGCCGACGTTGCCCGGCTGGCCAGTGTCGATGCCGACCGCAAAGGCGTTCCGATCCGACTGTCCTTCGATGAGGGCGTCCCCGCCTGTCTGGTCGGCGACGAGACGCGGGTCCGCCAGATCTGCAACAATCTCGTCAACAACGCGGTCAAGTTCACACAGTCTGGAAGCGTGACGGTAACGGCCTCCGCCACCGATATCTCCGGGCAGGCATGCCAGATCCAGCTCGTCGTCCGCGATACCGGCATCGGTATCGCCCCGGAAGCCCAGAGCCGCCTGTTCCAGCCGTTCGAGCAGGCCGATGTCTCGATCACCCGGCGCTTCGGCGGCACAGGGCTCGGCCTCTACATCTCGCGACAGATCGCGCGGGCCATGGGCGGCGACATCGTCCTCGAAAGCACGCTCGACGTCGGCACGTGCACCACCGTCACGATGAACATGACGCACGCCAGCGCCGATGACATCCGCGAGATCGAGCGCAATGCTGGCACGACGCACCTTCGAACGCTCGATCGGGACGATACCCTCCCCGCTGATCGCCGCCCCCTCGAAGTCCTCCTGGTCGACGACAACGCCGTCAACCTCGAGGTCGCCCGCGGGCTCCTGGAGGTCTTGCCCTACCGCTGCACGATCGTAGAGGCCCGCAATGGCCGCGACGCGATCGAGACCTTCACCCGCCAGTCGTTCGATGTCGTCCTCATGGATTGCCGCATGCCGGAAATGGACGGCATCACGGCCGTCCGGCTCATTCGCGCCTATGAGCAACAGCAGCCCGCGCCGCGTCGCGTTCCCATCCTCGCCGTGACGGCAAGCACCTACGACGAGGATCACAAGGCCTGCATCGAAGCCGGGTTCGACGAGGTGTTACAGAAGCCGTTCACACCCGAACGCCTGCAGGCGAGCCTTGCGCGATGGTTCGCCCCCGGCAGCGAGGACGAGGGCGCAGCGACTGCCCCGGCTCGGGTCCAGGGCAGGGTTGCAACCTTGCCAGCCGATGGCAAGGGCATCATCGACGAACGCGCGCTCGACCAGTTCTGCCAGGGATCGACGGAATTCCTGGAGCAACTCGTCGACATCTTCGCCGAAGAGCTGCCGCTCCAGATCGACCGCATGCTGCAGGCGGCATCCGATCGCAACGTGCCGGCCATTGCCTCGTCGGCACATTCACTGAAATCGAGTTCGGCCAGTCTGGGGGCCACGCGGCTTTCCGAGCTCTGCAGCGATATCGAGCATCTGACCTACGAACGCACCGCCGACACTGTCGATCCGGACGCCTACGACCTCGTCGCGCAGTGCGCCCAACAGTCGGTCGACGTCATTGCAGCGCTGCGGGCATGCCTTGCGACATCGAAAGCCTCCGGTGCACCCGGTTCCCCAGGGCAACCCGCGGTCGAAGAAGCGGCCTGAACGGCCGTTTTCGCAATCCACGTGGCCTCGTGCGACATGCGGCCCGTTGTATTACGGCCCGTGACATCCCAGTATCCGGCCATGCTGCGCCTGCGCCGACATCGCTTCGGGATGGCACTTGCCCTTGCCGTCGTCTTGTTCATCAAGACGGCGATCGCATCGATGTGCGCGGCACCTGGAACGGCGGCATTCCAGAGCGATGCCGACAACCTGCTGTCGCAGCTCGTCCTTTGTACCGCTCACGGCACCGTCACGACGGTGCCGAGCAACGAGGGCGCCCCGCCAGCACCTGACGAACCGCGTCCGCCTGGACATTGCGACGCCTGCGGCATCGTAGCGGCGCACGCAGTCGCCACCACCGAGAGTCATGCGATCGAGGTCCTGACGCCCGCGGCCGTGGTTGCATTGGCGCCCCAGGTGACCGACAGCCCCGCCTTGCTCTTGCGCAGCGGCGGCGCGCAAAGCCGCGCCCCACCCGCCATCGCCACTCTCTGAACGCCAGCCAACGGTCGCTCTCCATTCTTGATGGCGGCCGCGCGTCTCGTGTCGCGCATCTGGCGTTCCCATGACGTGCATGGCCTGCTGGCGCGGGCCCGATGACAATGTTGCCAACCCAGGACGAAACCATGAAACGCTCTGCCATTCGCATGGCGGCGGTCGCCGCACTGTTTGTCGCCATGCCTGCGATCGCGAAAGACTACACGGTCGGAAAGCTCCAGATCTCTCAGGTCTGGACCCGTGTCACGCCACCCGCCTCCAGGGTGGCAGGCGGCTTCATGACCATCACCAACGCCGGCACCGAGCCCGACACCCTGATCGGGGGCAGTGCGCTCGTTTCGCAGAAGATCGAGGTCCATGAGATGTCCATGGACGCAGGCATCATGAAGATGCGCGAACTCAAGCCCGGCCTCGTCATTCGACCGGGCGCCACCGTCACCCTGAAGCCGGGCTCCTTCCACATCATGTTCATCGACCTCAAGGAGCCCATCAAGCAGGGAGCCCCCCTCAAGGGCAGCCTGGTCTTCGAGAAGGCCGGCAAGATCGACATCGAGTACACTGTGGAGCCTTTCGGCACCCGTGCGCCCGGTGACGGCGGCCACGCCATGCCCGGTGCGGGCAAGGGCAGTCATCACTGAGTTCGGCGACCAAGGCGCGGCCACCCCAAGCTCGCCCCCGGGCCATGGGTGGCCGCATCGATATCCACGAGAGCGCCCGGGCCGGATTTCGGCCCGGCGAACGCTCCAAGCAATGAGGCGCTTCGACCATGACGAGGTCGCGAATCTACCTGCTAGCCGCCGCCGCGCTGATCGCCGTCATCGCCGCACTTTTCGCAAGCGGCGGCTTGAAGCTTCCCTCGCGCGACAAACTCATTGGCGTCGCCGCGATCGGCGGTCCGTTCACGCTGACGTCCCACGAGGGCAAGCCCTTCGACAGCAAGCAGCTCGCGGGCAAGCCCTTCGCCATATTCTTCGGCTTCACCCAGTGCCCCGACGTATGCCCGACCACGCTGCTCGAGGTCTCCCAACACCTCAAGGCCCTGGGACGAATGCCGACAAGCTGAACTTTCTGTTCGTCTCGGTCGACTACGAGCGCGATACCCCCAAGCACCTGAAGGACTATCTGGCGAGCTTCGATCCCCGCATCATCGGGCTCACGGGAGATGCCCAGCAGATCGCCGCCATCACCAAAGCGTTTCGCGTCTACTTCGAGAAGGTGCCGACCTCGAGCAGCTACACCATCAACCACACGGCAACCGTGTACCTGATGGACGCGCGCGGGCGGCTGACGGGAACGATGAGCTTCCAGGAGCCTCCGGAAACGCAATTGGCAAAGCTGAAGCGGCTCGTCGGAGGCTGATCGGCCGGCAATGTTGCCTGAAAGGCCGTCACGACCTCGTTGCGTGGCGGCCTGCAGCCGACGGACGAATTTTCAAATTTATTCAGCACACCCTATTCCATTGTAATGACCGACATATTTGCTGAAAAAATAGTCATCCACGGATTGATTTTTGTGCATTCCGTCTCCAGTGTCACGACCTCGCAACACTATGTTCTACAAGCATCATTTGCTGAAAAATTGACATTGCCGTTACACCCGCGACCCCTCGAAATTAAAGGCACGATGAATCGATCGTGGGTCGACAAGAATTCAGGGACATTCATGAGCAGGATGACGTTCAAGACCGCGGCCATCGCGGCGTTCACGGCGGCGGGGGTGTTGGCCGGCAGCGCCGTGGCACAGGCCGGCGGCAGCATCAAGGATGCCCCGGAGGAAGCGCCCAAGCGCGATCTGCAGATCAGCGGCAATGCAGCCGTGACCAGCGATTACATTTTCCGCGGCTTTTCCCAGACCGCCGAGCGGCCCGCCGTGCAGGTCGGCATCGACCTGACCTACAAGCTGTTCTACGCCGGCATCTGGGGATCGAACGTCGATTTCGGTGACGATGCCGCCGCTGCCGGTCGCTCGATCGCCCGCGCCGAGGTCGACTACTATGCCGGCATCAAGCCGGTCTTCGGCAAGTTCACCTTCGATTTCGGCGTCATCTACTACACCTATCCGGGCGCGCGCGACGACAACAGCGCCGGCGTTCTCGAACTCGATTACGTAGAACTCAAGGGTGGCGTCAGCGCCGAGGCCTGGAAGGACGGCACGCTCGGCATGACCGTCTTCTACTCGCCCGAGTACACCAACAAGGCCGGCGCGGTCTGGACGGTCGAAGGCTCGATCGCACAGGTCCTGCCGAAGATGCACACGGTGACGCCGACCTTCAGCGCCCTCGTCGGCTATCAGACGGGCGACGACGCACGCTACGCGACACTCGTCGGCAACGGTTCGGACGATTACCTGTACTGGAATGCCGGCCTGAACCCGGCTTCCACGATCGCTTTTCGATCGACTTCCGCTACTGGGACACGAATATCAGCAACACCGGCGGTTTCTGCTCCGGCCAGACCTTCCAGTGCGACGAGCGCTTCGTGGCCACAGCCAAGATCACCTACTGAGTTCGCGCAAAGGTCCCCATGCGCAAGAGGAGGTCCGGTAGCGGGCCTCCTCACTTCTTTTGGGGGCAAGGGTTGCCGCTGCGATAGCGCGCCGTTCAGGCCGTATCGGGCGAAATCGGCGGCCGCGCCAGCATGGCGGCGACGACCTCGGGCGACGACCAACTCGCACGACGCCCCTTGGTGTAGGCCTGTCCCCACATCTCGCGCACCGCGATCACCGCGACATCCTCGCCGTTGACCAGAAGTTGGGCCACCGCGCGCCCGTACTTGTCGCGCCGGCCGAGAACTTTCAACACGCGCACATTGTGCGGCTTCAACAGCCACGACAGACGGAACGCGGCGATCTGCGCCATGCGACGCTCCTGCAGGAGCCGCCGCGACGCTCGGGGGAATCGTAGCCCGCGAGCCGATAGCGCACATCGCGATAGTCGATGGTATCGCCGTCGAGCACACGCAGCGGATGACCGTCCTGAATGACGATCTCATCGCGAAACTCGATCCTGCCCATACGCCTCAACTCCCGACACGCAACGACACAGCGATCATTCCGGGCTCTTTGGGCGCAATTGCGGCGCCCCGGTCGCGACGCGCCGCAACGTGGCGCCCCGCTCGCGTCCCGTCACCAGGCCAGCTCGAGGATCTCGCGCACGTCGGCCGCCGAGGAGATCTTGCGCGGGTTCACTTGCACGGGCTTGTAGGCCAGCGCACGCCGCGCGATCTCATCGAGCGCATCCCGCTTGATCCCCACGTCCCGCAGCGATGTCGGCTGATCGAGCCCCGCAATCAGCGCCTTCACGCAGGCGCCCGCGGGTTGTCCGGGCTGCCCCATGGCCGCTGAAAGCGCCGTCTGCCGCTCGCCGTTGACGGCGGCATTCCAGGTCAGCACCGCGGGCAGCATGACGCACGACGTGTGCCCGTGCGGCACCCCGAAGGTGGCACCCAGCGCATAGCCGATACCGTGGCTGGCCCCCGTCCCGATGCCGGATGCGGACGCCGAAATCGCCTGCCACATCCCGAATTGCGCTTGGAGCCGCGCCTGGGGATCGCTGGGGGTGGCCTTGATCCGCGGCAGCGCCTGGTTGAGGAGCCGTAGTCCTTGCAGCGACAGGGCCTCCGTCGCGGGATTGGCCAATGGGTTGCAGTAGCTCTCCACGGCGTGGTCCACGGCCCGGATGCCCGTGCAATAGAGCAGCCAGTCCGGCGTATCGAACGTCGCCGCCGGATCGAGGATGATCGATCGCGGCGCCATCAGGCGGTGACTGAAGGACTGCTTGGTGTTCGTCGCCGAAAGCGTCACGCCGGCATTGCGCGTGAACTCGGAGGCCGACAGCGTCGTCGAGACGGCGATCATCCGGATCGGATCGGCGGGCGGTGCGATCGGCGCACTTTGCGAACCGTCGATGCCGGCACGATACGGCTCCATCGCCTCGACGGTCTCCAATCCGAGCCAGAGGCAGAGCAGCATCGCCTTGGTGGCGTCGATGACGGAGCCACCGCCGACAGCAACCAGCACATCGGCGCCCGCTGCACGCGCAGCGTTGGCCCCTGCGATCACATCCTCGCGCGGGCTGTGCGACGAGATCGTCGAGAACGTACCGACGTGGCGGTCGCCCAAGGCCTTCTGCGCGCGCTGCAGAGGCCCGTTCTCGAGCCGCGACAACGATCGCGTGGATGTCAGGAAGATCCGCTGCGCCCCATAGCGGTCGGCCTCCGCCGGGATCGCCTCCTCCAGGGGCCTCCCGAAGACGATCTGCTCCGTCGCCTGGACCGTGAAGTGACCCGGCTTCAGTGTGGTGGGCTGCGTCGTCATCGGCTCTCTCACAGTGTGTTGGGATGGGTCCGATTGTCCGTACATTGGGCGCTTTTGGCAATCGCTGAACGATTATCCGGCGCCACAGTGACGGAACATCCCGCGGACATTGCCTTGCATGCCCTGGTTGGTCCGAGTATGAGTGCGCCAATCATCAGGTGGCGCCGCCCGGCGCGCGCCTGTGATGGTGTGGACAAAAAGGCCAAGTACGATCGAACCGTACGGCCTCGATGGGCCCGCGCCAGTGGGGGCGCTTTCACGGGAAAGCCCATGACGACGGTCGTAATGAAATTTGGCGGCACATCCGTCGCCAATATCGAGCGCATTCGCAATGTGGCCCACCACGTCAAGCGCGAGGTGGACGCCGGCAACAAGGTTGCCGTGGTCGTTTCGGCGATGTCGGGCACGACGAACCAGCTCGTCTCGTGGGTCCGCGAAGCCTCCGTGCTGCATGATGCGCGGGAGTATGACGCCGTCGTCGCCTCCGGCGAGAACGTGACGGCCGGCCTGCTCGCCATCGTTCTGCAGTCGATGGGTATTCCCGCCCGCTCCTGGCAGGGCTGGCAGATCCCCGTCCTCACCGATCACGCGCATGGTGCCGCACGCATCGTCCATATCGACGGATCGCGGCTGCGTGAGCGCCTCGACTCCGGTGAAGTCGCCGTGGTGACCGGCTTCCAGGGCATCGAGCCCGAGCGCAACCGCATCGCGACGCTGGGCCGTGGCGGTTCCGATACCAGTGCGGTCGCGATCGCTGTGGCCCTCGAAGCCGACATTTGCGACATCTACACGGATGTCGACGGCGTCTACACCACCGACCCGCGCATTGTTCGCGAAGCACGTCGCCTGCCCAAGATCTCCTACGAGGAGATGCTGGAAATGGCCTCGCTGGGCTCGAAAGTCCTGCAGACCCGCTCTGTCGAGTTGGCCATGGTACACAAGATGCGTACGCGCGTTTTGTCGAGCTTCGTGCCGCCGGATCAGATCCAGCCCGTGCGCGCGCAAGGCAACGACGAAATCGGCACAACCGTCTGCGACGAGGAAGAGATCGTGGAACAGCAGGTCGTTAGTGGGATCGCCTTTTCGAAGGATGAAGCGAAGATCACGCTCCGCAAACTCCCCGACAAGCCGGGCGTGGCCGCGCGCATCTTCGGTCCCCTGGCCGAAGCCAGCATCAATGTCGACATGATCGTGCAGAACCTGTCGGCGGACGGCGGCCACACCGACATGACGTTCACGGTCCTCGTCTCCGAGCTGCCGCGCACGCTCGAGGTCTTGAAGGCCGCCAAAAAGGACATCGGTTTCTTCGATATCGACAGCTCCGCCGATGTGGTGAAAGTCTCGGTGATCGGCATCGGGATGCGGAGCCACGCAGGCGTTGCCGCTAAAATGTTCAAGGGATTGGCCGACAAAGGCATCAATATTCAGGCCATCACGACTTCCGAGATCAAGATCAGTGTGTTGATCGACAAGGCGTATGCCGAACTCGCCGTACGCACGCTGCACTCGCTCTACGGTCTCGACGCGGAGTGAACCGACCGCATGACGCGCGAGGGAACGCCGTTCCCGTCCCGCGTCGATTGCGATGACGAGCGGTTTCTGACGTCAGTGACGCGCGCGGCTATGCCGTCGCCAGCGTGCTATGCGAAGCATGTGGTCGCAAGACCGAGCAAGGAGCATTGGGATGCGCACGGTCGAATCGGCGCTGAGACCGATTCTGCGCCGGTTACATGAGATCATGTCCGAAACGGACGACGGTCAGCGTCGTCTGGACAAGATCGTGCGCCTCGTCTCCGGCCTCATGGTGGCCGAGGTCTGCTCGATCTATCTGCGTCGCCAGGACGGCACATTGGAGCTGTTCGCGACGGAGGGCCTCAACCCGGAAGCCGTGCACACCACCTTCATGAAGCGAGGCGAAGGCCTGGTCGGCCGCTGCGCCGAGTTGCGCGTGCCCATCAACGAGCCGGAAGCGCAATCGCATCCCGCGTTCTCCTACCGCCCCGAAACGGGCGAGGAGATCTATCACTCGCTGCTCGCAGTTCCCATTCTGCGCAGCGGCGAGGTCCTGGGCGTCATCACGGTCCAGAACAAGACGCAGCGCGAATACACCGAGGAAGACGTCGAGGCGCTGCAGACCACGGCCATGGTACTGGCCGAGCATCTGAGCACGGGCGCCGTCGAGGGCGCCGTTCCGGCCGGCTCGGCGTCGATCAGCGCCAGCGCCGTAATGCGCGGACAGTCGATCTCCGACGGCATCGCGCTCGGGCATGTCGTGCTGCACGCGCCGCGTGTCGTCATCACCGAGCTGATGGCCGCCGACGTGGAAGCCGAGATCGAGCATCTCGACGCAGCCCTGGTGGAACTCAAGACCACGCTCGACGAGATGCTCGACCAGGGCGGCCTGGCCAAGGAAGGCGAGCACCGCGACGTGCTCGAAGCCTACCGCATGTTCGCCAACGACCGCGGCTGGCAGCGGCGCCTTCACGAGGCGGTCGGCTCGGGCCTGACCGCGGAGGCCGCCGTCGATCAGGTGCAGAACCGCACGCGCGTGCGCATGCTCCGCCAGGGCGATCCGTTCTGGCGCGAGCGCCTGCGCGATCTCGACGATCTCTCCGACCGTCTGCTGCGCATCCTGACCGCGCGCAAGCAGGGCGCGACGCCGGTCGACGACATGCCCCACGACGCGGTTCTGGTCGCCCGCACCATGGGCGCCGCCGACCTCCTCGACTACGACCGCTCGCGCCTGCGCGGCCTGGTGATCGAGGACGGCAGCGGACAGAGCCATGTGGCAATCGTCGCGCGCGCGCTCGGCATTGCCGCCATCGGCCAGGTGCCCGGCATCATCGAGCGCGTGGAACGCGGCAATCCCATTATTCTCGACGCCGATTCGGGGGAGATCCATATCCGCCCGACGGGCGAGGTCATCTCTGCCTATGCAGACAAGGCGCGGTTTCGCGCGCGGCGCCAGCGCAAGTATCGCACCCTGAAGGATCAACCGGCAGTCACGCGCGACGGCTGCCGGGTGCAGCTGCATATGAATGCCGGCCTGCAGATGGACGTCGCCCATCTCGATGAAGCCGGTGCCGACGGCATCGGACTGTTCCGCACCGAGCTGCAGTTCATGATCGCGCCGTCGTTTCCGCGGCTCGAACGGCAGACCGCCGCCTACAAGGCGATCATCGAGGAAGCGAAGGGCAAACCCATCACCTTCCGCTCGCTCGATATCGGCGGCGACAAGATGCTGCCCTATCTGCGCCATCGCCACGAGAGCAACCCCGCACTCGGCTGGCGCGGCATCCGCCTGGGGCTGGACCGGCCGGCGCTGTTCCGCACGCAGGTGCGCGCTCTGCTGCGCGCGAGCGGCACGCGCGACCTGCGCATCATGCTGCCGATGGTTTCGGACGTTTCCGAAGTCCTGACGGCACGCGAGCTGGTCGACCGCGAATTGGAGCTGGCGCGGCGCCGCAACGGCGGCGTACCCGAGCGCCTGCACTTCGGCATCATGATCGAGGTGCCCTCGCTCCTCTTCCAGCTCGACGAGGTCATGCCGCTGGTCGATTTCGTGTCGATCGGCAGCAACGATCTCCTGCAGTACTTCTTCGCCGCCGATCGAGAGAACACCAGGGTCTCCGGTCGCTACGACAGCCTGTCGGCGCCGTTCCTGCGCGCCTTGCAGGCGATCGTTGCAGCTGCCGAACGACACGGCGTGCAGGCAGCCGTCTGCGGCGAGATCGGTGGCCGGCCGCTCGAGGCGATGGCGCTGATTGCCCTCGGCTTCCGCTCGCTGTCCATGTCGCTGTCCAACATCGGCCCGGTCAAGGCCATGCTGATGTCGCTCGACGCCGGCCGCGCCCGCGAGATCCTCGGCGACCTCATCGCGCGCGGTGAACCCCACATGCGCGATGCGCTCCGCAAATTCGCCGAGCACGAAGGCATCGAGATCTGACGTCCCCGACTACGCAGTCGGTCG
This sequence comes from Hyphomicrobiaceae bacterium, assembly GCA_041397775.1. Lineage (GTDB taxonomy): Bacteria > Pseudomonadota > Alphaproteobacteria > Rhizobiales > Hyphomicrobiaceae. Next base: position 111,559 of record JAWKWB010000009.1, on the reverse strand, counting down.
ACAGCCGCCGCGGACGGAGACGGCCTTCGCGATCGGGCCCACATTGTCGTCTTTTGCCTCGTTGCCCCGACGATATTCCGCACAAAGAATTTGCGTTGACAGCAGATGATGCGCATAGGAATAATTCCCCAATTGCATCGTGCACCTAGTATTGCGTTGGGGGTAGCCGTGCCCAGCCTTGCGCAGCGGCCTGGCAATGTCAGGCAGATAACGCTCATTGCGATCGACGAGCGGCCGAGCGGGTATGACCCGGTCATTGCCGCCAGCTTCAGCCGGTTTCGCGCCCGCCTGGGCCTACCTCGCGAAGCTCTCGCCCATCGGTTGGGCCTCTCTCCCTGGACCCTCGATGCGCTCGAGACTGGAAATCTGAAGCAACTGCCGCCCATCGCGACGCTCCACACGGCGCTCCGCACCTATGGCCGCATGGCAGGTTTCGACGCCGAAGGCGTCATTACGCGCCTCCAGGCACAGACGCGCGATCGCCCGATGCTTCCGCAAGCTCACAGCCGAAATTTGCTCGAGAGCCGCCAATCCCACCCCCGCTTGTCCGTCGAACCGCGCAGGAACAGCGGTCGCCCCGTCGGCAAGCGCGCGCCCTCGCGAACGCGCGGCGTGGTACTGGCACTTCTGCTCGCTATCCCTGTCGGTCTGGGGGCGATCTTGATGTTGTCGGAAGACCTCGCCCCCCATCCAGTGTTCGCGGTCCAGCAGACACGTCCCGCAGGCTGGCTCGCGGCTGAACCCGACAGCGTGCGGCGCAATTATTCGGGAAGAAACCTGCGCTGGATCGACGCCGCCGCTCCGAAGGGCGGCAAATCGGACCGGCTGCCCGCGCGCACGCCGCTGGCCAGCTCCCGCTGAGCCAGCACCCACCGGAAAAGCCCCCGCAGCATCGCGCCGCCGGCCCAGCCAAGGCGCGCCACCACTCCCTCTTCCAGCCGATCACGGCCCCTCACGAACTTGTGTCCAGGCCCGGCGATTCCATTATTGAACTTTGTTTTTGAACATCGTACATTTTGAACATGACGAGCACGGCACGAGACAACAGCAGCCACGCTCAGCAAACCAAATGGAGTTTGAAAATGAAGAAGTCTGTCCTCATGGCCCTGGTCGGCGGCATCATCGCGGCAACGACGGCGCTCGCTCCGGCTGCCAACGCCGGCGGATACGGCCACAAGCATCACGGCTACTACAAGCACTACGGCTACAAGCACCACTATCACCACAAGCACTACTACAAGCCGTACTACCGCCACTACAACCACTACAGCTACTACGTGCCGAGCTGCAAATGGGTCTACCACTACGGCCACTACAAGAAGGTCTGCTGGTAATCCGGCAGGGATTCCGGGTGGGGCTCATGGCCCCCTCGCAGCCCGACCCGAGCCCTCGCGCCCACGCGCGGGGGCTTTGCCGTAGCCCGCACTGTTGCCGCTGCGCCGCCCCGCTGCGGCCCTACTCTGCCGCGTCCCGCTTCTCGGGCAGCGCGTTGTCCACGATCACCGGCGACTCGAAATACTGGATCTGCGGCGGCGTGCCGTAGCGCTCGGTCAAGCCGGCCTTCCATTCCGCGGTGTAGACACGTTCCGCCGCCTCCCGGCTCTCCCAGAGATAGACGCCACCCCCGCTGCTGGTCTCGGGATCGTAGAGATAGTACTTCCGGATCAGGCCGGGCATGCCGTGGTACTTCAGTGACGAGCCGCGATACATCTCCGCGGCCTTCTCCGACGTCACCGATTTCGGAAGCGCAAAGCGCACGATCGCCGTGATCATCGAAACCTCCCGAGCTTGCTGACGAGCCCCAGGCTATTCCCAACCGCCGGCCTTGGCAAAGTGGTCCGCACAGGGATAGGCTGATTGGAATGCCAAATGACAAAGAACAAGAAGACGAACAGCACACGAGGGAAACGCAATGGACCGGGCCGAGGAAATCGAGCTGTTGACGCAGCTCCTGGAGCACGTCGAGAACAAGACCACGGCGATGACGGACGCTCCCTGGCGCAATCCCGTCAGCGCCTACACCTGTCCTGAGCGCCACAAGCGCGAGGAAGAGATTCTCTTCCGCCAACGTCCCATCGTGGCCGGCCTTTCCTGCGACTGGCCCAAGGCCGGGGACTTTCGCACCGACGATTACGCCGGCGTGCCCATCCTCATCGCAAGGGCGGGCGACGGCAAGCTACGCGCCTTCCTCAATGTCTGTCGCCATCGCGGCGCCAAGGTTGCCGAAGGCTGCGGCCGCTCCGGCACCTTCACCTGTCCCTATCATGGCTGGACCTATGGCAACGACGGAACGCTGCGCGGCTTGCCCGAGGAGAATGCCTTTCCCGGCGTCCGCTCGGAACGGCCGGGTCTCAAGCCCCTGCCGCTCGCCGAGAAATACGGCATGGTCTGGGTGCTGCCGACACCCGCCGCGGATGGCTCCCCGGATCTCGACATCGAGCCGTGGCTCGCGGGAATGGGACCTAATCTCGCGCGCTGGAATCTCGAAGGCTACCACCTGCACGACCGCAAGGTGACGCACGAGACCATGAACTGGAAGATCCTCGTCGATACATTCCACGAGAGCTACCACATCGGTTTCCTGCACAAGAACTCGCTCGGGCCGATCCTGCACACCAACGTCAGCCACTTCACGCCCTACGGCCCCAATTCTGGCTGTTCTTCGCCCGCACCAAGCTCGACGGCTGCGCGACATGCCGTAATCCGACTGGGACCTGATGTGGAACACGACCATCGTCTACTCGATGTTCGCCAACACGCTGTTCGTGCCGCAGGGAGACCACGTCGAGATCTTCCGCATCTTCCCCGAGGAAGGGCGTCCCGACCGTGCACTGATGGAAACCTCGCTCTACATCCCCAGGCCCATCGAGACCGAGGAAGAGCGGCGGCACTGGGACGCCAACATGGAGCTGGTCGTGCGCGTCGTCACGACGGAGGATTTCCCCGCCGGCCGCAGCATGCAGATCGGCTTCAATTCCGATGCGCAGTCCCATGTCGTCTACGGCCGCAACGAGCCCGCCTTGATCCACTATCACCAGTCGATCCGCCGCGCGCTCGGCCTGCCCGTCGACGAAGGCCCCGCTCTGGCTGCCGCGGAGTAGATACCGGCGGAAAACCCCGCTCGGCTTGGATCGCTCGACCTGACGGTGGCCCAGAGCCGGCACGCCGCGACTTGCGCTTGATCGACAAACACGCCAGACGACGCAGAGCACCACTTTCTTCCGGGGGAACGATGCCCGACACTTCGAACGTCTTGCTGTTCCTTGCAGCCGCGCTGCTGGTGGCCGTAACGCCAGGGCCGGGCATTTTCTACGTAGCCGCACGCACGCTTGCTGGCGGTCGCCCCGAAGGCATGGCATCGAGTTTCGGGACGGGGGTCGGTGGACTATTCCACGTGCTGGCAGGTGCGGTCGGCATCTCGGCACTGGTCATGGCGAGCGCCGAAGCCTTCACGGCGTTGAAAATCGCCGGCGCGGTCTATCTCATTTGGCTCGGCCTCAAGACCTGGCGCGAGGCGCGCGTTGCGGCCCCCGTCGAGATCGAAACGACGGGGGTACGGCAGGCCTTTCGAGAGGGAATTCTCGTCGAGGCGCTGAACCCGAAGACAGCGGCGTTCTTTCTCGCCTTCATCCCCCAGTTCGTAGACCCGTCGGAGACGATCGCGTGGCAGTTCATCGTTTTCGGGCTGATATCGGTGGCGCTGAACACGGGCGTCGATGTGGTCGTCGCCTATTGGGCGGCGAAAGCCAGAGACGGACTTGTTCAGCGGCCTTCGCTTGTCGCTCGCATGCGCCAAACGTCTGGCGTGATCATGTTGGCCTTGGGCGGCACATTGCTGTTCGCGCGCCGCACTTCCTGATTGCGACGCCGCAAATGGCGCACACAGGCCCGCGCTCGTCTCGCGACAGGGCTGGTCACGTGCCCCACGCCGCGCGCTCTGCAATCCTGAGCCCGCGCCCCCCCGCTGAGGCCGAGGATCGCTTGCCGCATGTAATCCGATTATTTTTTGCAACTTGCCTAGATCCGCGTCCTCACTTATCTTCGAAACTATGACGCGCAGATCCTCAGATCGGCTCCTGGGCCTTCGACTTATTGTCCCGACGCACTGATTGCGTCGGGTGACGCTTGGCATCTGCCAAGCCCAGAGATCTAAGCGCAGCCATACCCCTCGTCCCCCCAAGTTCGTCAACGCTTGCCGAAATCGGCCATGCCGGAACGCATTCCCGGCTGATCAAGCGATCTTGGTGCCGTTCTAAGGGCGGTTGTCGCGAACCACACTGCAAGACAGTCAAGTCGTAAAGGCCCTGCCCATGTCGTCCATGCCGATCGAAAAATACCAGTCGTTCCCGCCCATCAATTTGCCGGACCGCACCTGGCCGTCCAAGGTCATCTCAGCCCCCCCGATCTGGTGCTCGGTCGACCTGCGCGACGGCAATCAGGCACTCATCGAGCCCATGGGGCCCGAGCGCAAGTTGCGGATGTTCAAGGCGCTCTGCGCCATGGGCTTCAAGGAGATCGAGGTCGGCTTTCCGTCCGCGTCGGAGACCGACTTCGCCTTCTGCCGCATGATCATCGAGCAGAACCTCATCCCCGACGACGTCGTCATCCAGGTGCTGACCCAGTCCCGTGAAGAGCTGATCCGGCGGACGTTCGAAGCCATCAGGGGCGCGAAGCAGGCCATCGTCCATCTCTACAATTCCACGTCCACGACGCAGCGCCGTGTGGTTTTCGGATTGGATCGCCCCGGCATCACCAACATCGCCGTGTCCGGTGCCCGGCTCATCAAGGATCTGGCGGCGACGGAGGTACCCGGCACCCGCGTCGTCTACCAGTATTCCCCCGAGAGCTTCACGCAGACGGAACTGCCCTACGCGCTGGAGATCTGCGAGGCCGTCATGGACGTCTGGCAGCCGACGCCCGCCAACAAGACCATCATCAACCTGCCAGCCACGGTCGAAGTCGCCACGCCCAATGTCTACGCCGACCAGATCGAGTGGATGCACCGCAATTTCTCGCGGCGCGATTCCCTGATCCTGTCCCTGCACCCCCACAACGATCGGGGCACGGGTGTCGCCGCGGCCGAGCTGGGCCTCATGGCCGGGGCCGAGCGCATCGAAGGCACGCTCTTCGGCAACGGCGAGCGCACCGGCAATGTCGACATCATTACGCTCGCCATGAACATGGTCAGCCAGGGCGTGGACGCCAGGCTCGACATGCACAACATGCGCGAGCTGCGCGCCACGGTCGAGTACTGCAACCAGTTGCCCGTGCATCCGCGCCATCCCTACGCGGGCGAGCTGGTCTTCACGGCGTTTTCCGGCAGCCACCAGGACGCCATCAACAAGGGCCTCAAGGCGTTGCCCAAGTCGAACAGCCCGATCTGGGACGTGCCGTATCTGCCCATCGACCCCGCCGACGTCGGCGAGAGCTACGAAGCGGTCATCCGGATCAACTCGCAATCCGGCAAGGGCGGCATTTCCTACATCATGGAGACCGAGTTCGGCATCCAGATGCCGCGCGCGCTGCAGGTGGAATTCTCCGGCGTCGTGCAGGAGCGATCCGACAGCACCGGCCGTGAGCAGACGGCGGCCGACATCTGGGCTGCCTTCGAGCAGGAATATCTCGATGCCCGTTCGCCCTGGCAGTTCGTGGAGCACGTCACGCGGGTCGGCAGCCACGCCTCCGAAGTGCGCGAACTCACGGCGAAGATGCGCCACAACGGCAAGGAGACGACCATCGAAGGCAGCGGCAACGGCCCGATCGATGCCTTCGTGGACGCGCTCGGCAAGGCTTCGGGACAGAAGATCAACGTCTTCAGCTATTCCGAGCATTCCATCAGCAGCGGCTCCAATGCCAATGCCATTGCCTTCGTCGAGGCAGAGGTTGGCGGCCAGCGCCTCTACGGCGTCGGCCGCAGTGGCAGCATCGTGTCCGCCTCTTTGATGGCAGTCACCTGCGCGGTGAACCGGAAACTGCGCAAGGCGCAACAAGCCTGACGGAGCGCCCCGCATGAGCGCCAGGCACGTGGCTGGCACGACCGGCCACGTGCAGCTCTCCCGGGCTCTACACGTCCTGGAGTACGCCCCACGGCACGGTGAACTGGTGGCGAATGCCCGTGACGGCGAAATCCGTCTGCAGCGTGCCGTTCATGCTCCGCTCCACCACGAACGACATGACGGAACTGCCAAAGCCGCGCCGCCGAGGCTCCTCGACCGCAGGCCCCCCGCTTTCCTGCCACGCCAGCTTCAGCGTCGGCGGCGATGCGGTCCGGTCGACCTGCCAGTTCAGGTCGACCTTTCCCGTGGGAACCGACCAGGCACCGTACTTCGTCGCGTTCGTTGCCAGCTCGTTGATGAGCAGGCTGAACACCAGCGCTTCGTTCTGCGGTACGGGAACGGCCGGACCACCGACGGCCAGCCGCTCCTCGACGTTCGTCACATGGGGCTTCAGAACGACCTCGATGAGCTGCCCCAGGTCCGTGGCGCGCTGTTGATCGGGCCGCAGCAGGTCCTGGATGCGCGCCAGCGCATTCAAGCGGTCTCGGAAATCATGCATGAAGTCGTCGACCGACGTGCTGTGGCGGGCCGTTTGCGATGCGATGGCCGAGATGACGGCAAACGTGTTCTTCGCGCGATGGATGAGCTCGCGGTTGGCGATGCCGGCGGCCTCTTCGGCCTGCTTGCGGATGGCGATCTCCTTGGCCAGGCTCTCTGTCGCCACCCCCATGCGCATCTGCGTATGGGTTATCGTGCCGACGATGAACGCGATGAGCAGGCTCAACAGGCTGCCGGCTAGAACGACCAGGAAAACACGTCCCGTCGTGACGGAACGCTCGAACGCTGGCGTCGATGCGACGCGCATCATCCACTCGGTGCCGGCAATCGCCAACGGCAACGACACGGCGTAGGCGGCCTTCGGGTCGCGCGACGACGTGCCCGCGGCCTGCTGCGTCCCATCGAACAGGAGCGCGGCAGGCGTTGCCTCCGCGCCATCGTAGATCTTTGCCGTCGCCAGACGTGCAGAGTCGGGTGCCTGGGCCTTCAGCACTTTCCCGACCAGATCCGACATCCGGAAGGCGGCATACACGAAGGCTCGCGTCTGCCCTTTTGCGCCGTAGACGGGCAAGTACATCAACACACCCGGCTGCGGATCGGCTGCCGTCTCCTGCACCAGCGTCACGCGCCCCGACAGGCTGGGCTCCCCCGTCAGCTCGGCCCGGTTCATGGCCTTGCGCCGGGTCGCGTCGGAGAACATGTCGAAGCCGACAGCGCGCAGATTGCGCCAATCGCCCGGCTCCAGAAACGTGATGACGGCATACTTGTCCCGCCGACCCGCCGGCTGGACGGAGAAATTCGGCCGCCCGCGAGCCCGCTCCCTCTCCTCGAACCCCGCGATATCGCCCGGTGCAAGCACCACCGCGTAGCCGAGGCCCTGGATGCCCGGAAACGACGCTTCGAAATGCTGCGCTTCGGTGAAAGCCTGCCATTGTTCCCGCGTCGGCTCGCCCACGGCGGCTGCAAAGCTCGCGCCCGCCCGCAGAACCTGCGAGTAGGCCTTCATGGCATCCGAAATGGCATCGCGCAGGTTCTTGGCCTCGAGCGCGAAAGTGCGGCTGGCCTCCGATAGCATCAGCGCGCGGCTGCTCCAGGCCGCAAGCCCCGTGGCGGCGAGGCAAAGCGCAAGGACCAGCAGCGGTGCACGCAGATAAGGCGCCAGTTTCGGCATGCGGACGTCGAATCTCTCTTACGAGGGCAACTGATGCAGAGTTCAGGCTGCGTCCCGCTGCCATTGCAGTATCCAACGGCACATCATGCAGGCTATTGTACGCGCAGTGTGACGCGCACCTGTACGAAGCCCTGCAAGGCATTCTACTCTTGCCGGGATAAAGCGCGACATCAAAGCACGCCGCGCTGTAACGCAAAGCCGTCTAATAAAATTGGTGAATGCCGCCAATGTGCTGGGTCGGGGGGGAATGCGGTCGCTGCTGCGAATAGGGGTCTTCGGATTGGTTCTTGGCGTCCTGGCGGGCAATACCATCGCCGGCGAGCGCGTCAGTCTGCTCCAATTCGGCGGCGCTCCCGTCGCATGGCACAAAAGCACCGCTGCGGATACGCGCGACCTCACGCTGACATTCGCCGTGTTGCCGGAGCAGACGACCCTCGAGGCGGGCGCCAACTGTGGCACCCTCGGCGGTGTCCAGAACCTGCAGGAGCGATCCACGCTCCATCATGGCGCGATCGACGAAGCCATCGCCGTGGCGTTGGGGCGCTGGCAAGATGCGGCCCCGCTCGGCTTCAAGCGCATTGCCGACCCAGCGGCCGCAGATATCGTCATCGGGACACAGACCCGGCCGAAGGGCATCGCCTTCGTCGACCTGTTGACGAGGGCCGTCGCAGCCGGACCAGGGCAGGCGATCAGGAAGGCCTTCGTTTGTCTCAATCCCGAGCAGAAGTGGAAACTCGGCTTCGATGGCGTTCTCACGTCCTACGATCTCGTGCATGTCTTGACGCATGAATTCGGCCATGTGCTCGGCCTCGACCATCCCAGCGCCCGTGGCCATGTCATGTCGTTCAAGTACACGGAGACCCAGCAGGGCCTCTCCAACCTCGATAGAATTTCCATTCAGTCGATTTACGGCTCCCGCAAACCGCGGGCGATCACGCTCACTGGTGCGATGGAATTACGCACGATTGCGAATGGGCGCTGATCACGCGCCTTGACACGAAGCAGACAGGGGCGCGCCGCACTCGTGTCCCGACCGCAAAGTCCGTCGCATTCCTCAGCGGGCACTGAACAGACTTTGCGGTCAAAGGGACACGAGCAAGATCATTGAATGAGTGCGGCGTCACGATTGGACGTCCGCTCTCAGGACAAGCAGCCACACTGGAGCGGACGTCCAATCCGCCACACGAGGGAACCAACGGTTGCGAATGGCGTTTCTACCGCACTGCCGACGCGGCAGAAACCATCTCCCCGAAGCCAATTCAGGAATAGTGGAGTAACCGATGAAGAAACTCATTCCGCTGACTTTCGCCCTCGCCATGGCCCAGACGACCGCAGTGTTCGCTCAGAGCACAACGACGCCCCCGGCGAATCCCGGTCCTGCGCCCAAGACGACGATCGACAAGACCATGCCCGCACCCACCACCGGCGCGATCAGGCGCGGTACCGACCTCACGCTGACCGAGGCCGACGCGAAGGCGTGGATCGACAAGGTCGTCTACAGCAGCGACAACAAGAACCTCGGCGAGGTTTCGGCCTTTGCCCGCGACGGGTCCGGCAAGGTGACCGCGCTGCACGCCGATATCGGCGGCTTCCTCGGCATGGGCGAGACGCGCGTGCGGATCATGCCGAACCAGTTCGACCTCGTCGGCGATCGCGTGGTCCTGAAGATGACGAGCGAGCAGGCCAAGGCCCTGCCGCGCCTGCCCAAGGCCAACTAACCGCCGGCAGGTTGGTCACCCGGAGCCCTCGCGGCGACGCAGTTCGACCGATACGGCATTGCCCCGAACCACATCGGTTCGGGGCATTTGCATTTCGATTGCCCGTTCCGAAGCAGCCCATCGATCCAGGTGAAAACAGAAACAATTATCATTCCGACGCACCGCAATCGAACGGGCGCTATGCAGCAATGACCGGCGCAGCGGTCTCATGGCCCTATTTCAGCCTGACGGACGTCACGCCCCGCCACCTGCCGGCACTCACAGCCCATTGCGCTGTCGCGCGCGCCGCAGCCGGGCCGCCCCGACTATTTTCCACCCGTCGGCGGGAACGTCTGCGCAGCGTACGCGTTGGAAAGGCATGTCCCTCGTATGAAAGGCATCCCAAATGGGCAATCTTCTCCATTACGCGATCGTATTTCTCGTCGTGGCGCTCGTGGCCGCGTTCCTCGGCTTCGGCAGTGTCGCCGGCACCGCCATGGAAGGTGCGCGCATTCTCTTCTGGGTGGCCATAGCTCTCTTCGTCATCTCCCTTGTGGTCGGCTTCGTGCGACGAGCGTGACCACGCTCGCCGCCGTTTTCGTGGCGCCCGAGGGGTTACGGTCATCGTATTTGTAGAAGATGGCAAAAGGAGCGCGCGTCGATGCACGTTACGGGGTGTTGAAGCGGTATAGTGTTCCCACTTGTGAGCGCACGACGACCCGAGGACCAGAAATGCCGGGAAACGAGAATAAAGAGATGGATAAGAGGGTTGAGGCCCACGAGCTGGAAAACACGGGCGAACAGAGTCTGCCTCCCGAAATTCAAGCCAGCATCGGGCGACAATTGAAGCGGGCGTACGCGGAAATCGTTTCCGAGCCTTTGCCGGACCGGTTCAGCAAACTCTTGAACGACTTGGCGCGATCGAACAAGAAATCGGGAGATGATTCTTGATTACGAACCCGAGCTCGACTTTCCAGCAGGATCTGGCGGCGCTCGTGCCAAATCTCCGGGCGTTTGCGAGGTCCCTCAGCGGCAACGCCGACAAGGCGGACGATCTCGTTCAGGAGGCCCTGGTCAAGGCCTGGCAGAACCAGTCGTCGTTTGCAGAAGGCTCCAACTTGAAGGCGTGGGTCTTCACCATCCTTCGCAATGCCTTCCTGTCGGAGCGTCGCAAGCTCAAGAACGAGGTCGAGGACGCCGATGGTACGTACGCGAACGGCGTCGCCACCAACGGCAATCAGTCCGACCACATGGACATGCTCGACTTCAGCGCGGCCTTCCAGACCTTGCCGCCCGACCAGCGCGAAGCCCTGATCCTCGTGGGGGCCGAAGGTTTCTCCTACGAGGAAGCGGCACTGATGTGCGGCTGCGCCGTCGGCACGATGAAAAGCCGCGTCAACCGCGCACGCCAGAAGCTCGCCACCCTTCTATCCGTCGACGAAGTCCTTTGAACGACGCGCACCGCACGATCCACGCCAACACCCGCGGCTGAAACTTCCGAGGCCCGGAACCTTTCCGAAAGCCACGGCGTTGTCTCCCCAGACGAAACCTGCAGAAGGCGATCTGGTGTTGCTGACCTCCATTAGTGTTCCGGTTCCGACATTTGCTCTCGGACGCCCGGCAAGGGGATGCAAATGTCGAAGCCATAGGGAACGCTAGGAACCAATTGTTGCCAATTTAGCTTTCGCCTCTGACGTTTGCTCACGGCCCCAGCCGCGCGGGTACCAAACGTCAGCGGCGCTGCACTGGCAATCGAGGGCCCAGCGCCGCACTGCAAGACACTGCCGATGACGTGACACGCCGAACAAGGATATCAAATGGCAAGTACGCTCGCCGAACAGATCGCTCCCGAACTCCCGTATCTCCGGCGCTTCGCACGGGCACTGACGGGATCGCAGGCCCGCGGGGATGCCTATGTCGTTGCCATGCTGGAATCCTTGATCGCCGATGGCAGCCAGTTCGACGTTTCTCTTGATCCGCGCACGGCGCTCTACAAGAGTTTCGTGAAGGTCTGGGAGGCGCTGCCGCTCAACGGGACCGCGGAACCGGTCTTGCGCGAGAACGGCGCCGTCGTCGACCGGCGCATCGAGACACTGACGCCGCGCGCACGCCAGGCGTTCCTGCTGGCCTCGGTGGAGGACTTCGACGAGCAGAACATCGCCCGCATCCTGGATTGCCCACCGGCCGAGGTTCAGGAGCTGATTTCCCGTGCCGGGCGCGAAATCGCCGAGCAGATCGCCGCCAAGGTTCTCATCATCGAGGACGAGCCGCTGATCGCCATGGAGATCGAGAGCCTCGTCAGCGATATCGGTCACGAGGTCGTCGGCATCGCGCGCACGCGCAGCGAGGCGATCAAGCTGGCTGGCCAGCAGAAGCCCGGCCTGGTGCTGGCCGACATTCAGCTAGCCGATGGCAGCTCGGGCATTGACGCCGTCAACGACATTCTCAGCACCATCGAAGTGCCCGTGGTTTTCATTACGGCATATCCCGAGCGCCTTCTGACAGGCGAGAGGGCGGAGCCGACGTTCCTCGTCTCCAAGCCATTCCGGCAGGACATGGTGAAGGCCGTGATCAGCCAGGCGTTGTTTTTCGAGGTCAATGCAGGACGGCCTCGGGCTTGATCGGAGGGGCGTGGTGAATGCGGGCACGAACTCCCACTGGCATGGGGAGATTGACGACAATGCGGCGGGCCTCGAAGTGGTGGGAGCAAGTCCCGATTGCGTCGCACTGATCAGCGCCGATGGTCTGATACGCGCCATCAATCGGCCTGGGATCGAGCTCCTCCAGATCGACGATCCCTCTGCAATGGTCGGACGCTCATGGCTTGCCATGTGGCCGCCCGAAACACACGTCCAGGTGAAAGAGGCGATCTCCCACGCCGCGAGCGGCAAGGTCGCCCGCTTCTCTGCGCCATGTCCGACCGCGAAAGGCGAGGATCGCTGGTGGGACGTCTCGGTGACCAGGGTCGATCGCCGCAACGGCAACGATCATCGCATCCTCGCGATCTCGCGCGACATCACACGGACGAAGCAACTCGAAGAAAAGCTCCGCATCAGCGAATACCGGTTCCGGGCCGTCGCCGACAACATCGCCCAGTTCGCCTGGATGGCCGACCCGAGCGGCCACATCTTCTGGTTCAACAAGCGCTGGTACGACTACACGGGCACCTCGATCGAAGCGATGGCGGGATGGGGATGGAAGTCCGTCCTTCACCCCGATCACGTCGATGCCGTGGTCGCCAAGATTTCCATGCATTTCGAAAGCGGCGAACCTTGGGAGGATACGTTTCCACTCCGCAGCGCCGCAGACGAATATCGCTGGTTTCTGTCCCGCGCGATGCCCATTCGCAACGACGCCGGCCGCATCACCCTGTGGTGCGGCACGAATACGGACATCCACGAACAGCGCAACTGGTCCGAGCGCTTGCGGCAGAAGGCGCGACTGATCGCGCTTTCGCATGAAGCCATCATGACCTGGAGCATGCGCGACGGCATTCTCGCCTGGAACCAGGGCTGCCAGGATCTTTACGGCTATTCTCTCGAGGAAGCGACGGGGCGCCGGTCGAACGAGCTTCTCAGGACGCGCCTGCCGATGCCCGCCGCGGAATTCGAGCAGATGCTGATCCGCGAAGGCGCATGGTCCGGCGAGCTACTGCATATCGACAGGAATGGCCAGGAAGTCTGGGTCGACAGCCGCCAGGAGCTTCTCATCGTCGATGACCAGAAAATCGTTCTCGAGCTCAACCGCGACATTACCGAAAGGCGGCGCAACGACGAGCTGAAGCGCCTGCTGCTGGCCGAACTCGACCATCGCGTGAAGAATACGCTGGCCATCGTGCAGGCGATCGCGGCGCAGACGGCCCGGCGTGCGCGGACGCCGCGAGACTTCACCGCCTCGTTCAATGCGCGCCTCCAGTCGCTGGCGCAGGCCCACAATCTGCTCGTCTCCTCGCAGTGGTCGGGAGCCTGGCTTCGCGAACTCATCGTCGATCAGGTTGCCATCGGCGATGAGATCGACCGGCAGATCTCGATCGAGGGCGAGAATGCCTTCATTCCGGCACAGGCCGCATTGCAGCTTTCCCTGATGTTCTTCGAGTTGGCCACCAACGCGCGCAAGCACGGCGCATTGTCGGGGCGCGACGGCCGCCTGTCCGTCCGTTGGAAGCGCAATCCCCACGACGCCAACCGCGTCGACCTCACATGGCAGGAAACGGGCGGCCCCCCGGCCACCAGCCCCGAAGCAAAGGGTTTCGGAACGACGCTGATCGAGCGCACGGGCAAGCAATCCAATCTCCGCGCCGAGCTGACGTTCGCCCCCGCGGGCTTGATTTGCAGGATGTCGATCGAGACGAGCGGCTCGCATGCCGGTCCCACGACCTATTTCGACACGCGGCGCGAGGAGAACCGCAGGACGGCGCGCGAGCGACGCCGGCTCGAGGTGATGATCGTGGAAGACGAACCCTTGATCGCCTTGGAACTCGAAGAAATTGTCGCCGGCAACGGCTTCGTCGCCGTAGGTCCCCTGGCATCCGTCAACGCCACCCTTGCATCGATCGCCAGGAAGCCGCCGGATATCGTTCTGCTCGACGGCAGCCTTCAGGGTGAGCCTGTCGATGCCATCGTCGCCGAGCTTCATCGCTTGCGCATTCCCTTCGCGATGGTCACTGGCTTCACCGAGAAATCCCTGCCCAGCGGCCTCGACCGTGAAGTGACGCCGATCATCTCCAAGCCGGTCGAACCTGAACAGATAGCGCACGTCGTCCGCGAACTCGCCAGCCGCACCCGCTGACGCAGCGTCCCCGCTGCGCCGTGCACCTAGAGCGCCGGGAAAGACCCCGGCTCGACGCGGCCGGGCTCGCACCCGCCCGCTTGGCCGGGGAACCGGAGGAGCGGAGAGGAGAGGTGGGATCAGAGTGAATTGCGCTGGCTGTGGCGAACAACTCTGTTGCTTCCTCGTGTCGATGGTCTTGCCACACCTCCCGGTTTCCCGGAAATTGCGCCCTATCCTCCGCTCACCCGGTTCCCAAGAGGCCGTGCCATCCTCTTCTCCGGTTTCCCGGAAGCCGCGCGGAGCGCAGCTTTCCGGGATCCATCGCGGTCCAGCACGCGACGGGCGTGGCGGCGCTGTGCTCCGACAGCGCCGGGAAAGACCCCGGCTCGACGCGGCCGGGCTCGCACCCGCCCGCTTGGCCGGGGAACCGGAGGAGAGGTGGGAGCAGAGTGATCTGCCCTGGTAATGACGCTGGCTCGTCGAGCGGATGTCCAATCGCCACGCCATACGCAGTCGATGGTTTTGCTCATGTCCCTTTTGACCGCAAAGTCCGTTCAACGCTCGCCGCGGAACGAGACGGACTTTGCGGTCGGGACACGAGGCGGTTCTGGTTGCCGCAGGCGCTCTGTCAGGAAGTCGATGGCCACGCGTACTTTCGCCGGCGGGCGACGGTCCGAAGGGTAGAGCGCGAAGATGCCATCGAGTTCGACGGTGGGGTGATCGAGTTCCAATGGCTCGAGCAGACCGGCCTGGATTTCGCGGCCGACGAGAAAATAGGGCTGGTAGACGATGCCTTGCCCGGCAATTGCAGCTGCGACAAGGACATCGCCATTGTTGGCCTTGAGCGAGCCGGACACGGGCACGTGTGCCTTGCCGTCCTTGCCGAACGACCAGCGCGCGACGCCGACCGAGCGCGACAGCGTGTAGCCGAGGCAACTGTGGTGCTGGAGATCGGCGATATGCTTTGGCCGGCCGTGGGCGGCTAAGTAGGACGGCGCCGCACAGACGACCAGCGGGCAAGGCGAGAGCTTGCGCGCGACCATCGTCGAATCACCCATCCTTCCGATGCGGATGACGAGATCCCAGCCTTCCTCGATGAGATCGACGTAGCGGTCGTTGAGCCCCAGATCGACGCTGAGATCAGGGCAGCGTCGCGTCAGCTCGCACAGCAGCGGCGCCACCTCGCGAATGCCGAAGGACACGGGGGCATTCAAGCGCAGCGTTCCTCGGACCTCGACGGACTCCTTGGCGGCATTGGCGTCGGCCTCCTCGAGGTCGGAAATGATACGCTCCACCGCCGCCAGGTAGCCGCGTCCCGCCTCCGTCAAGGTCAACCGGCGCGTCGTGCGATGCAGCAGCCTGGTGCCGAGCCGTTGCTCAAGCGCGGCGACGTGCTTCGTCGCCATGGTTTGCGACATGCCAAGGGCGCGCGCTGCCGCCGACAAGCTTCCCAGCGCGGCGACCCGCGCAAACACCTGCAATCCCGTGATGCGATCGAGCATGTCCATTACCTCACACTATCAGTGTGATTTGATATTCGATTTTCCACGATTATCAAACTCCGATGGAGCGCGCACATAGGCGGCAATGCACAACTTTCAGGAGGATGCCATGATCCATACGTCGACTGCGCCCTATGCCGCCCTGCTGCTCCGGGTAAGCCTGGGGCTGATGCTCTTGGCCCACGGGCTGTTGCTCAAGGTCTTCACATTCACAATTCCCGGCACCGTCTCGTTCTTCGAGAGCATCGGCTATCCGGGCTTCTTCGCCTACCTCGTCATTGCCGGCGAAATCGGCGGAGGCATCGCCCTGCTGCTCGGCGCATGGACCCGCCCCATTGCCCTGTTGCTGCTTCCCATCCTGCTGGGCGCAACGCTCCAGCACGTAGGCAATGGCTGGCTGTTCTCTGCCCCCAAGGGCGGCTGGGAGTTCCCGGCCTTCTGGACGGCGATGCTGCTCGTCCAGGCCCTGCTTGGTGACGGCGCCTTCGCCTGGCGCCCTTCGCTGGGCCGCGTTTCCGTTCCAGCGCCCGTAACGGACGCACCCTGACCGACATCGACGAGGAGGCTCACATGCAGTTGCCAGGAAGACTTCCCAATATCGCGCCCGAGGCCACGCCACACCCGATCGACGCCGGGGTGCGCATCGGCCACGTGCACCTGAAGGTGGCCGATCTCACCCGCGCGCTGGCGTTCTATTGCGGCGTCCTGGGCTTCGACCTGAAGCAGCGATACGGCGACCAGGCGGCATTCCTGGCTGCCGGCGGCTACCATCACCACCTCGGGCTCAACACCTGGGAGAGCAAGGGCGGCAGTCCCCCGCCCCGCGGCACCACGGGGCTCTATCACGTGGCGCTCGTCTATCCGAGCCGCGCGGCCCTCGCTGGGGCGCTGAAGCGATTGAACGAGGCGGGTATCGAGCTGACGGGCGCGAGTGACCATGGCGTCAGCGAGGCGCTCTATCTCGATGATCCCGACGGCAACGGCCTGGAGCTTTATTGGGACCGCGCCGAGGCCGATTGGCCCCGCAATGCCGATGGCACGCTGGCGATGTCCACGCGACGGCTCGACCTTGCCGCTCTGCTCGCAGAAGCCGCTTGAACAAGAAAATACGCAAATCGATGGAGACGATCATGACCACCACGAAAATCGCAGTTGTCGTCGGCAGCCTCCGCAAGGACAGCTTCAATAAGAAGCTGGCCCACGCCCTTGCGAAACTCGCACCGCCACAGTTCACGTTCGAACTGGTCGAGATCGGCGATCTGCCGCTTTACAGCCAGGATGACGACGGTGATCAGGCACCGGCCGTCGAGCGGCTGAAGGCCGAAATCGCAGCCGCGGATGGCGTTCTGTTCGTGACGCCCGAGTACAATCGCTCGATCCCCGGCGTGCTGAAGAACGCCATCGACCACGCCTCGCGCCCCTATGGCCAGAGCGCGTGGGCGGGCAAGCCGGCCGGCGTCATCGGTGTGTCCGTGGGGGCCATCGGCACGGCGCTGGCCCAGCAGCACCTGCGCAACATCCTCGGCTATCTCGACATGCCGACCCTGGGCCAGCCCGAAGCCTTCGTCCAGATGAAGGAGGGCCTGTTCGAGGCCGACGGCAACATTGGCGCCGCGAGCCGTCCGTTCCTTCAGGGCTGGATGGATCGCTATGTGGCCTGGGTCCAGCGTCACGCGACGTGAAGGAGCAAATCACGATGGGCATCACCATCAGGAAGGCCGAGGATCGCGGCCACACGAACTTCGGTTGGCTCGACAGCCGGCACACGTTTTCGTTCGGACGCTACCATGATCCAAAGCACATGGGCTTTGGACCGCTTCGCGTCATCAACGACGACCGCGTGGCCGGCGGCGGTGGATTTCCCGCGCATCCGCATGCCGACATGGAGATCATCTCCTATGTTCTCGACGGTGCGCTGGCACACGAGGACAGTCTCGGCACGGGATCGCTGATCCGTCCGGGCGACGTTCAGCGCATGTCGGCCGGCACTGGAATCCGCCACAGCGAGTTCAACGCCTCGAAGACGGAGCCGGTGCACCTTCTTCAAATCTGGATCATGCCGGAACGCACCGGACTGAACCCGGAATACGAGCAGAAAGCGTTTCCGGACGCCGAGAAGCATGGCCGCCTGCGTCTCCTGGGGTCTCGCGGCGGCCGCGACGGCTCGCTCACCATTCATCAGGACGCCGACCTCTACGCCACGCTCCTCGGCAAGGGAGAGACCGTCACCCATGCCATCGCGCCAGGCCGTGGAGGCTGGGTGCAGGTGGCGCGGGGTGCGATCAAGCTCAACGACCAGCTCCTGGTCGAAGGCGATGGCGCCGCCGTGACGGCATCGGGCGACCTCACGATCGAAGGCATGTCCGATGCCGAGCTGCTGTTGTTCGACCTCGGCGCCTGAGCGCGTCCGTCGGCGAAAGGCTCGCGGGCCCATGGTTGGTCACACGAGCAATTCGCCGCCGGACGACATCGCGACGAGGCATTGGCAGGACAGTCCTGGCGCGCTGAACGAGAAAATTACCCGAATTTGAAAATCCGCCGTGAAACCGGTGCAATAGTTCAAACCGTGGAAATTTAATTCTCGGCCCGGTCGTCCGTTCAACCTCAACGATTTCCAGCCCAATCTGGCCACCCATCGTTCGATAACGTCTCAATTCCATAATTGCCCGGGCACGCATGAGGTCATAGGCTCAGTGGAAATGTTGGAGGCAGAGCATGGAAATCCAGGCTTTTGGTTATCTCGGCATCAGCTCGTCCAACCTCGACGACTGGACCACATTCGCCACCACCAACGTCGGCATGCAGCCGGTAGACCGCGCCAGGACGATGCGGGCTTTCCGCATGGATGATCGCAAGCAGCGCCTGTTCGTCGATCGGGCCATCGAGCCGGGCACACAGGTTTTCGGCTGGGAAGTCGCCGATGCCAGCGCGCTCGATACATTGGCCGCTCGCCTCGAAAGCGCCGGTGTTGCCGTCGAGCGCCAGCCCGCCGCGCTGGCCGACCAGCGATGCGTCGCAGGCCTCGTCTCGTTCCGCGACCCCGGCGGCAATCGCCTGGAGGCCTTCTACGGCGCCCAGGTTGCCGATGAACCCTTCAAGCCCGGTCGCGACATTTCCGGTTTCCGGACCGGCCCGCAAGGCATGGGCCATGCGCTCCTGACGTTTCCCGACGTCGATGCCGCACTGGTTTTCTACAGGGACCTGCTCGGCTTCCGTATCAGCGACTTCATGATTTCCCCGGTGACGGCGTATTTCATGCACGTCAATCCTCGGCACCACAGCGTTGCACTCGTCGGCGCGCCCGTGCGCAGCATGCATCATCTGATGGTCGAGTATTTCCAGCTCGACGACGTCGGTCAGGGCTACGATCTCGTGCAGGCTACGCCCGAGAAGATCGTCGCCACGCTCGGCCGTCACCCCAACGATCTCATGACGTCCTACTACATGCGTACCCCGTCCGAGATCTACGTCGAGTGCGGCTGGGGTGGCAGAGAGGTGGACGACGCGACACCCCCCGTCGAGATGAAGAGCGTCGGCAGCTTCTGGGGACACAAGGGCCTGTTCGAGGACATCGGCGCGCCCCCTTCGGCCGAGCCCGACATCCTCACGCACCGCGCGCCGGTCCAAGTCATGGACGGCAATTACGAGCGCATGTCCGGCGTCTGCCCCTGGTGGGATCGAACACGCGGGCAACGATGAGCGTTTCCCGGAGCGTTCCAGATGTCGGCCGGTCGCGGTGACAACAGGCTGGCTCAGCGCTGCAAGACGAACGCCCCGGGAGCAGGGCACAGCGGTTGAAGCTGTCCAGCCGCCCTGCGATCTGAACGTGCAGGCACGAGATTTGGCGCGCTCTTTGCGGCCAGCCAGTCGAACCACGCCTCCCACCAAGACCCGTCGACCACCGGCGCCGTCTTCGACCAGGTGTCGGGATCGCGATAACGATCCAACGGCTTGCGCACGCCGAACCGGTAATGTCTGTGGCGATGGCCGGGCTCGGACACGATGCCGGAATTGTGCCCGCCGCTCGTCAGCACGAATGTCAGCTCGTTGTCCGTGAACAGGTGCGCCTTGTAGACCGATCGCCAAGGCGCGATGTGATCGCTTTCGGTGCCGACCACAAACATCGGGACTTCGATGTCCTTGAGCGCAATGACGCGGCCTTCGACTGCGAACCGGCCGGCGGTCAGCCGGTTTTCGAGGAACAATCCCCGCAGATATTGCGAGTGCATCCGGTAGGGCATGCGGGTCAGATCCTCGCTCCAGGCCTGGATGTCGAAAACCTCGGGCCGCTCGCCCAGCACGTACTCTTGAATGATCCGCGACCATACGAGTTCGTTCGAGCGCAGCATCCGGAAGGCTCCGGACATCTGGCGCCCCTTGAGAACGCCTTGCGCCCACATCATGTCTTCAAGAAAGGCAATCTGGCTGTGGTCGACGAACAGCATGAGCTCGCCGGCCTCGCTGAAGTCGGTTTGAGCGGCGAGGAGTGTCAGAGACTGCAGGCGATCGTCGCCATCTCGCGCCATGGTCGCGGCCGCAATCGCCGCAATCGTGCCGCCCAGGCAGTAGCCCGCCAGGTGGATCTTATCGGCGGCGAGTGCCTCTGCTATCGCATCGAGCGCCCGCATGACGGCCAATCGATAATCATCGAGGGCGATATCGCGCTGCTCGGGACCAGGGTTGATCCAGGACATCATGAAGACGGTGTGGCCACGGTCGGTGAGATGGCGCACAAACGAGTTTTCCGGCCTCAGATCCAGGATATAGTACTTCATGATCCAGGCGGGGACGATCAGCACGGGCTCGGCACGCACCTCGGCAGTCGTCGGCGCGTACTGGATCAGCTCGAACATGTGATTGCGGAACACCACGGTTCCCGGTGTGATCGCCAGATCGCGGCCAACGCGAAACTTTTCAGCGCTTCTTGGCGGTTCCTGCGCAATTTCGCGCTGGATGTCGTCGAACAGGTTTGCCATTCCGCGGACGACGTTCTGCCCGCCCTCGCTCAGCGTCTTCTGCATGATCACCGGGTTGGTGAGGGCATTGTTGGTGGGGGCGATGACGTCCAGCATCTGGCTCGTCATGAAGGCGATGCGGTCGGCATGCTTGGGCACCATGCCGCGGATCTCCGACGTTGCGAGGTGCCACCAGTCTTCCATGGCCAAATACGATTGCAGGAACAGGCTCGCTGGCATTTCGCGCCAGCCCGGCGCATCGAAGCGATGGTCACCCGCGTGCGGCGCGAA
The DNA here is from genome assembly GCA_041397775.1 of Hyphomicrobiaceae bacterium. Lineage (GTDB taxonomy): Bacteria > Pseudomonadota > Alphaproteobacteria > Rhizobiales > Hyphomicrobiaceae. Next base: position 90,619 of record JAWKWB010000009.1, on the reverse strand, counting down.
CGGGCGCTCCGTTGCGTTGCCGGCGAGGCTGTCCATCGTGAACCGAGCGAGCCTTGCCTGGTTGAGCAGGAATGCGCCCCAAAGGTCGAGCTGCCGTCCCGGCGAGCGCATCGAATGCAGCGCCCAGTCGAACCATGCCGCGCCGATCGCATAGGGAGACAGACCCGATGTCAGGCGGGCGGTACTCGCGCGCAGGAACCGATCGAGAAAATCGAATTGCAGTTCATGGTCGCTGGGCGGTCGGGATATGACACCGCACTCGATGGCCGGGCAGGAACTCTGCAACCGTGCGACGGCATCGTCAGCTGTCGCGCCTGTCGTGGATTGTCCGCGCGTGGCGCCTGCCGTTCTATCCGTCGCGATGGGGTCGTTGGCATTTGCCGCCGGTCTCGACATTGGTTCTATCTTTCAGAGGCGTTATTGCAATCGCGGCTCGGGAAGTGCGCAATCCCGTATCGATCAACCGTTGCCGCCCCGCGCCGTGTATCCGGCAGAATGACAGAATTCGGTCAGGCGACACTAAGCCGGATCAATTCGATGGCCAGGAGAGGGCACTCCTGTTGGTGGCCATGAACAGTGTCGCGAGGGGGCGCTGACGCATCGTCATGCGCCGGTCCGTTGCACAGCCTCTCCGCCGATCACAACCTCGAGCAACTCGGTGGTGATCGCCTCCTGCCGCGACCGCAAGGTTCGACGCGAAAGCTCGTCCAGTTTGCCGGCGATATTATGGCTCGCCGACTGCATGATCTGCAGTCTTGCTGCATTCTCGCTCGCGAAGGACTCGGCAAGTGCCAAAACCAATTCGGCGAGCAGGAATTCCTCGAACAGCTGCTGGAGCAGACGGGGCGGCGGAAGTTGATGCAGTGGCGCGGCGCGGTCGGGCGGGCGCAGCAGCCGTTCCAAAGGCAAAGGTAGTATCTGGCGGAGCTGGGCCTCGAAGCGCGCGCCCGTCTGGTAGCTGCCATGAATGACACGGATCGACTCGCTCGCTTCCAGGCGCGCTGCGAGGCGACGTCCACTCTCCAGAATGCCATCGACGTGGGTTGCCATCGGCGAATTCCAGGCAGATGTCAGATCGTACTCCTGTGCCATCGACGCGCCGCGGCTCCCCACGATCACCACTTGCTCGCCGGGGACACGGACCAATCGCGCTCGTTCGAGAAGGATCCGATTGAAGGCACCTGCAAACCCATGCTCGGAGCAGAAGACGATGAGAACAGGGCTTGCGGGGCCACCGTCGTCCTGCGTCGCAGGTCCCGGCGTTTGCAGAGCGGCAGCATCCGAAATGGCCCGTTCGATGGCCCGCGCGTATGCCTTCGCGCTGAGGAGTGCCGTGTGCGCAGCCTGCACCCGCGAGGCCGCCAGCGCCTGCATGGCAGTGAAGAGATCGCGCAGTTCCTTCAGGCTCGCGATGCGGGCCTCGAGGCGAACGACATCATTCATGATCGGCAGCCCCCCGCGCTTTGTCGGCATCCGTGAGCCTGCCGATCAACACATCCAACGCGGCAAGCAGGTCGCGGTGAATGTCGTCGGTCAGCCTGCGATCGCGTTCGAGGCGCGCGACCGTTTGCGGGATTTGGCGTCCGAGCTCGTCTGGTAGCTCGGCTTTGAATTGGGCGAGCTGCGCCTCGCCGAGATCATCCAGCCTTCCCTCCGTCACGGCTAGAAGAAGCGCAGCCTGGGTCGCCAACGATCGCGGCGCGAGTTGTGGCTGGGCGAGAATGGCGCGGATGCGCCGCCCATGAGCGATGCGCTTGCTCGTGCGTTCGTCCAGCATGGCGCCGAAGCGCGTGAAGACTTCGAGTTCGACGAACTGGGCATAGTCCAGTTTCAAGCGGCCTACGGCCTTCTTCAGCGCCGGAGCCTGGCTCTTGGCGCCGACTCTGGATACGCTGAGGCCCACATTCACAGCAGGTTTCTGGCCTTCGTAGAAGAGCTTCGGCTCGAAATAGACCTGCCCATCCGTGATGGATATGAGGTTGGTCGGAATATAGGCGCTGAGGTTGCCAGCCTGGGTCTCGACGATCGGCAATGCCGTGAGCGAACCGCCGCCATGCTCCGGCGATAGTTTTGCAGCCCGCTCCAGCAGCCGGGAATGGACGTAGAAGATGTCGCCTGGATAGGCCTCCCGGCCCGGCGGTCGGCGCAAGAGGAGCGACAGTTCGCGGTAGACGTTGGCGTGCTTGGAAAGATCGTCGAGGATCAGCAGCACATGCTGGCCTTTGTCACGAAAGTATTCGGCCATGGTGCAAGCCGCATAAGGGACGAGCCACTGGGCGCCCGGTGCCGCACCGGCCTCGCCGACCACGATGATCGTGCGGTCCTTGGGCCCATGCTGTGTGATGGCGTCCACCACCTGCTGGATGGCCGAGCTTTTCTGACCGATCAGGGCATAAACGCAGATGACGTCGCTCTCGCGTTGATTGATCACGGTGTCCACGGCGAGCGCCGTCTTGCCGGTCTTGCGGTCTCCGAGCAGCAGCGTGCGTTGTCCACGGCCGAGCGGGATCATTGCATCGACAACGGTGAGGCCCGTCATCAGTGGTTCGGTGATGAGATCCCGCTCCAGGATGCCGGGAGCCGGGCGCTCGATCGGATCATGGCGTTCCACTTCGATCGATGGACCGCCATCCAATGGTCTGCCGAGCACGTCGACCACCCGTCCCAGCAGTGGTTCACCCACAGGGACGCGGACGACTTCGCCGGTACCGCGCACTTTCGTACCCGTCGCAACACCCTTGCCGCTTTCCAGAAGCACGCAGTCGACACTGTCCTGGTCGACGGAAAGCGCGAGCCCGACCGAGCCATCGGCGAACGCGAGCAACTCGCCGAGACGGGTTAATGGAAGCCCGGCAATCGTGGCGATGGTATCCCCGACGCGCGTCACCCGCCCGATATGCTCGACGCTCGGCGCAAGTGGCAACGCACGTAGGATACGGACGACCTCGCCACCAAGCCAATCACGGAGTCTCTCAGGATTGCCCGACATGCCCGCCTCGCTGGAGCGCTGCACGCACGCGCTTCAACTGGTCCGACCAGCTTGCCCGGATCACGGTATGCGGGAGCCGCATTTCGGCTCCGCCGATCAAGTCGGCGTCCTCGGTGAATGTGATATGGAGCGGATGCTCCAGGAGGTGCTCGAGCCGTGCCTTCCAGGCGGCTCGTTCGTCGACGCCGAGTGAGTTTGCCGTGACGACCGCGACTTCAGTTTCATTGGCGGCGATTTCGCGATCTAGGCGCTGGCGCTCCGCTGGCTCCATGGCCGCGATCCCGGCTTCGAGCCGGGCAAGAACCGTGTCGCTGGGGATGCCGGGGGCGATGTCGGCGAGCAGCCTGGCGGCCATGTCGCCAGCGAGATCGACGACATCCTTTCTCAGCAGGCCCAGCGCCTCGTCCCTTTCGCTCGCGATTTCCTTCTTTGCATTTTCGATGCTTGCTGCAGCGCTTCGACTGGCGTCCTCCAGGATCTTCTTGCGCTCCGCCTCGATCTCGTCGTGGGCACGGTCGAGCGCGGTGCGGCGCTCGTTCGCGATCCCCGCGAGAGCCTGGTCATAGCGCCGCTTGAGTGCGTCGGCCTCGCTCTTGACTTGCTCCGCAGCCGCTGCCGTATCGCGCTCCAAGCGCTGGCGCCGTTCTACGATCTCCTGCACCGGGCGGTAGAGAAATCGGCGCAGAAGCCAGACCAGAACGAGGAAGTTCAGGCCTTGGATCGCCAGGGTCCACCAGCTAATCTGCATGGTCACTTCACGAATGGATTGGCGTAGAGCAGGAGCAGCGCGATCACCAGGCAATAAATGGCCATCGTCTCGATCATGGCCAGGCCGACGAACAGCGTCCGCGAGATGACGCCTGCGGATTCAGGCTGCCGCGCAATCGCTTCCATTGCTGCTGCGATGGCGCGCCCTTCGCTGATGGCGGGACCGATTGCACCGAAACAGACAGCGATGACGGCGCCCAGAATACTGACTGCATGTAGGTCCATGGATTGCCCTCATTCGACCACAATGGTACCCGCTGCGGCGCCGACATAGACAGCAGCAAGAACTGTGAAGATGTAGGCCTGAATCAGGCCGATCAGGATGCCAAGCAACAAAAACGGTATGGGCACCAGGAGACCCGCGAGCACGGCGATGATGGTGAGCACCAGCTCGTGACTCATCATGTTCCCGAACAGACGCACCATCAGCGACAAGGTGCGCGTCAACTCCGCCAGCACATTGAGCGGCATCAACAGGAGGGAGGGCTGCGTGTAGTGCTCGAGGTATGCACGCCAGCCGCGCGCGCACACACCGAAATAATGCGTCGACAGGAAGACGACCAGTGCCAAGGCCGCAGGCGTCTCGAGCTGGGCGGTCGGGGCCTTGGCACCGGGTATCACCGCGGAGAGATTTGCGCAGACAAGGAACAGGAACAGCGTCGTGAGGAGCGGGATGAAGGGGGCATCGGGCCGCCCCACGATCTGGCGTAATTGCTTCGTGATCGCCTCGACCGTTACTTCGAGCGCGGTCTGCAGACGGTTGCCTTCGAGAGCCGCGCCCCGCATGCCGAGCCGGCAGACGAGAACCATTGCTGCCATGATGGCCCAGGTGGTGACGACGGATCGGGCAATCGGAATTGGTCCGATGTTGAAAAGTATCTCGGTGTGCAGCGGGTTGGTGTCCATGCTCAACTCCTCTGCGCCAGTGCCAGCCTGCGCCGTCGCGCGACGGAAAATCCGACGAGGCCGCCAACGGCGGCCAGATGGCTCCAGAGCATCAACGCGACGAAAACACCCAGAGCGCACACCAATCGCACGCTGGCTCCCGCGATGGTGCCGCGAACCGTCGGGCCATTCGAGGCCAGCCGTTCGACGGAGCGCCGCAAGTGCTCGAAGTACATGAGCCCGAGCCCAAAGCCGGCAATGGCTCCAATGCAGGCGATGACGGCATTCTCCAGGACTATTGAGTACGACATCAATCTTTTCCCATGCGTTGCCAGGCGAGATAGCCGCCGAGCGATGCCCCTAGCATGATGAGGGCGCCACTCCAGAAGATCCCCGTTCCGTAACGAGTGTCGAGCCATCGGCCGACGAGAATTCCCACGAGCATGGGCGTGACCACGAGCCACCCCAATGCTCCGATCATCGCGAGATTGCGCCAAACCGGCCGCTCGCCGCTTCGTTGCCATTCCTCGCGGCGGCGCCCTCGACGTTCGACCGCGTCGCTGAGGCCGCGCGACTTGTCCTCGTCCTGGCTGGTCATCCGATGTTCTCCGGCGAGTCGCTGTCGCGGGGGACCCCTGGAAATGGGGCCGTGGCGCGATTGAGCCGCCCGCTGCCGGTGGCCAGATAGCGTTGAAGCTGGCGCATGGCCGCAAGCTCGAGTTTCGTCCCCGACAAACGCGCTGCCGCTTCTTTTTCCTCCTCCCTCCTCAGCTCGTCGAGAACGGCGGCGCCGAGCCTGTCGAGTGTCTTCTCCGTGACTGCCTGACGCGTGACGATCGCTATATGATCGCCGCCCGTGACCGTCAGCACGCCTCCTCTGACGGCCACGTGATGCTCTTGCCCGCCGTTTCGCCAAGTGACCACCGACACCGTCAAGGTGGTCAGGAAGTCGGCGTGACCGGCAAGGATCCCGAAGGCTCCCGTCTCGTCCTCCGCGCGCAGATAGGAAACATCCGAGATGTCCACGATGATCGCCAATGGCGTCGCGATGAAGAGTTTCATCGCGTGCGTCCCGTCGCCTTGGCGCGTGGTCGCGTGACATCCGGCAGCGCCCCGATCATGTACAGTTGCTCTTCGTCCAGATCGTCGGCCGCTCCGTCGATGATGGCCCTGCAGCCTGCCAGCGTGTCGGCGATCGGTACGGACACGCCTTCACTTCCCGTGATCTGTGCGGTCACATGGAAAGGTTGCGTGAGGAAGCGGATCAGCCTGCGCGCGCGACCGACGGCTTGGCGATCGGCCGCGCTCAATTCGTCCATGCCCAGCAGCGAGATGATTTCCTGCAATTCACGATAGCGCTCGATCAAGCGGCGTACGTCCTCGGCAACCCGGTAGTGGGTCTCACCGACCACGAGCGGGTCGAGCAGAACAGATGTCGACGACAGAGGATCGACAGCGGGATAGAGGCCCTCGCTCGCCATCTCGCGGCTCAAGACGATGGACGAATCGAGATGCGTGAAGGTCTGGGCGACGGCTGGATCGGTGAAATCGTCGGCCGGCACATAGACGGCTTGGATCGATGTGATCGCAGCACTCCGAACCGAGGCGATGCGCTCTTGCAGTGCCGCGATCTCGCTGCCCAACGTGGGCTGGTAGCCGAGCCGGGACGGCATGCGCCCGAGAAGGCCCGAGACTTCGCCACCCGCCTGCGCGAAGCGGAAGACGTTGTCGATCATCAACAGCACATCCCTGTGCATCCGGTCGCGGAAATGCTCGGCGATCGCAAGAGCGGTCATTCCGACCCGCCAGCGCGCTCCTGGAGGCTCGTTCATCTGCCCGAACACGAGCGCCGTATCGCGGATGACGCCCGACTGTTGAAGCTCGAGCCACAACTCATGGCCTTCTCGCGTGCGCTCGCCGATACCGGCGAACACGGAGATCCCGGAGTAGGCCTCCGCAGTGGTCCGGATCAATTCCATGATGAGCACGGTCTTGCCGACACCTGCCCCCCCGAACATTGCTGCCTTTCCACCGCGCGGAAGCGGCGCCAGCAGGTCGATGACCTTGATGCCCGTGTGGAAAAGTTTGCGCTCGGCGGACTGCTGCTCGATTCGCGGCGGCGACCGGTGTATGGGAGCGCGCTCGGTTCCGGCCGGAAAAGGTCCTTTGCCATCGATCGGGTCGCCGAGAACATCGACCATGCGCCCGAGCGTGACGTCTCCGACCGGGACCCGGATCGCCGAGCCCAGGTCCAATGCGGCCGTGCCGCATCTAAGGCCGGTCGTTTCCTGCATGGCCACGCCTCGGACCCGCCGATCGTCCAGGTGTTGATGAACCTCCACGACGAGGCGATGCGGCCCATCCCAATCGATTTCGATCGCGTTGTTGATCGCGGGCAGACCGGCGCGACCGAACTCGATGTCGACCACCGAGCCGCCGATGGCAACGACCTTGCCGGCTCCGCGACTGTCAGGCGGCTGCAACGGTGGAGGGGAACTGGCAGTGGGCGGATGCACGAGGGGCCCCCGACTTCTATCCCGAAGAACGAATGACGATTGGCGGCGATGTTTCACGAACGCACAGCCAGCCTCCGAGCGCGCCGGCATGAACACACATCGGATGCCTGCGCGAACCATAACGCCTGTAGCGACCCACAGACCATTGCTCGATCGCGAGGATCGCAACCCCTATGGCTAGCGGCGGGTTGTCCGTGCGCTATGATGGACGTCAATTGGGCCGACGCCGCGCTCCGCCACACTCACCACGCGGTCGGTCTTTTCTTCCCGTCTCGACACGCCCCGGCGCGACCTGTCGATCGGGAGACGGCCCGACGCGACCTTCGGTTCACTATCTGCAATGCGTGACCGGCGTGGGGTTGGCCGTCTGCTCTGCCGCGATCCTGCTCCATGCGGCCACGTCACCGGCAAGCTTTCCATGCACCAGGAGATAAGCGGTAAGATCGAGCAGCTTGCGGTCCGTAGCAGACAGAGTGAAGTCGGTCGGGATGGCTTGCAGCCGGTGACTCAAATGCTTGGAGAGCGCCGCTAGGCCATCACCGATGCCGTTCTCGGCCAGCAGCGCTTTCAGCTTCGCCCGGCCGTCGAGAGCGCCACCGTAGGCGCCGGCAAAATCCGGATTGAGGACATCGCGCAATCCCAGTCGGATGACCAGAGGACGCATCGCGAGTGCGCCCGTCTCGAACAGGGCCTGCCAACTCGTCTTGTCGGAGGACCCGCATGTTCCCTTCCGGCCCGTCAGCTCTTGCCGCCAGTTCATCGAAAGCTGATCGGTGACGACATCGGAGCCCTGGATGAATTTCCAACCCAGGTCCTGCAGCAGCGCGACGGCGGCAAAGATCGATTCGGCTGCCTGGCCGAAAACCGTGTCGGTCCAGGCATAGCGATCCTCGATCCCGGTCTGCTGGAAACGTGTGCCGTTGGTGTTGATGCGGTCGACGCTGGCATCGATGGCGATGGCCGTGACGGTTGAGGCTTTGGTTGTCTTGTCGATGCCAGCCTTGAGCTGCGTGAGCAGAGTGATCAGCCCGGAATTGTCGGCAAGCGCACCGTCGGCGAGAAAAATCTGCCGGCCTTGGAATAGGATCTTGGAGCCGCAATGCTTCAGGGCCAGGTTCGGATAGGCCATCGGAAAAGCGGAGGACGCATAGACGGCGTCTGCCGTTCCGATACTTGCGGGATCGATCCGCGTGAACGCCAGGTCGTTTTCGCTTGCCAGGTTTTGCGGGGCGCTGAGCCTGCCCCACCAGCCTCGGGGCTGGAAATAGGCCGTATCGATGTAGTGCCGGGAAAGCACGAAGCGCACGTGGTTGGCGACATCGAACGCATTGATGTAGAGCGCCGGCCGGTCCGGCAGCTGCGCGAGGCTCGATCCCTTGAACAAGGTGGCGTCGTAGTCGCTCCTCGCCGCGACGCCGCGGTTGTAGTCCGTGAAAAGCGAGCGGCCCAGGGATAACGGATTGAGCCCATTCCAACCGTACCATTGGCGCTTGCGATAACCGATCGCCATGGCGTCGAGAAAAGAGCGCCACGCTTCGGAATCGGCATCGGCGTCTTTGAGCTCTTTCGCGTTCTGCACGAAGTAGGCGGCAGCGAGCGAGCCACCTGAGACGGACGACACGGCTGCGAACTGGTCGAGGAGGCTCGATGGCCTGCCCGCATGCACCCCGAGTTGCAGGGACGGTCCGGCACGGCGGATCTCGTGCAGCACGGCGGCAGTGAGATAGGCGGCGCGGCTGCCGCCACCCGAGGCGGCGAGGCCCACGACATTGCCCGCGAAATTGGCTTTCGCGAACGGTTTGGGATCGTCGAGATCGATGCTGCCTTTGAGACATTGGCCGATCGGCCCAAGCGTCTGCACCGGCCCGTGATACACGCGCGCGGCGACGGCCAAGACGAGGGCGACGCCGGCCACGACTGCCCCCCATCTCAGGGTGAGGAACTTCCCCATATCGGCCCCCATCCGAACACCTGAAGCGAGCGAAGCCCGTCAGCAGCGCCCCACCGACTTTCTCCCCGCACTTTTGGCAATGCAAGCACCCAATTCACGAGCGCCTCGGTTCAGCCGGATGGCCGCCCGATGCTGCTCTCGGAAGATCGCTAATGACGACACCTTGGGGGTTGATCCGCCCGGCCCGAGGAACGCGGCAACGGCATCCGCCATTGAACGTCGAGCGGCTGTCGTGACTTGGGTGAACTTCAGGCAGCGGGCCACGTCCGGCGAACTCAGCCCCGCATAGCGACCGTAATCGAGCGTCGACGCCTGGTCCTTTGCCTGATGGCCTCATGCCCAGGACGGCCACGAGCGACCCTTGCACCCGCATTCAGCGAAGAGCCCGAAGAGCCAGATTTTCGGTAGAACGAGCTAGATAAGTTGTTGATTTTATTGGTACCGCCTCCCCGGATCGAACGGGGGACCTCTAGATCCACAATCTAGCGCTCTAACCATCTGAGCTAAGGCGGCTTCCAAATGCGGGACTGGGGCAACCTGGCGCGGCAGCGGGCGCCGAAGTCATGGCGGCCTGTCTGAGCGCGGCGTCAGTTCCCGTCTCGGACGCTCCCGATACCAGCAAGGTCGCTGCATTGCAAGACGTTGTCCGCACGTCAGGGTTTACGCCGTCGCGCGGACGCGATGTTCGCCCTGGATCGTCCGTGCGCGGGGAGGCGGCCGCCCACCCGATCCGCCTCCGTCGGATTTGCTCCTGAGGATAGCTTGCCGCCCCGCCTTCTTACCGGCCCGGTCGAGTGGTAGCGTCCGCCACGATTCTGGTCATTCCGTCACAACGTCGAGGCCCCATGGAGAAGATCAACGCGCAGATCGCCCGCGAGCTTTCGGTCGCTGCCAATCAGGTAGCTGCCGCGGTCGGCCTGCTGGACGAAGGCGCCACGGTGCCGTTCATCGCCCGCTACCGCAAGGAACGCACGGGCGGCCTCGACGATACGCAGTTGCGCACGCTCTCCGAGCGGCTGGTCTATCTGCGCGAGCTCGAGGACCGGCGCGGCGCTGTCGTCAAGAGCATCGACGAGCAGGGCAAGCTGACGCCCGATCTGGCACGCGCGATCGGCGCTGCGGAAACGAAGGTCGCGCTCGAGGACCTCTACGCCCCCTATAAGCCGAAGCGGCGCACGAAGGCCCAGATCGCGCGCGAGGCCGGCCTGGAACCCCTGCTCGACAAGATACTGGCCAATCCCGCGATGGCGCCCGATGCGGAGGCCGCCCCCTTCGTCGACGCCGAGAAGGGTGTGGCGGACGCGAAAGCCGCCCTCGACGGCGCCAGGGCCATCCTGATCGAGCGCATCGGCGAGAATGCCGAGCTCGTCGGCGGCATGCGCGAATGGCTGTGGTCGGATGGCCTCATCCTGTCGAAGGTCGTGAAGGGCAAGGAGGCCGAGGGCGCCAAGTTCTCCGACTACTTCGACTTCTCGCAGAAGATCCGCGACCTGCCATCGCATCGGGCGCTGGCGCTGCTGCGCGGGCGCAACGAAGGCGTCCTCGATCTCGCCCTGGATGTCCCCGTGATCGACCACGGTGAGCATCCCGCCGAAGGGCGCGTGCGCGTCGCCTTCGGCATCGCCGACAAGGGGCGCCCGTCCGACAAGTGGCTCTTGGAGACCGTCCGTCTCGCCTGGAAGGCGCGCCTGCACATCGGCCTGACCGTCGATCTCTTCACGCGCAGCAAGGAAGGCGCCGACGGAGAGGCGATCTCCGTCTTCTCCAAGAACCTCAAGGACCTGCTGCTGGCCGCACCGGCCGGTCCCCGCGTCACCATGGGGGTCGATCCAGGCATCCGCACCGGCTGCAAGGTCGCCGTCATCGACGCCACCGGCAAGCTTCTGGACACGACCACCATCTACCCGCACGAGCCGCGCAACGACTGGCAGGGATCTCTGGCGGCGCTGGCCGCACTCGCCATGAAGCACAAGGTGGACATCGTGGCGATCGGCAACGGCACGGCGAGCCGGGAGACCGACAAGCTGGTGGCCGATCTCATCAAGAAGATGCCGCAGCTCCAGCTGACCAAGGTGATGGTCTCCGAAGCCGGCGCTTCGGTCTATTCGGCCTCGGAGCTGGCAGCGCTGGAGTTCCCGGGCCTCGACGTTTCCTTGCGCGGCGCGGTTTCGATTGCCCGGCGCCTGCAGGACCCGCTGGCCGAGCTGGTCAAGATCGAGCCCAAGGCCATCGGCGTCGGGCAGTACCAGCACGACGTCGACCAGACGGCACTCGCCCGCTCGCTCGATGCGGTCGTGGAGGATTGCGTGAACTCGGTCGGAGTCGACGTCAACACCGCGTCGGGACCGCTGCTGGCGCGCGTGTCCGGCCTCAACAAGACCTTGGCCGACAACATCGTGCAGTTCCGCAACGAGAATGGCCCCTTCAAGTCCCGCGCCGCGTTGAAGAAGGTACCGCGGCTCGGGCCGAAGACCTACGAGCAGGCCGCCGGCTTCCTGCGCATCATGGGCGCCAAGAACCCGCTGGATGGCTCGGCCGTGCATCCGGAAGCCTACGAGATCGTCGAGCGCATCGCCGACACCACCAAGCGGTCCGTCCAATCGATGATCGGTGATCGCACGTTCCTGAAGTCGATCAGGCCGGCGCAATTCGCCGACGATCGCTTCGGCGTCCCCACCATCACGGACATCCTGGCCGAGTTGGAGAAGCCCGGCCGTGACCCGCGCCCCGAATTCAAGACGGCCGTCTTCCAGGACGGCGTGGAGAAGATCAGCGACCTGAAACCGGGCATGCGGCTGGAGGGTGTGGTCACGAACGTCACCAACTTCGGGGCGTTCGTGGATATCGGCGTGCATCAGGATGGCCTGGTGCATATCTCGGAAATGGCCGATCGCTTCGTGAAGGACCCGCGCGAGGTCGTGAAGGCAGGCGATATCGTCCAGGTCCGGGTCAAGGATGTGGATGCGCCCCGCAAGCGCATCGCCCTGACGATGCGGTCTGGCAGCATGGAGCCGCGCGCCGAAGGATTGGCAACCGCGAGGCAGGGCCAGACACCGCGGGGAGCCCCGGCGCCAGGCAGAATGGCTGCATCTCCACCCGCAACCGCCGGCCGCAACGCCAACTCTGGTGGTGAGAATGCATTCGCAGCCGCCTTGCGTCGTGCACAGGAGCAGAAACGCTGAACGGACGAGACTATCTCACGTCTCTTGCCGTATCGCCGGGCGAACGATGGCGCCTCCCAAGGGGCGCCATCATTTTTGGCCTGCTGGCCCGCAAGGCTTGAACGGCGCAACACCGCACCGCGGTGGAGGCTCCAGCATCTCCCGAGCCCCACTGCAATTATTTCATACGGCCGGCCTTGGAGAGGCTGTCGAGCAGCGCCTGCGGCGCGACAGACAAATTCTCCTTTTGCATCCAAGCCTTGAGAAACGGGTTCGCCTCCAGCCTGGCCACCAGCTCCGCCCGCTTCAATGCCAATGTATCCGTGGTGCCATGCTTCTTTTCGAGCGCGGCACGTAGCGCGGGCTTGGCGAGAACCTCGTCGAGCGCGGCCCAGGCGAGCCGCAGTCGCCGCGCCGCGACCGCCGCATGGCGACGCTGATAGGCGTCGAGGAACGGGTGACCCATCTCCACGTCGATCTGCGCGGCGTAGGCGGCACGGTTATCGAACAGAACTTCCAGGGCCCGCCGGCGGGTTGCAGACGTCGCGCTCATATCCAGCAACGCATCCTCGACGGTACTCGAGATGACGTTGCCCTTGAACTTGTCGGGGAGTTGCAGGTAGCCCGGCAACTCCCATCCCAGGTGGACATAGCCGAGCGCCATGGCGACCCCGAATACGAGCCCTCCGAGAAATCGCAACATCGGCGTCCCCCCGCAATAGGCGGGATCGCACCGGCCGGGCGTTACATGCCGGGGTAGGTCGGCCCCCCGCTGCCCTCCGGCACGGTCCAGTTGATGTTCTGATTTGGATCCTTGATGTCACAGGTCTTGCAGTGCACGCAGTTCTGCGCGTTGATCTGGAAGCGCTTGGCGCCCGCCCCGTCGTCCACCCACTCGTAGACCCCGGCCGGGCAATAGCGGTTCGACGGTCCATCATAGGCGCCGAGTTCCGATTCGACCTGCAGCGCCATGTCCAGCACCTTCAGATGCGCCGGCTGGTCTTCCTCGTGATTGGTGCCGGAGAACGAGACACTGGTCAGGCGGTCGAAGGTCAGCACGCCGTCGGGCTTCGGATAGGTGATCGGCTGATAGTCACGAGCCTTGCCCAGGCTGGCGTAGTCCGGCTTGCCATGGCGCAGCGTGTAGCCGAGGCCGATGCCGGGGATGATCGTGTTCAGCCACATGTCGATGCCCGAAAGCGCGGTCCCCAGGCGCGTGCCGAAGCGCGCCAGCAGCGGCTTGGCGTTGCGGACCGGCTTCAAGTCTGCAGCGATCGGACCCGCGCGCACGGCGGCCTCGTAATCCTCCAGGCGATCGTGCGCGCGATCGGCCTTCACGGCGGCGAAGATCGAATCGGCTGCATGCACGCCCGACAGGATGGCGTTGTGGCTGCCCTTGATGCGCGGCACGTTGACGAAGCCCGCCGAGCAGCCTGTCAGCACACCGCCGGGAAACGTGAGCTGCGGGATAGACTGCCAGCCGCCCTCGGTGATCGCCCGCGCCCCGTAGGCGATGCGCTTGCCGCCCTCGAACACGTCCTTGATCGCAGGATGCGTCTTGAAGCGCTGGAATTCTTCGTACGGCGACAGATAGGGGTTCTCGTAGTTGAGATGCACCACGAAGCCCACCGACACGAGATTGTCGCCGTAGTGGTAGAGGAACGAGCCGCCGCCGGTCTTGTCGTCGAGCGGCCAGCCGAGCGTATGCTGCACCAGGCCGGGCTGATGCTTGTCCGGTTTGACCTCCCACAGCTCCTTGATGCCGATGCCGAATTTCTGCGGCTCCGACAGGCCATCGAGCTTGAATTTCCGGATCAGTTGCTTGGCGAGGGACCCGCGCGCACCTTCCGCGATCACCGTATAGCGACCCCGGATCTCCACGCCGCGCGTGAAGTTGGCGTTGGGCTGGCCATCCTTGCTGATGCCCATGTCGCCCGTCGCCACGCCGACCACGGCGCCATTGTCGTCGTAGAGCACCTCCGAGGCGGCAAACCCCGGATAGATCTCCACGCCCAGTTCGCCCGCCTGCTCGCCCATCCAGCGGCAGATGTTGCCGAGACTGGCGATGTAGTTGCCGTGGTTGTTCATCAACGGCGGCATCATCATGTTGGGCAGCCGCATTTCGCCGGCCGGGCCCAGGTAGATGAACGTGTCCTTGGTGACCGGGGTCTCGAGCGGTGCGCCCTTCTCCTTCCAGTCGGGAATGAGCCGGTCGAGCCCGACCGGGTCGATGACCGCGCCCGAGAGAATATGGGCGCCCACCTCGGACCCCTTCTCGAGCACGACGACGGAGAGATCGTGCTCCTGCTCGGCCGCGAGTTGGCGCAGGCGGATGGCGGTCGCGAGACCAGCAGGGCCAGCGCCGACGATCACCACGTCGAATTCCATAGCTTCGCGCGGCGGAAGTTCAGCCTCGTTGTCTGCCATCTGTCCTCGATCCCTCGTCCCTGCAACCTGTGTAATTGATCGATTAGGTCGGAGGGGCTTGGCCCGTCAAGCTCTCAGAGCCCCCCTGTGACGGTGCTGCACGCGACGACGCTTGACAGGCCGCCGACAGGCTGATGGCATCCAGCACTATCCTCGCCCACACCTCACAAACTCGCAGGACGAATACGCTCGATGACGAAGCCGCTGCTTTTCACGCCCCTGCCTATCCGCGACGTGACCCTCAGGAACCGTATCCTCATCTCGCCGATGGCGACCTATTCGGCCGTCGAGGGCATCGCCAGCGATTGGCATCTCGCCCACTATGGACGCTTGGCATTGGGCGGCGCGGCAAGCGTCATGGTCGAGGCGACCGCCGTCACCAGGCAGGGCCGCATCACCAACGGCGATCTGGGTCTGTGGTCGTCCGCCCACGTCGCCCCCATGAAGCGCCTCACCGACTTCATGAAGTCGCTCCATGTGACGCCGTCGATCCAGCTCGCGCACGGCGGCCGCAAGAGTTCCATGCAGCGCCCCTGGCACGGCAACGGCCCCATCACGCCCGCCGACATGGCCCGCGGCGACAGGGTCTGGGACATCGTCGGCCCGACCGGCGAACCGCTGGCAGAGGGCTGGCTGACGCCCGCCGCCCTCGACGGCGCCGGCATGAAGGCCCTGGCCGGCCATTGGGCCGACGCCGCAAAGCGTGCGGTGGAGGCCGGTTTCGAGTTCATCGAGATCCACAACGCGCACGGTTACCTGATCCATCAGTTCCTTTCGCCGCTGTCGAACAAGCGCAACGACGCCTATGGCGGCGATCTGGAGGGACGCACCCGTTTCCCGCTCGAGGTCGCAGAGGCCGTCCGGGCCGCCGTGCCCAAGGGCATGCCGGTCTCCTTGCGCGTTTCCGCTGTCGACGGCCTCGACGGCGGCTGGACCATGGACGACACCGTTGCCTACGCGAAGATGCTGAAGGCACGCGGCATCGACATGATCGATTGCTCGTCCGGCGGCCTGCAAGGCTCTGCCACCACCGCACGCATCAAGCGCACCTGGGGCTTCCAGGTGCCGTTCGCCTCCCGCGTACGCAAGGAGGCCGAGCTCATGTCGATCGCCGTCGGCCTCATCCTCGACCCGCATCATGCCGAGGACATCCTGCAGCGCGGCGATGCCGACATCGTCGCCATCGGCCGTGAGGCGCTGGTCAACCCCGTATGGCCGCAGATGGCGGAGATCGCACTGGGTCGCAAGCCGTCCGACGCCATGGACGACTGGCCCGTGCAGTACGGCTGGTGGCTCAAGCACCGCGAGCGCGCGCTCGAGCAGGTCAGGACCGACGTCGGTGACAACTGGCGCGCTTGACAGGTCCCCCCGGGGAGAAGAGGCGATCATGTCCGTCTACCTGCATCATTACATCCAGACACGTCCACGGACGTGGAAGGCGGTGGCAGACGCGATCGCTGACGGCTCCGCCGCCCGTTTCGCATCGTCTGGCGGCGCTCTCTACGGCATTTGGCGACCCCAGATCGGCCGGCCGCGCGAGGAACTGACGGCCATGACGGTCTGGCCCGACGCCGAGGCGGGCCGAACGGCCGTGGCCGCGCTGCTTGCGGCCGTGCCCGACGTCGTTGCGCACACGAGCCTTGCCATGGTGCCCACCCTGCGCCCCGCCACGCCCGAGCCCCCCCGCCGGCAGGGCAACTTCGCCTTCCGCTGGTTCGATACCCCATCCCCGAACTGGGACGAGTTCCTGGACCTGTGCGCGGGAGCATGGCCGGGTTTCGAAGCAGCCTACGATTCACAAGTCGTCGGTCTCTGGCGCATCGTGCCCGACGACGGAGCCAGCGTGCGGTCGCTCCTTTTGACCCGCCGTCCCGATCTCGCCATGTGGGAGCGCTCCAAGATCCCGCAAGGGGCTGGCGAAAGCGAGGTACGCCGGAAGCTGTCGCGCCGCTACGATCTCTGCGACGACACGGTCGTCTATACGACCACGCTTCTGACTGCCGGGGACAAACAGGATACCGCGCGCTGGACCTGACGGCGCCGCGCGCCGGGAAACAATCGACGACACACCCGAGGGAGATACGCCGATGAAGTTGATGATGGTGAAGAAGGGTTCGGGGGCGGCACTCGCCGTCGTCGAGGGGGATACGGTGATCGACGTGTCCGGCGATGCGGGCGCGCCAAAGGACATCATGGCCGCGATTGCCGGCGGCAGCGCCGCGCTTGCCGCAATCGAGGCCGCCGCATCCAAGGCGCCGGCTGGTGCACGCACACCCTACGCCAGCGCCAACGCAGCCCTGCCGATCGCCCATCCCGGCAAATTCATCTGCGTTGGTCTGAACTACCTCGAGCATGCCAAGGAAGGCGGCCATCCCCCGCCGACCTATCCCTCCTTCTTTCCGCGCTTCGATACATCGCTCGTCGCAGCCGGCGAGAACGTGATCCGCCCGAAGTGCTCCATCACCCTCGACTACGAGTGTGAGTTGACCATCGTCATCGGCAAGCGTGGGCGCCATATCCCCGAGGACAAGGCCCTCGAGCACGTCTTCGGCTACACCCTCTTCAATGATGTCTCCGTGCGTGAGTACCAGCGCAAGACCGCCCAGTGGACCGCCGGCAAGAACTTCGATGGCACCGGACCGCTCGGCCCCGTCGTCGTCACCGCGGACGCTCTCCCGCCCGGCGCGTCGGGCCTCGACATCATGACCCGCGTCAACGGCCAGACCATGCAGTCCTCGAATACGAGCGACATGATCTTCTCCACGGCCAGGTGCATCGCCATCCTCTCCGAGATCATGACGCTGGAGCCCGGCGACCTCATCGCCACCGGCACCCCTTCCGGCGTTGCGCACGCCCGCAAGCCGCCTGCCTGGATGAAGCATGGCGACGTGGTGGAGGTCGAGGTCGACAAGATCGGCATCCTCAGGAACCCCGTCGTGGACGAGGCCTGATCGGCACATCCGATCGAACGGCGAACGACCGGGTGCACGAGCGACCGGGTGCCATGCGCCCGGTCTTCTTTGTCGCGCAACGAGGGGATGCCGCCCCCCCGCGGATCCCGACGCGGTTCACGAACCGTTGAACCTCGGGCCGGCGGCCACCATATCCCGTCGGTCTATTCGGATCAGAGCCAAGACCGCGCGCCAGCGCACCACAGCCGGGAACGAGACCGCCATGGATACACTTGTGACGCTCGCAGCCGACCCGGCTGCCTGGGCGGCTCTTGTCATGTTGATTGCAATGGAAGTTGTTCTCGGCATCGACAACCTCATCTTCATCGCCATCCTGACCAACCGGCTGCCCGAGCACATGCGCGAGAATGCGCGGCGCATCGGCATTGGCGCCGCGCTATTGCTTCGGCTGCTCTTGCTGGGCACGATCGCCTACATCGTGAAGATGACCACGCCGGTCTTCTCGATCTTGGAGAAAGGGTTCTCCTGGCGCGACCTGATCCTGATCGCCGGCGGCGTCTTCCTCGTCTGGAAGGCGACGAAGGAGATCCATCACCGCGTCGATCCAAACCCGGCCCCCGACGTGTTCGACCGCCAGACGGTCGCCATGGGCTTCGGTGCGGCAATCGTGCAGATCCTGCTGCTCGACATCGTATTCTCGGTCGACAGCATCATCACCGCCGTCGGCATGACCCCGCACGTCCCGATCATGATCGTCGCCGTCATCGTCACCGTCGGCGTCATGCTCCTCGCTGCGACGCCGCTGGCGAACTTCATCAACGCCCATCCCACCATCGTGATGTTGGCCCTGGCCTTCCTCATGACCATCGGCATGGTGCTGATCGCGGAAGGCTTCGGCGCACATGTGCCCAAGAGCTACCTCTACGCCGCCATGGCCTTCTCGGCCCTGGTCGAGGGCCTCAATATGATGGACCGGCGCGCCCGCGCGCGCGCCGACGGCGACGACGGACAGTCGCACTGAGCTTTGTCGCGGGGCGCGGGCGAAATCAGCTCAGCGGCGAACCATGCGGGGCCACGCGGCAAACGTGGCCTCCATGGCCAGGCGACGCGCATCGCCCTCCAGCCCCACCTGGCGCAAGGCACGGATCGCATCGCCCAGTGCGATCATATGTGCCCCCGCGACACCGTTCGGGCCGATGGCCCGCATCGCCAGCAGAGCGGTGCGCGCAACATCCTTCGCCTTTGCAGCCGCCTGCAAGGCGGACAGCACACCGGTCTCCGGCAAATGCCCGGCGGTCGGCTGCGGCGAGCGGCTCGCTGCCTCCCATAGCGGAATGGGGATCTGATAGTTCAGCGCATCGAGCGCCGTCGCCAGGCGATTGAGGTCGTCGCCTTTCCACTGCCCCTGCACGGCGAGCCGCTCCGCCGCCGCGAACCCCGTCCCGCGCGGCCCGGGCCACGCCGGGTCGGCGATATCGATCAGCACAAGCCAGTGCTCGATATCGGCGCTGCGGTCGCGGCTCACCAGATCGGCCCAATCGCGTGCACGTCCATAGTCGCCGGATGCGACCAGCGCCTCGATAGCCGATTCGGCGAACCAACTGATCTCTTGCACGGGCGCGAGGTCGGCGATCGCATGGCCCACCACAGCCGCAACCTGCAGGCCGAGCCCTGCGTGATGGCCGGCATCGAGGAGCGCGCGCGCTGTGCGCGTCCGGCGCATGGGCGTGCGCTCGGCCTCCAGGGCCACGAATAGCCCGGCGCGCTGCAGGCCGTCGTTGCCGGCGCCACGCACAGCATCGCCGGCACCCCGGTAGGCCTCCGCCAGCGCCGTCGCGTCGATGGCCCAGCGCTTGGCCGCCATCTCCGCTGCCGCAATGCGCACATGCGCGGGCGCGGCCGTGTCGGCAGCGATCGCCGTCAGCAACCCGGGCTCCGCCCGCTCGAGGATGTTCTTGGGAAACGGCAGCTTCGCGACCTGCATGAAACGGTAGTCGAGAAGCGTCAGCCGGCCTTCCGACGGCACGCGCTGCGGCGCGCCGATGGCGATGCTGGTCAAGGCTGCCAGGGGAACCGAGTCCGAGACGCCTTCCGCACGGGCGAGATCGGCGGCCAGCTCCGTCGCCTCACGCTTGCCGTCCACCGCGGCGCAGTAGCCGCTGAGCAGCAGCAGTTCCGTGCGGGCGGGATCACCCTTGGACGGCAGGGACCGCAACAGGGTGCGGATATCGGCGCAGGCGTCCTTGGTCTGGCCGAGCGCGATAGCGTAGCGCGCCTTGAAGGCCTTCTGCTTCGGCCCCTCGCCTACCGCGCGGTCTGCGAGAATGGCAGTTGCATCGGCGAGCGCGCCCGTCCGGAACAGCGCTTCGAGACGCAGCGCGGCGAAGTCACCATTGCCCCCGCCAGGGCCACCGGGCGCGGCATCGGCGCTCCAGAGCCTGCGCCAGAGGCGTGACAACGCCATGGACTGGGGTGGGATGCCGGCGTGCGACACCAACGCCATTGCTTCCTTGACGCCGATGTTGCCCCACGCCCCGGACATCCCCGCGCCCCTGCCTACCGGGCGCCCCACGGGGCCCATCGGTCGGGCGTCGACGCGATCGCCACCGCGCGCGCCGCCATCGAGCACCGGCAAGGCCTCACGCTCGATCGTATCGCTGACGCGCGGCGCCGACGTCGCATAGGGTGCAGCCCCTTGCGGGCCATAGGGAGCCGGGACCTGCGCGCCGCCACCGTTGGACCGCCCATACGGGTCGCCGCCCTGTTGCGGTTCCCAGGACCTCCGGTCCGCGCCATCCATCGACGGCAACCGCGAGTTGTCGGACGGCGCAGCTCTCGCCTGCTGCCGTTTCGCCGCTCGCGCCGCGTCACGCTCCGCGAACGGGTTCCAGGCCTCCTGGGCCTGGACGACGCCGGAGGGGGCCGCCAGAAGCGCAATCGAAAGAGCGGCAATGCGGGTCATCGACATCGAGGGGATGCCTTTATCAACGCTTGATCTTGACGCCCGGAACCGTCTGCCTGGTCTCCCGCTGCTGCGGCTCGAAGAATTCGGACAGCGCGAACAGGCCGCCATAGGCGACCGCCGAGATCAGTCCGACAAAGAAGAGAAACCGCAAGAGACTTGGCATCGCATCGACCCGTGACGGCGAGTTTGCTATCCGTGCAACGTGTTTCCATTATGACCCACGAGAGTCGATTGCCCAAATCGCAGGAACACAGTTGATCCGGCAGCAGACACAATGCGCCGAAGCCGCTGTTTTTGTTCATTGTGATTGGTTGTAATCTGAAGAGATCGAGATCCGCATCCGGGCCTGAAGCCGCCCGGGCGGAGCCAAGCGGGAGCAGGAATGATTCGCAGTCCGGCCAAGGGTAACGTCCAATCCAGCGAGGAGAGCATCGCCGCGGTCCGCCAATGGCTGGGCACGCGCTCCCTCGTCATGGTCGGATTGATGGGATGCGGCAAGTCGTCGGTCGGCCGCCGGCTGGCGATGTACCTGGGCATCCCGTTCGTCGATGCCGACGACGAGATCGAGGCCGCCGCCGGCATGACGATCCCCGAAATCTTCGCGGCCCATGGCGAGGAGTATTTCCGCAGTGGCGAACGCCGCGTCATCGAGCGACTGTTGCACGCCGGGCCCCAGGTCCTTGCGACCGGCGGCGGCGCCTATATGAATGCCGAGACCCGGGAGCGCATCAAGGAGTATGGCTACGCCATCTGGCTGCGCGCCGAGCTGGCCGTACTCATGCGGCGCGTCATGAAGCGTGACAATCGCCCGCTGCTGAAGACGGCCGACCCGGAAACCACGATGCGCAACCTGATGGAAGTTCGCTATCCCGTCTACGCGGGGGCCGATCTCGTCATCGACAGCCGCGAGGTTCCCCACGACGTGATCATAGCCGAGATCATCGCCGCCTTGGCCCGGATCGCGCGCGCCGAGACGGGCGAAACGGCTTGAACGCAATCCCCTTTGGGCCTCGCTCGACATGACGGCGCCAGAGACACACGGACAGGATGAGAGACGATGAGTGATGCGTCACACGAGCAGCCTGGCGTCGCAGTCCCGGTTCGCTCGGCGAGCGAGCTACGAGGTGCTGATCGGGCCGCGCCTCGTTGCCGATCTCACGACAATATCTTCTCGCGCCTGAAGGCGCGCCGCTGCGCCATCGTCACGGACGAGAACGTGGCCCGCCTTCATCTCGCCGCCCTGGAAAAGGCGCTGACGGACGCGGGCAAGTTCGCCGGCACGATCGTGCTGCCGCCCGGCGAAGCGACAAAAAGCCTGGAGAACCTGGGTGAGGTCTGCGACGGCCTGCTGGCCATGGGCCTGGAGCGCGGCGATCTCGTCGTAGCGCTCGGCGGCGGCGTCATCGGGGACCTGGTCGGGCTTGCCGCCAGCCTCGTGCGCCGTGGCATGCGCTTCGTGCAGGTGCCGACCACGCTGCTGGCGCAAGTCGACAGCTCCGTCGGCGGCAAGACCGCGATCAACAGCCGCCACGGCAAGAACCTCATCGGTGCCTTCCACCAGCCGAGCCTCGTCCTTGCCGATGCGGACCTGCTCGCCACCCTGCCCGAGCGCGAGATGCGCGCCGGCTACGCGGAGGTCGTGAAGTACGGACTGCTCGGTGACGCGCCATTCTTCGAGTGGCTCGACCGCAATTGGCGCTCGCTCTTCGGCAACGATACGCGCACCCTGACCGAGGCTGTCGAGCGCAGCGTGCGCGCCAAGGCCGCCATCGTCGAGCGCGACGAAACGGAAACCGGCGACCGCATGCTGCTCAACCTCGGTCATACGTTCGGCCACGCCTTCGAGGCCTGGGCAGGCTTCTCGAGCCGGTTGCTGCATGGCGAGGCGGTCGCCATCGGCATGGCACAGGCCTTCCGCTTCTCCGAGTTGCAGGGCCTTTGCCCGAAGGGCACCGCCGCCCGCGTGGAGAAGCATTTGCGCACCGTCGGCCTGCCCACGCGCGTCGCGGACATCCCCGGCAAGGACAAGCCCGATGTCGATACCATCTTCGCCCTGATGAGCCAGGACAAGAAAGTCCGCGAGGGCCGCCTGACGCTCGTTCTCGTGCGCGGCATCGGCGAAGCCTTCGTAACGCGCGACGTGGACACCGAGGCTCTCAGGCATTTCCTGCAGACCGAGATCGCGGCCGCCTGACGGCAGCGGTCAGCCAACGCCGGCCGGCGCGTGGACGAGCCGCCCCAGCTACGACGAGGCCACCAGCATGTACCTTGCATCGATCCTCACCTTCGAAACCGGCCTCACCATTGGCGCCATCTTCCTGTTGCTGCTCCTGTCGGCGTTCTTCAGCGGCAGCGAAACGGCCCTGACGGCGGTTTCGCGCGCCCGCATCGTGGCGATGGAGCAGGAAGGCAACGACCATGCGAAGCAGGTCGGTCGCCTCCTGGCGGCCCCCGAACGCATCATCGGCACGGTCCTGATCGGCAACAATCTCGTCAACATTCTCGCGTCCGCGCTGTCGACCAGTCTCCTGATCGGGCTCTTCGGCGACGTCGGCGTCGCCTACGCCACGGTCGTGATGACCGTCCTGGTCGTCATTTTCTCCGAGGTCCTGCCCAAGACCTACGCGCTGGCCTTTCCCGAGCGCATCGCGCTGGCGGTCGCGCCGGCGATGCACGCGCTGATCGTCGTCCTGAAGCCCTTCACGATGACCGTGCAGTTCATCGTCAGTACGATCCTGAAGCTCACCCCGACCCAGAAGGACAACGAAGCCAACATCCTCGCCGCGCACGACGAGATCCGGGGAACGATCGAGATCCAGAAGCAGGAGGGTGGCGTCGCCAGCGCCGATGCCGCCATGCTCGGCGGCATCCTGGACCTCAAGGACCTCCAGGTGCTCGACATCATGGTCCATCGTACCAAGATGGACACGGTCAACGCTGCCGATGCCCCCGAGAAGATCGTCGGCGAGATCCTCAACAGCCAGTACTCCCGCGTCCCGTTGTGGCGCGACGAACCCGACAACATCGTCGGCATCATCCATACCAAGGACATGCTGAGCGCACTGCAGCGGGTGAACTGGGACCCCAAGCGCCTCGACATTCCCGCCATCGCCGGCCCGCCGTGGTTCGTGCCCGATACGACCAGCGTCAAGGACCAGCTCGGTCAGTTCCTCAAGCGCAAGGCGCAGCTCGCCCTCGTCGTCGACGAGTACGGCGAGGTGCAGGGCCTCGTCACACTCGAGGACATCCTCGAGGAGATCGTCGGCCAGATCGCCGACGAGCACGACACGCACGAAGTCCACATTCGCCAGCAGGCCGACGGATCGATCAACGTCGAGGGCACGCTCCCCATCCGCGATTTGAACCGCGCCATGGACTGGGATCTCCCCGACGAGGAAGCGACCACGGTCGCGGGTCTCGTCATGCACGAAGCCCAGACCATTCCCGAGGTCGGTCAAACCTTCACGTTCTACGGCTACCGGTTCGATATCGTGCGCAAGCAGCGCAACCGCATCGCGGCCGTCCGGGTGCGCAAACTGCCGGCCGCCAATGCGACGGACCCCGGCCAGCACACGCCGCGCGCCCGCTGACACATCCCCGCACCGCGCGCCACGGCGGGCGCACCAAACAGAACGGGCGGGGATCGCTCCCCGCCCGCCCTAGTCCGAAACGTCGGCGGCTCTTTTGATGGGCCGCCGTTCCGTCCCTCCCAAAAATCAGAACAGCCCGTCGATCTGCCCCGCCTCGTTCATGCGGATGAACTCTGCGGACGGCGCCTTGGGCAATCCCGGCATTGTCATGATCTCACCGCAGATCGCAACGATGAATCCCGCTCCCGCCGAAAGTCTAACTTCCCGTACCGGGATCGTATGGCCGCTCGGAGCGCCCCGCTGGTTGGGATCGGTGGAGAACGAGTACTGCGTCTTGGCGATGCACACGGGCAGCTTGCCGTAGCCCATCTCCTCCCACGTCTTGAGCTGGTCGCGCACCGACTTGTCGGCGGAGACCTGCCCGGCGCGATAGATCTTCTTGGCGATGGTCTCGATCTTCTCGAAAAGACCCATGTCGTCGGGATAGAGCGGCTTGAAATCCGCCGTGCCGCCATCCGCGATTTCGGCGACCCGCTTGGCCATCGCGGCGATGCCCTTGCCACCTTCGCCCCAGTGCTTGTTGAGGAAGCACTCCGAGCCCAGGCTCTTCACATAGTCCATCACGACGGCGACTTCGGCATCCGTATCCGTGATGAAGTGGTTGATGCCGACGACGGCGGGCACGCCGAAGCTCTTCACGTTCTCGATATGGCGGCCGAGATTGTCGAGCCCCTTGCGGACGGCTTCGACGTTCTCCTTGCCGAGGTCTTCCTTCTTGACGCCGCCGTTCATCTTGAGGGCGCGGATCGTCGCCACGATCACCGCCGCCGAGGGCTTGAGACCGGCCTTGCGGCACTTGATGTCGAAGAACTTCTCCGCCCCCAGGTCCGCCCCGAACCCCGCCTCCGTGACGACGTAGTCGGCGATCTTGAGCGCCGTCTTGGTCGCGATCACGGAGTTGCAGCCGTGCGCGATGTTGGCGAACGGCCCACCATGGATCAGCGCGGGATTGTTCTCCAGCGTCTGCACCAGGTTCGGCTGCATCGCCTGCGCGAGCAGGACCGTCATGGCCCCATCCGCCTTGATGTCGCGGCAATAGACGGGCGACCTGTCACGGCGATAGCCGATGATGATGTCGCCGAGCCGCTTCTCGAGATCTTTGAGGTCGTTGGCCAGGCACAGGATCGCCATCACTTCCGACGCCACCGTGATGTCGAAGCCGGTCTCGCGCGGGAAACCGTTGGCCACGCCGCCGAGCGAACACACGACCTGACGCAACGCACGATCGTTCATGTCCATCACCCGGCGCCATGCCACGCGGCGCTGGTCGATGCCCTGGGCGTTGCCCCAGTAGATGTGGTTGTCGATCATCGCCGACAGCAGATTATGCGCCGACGTGATGGCATGGAAATCGCCGGTGAAGTGCAGGTTGATGTCTTCCATCGGCACGACCTGGGAATAGCCGCCACCCGCTGCACCGCCCTTCACGCCGAAGCACGGCCCCAGCGAGGGCTCGCGCAGGCAGATCACCGCCTTCTTGCCGATGTAGTTGAGGCCGTCGCCCAGTCCGACCGTGGTCGTGGTCTTGCCCTCGCCTGCCGGTGTCGGATTGATCGCCGTGACCAGGATCAGCTTGCCATCCTTGCGGCTCTCCAGCGACTTGATGAAGTCGGCCGAGATCTTCGCCTTGTCATGGCCGAAGGGCAGCAGGTGCTCGGGCGCGATGCCGAGCTTGCCGCCGACGTCGAGAATGGGCTTCTTCTTCGCGTCGCGAGCAATTTCGATGTCGGATCTGACGGCCACTTTGCTTCCTCCCGATGCCTTCTTGTCTGGTTCTGCCGCTTTCGGCGACGGCGCGTCGAACGTATCGCCGACCGCAATCCCCGCCGCCTTCGCCCATTCGCCGGCAGCGATCTTCTGGCCGCCCGCCGGACGTACGCGCTTGACGAGGATGCAGCCGCCATTGCCGGCCACCGTCACGCCGGCGTCGGTGATGGCCACGATCTCACCGGCCTTGCCCGATCCCTCGGCACGGCCGCTGTCGTAGATGTCGACCTTCTGGCCCTTGATCGTGGACCAGGCGCCGGGCGCGGGATTGGCGGCCCGGATGACGTTGTAGCTGTCGGCGACGGGCTTGGCCCAATCGATCTCTGCGAAATCCTTCTTGAACCAGCTCTCGTAGGAACCGAGTTTCGGGTTCTGCTTCAGGCCCTGATCGATCTTGGGCGCCTTGCCCGCCTTGACGAGGTCCAGGCTCTCGATCATCGCGTCGACGCCGATCGGGAAGAGCTTCTTGAAGTAGACGTCGCCGAGCGTCTCGTCAGGACCGATGTCCACGGTCTTCTGCAGCAGGATCGGGCCTTCGTCGAGCCCCTCGTCGGGCCAGAAGATGGTCAGGCCCGTCTTCGTCTTGCCCATGGCGATCGGCCAGTTGATCGACGAGGGACCGCGATGGTCGGGCAGCAGCGACGGGTGATACTGGAAGGTGCCGAGCCGCGGCGCATCCAGCACCGGCTGCGGCACGAACAGCAGCACATAGGCCATCAGGCACACGTCGGCATCGAAGCTCTTCATGAGCTCGAGCGCTTCCGGCGTCTTCCAGCTCTTGGGCTGGTGGACGGGCAACCCCTTCTCCAGCGCGAAGACCTTGAGCGGGTCCTCCGCCCGGCCCGGCTTGTCCGGGGCACAGCACACCGCGACGATATTCTCACCGCGGGCGAGCAGCTTTTCCAGGACCGCCTTGCCGAAGGCGTCTTGGCCGTGAACGACGATGCGCATCGATGTTTCCTCCCGCTCCTTCACGCGGCACGGGCCGCGGTCATGGAGCAATCTGTCTTGTCTACGATCGCGGGTGTGGGGGAGGAGAGCAATTGCTCTCCTCCCGATGTCGTTACTGGGCAGCGGCCTTCTTCGGCGGCGGCTCCGTGGCCCCCGACGACTTGATCGCGGCGATCTCCTCGTCGGAATACTTGAGCACGTCGCGCAGGATTTCGTCGGTGTGCTCGCCCAGCAGCGGTGAGCGCTGCACATCCGCCGGTGAATCGGAAAGCTTGATGGGATTACCCACCGACAGGTACTTGCCGCGCGTGGGGTGGTCGACTTCCACCACCGTGCCGGTCTTGCGCAACGACGGATCCTCCGCCAGTTCCTTCATCGAAAGGATCGGGCCGCAGGGAATGTCGAACTCGTTGAGGATCTCCATCGCCTCGAACTTGGACTTGGTCGTCGTCCAGTCCTCGATGCGTCCGAAAATCTGGTTGAGACGCGGCAGCCGCGCCTTCGGCGTCGCGAAGTCGGGATGTGTCTTCCACTCCGGCTCGCCGATGACGTCGCAGATCTTCTCCCACACCGGCGCCTGCGTGATGAAGTAGATGTAGGCGTTGGGATCGTTCTCCCAACCCTTGCACTTCAGGATGCGGCCGGGCTGGCCGCCGCCGCTGTCGTTGCCCGCCCGCGGCACGGCATCACCGAAGGGGACGCCCTCGCCGTACTGGCTGTACTCGGTCAGCGGGCCATGCGCGAGGCGCTGCTGGTCGCGCAGCTTCACCCGCGACAGGTTCAAGACGCCATCCTGCATGGCGCACGTCACGCGCTGGCCCTTGCCCGAATGCGTGCGGTGGAACAGCGCCGTCACGATGCCCAGCGCCAGATGCAGGCCCGTGCCGCTGTCGCCGATCTGCGCGCCCGTCACCAGCGGCGGGCCTTCGCGGAAGCCCGTCGTCGAGGCGGCACCGCCCGTGCACTGCGCGACGTTCTCATAGACCTTGCAATCCTCGTAGGGCCCCGGTCCGAAGCCCTTGATGGACGCCACGATCATGCGCGGGTTCAGCTGGTGGATCGTCTCCCAGGGAAAGCCCATGCGATCGAGCACGCCGGGACCGAAATTCTCAACCAGCACGTCGCAGCCCTTGATCAGGCGCTCGAGCACCTCCTTGCCGGTCTTGTTCTTGGTATCGAGGGTGATCGAGCGCTTGTTGTGGTTCAGCATCGTGAAATAGAGGCTGTCCACCTTCGGGATGTCCTGCAGCTGGCCGCGGGTGATATCGCCCGTTCCCGGCCGCTCGACCTTGATCACGTCCGCGCCGAACCACGCCAGCAACTGCGTGCACGTAGGGCCGGACTGCACGTGCGTGAAGTCCAGAATGCGGACTCCTTCAAGAGCCTTCGACATAAGGGGTCTCCTTCTTGGGAAATTCTGCGCGTGGGACGGATCAGGCCTTCTTGCCGACGACGCTCTGCGGGTTGAGATTACCGATGCGGCCGCTCTCTGTTCCCGCCTTCTCGTCGATGATGGCGTTGACGAGCGTCGGCTTGCCCGAGGAGATCGCCTCGTTGACCGCACGCGTCAGCTCGTCCGGCGACGTGACGCGAACGCCGACACCGCCAAAGGCTTTCGCCATCAATTCGTAATGGGAATCCTTCACGAACGTGGTCCAGGCGGGATCTTCGCCACCAGCGTTGACGTCGGTGCCGCGATAGATGCCGTTGTTGTTGAAGACCACGATGCAGACCGGCAGCTTGTACCGGCACACGGTCTCGATCTCCATGCCCGAGAAGCCGAAGGCGCTGTCGCCTACGACCGAAAGCACCGGCTTCCCGGTCTCGATCGCCGCCGCGATCGCATACCCCATGCCGATGCCCATCACGCCCCATGTGCCCACGTCGAGCCGTTTGCGCGGCTGGTAGATGTCGATGATGCTGCGCGCAAAATCGAGCGTATTGGCGCCTTCGTTGACGAGGATCGTATCCGGCCGCTCCTTGATGATGGTGCGCAGCGCACCCAGGGCCCCGTGATAGTCCATGGGATTGTTGTTGTTCTGCAGGCGCGGCGCCATCTTCTGGATGTTGCCGTCCCCCTTGGCGCGAACGGCGCTGCTCCACGCGACGGGCTTTGGCCAGTCGCCGCCTACGCGCGACAGCATCGCCGAAACGGTGGAGGCGATGTCGCCGACGACCGGGGCCGCGATCTCCACGTTGCTGTCCATCTCGGTGGGCGAAATGTCGACGTGGATGAATTTCTGCGTTCCCGGTGCCCCCCAGGTCTTGCCCTTGCCGTGGCTGAGCAGCCAGTTGAGACGCGCGCCGATCAACATGACGACGTCGGCGTCCTTGAGCACCATGGAGCGCGTGGCGCCCGCCGACAGGGGATGCGTGTCGGGCAGCAGTCCCTTCGCCATGCTCATGGGCAGGTACGGAATGCCCGTCTTCTCCACGAGGGCGCGGATATCGTCGTCGGCCTGCGAATAGGCTGCGCCCTTGCCGAGGATGATGAGCGGCTTCTTGGCCTCCTTCAGCAGGGCCATGGCGCGATCGACCGCCTCGGGCGCCGGGATATGGCGCGGCGCGGCGTCCACCACCTTCACCAGCGACCGGGCACCCGCCGCCGCGTCCATCACCTGGCCGAACAGCTTGGCGGGCAGGTCCAGGTAGACGCCGCCGGGGCGGCCGGACACGGCCGACCGAATGGCCCGCGCGATGCCCACACCGATGTCCTGGGCGTGCAGCACGCGATAGGCGGCCTTGCAGACCGTCTTGGCAACCGCAAGCTGGTCCATCTCCTCGTAGTCGCCCTGCTGCAGGTCGACGATCTCGCGCTCCGAAGAGCCCGAAATCAGGATCATCGGGAAGCAGTTGGTCGTGGCGTGCGCCAGCGCCGTCAGGCCGTTCAGGAAGCCCGGCGCCGAAACGGTGAGGCACACGCCCGGCTTCTGCGTCAGATAGCCGGCGATGCTCGCGGCATAGCCCGCGTGCTGCTCGTGACGGAAGGCGATGACGCGCATGCCCTCGGCCTGCGCCATGCGGCCGAGATCGGTGATCGGAATGCCCGGCACGCCGTAGATCGTGGTGATGCCGTTGAGCTTCAGCGCATCGAGGACCAGATGGAACCCATCGGTCAGATTCTGAGCGTCGGATTGCGTATCGGACGACATTTCCGTTTCTCTCCCGGTTGATCCCGATATGGGTCAGGTTTCTTGTCGCGGCGGGCCTTGATCGGACCCGCTCGTATAGATCGTGGAATGGCGTGATCAGTCGAGGTTGACGTAGCGGTCGACGTGCTCTCTCAGGCGCAGGGTATGCTCGCGCACCAGCCGTTCCGCGCGCTCTGCATGACGTTCCTCGATAGCGTTCACGATCTCCTTGTGGTCCACGATCGACCGGCGGGCTCGATCCTGCTCGAAGATCGTCCGCTGGCGAATGGCACGCACGTGGAAGAAGAGATCGTCCGCGAGCTTGGCGATCAGCGGGCAGCGGCTCAGTCCGATGATCGCCTGGTGGAACTTGATGTTCGCGTCCGAATACTCGCCCATCTTCCGGGCGACCTCGTCTGTGGAAAACACGTCGACGAGATCGTGCAGGCGGCGCAATTCGTCGTCGGTGGCGACCTGCGTGGCAAGTCGCGCCGCCATGCTCTCGAGCGCCGCCCAGACCGTGATCATGTCGAGGATTTCGGACTTCGTCTTGCGCACGATGAAGATGCCGCGGCGTGGCGCGATGCGCACGAGCCCTTCCGAATCGAGCTGCGCCAGCGCCTCGCGCAGCGGCGTGCGGCTGACACCGAAACGCAAAGAAAGATCGCGCTCGTCGAGCTTCAGCACCGCTTCGGGCGAGTAGATGTTCATGTTCATGATGGCCGACTTCAGCGCGTCGTAGGCCCGAGCCTTGAGGCTCTGTCCCTCTACGATCGGCTGGATCTTGAGTACGTTGTCGGGCATGCGGCGAGCGACCGGATCTGTCTGGTTTCTGGTATACCATACACCACAGAAGACGCCGACGGCAATCGACTTGCCGATTCCATATGAACTTTCGAATTAGACGTCGCGTGTCGCTTGTCAGGCGGCTTCCACGGTATATGGTATGCCATCTTCAAGATGTATGCGCGTATACGCGCAACGCACCGGCGGCCCACCCCGCAACGTCGGGGATCCATGAGCGGATGCATCGATGCACGTGGCAAAGACCATGGCACGACGCTTCAAGGGCCGCAGGCAACCGAAATGTTGGGGCAGGAAACTGCATCGCCAGGCGGTCGCGTGCGCATACTCAGGACGCGCGACGACCGCCCTCAGGGAGGGGCCGCGGCGTGGAAGAAGTCGCCTCGTTGCTGCATGGATTTGCCGTCGTTCTAACGCCGTTCAATCTGCTCCTGATGCTGATCGGGATCTTGCTCGGCGTCATCATCGGTGTGCTACCGGGACTGGGTGGGGCCAATGGCGTCGCCATTCTGCTCCCGCTGACATTCACGATGCCGCCCACGTCAGCCATCATCATGCTGTCGTGTATCTATTGGGGCGCCCTGTTCGGCGGAGCGATCACCTCGATCCTGTTCAACATCCCGGGTGAACCCTGGTCCGTCGCCACCACGTTCGACGGCCATCCCATGGCCCAGCGCGGACGGGCGGACGAGGCACTGACGGCAGCCTTCACATCGTCCTTCGTCGGTGCCCTGGTGGCGGTGATCCTGATCACCTTCCTCGCGCCGCTGGTCGCCAAATTCGCGCTGCAATTCGGGCCGGCCGAATTCTTTTCGGTCTTCTTCCTCACCTTTGCGAGCTTCGTCGGCATGAGCAAGGCGAGCCCTTGGAAGACCCTCGCCTCCATGTGCCTCGGCTTTGCCCTGGCCGCGGTCGGTCTCGATCAGGTCACGGGGCAATTACGCTTCACCTTCGGCCACGACGAACTGCTCAACGGCTTCGATTTCCTCATCGCCGTCATCGGTCTGTTCGGCATCGGCGAGATCCTGGCCTCGATGGAGAGCGGTCTGCATTTCCAGGGCGCCAACGCCAAGCTGCGCCTCAATGCGGTCCTCGAGACCTGGAAGAAGCTGCCGCGCTACTGGATGACGTCGCTGCGCAGTTGCCTCATCGGCTGTTGGATGGGCATCACGCCGGGCGGCGCGACCCCTGCCTCCTTCATGAGCTATGGGCTCGCCAAGCGCTTCTCCAAGAACGGCGACAACTTCGGCAAAGGCGAAATCGAGGGCGTGGTGGCGCCCGAGACCGCGGCACATGCCGCTGGCACCAGCGCCCTCCTGCCGATGCTGACGCTCGGCATCCCCGGATCGCCCACCGCCGCGGTGCTTCTGGGCGGTCTGCTCATCTGGGGCCTGCAGCCCGGACCGCTGCTCTTCACCGAGCAGAAGGACTTCGTCTGGGGCCTCATCGCCTCCATGTATCTCGGCAACGTCGTCGGCCTCGCCGTCGTCCTGACATGCGTGCCGATCTTCGCGGCCATCCTGCGCATCCCCTTCTCGGTGATCGCGCCTGTCATTCTCGTGATCTGCGCCATCGGGGCCTACACGGTCCACAACTCGATGTTCGACGTCTGGCTGATGCTCGTCTTCGGCGTGCTCGGCTACGTTCTCTCCAAGCTCAGCTATCCGCTGCCTCCGCTGGTCCTGGCCATCGTACTCGGTGACAAGGCCGAGGAATCGTTCCGCCAGGCCATGCTGCTGAGCCAGGGCAACCTTTCCATTTTCTGGTCCAACGGCCTCGTGGCCTCGATCATGTCACTGGGGGTGCTCATGCTGGTTTGGCCCTTGTTCGGATGGGTGAAGTTGCGCACCGGCAGCCTGGCCCGCGCGAGTTGACCGCGCGAGGTTCGGCAACCGGTGACCACGAGACGATGTGACGAACATCGTGTTCCAGGGAGGAGACAGAATGAGAAAGACCCAAGGCGCTACACATCCCGGCCCGGCCCGCACGCTCGCCAAGGCGGGATTGGCCGGCTTCGCACTGGCCGCGAGCCTCGCCACTCCTGCAGCCGCTTGGGAACCGTCCAAGCCCGTGACTTTCATCATCCCCGCCGGCACCGGCGGCGGCGCCGATCAGATGGCGCGCTTCATCCAGGGCGTCATCACCAAGAACAACCTGATGAAACAGCCCATGGTCGTCGTCAACAAGGGCGGCGGTGCGGGCGCGGAAGGCTTCCTCGAGGTCAAGAAATCGAAGGGCGACGCCCACAACATCATCATTACGCTCTCGAACCTCTTCACCACGCCGCTGTCCACCGGCGTGCCGTTCTCGTGGAAGGACCTGACGCCGGTTTCGATGCTTGCGCTCGACCAGTTCGTGCTCTGGGTGAACTCCGCGACGCCCTACAAGACCGCCAAGGAGTACATCAGTGCGGTCAAGGCTGGCGAAACCCGCAAGTTCAAGATGGGCGGCACCGGTTCCAAGCAGGAAGACCAGATCATCACCGTCGCGCTCGAGCGCGTCACGGCGCCCAAGAAGTTCACCTACATCCCCTTCAAGGGCGGCGGCACGGTCGCCGTGCAGTTGACCGGCAAGCACATCGACAGCTCCGTCAACAACCCGATCGAGGCCGTCGCGCAATGGCGCGCAGGCAACCTCCGGCCGCTGTGCATCTTCGACGCGCAGCGCTCCACCTACACCAAGAAGGTCACCGACAAGATGGCCTGGAGCGACATTCCGACCTGCAAGGAAAGCGGCGTCGACGTCACCTACCAGATGCTGCGCGGCATCTTCATGCCCGGTGGCGTGAAGCCCGATGAAGTCGCCTTCTACGTCGATCTGTTCAAGAAGGTCCGCGCGACCAACGACTGGAAGGAGTTCATGGAGAAGGGTGCCTTCAACAACACTTTCATGGCCGGCAACGAGTTCAAGGCCTGGGTCGAGAAGGCCGACAAGGAACACTATGGCCTCATGAAAGAGGCGGGCTTCCTCGCCAAGGGCAAGTAATCCTGCCGCAATGGGCGATCCGCGCACGCCACGGCCCGCACGGATCGCCGCTTCCCGACGAAAGAACGCCAACCGCGATCGGATTTCCTGAAATGAGCGACAACGAAGAAGCCCTCGAAGGCGATCCGCTGGTCTCCACGCGCACGCTGGAGATCGTCACCGCGCTGGCCTTCCTCGGCGCCGCCGCGGTCTTCATCTACGGCTCCATCGACCTTGGCTTCGGCTGGATCGAGGGCGAGGGCCCAGCGCCCGGATATTTCCCGTTCTACATCGCGATCACCATGACGGTCGCGAGCCTGTTGAACCTCGTCTATGCCGTCATCGGGGACAACTGGCGCCTGAGCGAAGCCTTTACGACCGTCCCTGCCATGGGCCGCGTCTTGACCGTCCTCGCGCCGGCGATCCTCTACGTCGCATTCATCGGCGGCTTCAGCATCGGCCCGGTGGGCATACCCAAGCTGGGCATCTACGTCGCGTCGGCCTTCTTCATCGCCCTGTTCATGGTGCTCTTCGGCAAGGAGAGCATCGTCAAGGCGGTCCTGGTGGGCATCGGCGTTCCGCTGGCCTTCTTCTTCATGTTCGAGCGGTGGTTCCTCGTGCCGTTGCCAAAGGGCCCGCTCGAGGCTCTGCTGGGACTGGGCTGATCGCGGACGGCCCCTCTGGCGCCCACATACGGCGCAAACCTCGGCTCCACGCTCCAAGGCGAAAGCAAGAAGGGCGGCTTGCTCCCCGCAAGCCGCCCTTCACGATTCATGGCCTGATCTCTTGACGGCAAGCCCTCGTCCTTGGCGAAAGCGCAGCCTTCGTCCAGGGTCACGGGCTTAAACCCATCAGGCTTCCACTTCCGCGTGCCGCCGCTTCAGGATCAGGCCGAAAACCACGACCAGGGCCGCGCCAGCGGCGGCCGCCCCATACTTGATCATGGGCACGGCGATCCTCTTGCCTGCATCCAGCCCCGCCCCCTCGTGGACGAGCGATTTTCCGAAACCTTCGATGAAAGACAGGATGGCGGGATCGCTCACGATCAGCTCACCTGCGATCCATCCCAGCAGCGCCGCGCCGGCCCACACCAGAATTGGCATGCGGGACAGGAGCCACATGACCAGCGTCGCCCCGAAGATGATCAGCGGCATCGACGTGGCAAGACCGATCAGGATCAGTCCCCAGTTGCCCTTGGCGGCCGCCGCGATCGCCACGACGTTGTCGAGGCTCATGATGAGATCGGCAATGGCGATGGTCTGGACCGCCCCCCAGACATTGCTGGATTCCTTGATGTCCTTCTCCTCGCCGTCCTCGACCAGAAGCTTCACGGCGATCCAGAACAGCAGCAGGCTGCCGAGCGTCATCAGTCCTGGAACACCCAGCAGACTGGTTGCGACCACGGTGAAGGCGATGCGCATCACGATCGCCACGCCGGCGCCGAAGATGATGCCCCATTTACGCTGCCTGACCGGCAGCGAGCGGCAGGCGAGCGCGATCACGACGGCATTGTCGCCGGACAAGATGAGGTTGATCAGCATGATCTGGCCCAGCGCTGGCCAGAATTCCGCCGGCGTCAAACCACCCATGATATCCGGCATCTGGGCAAGCACCGTCAGCATCGCGTCCCCCCTGGTAGATGAGCGCTTGGTTGTCGCGGCGCCCTTCGAACTGGAAACTGCAGTCATCATTCGCGCTGTCGCGAAGGACGTGCAGAGACTTCTCGCTACGGTTACATGTCGAACGCAACCCGATGCAAGGGCTACCCGCGCCGCCAGGGTCGCACCCACAAGTGGCGATCCCGGTCGACCGCCAGGCGGCTCGACGGCCCCGACAGCATGCAATCCGTTTGAATGTAGCACGCGCTTTGGCATATGGTATGCCAAATCATAAGCTGGCGATCGCGGACAAGAAGTCGCCGCACGGAGGAGTGCCTCGAGCAGATGAGTGCGAATTCACCGAACGACGCGCAAAACAGCCCGAAATCCCCGACGTCCGTTCATCCGGGCGCGGGACGCCGCAAGGCGCCGACGACGCCGAAGGGTCGCGTTCTCACGGACGCAGAGCGCAACGCCGTCGTCGGCTTGATCGGCCCAGGCCCCTATGAGCGCGCCCTGCTGATCGAATATCTCCACAAGATCCAGGATGCCGAACATTGCCTTCCCGCGGGCCATCTTCATGGCCTTGCGGAGCTGATGCGCATCCCCATGGCCGAGGTCTACGAGGTCGCGACCTTCTACGCGCATTTCGATGTGGTACCGGACGGCGCGGAACGCCCCGCCCCGGTGACCATCCGGGTCTGCGACAGCCTCTCCTGCATGCTCGACGGAGCCGAACGGCTGCTGGCGGAGTTGCAGGCGGAGAACCTTTCGGGCGTGCGCGTCGTCCGCGCGCCGTGCATGGGCGCCTGCCATGCGGCCCCCGTTTGCGAGGTGGGTCATCGCCACGTCCCCCATGCGACCTTTGCCCAGGTCAAGGATTTGGCCGCTGCCGCCGCGACGACGGCCGAGATGCCGGCCTTCAAGTCCTTCGAGACCTATCGCGCCGAAGGCGGCTACGCGACCCTCCAGGCCTGCCTCTCCGGCGCCCTGACGGTTGATGATGCCATCAAGACGCTCTCCGATGGCGGGCTGCGCGGCCTGGGCGGCGCCGGCTTCCCGACGGG
Source organism: Hyphomicrobiaceae bacterium (assembly GCA_041397775.1). Lineage (GTDB taxonomy): Bacteria > Pseudomonadota > Alphaproteobacteria > Rhizobiales > Hyphomicrobiaceae. The sequence continues at coordinate 54,113 of JAWKWB010000009.1, read as the reverse complement.
ACGCAAGTGGAGCCTCGTGCGCGCCGAGAAAGGGCCCCGCCTGATGGCCGTCAATGGCGACGAGGGCGAGCCCGGCACGTTCAAGGACCGGCACTACCTGGAAAGCAATCCGCACCAGTTCCTCGAAGGCATGCTGATCGCCGCCTGGGCCGTCGAGGCAGCGGAAGTGTTCGTCTACATGCGTGACGAATATCCCGCCGTGCTGAAGATCCTGACGTCCGAGCTCGGAAAGGTCGAGGCAGCCGGCCTTGCCGGGCACACCAAGGTCTCGATCCGCCGCGGCGCCGGCGCCTACATCTGCGGCGAGGAATCCGCGATGATCGAGTCCATCGAGGGCAAGCGCGGCCTGCCACGACATCGCCCGCCCTACGTCGCGCAGGTCGGCATCTTCGACCGGCCGACCCTCGTCAACAACGTCGAGACGCTGTATTGGATCCCCAAGATCCTCGCCGAAGGGGCGGAATGGTTCGCCGCCCAGGGCAAGAACGGCGCCAAGGGGTTCCGCTCCTATTCCGTGTCCGGGCGCGTGCGAAATCCCGGCGTCGTCCTGGCGCCCGCCGGCTCGACCGCGCGTGATCTCATCGATCTGGCCGGCGGCATGGCGGATGGCCACGCCTTCAAGGGCTACCTGCCCGGTGGCGCATCCGGTGGCATCCTGCCCGCGACGATGGCGGACATCCCCCTCGATTTCGGCCAGCTCGAGAAGCATGGCTGTTTCGTTGGCAGCCACGCCGTTGTCATTCTCTCCGACAAGGACGACATGAAGGACGTAGCCCTCAACCTCATGCGCTTCTTCGAGGACGAGAGTTGCGGCCAGTGCACGCCGTGCCGCGTCGGCACCGAAAAGGCCGTTGCGCTGATGGCCGACGGCACATGGGACAAGGATGTGCTCGCAGACCTGGCGCAAGTCATGTCGGATGCGTCGATCTGCGGTCTCGGACAGGCGGCACCCAATCCACTGCGAAGCGTGCTCAAGTATTTTCCCGACGATCTGCGCTGAACCCGCCGAGCCCGGAAGGACAAGCGACCCATGACAAAGGCGATCACGTTCGAGCTGGACGGAAAAGAGGTCACGGCCGAGCCGGGTGAGACGATCTGGCAGGCGGCCCAGCGCCTCGGCACCACGATCCCGCATCTGTGCTGGCATCCGGCCCCCGGCTACCGGGCCGACGGCAACTGCCGCGCCTGTGTGGTCGAGATCGAGGGCGAGCGCGTGCTGGCCGCCTCCTGCCAGCGCAAGCCCGCGCCCGGCATGAAGGTGAAGACGGCTTCCGAGCGCGCCCGCAAGTCGCAGGAAATGGTGCTCGAGTTGCTGGCGGCGGACCAGCCGGCACGCGAGGAGAGCCACGATCCCCAGTCCAAGTTCTGGCAGTGGATCGACACGATGGGCGTGAAGCCGTCAGGCCGCTTCCCCCAGGGTCACAAACCCGCGTCCGACACCACGCACGCGGCCATTTCCGTCAACCTCGACGCCTGCATCAATTGCGGCCTGTGTGTGCGCGCCTGCCGCGAGGTCCAGGCCAACGACGTCATCGGCATGGCCTACCGGGGCCACGGCGCCAAGGTCGTCTTCGACTTCGACAAGGGCATGGGCGCGTCCACGTGCGTTGCCTGCGGCGAATGCGTCCAGGTCTGCCCGACGGGCGCGCTCATGGAATCCAGGCTGCTCGACAAGGCCACGCAGAAGCGCGTCGCCTTCGAGACGGCCTCTGTCGATACGCTGTGCCCCTACTGCGGCGTCGGTTGCCAGACCAAGGTCCACGTCAAGGACGACAAGATCCTCTACGTCGACGGCCGCGACGGCCCGGCCAACAACAACCGCCTCTGCGTCAAGGGCCGCTTCGGCTTCGACTACATCCACCACGCGGACCGCCTCACCAAGCCGCTGATCCGCCGCGACGGTGTGCCCAAGGACGCCAATCTCCAGATCCGGCGCGAAGACGTCGGCAAGTACTTCCGCGAGGCCACCTGGGAAGAGGCCCTGGACAAGGCGGCAGCCGGCTTGAAGGCGATCCACGCCGAGCACGGCGGCAAGGGGCTCGCCGGCTTCGGCTCCGCCAAATGCTCCAACGAGGAGGCCTATCTCTTCCAGAAGCTGATCCGGCAGGGCTTCGGTACCAACAACGTCGACCACTGCACGCGGCTGTGCCACGCCTCCTCCGTCGCGGCGCTGATGGAGGGCCTGAACTCCGGCGCCGTCACCGCCCCGTTCACGGCGGCCAAGGACTCCGATTGCATCATCGTCATCGGCGCCCGCCCCGCCGAGAACCACCCCGTTGCCGCCACGTTCCTGAAGAATGCCGCAAAGCGCGGCGCCAAGCTGATCGTGATGGACCCGCGCGGCCAGAACCAGGGCATCGCGCGCTACGCCAGCCACGTGCTGCAGTTCACGCCAGGGCGTGACGTGGCGCTGCTCAACGCCATGCTGCACACGATCATCACCGAGGGGCTGGTCGACACGCAGTACATCCAGGCGATGACCGAAGGCTACGACGCCCTCGCCCGGAGCATCGAGAATTTCTCGCCCGAGGCCATGCAGGACATCTGCGGCATCCCCGCCGCGACCATCCGCGAGGTCGCCCGCCTGTACGCCCGCTCGGAACGCTCCATCATCTTCTGGGGCATGGGCGTCTCGCAGCACACCCACGGCACCGACAACGCGCGCTGCCTGATCGCACTCGCCCTCACCACCGGCCAGACTGGCCGTCCCGGCACCGGGCTCCATCCCCTGCGCGGCCAGAACAACGTGCAGGGCGCTTCCGACGCCGGCCTCATCCCGATGGTCTTCCCCGATTATCGCAGCGTCGAGAACCCTGAGATCCGCAGCGAGTACGAAGCGTTCTGGGGCGCCTCGCTCGATCCCAAGCGCGGCCTGACCGTTGTCGAGATCATGCATGCCATCGCCGCCGACGAGATCCGCGGCATGTATATTCTTGGCGAGAATCCCGCCATGTCCGATCCCGACGTGCAGCACGCACGCGAGTCGCTGGCCCACCTCGAGCACCTCGTCGTGCAGGATATTTTCCTCACCGAGACGGCCTGGCATGCCGACGTGATCCTGCCGGCCACCGCCCACGCCGAGAAATGGGGCACCTTCACCAACACCAACCGGCAGGTGCAGATCGCACGCCCGGTCGTACCGCCGCCAGGCGAGGCCAAGCCCGACTGGGCGCTGATCCAGCAGCTTGCCCAGCGCATCGGCCTGCCTTGGAACTACGCCGAGGTCTCCGATGTCTTCACCGAGATGACCAAGGTCATGCCCTCGCTGCGCAACATCACCTGGGAGCGCCTCGTTCGCGAGGAGGCCGTGACCTATCCCTGCGACGCCCCCGACCGGCCCGGCAACGAGATCATCTTCGCCCAGTCCTTCCCCACGGCTTCGGGCCGCGCCAAGATCGTGCCGACCGAACTGCGTCCGCCCGATGAACTCCCCGATGCCGAATATCCGATGGTGCTGACCACCGGACGCATGCTCGAGCATTGGCATACCGGCAGCATGACGCGGCGCTCCGCCACGCTCGATTTCCTCGAGCCGGAGGCGATTGCGGGCCTCAATCCGCGCGAGATGGAGCGCATGGGGATTGCGCCGGGCGCCCGCGTTCGCGTGACCACGCGGCGTGGTTCGCTGGTTCTCAAGGCCCGCGCCGACCGCGACATCGCCGAGGGCATGGTCTTCATCCCCTTCGCCTTCGCCGAGGCCCCGGCCAACATGCTGACCAATCCCCAGCTCGACCCGATGGGCAAGATTCCCGAGTTCAAGTATTCGGCGGCCCGCGTGGAAAAGGTGGACATGGCCGAGGCCGCCGAGTGACGCCAAGCGCCGCCCGTCGCACCTTTGCGGGCGGCGCACCCCCGAAACGATGAGCGAGGCCGGATGTTTCTTGCTTCCCAGATAAACAGCGCGCTGGTGAACGGCCTGGTGCCGCTCGCCTTCGGCATCTACTCCAGCCTCGTCGGCTACGGCATCATCCCCGCAAATCCGGGAGACCCGAAGAAGTCGTCGCAGTGGCGGGCACGATGGGGCACGCAGGCCCGCATCGGCGGGCCGATCCTGATCCTGGTCGGCCTCTTTCTGACTGTGCGCGCGTTGCGCTGATCCCCATCGCGCGCGTTCCATCAACAGCCCCATGGACCGCCGCCCGGCTTCGTCGCATCATGCAATCCAAAAGCATGATGGAGGAGACCGAATGGCAGGCATGTTGGAAGGCAAATCCGTTTTGATCTCGGGCGCCGCGCGCGGCATCGGACGCGCAGCAGCGGTGCTGTCCGCCAAGGAAGGCGCGCGCGTCGCCGTCGCCGACCTCAACGTCGACGGCGCCAAGGACACCGTCGCCGAGATCAACAAGGCCGGCGGCCAGGCGATTGCCGTCGCCGTCGAGATCACGAAGCCCGACGACGTGAACGCCATGGTGAAGCGCACGGTGGATGCCTTCGGTCGCCTCGATGCCGCCTTCAACAACGCCGGCATCGCAGGCTATCAGGTCGGCTCCAAGGGACAGCGCACCGCCGAATGGTCCGAGGAAGCCTTCGATCGCATGATCGCCGTCAACCTGAAGGGCGTCTGGCTCGCCATGCGCGCCGAGATCGACGTGATGCTGGCCCAGGGCGGCGGCTCGATCGTCAATACAGCGTCCATCGCCGGCCTCGTTGGCCTGCCGACCTCGTCGGCCTACGTCGCCGCCAAGCACGGTGTGATCGGCCTGACCAAGACGGCCGCAATCGAATACGCGCCGAACAAGATCCGCGTGAACTCCGTGTGCCCAGGCTACATCGAGACCGACATGACGAAGGAAGTCATGACGCGGCGCGGCGATCAGATCCTGGGCAGCACGCCGTTCAAGCGCATGGGCACGGCCAACGAGATCGCCGAGATGGTATGCTGGCTGTTCTCCGATCGCGCGTCTTACGTCAGCGGCGCCAGTTACAACGTCGATGGCGGCTACGTCGCCGCCTGATCTTCGGCCGGTACGCATCGGCGCGACACGACGCACACACCAAGCCAGGCCCGCCCGCGATCTGCGCAGGCGGGCCCGCAAACAGTATCCCCCGAACACCGCGCAGCCTCAGCCGTCGCGGAAATAGTCCGGTTTCGGGATGGTCCACAGATCGCCCCACAGCAGGCCGCCGCCGTCGATGTGCACCACCTCGCCCGTCACGAAGCCGCCCGTCGGCCCGGCGAGGTAGCACACGGCATTGGCGACGTCGCAGACGTCCCCCATGCGCTTCATCGGGTTCGTCTGCGGGAAACGGCTGCGCGCCTCATCCGGATAGACCTCCATGCCCTCGGTCTCGATGACGCCCGGCGCGATGCAGTTGACGCGGATCCCGAGTGGCGCCCACTCCACCGCCACAGTCTTCGACAGCGCCGCCACGCCCGCGCGCGCCGCCGCCGTATGCGCGATGCCCGGCATGCCCCGATCGTAGACGGCGACGATGTTGACGATGGCCCCGCCATGGCCGCCATCGCGCCAGTGCCGGGCGGCGGCCTGCATCATGTACCAGGTGCCGTTGAGGTTGGTATCGATGACCGCGTTCCAGCCCTTCGGCTTGAAGTCGATGGCCGCCTGTGGGAACTGCCCGCCCGCGTTGTTGACGAGGATGTCCAGCCGCCCCAGCCGCTCGGCCGCCGCCGCCACCGTGGCCTCGACCTGCTCGGGCTCACGGATCGTCATCGGCAACGCCAGCACCTCCGCCTTCGTGTGTTCCCTGATGCTGGCTGCCGCCCCTTCCAGGCGCTCTGCGTTGCGTCCCGTGATCGCCACCCTCGCGCCCAGACGCGCAAGTTGGAACGCGATCGCCTTGCCGATGCCGCGGCCACCGCCCGTCACCAGCGCGACCTGGCCCTTGAAGAGATCGTCGCGATAGGCGAGCGGCAGGCTCGCCAGTTCCTCGTCGGTTCGTCCGTAACGCATGCGGGGCTCGAAACTCCGTTTTGTCGGTGGCCCGGTGTCACCTGCGCCGCTTCAACGCGCGCAGATCGATCATGCCCGCCACCGCGCGTGGATCGCTGGCCGTGGGGAAAATCGTGTGCTTCTGGATCTTCTGGGTTCCCGTCGTCGGCAATTCCCGGGCGAACCAGATCCACCCCGGCGGCTTGTAGTAGGCGAGCCGCGCATTGCAGAAGGCGAAGATGTCCTCGGCCTTGGCGCGGTCGCCGGTGCCTGCGCCGGCCTTCAGCACGATGCAGGCCAGCACCTCTTCCTCGCGGATCTCGTCCTTCACCGCCATCACCGCCGCCTGCGCCACGTCGGGATGCGTCAGCAGAAGGGCCTCGATTTCGGCGGCGGCAATGTTCTCGCCCGAACGGCGGATGATGTTCTTCTTGCGATCCACGAAATGCAGCATGCCGTCCGGCGCACGATAGACCGTGTCGCCGGTATGGAACCAGCCACCGCGCCACGCACGCTCGGTCTCCGCATCGTTGTCCAGATAGCCGAGGAACGCACCGCGACGCGGCGTCGCCGCCGAATGCCGCACGACCATCTCGCCCGGCGTGCCGTCGGCAACCTCGACGTCCGCCTCGTCCACCACCCGCACGTCGAGCCCCGGCACCGCACGCCCCATCGCGCGCGTCCCCACCTTGCGCGGCTCGGTGCCGTCCATGAGCACGCGGCACGTCTCCGTCATGCCCCACAGCTCCAGCAGCGGAAACCCGAAGCGCGCCTCGAACGCGGCATGCAGTTGTGGCTCCACGCCCGCCCCCACGCCAAAGCGCACGTGATGCCCGCTGGCCGCCGATGCATCTTCCTGCAGCATCAGCATCTGGATGACGACACCGAGATAGTGCACCACGGTTGCGCGCGTCTCGACGACCTCGCGCCACCATCGCTCGGGATGGAACCGGTCGGGCTGCACTTGCGCGTTGCCCGACAGGATCGCGCCGAAGAACGACACGATGCCCGCATTGACGTGATAGAGCGGCAATGGATTGTAGATCCGCTCCTGTCCCGGCCGGAATTCGGCCAGCCCCCCGCGCGTCAGATACCAGTCGCCCAGCGCCACCTCGTAGCCGTGCGACAGCCTGCAGCCCTTCGGCTGCCCCGTCGTGCCCGACGTGTAGAGGATGCTCGATTCCGTCAGCGGCGTCGGATCGGCGCTGGCGGCCCGCGTTCGCGGCACCGGCGGCGCCTGTTCGTCGTCCCCCAATACGACGACGGGAGGTTTGTGGGCACTTTCCGCAATCCCATCCAGCACCGACTGGCGGCGCGTGGCGATCGTCAGCACGAGTTCCGGTTTCGAATGTCCGATGAGATAGGCGATCTCCGACGACCGGTAATCGGGATTGACCGGCACGCACGACACGCCGATCGCGTTCAGTGCCAACCTGGCAACGAAGAATGTTGGCCGGTTTTCGAGCAGCAGCGCCACGCGATGGCCCACGCCATAGCCCGCCGCACGATAGATCTCCATCATCCGGCGGACGCGAGCGTCGGTTTCCGCGTACGTCAGCTCGATGCCGCCGGGATCATAATCGCGGCTGGGATTGCGCGGCACGACGACGAATGGCTTGTCGCCGTGCTCACGCACCGCTGCTTCCCAGACTTGGCGGATCGTCTCGCCGTCGCGCACGTCGCTCATGGCTCGGGTCCTCCCGCACGTGCTTCAGGAGTTCGGGCCGCGATCCATCGACACCGGCTGCCAGCGAACCAGCGGGCTGTCCGCCAGCACCTCCGGATTGACGCAGGACATCGGCCAGCGCCCGGTCAGCACGTTGGCGATCTCCTGGCCCACGCGCCGCTTGCGTGCCGGATCGAAGCGGGCCGACGCCGACGCATTGTGCGGCGACAGCAGGACGTTGGACATGCCCGCCAGCGGGCTGTTCGGCCCCAGCGGTTCCACCTCGAAGACATCGAGGCCCGCGCCTGCGATCCAGCCTTCCTGCAATGCCGTGATCAGCGCGCTTTCCACCACCGTCGGCCCGCGTCCCGTGTTGATGAACACGGCCGTCTTCTTCATCTGCCGGAAGTGCTGCTCCTTCAGGTAGCCCTGCGCCTCGGGCGTCGCGGGCATGTGCATGGAGATGAAATCCGATCTTGCCAGCAGCTCCTTGAGGCTGACCGGCTCGACGCCATGCGCCGCAATCGTGCGTTCGTCCAGGAACGGATCATGCGCGATGAGCGTCAGCCCGAACGCCTTGGCGCGCTGCGCCGTCGCCCGCGCCACCCGGCCGAAGGCGATGAAGCCCAACGTCTGGCCCATCAGGCGCGGGATCTTGAGCAGCATCGGTCGGCCCTCTGCCCAACGCCCCTCGCGCACCATTCGGTCCTGCTCCAGTGCCCGGCGATGCGTGGCCAGCAGCAGCATCATGGCGTGGTCCGCGACCTCCTCGATGAAGGTATCGGGGCAATTCGTGACGGGAATGCCGCGCGCCGTCGCCGCCGACACGTCCACCGTATCGACGCCCACCGAGCCGAGCGAGATCACCTTGCAGCTGCCGAGTGCGTCGATGACGCGCCGGGTGAACTTCATGCCCTTCGCATAGACGGCATCCGCGTCTTTGGCGGCCGCGATGAATTCGTCCTCGGTTGCCCCGCACTCCACGATTTCGGCGCCGATCGGCTCGAGGGCCTCCATCTCGTAGTCGTAACCGCCGAGCCCCGTGCTGATCGTCGTGGCCTTCGTCGTGACAACTTTGAACTTCGCCATGATGTCTCTCGTTGCAGCGTTTCCTCGCGCCCAAGACTATGCAAAGTCGCGCACGGGCGCCAGAGATCCCGGGGCGATCCCAGGTCGTGCAATCACCCTGTCGGGGCAGCGCATCGGGTGCTATCGTCCCCGCCGAATTCTCCCAGAGGAAACGCTCCCCAGAACGAGGCAACGCCCACATGAAGATCACGGCCATCCACGCCCACTACGTCCGCATTCCCTTCGACATGGGCGCACCGCGCCAGGAGTTCGCCGGCCTGCGCTTCCCCACGATGGATCACCTGCTGGTCGGCGTCGAAACGGATGCCGGTATCACCGGCTGGGGCGAAGGCTTCGGCCACACCATCATCCCCGCCACCAAGACCGCGCTCGAGAAGTACGTCGCCCCCTGGTTCATCGGCAAGGACCCGACCCAGATCAACGCGCTGCACCGCGAGGCGGCCCAGGCCTTCCACATCTTCGGTCGCAACGGCCCTGTCGTATACGCCCACTCCGCCATCGATATCGCCCTGTGGGATATCGCGGGAAAGCGCGCCGGCCTGCCCGTGTCGGACCTGCTGGGCGGTGCGCGCCGCAGCGAGGTGCGCGCCTATTCCAGCCTGATGCGCTACAATACGCCCTCGACGGTGGCCAAGATCTGCGCCGACCGCGCGGCCAAAGGCTTCACCCACATCAAGCTGCATGAACTCTCCGTGGACGCCGTCCGCGCCGCCCGCGAAGGCGCCGGCCCCGATATCGAGATCATGAACGACGTCAATTGTCCCTGGTCCGTCGAGGAAGCGATGCGCATGGAACGCGCCTACCGCGACGCGCGCCTCTTCTGGCTCGAGGAGCCGGTGTGGCCGCCGGAGGATCACGTCGGCATCGCCCGCGTGCGCAAGGAAGGCCGCACACGCATCGCTGCCGGCGAGAACGCGGCCGGCCTGCACGACTTCACGGACATGTTCGTCAAGGGCTCGATCGACATCGCCCAGCCCAGCGTGACGAAGATCGGCGGCATCACCGAGATGCGCAAGATCGTCGCCGCCGCCGAGGCGCATTCCGTGCAGCTCATCCCGCACTGCGCCTACTTCGGCCCCGGCAACCTCGCCTCGATCCACCTGGTCGCGTCGCTGTCGACCGATACGCTGCTCGAGAACATCTACGCCAACCTGGAGGCCAGCCCCTACGGTGACGTCATGGTCGCCAAGGACGGCAGGGTGCGCGTGCCCACCGGCCCCGGTCTCGGCGTCGATCCGGACATGAGCATCGTCGAGAAGTACCGCGAGGGGCCTGCCGTCCGCATCGCCTGACGACAAGCGCGATGGGCTCCGCCGGCTGCCGGCGGAGCCGCCGTCTCAGCGGGCGGCGGCGAGCGCCTCGGGCAGCGCACGCTCGAATACGTCGAGATCGGCCCCCGTGCCGGCCGACACGCGAATGCAGCGGTTGAGCGGTGCCACACCCGGCATGCGCACGAACACGTCCCGCGCGATCAGTGCATCGAGCACACGCTTGGCATAGCCGCCGTCGCCACCGCAATCGATGGTGACGAAGTTCGTGGCAGACGGCAGCGGCGTCAGGCCGTTGGCCCGCGCGATGTCGCCGATCCGGTCGCGCGCCGCTTCCACCTGGCCGACGACGGCGCGCAGGTACTCCTGATCCGCCAGCGCCGCCAGCGCGCCCGCCTGGGCGATGCGGTTGACCGAGAAATGGTTGCGGATCTTGTCGAAGCTGCGGGCAAGGTTTGCCTCGGCAATCGCATAGGCGATGCGCGCGCCGGCCATGCCGTAGGCCTTCGAGAACGTGCGAAAACGGATCACGTTGGGTCGCGCCACGTCGATCCGCGGCGCGGTGCCCTCAGGCGCGAACTCGCCATAGGCCTCGTCGAGAACCAGAACCGTTTCCTCGGGCACGCTGTCGATCAGGCGCTGCACGTCGGCAGCGGGCCACCACGAGCCCATGGGATTGTCGGGATTGGCGAAGAAGACGATCTTCGGGCGCTCGCGCTTCACCGCTGCGATGAGCGACGCGGGATCCTCCCGGTCCTCGACGTAGGGTACCGTCACCAAGCGCCCGCCGTAGCCCGAGACGTGGAAGTTGAAGGTCGGGTAGGCGCCCAGCGACGACACCACCGTATCGCCCGGCTCCACGAACAGCCGCACCGTATACCCGAACAGCGAGTCGATGCCCTCTCCCACCACGACGTTGTCGGGTGCCACGCCCAGGTGCGCCGCCAGGGCCTGCTTGAGATCGTGGTTCTCGGGATCGCAGTACATCCAGCATTCGCCCGCCGCGGCCTGCATGGCGGCAATGGCCTTCGGGGATGGACCGAATACGCTCTCGTTGGCGCCGATCCGCGCCTTGAAGACGCGGCCACGCGCGCGCTCCTGGGCTTCGGGTCCCACGAACGGAACGGTGGAGGGAAGCGGACCGGCAACCTTGGTGTAGCGCAATGCGGACATCGGACAGACCTCGTCTGAGGAGGAATGAAGTGGCGTGTTCTCGCGCCCCAATAACGCAGGCGCCGGCTTATGAGAAGCAATTAGCCCGTCCCCGATGCCGCAGCCGGGCTGACGGGCGCGTCCACATGCCGGATAATGCCCCCCCGAAAGAACGCCAATCCAGGGAGCCCCGACATGAAGCCCGTGAACCTCGACGCCGCCGGACCGGAAGTGACGGCCGTCATCGACGACATCAAGGCGACCCGGAAGGTCAAGACCGTCAACAATTTCTGGCGCTATCTGGCCAACGAGCCGCGCATGCTCCGGCACACCTGGCAGAGCCTGAAGGAGGTCATGGGACCCGGCGCCCTCGATCCGCTGACCAAGGAACTCGTCTACGTCGCCATTTCCGTCACCAACAACTGCGAATACTGCATCGCCTCCCACACCGCCGCCGCGCGCGCCAAAGGGGCAACCGACGCACAACTCAACGAGTTGTATGCGGTCGTCGGTCTGGCCAACATGACCAACCGCCTAGCCAATGCTTACAAGGTCCCTGTCTGTCCGCGATGATGCATATTGAGTGCGGGCAGGAGCCCGAAAGGTCCCCGGTGACAAGATGATCCCGGTGTCCGGCATGGGGCCCTGCCCGCTTTGACGACCCATCCTGAACAGTTGCACGGGGCCGTTGCTGCGGACCCCGCATGACAAGGACAGGCTCCCATGACCTTGCATCAGAACTGCGTTGGCGTCGATATCTGCAAAGACTGGCTCGATATCGTTGCCACTCGAAACGGCCAACATCGGCGAATTGCCAATAGCCCGGCCGCAATCAAGCAGTTGATCGCCGAGTGCGCCGATGCTTTCGTCGTCAGCTAGAGGCCACCAGTGGCTGCGACAGCGCCCTGCGCAAAGCGCTTGCCGCCGCAGGCATCCCGTTGCGCGTGTCAATCCCCGCCGTGCCCGCGAGTTCGCCAGCGGGCTTTCTCGCCAAGACCGATAAAGTCGATGCCTGTGCGCTCGCGGAAATGGAACTGCAGGCTCGATCTGCAGGCGAGCGTCGAAACCACACCGGGAACGCCGAGAACTCGCCGAGTTGATCGCTCGCCGAGACCAGATCGTCGGCGATATCGTGCGCGAGAAGAACAGGCTCGAGCAGGTTGCCGCCCTAGCCGTGCGCCGCGACATTCAAAGCCACGTCCGGCTGCTCGAGCGTCGCCGCGACAAGATCGATGCCGGAATTGCCGCATTGATCGCGCGCCATCGGGAGCTCAAAACTGCCGACGCGCGCCTGCGTGAAATACCCGGCGTCGGCCCCGTCGTCGCGGCAACCCTCCTGGCCGAACTGCCGGAACTGGGCCAACGCGACCGCCGTGCCATCGCGGCGCTGGCAGGTCTCGCCCCGCTTGCCAGCGACAGCGGCAGGCACCGTGGCAGGCGCGCGGATCTGGAAGCCGCCGCAAGGTCCGTCGCGCGCTCTACATCGCCGCCATGCACGCTTCGCGACGCGTGCCGAGCTGGAGCGAAATGCGTATTCCGGATGAGCGCGGCTGGCAAGGCGACCAGACCATCGATCGCCATCGCGTAAGCTACTCGTCGCCATAAACGCCATGTTCCGCGACAACGTCGCATTCGCCCCCTGAACCATCCCCTCGGAGCCGCCGTCGCTTGCCTCGACCCGCGACGGCGGGCCGAGGATAACTTGGTGAGCCCGAGCGAAATCGTGAAATGCAAATACAGTTGCCGGTCGACGAAGAGTTCAAGTAACACATGAGCAGAATAGCTTTATCCTGCGAATAGTTCTGTCGGCGCTGCCGCGACGACTGCCCCGACGCTGACATGCCCTCGCCATGTGCTTGCCTCGGTTTGAGGCTAACCACGGTTGTGCTATCTGTTCTGCGTCGTCCGCCGTATTGCATCAATGCCCCGGATTGGCCAATTTGAACGGTGGTGACCGGCTTTCTGTGATAGGCGGTCCGCTGACACGGAGCAGGCGTCCGTCAAGGTCGCGAGGCGACACGATAGAGCGAGAAGCGGGCGCATGTCCGAGCAAGAACAGACGATCGAGTGGTATCTGGCGCGCGATGGAAAGCAGGTCGGCCCTGTTTCCGATCTCGAGCTGCGCAAGATCGTCGAGTTGGGCCATCTGCGCCCCACGGATCTCGTTTGGCGGCAAGGCATGCCGGAGTGGGCTCCCGCTGCCCGCACGTTCCCGCAACTCGCAGCTCCTGCGCCCCCACCACCGCCGCCCAAGCCGCCCGTCCAGCAGCACGCGCCGCCGCCACAGCCCCCCACGGCCGCCCCCCGCGACGCGGAAGGGCAGCGCACGGGGGAGGCCCCTGCCGCGCGCGGCCAGACACCGCGCCCCTCGCAGACGGGCCATGGCCCGGCGGCCGAGGTAACCGGCCCCGACCGTCCTGCCGCCCCCACGCGACCCGACGGCGACCGTTTCAACAGGCCAGGCCCCCAGGCGCCCGCCCGGCCTGTCGGCCAGGAGCCCGGCCATCCCGCCACCACCGGTCCGAGACAACCCGGTCCAGGCGCGGGCCCCGGCCCTGCCATGGCGCCGAACCGTGCTCCCCCCGGCCCCGGGGCGATGGGCGCCCAGCAGCGCCCCGGAGCGGGACCGCACGCCCCGCAGAGACCGCGCGAGGGAGCGCCTGGACCTGCCGGGCCCCATCAGCCAGGATCGATTGGACCAGCGCAGCACCAGCCACCGTCCGGTGCCGCAATACCCCAGTCCCATGACGACGAACCCCACTTGCACGAGGCGCCCCGCCGCCGCTTCCCCGTGAAGGCGGCCGTGGCCATCGTGTTGTTGTGCGTCGTGGGGGCGGCCGGCATCCTGATCATTCGCTCGGGGCGCCTCGAGCCGTTGACCAAGATGATCGGCATCGCCAAGACGAAATCCGACGAAGTTCCCGTCGTACGTGCGCCGACACAGGCGTCGAAGACCGCGCCGGCCAAGGAGATGGCCTCCGCAGCACAACCCGCACCTGCGCCAACCGCGACGGGCCCGGGCACGACTGGCCAAGGTACGACACCGGCCGACGTCGATGCAGCCCTGCAGCGCACCCAGCTCTGGCAGATCGTCAAGCGCGAATTCCCCGAGTGGTACGGCGAACGCGTGGCTGAGACCGCCAAGATGCGCGTCGCGGGCAAGAGCGAGAAGGAAATCGCGGAAAGCCTGACCAAGATCCTCGTCGAGCTGCGACGCAAGAATGCCTCGGCGGCTTTATCCGCCGGTCCGGCTCGCTTGAAATTCGTGGCAGCCAAGTTCGTCGAGAACCTCGCCAACTTGTCCAAGCACAGCGTCGACGCCTGCTACGGGTTCATTTCCCAAGGCGAGACCAATCCCATGATCATGGACCTGCTGCGCGCCTCACCCCAGACGGCGTCGCTGCAGGCGCAAATGGCCGCCATTTTCGAAGCGGTGGCCGAGGGCCGCAAGAAGCCGCAGAGCCACGATTCCCCGAAGCAGGGTGATTACGACATTCTGGCCCAGCAGCTCGCGGCAAAGGGCTGGAGCACCGCGGATCTGCAGACCTTCATCGACGCCCGTGCCCTCGCGCGCGCCAAGCCCGAGCGCGTCTGCCAGATGGTCCAGGACTGGGTCTCCGCCCAGCTTGCGGTGAAGGACGAGGCCACCCAGATCCGGCTTCTGGTCGAAACGCTGAAGCCCGTGGTCGCGGGCTGAACGAGCCCGTCGCCGGCCCGCGACTACAGTCCGGGCCTCACTCGGCACACGGCGCGAATTGCCGCTGGCGCTCGCCCCTGGGCGCAATAGACTGCTCCCCGAAATGCCGCGCGGCAGCAGGTAGAGGGAGCCCCGATGAACAGCCCGGCTACGACCCAGACCCGACGCCCGGACGTCGTCGCCCGCGCCAGGAGTGTCCTGCAGCTCTTGAAGGACGCCGCCCCGCGTATCGAAGCCGCGCGCGCGTTGCCCCACGACGTGATCGAGGCGCTGCACGAGGCCCGGCTCTTTCGCTTGCTCTTGCCGCGATCGCTCGGCGGTGACGAACTCGACCTTCGCACGCACGCCGAAATCCTCGAGCTGATCGCCAGCGCCGACGCCAGCACCGCGTGGGTCATGAGCCAGGGTGCCGGCTGCGCCATGGGCGCATCCTATCTATCCGGGGAGGCCGCACGGCGCTGGTTCGCTCCTGCCAATGCGGTGCTTGCCTGGGGGGCGGGCCTGCAGGGCAAGGCGGTTGCCGTCGACGGCGGTTATCGCGTCACCGGCACCTGGACCTTTGCCAGCGGCAGCCGCCACGCCACGATCCTGGGCGGCCACAGCATGATCTTCGAGGCCGACGGCACGACGCCGCGTCTGCGCCCCGACGGACGCCAGCTCGACCGCACCTTGCTGTTCCCCCGCGCCAAGGCCACCATCGACGACGTCTGGAACGTCGTCGGCCTCAAGGGTACCGGCAGCGATACCTTCACCGTGACGGACCTCTTCGTGGCCGAAGCCGACACGATCGACCGCGAAAATTCCGCAGAGTTGCGCGAGACGGGCCCGCTCTACCGGTTTTCCGCCTCACTCGTCTACGGCGTCGGCTTCGCAGCTCTCATGCTCGGCATTGCCCGGGGCATACTGGACGATCTGACAAGCCTCGCCATGACCAAGACCCCGCGTGGCGCGCCGATGTCGCTGCGTGAAAGTCCCGTCTTCCAGACGCAGCTCGCTCAGCTCGAGGCGCGCTATCGCTCCGGCCGCGCCTATCTGCACGAGACGGCTACCAGCATCTATGACGACGTCGCCAGGACGGGCGACATCACGCTGGAGCAGCGGGCAAGCGTCAAGCTCGCGACGACCTTCGTCATCAACCAGAGTTTCGAGGTCGTCGTGGAGGCCTATCGCGCCGCCGGCCAGACCGCAATCTTCCCGAAGAACCCGTTCGAGCGCCGCATGCGCGACGCGATGACGGCATCGCAGCAGACCCAGGCGCGCGGAACCAACTTCGTCACGGTCGGCCGCTGCCTGCTCGGGCTCGGCCCCGAAAGCATGATGTTCCTCTAGTGGCCCATCGCGCTTTGATTGACGTCTCCCTTGCCGCACGGATCGGTCAATCAAGGCGCGACGCCACACGAGCCGGCAGGCGTTCGCCGCACGGCCGCGCATGCGCAACCCGGCCTTACTCCTGCGGGAACGTCTCGCGGTAGGCGTGCCACGTCGCATGACCGATCAATGGGAATGCGACGATCAGGCCGACCAGCAGCGTCGCGATACCGGCCCCGATCAGCACCACGATGAGCGCGGCCCACAACGCCATGGGCTTGGGATTCTTGAGAACGGCCATGATGCTGGCACGCCCCGCCGACACCGCATCGATCTGCCGGTCGAGCAGCATCGGTACCGACATCGCCGTGACCGCGAAAACCGCCGCCGCGATCAGGCCACCGACGATGGTGCCCACGATCAGCAGGCCGAGGCCGCGCGGTGTGAACAGCAGCGTCTGCATGAACTCGCTGGGTGGCGGCAATCCGGCGCCGCCCATGAACAGCATCAGCAGCAGGAACGCGAGCTGCACCCACACCATCAGCATGAACAGCACGATCACGCCCATGAACCCGAGCTGGCCGTTGCACGTCTGGCCTGCACACGCCACATCGCCGAAACGCACCGGCATGCCCAGCGCCAAGCGGCGGCTCGCTTCATAGAGCCCCATGGCGACAACGGGACCAATGAGCATGAAGCCCCCCGCCAACGCCAGGAACAGCGAGTGCATGCCGACGGCATAGAGACCACCGACGAGGACGGCGGAGATCAGCGAGAAGATCGCCCCGTAGCCGAGGCTCACGCTGGGAATGGTCCACATGTCGCGCCAGCCGGCGTCCAGCCAGCCCCACGGAGCATCGAAGGGAAGGCGCGCTGCTTCGGGCACGCCGGCCTGCCCGGCCTGCGGCACGCTTGGATTTGGATCTGCCACCTTGCTCGTCGTCATCGGCTTCCACTCCCGTTGGCCGCTTCTGTGGCAGCCTGATCCTGCATCGGTGTCTTCGAAAGGGGCGCATCGTCGAGTGCCCGCCACGCGGCCCCCTCCAGATCGTCCATCTGACCTGAGCGCAGCGCCCAGTTGAAGGCAAGCAGCCCCAGAAGACCAAGCCCGAGCGCCACGGGCAGCAGCCACGCGATGGCCGTCATGTCCTCACTCCCGTCTTCGCCAGTTGTAGCCGCAGTGCATTCGCCGTCACAGCGATCGACGACGCCGACATCGCGATCGCGGCCACGAGCGGCGTCACGAGCCCGGCAATCGCCAGCGGCACGAAAACGATATTATACCCGATCGCCAATGCAAAATTCTGCAGCGAACGGCGCTTTGCGAGCTTGGCCACCGCCAGCGCCTCCGCGATCGGCGCCAGATGCTCGCCCTGGAAGACGACGTCTGCCGTCGTCTGGCTGATGTCGCTGGCCGAGGAAGGTGACATCGACGCGGTGCCGGCAGCCAGCGCAGGCGCGTCGTTGAGGCCGTCGCCCACCATCAGCACATTGCGGGACTGCGCCTTCAACGCTTCGATATGCTTGATCTTTTCATCGGGCCGGCGTTGCGCCGCCCAGGTCGCGATGCCGACCGCTGCCGCTGCCTCCGCCACCGCACCCTCGCGATCGCCGGACAGCAACTCGAGCCTCTGGCCCTGCGCCGCCAGATGGCCGATCACATCCCTTGCGTCGCTGCGCAAGGCATCCTCGAACACGAAGGCGATGGGCTTGGCTGTCCCAGCCTTCAGCCACAACGTCGCCTCTGCATTGTCCGTATCCGTGCCCCCGCAGAAGGAGGCAGACCCCAGGCGCACCTCGCCGTCGTCGTCTTGGGCATGCAATCCCGCGCCCGCCACTTCCGCGACGCCTGCCCGCGCGGCGACGTGCAGGCCGCGCTCCTTGGCAGCCCGAACCACCGCCTGCGCATAGGGATGCCGGCTCGACAGGGCGAGCGAGGCAGCCAGCACCAGCGCATCGGACGCAATCGCGCCGGCGTCGATCAGCCGTGGCCGCCCCTCCGTCAACGTGCCCGTCTTGTCGAGTACGATCGTATCGACATCCGCAAGCCGCTCGAGTGCGTCGCCCGACTTGACGATGATGCCCTGCCGGAAGAGCCGGCCCACCGCGACCACCTGCACGGCTGGAACCGCGAGTGCCAGCGCGCACGGACATGTGATGATCAACACCGCGATCGCCGCAGTGAGCGATGTCTCCCAGCCCGCCCCCACCATCATCCAGCCGAGGAAGGTCGCAAGACCCAGCCCATGCACCGCCGGCGCGTAGATCGCCGCCGCCCGGTCCGCGAGCCGCACGTAGCGGCCCCGCGCCTGCTCGGCCGTCTGCATCAGTCGCGCGATCTCGGCGAGGAGCGTATTGTCCTCCCGCGCCACGGCAACGGCCTCGATGGGACCCGTGAGGCTGACGGTGCCCGAATAGAGAAGGTCGCCCGCTGCAACCCGGCGCGGGCGCGTTTCGCCCGTGATCAGGCTCTCGTCGACGAGCCCGTCTCCCGACGACGCCACCCGTGCATCGACAGGAATGCGCTCACCCGCCGCAATCAGCAGGCGCATGCCCGGCGCGACATCCCCCGTCGCAAGGCGCTCGGTCGCGCCCGTGTCCAGCATCACCGTCGCCGACGTGGCTTTGAGTGCCAGCAGGTTGGCCGCTGCACCAGCCGCCCGCCGTCGCATCGTCAGATCGAGATAGCGGCCGATCAGCAGGAAGAACAGCAGCGTCACGGCCGCATCGAAATAGACCTGCTCGCTGCCGCGCATCGTCTGGTAGAAGCTCATGCCCGTGGCGAGCAGCACACCCAGCGAGATCGGCACGTCCATGTTGAGCCGTCGCCCCGCGAGCGCCTGCCGCGCCGACGTGAAGAACGGCTGGCCCGCATAGGCCACGGCCGGCACCGCGATGATCGCCGAGAGCCAGTGGAACAGCGTCTGCAGGGAGGCCGGCATGTCGTTGCCTACCCCCGACCAGACAGAAACCGACAGCAGCATGATGTTGGCGGCTGCGAAACCTGCAACCGCCAGTCGCCGCAGATAGGCGCGATCCTCGCCGGCTTCCTTGGCCGAGGTTTCTTCCGCGAGCGGCGATGCCTTGAAACCGACCGCATCGAGCGCGGCGATCAGCGCGTCTGGTGACCGCATCGGCCCCGCCAACGTCACGGCGACGCGCCGCGACGAGAGATTCGCACGGGCGGCTACGACATCGGGCACCTTGAGCAGCGCCTGCTCGACCTTGCGCATGCAGCCGCCGCAATGCATGCCTTCGACCGCCAGCGTCGCGGTCGTGGCACCGGGCGCCGCCTTCGCGGGGTGCCCTGCAGCAGTATCGATGCTCAGGGCTTCAGCCACAGGCGCCTCCTCAGCCGGTAGACGGGATCGAGCGCATCGGCCCGCGCGCGCACCTCGACGTCGGCGAACCATGCACCATCGGAAAGCCCCTGCGGGCGCGCTTCGTAGGTGCCCGGGGCGATCTCCACGAACGCCAGCTTCGCATCGAACTTGTTCGTCGACGGGCGCCCGATCTTGCCGGTGACGGCAAGGCCGCGAAGCGCCTGCGCGCTCCTGTCGGCCAGGCGAAGCGTCAGGACGTGCCCCGCGCCGATGTCGAAGTGCGTGGTCCAACCCAGCTCGTGCTGCCGCTCGTCCTCCGCGATCCGCTCGTTGTAGGCGAGGCCCTTGCGATACGGCTCCTTCGAGACGACGCCCGTGTAGCTACTGAGCGCGGCATACATGAAGTAGCCGTTGACCGCGAACACGACGGCGAAAAACGCGATCACGCCCAAAAGCACGTGCCAACCTGTGATCGTCCCGCGTTCCGCAGTCATCGCTCGTGTTCCCATGCTCGTGACGGACTTCACTTGGCCGGTCCCTTGAACTGCGTCCCGCGCGTCCGCTTGTGTCCCGAGGTGGTATCGCGAACGGCGAACGTGAAGTTGCGGGTGTCGCTCTGCAGTTTGTCGGCGCTGTCGCGCGGCAGGGTGACGAGAACGCGCAATTCGCGCAAGCCGTCCGTGGGAACCTTCACCTGCGATGCGCTGCCGTCGTCGCCGCCGATGATCGTCAGCCTGGCACCCGGCAGATCCTCGATCAGGAGGTCGAACTTTCGTTCCTCGTGCAGCTTGTTCAGGATCTTCACCGCATAGGCGTTGCGCACGCTGCCGTCCGAAAGCTGGACATAGGGCGGGTTGCGGTCGTGCAGCACGTTGAGGTCGAGGATCGAGCGATTGAGATAACCGGCCAGCATGATCAGCCCGACCAGGGCGAACATGCCCGCATAGAGCATCGTACGCGGCCGGATCACCTGGATCGTCTCATGCTCGCCGCGCGCCTTGGCTTCCTGCTTGGCAACCGTATCGTAGAAGATGAGATCGCGCGGACGACCGATCTTGTCCATGATCTCGTTGCACGCATCGATGCACAGCGCGCACTGGATGCATTCGAGCTGCGATCCATCCCGGATATCGATGGCGGTCGGGCACACGGCCACGCACGCCTTGCAGTCGATGCAGTCGCCGCGCTTGCTCCAGTCCACGAGGCCATCGGCCCCCTTGCGGGCGGGGCCACGCGGCTCGCCGCGCTCCACCTTGTAGCTCACGAGCAGCGTATGCCGGTCGGTCATCGCGCCCTGGATGCGCGGCCACGGGCACATGTAGATGCAGACCTGCTCGCGGGCGAGACCGCCGAGCACGTAGGTCGACAACGCGAAGATACCCAGGAACAAGTAGGCGACGTAGGGAGCCTCGCCGGTGACGAGTTCCCGGGCCAGCGTCGGCGCATCCCGGAAATAGAAGACCATGGCGCCACCCGTCGCCACGCCTACGGCGATCCAGGAGATGTGCGTCATCACCTTCTTGAAGATCTTCGTAGCGCCCCACGCCTCCTTGTCGAGGCGGATGCGGGCATTGCGATCGCCCTGCCAGAACCGCTCGATGGCGATCATGACGTCGGTCCACACCGTCTGCGGGCAGGTATAGCCGCACCAGACGCGGCCGGCGACCGACGTCATCAGGAACAGCGTCAGTGCGGCGAGCACCAAGAGGCCCGTGACGTAATAGAATTCCTGCGGCCAGATCTCCAGGAAGAAGAAGAAGAACCGGTTGTTGGCCATGTCCAGAAGCACGGCCTGGTTGGGAAGCTCCGCCCCCCGATCCCATCGCATCCACGGAAGGGCATAGTAGATGCCCAGCGTCACGGCCATGACGATCCACTTGATCGTACGGAACTGGCCCCTTGCGCGGCGGGGATAGATGTTCTTGCGGACGGCGTAGAGATCGCGCGTCTCTTTGCGATTTACAGCCTCGACGTCATGCTGCTCGACGCCGACCGCGGGTTGAGCCTTGGGATCGTTGCGCCGATCGAGAACGGTAGTCACGCTGAGCTGCTCCCAGTTGTCCACGGCCGCCCGGGCACCAGATGCCAACGATCGAGCCGCGCCTTCAGGCTGACGAATACCTTTCGCAACAGGTCGTTTCTTTGCGCAATCGCAATTGACGGCGGCGACGTTGCCACATGCGTCACTTCGTCGGTCGAACTGCCCTCGCAAGCACAAGAGGCGCGAGCCTCGTGCAGGGCTGCGGCCAGTATATCAGCTCCACAGCAACAACACATGGCTTGCGCCTCCTTTCGATCGCCGCCGCCTCCGCGAAGAGGCGGCGGATGGGCACCTGCTTTACTTGCCGCCTCCCAGGCTGTGCACATAGACGGCCAGCGACTTGATCGTCACCGGATCGAGACGGCTGGCCCATTGCGGCATCATCCCGCCACGGCCCGTGCGCACGCTCTCCAGCACGGCTTCCTTCGTCCCACCGTACAACCAGATGCTGTCGGCGAGATTGGGCGCGCCCTGGTCCTGCTTGCCCTTGCCGTCGTCGCCGTGACAGGCGGCGCACTGCTCCTTGAACGTCTGGCCACCCCGCTCGGCCGCTGCCTTGTCGGTCGACTTGCCCGACAGCGACAGCACGTACTCCGCGGCATCGTTGATCTGCTTGGCATCGAGCAGATTATCGACCCCGTAGCGAGGCATCTGGTTCTGGCGCGCGTCCTTGTGATCGGAACGAATGCCCACCGAGATGGTCTTCTGGATGTCCTCGAGCTTGCCGCCCCAGATCCAGTCGTCGTCGTTCAGGTTGGGATAGCCCGAGAAGCCCTGCGCACCACGCCCGTGGCAGGGGCTGCAGTTCGTCTGGAAGGCGGCGCTGCCGCCGGCCATTGCGAACCGCATCAGCTCGGGGTTCTTCTTGACGTCGCCCAGCTCCGTCTTGTCGAGCTGGCCCCTGAACGCCGACTGCGCGTCCTTGCCCGCCTTCACGTCCGCAGCCACGACGGCACGCTGGCTATAGTTCCAGATGCCCTTCGTGTACCCGGTCGTCGTCGGCCATGCCGGATAGACGACCCAGTAGCCGATGGCCCATACGATCGAGACATAGAACGTATAGATCCACCACCGCGGCAGCGGCTTGTTCAATTCCTTCAGGTCGCCGTCCCACACGTGCCCTGTGGTTTCGACGCCTGTGACCTCGTCGATCTCGCGCTTGGCGGTCATTGGTGGCTCCTGCGGCGCTGTGCGGAATGATCGAGGTCGAGCGCACGACGTTGCGCCGCCTCGAAACGGGCTCCATTCGACGGCCATAACGCATAGGCGAGAACCGCTGCGAACATGGCGATGAAGAACAAGAGCGAAGCGACCTGTGAGATGGTTGCGACTGTTTCGTACGTCATGTGATCACCCCCTCACCGCAAGTTCGGGCCGCTGGCGTCGAACGTCGCGAAGTCGACCATCTGACCGAGGATCTGCAGATAGGCGATGACCGCGTCGAGTTCCGTGGGAACCTTGTCGGTCTTGCCGTCGAACTTCCCGACCTTGGCCTTCGGATAGCGCTTCAGCATGTTCCGCGCCGCCCGGCTGCCCGGATCGACCTGTGCGACCATGTCCTTCTCGGCATTGGCGATCATGTCGTCCGAGTAGGGGACGCCCACCATCTTGAGCGTCTTCATGCGCGCCACGAGGTCATTCGTGTCCAGCTTCGTCGACGCCAGCCACGGATATCCTGGCATGATGCTCTCCGGCACGACCTTGCGCGGATTGATCATGTGATCGGCATGCCATTGGTCGGAGTACTTGCCGCCAACGCGTGCCAGGTCGGGCCCCGTACGCTTGGAACCCCACTGGAACGGATGGTCGTACATCGACTCCGCCGCCAGGCTGTAGTGCCCATACCGCTCGACCTCGTCGCGCAGCGTGCGCACCATCTGGCTATGGCAGCCGTAGCAGCCCTCTCGCACGTAGATGTCGCGTCCCGCCTGCTCGAGAGGGGTGTAGGGCCGCATGCCCTTCACCTTCTCGATGGTGCTGTCGACCCAGAAGAGTGGGGCGATCTGGACGAGACCTCCGATCGACACCATGATCAGGATGCCGATCAGAAGCGTGATTGAGTTCTTCTCGAAGACTTCGTGCTTCACGGTTGATCCCCCTCTTTATTCAGCGGGTGCCATAGAGGCGCGAAGTGCCGGAGCCGCCGCCACGAGAGGCTGGTCGGCCTCGTCCTGGATCGCGTCGCCGCGGATCGTGCGCCACACGTTGTAGGCCATGATCAGAGAGCCGGCGATGAACAGCAGGCCGCCGATGGCGCGGATCACGTAGTAGGGCTTCATCGCCTCCACGGTCTCGATGAACGAGTACTGGAGGAAGCCCAGCTTGTCGTAGGCGCGCCACATCAGACCCTGCGTGATGCCCGACACCCACATCGCCGTGATGTACAGCAGGATGCCGATCGTTGCGGTCCAGAAGTGCCACTCGACCAGCTTGATCGAATAGAGACCGCGACGGTTCCACAGCCAGGGCACGAGGCAGTAGATCGCGCCGAAGGACACCATGGCTACCCAGCCGAGTGCACCCGAGTGCACGTGGCCGATCGTCCAGTCGGTGTAGTGCGACAGCGAGTTCACCGCCTTGATCGACATGAGCGGGCCTTCGAAGGTCGACATGCCGTAGAAGGCCACCGACACGACGAGCAGACGCACGACAGGGTCGGTCCTGAGCTTGTCCCACGCACCAGCCAGCGTCATGAGGCCGTTGATCATGCCGCCCCAGGAGGGCATCCACAGCATGATCGAGAAGGTCATGCCCAGCGTCTGCGCCCAGTCCGGCAGCGCCGTGTAGTGCAGATGGTGGGGACCCGCCCAGATGTAGAGGAAGATGAGCGTCCAGAAGTGGACGATCGACAGGCGGTAGGAATAGACCGGCCGCTCGACCCGCTTCGGCACGAAGTAGTACATGATGCCGAGGAAGCCTGCGGTCAGGAAGAAGCCCACCGCGTTATGGCCATACCACCACTGGGTCATCGCATCCTGCACGCCCGAATAGACGATGTAGCTCTTCGGGTTCGTCAGGCTGACGGGGATCGTCGCGTTGTTCACCAGGTGCAGCATCGCCACGGTGACGATGAAGGCCAGGTAGAACCAGTTGGCGACGTAGATGTGGGATTCCTTGCGCTTGATGAGCGTGCCCAGGAACACCAGCAGGTAGACCACCCAGATGATCGTCAGGAACAGGTCGCCGTACCACTCCGGCTCCGCATATTCCTTGCCCTGCGAGACGCCGAGCAGATAGCCCGTGCCCGCAATCGCGATGAACACCTGGAAGCCGAACACGATGAACCAGGGCGCCCATTTGCCGGGCAACCGCGCCTGCGTCGTGCGCTGTACGACATACAGCGACGTCGCCAGCAGCACGTTACCGCCGAACGCGAAGATCACCGCCGAAGTGTGCAGCGGCCGCAAGCGACCGAAGCTCGTCCAGGGCAGGTCGAAATTCAGCGCCGGCATGGCCAGTTGCCACGCCAGGATGTCGCCGACAAGGAAGCCGGCGATGCCCCAGAAGATCGCGGCGATCGTCGCGAGCTTCGTGGGTCCGTCCATGTACTCGTCTTGATGAGCATCAAGACTGGCCCCCTTCGTCAGGATGAGCAGGACGGCAATCGCTGCCGCAGCAGCGAGTATCACGCCATGGAACGCCATGGCGCCGCTGGGCGAAGTAGCGGCAACAGCCACACCCACCACAGCGAACAGAATTGAAACGAGAATTGCCATGGCGTCGCTGAACGCCCGGCGCTCTAAAGTCGTGTCTTTCATGGGTCGCATCCCTCGCGGCGCAGACCTTCTCCCCTCCTCGCCGACAGTGACGAGGCACGGCGACCTGTATCGGCCCCGCGCTATGCAGGGCATTTGATACAAATCAATCGGCAGGGCGCGGCACATTGCCATGTGCGGCCTGCCAACATGTCGATCTTGCCGGAGTTCGGCCGATTTCGCCCGAAAAAAGCGCTCTTTCCGCCGCATTCTCGAATGACGTCTTCGCACCTGCGACTTTAGGCCCATCGCGATGCAGCATGGCAGCAATGTCCGAAGGCGCCGCATGTGCGGGCTCCAGGCCGCGATCGGGAACGGCGCAGCGCACCTCAGTCGGAGACCATGTAAGGTGACTGCCCGCGGCGGTTCTCGTCGATTTCCAGTCGCTGGGCGATGGCTGGACTGGCGCGGTCGCTGCAATCCGTGCGCGCGCACGTCCGGCACGACACGCCGATGGGCGTCACGATCTGCGGGTCCTCGAGGTGCAGCCCATCGGCGTAGACGATGTCCCGCGCATGCCCCAGCGCGCACCCCAGGCCGAGCGACAGCCGCTCGATGCGCTGCGGCAGGCCCCCGCGCAAGGTATTGTGACCGGGCGAGCCGATCGTCCGCGCCACACAGAAGAAGGTCTGGCCATCGGGCATCCGGCTCACTTGCACGCGGATCATGCCCGGCGTCGCAAAGGCGTCGTAGACGTTCCACCGCGGACAGGCCGCGCCGAACCGCGCAATATGAATGCCCGACGCAGAGAACCGCTTGGAGATGTTGCCGGCGATGTCCACGCGGATGAGATGGAACGGGATACCCTCGTCCCCCGGGCGCCTCAGCGTGGTGAGGCGGTGGCAGACCTGCTCGAACGACGCCCCGAACCGGCTCTGCAGAACCTCGATGTCGTACCGCGTGGCCCGCGCCGCCTCGATGAAGCGCGCATAGGGCATCATCACGGCAGCCGCGAAGTAGTTGGCCAGCGCCGAACGCGCCAGGGCATCGGAAGCCGGAGACGTGAGCTTGCCGCCGGCTCCTTGATGCTCGAGCACCGGACGATAGCCCAGGAAGGCGATCTGGTGCGCGAGCTGGAATGTGCGGCTCGCCGGCGGCAGCATCTCCGATAGCTCCAACCGCCGCGTCAGCGGGTTGTAGGAGCGCAGAAGACCGGGCGTGCGGCCCCATGGCACGATCTCGACCTGCACGGCGTATCGCTGGGAAAGTACACGCACGAGATCCTGCTGCAGCGTGTGCAACGCGAGGTCGTTGTCGCGCCACAACTCCTCCGCCGCTTTCTCCAGGTCCGCGAAATGATTGCGGCGGCTCTGCAGGAAGTCGGTGACCTCTTCGGACGGCAATCCCGTCAGCACCCGTTCGCCCTGGACTTCCCCTTGCGGTGCCCCCGCGGGCGACACCTCCGAGGCCGAACCGACACCCGCATGATAGGCATGATAGAGCGCCAACAGCGCCCGCCCGACCCCTGGCAGCGTGGCCACGAGATCGCGGACGTCACTCGTCTTGATGTCGTGATCCTCGAAGAAGCTGTCGGACAAGGCCTCCATCAGGTCCGACGTCAGCCGCCCGTCGTCCTCCGTCGCCAGCGAGCCCACATCCACCTTGAACTTGTCTGCGAGTTGCAGAAGCACGCGCGCCGTGACGGGACGCCGGTTGCTCTCGATGAGATTGAGATAGCTCGGCGAGATCTGCAGCTCGGCCGCCATCTGCGCCTGTGACAGATGCCGCTCCTGCCGCAGCCGGCGCAGCTTGCCCCCGATGTGCATGGCCTTCATGAGCCGCGCTCCCGCCTCTCGCGCCACCGATCTGCATGCTTTTACAAATCTTGACTACTTACAATTCAATCGCTGTGGCGCTGTCTTGAGATTTCAGAGTTTCCGACGTCTTTTCAGTTGTTTCTTGCGATGCACAAAAGACTGGATCAAGCTCATTTTGTCAACAAATGAAAATTTGTGCTCCGCAGCGAGCCAATTCAGACAGGGGACACCACGAGCATGACAAAAGCCATCGACCAGAACCGCTATACGGGAATCAAGCGCGATTACACGCCGGACGACGTGCAGCGCCTCAGGGGCACGGTCCATGTCGAGCACACACTGGCACGGCTGGGCGCTCATCGCCTCTGGAACCTGCTGCAGGAGCGCCCGTTCGTGCGCACCTTGGGCGCCCTCACCGGCAACCAGGCCGTGCAACAGGTCAAGGCGGGCCTCGAGGCGATCTACCTGTCGGGCTGGCAGGTTGCAGCCGACGCCAACAACGCCGGCCAGATGTATCCTGATCAGTCGCTCTATCCCTCGTCCTCGGTTCCCGAGGTGGTGAAGCGCATCAACAACGCCCTGCTGCGCGCCGACCAGATCGCCGCCGTCGAGGGCGACACCTCCACGTACTGGATGGCCCCCATCGTCGCCGACGCCGAAGCCGGTTTCGGCGGGCCGCTCAATGCCTTCGAACTCATGAAGTCGATGATCGAGGCGGGCGCGGCCGGCGTCCACTTCGAGGATCAGCTGGCCTCGGAGAAGAAGTGCGGCCATCTCGGCGGCAAGGTCCTGTTGCCCACGCGCACGTTCATCCGCACCCTCAATGCCGCGCGGCTGGCCGCCGACATCGCCCGCACCGACAGCATCGTCATGGCTCGCACGGATGCCCATTCGGCCACCCTCATCACCTCCGACATCGACGACTACGACGCCCGCTGGATTTCCGGCGAGCGCACGCCCGAAGGATTCTTCCGCCTCAAGCAGGGCAACCACCACTCCGTCGAGCATGCCATCGCCCGCGGCCTGGCCTACGCACCCTATTGCGACCTGATCTGGTGGGAGACGGCCACGCCCGACCTCGGCGAGGCACGCGAATTCGCCCAGGAACTGCATCGCCAGCACCCCGGCAAGATGTTCGCCTACAACTGTTCGCCCTCGTTCAACTGGCGCGCCAAGCTCGATGCGCGCACCATCGAGAGCTTCCAGGAGCAGATCGCGGACATGGGCTACAAGTTCCAGTTCGTCACCCTTGCCGGCTTCCACTCCCTCAACCTGTCGATGTTCGAGCTCGCCCAGGGCTACGCAGGCCGCGGCATGGGGGCCTACTCGGAGATGCAGGAGCGCGAGTTCGCCGCCCAGACCAGGGGCTTCACCGCCGTGCGCCACCAGCGCGAAGTCGGCACCGGCTACTTCGATGCCGTCGCCATGGCGATCTCGGCCGGCCAGTCCTCCACCACCGCGATGGCAGGCTCCACGGAAACCGCCCAGTTCCACCAGACGCCCGACCGCGCCGTCGCGGCCGAGTGAGGGCTCTCATGGCCACCCCCGCAGCGCAGTGCGTGGCGGGGGGGGCACACCCACATCCATCCCACGACGAGGATGCGCATGCAGACCAGGCAGATCTGCGACACGGTTCTTCTGCGGCAGCAATTGTAATGATATTTACAATTTTCAAATCGCCGCTCGTAAAGAGATCAGATCTTTTCGGCCTTTCGGCCCCACGCAGACGCAATTCTTGCACCGCACCCACCGCACATGCACACTCGACCTGTCAATAATTGAAAATCAATGCCCGTGGGAGCAGGAACATGACACAGCAGGCTGGAGACGATACCGCCCAACCGACGACGATCCGGGCTGGCGGCGACGTTCGCAACGCTGACGCCCGGCGCGTGCTCATTCTCGGTGCATCCTACGGCTCGCTGCTCGCATCCAAGCTCCTCATTGCCGGACACCATGTCCACCTCGTCTGCCGCACGCAAACGGCCGAACTCTTCCGCCGCAATGGTTCCCTCGTGCGCATGCCCGTCAAGGGCCGCGAAGGTCTGGTGGAAATCGATTCGCGGCTTTTCCCGGGAACATTGACGGCGAGCACGCCCGCCGAAGCCGACCCGAGCGCCTACGATCTCGTCGTGCTCGCCATGCAGGAACCGCAGTACGGCCAGCCCGGCGTCCGCGAGCTGATGGCGCGCGTGGCGGCAGCCCGCGTGCCGGTCATGTCGATCATGAACATGCCGCCGCTACCCTACCTGAAGCGCATCCCGGGCCTCGACGCCGACGCCGTTCGCACCTGCTATACCGCGCCCGAGATCTGGGATGCCTTCGATCCCGACCTGATGACGCTGTGCAGCCCCGATCCGCAGGCGTTCCGTCCGCCCGCCGAACCCGCCAACGTGCTGCAGGTTCGCCTCGCCACCAACTTCAAGTCGGCAGGCTTCGCCGATCCGCGTCACACCGAGATGCTGCGCCGGCTCGACGCCGATATCGAGACGGCCCGCGTCGACGTCGGCGGCAAGGCGATCGAGCTACCCGTCAAACTGAAGGTGCATGACAGCGTGTTCGTGCCGCTCGCCAAGTGGGCCATGCTGCTGGCCGGCAACTATCGCTGCATCGGCGCCGATGGCATGCGCCCGATCCGTGACGCCGTTCATGGCGACCTTGCGCAATCGCAGTCGGTCTATGGCTGGGTAACGGATCTGTGTGTGTCGCTCGGCGCCGACCCCGCCGACCTCGTACCGTTCGAGAAGTACGCCAATGCCGCGACATCGCTGGCGAGCCCGTCCTCCGCGGCGCGCGCCCTGGACGGCGGCTCCGTGGCGATCGAGCGCATCGATAGGCTCGTGCAGGCGATCGCAGCCAGCAAGGGATTGCATCACCCTGTGGTCGATGAAACCGTCGCCCGTGTCGAGCAATGGCTCGCGCGCAACCGCGCCGTTGCCGAGGCGGCGTGACCCGATGGGCGCGGTAGCGGCAATGCACAATTACCAGTCATTGCCAATTCATGCGTGACATCAAGCGCTGCCCCGGCTATCGGGGCTGCGTCGTTTTGCAGCGCAGCACGGTTCGTCGAAACCGCTTGGCGCACCAGGATCCCACTCCATTCGCAAGGTTCAATCCATGACGGCAATGGCTCGCGCACAGCTCGGAGGCCTCAAGGTCGCCAAGGTGCTTCATGACTTCATCGAGAAGGACGTGCTGCCGGGCACGGGCGTCGATGCGGCGCGTTTCTGGTCCGGCCTCGACGCCATCGTTCACGATCTCGCCCCCCTCAACCGCGACCTGCTGGCCGCACGCGATGCCCTGCAGGCCCGGATCGACGCCTGGCACCGCGAGAGGAAGGGCCGCCCGCACGATGCAGCGGCCTACAAGGCGTTCCTGTCGGAAATCGGCTACCTCGTGCCGGAGGGACCGGACTTCAAGGTCGATACCGCCAACGTCGACGACGAGATCGGCCAGACGGCCGGCCCCCAGCTCGTCGTCCCCGTCATGAACGCGCGCTACGCGCTGAATGCGGCCAACGCCCGCTGGGGCTCGCTCTATGATGCGCTCTACGGCACCGACGCCATCTCCGAGGCCGGTGGCGCAACGCGCGCCGGCAGCTACAACGCCGTGCGTGGCGCCAAGGTCATCGCCTGGGCCAAGCAGTTCCTCGACGAGACGGCACCGCTGTCGGGAGCCTCGCACGCGCGCGTCACCGCTTACGCCGTGGAAGGCGGCACGCTCCGTGCCACCCTGGACGACGGCAGCAAGACCAGCCTTGCCGATCCGGCCAAGTTCGCCGGCTACAACGGCGACGCTGCCGCGCCTTCGGAGATCCTGCTCGTCGACAACGGCCTGCACCTCGTCCTCCGCGTCGACCGCACCGATACGATCGGCAAGGCGGACCCTTCCGGTCTCGCCGACGTGATCCTCGAAGCGGCCCTCACCACCATCATGGACCTCGAGGACTCCATCGCCGCCGTCGACCCGGAAGACAAGGTGGCCGCCTATCGCAACTGGCTGGGCCTGTGCAACGGCACGCTCAGCGACACCTTCGACAAGGGCGGCGCGCGCATGACGCGCACGCTGAATGGCGACCGCACCTTCACGAGCCCGGCGGGCGGCGCACTGACCCTGCCCGGCCGCAGCCTCATGCTGATCCGCAACGTCGGCCATCTCATGATGGACACGAGCGTGCTCGACAAGGACGGCCATCCCGCGCCCGAAGGCATTCTCGACGCCGTCTTCACCAGCCTCATTGCCATGCACGACCTGAAGGGCAACGGCCCGCTGCGCAACTCGCGCACCGGCTCGGTCTACATCGTCAAGCCCAAGATGCACGGGCCCGAGGAAGTCGCCTTTGCCGACACGCTATTCGCCCGCGTGGAGGATCTGCTGGGCCTCGCCCGCAACACCCTGAAGATGGGCATCATGGACGAGGAGCGCCGCACCACGGTGAACCTCAAGGCGTGCATCCGGGCCGCCCGCTCGCGCGTCTTCTTCATCAACACCGGCTTCCTCGACCGCACCGGCGACGAGATGCACACCTCGATGGAAGCGGGGCCGATGATCCGCAAGGCCGAGATGCGCGCCCAACCCTGGATCAAGGCCTACGAGGATTGGAACGTCGACATCGGCCTGGCCTGCGGCCTGCCCGGTCACGCCCAGATCGGCAAGGGCATGTGGGCGATGCCCGACCTCATGGCCGAGATGCTGAAGCAGAAGATCGGCCACGTGCAGGCCGGTGCCAACACGGCGTGGGTGCCCTCGCCCACCGCTGCCACGCTGCATGCCACGCACTATCACAAGCTCTCCGTCCACGGCCGCCAGGCCGAGCTGGCTACCCGCACGCGGGCGAGCCTCGACGACATCCTGACCATCCCCGTCGCCGACCGCATCAACTGGTCGCCCGACGACATCCAGAACGAACTCGACAACAACGCCCAGGGCATCCTCGGCTACGTCGTGCGCTGGATCGACCAGGGCGTCGGCTGCTCCAAGGTGCCCGACATCAACAACGTGGGCCTGATGGAAGACCGCGCCACCCTGCGCATCTCCAGCCAGCACATCGCCAACTGGTTGCGCCACGGCATTACCAGTCAGGCGCAGGTGATGGAAACGATGCAGCGCATGGCCAAGGTGGTGGACGCCCAGAACGCCGGCGATCCCGCCTACACGCCCATGGCCGCCGACTACGACGGCTCCATCGCCTTCAAGGCGGCATGCGACCTGGTCTTCAAGGGAACCGCGCAGCCCAACGGCTACACCGAGCCGATCCTCCACGCCCGTCGCGCCGAGCTGAAGGCCAGGACGCGCGCCTGAGCACGGGCCCTCGACGAGAGCATGAAGCCCCCTGCGGTCCCATGGCCGGATCGCGGGGGAATTTCGTATGTCAGCGCCGCGGCAGCCCCGGCAGCATGCGCCGAAGGACACCATCCTTCCGGATGAAATGATGGAACAGCGCAGCCCCGACGTGCGCCCCGATCAAAAGCAGCAGCAACATCGCCGCCAGGAAGTGCACGAAGAACACCGTTTCGGATGCGGCCTGATCCTGCGCGGCGAGCGACGGCAGGCTGAACAGGCCGAAGATCGAGCGCGCGCCATAGAGTGATACCCCGAGCCACCCGAGCAGGGGCATCGCGAGCAACAGCCCGTAGAGGCTCCAATGCGTCAGGTGCGCGCCTGCCTTCTGCCACCATTCGAGCGTCGGCTCGTCGGGCGGCGCCCCGTTCTTGAGCCGGTAGGCGAGCCGCGCCACCACGAGAATCAGCGTCGAGAATCCGAGCAGCTTGTGCACGTCGTAGAGCTGGCCGGTGGTCGCATCGAAGTTCGTCACCTTCCCGCGCCACACCATGTAGAGGCCCAGAGGAATCATCACGAAGACCGCCGCGACCGTGAGCCAGTGAAAGCCGCGGGCAACAGGGGAATAAACGGCGTCGTGCCCGGCGGGCGGCATCCCTTCGCGTTCCATGGTTCTAATCGCCCTCGTGCGTGTTGCTCAGGTCGCAATCGAACAGGACGTCGCCCGTGGCGAGAACGTGGATGGTCGCTTTGGGACGCAACGCCTGCGCAAGCCGCTCGATCGGCGTCGTCGAAAGTCCGGGCTTGCCCGAGCCCAGGATAACAGGTGCGACAAGAACGTGAAGCCGGTTCAGCGCACCAGACTCCAGAAACCACGAGACGGTCTGTGCGCCGCCTTCGATAAGCATGGTTCTGAGGCCGGCCTTCGCCAGGGCGGCAACGATATCGTGCGGGTTCATGCGCCCACCGGGCGACGGGACGCGCACGAGTTCCACGCCCGGCGGTGGCGCCATATCGCAAGCCCGCACGACCAGTCGGCGCGCGCCGTCCTCGGCAAGGCAACGGGCCGTCGCCGGCAGCCGGCCCGATGGATCGATGACGACGCGCGCGGGATTGCGTCCCGGCACGCGGCGCACATTGAGGATGGGATCGTCGGCGATCGCCGTGCCGATGCCGACGACGACGGCATCAACCGCCGCGCGAATGCGATGCACATGATCGAGCGCGGCCTCGCCGTTGATCCAGCGGCTTTCCCCGCTGTTGGTGGCGATGCGGCCGTCGAGCGACTGCCCGAGCTGGGCCACGACGAACGGTCGGTCGGCCGGTGCGTTCTCGATGACTGCGATGGGATCGCTCGCCTGGGTCGGCTGCTGCACGTTCAGACCTGCCATCTGGGTTTGCCCCGTTCCTGTGGTCGGCACGCATATCACGAGCCCGCTCTCCCGGGCAGTGGAGACAATGCTATAAGTCCCACCCGGCCGCAGCGCGGCAAGATGGCGAGATCGAACGGTGCTCCGATGACGACAGCATGGCGGCAGCAGGTTGTCTGCAGCAATGGCGACGCCACAGTCCAGGGGGAGCCGCCAGCTTGGCCGTTCCTGCCGCCAGCCCTCCTTTTCGCCGCCTGCTTCGTGTCGATGATCTGGCCTTGGGCACTCGGCTACGTCACCATCCCCTGGGACGCAAAGGCGGAGTTCCAACCGCAGATCCAGTTCCTTGCAGACAGCCTGGGGCGCGGTGAATGGCCCTGGTGGAACCCCTTCATCTTCGCCGGCTCGCCGCAGGTGGCCGACCCGCAATCGATGATCTTTTCTCCCCCCTTCCTGTTGCTCGCCCTCCTGAACAAGAGCCCGAGCCTGTGGGCGGTGGACATGACCGTATTCGCCACCATGCTGTTTGGCGGCCTGGGCATCGTGCTCTATTTCCGCGACCGCGGCTGGCATCCCGCCGGCGCCGTGGTGGCAGCGCTGGTATTCACCTTCGGCGCCGCCATGGCTTGGCGCGTCCAGCACACCGGACAGGTCTTGAGCCTGTCCTATTGGCCCTGGGCACTCGTCTTCCTGGAGCGCGGCATGCGTCGGGGCTCCATTGCCAGCGGATTGGGTGCGGGCGCCTTCGGCGCTTTCATCGTCCTTGGACGCGATCAGGTGGCGCTGCTGTGCATCTACGTTCTCGTTGCGCGCACCATCTGGCTGATCGCATCCGATGAAGCCCCCGGCCGGGCCATCCGCCGATCCACGCTGCCCCTTGCGGCCGGCGGTATCCTCGGACTGGCCCTGGTCGCAATCCCCGTGCTGATGACGATCCTCCTCGCCTCCCAGTCCAACCGCCCCGAGATCGACTTCGAAGGCGCGGGGCGCGGCTCGCTGCACCCCGCCCTGCTGATCACGTTCGTCTTTCCTCATCTCTTCGGCGCGGCCGGCCATATGTGGGACTACTGGGGGCCACCCAGCTTCGCCTGGCAGGGAACGGATCTCTTCATCGCCCAGAATGTCGGCCAGCTCTACCTCGGCGCCATCCCGCTGCTGCTGATCGCGGGAGCCGGCGCGACAGGCCGCCTCT
This sequence comes from Hyphomicrobiaceae bacterium, assembly GCA_041397775.1. Taxonomy (GTDB): domain Bacteria; phylum Pseudomonadota; class Alphaproteobacteria; order Rhizobiales; family Hyphomicrobiaceae. The sequence goes on along the minus strand of JAWKWB010000009.1, from coordinate 19,324 downwards.
GGGATCGCGACATCCGCTTCTTCACCCTCGTCGCCGCCGCCATGCTGCTCTATGCACTCGGCTGGTACACGCCGGTTTTCCGTGGGTTCTACGAGGCATTGCCCGGCGTCAGGCTCTATCGCCGGCCGGCCGATGCGGTGTTCCTCATCGGCGCCCTCGGCGCGATCCTGGCGGGCTACGCCGCGCACCTCGTGTTTCGCGCCCCCTGGGAACGGGATCGGTACGGCATCCCCGCAATCGGCACGGCGATCCTCGCGGTGGCGGGGACGGTCGCCGTCCTGCTCGGCCTCCGCATCGACCGGCTGGCGCTTGTGCCGCTTCCCGTTCTCGCCGGCAGCATCGCATTCGCCGTCGGCATTGCGACGCTGTGGTGGTGCCGCCAGCGCATCGCGCTGCAACCGGCCCGCGCCATGCTCGCCATTGCAGCGGTGACCGCCATCGACCTTGGTCTGACCAATGGCCCGTCGACCTCGTCCGCCTATCCCCCATCCACCTACGACGTCCTCGAGCCGACGACCAAGGACCCCACGATCAATTTCCTTAAGGCACGCGTGGTGCATGACGCCACACGCCGCGACCGCGTCGAGCTGGCGGGCCTGGGGTTCCACTGGCCGAATGCCAGCATGACCCATCGGCTGGAGAACACGCTGGGCTACAACCCCGTTCGGCTCGGCATCTATACGCGCGCGACAGGGGCGGAGGACCATTCGGCCCTGCCCGACCAGCGCAAGTTCTCCAAGCTGATGCCGTCCTACCGCTCGCTGCTCGCGGACATGCTGGGCTTGCGCTTCGTCGCCACGAGCGTTCCCGTCGAAACGATGGACAAGCACCTGTTGCCAGGCGATCTGCGGCTCGTCCAGGACCGTCCCGATGGCTACAGGGTCTACGAGAACGACCGCGCTCTGCCGCGCGTACTGTTCGTGACGCGGGCGACCCGGGCCGACTTCGACCGCATCCTCGACACGGGCGAATGGCCCGCCGGCTTCGATCCACGGCAAAGCGTGCTCCTCGACCACGCTGCAGGGGCAGCCCCCGCGGCGGCGACCGCTGCAACATCGACCGGCACGGTCCGGATCGCGGCCTATCGCAACTGCACCGTAACGCTGGAGGTCGAAAGCACTGCGGGCGGCTGGGTTGTCCTGAATGACGTCTGGCATCCCTGGTGGCGCGCGACCATCGACAATGGCGATGCCCCCATCCACCGCGCCAACGCCATCTTCCGTGCCGTGCGCGTCCCCGCCGGCCGGCACACCGTGACCATGCGCTTCCAGCCGCTCGCGGGCCTGTGGAGCGATCTGATGCGCCGCCCCACTAAACGATAGGGGCCGCTCGCGGCGGCCCCTTCGCAACAAATCGGCGGTGGTCGAAGGCGATCAGAGCATGTGCGACATGCGCGCCTTCTTCGTCTCCAGGTAGCGCTTGTTGTGGGGCGAAGGCTGCACGATCAGCGAGCACTGCTCGACGACGTTGATGCCTTCGGCCCGAAGCGCCGTGACTTTCGCGGGGTTGTTGGTCAGCAGTCGAATGCTGCCATACCCTAGGTCGAACAGGATGTGCGCGGCCAGATCGTAGTCGCGCGCCTCGATCGGTGCGCCGATCGCCACGTTCGCATCCACCGTATCGTAGCCCTGCTCCTGCAAGGCATACGTCCTGATCTTGTTCACCAGGCCGATGCCCCGCCCCTCGTGGTAGGGCAGGTAGATCAACACGCCCAGCGGGCTGTTGGTGATCACTTCCATCGACTCCTGCAACTGCGGATAGCAGTCGCACTTGAGCGAATGGAAAATGTCGCCCGTCACGCAGCCGCTGTGCACCCGCACGACCGGCAGTTCGCCCGGCGCGGGGTTGTCCCGGTGGATCAGAGCGAGCGCCTGGCACGTGGCATCGACGCCCTGATAGGCGCGCGCGTCCAACGTCAGCTCACGCCCTCTGAACTCGATGGGCAGGATCGTCTGGGCACTCCAATCGATGTCCAGATCGAAGGACTTGACAGCACTAGACTTCATACGCGCCTCCCGACGGAAAACCGCGCGCTTATGCCACCGCAGACCAGGCTTCGTAAAGACATGATCGTCTCTGACCCTCGTTGTCATTTCTTTGCCGCGACATTCACGAACCTGAACGTGTCAGGCCGTTGTCCGGTTCCACTGGCCGTTGCTTCGGCCCATCCCATCGCGCGGCATGCTGCGGAGATAAACGCACCGAGGCTGAACCGCGCATGAATGGCCTCGTTAAGGTTGGCGTTCAGGTTCGCCCGTCACTTCCGCGCCTGAAGTGCTGGCATTGAGGCATCCCCCGGCTCAGCGGCGCCCTTTCCAGAACACCGCGTAGCGCATTGCGAGATAGGAGAAAATCATGGCGAAAAATGAGGCCATCCCCAGTGCGATAAACGCTGGCGTATCAGGGCGATATAAAACAATTGTGGCGAACGCGGCATAATTCAGCGCGGCAGCCATCCAGGCAGCGGCGGCATAGCGCAGGAATTCGCGGAGGCTGGGTGTCGTCGACAACGCGAACGTAAACGTCCGATGCGACAGCCAGCCCGCGACCATGGCGCAGGCGATGGCGGCAACGCGCGCGACGAGCGGATGCAGCCCCAGCCATCTGATCCCCGTCTCCAGCAGGATGGCGTCCACGGTGAACGCGATCGCACCCGAGATCGCAAAGCCGCCGAAATGCCTATGCAGGGCAAGGCCTTGCGCTGGATCGTTGTCTTGCTTTTCAGCCGCCATGCGCCCCCAGCCGCCCCCAATCCAGAATGGCCGCATCACCTTCCCTCGCGATGGCCGTCAAGTGCGTCTCCACACCGGCATTCCCCCTGAGGGCTTCCAGCTCCTGCGCGCGCCGCGCCAGAACCGGATCGCGCCCGGCAAGCTCGGCATCCGGATAGCCTGGATGACACATCACGATGCAACCGCCTTCGGTATAGCGAAGTGCCACCGCAATTTCTTCCGCATAAGGCTTTTTCGTATCGAAAGTCGAATAACCGGAGAACCCGCGATTCGTGAAAAACCGGTGGCGCCGCGCCGCCGCCGCAAAACCGCTCGCCAGCATCGCCAGACCGAGCGCCTTTTTCGTATCGCCGCCCCGCCGGATAATCGTCGACCAGCGATCGGCGGGATCGCGAACGAGCGGCCGCAGCTCGCCATAGAAGGCCGCCATGGCCGCCAGCACGCCTCTGCGGAACCCGGGCAGAGCATGCACGTGCTGATGCCCGTCGACATGGTCCGGCTTGAAGCCCGTTGCCGTCTCGAACGCAGCGAGTTGCCGCAGCGTCTCCGCTTCGATCTCGCCGGTATCGATCTTGCCCGACAACGCCAGCCGCGTTGCCTGCCCGATCGTAGGCAAGGCGCCGTCCGGCGCCAGCCGCCGCATGACGCCCAAGGGCGCCCCGACGGTGAGATTGAGATGAAGCCCCAAGGCACTGTGACTGCGCACCCCGGCAAGGGCGGGTGCGTCGCCGACCCAGCGCGGGAACGTCACCATGGCGCTGGTCGCGTTGATGTGGCGCCCTTCGAGCAGTTCCAGGATGCCGCGCGACACGCCACCCGACAGACCGTAGTCGTCCGCACACAGGATCACACCGCCGGACAAGGGATCGCGCAACGGGTCTCTCCCAACCTTCTATCGTGCGTCAGGGCTGCCAAGGCTGGCGTGATCATAGACTTTCAGTTGGCCAGTTGCCGGTCGCTCGGCTCGGCCGACGGTTGCGCACTCGACCGGGCCGCCTCGTCGAGCCCCACGCGCTCGGCAACGATGTAGAGCGGGCGGCCCTTCACTTCTTCATAGACACGCCCGAGGTACTCGCCGATCACGCCGAGTGAGATGAGCTGCACGCCCGAGAAGAACATGACGGAGATGATCAAGCTCGGATATCCCGGCACGTCGACGCCCCACACCATGGTCTTGAACAGGAACACCACGGAATAGGTGAACGCCATCGCCGAGATGAAAAGCCCCAGCCACGACCAAACCCTGAGCGGCACGGTGGTGAACGACGCGATGCCGTCGAGCGCAAACGACAGCAGCTTGCGCATCCGCCAGCGCGAGTGCCCGTCGAGGCGCGGCGCCACGTCGAACGGCACCCCGATCGACTTGAACCCGATCCAGGCGTAGAGGCCCTTGTTGAACCGCGCCCGCTCCGGCAGCTTGTTGAGCACGTCCACCGTCTTGCGGTCGAGCAGTCGGAAATCACCCGCGCCGTCGGGCAATTCCGTTCCGCTCAGGAAGTGGAAGACCCGGTAGAACATGCGCGAGGATGTGCGGATGACGGCCGAATCCGTCTCGCGGCTGCGGCGCCGGCCATAGACGATGTCGTAACCCTCGTTCCAGCGCGCCACCAACTCGGCGATGGCTTCGGGCGGATGCTGCAGGTCGCCGTCCATGATGACGACACCCTCGCCCGTGGTCTGCTTCAGGCCGGCGGCAACGGCGATCTCCTTGCCGAAATTGCGGCTGAGCGAGACGGCCTTGTAGCGGTCGTCGCGCTGGTTCAGCGCCTTGATGGCCGCCAGCGTGCCGTCGGTCGAACCGTCGTCCACGATCACCACTTCCCAGGGATGACCGAGCTCGTCGAGGGCGCGCGTCAGCCGCCGCTCCAGGATCGGCAGGCCGCGCTCTTCATTCAACAGCGGGACGACGATCGAGAGCTTGCGCTTGATCGGCGGCGGCATCGCGGGCCCCGGCTCGTCGACGATGAAATCGTGAACGTCGCGCGAAGCCGGACCAAGTGGGCTGGGCATGTCCATGGGGACGCATTCCATACGCGAGAATGCCCCGCTGTCACCGCTGGGGCGCGGAACAAGGTCAATGCCGGAAGTGACGCATTCCGGTGAATACCATGGCAAGGCCCTGGTCGTCGGCGGCCTTGATCACCTCGTCGTCGCGGATCGAGCCGCCGGGCTGAATGACGGCGGTCGCTCCCGCCCCGGCCGCCGACAGCAATCCGTCGGCAAACGGGAAGAAGGCATCCGACGCCACCACCGAGCCCTTGACCTCCAGACCCGCCATCTCCGCCTTGATGACGGCGATGCGCGAGGAGTTCACGCGGCTCATCTGACCGGCGCCGATTCCGACCGTCGCGCCGTTGCTCGCGTAGACGATGGCATTCGATTTCACGTATTTGGCGACCTTCCAGGCAAATTTAAGGTCGGCCAGTTCCGCCGCTGTCGGCTGGCGCTTCGTCACCACCGTCATCGCATCGCTGAGTTGCAGGTCGGCATCCTGGACCAGAAGCCCCCCCGTCACCTTCTTCCAGTCGCGGCGCGCAACGGGAATGGCCGGCCACGCGCCGCAGGTCAGCAGGCGCACGTTCTTCTTGGCGGCAACGGCGGCCTGCGCTGCGTCCGAAACACTGGGCGCGATGATCACTTCGACGAACTGCCGCTCGACGATGGCCTTGGCCGTCGCCTCGTCCAGCTCGCCGTTGAAGGCGATGATGCCGCCGAACGCGGATTCCGGATCGGTCTTGAACGCGCGGTCGTAGGCGGCGAGCAGGCTGTCCGCCTCCGCCACGCCGCACGGGTTGGCGTGCTTGACGATGACGCAGGCCGGCTTGCCCGACATCTCCTTGACGCACTCCAGCGCCGCATCGGTGTCACCGATGTTGTTGTACGACAGCTCCTTGCCCAGGAGCTGCCTGGCTGCCGCGATCGTACCTGGACCCGCTGCCCCCTCGACGTAGAAGGCAGCCGACTGGTGCGGGTTCTCGCCGTAGCGCAGGTCCTGAGCCTTGCGCATCTGCACGGTGAACGTACGCGGGAAGCCTTCCGCCTTCTTCTCGGGATGATCGACGATGGCGCCCAGCCAGTTGCTGATCGCGCCGTCGTATTCCGCAGTCCGCGCGTAGGCCTTTTGCGCCAGCTTGCGGCGCATGCCGAAGCACGTGGCACCGCCGTGCTGGTCCATGTCGCCCAGGACCTTGGCATAGTCCGCCGGATCGACGATCACCGTCACCGCCGCGTGGTTCTTGGCGGCCGCACGGATCATCGCCGGGCCGCCGATGTCGATGTTCTCGATGCAGGTCTCGTAGTCCGCACCCTTCGCCACCGTCGCCTCGAAGGGATAGAGGTTCACGGCCAGGAGGTCGATCTGGCCGATGCCGTGCTCGCGCGCCGCCGCCTCGTGCTCCGCATTGCCGCGCACGGCCAAGAGGCCACCGTGCACCTTCGGATGCAGCGTCTTGAGCCGCCCGTCCATCATCTCGGGAAAGCCCGTGTGCTCCGCAACGTCCTTGACGGCGATCCCGGCCTGCTTCAGCGCCACCGCCGTTCCCCCTGTCGACAGGATCTCCACGCCGCGCTCGGCGAGTCCACGCGCAAAGTCGATCACGCCCGCCTTGTCGGAAACGGAAATCAGGGCGCGGCGGATCTTGAGGCTGTTGTCGGTCATGGGACGTCTCGTCATGCAAGCGGGAAAGGGACGGCGGCCCGGCGGCCGCCATCTGTTGTTGCACTGCATCAGGCTGAAAATGCGCCCGCCGTCAAGCGCTCCTTGCGTCGATCATGCGCCGCGCTTGACGTGCCGCCACTTGCCGACGGCCGGACGCTCCAGCCCGAGGTTCTCACGCAGCGTCGCGCCCTTGTACTCCTTCTGGAACAGGCCGCGCCGCTGCAACTCCGGCACCACCAACGTCACGAAGTCCTCGTAGGTGCCGGGAACGTAGGTGGCGCTGATCACGAAGCCGTCGCACGCGCCGGCCGTGAAATACTCCTCGAACATGTCCGCCACTTCCTTGGGGCTGCCGACCCAGGGATTGTGGAGCTGGCCACGCCCGCTGTACGTGATGAAGTCGCGCACCGTCGGGTTCTTCTTGCCGCTGACCGCCAGGACGCGGTCGCGGATGGTGTGCAACCCCGTGATGCTGTTCAGCTCGTCCTCGGTGAAGGGCTCGTCCAGGGGCTTGGCGCCAAAATCGAAATTCAGCGCCTCGGACAGCAGCATCAGGCTGTCCTCCATGCGCGGCAGGCTGCCGATGAGCGCCCGCTTGTCTTCTGCCTCCGCCTTCGTCGCCGCCACGATGGGATGCACGAGCATGCCCAGCTTCATGCTGTCGGGATCGCGGCCGACGGCGATGCACTGCGCCTTGAGATCGGCGTAGGCCTTCTTCGAGGCCTCGAGCCCCTGGTTGTAGATGAAGATGACCTCGCCCCACTCCGTCGCGAAGCGCTTGCCGCGTCCGCTCTGCCCGGCCTGGATCAGAACGGGGTGGCCCTGCGGCGTGCGCGGCACCGTGAACGGTCCCTGCGAGCTGAGGTATTTGCCCTTGAAGCCGAGGCGATGAACCTTCTTGGGGTCGGCAAAGTGTCCGGTCGCCCGGTCGATGGCGATCGCATCGTCCTCCCACGTGTCCCAGTGCCCGTGCACGACCTGCAGGAACTCGTCGGCCATGTCGTAGCGCTCGTCGTGGCCCAGCGAGCCGTCGCGGCCCATGTTGCGCGCCTCGGTATCGTTGAGCGACGTCACGATGTTCCAGGCTGCACGCCCGTTCGTCATGTGATCGAAGGTGGAGAACAGCCGCGCCACGTGGAAGGGCTCGTAGTAGGTGGTCGAATAGGTGACGCCCAGCCCCAGACGCTCGGTCGCCATGCCCATCGCCATCATGCAGGCCATGGGATCCATCTTCACGCAGCGAATACCGAACTCGACGGCTTCGTCATAGCGGCCGCTCTGGAACTCCGGCATGCCCAGCCGGTCGTCGAAGAAGGCGAGCTGAAACTTGCCGGCTTCGAGCACCTTGGCGATATGCCGGTAGAAGTCGGCGGTCATGAAATCCGTACGCGACTGAGGATGCCGCCAGGACGCAGCGAAGTTCGAGCAGTTCTGCGCTTGCAGGAAGCCGACCAGCACCATCTGCCGCATTCTCAGTGTCTCCGTTGATGAGCGGCGATGCCGCGCGTGTTTCCAAGTTATGCCGAGTTCGCATGCCCGTCAGCACAAGACGCCGGTCTTGCAGCCTCCCGCCTGGAACGAACGCACCTTCTATGCCATTCAACGTGCCGGTTTGGATCTGGCGCGGATCGACACATGGACCTCTATCACGAAGTACACGACGGCGGCTGCGGCCCTCATATGCTCATGGTGCATGGCTTTCTGTCCAGCCGTGCGCAATGGCGACCCAATCTCGCCAGGCTCATGACGGTCTGCCGGCCGGTGCTCGTGGAGCTTCTGGGACACGGCCGCTCGGCGGCGCCGGTTGCCCCCGAAGCCTACGCGGTCGAGCGCTACATCGAGCGCTTCGAGGAACTGCGCCGATCCCTGGGCATCGAGCGTTGGATGATCTGCGGCCAGTCCTTCGGCGCCGGCCTCGTCATCCAATACGCCCTGCAGCATCCCGACCGGGTGATGGGACTGGTCGTCACCAACTCCATCTCGGCCTTCACGCCGAAGGGCGACCCCGAGCGCGACGCCGCCCAGGCAGAACGCGCCCGCGCCATCGCGGAAGGCGGCATGCACGCCCTGCGCGAGCTGCGCATTCACCCCCGGCACGCCAAGCGTTTCCCCGAAGACATCAAGCACGAACTCGTCGCTGACGCCGAACGGCTGGCACCGGAGGGCATTCTGCGCTCCATCGCCATGACCTCGCCGAGCCTGTCCGTGGCCCATCGCCTCGGCGACTTGAAGGTGCCCACGCTGCTCGTGAACGGCACCTGGGAGAAGCGTTTTCAACCGCTCCGCGAGCACGCCGCGATCACCATTCCCGGCGTCACGGTCGTCGATCTGCCCGCCGGACACTCCGTCAACATCGAAGCGTCCGAGGGCTTCGACGAGGCCGTTTGTGCATTGATCGCAAAGGTTTCAGGGTGACAATGCCGACTATAATGGTTAACCCATCGATGCATTGTAGGGTCATTGAAGCGGGCCGCCCACGACGATTGGCCCGCCGGCAAGCTCAAGGATGGGTTTCATCGTGCAACCGGTCCCGGAGAATTACGATTTCGACCTCGATCGCGCCCTCGCCGCCGTTGTAGGTCTGCGTACGTTGGTCCCCGCCGATGGCTTCACCGCCGAAACGCTGGGCACCGAGCGGCTCGGCCATGGCGTGCTGATCCGCAAGGACGGCATCATCCTGACCATCGGCTATCTCGTCACCGAGGCGACGGAGGTCTGGATCAAGCTGTCCGACGGGCGCTACGTCCAGGGCCACGTGCTGGGCTACGATCAGGAGACCGGTTTCGGCCTGGTGCAGGCACTCGCGCGCATCGAGGTTCCGTTCCTGCCGCTGGGCTCCTCCGCGGCAGCCGCCGTCGGCGAGCCCGTCGTGCTGGGCGGTACAGGTGGGCGCCCGAATTCGGTCGCCGCCCAGATCGTCGCCAAGCAGGAGTTCGCAGGCTACTGGGAGTACGTGCTCGACCAGGCGATCTTCACCGCGCCGAGCCACCCCCATTGGGGCGGCACCGCCATGATCGGCTCCAAGGGCGAGCTGTTGGGCATCGGCTCCCTTCAGGTGCAGCACATGCGCCAGGACGGCACGCCCGAGAACATCAACATGGTCGTGCCGATCGACATCCTCAAACCGATCCTCGACGACCTCATCGGCATCGGTCGGCCGCAACGTCCAGCACGCCCCTGGCTCGGGCTCTTTGCGACCGAGGTGGGCAACAGGATCGCCGTCGCCGGCATCTCCGCGCGAGGACCGGCCAAGGCCGCGGACGTGCGCACCGGCGACATCATCCTCGACGTCGCCGGCAAGCAGGTTCACACGCTCGCAGGCTTCTTTCGCAGCGTCTGGGCGCGCGGCCAGGCCGGCGTCGATGTCCCCTTGACGCTCAACCGGCGTGGCAAGACCGTCGAAGTCACGATTCGATCCGGCGATCGCCGCAACTTCCTCAAAGGCCCCGTGGTGCATTGATGAAACTCTTCTGGTCCTCGCGCTCCCCCTTCGTCCGCAAGGTCATGATCGTGGCCTACGAAAAAGGCTTGGTCGACCGCATCGAGCGCGTTCGCACGGTCGTTGCGCCGACCAAGCCCAACGCCGACGTCATGGCGTTGAACCCGCTCAACAAGCTGCCCACGCTCATCCGCGACGACGGCACGCCCCTCTACGACTCGCGCGTCATCGCCGAATACCTCGACGACATCGGCAGTGGCCCCAGGCTGTTCCCCGCCTCCGGCGCCGACCGCATGGAAGCGTTGCGCCGCCAGGCGCTCGGCGACGGCACGCTCGATTTCCTGCTCGTCGGCCTGTCCGAGCGCGCCCGCCCTGCCGAGCAGCAGTCGAGCGACCTGAAGGCGGCCTTGGCGCTGAAGTTCACGACGGCCTTCGACGCCCTGGAACGCGAGGCCGCTGGCCTCGAAGCGAGCCCCTTCGGCATTGGCCATGTCGCCATCGGCTGCGCCTGTGGCTATGCCGACTTCCGTTATGCAGCCGACGACTGGCGCAAGGGCCGCCCGGCCCTGGCCCGCTGGCACGAAAGCTTCGCGAAGCGGCCCGGCTACGAGCCCACGACGCACGCCGACGTCTACTGACGCCGCTGCCGGGGCGGGCGGCTCGCGCCCTGGGCCCCACCTTGCTCCTCGAGCTGGCGCCGCCCGCGCATGTAGGCGCGGGGATCGTTGATGGCGTCGACCGCGATCAACTTGTCACCCTGCCAGTAGCACACCGAGAAGCTGCCCTTGGCCGGATCCCCGTCGACCGTCACGCGATCGTAGTCCTGGGACAGCCCGGCGATCTGCAGCTTGGTATCGAACTGGTCGGACCAGAACCACGGCACCGGATCGTACGCCACCGGCTGGCCCGCCATCGCCATGGCCGCGGCTTTCGCCTGGTCGTTGGCGTTCTGCACACTTTCGAGCCGGATCTGCCGGCCATAGCGGGCGGACGGAAAGCGCGTGCAATCGCCTGCCGCATAGATATCCGGGACGGAGGTCGCGCACGTCGCATCGACGAGGATGCCATCCTGGCACGCGACGCCGGCGCCGGCTGCGATTTCCGCGCAGGCCGCGCCGCCGACCGCCATCAGCGCCAGGTCGGCAGGCACCAAGCGCCCATCGCCCAGGGCGACGCCTTCGATCTTCGTTTCCCCCACGAGCCCCGCGACCGAGGTGCCCAGCAGGATCTCGACGCCGCCGTTGCGATGCAGATCGGTGAAGTACTGCGAGACGTCCGGCCCCGCGACGCGCTTGAGCAGGCGGTCCTGCGCCTCGATCACGGTGGGATGTTTGCCGAGCGAGGCGAGTACCGCCGCCACCTCCAGGCCCACGTATCCGCCACCGATGATGGCGACGTTTCGCGCCTCGACCAGCGCCGCCGACAGCGCCGAAACGTCGTCGATCGTGCGCAGAACATGAATGCCCGCCAGGTGCGCGCCGGGAATGGGCAGGACGCGCGGCCGGCAGCCCGTCGCCAGCAGCAGCTTGGCGTAGGAGAGCTCCGTTCCATCCGATAGCGCGACGCGGCGGGCCGCAGCATCGATGTGTCGCGCTTCGGCACCCGTGATCAGGCGGATGCCCTGCGTTTCGAAAAAATCCGCCCCCTGCAACCACAATTGCTCGCTGGCGATCTCGCCTTTCAGGAATTTCTTGGACAACGGCGGCCGTTGATAGGGCGGATGCCGCTCGGCGCCGACCATGACGATCTCGTCGCCAAACCCGAGCTTGCGCAGCGTCTCGGCAGCCTTCTGTCCTGCCTGCCCTGCACCGATGATGACGACCGGTCCGCCCATCTCACCTCCGCGAAATCGCAATGTCCCGCGTGCCAACAGCATGCGCGACCTGATCGCGCCTTGATCTGGCTCAGGAGGGTCCCGGCCAGCTGCAGGCGCACCACGATCACGATGAAGGGGTGACACGCGCGCCGCAAGGTGACTTGTGGTCTACCCCCCGGGCCACTGGAGCCCCTACGATCCGGGAACCAGCAGCTATTGGACTGGAGCGGCCAGGACGAGACTGCGCGCCAACGCGGCAATCGAGGGGCTGGGAGCAAGGCAGCCGGCCTCGCCGATCGCCCCGTCGGGCGCGCGATTGCCAGCCATGACCAGGAGCGCAGGCCTGCCATCCACCGCGGCATGCGCCGCGGTCGACGTCTGGCACCACAGATATTCAGCCCGTTGCTGCAGGGCGAGCGCCGCGAAGGCCTGCCAGACCGCTGAGCCGGCGCCGGCCTCGTCAGTCGACGGCGCCTCGACCGGCTCCACCCCATGCGCGCCCCGGCGCGACGAGCCGATCGACGCAGTCTTGGCGCGCGTGATCGTCTGCCATTGGCTGAATTCCATGAGTGGCTCGACGAGCCGAGGCTCGCTCGCACCGACGTCGGTTGCCGTCTCCGGCCCAAGCGATGCCACCTGTCGTGGGCGTACCGCCTCGTGTTGCTTGCCCGGTCTGCTCTCCAAAGCGGCCCCGGCCTTTGCGGACGACGAAAACGTCGGCGAGGCGGACGCCGTTGCCCAAACCTTCGGCGGCTCCGGTGGCACCGCTACGCCGAGCCCGGATGGCGGAGCGGGAGGCGTCGCGTCGTTCTGCGCCAGCAGCGCCGTCCCCGTCATGCCGTCGTCGCGACGCCAGGATATCTTGCGGCCCTGCGCCTTGATCTGCAGGCAGCTCGTATCGCCGCTGAACCATTTGAAGAATTTCTGGCACACCCTGTCGCCCTTCACCGACCAGCGGCCGCGGTCGGTCGTGGAGCCGAGGTAGGCCGTCAACGCCAGGCTCTCGGAATGCGCCGAAAGCGTGCCGTTCGCGTTGTAGGTGATGGGAAGCGCACCCAGAGGCGTATCGAGGTGCACGGTCTTTCCAGCGACGAAGCGCTTCAGGTCCTCGCCCCGTGGGGCGATCCATTCGGCGAACGCCGCCGTGCTCGGTAGAACGAGCAAAACTGCCAGAATACACAACACGCGCTGTACTCCCCCGTCGCCGCGGCATTGCCGCAGTCCCCCCAATCCCCGAGGGTGATTGTTGCCGATACGCCAGGACCACGGCAGCATTGCGACGACCCAGGTGTGGAAGCGGAAGAAGGCGCGGCGTGGCGACGCGCTTTCTTCTTGGCTTTGCGTGGCGTCATGATTGGAAGTCCGCACGACGAACGCGCCACGAGAATGGAACGGACGTCCAATGCGCCGCGCTAGTGTAGCGCATCTGACGTTTGGTACCCACTCGCGGCTGGGACCATGACCAAACGTCAGATGCAAAAACTACACTAGAATCATACGGTTGCTAGTGTTCTTTTTGGCTCAGACACTTGGTCCAGAGTATGATGCACGGGGAACCAAGTGTCGGAGCCGGAACACTAGTAGATGGTCACGCCGCTGTCGACGGACAGGATCTGCCCCGTCGTGATCGCCGCTTCGTCGGAGGCCAGATAGACCGCCATGTTGGCGATATGCAGCGGCTGGCCAAGGCCGAAGAGATGGCTGTCGCCCATCCGCTCCAGCGCCGGATTGACCTCGATGAGCCGCTTGACGCGATCCGACAGCGTCACCGACGGCGCAATCGCGTTCACGCGGATCTTCTGCTTGGCATGATCGAGCGCCATGGCGCGCGTGAGCGACGCGACACCCCCCTTCGCCGCGCCATAGCAGGCGCGGCCTGGAACCGCCATCAGGGCAAGATTGGACGCCATGTTGATGACCGCACCGCCACCCGCCTTGGCGATCTCGGGGATGGCGACCTTCGAGCACAGGAACGTGCCGAAAAGATCCAGCTTCATCACCCGCCAGAATTCCTCCTCCGAGGCGTCCGTCACCGGCCCGTCCTGGGGCGTCGAGCCACCTGCGTTGTTGTGCAGGACGTCCAGCTTGCCGAAACGCTGCACCGTCTCCGCGACCGCCGCTGCAACACTCGCCTTGTCCGTCACATCGCAATGCACGAAATGCGCATCCCCGCCCGAATTACCGGCCTTCGACCGGGCCGACGCGGCCGCCGCCGCTCCCAGCTCGCGGTTGATCTCCGCCACCACGACTTTCGCGCCTTCCTCGACGAACCGCTCCGCCGTCGCCCGGCCGATGCCCCCACCGCCCCCCGTGATGAAGGCCACCTTTCCGAGCAGTCTTGGACCTGGCATGTGCGTCTCCTCGCTTGACCTTGACGATCCCTCGCCGTCTTGACGTCGTGCGTCCTCGCACCGGCCCCGGCGGCTGCTATTATTCCCTTTGGTTCCCACGCCGGGTCACGCACCCGCCAGCGAGCGCGTACCAAACGTCGGATGCGTTTTACTTACGCTGGGACGGTGCCCATTATCGCGCCCGCACTCAAGGCCGAATTACCGCATCGTCGGCGATGACGTCCCGCCGACGCCGGCATACGAGAAACCGATCCTTCCCAAGGACTTTACCGTTCACCGCGCCTGCCGAAATCATGATAGTCGTGTCCCGGAGCGACGCATGGCTGACGGGGACACGGCATGGGCTTCTATCTGGCGCTGCTTCTGGGCCTGGTTCTGGCCGGCGGGGGCGGTGAGCTGTTCGTGCGCGGGACTGTCGGTGTCGCGAGTGCCGCGCGCATTTCTCCGGGCATCATCGCAGCCACGGTCGCCGCCTTCGCGACATCGAGCCCGGAACTCACGGTCGCGGTAAGCTCGGCGCTGGAGGGGCGTCCCGAAATCTCGCTCGGCGACGCACTCGGCAGCAATGTCATGAATGTCGCGGTCATCCTGGGACTTGCCCTCCTGATCGCACCGATCCATGTGCCACGCGGCAGCATCCGCCGCGACTACCCCGTCGCCCTTGCCATGACCGTTCTGCTCGGCGTGATGCTGATCGATGGTCGCATCACGCGCGTCGAAGGCATGCTGCTGCTCGCCGGCTTTCTGATCTGGCTGACGGCGATCATGATCGAGGCCCGTCGCGAGCGCTCCGCCGCCCCCGAGGTCCTCGGCGACAAGCCGCTATCGCGCGCCGCCATCGAATGCATCGTCGGACTTGCCCTCCTGATCGCCGCCGGCAAGGCGATCGTCTACGGCGGCACCGGCATCGCCAAGGCGCTCGGCCTCAGTGAATTCATCATCGGCGCGACGATCGTAGCGATAGGGACGTCGATTCCCGAACTGGCCACCGCCATCATCTCGCGCATGCGTGGCCACGACGAGGTCGGCCTGGGCACGGTCCTGGGCAGCAACATCTTCAACGGGCTGTTCATCGTCGGGACGGCGGCCAGCATCGCGCCGATCAATGTGCCGTTCATGGCTGCCGCCCCCGCACTGATCATCGGCCTGCTCACCATGGCGTTGGCATTCCCACCACGCTCGGGCCGCATCGGCCGCTGGCGTGGGGGAATTCTGCTTGCCACGTACGCCGTCTATATCGCGGCGCTGCTGCAGGTCTGAGACACGGCCGAACCCACCAAGGCACGGGCCTGTCGCCGGGGGCTCAGGCCAGCAGCGTATCGTCCTCGTCGTCGTCCCGGGCCGGCATGTGCTCCTCGAACCAGGCGAGCGTCGGTCCCATCACCTCGGAAAACGCGGGCTCCGCATAGACTTCGTAGTGGCCATAGTCGCCGATCACCACGAGCCCTTTCGGCTCTCCCGCCTTGTGATACAGCGCCTCGGACTCCTCTGGCGGAACGAGACGGTCGTCGCCGGTGGTGATGAACAGGATCGGGCGTGGCGCGATCTTGTCGACCACCCACTCCGGATGGAATTGCAGTGTCTCGTCGATGTATTCGAGCGGCAGCGTGTTGATGGCGTTGGGGTTGTCCTTGCGCGCGGCAGCAGCCAGTTCCGCCGATTGCCGGTCGGGCAGCAGGATCTCCGAACGCTCCGCCATCTCGGACAGGCCCGACAGCACACGCTGCTCGCGATCCTTCTTCGAGCGATCGAGCAGGTCGTGCCATTCGTCGGGCCGGCGCACGCTGCGCATCCATCGCGCGCCATGCCCGATCCCCACGCACGACACGATGCACTTCGCGCGCAGATCGACGGCCCCGGTCCACACGACGGTCGCGCCGCCGTAGCTGGTCCCATAGAGCCCGATGCGGTCCTCGTCGACTTCCCGCTGCAGGCCGAGGAACGTCATGGCCGCCTGCACGTCGGCGACGCGGCTATAGGGGGCGAGCCGGCTGCGTGGCCCCTCGCTCTTGCCCCATCCCTTGTAGTCGAACGTGAGGACGACGTAGCCCGCTTCGTTGAGAACCCGTGCGTTGTCGGGAAGATAGAGATCCTTGACGCCCGTATAGCCATGGCAGAGCACGATGCCGGCGCGCTGCTCACCCGGCTTCAACCCCGCGGGCAGATAGAGATCGCCGTCGAGCTTTACGCCCTCGCTGTAGAACGTGATGGGTCGTTTCATGGCACATCCTCCTCGGAAGGCGTTGCTCGATGTCGCGGCGTGGCCGCCGGAGGCGATCAGCCGGTTTGGCCATCCACGAACGCTCGAATCAGGATGTGCGCAATGGCATGCTTGCCCGGCGCGGTCAGCCCGTCGGGGTGCGCATTTGCGAGCATGGCGCGCGCCTCGTCCCGGGTGAACCAGCGTGCGTCCGCCAGCTCCGACGTGTCGACGACGATGTCCGTCGTCTCCGCATGCGCAATGCAGCCCATCATGAGGGAATGCGGGAACGGCCAGGGCTGGCTGCGGAAATAGTCGACGCGGCCGACCTGGATGCTCGTCTCCTCCAGGACCTCGCGGCGCACGGCGTGCTCGATGTCCTCGCCCGGCTCCAGGAACCCAGCGAGCGTCGAGTACATGTTGCCCTGGTAGCGGTGCTCGTGCGCCAGGATGCAGCGCTCCCCATCCGTCACCAGCATGATGACGACCGGATCTGTCCGCGGGAACCAGTCGAGCCCGCAGCCCGTGCACTTGCGGCGCCACCCTGCATCCTTCACCGCCGTCGGCGCACCGCAGCGCCCGCAGCACCGCGCATTCTCGTGCCACTGGCCCAGCGCCCGCGCCTGCCCGGCAAGCGACTGCTCCTCCGGCGTGATCTGGCCTTGCATCGCCAGCGATCTCAGATCCACCGACGGCCGCAAGCGCGAAAACCCGTCAGGGATCTCGCGCGCCGCCGCCTCGGTGATCGCGATGGCGAAATAGGGCACCTGCGTTTGGCGGCCGAGCCCCAGAAACATCGCATCGGCCTTGTCGAGCCCCATCGTCGCCACGTCGTCGCGGCTATGCCAGCGCAACGCGACGTGCGAGCGGTCGGGCGAAGAGGCGACGACGGGTTTCAGGTCGCAGAAGATGAGGTACCGGCCGTCCGAAGACGCGCGCTGCTCCCCGATCCAGGCTTCGTCCGCGCGCTTTGGACTGACGCGATCGAGCAGCGTCGTGGCGGCAACTGTCGGCATGGTCTCTTTCCTCCCCCGCAATCGCTGAAAGAGAGCACAGCAGCCGCACCCTTGCAATTCCCGGGAAGGGCCCTGTCAGCAGCAACCACCTAGTGTTCCGGCTCCGACACTTGGTTCCCCGTGCGTCATACTCTGGATACTCTGGACCAAGTGTCGGAGCCAGAAGGAACACTAGCAACCATATGATTTTATTGTATTTTTTTTGAATTTGACGTTTGGTCATCGTTCCAGCCGCGAGTGGGTACCAAACGTCAGATGCGCTACACTAGCGCAGCCGACGAAATCCCTGCACGGGCTGTCGGGAGCGCTTTAAAATTGGGAAATCAAGGCCCGGGTTTGACGTCGCCCGCACCGATGCTGGCCCCGATGCTGGGTACGATTTCGCTGGCGCGGACCCGATGCGAGCTGTGCCGGAGAAGCACGCGGATCGCGGCCGTCAGTTCGTCCGGGTTGCCCGGCTCGACCAGCAGCACCACCGCGCCGCGATCGATGTCATCCTCGATGTCGCTGATGAGGTCCGGCTGCAGCCTCAGATTGCGTTCGTCCAGGCGTTGCGGCCCCGTGGTGGCGGCAACGATATCCCCCCCGTCGGGGAGTTCTCCGACGACCTCGAACCGATCGGCGAACTGCAGCAGGAGATGCTCTGGCAGCGCCGCCGAAAGCCGGGTCACCAGGCATCGCACGCGCGCGCTGGCGCCGATGATGCTGACGACCACGTTCCGCAGCGCCCCCGAGCCCAAGTCTTCGATCGCGCCGCCAAGTCGCCCAGCTTCCGTGAAAACGCCGATCGCGATGCGCTGCGCGCTCAGAAATGGCTGACTCACCCGCACGACTCCCTGGAGGCCCGCATGCCTCCGTCGCCAATGTTGGGACGCTGTCCTGACGCACCTCTCATGCGCCAGCTAAAGACAAATTCGTCATTGCGGCCCCGCGCCGAAACCCAGGTCATGCCAATTCGAGTTGTCCCTCGGCCACTGCCCCCAGGGCGGCAGTGTCGAGAATTTCGACGTACCCGCCATGATCCACATCAATGATGCCGTCGGCTTTCAGCCGGCTGAAGGTCCGGCTGACGGTCTCGATCGTCAGGCCCAGGAAGTCGCCGATATCGGCCCGCCGCATCGGCAGAACCAGTTCGCTGACACTATGTCCGCGCTGCTCGTTGCGATGCATCAGCGCCATGAGGAAGCTGGCGACGCGCGCGCCGGCGTCGCGCGTGCTGATCGTAAGCAGATGCTGGCGCGCTGCGCTCAGCTCCTGGGCGAGGACCTCGTAGAGTTTGAGGCTCAATTGTGGGTTGCGCTGTGCCAGCTGATGCAACGCCGCAACCGGCAGGCAACGGACCCGCGTCGGCTCGGTTGCCTGCGCGTTGAAGCTGTGGTTCCCCGAAAGACCCAGGCCCACGACATCGCCGGGAAATGCGATATCGACGACCTGTCGCTTCCCATCCGGCAGAATTTTGTACAGAAGGATGGTTCCCGCTTCCAAGAGGTAGACGTGCGACTGCTGATCGCCATCCAGGAACAGATGCTCTTTGGAGCTGATACGCCTCACGGATCCGGCCGCTATGCAATCCTCGAGGATCGTGCTGGCCTTGGGAGCTGTCGCCGCGGCCACGTTCCGGTTCTCGACGTGCTCCATGTATGCGAAATCCGAAGTTGCCAGCATGATGGTCTCCCGTCCTCTGCTTTGGTGAGGCCATAAGGAGGGGGCATCGTCGCTGGGGAATGTCGCCAGTGTCACCGTTTGTAACAATGTGTAACAAGGCCGAATTTGCTCATTAAGAAGATTGAACTCAGCGAAACCGCAGGAAGAGGCGAGAAACGAGACGCGCATGACAGTGCCCACCACCATCCTCGTCGTGGATGACGACCCGGAGGTCCGCTCGATCCTGCATCGTTGCTTCGAGTTGGACGGCTATCACGTCATCGAGGCGATGAATGGCGAACAGATGCGTGTCCGCTTGGCTGAAAACGCCGTCTCGCTGATCACGCTCGATCTCAAGATGCCCGGCGAGGACGGTCTGACGCTCGCTCGCGAAATACGCGCCCAGAAGAACGTCCCCATCATCATGGTCACCGGCAGGGATGACCCCATCGACCGCGTCGTGGGCCT
>JAWKWB010000008.1:167500-331962 GCA_041397775.1 Hyphomicrobiaceae bacterium | reverse complement strand
GCAGTGAGGCTTGTTACGCTCGAATTTCTCTTTCGCCATGGTCCCGTTCTCCGCCGATCGTGGCACGTAGCTCCGAGGGTGTTCACCCGACCCTCGCGAAACTGGCGTTCCCTTAGAGCCTCGCCCAGCCAAGTTCAAGTGCGTATTGCCAGCCGCGCCCGTGTCGTGCCAGCGCACCGCTGTGGGCCTTTTCGCCGGTCGCCGGATTAATGGCGATCAATCAGGAACTTCGATGCTGCCCTGCATGTAGAGGCAGGCGCGGCCAGAAAGCAGCACACGGTCGCCGGCCACCTCGCAATTGATGCGCCCGCCACGTGCCGACGCCTGAAACCCCGCCAGCCGTGCCTTGCCGAGCCGCCGCGCCCAGAACGGGGCGAGCGCGCAGTGCGCGGCCCCCGTGACGGGATCTTCCGGCACGCCCTTGGCGGGCGCGAAGTAGCGCGAGACGAAATCGTCCGTGCCGCCGTCGTCGGGTGCCGTGACCATCAGCCCCGTCAAGCGCAACCGCGCCAGGGCCGCATGGTCGGGTGCGAGTGCGCGCACCGCTGCGGCATCGTCGAGGACGCAGAGATAACGATCGCGCGCGGCATGAATCTCGCGCGGCGCCACGCCGAGGGCCTGGCCGACGGCGTCGCGCTCGCCCTCGTCGGGCGCCACTGCCATGGCCGGAAAATCCATCGTGAACAGGCCGTCATGCTCCCGCACCGGCAACGCCCCCGACTTGGTCGAGAAGATGATGGGGTCGTCCTTGACGCCCGACAGCGTCTTGAGAACGAACGCCGTCGCCAGCGTCGCATGACCGCACAGCGGAACCTCGATGCGCGGCGTGAACCAGCGTAGCTCGAAGACGCCGTCGGCCGCGCGGACGAACGCGGTCTCGGAAAGGTTGTTCTCGGCGGCGATCGCCTGCAGCACCGTATCGCCAGGCCAGGACGCCAGCGTGACGACGCTCGCCGGATTGCCCGTAAACAAGCGTTCGGCGAAGGCATCCACATGATAGATTGCGAGCCGCACGGAGCCTCCCGGAATGTCCGCCGGCCCGTTATCTGACGCGGCGGGGGTTCATGTAGAAGTCGGCTTCCTGCCGCTCCAGCTTCGGCTTGATGCGACCGGCCAGGACG
This sequence comes from Hyphomicrobiaceae bacterium, assembly GCA_041397775.1. Lineage (GTDB taxonomy): Bacteria > Pseudomonadota > Alphaproteobacteria > Rhizobiales > Hyphomicrobiaceae. The sequence goes on along the minus strand of JAWKWB010000008.1, from coordinate 330,841 downwards.
TCTTGCGCCAGCGCCTTGACGTGCTTGCGGGCCGACCGGTTGAACGCCAGCATGCCGCAGAACATCTGTAGCACCATGACGAGGCGCGCGTCGGCATAGTCTGCCCGGATGCTGCCGTGCCAATGCCCGCCGAGCGAGAACAGGCGCCCGTCGATGTCGCCGACGACCTCGTTGCGTTCGTTGATGAGCTTGTAGTCCCCGCCCAGGTTGATCAGGTTGCGCCGCAGCCGGAAGAACTTCGGCTCGCCCTCGTCCATGATGAAGAACGAGTAGTTCTCCGGCAGCAGCGGCCACTTGTTGGCGGAACGCTCGATGTAGACCACGAACTCGTGGTTGCCGATATTGGCCGTGAACGTCACCACCGGCAGGCCGCGTGCACCCAGCGTCTGCTGCAGCGAGCGGGCGATCATCAGGTCCATCGAGGCCCGCCAGTTGAGGCTCTCGTTGAACAGCTTCATGACGAGGCGCCGCTCGGTACCCTCTTTCTTCTTCCAGAGATCCTCGCGGTATCCGATGAGGCCGGTGCGCTCGCCGTTCTCGGTGACCTCGGCGAAGATGTCCATGTCCGAGGTGAATTGGCGGGATTTGGCCTTGTTGCGGCTGTGCTTGTAGATCCCGAACTCGATCGCGTTGAAGTCCGTGATCCAGACGTCGACGTCGAACTCGTGGTATTCCTTGCCCTTGCGCACCACCTTGGACGCCTTGGCGTGCCGCTTCGGTAACGCCTCATCCGCGCCCTGGCGCTCCAGGACCTCCGCGCGCGCCTCGCTCGCTGCTTCCGCAGCGGCGGCGTCGGCTTCCTTCTGAAGGACGTTGGGTTTTCCGCTTCCGTCAGCCATGCGATCTCTCCCGCAGCGTGGCAGCCGGACGCGCTACATTTTCGGCCTCGATTCGCCTCGAACCCTATCACTCCCGCCCGGACCGGATCGTGGCGCGAGGCGGCGACTCTGTGGATAACGCCGCGAGCGGACGGCCGTTCCCTGTCCCCGCGCGAGGCCCGGCCGCGTCAGTGCAGCGTGCGCGAAGTCAATGCGATGCTGGGCCCGGGCAAGGCGTTCCGCTTGTCCGGCCGATAGCCCTCCACGGTCCGCAGCAACAGCGCGTCGATGGCCTCGATGTCACCCAGGTTCATCGCGACCTTGAGCGCTTCCAGCTCGAGCCGCAGTTTCTCCGGCGGCAGGTAGGGCTCGCTGTTCCGGTGGATCCGGGGATGCTCCGTTGCGCTCGCCTGCTCGTCGATCAGCAGTTCTTCGTAGAGCTTCTCGCCCGGCCTCAGACCCACGTACTTGATCGCGATGTCGCCATCGGGCGTCTCTTCGTCCTGGGGCTCGAGCCCCATCAGCCGGATCATGGTGCGAGCCAGTTCGTCGATCTTCACGGGTTCGCCCATGTCGAGCACGAACACTTCGCCGCCCTTGGCCATCGCGCTCGCCTGGATGACCAGCGCCGCCGCCTCCGGTATCGACATGAAATAGCGGATGATGTCGCGGTGCGTCACCGTCACCGGGCCACCTTGCTCGATCTGTTGCTTGAACCGCTGCACCACCGATCCGGAGCTGCCCAGCACGTTGCCGAACCGCACCATCGAATAGATCGTGCCGGGCGACCGGTGGGCGGCGGCCTGGAACACCTGCTCGGCCAGTCGCTTGCTGGCGCCCATGATGTTGGTCGGGCGCACGGCCTTGTCCGTCGAAATCAAGGCGACCCGCTCGACGCGGCATTGTGCCGCCAGTTCGGCCACGATGGCGGTGCCGAAGGTATTGTTGCGCAGCCCGATGACGGGATTGGCCTCGACGATCGGCACGTGCTTGTAGGCGGCCGCATGATAGATCGTCTGCACGGCGTGGCGCTCGATCGTCCGTTTCACCAGGTCGGCATCGAGCACGGAGCCCAGAACGGCGTGAACCTCCGGCGTCCGGGCCGCCATGTCGGGTCGCGCCAGGAGATCGCGGATTTCCATTTCGACCAGGTAGAGCGAGGGCTCGGAGAGTTCCAGCAGCACGATCGAACGCGGGCCCTGCCGCAGGATCTGGCGCACGAGTTCACTGCCGATCGAGCCGCCCGCGCCCGTGACCATCACGTTCTTGCCGGAGATGGCGCGCGACAAGAGGGCGGCGTCCGGGGGCACGGTATCGCGGCCGAGGAGATCTGCGACGTCGATCGGCTTGAGGTCGGTCACGGCGACCCGGCCGGACGCGATATCCTCGATCGACGGCATCGTCTTGACGAGCACGGGTTGGGCCGTCAGGCGCTTGATGACCTCGCGGCGCTCCCGCGGCGGCCGGTCTGCGACCGCGAGAAGGACTTCGCGCACGCCGTCACGCTCGATCAACCGCGGCAGCTTGTCGACCCGGTAGACCTTGAGGCCGTGGACATGCTGGCCGATCACGCTCGCCTTGTCTTCCACGAAGCCGACCGCGCGATATTCCGGTATGCGCCGCAGGGCCTCCAGCAACTGAACGCCGGCCGCCCCCGCGCCGTAGATGACGATGTTGCGGCGATTGCCGGAAAAAACGGCCCGAATTTTGGGTTCCAGCAGCATGTACGAGGCGAGTTCGCGGCTGCCCCACAGAAGCACGAAGGCCGTCGCGCCGAAAATCAGCGGTACGGCGCGCGGCACCACGAGGGACGGGTTGCCGGTTCCGATGACGAGGAAGACCAGCAGCGCCCAGATCAAGACGGACAGGATGACGCCGAGAAGGATCTGAAACGCGCCGCGCCGTCCGAGAAATCGCGTCACGAGGCGGTAGAGGCCGAGAAAGTGGAAGCAGGCGACCACGATGAAAGGCGCGGCAAGGAGGATCAGCCAATGCACGTCCGTCTCGGGCACGTAGAGCCGGCTCGGGCGCAGCGAGAACGCCATCCAGATTGCCAGGCTCGACAGGATGAAATCGTTGGCGATGAGCAGGATGCGCTTCATGCTCCGCGGCTGGTCCAGGATCGCGTCGCGGCTTTTGATGATCCATCGCATCGCAGGTACCCACTGGGACAAAGTCGCAAAGCTCTTCGGCGGGGCCGTGAATGTCGCCGCCATCTCGCCCGACGCACGCATGCCGAGCGTCATTCGTCTCTTGAACAGAGCCTCTTAGAAGAACGTGTGCGGCCGTTCAAGCCGGCCGGACATTATCTTGTTGATCGCCAATCAGGCGCCGATTTTCTTTTTAAGTGCCGCGGGTAGTGTAGCGCATCTGACGTTTGGTCCCCACTCGCAGCTGGGACCATGACCAAACGTCAGATGCAAAAGTTACACTAGCGTGTGCAATCGCTTCAGATTTCGCGCCGGGCGCGCACCGCCGCCGCGAGTGTGCCTTCATCGAGGTAATCGAGTTCGCCGCCGACGGGGACGCCCTGCTGCAGCGTCGAAACCTTGACGCCGTTCGCGGCCAGTTGGTCGCGCAGATAGTGGGCCGTGGTCTGGCCTTCCACGGTCGCATTGAGTGCGAGGAGGACCTCGTTTACCGCAGGCGGCCGCGCGCGGTCGAGCAGGCGCGGGATGTTGAGGCGGTCCGGCCCGATCCCGTCGAGGGGCGACAAATGGCCTCCAAGAACGTGATAGACCCCGCGCACGACGCCGGCACGCTCCAGCGCCCACAAGTCGCCGATCTCCTCCACGACCACGATGAGCGACCGGTCGCGCCGTTCGTCGCGGCAGATCGTGCAGGGCGTCACGGTGTCCAGGTTGCCGCACTCCGGACAGGCCGTGATCTTGGCGGCTGCCTCGCTCATGGCCGCGGCCAGTGGTTCGAGCAGTTCCGCACGGCGCTTGAGCAGGCTCAGGGCAGCCTTCCGCGCCGAGCGAGGCCCGAGCCCCGGCATCCGGGACAGGAGTTGGATGAGGCGGTCGATCTCGGGGGCGGAGGACTTTCGAGACATGCGGTTGGCGTGGCGCTCCCTCGGTCTGCGGCGGGAATCGCCGCACCTGGGCTGCTTATCATACCGGAAGCGCCCGCGTCCGGCGAATGCCCGCCACCAGAGCGGGCGCCGGGCTTGCGGCGATCAGAGCGCGCGCTTGCGGTAGACGTCTTTCAAGGCGATGCGCCCATCGCGGAACCGGTAGCGCTCCACGCCGATATCCGCGCGCGTCTCGCCCGTTGCCGCGATGGTCTCCACGATGCGGAACGTCATGAACGACTGGTCGCCGGCATGGTGATAGGCGACGTCCTCGAAGCGTCGCTGGACGCCGTCCGTTCCCGTGGCGGTCAGCGCCGCCCCCACGGCATCGCGCCCCGTGATGTGCGCAACCTTGCCGCTGCCATCCGACTGCGCCCACACGAAGTCGGGCGTCACGGCCTCGTAGAGCAGCGCGACGTCGCGCTTGAACCAGGCGCGCCCGAAGGTCTTGAACAGCGCATCGCGTTCTTCTGCTGACGGCACCATGGTCACGCTCCCAGCTCCTCATGTCGCGTGTCGGAGACTACTGCGCCGCTCGGGCTGGAGCGACCAAAAACAAGGCGAAAAATCCGGCAGTCCTGATGGATAAACAGGCAGAGCACGCCGCTGTCGCGCCGAACCCGGAAGCGGTATCGCCTTGAAATGAAACGAATGCGTCAAAATGAGTGCAACTGGCACAATTCTTGATCTTACTGCCGCCTGCATGTGCGATTGATGGTTTTTCGCCTCGATTGCACGAAAATCATGCGCAGCGGGAGGCGCGGGAACTTCGATGCAGCAGGGTCAAGCAAGCGGCGATGTCTTCTTTCTCTTGATGGGGGCCATTCTCGTATTCGCGATGCACGGCGGCTTCGCCTTCCTCGAGGTGGGCACGGTCCGTCACAAGAACCAGGTCAATGCACTCTGCAAGATCCTGGTGGATTTCGCGATTTCCACTCTTTGTTACTTCTTCGTCGGCTATGCCATCGCCTATGGCGTCACCTTCCTGGCGAGTGCCGCGGCGATCTCGGGCGCGCAGAAAGGTTTCGATCCCCAAGGGCTCAGCCTCGTGAAGTTCTTCTTCCTCGCGACGTTCGCGGCCGCCGTTCCCGCCATCGTGTCGGGCGGCATCGCCGAGCGTGCGCGGTTCCTGCCGCAGTGCGTCGCGACGGCCCTCATCGTCGGCTTGCTCTATCCCGTGCTCGAGGGCGTGATCTGGAACAAGAACCTCGGGCTGCAGGAGGGCTTCTTCGCCAAGGTCCTGGGGGCGGAGTTCAAGGACTTCGCCGGCTCGATCGTCGTTCACGCCTTCGGTGGCTGGGTGGCGCTGGCAGCGGTGATGCGCCTGGGCGCGCGCACCGGCCGCTATTCCAAGGGACGCTCCCTCGCCACGCCGCCGTCTTCGATCCCCTGGCTCGCCATGGGCTCGTGGATGCTCTGCGTGGGCTGGTTCGGCTTCAACGTGATGAGCGCGCAGTCCCTGAAGGCCGTGTCCGGGCTCGTGGCCATCAACTCGCTCATGGCCATGTGCGGCGGCATTCTGGTCGCCCTGATTGCCGGGCGGAACGACCCCGGCTTCGTGCACAACGGCGCCCTTGCGGGGCTCGTGGCCGTCTGCGCGGGGTCAGATGTCATGCATCCGCTGGGCGCCCTGGTCGTGGGCGGCGTCGCGGGCTTCATTTTCGTCCAGATGTTCCAGGTGCTGACCAACCGCTGGCAGATCGACGACGTGCTGGGCGTGTGGCCCTTGCATGGCTTGTGCGGCCTGTGGGGAGGCATCGCGTGTGGCATCTTCGGCCTCGAGGCACTCGGCGGACTGGGCGGCGTGACCTTCGCTTCGCAGTTCTTCGGCAGCGTGCTGGGCGCCGGTTTCGGCTTTGCCGCCGGTTTCGTCGTCTATTCGGCCGTCGACCTCGCCCTCGGCTTCCGCCTCTCGACGGACGAGGAGCGCGAGGGTGCCGATCTTGCCATCCACAAGATCAGCGCCAGCCCGGAGGAGGACGTGCGTAGCGGTCGCATGTGAGGCATGCGGGCGGGCACCGGCTGCGCAAATGAAAGCGCGCTTCGGGGCGACAGGCAGGATATGAATGCCCGGACTGCCATCTCGGGCGCGATCCGGTGTTTGCCCGGCGGGCAGGTCGTCCCTTCGCTTTCGGAGCTGCCGCATGCTCATTGCGACCACCCCTGAAATATCCGGATATCGGATCGTGCGACACGTCGGGCTGGTGCGTGGCGTCACGGTCCGGTCGCGCAATGTCGTGGCCGGGCTGGGCGCATTCCTTCAGACCATGAGGGGCGGCAACATCACGATCTATACGCGGCTGGCCGAGGAGGCGCGTCAGGAGGCGCACGATCTTCTGGTCGAGAACGCGCGACTGCTCGGCGCCAACGCTGTCGTCGGCATGCGCTACGATGCCAATGAAATCAACGCCGGCGTCACGGAGGTGCTGGCCTACGGCACCGGCGTCGTCGTCGAGGAGATTTAGTGCGCCGGATTGGGCGTCCGCTCCAGTGTGGCCACTGGCTCGTCGAGCGGGCGTCCAATCGCGACGCCCCATTCTCCGGTTTCCCGGAAATTGCGCCCTATCCTCCCCTCGCCCGGTTACCAAGAGGCCGTGCCAATCCTCTCCCCCGGTTTCCCGGACGGCGCGCGACGCGCGGCGATCCGGGATCCATCGCGGTACGGGTCGCGACGGGCGTAGCGGCGTGTGGCTGCCGTGCCCGGGTGCCTTCGTGGCGCTGTGCTCCAAGAGCGCCGGGAAAGACCCCGGCTCGGGCAGCGGCCGGGCTCTCGCCCGCCCGCTTTGCCGGGGAACCGGAAAGGGCGAAGGGACCTCATCCGCCGGTTTCCCGGACGGCGCGCGACGCGCGGCGATCCGGGATCCATCGCGGTGCGGGTCGCGACGAGCGTGGCCACATGCGGCGGCAGCGTTGTGCCCGACAGCACCGGGAAAGACCCCGGCTCGGGCAGCGGCCGGGCTCTGGCCCGCCCGCTTGGCCGGGGAACCGGAGGGGAGGTGGGACCAGAGTGATCTGCGCTGGTTATGATGCTAGCTCGTCGAGCGGACGTCCAATCGCGACGCCCCATTCTCCGGTTTCCTGGAAATTGCGCCCTATCCTCCCCCACCTGGTTCCCTAGATGCCGTGCCCAGCCTCTCCCGGTTTCCCGGACGGCGCGCGACGCGCGGCGATCCGGGATCTATCGCGGTGCGGGTCGCGACGGGCGTAGCGGCGTGTGGCTGCCGTGCCCGGGTGCCTTCGTGGCGCTGTGCCCCGAGAGCGCCGGGAAAGACCCCGGCTCGGGCAGCGGCCGGCTCTGGCCCGCCCGCTTGGCCGGGGAACCGGGGAGGTGAGACCAGGGGGAACCGGTGGAGGCCGAACCAGGGCGCATGGCACCGGCTCTGCCGCAGGGCGCTTGCACGGGCGGTTCTGTCGCAGGGCATGCTGCCCAGATTTCGCCGCTGTCCCGGCCATCATGGAACAGTCAAGGATAATTTCTTGACAGAGGCTTGTGCGCTGTGCGCAAGGCGGCTATAAGGGCGTTGACAAGTTGAATGGGAAAGTGTCGGCGACGCGGCTGCAGGACGGAGGGCGTTCTGCGGCTCGTCTTGCCGACAATGCTGCTTGAGGTTTCTCTAGTGGCGATCGTTCCGGTCGCAATGTCCTGGATCGCTGGGGCTGGCGTGGTGCGGTCGATGCTTGAAGGGGTGTAGCTCAATTGGCAGAGCGTCGGTCTCCAAAACCGAAGGTTGGGGGTTCGAGACCCTCCGCCCCTGCCACTCAAGTCGCATGTGCCGCCGTGGTCGGTCAGCATGCTCGTCCTGGGAGGGCGCCTCGCGCCCGCTGCGACGGGCATTATTGTGGGAATGGGGTATGGCGGGTCTGAAGCCCTTTCAATTCATCCAGGAAGTCCGCCAGGAGGTGGCCAAGGTGACTTGGCCGACCTGGAAGGAAGTCTGGGTCACGACGATTATGGTGTTGATCATGGTGGCGCTGTCGGCGCTGTTCTTCACGACGGCCGATCTGACGCTGGGCTGGTTGGTGAAGTTGGTGCTCGGCATCGGTCGCTGACCAGCAATTGGTCGGCCTTTACTTTGGAAGTGCGGCAGAGAGGTCCATGGCGAAGCGCTGGTACATAGTCCACGCCTACTCGAATTTCGAGAAGAAAGTGGCCGAGGCGATCAAGGAGCGTGCGCGCACGTCGGGTCTCGAGCATCTGTTCGACGAGGTGCTGGTTCCCTCCGAGGACGTGGTGGAAGTTCGCCGCGGTCGCAAGGTGCATTCCGAGCGCAAGCTGTTTCCCAGCTATGTCCTTGTGAAGATGGAAATGACGGATCAGGCGTTCCACCTGATCAAGAACACGCCGAAGGTGACGGGGTTCCTGGGCTCGGAAAACAAGCCGATGCCGATCTCCGAGGCCGAGGCGATGCGCATCCTCAATCAGGTCAAGGAAGGTGTGGAGCGCCCCAAGCCCACCGTGACCTTCGAGGTGGGCGAGAATGTCAAGGTGTCCGATGGCCCGTTCGCGACCTTCACCGGCCAGGTGGAAGAGGTCGACGAGGAGCGCTCGCGCCTCAAGGTGGCGGTCATGATCTTCGGCCGTGCCACGCGCGTCGATCTGGAGTTCGGCCAGGTCGAGAAGGTTGCCGGCGGCTGATGGGCCGCCAGAGGTGGCGGTGCCTGGCGGCGCGGCCACCGGTTCGAGTTTCCGGTATCGGTGGCACGCCATGGGGCGTGGATCGCGGCCGGAAGTTGCGGAAGGGCCAGCCAGCCCGTCGACCGCTAACCCTGGGAGGTTCGCCTCCCGTCGCTCGTCAAGGGGAATGAGATGGCGAAGAAGATAGATGGCTACGTAAACCTGCAGGTGCCGGCAGGCGCTGCAAATCCGGCTCCGCCGATTGGCCCCGCGCTCGGTCAGCGCGGCGTCAACATCATGGAATTCTGCAAGGCGTTCAACGCCAAGACGAAGGACATGGAGCAGGGCACGCCGATTCCGGTGAAGATCACGGTCTATTCCGACCGCTCCTTCACCTTCGAGATGCGGCTGCCGCCCGCGACGTTCCTGATCAAGAAGGCTGCGGGCCTGAAGCCGACGGGCAAGCCGGGCTCGGGCTCCAAGGAGCCGGGCCGCGCCGTCGCCGGTTCCATCACGATGGACCAGATCCGCGAGATTGCGAAGCTCAAGCTCAAGGACATGAATACGACCGACATCGAGGCCGCGTCGCGCACGCTGGCTGGCTCGGCCCGCTCCATGGGCCTTCAGGTTGTGGAGGGCTGACCATGGCGATGACACCTGAGCAGATCAAGGCGACCCGTCTGGCTGGCGGCAAGCGCATGGCGGCCTCCCGGGTCGGGATCGATCGCGCCAAGGCTTACGCCGTGGACGAGGCGATCAAGCTTGTGAAGTCGCGCGCCAAGGCGAAGTTCGACGAGTCCGTCGAGATCGCGATGAACCTGGGCGTCGACCCCAAGCACGCCGACCAGATGGTCCGTGGCGTCTGCAACCTGCCGAACGGCACGGGCCGGACGCAGCGCGTGGCCGTCTTCGCCCGTGGCCCGAAGGCCGACGAGGCGCGCGCCGCCGGCGCCGATGTCGTCGGTGCCGAGGATCTCGTCGAGCAGGTCTCCAAGGGCGTGATCAACTTCGATCGCTGCATCGCGACCCCCGACATGATGGGGCTCGTCGGCCGTCTGGGTAAGGTGCTCGGTCCTCGCGGCATGATGCCGAACCCGCGCGTCGGCACCGTCACGATGGACGTGACGACTGCCGTGCAGGGTGCCAAGGGCGGCTCTGTGGAGTTCCGTGTCGAGAAGGCGGGCATTGTCCACGCCAGCGTCGGCAAGGCGAGCTTCAACGACGGCGCGCTGATCGAGAACATCAAGGCGTTCGTGGAAGCCGTGGTCCGGGCCAAGCCCGCCGGCTCCAAGGGCACCTACGTCAAGAAGATTTCGATCACCTCCACGCAGGGGCCGGGCGTCAAGCTCGACCAGGCGACGGTGATGTCGGGTCCGGTTCAGGGCTGAGCCGGATACGATCGCTTGAGTTTCGGGCCTTTAGCGGGTCCGAAAAGCGAAGGCGCGGGGCCGACGGCCTTTCGCGCCTTCGTACCTGTCCGAGACTGCAGGTGCCGCCCATCCGGGACGGTCTAATCCTTCGGGGCCTGCAATAGACGGGAGAAGGACCGGTTCGCCCTCGCGGCGACATTGGTTCGAACCTCTTCGGGTCGCACCGTGCTCCCTCACCGGGCGTGCGGGCGGACAGGAACCGTAGCGCCTGGTCCAAGCGCGCCCCGGCCGTGAGCGATCACCGCCGATGGCATCGCGGACGAGGCATGGTGCAACCCGCGTGTCGCGGAATCGCGGCATGCAATTCGGAGTGTAGCCAAGTGGACAGAGCCGCAAAAAGTGAGCTCGTCACGACGCTCAACGCCGTGTTCAAGGACATGGGCGTGATCGTCGTAGCTCGCAATGCTGGCCTGGTGGCTGCCCAATCCGCCGACTTCCGTCACCGCATGCGTGCGGCGGGAGCGACGGTGAAGGTGGCCAAGAACCGGCTGGCGTCGCTCGCGCTCAATGGCACTGAGGCCGAGGGCATCAAGGGACTTCTGAAGGGGCCGACCATCCTGGCCTATTCCGAAGACCCGATCGCCGCGGCAAAGGCTGCCGTCGCCTACGCCAAGGAGAACGACAAGCTCGTGATCCTGGGCGGCGCGATGGGCAATACCATCCTCGATGCCAATGGCGTGAAGGCGCTGGCCGAGCTGCCGTCGCTCGACGAGCTGCGCGCAAGGCTGCTGGGTCTCATCAAAGAGCCGGCAAGCAAGCTTGTTCGCACGATCAACGAGCCGGGTTCCGCGCTCGCCCGCATCCTGCAGGCGAATGTGGACAAGGCAGAGGCCGCGTGAGCTCCGGGCCGCATCTGCGCGCCCGGTATCGACAATCGCTAATCCGACTGAAGACCGACATCAGGTTCGAACCAGTCAAACCAACAGGTGACGTAAAATGGCAGATCTTTCCAAAATCGCCGAAGACCTCTCCGCTCTGACGATCCTCGAGGCCTCCGAGCTCATCAAGATGCTCGAAGAGAAGTGGGGCGTGTCCGCCGCTGCCGCCGCTGTCGCGGTTGCCGCAGCTCCCGCGGGTGGCGCTGCTGCCGCTCCGGTCGAAGAGCAGACCGAGTTCACGGTCATCCTCGTCTCCGGCGGCGACAAGAAGATCAACGTGATCAAGGAAGTCCGCACGATCACGGGCCTGGGCCTCAAGGAAGCCAAGGACCTCGTCGAGGCGGGCAACAAGGCCGTCAAGGAAGCCGTGTCCAAGGACGAGGCTGCCAAGCTGAAGAAGCAGCTCGAGGACGCCGGCGCCAAGGTCGAGGTGAAGTGATCACCAGGGGCGGGGGCTCGCCCGCGACCGGTCTGGGCATCGCGCCCGGGCCGGCAGCGGGAGGGGCCCCTGCTCCGCCCTCGACGGTTTCCTGAAGGTCCGGACACGGGCTTTCGGCAAGCCGTTCGAGAGTATCGGGCGCGCGTCGCGCATGCGGCGCTGGATTTTGCATCAGGGCGGATTGCCGCCACGGAAGAGGAGCGGACATGGCTGACACGTTCACCGGCCGTAAGCGCATCAGGCGTAAATTCGGTTCGATCGGCGAAGTTGCCGAGATGCCGAACCTCATCGAGGTTCAGAAGAGCTCCTACGACGACTTCCTGATGGTCAAGGAGCCGGCCGGCGGCCGCCCTGACGTCGGTCTGCAATCCGTTTTCCGCTCGGTGTTCCCGATCTCCGACTTTGCCGGCAAGGCGACGCTGGAGTTCGTGCGCTACGAGTTCGAGCCGCCCAAGTTCGACGTCGAGGAATGCCAGCAGCGCGACATGACCTTCGCGGCCCCGCTGAAGGTCAAGCTGCGTCTCATCGTGTTCGATGTGAACGAGGAGACGGGCTCCAAGTCGATCAAGGACGTGAAGGAGCAGGACGTCTACATGGGCGACATGCCCTTCATGACGTCGAACGGCACCTTCGTGATCAACGGCACCGAGCGCGTCATCGTCTCCCAGATGCATCGCTCGCCGGGCGTGTTCTTCGATCACGACCGCGGTCGCACGCATGCCTCGGGCAAGCTGCTGTTCGCAGCCCGCATCATCCCCTACCGCGGCTCCTGGCTCGACTTCGAGTTCGATGCCAAGGACGTCGTCTATGTGCGCATCGATCGTCGCCGCAAGTTGCCGGTGACGACGCTGCTCTACGCGCTCGGCCTCAATGACGAGGAAATCCTGGGCACGTTCTACAATCTCGTTCCCGTGTCGCAGTCGAAGAAGGGCTGGAAGATCCCCTTCGTCGCCGAGAAGATGCGCGGCGCCACGCCCGCCACCGACCTCGTCGACGCCCAGTCGGGTGAGATCGTCGCCAAGGCCGGCGAGAAGATCTCGGCGCGCCGCGCCCGAGAGATCGGCGAGGCCGGCGTCAAGGAAGTCCTCGTCGGGCCCGAGGAACTGGCCGGCAAGTACCTGGGCGAGGACATCGTCAATCTCGAGACGGGCCAGATCTACGGCGAGGCGGGCGACGAGATCGACGCCAAGCTGCTGGCCATCCTCGACGAGGCGGCGATCAGCGAATTCCCGATCCTCGACATCGATCACGTTCAGATCGGCGCCTATATCCGCAACACCCTCAATATCGACAAGAACGCCAACCGCGAGGAAGCGCTTCTCGATATTTACCGCGTCATGCGTCCGGGCGAGCCCCCCACGATCGACGCCGCCGAGACGCTGTTCCAGGGCCTGTTCTTCGATCCCGAGCGCTTCGATCTCTCCGCCGTCGGCCGCGTGAAGATGAACATGCGCCTCGAGCTCGACGCGCCCGACACCATGCGCACGCTGCGCCGCGAGGACATCATCGCGGTCGTCCGCACGCTGGTGGACCTGCGCGACGGCAAGGGTGAGATCGACGACATCGACCATCTCGGCAATCGTCGCGTCCGCTCGGTCGGCGAGCTGATGGAGAACCAGTACCGCATCGGCCTCCTCCGCATGGAGCGCGCGATCAAGGAGCGCATGAGTTCGGTCGACATCGAGACCATCATGCCGCAGGACCTGATCAACGCGAAGCCGGCGGCCGCCGCCGTGCGCGAGTTCTTCGGCTCCTCGCAGCTCTCCCAGTTCATGGACCAGACCAACCCGTTGTCGGAGATCACCCACAAGCGCCGCCTCTCCGCGCTTGGCCCGGGCGGTCTGACGCGCGAGCGTGCCGGCTTCGAGGTGCGCGACGTGCATCCCACGCACTACGGCCGCATCTGCCCGATCGAGACGCCGGAAGGCCCCAACATCGGTCTGATCAACTCGCTGGCCACGTTCGCGCGTGTCAACAAGTACGGCTTCATCGAGAGCCCGTACTGCAAGGTGAAGGACGGCCGCGTCACCAACGAGGTCTACTATCTCTCCGCCATGGAGGAGATGCGCCACCACGTCGCCCAGGCCAACGCCGAGGTCGACGATGCCGGCAACCTGACCGAGGACCTGATCACCGTCCGCTACCAGGGCGACGTGATGCTGGTGCCCAAGGATCGCGTCGACTACATGGACGTGAGCCCCAAGCAGCTCGTTTCGGTCGCCGCCGCGCTGATCCCGTTCCTCGAGAACGACGACGCCAACCGCGCCCTCATGGGCTCCAACATGCAGCGTCAGGCCGTGCCGCTCATCAAGGCCGAGGCGCCGCTGGTGGGCACCGGCATGGAAGAGGTCGTCGCGCGTGACTCCGGCGCCGCCATCGCGGCGCGTCGGACCGGCGTCATCGACCAGGTGGACGCGACGCGTATCGTTATCCGCGCGACGGAGGAAACCGATCCCTCCAAGCCCGGCGTCGACATCTACCGGCTGCGCAAGTTCCAGCTCCAACCAGAACACCTGCATCAACCAGCGTCCGCTGGTGAACGGGCGATCGCGTTTAAGGCTGGCGAGATCATCGCTGACGGCCCGTCGACGGACCTGGGCGATCTGGCGCTCGGCAAGAACGCTCGTCGCGTTCATGCCGTGGATGTGGCTACAACTTCGAGGACTCGATCCTGCTCTCCGAGCGCGTCGTCCGAGGACATCTTCACCTCGATCCACATCGAGGAATTCGAGGTGATGGCCCGCGACACCGCGCTCGGTCCCGAGGAAATCACGCGCGATATTCCCAACGTCTCGGAAGAAGCGCTGAAGAACCTTGACGAAGCGGGCATCAGCCTACATCGGCGCCGAAGTGAAGCCGGGCGATATCCTCGTCGGCAAGATCACGCCGAAGGGCGAAAGCCCGATGACGCCGGAAGAGAAGCTGCTGCGCGCCATCTTCGGCGAGAAGGCGTCCGACGTGCGCGACACGTCGATGCGCCTGCCGCCGGGTGTCGCCGGCACGGTCGTCGAGGTTCGCGTCTTCAACCGCCACGGCGTGGAGAAGGACGAGCGCGCCATGGCGATCGAGCGCGAGGAGATCGAGCGCCTCGCCAAGGACCGCGACGACGAGCTGCAGATCCTCGACCGCAACGTCTATGGCCGTCTCAAGGACGCACTGCTGGGCCAGGAGGTCTCCAAGGGCCCGAAGGGCGCCCGCAAGGGCACCAACATCGACGATGCGATCCTCGCCGACATCCCGCGCAGCCAGTGGTGGGAAATCGGCCTGAAGGACGAGAAGGCGATGGCGGCCGTCGAGGCCATCCAGAAGCAGTACGAGGAGGCCAAGAAGGGCCTCGAGCGCCGCTTCGTGGACAAGGTCGACAAGCTGCAGCGCGGCGACGAGCTGCCTCCCGGCGTCATGAAGATGGTCAAGGTCTTCGTGGCCGTGAAGCGCAAGATCCAGCCGGGCGACAAGATGGCCGGCCGTCACGGCAACAAGGGTGTCGTGTCGATGATCGTGCCGGGCGAGGACATGCCGTTCCTCGAGGACGGCACGCACGTCGACGTGGTGCTCAATCCGCTCGGCGTGCCGAGCCGCATGAACGTCGGCCAGATCCTCGAGACGCATCTGGGCTGGGCCTGCCGTGGTCTGGGTCGCGCCATCGACCAGGCCATGGAGCAGTACCGGGCGTCGGGCGCACTCGACAAGGTGCGCGAGACGATGAAGAGCATCTACGGCGAGAGCGCGAATGTCGGCGGTCTCGACGATGCCGAGGTGAAGGCGCTCGCCGACCAGATGAAGACCGGCGTGCCGATCGCGACGCCCGTGTTCGACGGTGCGCGCGAGGCCGACATCGTCGACATGCTGAAGCTGGCCGGCTTCGACACGTCGGGCCAGGTGACGCTGTTCGATGGCCGCACGGGCGAGCCGTTCGATCGCAAGGTGACGGTGGGCTACAAGTACATCCTCAAGCTCCACCATCTCGTCGACGACAAGATCCACGCGCGGTCCATCGGCCCCTACTCGCTCGTCACCCAGCAGCCGCTGGGCGGAAAGGCGCAGTTCGGCGGACAGCGTTTCGGCGAAATGGAAGTCTGGGCCCTCGAGGCGTACGGCGCCGCCTACACGCTGCAGGAGATGCTGACGGTGAAGTCGGACGACGTCGCCGGCCGCACCAAGGTCTACGAGTCGATTGTGCGAGGCGACGACACGTTCGAGGCCGGCATTCCCGAGAGCTTCAACGTGCTCGTCAAGGAAATGCGGGCCCTCGGCCTCAACGTCGAGCTGGTCAACAGCGAGGCCCCGCCGATCGAAGACGATGGTGCCGAGGGCGACGAATCCCGGCCCCAGTTGCCGCCTGCCGCAGCCGAGTGAATGGCAGACGATGTTGGCGTGATCTCCCCGCACCGCGTGGTTGCGGGGAGACAGTTGCCCAAAGCTAATGCAGGACGCCGCCCCCACGTCCTCAAAGGAGCGAGCCGATGAACGAGATCACGAACCTCTTCAAGCCCCAGGTTCAAGCGCCGTCGTTCGATCAGATCCGTATTTCGATCGCCAGCCCCCAGGATATCCGCTCCTGGTCGTTCGGCGAGATCAAGAAGCCCGAGACGATCAACTACCGCACGTTCAAGCCAGAGCGTGACGGTCTCTTCTGCGCGCGCATCTTCGGACCGATCAAGGACTACGAGTGCTTGTGCGGCAAGTACAAGCGCATGAAGTACAAGGGCCTGATCTGCGAGAAGTGCGGCGTCGAAGTCACGCTGGCCAAGGTGCGCCGCGAGCGCATGGGCCACATCGAGCTGGCCGCGCCTGTCGCGCACATCTGGTTCCTGAAGTCGCTGCCGAGCCGCATCGGCCTGCTGCTCGACATGACGCTGAAGGACCTCGAGCGCGTTCTCTACTTCGAGAACTACATCGTCGTGGAGCCGGGCGTCTCGCCGTTCCGTGAGAAGCAGCTGCTCACCGAAGAGCAGTACAACGAGGCGATCGAGGAGCACGGCCAGGACAGCTTCACCGCCGGCATCGGCGCCGAGGCGATCCGCGAACTCATGGTCGCCATGGATCTCGACAAGATCCGCGACGAGTTGCGCCAGGAGATCGCCGAGGCGACGGGCGACCTCAAGAGCAAGAAGCTGGCCAAGCGCCTCAAGATCATCGAGGCCTTCATCGAGTCCGGCAATCGGCCGGAGTGGATGATCCTCCAGGTCGTGCCGGTGATCCCGCCCGAGCTGCGCCCGCTGGTGCCGCTCGACGGCGGCCGCTTCGCCACGTCCGACCTGAACGATCTCTACCGCCGCGTCATCAACCGCAACAATCGCTTGAAGCGGCTGATCGACCTGCGCGCGCCCGACATCATCATCCGCAACGAGAAGCGCATGCTTCAGGAGGCCGTCGACGCGCTGTTCGACAACGGCCGCCGCGGTCGCGTCATCACGGGCGCCAACAAGCGCCCGCTGAAGTCGCTCGCCGACATGCTCAAGGGCAAGCAGGGCCGCTTCCGCCAGAACCTGCTCGGCAAGCGCGTCGACTACTCCGGCCGTTCGGTCATCGTGGTCGGCCCCGAGCTGAAGCTGCACCAGTGCGGCCTGCCCAAGAAGATGGCGCTCGAGCTGTTCAAGCCGTTCATCTATGCGCGTCTCCAGGCCCTGGGCCAGGCGGCGACGGTGAAGCAGGCCAAGAAGCTCGTCGAGAAGGAGAAGGGCGAGGTCTGGGACGTCCTCGACGAGGTCATCCGCGAGCATCCCGTGATGCTCAACCGCGCACCGACGCTGCATCGTCTGGGCATCCAGGCCTTCGAGCCGACGTTGATCGAAGGCAAGGCGATCCAGCTGCATCCGCTCGTCTGCTCGGCCTTCAACGCCGACTTCGACGGCGACCAGATGGCCGTGCACGTGCCGCTGTCGCTCGAGGCTCAGCTCGAGGCGCGCGTGCTGATGATGTCGACGAACAACATCCTGCATCCCGCCAGCGGCGCGCCGATCATCGTGCCGAGCCAGGATATCGTTCTGGGCATCTACTATCTCTCGATCGTGCGTGAAGGCGAGCCCGGCGAGGGCATGCTGATCGGCTCGATCAACGAGGTGCATCACGCCCTCAGCTCCGGCGCCGTGACGCTTCACGCCAAGGTCAAGGGCCGCGTGACGCTGATGGACGACGAGGGCAACGAGACGCAGGCCGTGGTCGACACCACGCCGGGCCGCATGCTGCTGGGCGAGTTGCTGCCCCGCAAGGCCGGCGTCAAGTTCGACTGGGTCAACCAGGCGCTGACGAAGAAGGCCATCTCGGGCCTCATCGACGCTGTCTACCGGACCTGCGGCCAGAAGGAGACGGTGATCTTCTGCGACCGTGCCATGGGCCTGGGCTTCTACCACGCCTTCAAGGCCGGCATCTCGTTCGGCAAGGACGACATGGTGATCCCCAACACCAAGATGGGGATCGTCGCCCGGACGACCGAGCTCGTGCGCGAGTACGAGCAGCAGTACAACGACGGCCTCATCACGAAGCTGGAGAAGTACAACAAGGTCGTCGACGCCTGGTCCAAGTGCACCGACCAGATCGCCAAGGAGATGATGGATCGCATTTCCGAGACCCGGAAGGACAAGGCCACGGGTCGCGAACTGCCGATCAACTCCGTCTACATGATGAGCCACTCCGGTGCGCGTGGTTCGCCGACCCAGATGAAGCAGCTCGCCGGCATGCGCGGTCTGATGACCAAGCCGTCCGGCGAGATCATCGAGACGCCGATCATCTCGAACTTCAAGGAAGGCCTGTCGGTGCTCGAGTACTTCAACTCGACGCACGGCGCCCGTAAGGGCCTCGCCGACACGGCTCTGAAGACGGCGAACTCGGGCTACCTCACGCGCCGTCTGGTCGACGTCGCGCAGGACTGCATCATCGTCGAGCCGGACTGCAAGACGGACGCGGGCATCAACGTGCAGGCCGTCGTCGACGCCGGTGCGGTCATCGTGTCGCTGGCCGCGCGCGTGCTCGGCCGTACGGCTGCCGAGGACATCGCCGATCCCGTGACCAAGGAGATCCTCGTGCCCTCGGGCGAGCTGATCGAGGAGCGCCACGTGGAGCTCATCGAGAAGGCGCAGCTGCAGGAGATCCGCATCCGCTCCGTGCTCACCTGCGAGACGGACGGCGGCGTGTGCGCCAAGTGCTACGGCCGCGATCTCGCGCGCGGTACCCCGGTCAACATGGGTGAGGCGGTGGGTGTCATCGCGGCCCAGTCGATCGGCGAGCCGGGCACGCAGCTCACCATGCGTACGTTCCACATCGGTGGCGTTGCCCAGACGGTCGACCAGTCGTTCATCGAGTCGAACTTCAACGGCACGGTGCACATCAAGAACCGCAACGTGGCGCGTGACGGCCAGGGCCGCCTCGTCGCCATGGGCCGCACCAACGCCGTGGTCATCGTCGATCAGGGCGGCAAGGAGCTTGCCACGCACAAGATCGTCTACGGCGCCCGCCTGATGGTGGACGACGGCGACGAGGTCAAGCGCGGCACGCGCATCGCCCAGTGGGATCCGTTCACGCGCCCGATCCTCTCCGAGGTCGACGGTGTCGTCGACTTCGAGGACATGATCGACGGTCTGTCCGTGAAGGAGCAGACGGACGAAGTGAAGGGCACCACCAACCGCGTGGTCGTCGATTGGCGCTCGAGCCCGCGTACGGCCGGCCTGAAGCCCGCGATCATCATCAAGGACGGCAAGGCCGGCAAGCCGATCAAGCTGGCGCGCGGCGGCGACGCCCGCTACCTGCTGTCGGTCGAGGCGGTGCTCTCCGTCGAGCCGGGTGCGAAGGTGAAGGCCGGCGACGTGCTCGCCCGCGTGCCGATCGCGTCTGCCAAGACTGGCGACATCACGGGCGGTCTGCCGCGCGTGGCGGAGCTGTTCGAGGCGCGGCGTCCGAAGGATCACGCGATCATCGCGGAGATCTCCGGTACCGTCGAGTTCGGCAAGGACTACAAGAACAAGCAGCGCATCACGATCAAGCCGGACGACGAAAGCGCCCAGCCGGTCGAGTACCTCATTCAGCGCGGCAAGAACCTTGCGGTCCAGCATGGCGACCGTGTGGAGAAGGGTGACTTCGTCTACGACGGCCACCCCGCCCCGCACGACATCCTCGCCATCAAGGGCGTCGAGGAGCTTGCCAAGTACCTGATCAAGGAGATCCAGGACGTCTATCGTCTGCAGGGCGTGACGATCAACGACAAGCACATCGAGGTGATCGTTCGCCAGATGCTGCAGAAGATCGAGATCGAGGACGCCGGCGACACGGACTACCTGAAGAACGAGCAGATCGACAAGGTCGAGTTCGACGCCAAGAACCGTGCGCTCGAGATGGCGGGCAAGCGGCCGGCGACGGGCAAGCCGGTGCTGCTGGGCATCACCAAGGCCTCGCTGCAGACGAACTCCTTCATCTCCGCGGCGTCCTTCCAGGAGACGACGCGCGTGCTGACCGAGGCCGCCGTCAACGGCAAGGTCGATACGCTCGACGGCCTCAAGGAGAACGTCATCGTCGGCCGTCTGATCCCGGCCGGTACGGGCGGCATGCTGCGTGACATCCGTGCCATCGCCAGCAAGCGCGACGACCTCATCTCGCGCGAGAAGGCGAAGCTGGATGCCGAGCGCGCACTCGCCGGCCCTGGCGACACGGTTGCGCAGCGCCGCCGCCGTCGTCCGTCGGAAGAGGCTGCGGAGTAATCCACGGCCCCGGTGCCCGACTGCGAAGTTTGGAAGCGGCCGCCCCTCGTCGGGCGGCCGTTTTCATGTGAGCGGCGGCTCGCCGCCGGCATGCCGTTGCACGGTGTGCCGAACCTGTTCCGTTGCCGTGGGAACCGGTCTAGTGTGGCGTCGCGTCTTGATTGACCAATACGTGCGGCAGGCGAGTCGTCGATCAAGGCGCGACGAACGCCACACGAAGCTCATGACTTATCTCGTGGCCCTCATGTCGCGCCAAAATCGGAAAACGGTTGCGGCTTTGGAGCGATTTGGGCGCGACGGGCCACTAGGCTGCGGCTCGCCAAGAGCCACTGGACCCGGGCAAGAACATCATGACGAGCCGTATCGAGATCGAGATCACCGAGCGCTTCCCGTTCGCTGGCGGCATGGCCTTTGGCGATGTCGGCCCTTATGAGCGCATCAAGGGCCGCGCGCATATAGCGGTCGATCCGAAGGCGCCCGGCCAGCGCGATATTTGCGACATCGAGTTTGCGCCCGTCGGCGCCGATGGCCTCGTTCATTTCACCACCGATATCTCGATCCTGCGTCCGGTAGACCCCGACAAGGGCAATCGCCGGATCTTTTTCGACTGGGGCAACCGGGGCAACATCCGCTGCCTGCAGTTTTTCAACGATGCCGCCGGCTCCAACGATCCCCGGACCGCTGCACATGCGGGCAACGGCTATTTCATGCGGCGCGGCTACAGCCTCGTCTGGGCGGGGTGGCAGGCCGACCTGCTGCCCGGCGGCAATCGCTTCCTGCTCGACGTTCCCGTGGCGCGCGACGGCGACCAGCCGATCACCGGACCCGTCAGGGTCGAGTACATCGTCGACCGCAAGGGCGTGACGACGTTGCCGCTGTCGGGCCGCGCCTCGACACGATCGCATCCGACCGCCACGCGCGACACCGCCAAGGCGAGCCTGACGCGCCGCCGCTACGCTGGCGATGCGCGCCAGCCGATCGCACCCGATAAATGGCGTTTCGCGCGTACGGAGACCGGCATGGGCCTCGACGCCGTCGGGGCGGAAACGGCCATCGTGCCCTCCGATACGCATATCCACATCCCCGCGGGCTTCGAACCGGGCTGGATCTACGAACTGGTCTACGCCGGCCGCGATCCCCTCGTGCTCGGCCTCGGCCACGTGGCGGTGCGCGAAGTGGTGTCCTACCTGCGCTCGGGCGCGGCGGACGCTGCCGGGAATGCCAACCCCATGGGCGGTGTGATCGAAAAGGCCTACGGCTGGGGCCGTTCTCAGACGGGGCGCTGCATTCGCGACTTCGTCTATCGCGGCTTCAATGTCGATGCCGAAGGCAACCGCGTCTTCGACGGCCTCTTGCCGCACGTTTCCGGCGGTGGCCGCATGTGGATGAACCATCGCTTTGCCAACGTCATCGTCGCTGCCGGCCAGCAGTACGAGGACCACGAGAATCCCGCTGATTGTTTCCCGTTCTCCTATGCGTCCTCGACCTGCCACCTGACCGGCCGCACCGACGCCATTTGCAAGCGTCCCGAGTCGGATCCGCTGATCATCCACACGCAGACGGGAACGGAGTACTGGCAGAGGCGCGGCAGCCTCGTCCACACGGATACGCACGGCAACGATCTGGCCCAGCCCCAGAACGTGCGCGTGTATCTCTGGGCGTCGTCTCAGCATTTCGCCGATCCGCTGTTGAAAAAGGCGACCAACGCCGGCGTCTGCCAGAACGTGCAGAACGTGGTGTGGACGTCGATGTTCTTCCGGGCCGCGCTCGACAACATCGATGCCTGGGCGTCCACGGGCGAGGCGCCGCCCGACAGCCGCATCCCCAGGCGCGCGAACGGGACGCTGGTGGACATCGACCATTGGCGCAAAGGCTTTCCCGCGATCCCCGGCGTCATGACGCCGCGCGAGCCCAACACGCTCGAACTGCTCGACTTCGGTTCGGACGCCGAACGCGGCATCCTGCAGGAACCGCCCCGGCGAACGGGCAGGCATTATGCCGTGCTCGTCCCGGCCACCGATGCCGACGGCAACGACATCGCCGGCGTGCGCGCGCCGATGGTGCAGGCGCCGCTCGCCACGTACACGGGCTGGAATTTGCGCATGCGCGGGCAGGGCCACGGCGCGATGCACGAGTTCACGGGGTCCACGATCCCGCTGCCGGAGACGGCTGAGGAACGCGCCGTCACGCGCGATCCACGCCCCTCGATCGCCGAGCGCTACGCGAGCCGCGCCGCTTACCAGGAGGCGATCGGCGCGGCCGCCCGCAAGCTCGTTGCGGAACGCTTGATGCTCGAGGAGGACGTCGGCCGCTGCATCGCCGCTGCCGCCGACTGGCACGCGCCACGACATGACGTGAGCCTCGAAGACTGACCGCGCCAGACCGTCAGGCGACGCCGGACGAGGATCACCCATACCGGGAAGACCGACATGCCCCAAGACACGCTGACGAACTCGCAGATCGAGACCGCCTTCCGCGCCAGGACACGCAAGTCCGCCGAACTGCACGCGCGCGCTTCCCGGGTCATCCCCGCGGGGCTCACGCACGACAGCCGCACGCTGCTGCCCTATCCGATCTACGCCGCCAGCGCCAAAGGCCCGCGCAAGATCGACGCCGACGGCAACGAGCTCGTCGATTACTTCGGCGGCCACGGCGCTCTCATCCTCGGGCATTGCCACCCCGCCATGGTGCAGGCCGTGCAGAAACAGGCCGAGCGCGGCACGCACTGGGGCTCGAGCCACGAGCTCGAAATCGAATGGGCCGAACTCATCAACCGCATGGTGCCGTGCGCCGAGCGCGTGCGCTTTACCGCCTCGGGCACGGAGGCGACGCATTTGGCGATCCGCCTGATGCGCGCCTTCACCGGCAAGACGAAGATCGTCCGCTTCATCGGTCACTTCCACGGCTGGCACGATCAGGTGGCGGGCGGTGCCAACAGCCATTACGACGGCAGCGCTCCGGCAGGCGTTCTGCCCGGCATCGCAGGCGAAACGATCCTCGTCTCCTCCGACAGCCTGGAGCCGGTGACGCACCTCCTGGAGGAGCGCGACGACATCGCCGCCGTCGCCATCGAGCCATCCGGCGCCGGCTGGGGGCAGGTTCCCCTCGCCCCGGATTTCCTGACCGGGCTGCGCGCGCTCACGAAGCGGCGCGGCGTGCTGTTGATGCTGGACGAGGTCGTCACCGGCTTTCGCTGGGCGCGCGGCGGTGCCCAAGAGCGATTGGGCGTGACCCCGGACATCTGCAGCCTGGCCAAGATCACTGCCGGCGGCTTGCCCGGCGGCGCCATCGCCGGACGAGCCGATATCGTCGACCAGCTCGACGCCGCGGCAGCCAAGGCGGCTGGCCGCGAGAAGATCGCGCACCAGGGCACCTACAACGCCAATCCGCTATGCGCTGCGGCCGCCATCGCCACGCTCTCGCTGATCGAGCGCGAGGATATCTGTGGCCAAGCCGAGCGCACGGCCGGGAGGCTGCGCGACGGCCTCAGGCGCATCGTCATCGAGGAGAGCGTGCCCTGGGGCATCTATGGCGCCGCGTCCACGTTCCACATCTTCCAGAACCCGGCGGGGCTCCCGCTCGATCCCGCGACGTTCGATCCCGTGGCACTCGGCTTCAAGGGCCTCAAGGGTGCCAAGGACCCCAATCTGGCGCACCGCTTGCGCATCGCCATGATCGCCAACGGGGTCGACATCATGGGGGCGCCCGGCGGGCTCGTCTCCGCCGCGCATGGACCCGAGGAGGTGGCGCGCACGCAGGAAGCCTTCCGCACGTCCGTGAAATGGATGAAGGCCGAAGGCGATATCCGCGGGTGAACATCGCGCGAGCCGTCTCCGGAAACGGGCAGATGGCTGTGCGGCACCGCTTTTTCCCCAGCGCGGCTTGATATTGGATGTGTATTAACCTGGGTTGGAATAGAATAGCCGCAATCGAACTGTCACGTGCAGGATCATCAGGGGGCGTATAATTCGTCCAGCCGCAGGTCGCGCATAAAGGCATGCTGCACATGCTGAAAATCACATTTGTCTTTGCCGTGAGCACTTTATGAGCATTCGAGGGCTTTCGACCGAAACCACGTTCCGCTCCGCCTATCGAGGGGTTTTGATCGCCCTCGTCACCATGTCCCTGGTCGTGAACATCCTGGCACTGACCGGCTCGATCTACATGATGCAGGTCTATGACCGGGTCCTGAGCAGCCACAGTATGACCACGCTGGTGGCGCTGTCGGTCCTGGCTGCCGCCATGTACGTCTGCCAGATGTTGCTCGAAGTCCTGCGCGCGCGCGTGATGCGGCGGGTGGGCGATCGCATGGATGCGCGGCTGATGCCGCTGGCCCAGCAGGCGGCGATGCGCCTTCCGCTGGCCGGCGTCAGCGGCGTCAACGCCCTCCAGCCGGTCCGCGACGTGGATAGCGTGCGTGGCTATCTGTCCGGGCAGGGCCCGATCGCGTTCTTCGACCTGCCCTGGATCCCCATCTACCTGATCTTTGCCACGGCACTACACCCGATCCTCGGCATCATGACGCTGGCAGGCGTGATCATCCTGATCGGCCTGACGCTGCTCAGCGAACGCCTGATGCGCGATCGCAGCACCAAGGTGCTGCAGATGAGCCAGCGCCGGCAGGCCATGGCCGACGAGAATGCGCGCAATGCGGAAGCGGCGCAGGTCATGGGGTTCGCCGACCGTGCGCGTGACCGCTTCCTGCGCCAGAGCGACGAAATGCTGCTCGTCTCGGCGAAAGCGAGCGACACGGGCAACGCCCTGGCGAGCCTGTCGCGCGTGTTCCGGATGATGCTGCAATCGGCAATGCTGGGCATGGGCGCGTATCTCACCATCAAGGGCGAAGTCACCGGCGGGGCGATCATCGCCGGTTCGATCGTCGCCTCGCGTGCGCTGGCGCCGGTGGAACTGGCGATCGGCAATTGGCGCGGCTTTTCCGAGGCCCGCCATGCGCGCGCACGGCTGGCGGACGTGTTCGACCGGGTCTTGCGCGAAACCGATCTGACCGAGCTGCCGGCACCCAAGTCCACGCTGCGGGTCGAGGGCGTGACGGTCCTGGCGCCCGGCACGCGGACCCGCGTGCTCGACGGCATCACCTTCGAACTGTCGGCAGGACAAGGCCTCGGCGTCATAGGCCCGAGCGGTGCGGGCAAGTCGACCCTCGCACGCGCGATCATCGGCGCCTGGAATCCGGCGGCCGGATCGGTGCGTGTCGATGGTGCGACGCTCGACCAGTGGGGCCGCGAGACGCTTGGCCGTCACATCGGCTACGTTCCCCAGGACGTGCAGCTCTTCGACGGCACGGTGGCCGAGAACATCTGCCGCTTCGAATCCGAACCCGACACCGAAGCGATCATCAAGGCGGCCGTCGCCGCCAACGTGCATCAGCTCATCCTGCGCCTGCCGCAGGGGTACGATACCCGCATCGGCAGCGACGGCTCGCATCTGTCCGCCGGTCAGCGCCAGCGCGTGGCACTGGCGCGCGCGCTCTACCGCGATCCCTTCCTCGTCGTTCTCGACGAGCCCAATTCGAACCTCGATGCGGAGGGCGAGGCGGCCCTCATCGAGGCCGTTCGCGCCGTCCGCGAGCGTGGCGGCGTCGTCGTCATGATCGCACATCGCTCCAATGCGCTGACTGCCGTGGATCAGGTCGCGATCATCAACGGAGGACGGCTCTCGGCCTTCGGGCCGCGCGACGAGGTGCTGCGCAAGGTCTTGCGCGGCGCTCCCGGCGGCCCGATGGGTGGTGCGGCGCCGCCCGACCCGCCGGGCACCCAGCAGTCCGTCCAGCCCGTCCCCGCCACGGCGGGCGCCGCGGCAGGTCCCGTCACGCTGATCCTGCGCAATCCGGATGGGAAGCAGACATGAGTAAAGCCCCCGTCACGTCCCGACAGCCGGTATCCTCGCGCGTTGCCCAGGTCGATCGCCTGAGCAGCGATATGAAGCGGCAGGCCCGGCTGGGTCTCCTGCTCTGCCTGTTCCTGGTCGGGGGCCTCGGCGGCTGGTCGGCGACGGCCAAGATCGCGGGCGCCGTGATCGCGCCGGGCTTCATCGTCGTCGATGGCAACTCCAAGAAGGTTCAGCATCCCACGGGCGGCATCGTCGGCGAGATCAAGGTCAAGCTCGGCGATCACGTCAAGGAAGGCGATCTGCTCGTGCGCCTGGACGAAACCCAGGTGCGCGCGACGCTGGGTGTCGTCCAATCGCAACTCGTGCAGTCCATTGCACGCAAGGCGCGCCTCGAAGCCGAGCGCAGCGGCGCGACGCAATTGTCGTTCCCGGCCGGCTTCGAGAAGGAGAGCGACGAGGCGGCCGAGGCCGCTCGTGGCGAACTCCGGCTGTTCCAGGCACGCCGCACGTTCATCGACGGCCAGAAGGATCAGTACCGCGAGCGCGTGCGACAGCTCGACAAGGAGATCGAAGGCCTCACGGTGCAGCTTGCCTCCAAGGAGGCCGAGGTCGATCTGCAATGGCAGGAAATGACCCGCCTGGAGGGGCTGTTCGAAAAGCAGCTCGTCAATGAAGCACGCATGTCGACGATCAAGCGCGACCGGGTGCGCCTCGAGGGGGACCTGGGCGGTCTCGTCTCCCAGATCGCGCGGGCCAAGGCCCAGATCAGCCAGACCGAGATGCAGATCCTCCAGATCGAGCAGGAGCAGCGGACCGAGTCGCAGAAGGAATTGCGCGACGTCGAGGCCAAGATCGGTGAGCTGTCCGAACGCAGGATCGCCGCCCTGGATCAGCTTCGCCGCGTGGATATCCGCGCACCGATCAGCGGTACCGTCCACGAGATGAACATCCACACCGTCGGCGGTGTCGTGGCGCAAGGCGAGACGTTGATGCTGATCGTGCCGTCCGGAGAGCCGCTGGCCATCGAAGCCCGCATCTCCCCGATCGAGATCGATCAGGTCGCGATCGACCGCAAGGCACGGCTGCGTTTCACCGCCTTCAACCAGCGCACCACGCCCGAAGTCGACGGCACTGTCAGCCACGTGTCCGCGGACCTGTCCAAGGACCCCCAGACCGGGCAGACCTACTTTCTCGTGCGTATACGCTTCACCAAGGAGGCGCTGGGCACCCTCGCAGACAAGGCGCGCCACATTGTTCCCGGCATGCCCGTGGAATCCTTCATCGAGACCGAGGAGCGCACCGCGCTGACCTACTTCACGAAGCCGCTCACGGACAGCTTCCGGCGGACCTTCCGTGAGCGTTGATTCGCTGCGACGCGCGCGCCATGGTCAAGCCGTGCCTGTCGCCTCGAAGAATTCTCTGGACAGCGTGGGGAGAACGTCCGTGCCGCCTTGCTGATGCCCAATCGGGCTCGATAGTGTCGGCCTCAACAGCATCGGTAGTAGAGATCGACACATGACCACGCTCCAGGCCTCGGCACAGAACCAGCTTCGCCAATTCGTCGAGCAGATCGAGCGGCTGGAAGAGGAAAAGAAGGCCACCGCCGCCGATATCCGCGACAAGTACGCGGAGGCCAAGGCCGTCGGCTTCGATCCCAAGATCCTGCGCAAGATCGTCAGCCTTCGCAAGAAGAGCCAGACCGAACGCACCGAGGAAGAGGCGATCCTGGCCACCTACATGCACGCGCTGGGCATGGCCGATCCCATCCTCGGCGGCGACGACATGGGGCTGATGGACGCCGCCGAATAGGCCGCCGACAACCGGATCTTTCCGAAAGAATTCTGGCCCCGGTGGGCTATGCCAGCCGGGGCCTTTCCCTGTGTCGGTGGGCGTGGCGCTGTGAACCGCGCGCTTCCCTCCTACTCCGCTTCCCCGCCTCTCCGTTTTCCCGCCCCTCCGTTTCCCTCTCCCTCCGTTTCCCCCTCCCTCCGTTTCCCCGGCCAAGCGGGCGGGCGGAAGCCCGGCCGCGCCGAGCCGGGGTCTTTCCCGGTGCCATCGGGCACGGCGCGGCCACGTCCGCCGCAGGCCACACCGCGAAAGATGCCGGACAGCCGCGCCCCGCGCGCCTTCCGGCAAACCGAGCATGGGGTTCTATTGACCCTTCCGCTTCCGTTTCCCTCTCCCTCCGTTTCCCCGGCCAAGCGGAGGGGCGGAAGCCCGGCCGCGCCGAGCCGGGGCCTTTCCCGGTGCCATCGGGCACGGCGCGGCCACGTCCGTCGCATGCTGGACCGCGAAAGGACAGCCCCGCCCCGCGCGCCTTCCGGCAAACCGAGCATGGGGTTCTATTGACCCTCTCCCTCCGTTTCCCCGCCCCTCCGTTTCCCCGGCCAAGCGGGCGGGCGGAAGCTCGGCCGCGCCGAGCCGGGGCCTTTCCCGGTGCCATCGGGCACGGCGCGGCCACGTCCGCCGCAGGCCACACCGCGAAAGATGCCGGACAGCCGCGCCCCGCGCGCCTTCCGGGAAAACGAGGGGAATGAAGGGGCACTCATTTCCTGCGAAATGAGCGCATAAGGAGGCCTCGCGCGCGTCTCCCCGCGCAGCACACTTCCCGGCTCATCTCCCCCTTCTTTGTCCTCCTCGCGCTTGTCGCGAGGACCCATTTCACCGCTGGCGCTGTGGACGCGGAGCCGCTTTCCCCGCCCCTCCGTTTCCCTGGTCGAGCTGTCGGGGGGCGCCCGGCCGCGCCGAGCCGCCGCAATGCGATTATTGCGTGCCTGCAACGTGCCGGCGCGCCTCGTCCATGCGGTCGACGCGAATGGCATTGCCCGAGAAGCGATGCACGTTCACGGGCCGCGCGCCGGCCGGCGTTGGCCTGAAGCGCAAGGGCGCCGCCGTCCCGGGCTGATCGATGAGATCGATGGTGCGCGCAACGTCATGACGCACGAGATCCGCGAGGATCGCTTCGTTCGCAGATGCCGTCATGTAGGGCGCAATCGGGAACGGACGATAGGACAACTCGTCGGGATGCTCCTCGTCGTAGGCAGGAGCGATCGACCAGCCGGCTGGAATAGACGGCGCATCGACCCGGATGTCCGATCCGTTGGGGAGATCGGCAGGCGCCAGCGCGGCGACCCGCGGTCCAGGCGCATATCCAACTTGAACCACACCCGGAATCGGCACCGCGCTTTGTGTCAGGCTCGGCAGGGCCTGATGCCGCTCGGGGCGTCGGGCCGGGCGCGGACCCACGACGAGGCGCGGCGCGGTGCTCGCCAGCGAGGCGAGTTCGGCGAGCTTGGCGCGTTCGTCTTTGGACGGCGAAAGCTGGATGCGTGCGACGGGACCTGTGGTGATCTTCTGGGAACCGCCGACGGCTCCCGCGTCGGGTGCGAGCGATGCCACCTGGCGGCGACCGGCATGGCGCTCGGACGCGCGGGGGGCATGCTTGTCCTGCGGTTCGAGACTGGCCACCGCAACAGTTGCCCTGGGACCTCCCTCGCGCTCCTGGTGGAACGCGGCGATCTGCGTCGCCAGGGTGTTGTATTTCGCCTGGGCGACACGAACGTCCGCCTTCGTGATATGGCCGCCGTCCGCTGCCATGTGCTTGGTCGAGCCGGAGGGAAACAGCAAGGCCAGCTCGTGCCGTGGCAGGCGCGGCCAGCTTCGCACACGATCTGTATCGATATGCACGAAGGGAATGGCCGAGGTCGGATAGTAGCCGACCCCGCCGCGCTCGTGGATCAGCGCGGAATAGCGCAGGTTCTTGAGCGGTACGTCGGGGAAATGCACGTCGGCGGCCTTGCCGAGAATGTGGCGGCTCTGGCTCGCCTGTCCGCCGACCGTCCGGCGCAGCATCTCGTTCGTGGCGCGCGAGCGGTAGCCCGAAATGATGTGGATGGGGGCCTTCGAGCCGAGTTCCCGATGGATCTCCCACAACAGGTCGACGAGGGCGGGATCCATGCGCGTCGTCTCGTTGCGGCGCCAATCCCGCAGCATCCAGTTGGCTTCTTTCAGGCCCTCCTCGACGTAACGGCCGCCGCGCTTGAAGACGATGGTTTTCGTCTCCTTGCTATGGATGTTGTAGAGAGTGATGCTCCGCTCGCCGATCTGGGCGCCGGCCTGTTGTGAAGAGCTTGCAACCGACAGCAGGACGCTCAGCGCCACGCCGCCCAAGAGAGCGCGCCTACCACAGACCACGGTTTGAACCCCCGTCCGAACGCTAGCTGATCGGCGGCCATCGCATGAAGTCCCCCACCTCGCGTTTCGTTGCACGCGCGGTGTCGATGGCAGGGATCTGCTGTTACCAAGACGACATGGTTAACCGCGGATCCTTAACGGACCGTAAGGATCGAATGCGGGTGCATCGGGGCCGACATGCGGCCATATCAGGGCAAGGCCATCATTGCACCAACGTGGTGAACTAAGCGTTAACGCGCGTTTCATTACGAGACGGCCGAAGGCGTGGAGCGGACGCCCAATCGTGACGCCCAAGCACGTCGCCACGCTCGTGTCCCGACCGCAACGTTCGCCTCGTTCCTCTGCGGGCCGAAAACGCACTTTGCGGTCGAAGGGAGACGAGGCCCCGCGCCAAGGCTCAGTTGCCGCCGAATGCGCTGGGTGCCCAGTTCGGCCGGCTGCCGCCCCCTCCACCACCGCCGCCACCTCCGCCGAAGATGGAGAAGAACCCGAAGTTCTCCGAGAACGAGGCGATGGGTTCGGCGCGTGCGGGGCCCTTGGGTTCGGGAACCGGCTGGATCAGATGCATCTTGCCTGCGAGCGCCAGCGTGATCCGCTCGTCGTGCGCGTAGATGTCGTTGAAGCCCTGCAGTTCTCCCTCTGCATCGACGCTGGCCGTGAAGTAGGTGATGTGAACCGGGATCTTCTGCGTCAGGTTCACCTGGTTGTTGGGCGTGGCGCCGGGCTGCGCGAGAGCCTGCACCTGATCGGGCGTCATGCCCTTGTCGGCGGCGAGCAGGATTTCGGCGAGGCGCAGCGGGTTGCGCACGCGCATGCAGCCGTGGCTGAACGTGCGCACCGTCGACTGGAACAGGCCCTTGCTCGGCGTGTCGTGCATGTAGACGGCGTGGTGGTTGGGGAAGCGGAACTTCACCACACCCAGCACATTGCTCGCGCCCGGCGGCTGATAGACGTGGTAGCGGCGAATGTCGGCCTTCGTCCAATCGACGGAGTAGGGGTCGATGTCACGCCCGCCCGCCTGGATGCGAAGGCCATTCTTGGCGAGCATGCCGCCGCCGCGCTGCAGGCTGGGCAGGATCTCGTTCTGCTTGATCGAATCCGGCACGCCCCAGAAGGGATGGAAGATCACCTGCTCCATGGCGTGGGAGAAAATCGGCGTCTGCGTATTGGTCTTGCCCACGATCACGCGCTCGGTATGGATCACCTCGCCGTTGCTGACGACGCGGAGCGTGTACTCGGGAACGTTGACCCAGACATACAGGCTGCCCAGGTCTTCGGGCATCCAGCGCCATTGCTCGAGATTTGCCAGCAGCTTGCGCGGGCTCGGCTTCGGGCCGCCATTCATCGCATTGCGCGTGCCGCGCCCGATGATGCCGTCGGCATTGAGGCCCTTTTCCGTCTGCAGCTTGCGGACGGCCTCCACGAGATCCTTGTCGTAGACGGTCGCATCCGCCCCTTCCGGCAGTGCGACGCCCAGCCGTGTCCGCACCAGGGCCACTTGGGCGTGCTTCTCGCCGGGGCGCAGTGTCGGGCCATCGGGGATGGTCACCTGTGCGGTCTCACCGTCGCCCCCGAGCATCGCCACGAGCATTTCGCGCAACTTCTGGAAGGCCGCATGTTTGGGGTGCTGATCCCGCAGGACTGCCGCGGGATCGCTCGCCGCTGCAAGACGCGCCATGACCGCCCGGGCGTCGATCGTCGGAGGCTTGCGATCCAGATACTTCGTGATCGCCAGCGGGTCGGTGCGGCCGCCTTTGGCGTGACGGGCATACTTCAGCGCCGCAATCGAGATGGCAGCTTCGTCCGCGGCCAGTTGTTCCCGCGACGCCGCATCGCTCCCGGTGGCTGGCGGCACACTGTAGCTCGCGGGATCCAGGCCCCACTGCTCGGCCTTGCCCATGAATGCGATCATCGCCGTGGCTGCTGGTGTGCGTCCCTTCGCATCGACCCAGACGGGCGCGCCATTGCGTTCGCCGTAGAAAGCCGTGAGCACATCCGCATCGGATTTCTCCGCATCGCCGACGCGCGCGAGAGCCGCGCCCATGTCGAGTGCGAACGATGGCGCTGCCGAGGGGGGAGCGGCTCCCGCCGGCGCGATGGCCGGGGATGTCGCGCCTGCGCCCGGCGTTGCCGGCACCGGCTTCGCGTCATTCGCGTTTACGACGGGGGCCAGCGCGGGCGGCAGGGCGGGAATACTCAGGACGGGGTCGGCGTTGTCGATGGCAGGGGCGCGTGGTGCAACGCCGGCCGGCGCCACCGGAGCGCTGGCCTCGGCCGTGACACGCGGCGCCGTATCGCCGGGTGATTGCGACGCCACACCTTGTGCAGCGGCGATTGTGCCGCTTGCCGCCAGCAAGGCGAACATCGTCGTGGTCGAACGCAGGGTGCGGAGCATCGTGTTTCTCCCGATCGCAGGCGCGGCAAACTACTCTAGCGTCCATCCGTTGGCTAGTGTAGCGCATCTGACGTTTGGTACCCACTCGCGGCTGGAACCATGACCAAACGTAAGATGCAAAAGCTACACTGGAATCATATGGTTGCTAGTGTTCCTTCTGGCTCCGACACTTGGTCCAGAGGTTGACGCACGGGGAACCAAGTGTCGGAGCCGGAACACTAGGCGCTCTCTGGGGTCGGGACGCTGACGAACGAAATCCTTCCGTATGTGACTGTCGCACGGCTTCATGGCGCGCATGGGGCTTGGCGGGTCGGGCGGGGCGTGCTTGCATGCCGGCAAACACCCAGGAGGAGCGCCCAGATGAAAACCGCAGATGCGATTTCGGCCATTCTGAAGAAGGAAGGCGTGGAGTGGCTGATCGGCTACCCGGTCAATCACGTTCTCGAACACGCCGCCATGGTCGACATCCGGCCGATCATCGTGCGCCAGGAGCGCATCGGCCTGCACATGGCCGACGCCATCAGCCGCGTTACCTCCGGCAAGAAGATCGGCGCCTTCGCCATGCAACATGGCCCCGGCACCGAGAACGCCTACGGCGGCGTCGCGCAAGCCTGGAGCGAGAGCATCCCGCTGCTGGTGCTCGCACAGGGCTATGCCCGCCGCCTCGCCTGGGTGGATCGCAACTACAACGCATCCGTCTCCATGCGCTCGATCACCAAATCGGCCGAGCCCATCACCTCGGCCAAGGAGATCCCGCACATCATGCGGCGCGCGTTCCAGCGGCTGAAGTCCGGCCGTGGCGGTCCCGTGCTCGTCGAGATCCCGACCGACGTCTACGGCGAGGAATGCGACGTCTCCGGCTACGTCTGTCCGCAGCCGATCCGCACCGGCACCGACATGGCGGCGGTGCGCGAAGCGGCCCAGATGCTGGTCGCGGCCAAGCGTCCGGTGCTGTACGCGGGCCAGGGCATCCACTGGGCCGAGGCCTGGGCCGAGCTCAAGGAGCTGGCCGAGCTGCTCGCCATTCCCGTGACGACCAGCCTGGAAGGCAAGAGCGCCTTCCCCGAGACGCATCCGCTCTCGCTGGGCTCGGGCGGCCTCGCCATTCCCCAGGCCGTGCGCACGTTCCTCGACAAGTCGGATCTCATCCTCGGCATCGGCTGCTCGTTCACCGAAACGAATTTCGGCGTCAAGATGCCCGCTGGCGCCCGCATCATCCAGGCGACGCTTGACCCCTCGGACATCAACAAGGATGTGCCCGTGGCGCTGGGCGTCGTGGGGGATGCCAGGATCGTGCTCCAGGCGTTGCTCGAGGAAGTGCGCAAGATCCACGGGCATTCGCCACGCGACCCGGCCCAGGTGGCCGCCGAGATCAAGGCGGAAAACGAGCCGTGGCTCGCCAAATGGCTGCCGAAGCTGACCTCCGACGCAGAGCCCCTCAACCCCTATCGCGTCCTCTGGGATCTCCAGCGCACCGTCGACATCGACAACACCATCATCACGCACGACGCGGGCAGCCCGCGTGACCAGCTCTCGCCGTTCTGGAAGGCGACGACACCGCTCTCCTACATCGGCTGGGGCAAGACCACCCAGCTCGGTGCAGGCCTCGGCTTCGCCATGGGCGCCAAGCTCGCCAAGCCCGACAAGCTCTGCATCAACGTCTGGGGCGACGCGGCCATCGGCTTCACCGGCATGGACTTCGAGACGGCGGTGCGCGAGCGCATTCCCGTCCTCTCGATCCTGCTCAACAATTTCTCGATGGCCATCGAACTGAAGGTCATGCCCGTCTCGACCGAGAAGTATCGTTCGACCGACATTTCAGGTGACTATGCGGCCATGGCACGCGCCTTCGGCGGCTACGGCGAGCGCATCGAGCGCACCGCGGACATCATCCCCGCCATCAAGCGCGGCATCGAGGCGACGAAGAAGGGCCAGCCTGCCCTCCTCGAGTTCATCACCTCCAAGGAGACCGAGGTCAGCCGCATCGGCTGATCGCGTCTGGCGCATTGCTGCGGCATGGCCCAGGATGACAAACGGCCCGGCACGAGGAGTTGCCGGGCCGTTTCGCGACCAACGCCCTCCATCGAAGTCCTGAAAGGACTGATTGACCCCCGTGGGCGTGCGCGGAGCCGGTCCCTGTTGGCCTTGGCTTGGCTATCACCGAGCCACCAGGGTACCAGCCGAAATCTTCCTGGCCACCAAGTACGACAGCGGCATGGCGACGAGGAAGCCGGCCCCGGCCGCGATCGGAATGAGCTTCATGCCCTGGTCGAACAACGACGGGATCGTGACGATGACGATCACAGCGATGCCGGCCAGCGTGGTCCCCAGGACCAGCCAGATGAGTGCAGCGATCTTGAGCACGGCATTCCCCCTTTCTTTCCCCCACCGGCGCAATCTCTGCGTTTGGCCGGGCAGGTGAGCAGCGAATTCGCACGAATGGTAGAGCGCATCGCTCCGCCGGCCGATGACATTGGTCAAGCCACCCATCGTGCATCGACACGCCAGCCATGCGAATTGGCGGCAGCACGCCGCAGCGCCCTGCCGCTGTGGGATCGCATCACGCCCGGTAGTCGTCGATCCCGAGTGAAGCGCGCAGGTCGCTGGTGCGCTCCGCCTTCCAGTCCTCGATGGGGATGCCCGTTCCATCGGCGATCTTCACAACCGCATTGAACGACGCGATCGCCGCCGCTGCATCGACGAGACCGGCACCGCCCACCGCGTGCCGGACGACACGCCGCGCGTCCTCCAGCGCCGCAGCGTCGTCACCGAGCGCGGCCTCGACCAGCGTGGTCAGCTCCAGCCCCGCGGGCACGCTTGCAGCGGCCGCACCACCCTCGGTGATGCCGGTGAGGTCGTATCCGCTTCCAGTCTCTCGGCCGCTCTCACGGAGCAGTGATGCATGACTGGTGGTTCAATAGAAACATCGGTTGAGTGCCGACGCGCGCCCCGCGATCAATTCGATCTGGGCATGCGTGATGGCGCGGTATTCCGTCCCGAAATCGCGGATCTCGTGATCCTTGAGGTACAGTTCCACGTCGAGATCGAAGAAGTTGAACACCTCCTGCGGGACGAGGCTGACCGCCCGGTGGATGTTCTTGTCGCCATGCAGCGGGTAGGGGTTGGGATCGCCGGCCGAAACCATGTCGGGCGCAAGCGTCGCCACCCACGCGAGATCCCGCCGTGCGCCGGCAGGGCGATGCCGGGTCGGTTCCCCCGCTTGTGGCGCGGGCAGCGGGCGTCGCGGACGCCCCAGTACGCCGTCGAACGTATCGAGCGCCGTTGTGATCGCCACGACGGCGACGATCTCCACATACCGCTCCTCGCCGAGGGGCCCGTCCGCGATTTCGCGCACAAAGCGTTCCGTGATGCGGCCGGCATCCGTGCGGATGCGATGGATGGCTTCGACGGCGTCTGCAGGCAGATCCGTCGCCGCGTCGTGCACGCCCGACACCGCATACGGGGAGAGCGCGGCCTGGCGCTCCCGGCACAGGCGGCACTGCCCTGCCGCGCGCGTCTCTGCGGCGATGGCGAGCCGCTCGGACCCGCTCCACCAGGTGCCCGGCCGCGCAAGCCGCCGCCAGGCGTCCTCGATCGCGGCGGCAAGGCTCCGACGGATCGGCACGTCTTCGCCATCGACTGCAATCGTCGTCGATACGCTGGAGCCCCGGGTCATCGCCTCACATTTCCTTCGCCTTGTCGCGCAGGACGAACTTCTGGATCTTGCCCGTCGAGGTCTTCGGCAGGGGCCCGAACACGACCGTGCGCGGGATCTTGTAGTGCGCCATGTTCGCGCGGCAGTAGGCGATGATCTCGTCCGCCGCGACGGGCTTGGCGTCCGGCTTCAGCGTCACGAACGCGCACGGGCTCTCGCCCCACTTCGCGTCGGGCCGGGCCACCACTGCCGCCTCCATGACCTCGGGATGCCGGTAGAGCACCTCCTCCACTTCGAGCGAGGAGATGTTCTCGCCGCCCGAGATGATGATGTCCTTCGAGCGGTCCTTGACCTCCATGTAGCCGTCGTCATGCCAGACGGCGAGGTCGCCCGACCGGTAGTAGCCGCCCGCGAACGCCTCCGCGGTCGCCGTCTCGTTCTTGAGATAGCCTTTCATCAGCGTATTGCCGCGCAGCATCATCTCGCCGATGGAGGCACCGTCGCGCGGTAGCCGCTCCATCGTGTCGGGATTGGCCACCATCATGTCCTCGATCAGGGCATTGGGAATGCCTTGCCGCGCCATCATCGCGTACCGCTGGGTCAGGTCGCCCGCGTCCCACTCGCTCTTGTGCGCGCAATAGGTCGAGGGGCCATAGCTTTCCGTGGTGCCGTAGAGGTGCAGAACCTCGAAGCCCATCGCCTCCATGCGCTCGATGACGATGGCCGGGGGCGCCGCGCCGCCCGTCGCCACCTTCGGCCGCGTCGGCAGCGCCTTCTTGTCGGAGGCCGGCGCATGCACGAGCATGTTGAGCACGATCGGCGCACCGCACATGTGCGTCACCTTCTCGGCCGCGATCAGGTCGAAGATGCGCTTGGGCTCCACACGCCTCAGGCACACGTGCGTGCCGCCCGCAGCCGTCACCGCCCAGGTGTACGTCCAGCCCGAGCAGTGGAACATCGGCAGCGTCCACAGATATCGGCTCTCGTGGTCGAGCTTGAAGGACAGCGCGTTGGCGAGCGCCCCCAGGTGGGCACCGCGATGGCTGTAGACGGCACCTTTCGGATTGCCCGTCGTGCCCGACGTGTAGAGCAGGCAGATCGAGTCCCACTCGTCCCGGGGACCCGCGTAGGCGAACTGGGGATCGGCGTCCCTGATGAAATCCTCGTACTCGACGCCGCCGTAGGCCGGTGCGCCCTCCGTTTCGGCATCGGCGATGTCGATCACGATCGGGCGCTTGGCGCCGAGCCGGTCGAGTGCTGGCGCGACGGTGGCGTGGAACTCGCGGTCGGCCAGCAGCACCTTCGCCTCGCCGTGCTGCAGGCAGAAGGCGATAGCGCCGGCATCGAGCCGCGTGTTGATCGGGTTGAGCACGGCGCCGATCATCGGCACGCCGTAATGTGCCTCCAGCATTGCCGGAGTATTCGGCGCCACGATCGCAACGGTATCGCCGCGCTGGATGCCTGCCTTGGTCAGCGCGTGGGCGAGTTGCCGCGAGCGCGCATAGAGATCCCGATAGGTGAGGCGCCGCGCGCCGTGGACCACCGCCGTGCGTTCGCCAAAGAAGCTCGCGGCGCGGCCGAGAAAGCTCACTGGCGTCAGCGGCACGTAGTTGGCCGGACATTTCCTCAGCTCTGGGCGGTCCTCGCGCATCGGGCGGCTCCTCGTTCACATGCAATCGATTGCGCGACCGATAGCACGGCAGGCGGACCGCCTCCACAGGGCGGACGCCGCCGTGCCGTGCGCATCAGGCCGACGCGAGTGTGGCGAGGAACTCCTCCAGCGCCTTCGCGCCGAAGGTCCGCATGTTGGCGAGCCGGTCCGCGCTCGCGGTCTCCAGCGTCAACACGCGCTCGACCGGCCCCGAGACGGCGATGCAGGTATGCCCCGCGGCGTCGCCGTAGCGGTTGCCCGATGGGCCCGCGGCCCCCGTCTCGGCAAGGCCCCATGTCGCACCCAGCCGGTGCCGCGCGGTGCGCGCAAGGAGCGTGGCATAGGGCTCGCTCGACGACCGCAGCCCTTTCATTTCGCCGTCCGTGATCCCCATCAGCGCGCCGCGCGCCTGCCGCGTATAGACGACGGCTCCCCCGAGGAAATAGGCGGACGCACCCGGCACGGCGAGCAGGGCAGCCGAAATCAGGCCGCCCCCCGAAGACTCGGCGATTGCAAGCGTTTCGCGCCGCATTTTCAGTTTCGACGCGATCTCTTCGGCAATCGGCAGCAACGTCTGCATTTCCAGCTCCTTTGACAGCATCCCCCGGCCACGTTAGCGCTAGGCTGGACCCGGCGCAGCAACCGATTCGCACGATGCCGCGCGCAAGCCCGGCTACGGCAACGAAAGCCTGCGCGAGGCGCTGCATCACCCAGCCGGGACATGCGCCGCGCGCATTGGTCCAATATTTTTTCGATCCGACGTGCAACTGGGTGTTGACGTCTGGCAACGACGCGGATAGTTTGCGCCCACTCTCACGATAGGTCGTAGGCCTGTCGGCATCCGTTTTTGCCGATGAACGCCCCTAAACACTGTCGTTTCATAAGCAGAGGACATCGACGGACCACGATCGAGCGGCTCGCGGAAGCGGGTTGTCGATCCTCTGGTGCTTCGGGCTGAGCGCCGCAATCTGGCTGCTCGGCTC
This sequence comes from Hyphomicrobiaceae bacterium, assembly GCA_041397775.1. Lineage (GTDB taxonomy): Bacteria > Pseudomonadota > Alphaproteobacteria > Rhizobiales > Hyphomicrobiaceae. Next base: position 292,170 of record JAWKWB010000008.1, on the reverse strand, counting down.
GTTTGGTTTGGCGCGCACCGCTTTCGAGTGGGCGAAAGGTTGGACGAGGCGAATGCCGACGATACAGCAGCTGATCCGGAAGCCGCGCGAGAAGCGCGTTTATCGCGAGAAGTCGCGCCACATGGAGGCTTGCCCCCAGAAGCGTGGCGTCTGCACGCGCGTCTACACGACCACGCCGAAGAAGCCGAACTCGGCCCTTCGCAAGGTCGCCAAGATCCGCCTCACGAACGGCTACGAGGTGATCGGCTACATCCCGGGCGAGGGTCACAACCTTCAGGAGCACTCCGTGGTCATGATCCGCGGCGGTCGCGTGAAGGACCTTCCTGGCGTGCGCTACCACATCATCCGTGGCGTGCTCGACACCCAGGGTGTGGCGGCCCGTAAGCAGCGCCGCTCCAAGTACGGCGCCAAGCGGCCCAAGTAATTCAGCCGGCCCCGCTCGCATGGACCTGGGAAGTCCCGGGAATGCGAGGTCGGGGCCGACGCCTTTTGCGGGAAGTTCGCAGCGGGCGGTCATGCAACCGAGACTAAAAGCGACCGAGAAGGAAATTCGCCATGTCGCGTCGGCATAGCGCTGAGAAGCGGGAGATCAATCCCGATCCGAAGTTCGGCGACCTCGTCGTGTCCAAGTTCATGAACTCGATCATGAAAGAGGGCAAGAAGTCGACCGCCGAAGGCATCGTATATGGCGCTTTCGATCGCATCCAGACGCGCGCCAAGGCGGACCCGCTGCCGCTGTTCCATCAGGCGCTCGAGAACGTGATGCCGGCTGTCGAGGTTCGCTCGCGCCGCGTCGGTGGTGCGACGTACCAGGTGCCGGTCGAAGTGCGCAGCGAGCGTCGTCAGGCCCTGGCGATCCGCTGGATCATTTCCGCCGCCCGTGCGCGCAACGAGAACACGATGGAGGAGCGGCTTTCCGCCGAGCTCCTCGACGCGGCGAACAACCGCGGCACGGCCGTCAAGAAGCGCGAAGACACGCACAAGATGGCCGAGGCCAACCGCGCGTTCTCGCACTACCGCTGGTAACCTGACGCGCGGCCGCCTGATGCAAGGGCGGACCGGCGCGCACTAGAGAGACGATCGAGGCAGTCCAATGGCCCGTCAATATCCCATCGAGGATTATCGCAATTTCGGCATCATGGCCCACATCGATGCCGGAAAGACGACGACGACCGAGCGCATCCTGTATTACACCGGCCGGTCCTATAAGATCGGCGAGGTGCACGATGGCGCCGCGACCATGGACTTCATGGATCAGGAAGCCGAGCGCGGCATCACGATCACGTCCGCCGCGACGACCTGCTTCTGGACCGGCCGCGACGGCAAGAAGCGCCGCCTGAACATCATCGACACGCCAGGCCACGTCGACTTCACCATCGAGGTCGAGCGTTCGCTCCGCGTGCTCGACGGCGCCGTTTGCGTTCTGGACAGCAACCAGGGCGTCGAGCCGCAGACCGAGACCGTCTGGCGCCAGGGCGACAAGTACGCCGTGCCGCGCATCATCTTCTCCAACAAGATGGATAAGACGGGCGCCGACTTCTACATGTGCCTCGCCGACATCAAGGAGAAGCTGGGTGCGCGCGCCGTGCCGCTGCAGCTGCCGATCGGCGCCGAGGCGAATTTCGCCGGCGTCGTCGACCTCATCGAGATGAAGTCGATCACCTGGGACGGCGACGGCAAGGACGCGAAGATGATCGAGGGTGAGATTCCCGCCGATCTCGTCGACAAGGCCAACGAGTTCCGTGCATCCATGATCGAGGCCGCCGTCGAGATGGACGACGCCGCCATGGAAGCTTATCTCGAGGGCACCGAGCCGGACAACGATACGCTCCGCAAGCTCATCCGCAAGGCCACGATCTCGCGCGCCTTCTACCCGATGATGTGCGGCTCAGCGTTCAAGAATAAGGGCGTGCAGCCGCTCCTCGACGCGGTCATCGACTTCCTGCCGAGCCCGCTCGATCGTGAAGCCTACAAGGGTATCGATCCCAAGACCGGCGCCGAGGCCGACCGCAAGCCCTCCGACGCCGAGCCGCTCGCCATGATCGCCTTCAAGATCATGAGCTTCGAGCACGTCGGCTCGATCACGTTCTGCCGCATCTACTCGGGTAAGCTCGAGCAAGGCATGGCGCTCGCCAATACGTCGCGCGACAAGAAGGAGCGCGCCGGCCGCATGTATCTCATGCACGCCGCCGACCGCGAGGAAATCAAGGAAGCCTTTGCCGGCGACATCGTCGCTCTGCAGGGCATGAAGGACATCCGCACCGGCGAGACGCTGTGCGATCCCATGAAGCCGGTCATCCTCGAGAAGATGGAGTTCCCGAACCCCGTCATCGAGATGAAGATCGAGCCGAAGACCAAGGCCGACCAGGAGAAGATGGCGACCGCCCTGCACACCATGGCAGTCGAGGATCCCTCCTTCCGCGTGTCGGTCGACCAGGAGAGCGGCGAGACCATCCTGAAGGGCATGGGCGAGCTGCATCTGGACATCAAGGTCGACATCCTCAAGCGCACCTATGGTGTCGACGCCAACGTCGGCGCGCCGCAGGTGGCCTACCGCGAGACGCTCGCCCGGGCCACCGAGATCGACTACACGCACAAGAAGCAGACCGGCGGTACGGGCCAGTTCGCCCGCGTCAAGCTGCGCCTCGAGCAGAACGAGATCGGCAAGGGCAACGAGTTCGTCAGCGAGATCGTCGGCGGCGTGGTTCCCAAGGAATTCATCCCCGGCGTCGAAAAGGGCATCAACAGCGTCTGGGACAGCGGTGTTCTGATCGGCTTCCCGATGGTCGACATGAAGGTCACGCTGTTCGACGGCAGCTACCACGAGGTCGACTCGTCTGCGATCGCCTTCGAAATCGCTTCCCGTCAGGCCATGAAGGAAGGCGCCCAGAAGGCCGGCGTGAAGCTTCTCGAGCCGGTGATGGATGTCGAAGTCGTCACCCCCGGTGATTTCGTCGGTGGTGTCATCGGCGACATCAACAGCCGCCGCGGCCAGATCCGCAATCAGGAGATGCGCGGCAACGCCACGGTCATCCGCGCATTCGTGCCGCTGGCCAACATGTTCGGCTACGTCAGCCAGTTGCGCTCCATGTCGACGGGCCGTGCATCCTACACGATGCAGTTCGCCCACTACGCCGAAGTGCCGCGCAACGTCGCCGACGAGGTGAAGGCGAAGTACGTCTGAGACGAGCGGCGTGACGCCCGCTGACCGAGGCCTGGGTGGCCATGGCGGCGAGCGACACGCGGAATTGAATGGTTGCAGGCGGTGAGGTGCCGGGGACGGACCTGGCGACCCACCGGAGAGATAAAGTCGAGACTAAGGAGAGCCGACCATGGCGAAAGAGAAATTCGAGCGTAACAAGCCTCACTGCAACGTTGGCACGATCGGTCACGTCGATCATGGCAAGACGACACTTACGGCTGCGCTGACGAAGGTTTCGGCTGACCGTGGCTGGACGAAGACTGCGATCGCGTACGACGAAGTCGCGAAGGCATCTGAGAGCCAGGGCCGTCGCGACCCGACGAAGATCCTGACGATCGCGACGAGCCACGTCGAGTACGCGACGGAGAACCGTCACTACGCGCACGTGGACTGCCCGGGCCACGCTGACTACGTGAAGAACATGATCACGGGCGCTGCGCAGATGGACGGTGCGATCCTGGTCGTTTCGGCTGTCGACGGGCCGATGCCGCAGACGCGCGAGCACATCCTTCTGGCGCGCCAGGTCGGCGTTCCCTACATCGTGGTGTTCCTGAACAAGTGCGATGTGGTCGACGACGAAGAGCTGCTGGACCTGGTCGAGCTCGAGGTTCGCGAGCTGCTGAAGCAGTACCAGTTCCCCGGCGACGACGTTCCGGTGATCCGCGGCGCTGCGATCAAGGCCCTGAACGGTGAGAAGGGCCCGCTTGCGGACGAGGCGATCGTGAAGCTCTACGACGCGCTCGACACGTACATCCCGCTCCCCGAGCGTCCGGTGGACCAGCCGTTCCTGATGCCGATCGAAGACGTGTTCTCGATCTCGGGCCGCGGCACGGTTGTGACGGGCCGCATCGAGCGTGGCCGCATCAAGGTCGGCGAGGAAGCCGAGATCGTGGGCCTGCGCGACACGATGAAGACGACGGTGACGGGCGTGGAGATGTTCCGCAAGCTGCTGGACTCTGGCGAGGCCGGCGACAACGTGGGCTGCCTGCTGCGCGGCATCGACAAGGAATCGGTCGAGCGCGGCCAGGTTCTGTGCAAGCCGGGCTCTGTGAAGCCGCACAAGAAGTTCATGGCCGAGGCCTACATCCTGACGAAGGACGAGGGTGGGCGCCACACGCCGTTCTTCAACAACTATCGCCCGCAGTTCTACTTCCGCACGACCGACGTCACGGGCGTCGTGACGCTGAAGGAAGGCACGGAGATGGTGATGCCGGGCGACAACGCGGAGTTCGCGGTGGAGCTGATCCAGCCGATCGCCATGGAGGAGAAGGTTCGCTTCGCCATCCGTGAAGGCGGACGCACCGTCGGCGCCGGCGTCGTAACGCGAATCGTCGAGTAAGGGCCTCCTGCAGGCCTCGTGGCCAAGCGCCGTCCCGGCGCTTGCGCCATTCCCGAGTGGTAGACTGTTGCACGAGCTGGGAATTCACCCATGAACGGACAGAATATCCGGATCCGGTTGAAAGCGTTCGATCATCGTGTTCTCGATGCGTCGACGCGTGAGATCGTGAACACGGCAAAGCGTACCGGCGCTGAGGTTCGGGGTCCCATCCCGCTGCCGACGCGTATCGAGCGGTTCACGGTCAACCGGTCGCCGCATATCGACAAGAAGAGCCGCGAACAGTTCGAGATGCGCACGCACAAGCGCCTCCTGGACATCGTGGACCCCACGCCCCAGACCGTCGATGCTCTGATGAAGCTCGACCTGGCCGCGGGTGTGGACGTCGAAATCAAGCTTTGAGATTCGCGCTGGGCACGTGACGTCGCGCCTCGCATGGCACGACTGGCACAAGCTCGAGATTGAGGAAAGGAATGCACGGCATGCGTTCCGGAGTGATCGCACAAAAGATCGGCATGACGCGGATCTTCACGGAGGCTGGCGAGCATGTGCCCGTCACCGTCCTGAAGCTCGATAACGTGCAGGTCCTTGCTCACCGCACGGGCGAGAAGAACGGTTATACCGCTCTGCAGCTCGGTGCCGGCCAGCGCAAGCCGTCGCGCGTCACCAAGGCTGAGCGTGAGAGCTTTGCCAAGGTGAACGTCGAGCCGAAGCGCAAGCTCGTCGAATTCCGGGTCAGCCCGGAGAACCTGATCGAGGTCGGGGCGGTCATCACGGCCGACCACTTCGTGAAGGGGCAGCTCGTCGACGTCACGGGCACGAACCAGGGCAAGGGCTTCCAGGGCCCGATGAAGCGTTGGAACTTCGGCGGTCTGCGCGCGACGCACGGCGTCTCCGTCAGCCACCGCAGCCACGGTTCGACCGGTCAGCGCCAGGACCCCGGCAAGGTGTTCAAGGGCAAGAAGATGGCCGGCCACATGGGTTCGGAGCGTGTTACCACGCAGAACCTCGAAGTGGTTGGCACGGATGTCGATCGTGGCCTGGTTCTGGTCCGCGGTGCGGTTCCCGGTGTGAAGGGCGGTTGGGTGCTCGTGCGCGACGCTGTCAAGCGGCCGCTGCCGACCGACGTCCCCAAGCCCGGCGCCTTCCGCAAGGCCGCGCCCGTCGCCGCCACTGAGAGCAAGGAGCAAGGCTGATGCGCGCCGAGGTAACGACGCTCGATGCGACCGCTGCCGGCTCGGTCGAGTTGAATGACACGATCTTCAATCTCGAGCCGCGGCCGGACCTCATCCACCGCATGGTGCGCTGGCAGCAGCTCAAGCGCATGGCGGGCACGCATCATGCCCAGGATCGTTCCGAAGTGACGGTCACGGGCAAGAAGTTCGTCAAGCAGAAGGGCAGCGGCGGCGCCCGTCACGGCGACAAGTCGGCGCCGCAGTTCCGCGGCGGCGGCAAGGCCTTCGGACCCAAGCCCCGCAGCCACGCCATCGACCTGCCCAAGAAGGTGCGCGCGCTGGCTCGGCGCCACGCCCTTTCGACGAAGGCCAAGGCCGGCGAGCTGGTCGTTCTGGAGAAGGCGGAGGCCCCCGAGGGCAAGACGAAGGCGCTGAAAGCGCGCTTCGACAAGCTCGGTCTGGTCAACGCGCTCTTCATCGACGGCAGCAACCTGGATGTGGGCTTCGCGCGGGCGGCGCGGAACATCCCCAACATCGACGTTCTGCCGGTCGAGGGCATCAACGTGTACGACATCTTGCGCCGCAAGAAGCTCGTCCTGACGAAGGCGGCTGTTACGGCGCTGGAGGAGCGGTTCAAATGACCAAACAGCTCAAGGCCTACGACATCATCCGCTCTCCCGTGATCACGGAGAAGGCGACGCTGACCTCCGAGGCCAACCAGGTCATCTTCAATGTGGCCCGCAACGCGACCAAGCCTGAGATCAAGCAGGCCGTGGAGCAGCTCTTCAACGTCAAGGTGAAGGCTGTGAACACGCTGGTCCGCAAGGGCAAGCTGAAAGCCTTCCGCGGCATCATCTCTCGTCAGAGCGATGTCAAGAAGGCGTTCGTGACGCTCGAGGAAGGCCATTCCATCGACGTGACGACGGGCGTCTAGGAGATCGTAAGTCATGGCACTCAAGACATTCCGTCCGACCTCGCCCGGCCTGCGTCAGCTCGTGATCGTCGACCGCAGCCACCTGTGGAAGGGCGGCCCGGTCAAGATGCTCGTCGAGGGCAAGTCGAAGACCGGTGGTCGTAACCATCACGGCCGCATCACGATGCGCCACATCGGTGGCGGTCATAAGCAGTCCTATCGCCTCGTCGATTTCCGTCGTCGCAAGGCCGACGTTCCGGCCGTCGTCGAGCGCCTGGAGTACGATCCGAACCGCACCGCCTTCATCGCGCTGATCAAGTACGAGGATGGCAAGCAGTCCTACATCCTGGCGCCGCAGCGCCTGGCTGTCGGTGACAAGGTCGTCTCGGGCGCCAAGGTCGACGTGAAGCCGGGCAACGCGATGCCGCTGTCGGCCATGCCGATCGGCACCATCGTCCACAACGTCGAGCTGAAGCCGGGCCGCGGCGGCCAGATGGCCCGCTCCGCTGGCACCTACGCCCAGCTCGTCGGCCGCGACAGCGGCTGGGCGATCCTGAAGCTGAGCTCCGGCGAGACCCGCCAGGTTCGTCAGGATTGCATGGCCAGCGTCGGCGCGGTGTCGAACCCGGACCACACCAACGTGTCGGGCGGCAAGGCCGGTCGCACGCGCTGGAAGGGCACCCGCCCGACGGTCCGCTCGGTGATGATGAACCCGGTCGACCACCCCAACGGTGGCCGTACGAAGGGTGGCAAGCACTGGGCGACGCCCTGGGGCAAGCCGACCAAGGGTTACAAGACCCGTAAGAACAAGGCGACGGACAAGTACATCGTCCGCTCGCGTACGAAGGCCTAAGTCAGCGGACGCTGAGGGAGCAAGAGAATGGCACGCTCGGTTTGGAAAGGTCCGTTCGTCGACGGCTACGTCTTGCGAAAGGCGGAGAAGGTCAGGGCGTCTGGACGTAACGAGATCATCCGGATCTGGTCGCGCCGGTCGACCATCCTGCCGCAGTTCGTCGGCATGACGTTCGGCGTCTACAACGGTCACAAGCACATCCCCGTCTCCGTGAGCGAGGACATGGTCGGCCACAAGTTCGGCGAGTTCGCGCCGACGCGCGCGTTCCATGGCCACAGCGGCGACAAGAAGGCCGCGAGGGGAAAGTAAGATGGGCAAGGAAAAGAACGAACGGCGCCAGGCTGAGAACGAGGCGAAGGCGGTCACCCGCAATCTGCGCATCTCGCCGCAGAAGCTCAATCTCGTGGCGCAGTTGATCCGCGGCAAGAAGGTCGACCAGGCCATCGCCGAGCTCGAGTTCTCGCGCAAGCGGATCGCCGGTGACGTGCGCAAGTGCGTCATGAGCGCGGTCGCGAACGCGGAAAACAATCACGGCCTCGACGTCAACGACCTGATCGTTGCCGAGGCGTGGGTCGGCAAGAACATGGTGATGAAGCGCTTCCATGCCCGCGGCCGCGGTCGCGGCGCCCGGGTGCTGAAGCCGTTCTCCGAGATCACGGTCATCGTGCGCGAAGTTGCCGCCAAGGCGGACGAGGCGGCGGCAGAGGAGCAGAACTGATGGGCCACAAAGTAAACCCTGTCGGGCTTCGCCTCGGCATCAACCGCACGTGGGACAGCCGCTGGTTCGCCGGCCGCTCGGACTACGGCAAGCTCCTGCATGAGGACATGGCGATCCGCCGGCACATCATGGCGCAGCAGCGCCAGGCCGGCATCGCCAAGGTCGTGATCGAGCGTCCGCACCGCAAGTGCCGGGTGACCGTTCACTCTGCCCGCCCCGGCATCCTGATCGGCAAGAAGGGCGCCGACATCGAGAAGCTGCGCAGCGAGCTGGCCAAGCTGACGTCGTCGGAAGTGCACCTCAACATCGTCGAGGTTCGCAAGCCCGAGATCGACGCCACGCTGGTAGCCGAGACGATCGCCCAGCAGCTCGAGCGCCGCGTCGCCTTCCGTCGCGCCATGAAGCGCGCCGTGCAGTCGGCTCTGCGCCTTGGTGCTCTCGGCATCCGTATCAACGTGTCGGGCCGCCTCGGCGGCGCCGAGATCGCACGCCTCGAGTGGTATCGTGAAGGTCGCGTGCCGTTGCACACGCTGCGCGCCGACATCGATTTCGGCTACGGCGTCGCGCAGACGGCCTACGGCACGATCGGCATCAAAGTTTGGATCTTCAAGGGCGAGATCATGGAGCACGACCCCATGGCCTCCGAGCGCCGCGCCAGCGAGGCGCAGGATGCGCCCGGTCCGGGCCGTCCGCGTCGTGATGGCGACCGGGGTGATCGCGGCGATCGCGGTGACCGTGGTTCGCGCCAGGACCGCTCTTGAGACCGTGAAAGGGATTTAGCTCCATGCTGCAACCAAAGCGGACGAAATTCCGGAAGGCCTTCAAGGGTCGCATCCACGGTGCGGCCAAGGGCGGCACGTTGCTGACGTTCGGTTCGCATGGCCTCAAGGCCGTCGAGCCCGAGCGGCTCACCGCGCGCCAGATCGAGGCCGCCCGTCGTGCCATCACGCGCCACATGAAGCGCGCCGGCCGCGTGTGGATCAGGATCTTCCCGGATCTTCCCGTGTCGAAGAAGCCGGCCGAAGTGCGCATGGGTTCGGGCAAGGGTTCGCCTGAGCTCTGGGTGGCGCGCGTCAAGCCCGGCCGGATCATGTTCGAGCTGGACGGTGTGACGGATCAGATCGCACGCGAAGCGCTGGAGCTCGGCGCTGCGAAGCTGCCGATCAAGACCCGCATCGTGAAGCGAATTCTGTAGGGAGCCGGTCGTAGCCATGGCAACGGCAGAGAATTTCAAGACCATGACGGTCGATCAGCTGGACGAGGAACTCGTCAAGCTGAAGAAGGAACAGTTCAACCTGCGCTTCCAGAGGGCCTCTGGACAGCTCGAGAACACGGCCCGGGTCCGCGAGGTGCGCCGCGATATCGCGCGTGTCCTCACGATCTCGCGTCAGAAGCGCGGCGCGGCCGCTGCGGCCAAGGGCTGAGGAGCACTGATCGAAAATGCCAAAGCGTATTTTGCAAGGCGTCGTCGTCTCCGACAAGAACGACAAGACTGTCGTGGTCGAGGTCGAGCGTCGCTTCACCCACCCGCTGTTCAAGAAGACGGTTCGGCGGTCGAAGAAGTACCACGCCCACGACGAAGAGAACCGGTTCAAGACCGGTGACAAGGTGTGGATCGAGGAATGCCGGCCGATCTCGCGCTCCAAGCGCTGGGCCGTAATGAAAGAGCCCGCTTGAAGCGGGACTGAATGAGGAGCGTGGTGGCCCCGATGGCCCGATCGCTTCGCGATACTGGGATCGGGCCCGTGCACCGGGCTTCTGCAGATGAGGCGAGGATCGACCGATGATCCAAATGGAGACGAACCTCGAGGTTGCCGACAATTCGGGCGCCCGTCGGGTTCAGTGCATCAAGGTTCTGGGCGGCTCCAAGCGTAAGTACGCGACCGTCGGCGATACGATCGTCGTTTCGGTGAAGGAGGCGATCCCGCGTGGCCGCGTGAAGAAGGGCCAGGTGATGAAGGCCGTGATCGTTCGCACCGCCAAGGGTGTGCGTCGCGCCGACGGCTCCCTGATCCGCTTCGACCGCAACGCCGCCGTTCTGGTGAACAACCAGGGCGAGCCGGTCGGCACCCGTATCTTCGGGCCGGTTACGCGCGAGCTGCGTGCACGCAAGCACGTGAAAATCATGTCTTTGGCGCCCGAGGTGCTCTGATGTCGTCGCAGAAGATCAAGAAAGGCGATCACGTCATCGTCCTGGCTGGCCGCGACAAGGGCAAGCACGGTGAGGTGATCGAGGTTCGTCCGAAGGAAGACCGCGCTGTCGTGCGTGGCGTGAACATGGTGCGTCGTCACCAGCGCCAGACCCAGACAGCGGAAGGCGGCATCATTTCCAAGGAAGCCGCCATCCAGCTCTCGAACCTGGCGGTCGAGGATCCCAAGGACGGCAAGCCGACCCGCGTCGGTTTCAAGACGCTCGCCGACGGCAAGAAGGTTCGCTTCGCCAAGCGCTCGGGCGAGATCATTCCGGAGAAGAAGTAAGCCATGGCCGAGAAAGACAAGGCGAAAGGCGCCGGGAAGCCGGCCCGCGAAGCCAAGGGCGGCGCGAAGGGTGCAGCCAAGGGCGAGGTGAAGGCGAAAGCTGCCGCAGCCCCGCGCCCGGCCGACTACAAGCCGCGCATGAAGCAGCACTACGAAAAGGTGGTGCGCGAAGCCCTGACGAAGAAATTCGAATACAAGAACCAGATGCAGATCCCGCGTCTGGAGAAGATCGTCATCAACATGGGCGTCGGCGAGGCCGTGTCCGATCGCAAGAAGGTGGACAATGCCGCCGGCGATCTGGCTCTGATCGCCGGTCAGCGTCCGGTGATCACGCGGGCCCGCCAGTCGATCGCGACCTTCAAGGTGCGCGAGAACATGGCAATCGGCGCCAAGGTGACGCTGCGCGGCGACCGGATGTACGAGTTTCTCGACCGCCTGGTCACCATCGCGCTGCCGCGCGTCAAGGACTTCCGGGGCCTGAACGCGAAGAGCTTCGACGGTCGCGGTAACTTCGCACTCGGCCTCAAGGAGCACACCGTGTTCCCCGAGATCGACTACGACAAGATCGACGAGGTGCGTGGCATGGACGTGATCGTCTGCACCACGGCCCAGACGGACGACGAGGCGCGCGAGCTTCTGCGCGGCTTCAACTTTCCGTTCCGTACCTGACAGGCGCCGATGCAGCCTAAGTTTTCTGGGTCTTGGAGGACCTGATGGCCAAGAAGAGCTCGATCGAAAAGAACAATCGCCGCCGCCGGCTGGTCACCCAGTTCGCCGAGCGCCGCGAGAAGCTCAAAGAGATCGCGATGGACAAGCAGCAGCCGCCCGAAGTGCGCTTCCAGGCGCATCTGAAGCTGGCGTCCCTGCCGCGTAATTCGTCGAAGACGCGCATCCGTAATCGCTGCGAGGTCACGGGACGCTCGCGCGGCTACTACCGCAAGCTTCGGCTGTGCCGCAACCAACTGCGCGAGATGGCGAGCCTGGGCCTGATCCCGGGCATGGTCAAGTCGAGCTGGTAAGGAGATACGAGCATGGCGACTAACGATCCGCTCGGCGACATGCTGACCCGCATCCGCAACGCGCAGACGCGGCGCCGGCCCAAGGTCGTGACGCCCGCATCCAACCTGCGTGCGCGGGTGCTCGACGTTCTGGCCGAGGAAGGGTATATCCGCGGCTATACGCGCGTCGATCACAAGACGGGCCTCAGCGAGCTCGAGATCGAACTCAAGTATACGAACGGCCAGCCGGCGATTCGCGAGATTGCGCGCGTCTCCAAGCCTGGCCGTCGCGTCTACGCACCGCTCCGTGACATCCCGACCGTGGCGAACGGCCTGGGCGTTGCGATCCTCTCCACGCCGAAGGGCGTCATGTCCGATACGCGGGCACGTGAGGAGAAGGTCGGCGGCGAAGTGCTTTGCAGCGTGTTCTGATGCGTGAAAGCCCGGCGGTTCGACGCCGGGCTGGCCGTAAAACAGAACGATATGTGATAAACGCGGTCCCGGCGGGACCGCCTCGAGACGGTGAGGCGAGGAGGAGCGATGTCGCGCATCGGCAAGAAACCGGTTCCGGTGCCAGCCAACGTGCAAGCGACCATCTCTGGTCAGGAAGTCAAGGTAAAGGGCCCCAAGGGCGAGCTTTCTCTTGTCGTTTCCGAAGAGATCAAGGTCGAGAAGACGGAAGCTGGCATTGCGGTCGCGCCGCGTGAGATGACGCAGAGCGCCCGCTCCAAGTGGGGTCTCTCGCGCACGCTGATCGAGAACCAGATCAAGGGTGTCGTCGACGGCTACCAGCAGTCTCTCGAGATCCACGGCGTCGGCTTCCGTGCGGGCATGAAGGGCAAGGACCTTCAGCTTTCGCTCGGCTTCAGCCACGACATCATCTATTCGATCCCCGAGGGCATCACGATCACGCTCGACGGACCGAAGAAGGATACGATCGTCCGCATCGCGGGGATCGACAAGCAGAAGGTCGGCCAGGTCGCAGCAGAGCTGCGCGCCTACCGCAAGCCAGAGCCGTACCAGGGCAAGGGTGTCCGCTATCAAGGCGAGTTCATCCTGCGCAAGGAAGGCAAGAAGAAGTAAGGGCCATACCCATGAGCGCGCACGACAAGAACTTCCAGCGGCGCACACAGCGGGTGCGTCGCCAGCTCAAGAAGGTGGCCGGCGGCCGTCCTCGGCTGTCCGTGTTCCGCTCCTCGTTGCACATCTACGCGCAAGTCATCGACGACGCGCGTGGCGTGACGCTTGCCCAGGCATCCTCCATGGATCGCGAGCTTAAGGGCAAGCTCAAGAACGGTGCCAACAAGGACGCCGCCGTCGAAGTCGGCAAGCTGGTCGCCGAGCGCGCCGTGAAGGCGGGCGTGAGCACGGTCGTGTTCGACCGTGGCGGCTATATGTTCCACGGGCGCGTGAAGGCGCTCGCTGATGCCGCTCGCGAGGGCGGCCTGAGCTTCTAATTCGAAAGGACGAGACCTGTGGCACGCAATCCGTCGAGAGATCGTGACCGGGACGACGACCGCAAGTCGGAGTTCGCCGACAAGCTGGTCGCGCTCAACCGCGTGGCGAAGGTGGTGAAGGGCGGCAAGCGCTTCGGCTTTGCCGCGCTCGTTGTGGTCGGCGACCAGCAGGGGCAGGTCGGCTTCGGTCACGGCAAGGCACGCGAGGTTCCCGAGGCGATCCGCAAGGCGACCGAGGCGGCCAAGCGTGCACTGGTCCGCGTGCCGATGCGCGACAAGCGTACGCTGCATCATGACAGCACGGGCCATCACGGCGCCGGCAAGGTCGTGCTGCGTGCAGCACCTCCGGGCACCGGTATCATCGCCGGCGGTCCGATGCGCGCCGTGTTCGAGATGCTGGGGGTCCGCGACGTCGTCGCCAAGTCGCTCGGCACGTCGAACCCCTACAACATGGTGCGGGCCACCGTGAATGCCCTCAAGGCTCAGGAAAACCCGCGCGCCGTCGCCGCTCGCCGCAGCAAGAAGGTCTCCGAGATCGTCTCGCGCCGCCGCGACCAGGCTGGCGATGCTGGTGAAGCTGTCCAGGAATCCGCATAACGACGGGCGTGCGGCCGGCGTGAGCGCCGGCCCTGCCCCAAACGAGGTGAGCTGAAATGGCTGGCAAGACGATTACGGTTGAGCAGTTTCGCAGCGCGGCCCGCCGGCCAGAGGTTCAGACGGCGACGCTGAAGGGGTTGGGTCTGAACAAGATCAACCGCCGGCGCACGCTTGTCGATACGCCCGACGTCCGGGGCATGGTGGCGAAGGTGAGCCATCTGGTCCGCATCGTCGAGGAGAAGGCCTGAGGGCTTCGGCGCGCGGGGGGATCCCCGTCGCGCTGCACGTCGGCCCTCGGTGGGGAATTCCACCCTGCTGCGGGCGCAATGCGTGTTAGACTGAGATTTTGTGGTGTCCACGCGCTCGACTGACGAGCGCTATTGCACTGCACCAAGGACGACCAATAGGAGCGTGAGACCGATGCGGCTCAATGACATCAAGGACAATCCGGGCGCGAATAAATCGCGCGTGCGCATCGGCCGCGGCATCGGCTCGGGCGTCGGCAAGATGGGCGGCCGCGGTGGCAAGGGCCAGACCGCGCGCTCGGGCGTGCGTCTCGGCGGCTTCGAGGGCGGCCAGATGCCGCTCCATCGCCGCCTGCCGAAGCGTGGCTTCAACCCGCTGTCGCGCAAGTCCTTCAACGAAATCGGCCTGGCCGATCTGCAGGCTGCCGTCGACGCCGGCCGGCTCGATGCCGGCAAGACGATCGACGTCGCCGCGCTCAAGGCAGCCGGTCTCGTCCGCCGCGAGTTGGACGGCATCCGCGTGCTGGGCAACGGTGAGCTGACGGCGAAGTTGACGCTCGTCGTCAACCATGCCACGGCGACCGCCAAGGAAGCCATCGAGAAGGCTGGCGGCTCGCTGACGCTGATCGTCCCCAAGGTGCTCGAGGCCGACGAGAAGAAACGCGCCAAGACGGCTGCCAAGAAGGGCAAGCCGGTCAAGAAGCGCGCTGGCAGCGACGACTGACACACCAGAAGACGTCCCGCCGGGGGTTATCCGGCGGGCTTCGGTGCCGGGTGTCTTTCAACACGCGTCGCATGCGTGTAAACGGTTGTCGCGACGATATCCGCCGACTTGAACGGGTGGCCGCGCCGGGCGTGGCGCCCAGGAGCTGACAGCCCATGGTTTCCGCCGCAGAGCAACTCGCCTCCAACCTGAACTTCGGCGCCTTCTCCAAGGCGGAGGATCTCAAGAGGCGACTGTGGTTCACCCTCGGGGCGCTGCTCGTCTACCGGCTCGGTACGTTCATCCCCATGCCGGGCATCAACCCGGCCGCCTTCGCCGAGATTTTTCAGAACACGTCCAAGGGCCTCCTTGGCATGATCAATCTCTTCTCGGGCGGTGCCATCGAGCGTATGGCGATCTTCGCGCTCAACATCATGCCCTACATCTCCGCGTCGATCATCATGCAGTTGATGACGTCGGTCGCCCCCAAGCTGGAGGCCCTCAAGAAGGAGGGGGAGCAGGGCCGCAAGCAGATCAACCAGTACACCCGCTACCTGACGGTGGCTCTCGCCGCGTTCCAGGCATACGGTATCGCGCTGGGACTCGAGGGGCAGCGTGGCTCGGCCGGCGCCGTCGTGTTCGATCCGGGCTGGTTCTTCCGGATCTCCACGGTGATCACGCTGGTCGGCGGCACCATGTTCCTGATGTGGCTGGGCGAGCAGATCACGCAGCGCGGCGTCGGCAACGGCACGTCGCTGATCATCTTCGCCGGCATCGTCGCCGGTTTGCCTGGAGCCATCTCCGGCCTGTTCGAGCTGGGCCGCACGGGAGCCATTTCGGCGTTCCTGCTGATCACCCTGCTGGTGATGATGCTGGCGACCGTCGCCGCCATCGTCTTCATGGAGCGCGCCGTCCGACGCCTGCTGATCCAGTACCCCAAGCGACAAGTCGGCAACAAGATGTTCCAGGGCGAGGCCTCGCACCTGCCGCTCAAGCTGAACTCGTCGGGCGTCATTCCGCCGATCTTCGCCTCCTCGCTGCTGCTGCTGCCGATCACGGCGGCGAGCTTCATGGCCGGGGGCGGCGGGCCGGAGTGGCTGACGAACATCGTCGCCCTGCTGGGGCGTGGCCAGCCGCTCTATCTGCTGACCTACGTCCTGCTGATCATGTTCTTTGCGTTCTTCTACACGTCGGTCGTGGTCAATCCGGCCGATACTGCTGACAATCTGCGCAAGTACGGTGGTTTCATTCCCGGCATCCGTCCGGGCGCCAAGACGGCCGAATACATCGACTACGTGCTGAC
Source organism: Hyphomicrobiaceae bacterium (assembly GCA_041397775.1). GTDB lineage: Bacteria > Pseudomonadota > Alphaproteobacteria > Rhizobiales > Hyphomicrobiaceae. Next base: position 276,192 of record JAWKWB010000008.1, on the reverse strand, counting down.
GCGCGTGACGGTGGTTGGTGCCATCTACCTGGCCTTCGTATGCGTGCTGCCGGAGATTTTGATCTCCTATTGGGCCGTACCGTTCTACTTCGGCGGTACGTCGCTTCTGATCGCGGTCAGCGTTACGATGGACACTGTGGCGCAGGTGCAAAGCCATCTGATCGCCCACCAATACGAAGGGCTCATCAAAAAGGCCAAGCTGCGCGGTGCTTCGCGTGGCCGCCGCTGATCGTAGAACCAGGGAGCCCAGGTGACGGGGAGACGACCAATGAACCTGATCCTGTTGGGGCCGCCGGGAGCCGGCAAAGGCACCCAGGCCAAGGAGATCTCGACGAGCCATGGCCTCGTCCAGCTCTCGACGGGCGACATGCTGCGCGCCGCCGTCAAGGCCGGCACGAAGGTGGGCCTCGAAGCCAAGGAGATCATGGCCAAGGGACAGCTCGTCCCCGATGCCGTGGTCGTCGGCATCATCGCCGATCGCATCGATCAGCCCGACTGCGCCAAGGGGTTCATCCTCGACGGCTTTCCGCGCACGCTCGCCCAGGCAGACGCACTCGATGACATGATGGCCCGGAAAGGCCGCGCCATCGACGCCGTCATCGAGCTGCGTGTCGATCCCGAGCTGCTGGTGGCGCGCGTCGTGGGACGATCCACCTGCGCCAACTGCGGCGAGGGCTATCACGACACGTTCAAGAAGCCGAAGGTCGCAGGCACCTGCGACAAATGCGGCGGGCACGAGTTCACGCGCCGCGAGGACGACAACGAAAAGACGGTCACGACCCGCCTCATGGCCTACTACCGTGAGACGGCGCCGCTGATCGGCTATTACTACTGCAAGAAATCGCTGAAATCGGTCGACGGCATGGCCGCGATCGAAGCGGTGACGGCCGACATTCGGGCGATTCTGGACGCCCGCTAGGCCATTTGGTCAAGCGGCATGTCGTCACAGGTGTTGACGTGAGGAAAAGGGTTGACTAGAAACGTCGGGTTTAACGAGGCATGAGAGATCGCCGGGTCTGCGCCGAGATGCGCGGAATCGGTGCCTTTTGCTTTCCCTGACGTCCAGGAATGGCTGGAAACGGCACGAGCAGCGGTCCAACGCGCGCTTCGTGAGCGCGGCGAGGCCGGACATTCCGCTGGAGCGGGAAGGCTGGAGCGGGAAAGAAAACGTCCCTCGTGAAGACGATGGACGAATGAGACGAATGATGAGACGGGCGACGGTAACCGCAAGGCGCCGCTACTCCCGAGGGTGATGAAGAAACGGACCGGGCTCTCATTCCGATGCGGGGTGGCTGGCCGGCGACTAGATCGGATCGAGGAGATCGCACGTGGCACGTATCGCTGGTGTAAACATTCCGACGCAGAAGCGCGTCGTCATTGCGCTCCAGTACATTCATGGAATTGGGCCGAAGTTCGCTCAGGAAGTCTGCGAGCGCGTCGGGATCCCCGCCGAGCGTCGCGTCAACGAGCTGACGGACGCCGAGGTGTTGCAGATCCGCGAGACGATCGACCGCGACTACATCGTCGAGGGCGACCTGCGCCGTGACGTCGCCATGAACATCAAGCGCCTGATGGACCTGGGCTGCTACCGCGGCCTGCGCCATCGCCGTGGCCTGCCCGTTCGCGGCCAGCGCACGCACACGAACGCCCGCACCCGCAAGGGCAAGGCGAAGCCGATCGCCGGCAAGAAGCAGGCGTCGAAGTAATCACGAGCCCAGGCGCCCCGGTTCGGGGCGCCACCGCGCCGGGCCAGCCTGGAGCTGCCGGCCACCCATTCAGATCGTCACGGAGCCCATTGGAATATGGCCAAAGATCAAGCCCAAGGCCGCGGCAAGGTTCGTCGCCGCGAGCGCAAGAACATCGCGTCGGGCGTGGCCCACGTCAACGCGTCGTTCAACAACACGATGATCACCATCACCGATGCGCAGGGCAACGCCATCGCCTGGTCGTCCGCTGGCACGATGGGCTTCAAGGGCTCGCGCAAGTCGACCCCCTACGCCGCGCAGGTTGCCGCTGACGATGCGGCCCGCAAGGCCGCAGAGCACGGCATGCGCACGCTCGAAGTCGAGGTTTGCGGTCCGGGCTCCGGCCGCGAGTCGGCACTGCGCGCGCTCCAGGCGGCGGGCTTCCAGATCACGTCGATCCGCGACGTGACGACGATCCCGCACAACGGCTGCCGCCCGCGTAAGCGGCGCCGCGTCTAACGCGTTCCGACGGCTCGGGCAGGGAGGCGCAGGCGGCTTCTCCCCGTCCAAGACGATTACGGGCATACCGCCTTCCCCCGGCGGAAACAGTGCCCCTCACGTCGCGCCCGGCCTGATCCCAGGCATGAGGCGCGGCCGGCGTTTGAAAGTCGGCCCCAGAAAATTCGAGGTGACGATCGTGTTGCAGAAAAACTGGCAGGACCTCATCAAGCCGGGCAAGCTCCACATCGAGTCCGGCCGCGACAAGGACCGCGTGGCGACGATGGTCGCCGAGCCGCTCGAGCGCGGCTTTGGCATGACGCTCGGCAATGCGCTGCGCCGCGTGCTGTTGTCCTCGCTGCAGGGCTCGGCCATCAACACGGTGCAGATCGACGGCGTGCTGCACGAGTTCTCGTCGATCCCCGGCGTACGCGAGGATGTGACCAACATCATCCTCAACATCAAGGATATCGCGCTGCGCGTCCACTCCGACGGCGTCAAGCGCATGGTCCTCAAGAAGGAGGGTCGCGGTCCTGCGCGGGCTGGCGACATCGAGACCAGCTCCGACGTCGAGATCCTCAACCCGGACCACATCATCTGCACGCTCGACCAGGGCGCCTCGATCCGCATGGAGTTCACGGCCTCCATGGGCAAGGGCTACGTGCCCGCCGACCGGAATCGCCCGGACGACGCGCCGATCGGCCTGATCCCCGTGGACAGCCTGTTCAGCCCGGTCAAGAAGGTCTCCTACAAGGTCGAGAACACCCGTGAAGGGCAGATTCTCAACTACGACAAGCTGACCATGACGGTCGAGACGGACGGTTCCGTGAAGCCCGAGGACGCCGTGGCGCTCGCCGCCCGCATCCTGCAGGACCAGCTCTCGGTGTTCGTCAACTTCGAGGAGCCCAAGCGCGCCGTCGAGGAGCGTGTCCATCCCGAGCTGTCGTTCAACGCGGCACTGCTCAAGAAGGTGGACGAGCTCGAGCTTTCGGTGCGTTCGGCCAACTGCCTGAAGAACGACAACATCGTCTACATCGGCGACCTCATCCAGAAGAGCGAGGCAGAGATGCTTCGCACGCCGAACTTCGGACGCAAGTCGCTCAACGAGATCAAGGAAGTGCTGGCCTCCATGGGCCTGCATCTGGGCATGGAAGTCCCCAATTGGCCGCCCGACAACATCGAGGAACTGGCCAAGCGGTACGAGGACCAGCTCTGAGAATTGGATGGCCGGTGAGTGCACGCGCGCTGCACCGGTCGTTCTCCGCAACGAGGTGAGGCCGAAGAACCTCCCCGTTAAACAACGCAAGGGTTTGAAAAATGCGACACAGAATGCTTGGACGGCGGTTCAACCGCGACGTCGGTCACCGCCAGGCCATGTTCTCGAACATGGTGGCTGCGCTCATCAAGCATGAGCAGATCGTCACCACGCTGCCGAAGGCGAAGGACCTGAAGCGCGTCATGGACAAGTACATCACGCTCGCCAAGCGCGGTGACCTGAACTCGCGCCGCCTGGCCGCCTCCCGCATGCGCGACGAGGCCATGACGAAGAAGCTCTTCGATGTTCTGGGCCCGCGCTACAAGGACCGCAACGGCGGTTACACGCGCGTGCTCAAGGCCGGCTTCCGCTACGGCGACAGCGCCCCGCGCGCCGTCATCGAGCTGGTCGATCGCGACGTCGCCGCCAAGGGCGCCGAGGATCGCGCCCGCCACGAGGCCGAGCTGAAGGCCCAGGGCGACAGCGGCGAGCAGGGCGGCCTGGTCTGATCCAGGTCCAATCGGGGAGAAAGCCCCATGACCGCGCGCGGCGACGATCGTCTGAAAGAGACGCCGTCGCCGGCTTTGATCGCGGTAGATTGGGGCACGTCGTCGCTGCGGGCGTACCTGACCGCAGCAGATGGCACCATCCTCGATGTCGTGCGCTCGGCCGACGGCATCATGGCCGTGACGGATGGCGCTTTCCCCGAAACGCTCGAGACGACGATAGCCCCGTGGCGCCAACGCCATGGGGCTTTGCCTGTTGCGCTCAGCGGCATGATCGGCAGCCGCCAGGGGTGGCACGAGGCCCCCTACGCCAGCCTGCCGGCACGCCTCGCTGACATCGCTGCGGCAGCTGTTCGCGTTCCCTCGGATGCGCCCGCGCCGGTCGTCATCGCACCGGGCATCGCCGGCACGGATCGCAATGGCCTGCCGGACGTGATGCGCGGTGAAGAGACCCAGATCTTCGGCGCTATGCAGCTCATGGCGCGCGATGGCGGCACGTTCGTGCTTCCCGGCACGCATGCCAAATGGGTGACGGTGGCGGACGGGGCGATCACCGCCTTCGCAACGTACATGACGGGCGAACTCTTCGCGGCTTTGCGGGGGCATACCATCCTCGGCCGCATGATGCCGGCAGACAGCGCGTCCCCGTGCGGCTTCACACGCGGTGTCGAAACGGCCGCAAGCCTCTCCGGCGGACCCGGCACGCTGCTGCATGCCATCTTCTCCGCGCGCACCCAGGGCCTGCTGGGCGGCGTTCCCGAGGGAGATCTTGCCGACTATCTCTCGGGCCTGCTGATCGGCGCGGAAATCCGTGAGGCCGCACGCGATGCACAGCGCGTGATCCTGATCGGGGAGGCTGCGCTGACCGGGCGCTATGCCACGGCGCTGGATATTCTCGGCCGCGCCAGCGAGCAAGCCCCGGCCGATTGCGTCGTCGCCGGCCTGATCGCCGTCGCAAAGGCCGCCGGCCTCCTGGGAGCCCTGCGATGAGTGAACTGGTCGAAGCCCTGCGCCAATGTCCCCTGATCGCGATCCTGCGTGGCCTGACGCCGCCCGAGGCCGCCGATGTCGGCGCGGCGCTGGTCGATGCCGGTTTTCGCGTGCTCGAGGTGCCGTTGAACTCGCCGGAGCCGTGCCGCTCGATTGCGCTCTTGCAGGAGCGTTTCGGCAGCCGCGCGATCGTCGGCGCCGGCACCGTCATGTCGCTCGAGGATGTCGCCGCCGTGTGCGCGGCAGGCGGTCGTCTTGCCGTCATGCCGCATTTCGATCCGGCCATTGTGGCTGCCGCCAAGGACGCCGGCATCTGGGTTCTGCCCGGCGTCGCCACGCCGAGCGAGGCCTTCGCGGCCTTGCGCGCCGGTGCCGACGGACTGAAGCTGTTCCCGGGCGAGATGATCACGCCGGCGGTGGTGAAGGCGATGCGCGCCGTCCTGCCGCGCGATGCGCTTCTCGTGCCCGTGGGCGGCGTCTCGGCGGCAAACATCCCGGCCTACCGCGCGGCGGGGGCAAATGCCTTCGGCATCGGTTCCGCGCTCTACAGCCCCGGCAAACCGGCATCGGCCGTCGCGGCAGCTGCCGCAGCTCTCGTCGCCACAGTCGCTTGATCAGGTCGCACGCGCGCCGGCCAGGCGCCGGACGGACGTGATGGCGCTGCCGCCGGCCGCGATGCGTGCGATGGCGCTGTCGGCATCCTCGGTCGCTACGGCCATGTGATGCGCGTTGGCGTGCAGAATCCGTCCCTCTCCCATCGCAATGGCCACGTGCCCGCGCCAGAATACGAGATCGCCGCGCCGCAGCTCGTGGCCGGCGACCGGCGCCGCCACCACTGCCCCGAGCCCGGCCTCCTGCATGTCGCTATCGCGCGGGCAGGCGATGCCACAGGCGGAAAGCGCGGTCTGCACCAGCGCGGAGCAATCGAGGCCGAGGCTGCTGCGTCCGCCCCACAGATAGGGAACGCCCAGGAAGCGCGCGGCGACCTCCACGAAATCCGTCTCGGCCCGGGACGCTGGTGCGACATGGCCCTCGAACACGAAGCCGCCATCGGCGAGTACCGCGAACCCCGCATCCTCGGCGGTAACGTGGAGGCGCGCCCCGAAGGGCAGCCGCGCCAGAACGGGCGCCTTGATGTCGGCACGCTGATAGACGAACGTCGCCAGCGCCGTCACGCGATGGGTGGCAAGGCCGGCAGCCGATCCGAGCGCGCTCGCGGGCGCATAGCCGACGTATCCGTCGGCGTCCGACTGGACCCAAGCCCAGCCGTTGCACATCTCGAAGACACGCACGGTTTCACCGTAGATCAATTCGCTGTCGCGTCCTGAGTGCACGTCGGGGCGCGCATGCAGCGGCGCAACCGGCAAGACCACCGCGCGCGGGAGGCCCGCAACGAAACGGTCCGCTGCGACGCGCCCCTGCAGGCGCGCGTCCGCAAGGTCGGCGCGATAGGCGTTGAGACGGCGGTCCAGCGGTGTCGCGGTCATGCCGGTGCGATCCTCGGTCTCGTTGGTCAGCGCCCGTAGGTTCGCTGCAGCATCTCGAGCACGGCGCGCGCGGCGTTGGTTTCGCCGCCCTTGGGGCCGAGCGCTTTGCCCGCCGCCCGCCATCCCCAGATGTCGAAGTGCGTGTAGCGGCTGGCCTGCGTCACGAAACGCTCGAGAAAGACGGCTGCGACGATCGCGCCGGCAAAGCCGCCTTCGGAGACGTTGTTCATGTCCGCCACCGGGCTGTCGAGCGAGCCTTGATAGGCGGCGGTGAAAGGCAGTCGCCACAAGGGATCGCCAACCGCGAGCCCTGCGCTTTCGAGTGCCTGCGCCGTCGCATCGTCGGTGGTGAAATAGGGCGCCAGCTCCGGTCCGACGGCGACGCGCGCTGCGCCCGTCAGCGTGGCGAACGAGATGAGGTGATCGGGGCGATCCTCGTCGGCGAACGCCAGTGCGTCGGCGAGCACCAGACGGCCTTCCGCATCGGTGTTGCCGATTTCCACGGTTTTGCCGGCGCGGCTGCGAATGACGTCACCCGGCCGGAAGGCATTGCCCGCAATGCTGTTCTCCGCCGTTGGCAGCAACACGCGCAACCGCACGTCGAGGCCGAGCGAAAGGATCATGTGGGCGAGCGCCAGCGCGGTCGCGGCCCCGCCCATATCCTTCTTCATCAGCAGCATCGCGCTCGCCGGCTTGATGTCGAGCCCGCCCGTATCGAAGCAGATGCCCTTGCCGACGATGGTCACCTTCGGTGCACCCTCGCGGCCTGCGACGATGTCGATGAGGCGCGGCGCGCGCGGGCTTGCCCGCCCGACCGCATGGATGAGCGGAAAATTCTGCTCGAGGAGTGCATCGCCCACGATCGACGTCACCTTTGCACCGAAGCGTTGGGCGACGTCGCGGGCGGCGGCCTCGAGTTCGGCGGGTCCCATGTCGTTGGAGGGCGTGTTGATGAGGTCGCGGCCCAGATGCACGCCGCCGACGATGGCCTCGACCGCACGCCGGTCTGCACCCGCGGGAATCCTGAGACGCGCCAAGTCCGAACCATTGCCGGCCTTGTAGCGCCGGAACCGGTATGCGCCCAACCCCCAGGCGACGGCGGCAAGTGTCGCATCGGCCCCAGCCTCGGCCAGATGGAACGCCTTGGCGGGAAGCTGGCCCGGCAGCAGCCCCATCACCACGTCGTCGGGTTCGGCCGGCCGCTTCGCTGCATCACCCAGGCCGACCACGGCGCCGGCGAGCGCGCCATCGGCGCCGGGCAGGAGCGCCACCTTCTTCGCCTCGCCCTTGAAGCCGATGCTGTCGAGCCAGCGCATCTGCTCGCTCGACAAGGACGACGCCAGGCCGGCGACGGTCGCAGGGCGCACGGTCCAGAGCGGCAGCGTCGGTTCTGTGCTGTCGGGGGCAAGAAAGATCGACACTGGATCCATAGGGGGCTCTCGCTTCGTCGTCTGATGGGCTGCAACGGGCGGCATCGTTCGCCGCGGTGATGTTGGACCGATATTTATCCGCGCGCCCGTCCTCCCTCAATCCCCGTCGGCCAATCGGTCACTTCGGCACACGCCTTAAGGCTTTGTTGACTGCTGTCGCGCAGTATTGGGTGCGAGAACAGTCGTGCGCACCCTGTGGTGCAACGTGACAGTATGGAGGGTGACTATGAGCAGCAGTCTGGATCGCTGTCTGACGATCCGCACTTACCGGGTGGTGACCCGCTCGGCTGTTTTGCTCGCAACCCTCTCCCTGGGCGCATGTGCGCAGATGGGCGACATCAGCCCGCTGGCGAGTGTCGGCAGTGAGCCGAAGACGGAAGTCGCCCAGGACTCCATGACCGATCTGCAGCGCGCCACCGAGTTCTGGGGCAAGGAAGTCCAGAAGAACCCGACCGACGGCAAGGCGGCGCTGAGCTATGCGCGCAACCTGAAGGCCCTGGGCCGCAAGCCGGAGGCGCTGGGCGTCCTGGCCGCCGCCTACGCCTACAATGCCGGAAATCAGGATTATCTCTCCGAATATGGCCGTCTGGCCCTCGATCTCGGACAGGTCGCGACGGCAGCCCAGCTCCTCGAGCGCGCCGACAACCCCGCAAAGCCCGACTGGCGCGTCCTGTCGGCGCGCGGCACGGTGCTGGCGAAACAGGGCAAGTATCAGGACTCGATCGCCTATTTCGAGCGCGCCCGCTCGATCGCGCCGAGCCAGCCGTCCGTACTCAACAATCTGGCCATGGCCTATACGATGAATGGCCAGGCCGATCAGGCCGAGGGGCTGCTGCGTGAGGCATCCGCGATGAGCGGTGCCTCCGAGAAGGTGAAGCGTAACCTGGCGATGGTGCTCGAGCTCCAGGGCAAGGAGCGCGAAGCGCGGCAGATGGTCGACGGCAGCCAGGGCGGCGCCATCGCGCCATCGCCTGTCGCCGCCAACGCGCCTGCCGCCGGACTGGTGCACAAGGCCGTCGCAAAGGGCAGCGAGGCCGTCGCCACCGCACCGGTCCTGCCCGTATCGAGTGCGCCGCTGGACCCCGATGCGATCATCGCCGCCGCCATGCAGGCCGAGGCCGATAAGGCGAAGTCCGAGCAGCCCGCGTCCAAGGCATCGAGCAGCAAGCCCAAGCCGAAGCGGTACCAGAAGCCCAAGTTCGCCGAAACGTCGGCACAAGAGCCGATGCTCAAGCCGACGACGCGCTGAGGCGCACCGTCACGCAATCGAGGCGAGGCAGGTCGCGAGCGCGCCCTGCCTCGTCGTGTTTCAGTTCTGCGTGGCGAGTTGCACGGCGATGTTGCACGCCTGCTCGAACTCGCCGATGTCGGCCCACTCGTCGACCGTATGCGCCTCGTGCTGGCCCGTACCGAACGTCACGGTCGGCACGCCGTGCCGCACCATCCAGTTGGCATCCAGACCACCACTCGCCACGCGAATGGACGGCGACAGCCCGCACGCCTCCACGGCCTGCATCGACCGCTTCACGACGGGGATGTTCTCCTTCATGCGGAAGGGGTGATAATCCGTGTGTGACTTGAACTTCACCTTGCCGGAGTTGCCCTGCACGTTCTTCACGGCGGCAGCGGCGTTCTCGAACGCGGCCTTGTAGGCGGCCGTGATCTCCTTGAAGAACTTTGCGTCGTGGCTGCGGCATTCACCGCGCACGTGCACGTAGTCGGTCACGACGTTGGTGGCATCGCCCGCTGGCCGTCCCGGCCCGCCCGTGACGGGGCCGACGTTGCTGGTGCCGGACTTCTCTCCCTTGACGACCTTGCCGAACCAGCCGCCCGCGTGCACCTCGGCCAGCGCCAGAGACAGGATCAGCGTCGAGCTGATCCCGCGTTCGGGCGCACCGCCTGCATGCGAGGCGCGGCCAAAGATTTCGCATTCCCAGCGATCCGCGCCGACCGCGCCGACGGTCACGCCGGTTGGCGAACTGCCGTCGTAGTTGAAGCACATCGAAACCGGTCCCAGCATCGCCTTGTCGACGTGCCGCGCGCCCCACAGCCCGCTCTCCTCGCGCACGCAGAACAGCAGCGTCATCGGCGGATGATCGAGCTTCTGCCGGTTGAGTTCCGCGATCATCGAAACGAGCACGGCGCAGCCCGCGCGATTGTCGGCACCCAGTGCGGTCTTGCCGCTGCTGACGATCTTGCGCCCGACCCGCTTCGGGACCGCGCCCGCGCACAGCGGCACCGTGTCCATGTGTGTCATGAAGAGAAGCCGGTCGGCGTTGCCCAGCCGCCCGCGGCCGGGAATGTCGACGATGAGATTGCCGGTCTCCGTCGGCAGTGGGATGCGCGTGTTGGCATCGTCGAAGCGGATCGCGCGGGCTGCAACGCCGGCTTCCCTCAATGCGGCGACGATCTCCTTGCCGATCGCCTTCTCTTGCCCCGTGATGCCCTCGACGGCGAGGAAGCGCATCAGGCGCGCGACGGCGGCTTCGGTATCTATGGTGTGCATGGCAGCGATCGCTCTCGTTGGCGTGAAAGAACGCTACCACTTTCGCATGGCGCGCCGGGCATGGGAATGCGGCGCACGCTCCGCGGCATCCCCCGGCACGGGTCTCGCGCGACATGTGCCGGGGCTATGCGTGGGCTGCTGGTCAGGCGGCGTAGCTGTCCTTCAGTGCCTTGGCGATGTCCTCGATCGCATCGTTGGCCTTCGGCATCAGCTTGCCGTTCGACAGGAAGCCGTGCAACTGGCCGGGATAGCGCGTGACGGTGACGGGCACGCCTGCCGCCTTCAGCGTCTCGGCATAGGCCTCGCCCTCCGCGCACAGCGGATCGAACCCGGCCAGAATGACGAGCGCCGGCGGCAGATCCTTGTGGCTCGCCGCCAGCAGCGGCGATGCGCGCCAGTCCTTCCGCTGTTCCTTGATCGGCACATAGAGATCGATGAACCAGCGCATGGTGTCGTCGACGAGGAGCAGATCCTTCGTGAACCGGCCGTAGTAGTCGCCGCTCATGGAGAGATCGACCGCGGGATAGACGAGGATCTGCGCCTTGATGCGCGGGCTGCCGCTGTCGCGCGCCGCGATGCTCACCGCCGCCGCCAGGTTGCCGCCGGCGCTGTCGCCGCCGACCGTGACGCGCGAGACGTCGATCTTCAATCGGCTGGCGTTGTCGACTGTCCAGCGCAGTGCCGCGAGCGAGTCGTCGAAGGCGGCCGGGAACACGTGCTCGGGTGCCATGCGATAATCGACCGAAACGACCGCGCACTGGGCCGCGTTGGCGATCTTGCGGCACACCCAGTCGTGCGTGTCGAGATCGCCCAAGACCCAGCCACCGCCGTGATAGTAGACGTGGACCGGCAGCGCGCCGGCGTCCGCCGTTCCCGCGCCACGATAGAAGCGCACGGGGATCGGACCGTTCGGACCCGGCACGTCGAAGTCCTTGACGCGGTCGACATGCGGCAGGTCGGGTTGCGTGGCGAGGCGCCCGCGCCGGAACATCTCGCGCCCTTCGAGCGGCGGCAGCGAGTTGAGCGCCGGGCGATTGAGCTTCTTGAGGAGGTCGAGGAAGGCCTGCGCGTCGTCGTCGAGCTTCATGAGGGGCTCCGTCTTGCGTTGGTTGACTGGATCTGGTTTGGCGCGGTTACGCCGTGAAGTCGAGAATGGCCTTGGCCGTCGCCTCGGGTTCGTCGAGCTCGGCGAGATGTCCTGCTTGCGCGATCGTCTGGATCGTCGTGGGGCCCTTGATGCCCTTGGCGATCCGGTCGGCATAGCTGCGCGGCATCAGCCGGTCCTGCTCGCCCCACAGGATGAGCGTGGGCGCGACGATCGTCGGCAACCGCTTGTCGAGGCGCGTGTTCCCCAGCGGCCAGAAGATACGCGCCGCGACCTCCGTTGCGCGCACCATCTCGATCGGCCACTCCACGGAGTTGGCGTTCGCCGGCGCGGCCTTGTAGTCGAGCCATGTCTGCGGGTTCGCACACAGGATGCCCGGCTGGGCATCGGGCCGCTGCGCCCACACGTCGGCGGGCGGATCCGTCTCGTCGTAGAGGCCGAATGGTGCGATCAGCGCCAGCTTGCGTACCTTGTGCGGCCACATCGCCGCGAATTCGGCCGCCATCGAACCGCCCACCGACGAGCCCGCCAGGTCGGCACCCTCGAGGCCAGATTTCAGGATCAGCTCGCGCACCGCGCAGATCCAGTCGAGGTGCGTGTCGAGCAGCGTATGTCCGGTGGCGCCCGGCGTACCCGGCAGCGATGGCGCGATCACCGTGCGCGTTTCCGCGAGCTTGTCGAGGAATGGCGTCCAGCGCGGCAGGCCGCCGAAGCCCGCGAGCCAGCCGATCTTCGGCCCCGTGCCCTTGGTCCACACGCGGCAGGCGTGACCATTGATGTCGATGTGTGTCGTTGTCGGCTCGCTCAACGCCCTCGCTCCCTCGTTCGTTTCCCCTATGCTTGTTGGGGGCAGTTTGGGTTAAGTCCGGACATCTGTCCAGAAGGCGGGGCGACGATCCCGAAGACATGGGGGCGGCGCATGCGCAGGTGGCAGGAAACGGCACTTCGCGCTACAGTCCCGGGCAATGCCGCCCATGCTCCGTGGAGGCCGCCACCCGTGACGCAGACCAAGCAGCGCCCCGCCACCTATGCCGACATCGAGGCCTTGCCGCCCCATGTCGTGGGCGAGATCGTGTTCGGCGCGCTGTACACCCACCCCCGCCCGTCGCCCCGGCACGCACGTGCATCCGGCGAGGTCTTTGCCGAACTCCGCGATCCCTTCGACCGGGGACGCGGCGGTCCGGGCGGCTGGGTCTTCCTCATCGAACCTGAACTCCACCTCGGTCCCCACGTGCTCGTGCCGGATATCGCGGGCTGGCGGCGCGAGCGGTTGCCCAGGCTGCCCGACGCCGCCTTCATCGACGTGTCGCCCGATTGGGTCTGCGAGGTGCTCTCGCCTGCCACCGCCCGCTTCGATCGCACCGACAAGCTTGCCGCCTACGCGGCGTCCGGCGTCCGGCATTGCTGGCTGGTCGATCCACTCGCCAGGACTTTGGAGGTGTTGACGCTGACCGGGGACAAGTGGCTGATCGCGGCCGTCTTCAAGGATGCCGATCCCGTCGTCGCCGTGCCGTTCGAGGCGCACACCTTCGCGCTCGACCTTCTGTGGCCCGAGGAGCCTCTGGCCTGAACGGCGACGTGGTGGACGACGGGGGAACACGCGTGTGGCGGATTGGACGTCCGCTCCCTGTCTGCCGCTGGCTCGTAGAGCGGACGTCCGATCACGACGCCACCCTCCCCGGTTTCCCGGAAATTGCGCTCCATCCTCCCCTCGCCCGGTTCCCTAGCGGCCATGCCCCTCCATTCTCCCCGTTTTCCCGGAAGGCGCGCGAGGCGCGGCTGTCCTTTCGCGGTTCGGCTTGCGACGGACGCTGCGGCGCCGTGCCCGGCGACACCGGGAAAGACCCCGGCTCGGGCAGCGGCCGGGCTTTCGCCCGTCCGCTTGGCCGGGGAACCGAAAAGGGCGGGGGACGACGGACGGCCGAAAATCAGGTAGCGCGCAATAAAGCCCTCCCCCCGGTTTCCCGGACGGCGCGCGACGCGCGGCGATCCGGGATCTTTCGCGGTTCGGCTTGCGACGGACGCTGCGGCGCCGTGCCCGACGGCACCGGGAAAGACCCCGGCTCGGGCAGCGGCCGGGCTCCCGCCCACCCGCTTGGCCGGGGAACCGGAGGAGAGGCGAGACCAGGGCAAATTGCGCTGGCTGTGGCGAATAACTCTAATGCTTGCTCGTGTCCCTTTGACCGCAAAGTCCGTTCTGAGCCAGCCGACGACTGAGACGGACCTTGCGGTCGGGATACGAGATGCCCGCTGCCGCCGGATCGCTATCGAACGGCCGATCTCACTCCGCGGCCTGCACGCCCGGCGCGAAGGCGGGCAGCGCCGCACGCTGGCCGCTCGCCATTGGCTTGGGCCACCACTTGTCCTGCCATTCCGAGAACATCGGCTGCAGCTGCGGCATCACCTTCTCGGCGAAGAGGCGCGTGTTGTACTTGGCCAGCTCCTTCGACATGTTGCCGTACTGGAGCAGCAGCATCAGGTGGCCGACGTTCATGTTGGTGGCCACTTCGCGCAGTTGCTCCTCCACGTCCTTGGGCGAACCGACGATGACGTAGCCGCGCTCGACGATGTCCTCCATCGTCTTGGCCACCATGTTGAAGCGCGTGCCGGTGGTCGAGCCTGTGGTCCCCTGCGCTGCCAACATGTCCTTACCCTTCTCGGGGTTGGTCGCGGCTTCGGCGGCGGCCTTCACCTGGCTCTGCAGCCCCACGCGCTGCGTCGCCTCGGTGTTGTAGCCCGGCGGCGAGGCGTACTTGAGATCGACGTGCAGGCAGCGGCCATAAAAGTACTCCGCCGCCTCCGCATAACGCTCCATCGCCTCCGTGCGCGTTTCCGCCACGCCCACGAATTGCAGGAAGCCCGCGCGATAGGGATTGCGGTCCTTGCCCAGCTTCGCCATCTCGTCCCAGAAGCCCTGCATGGTGCGCAAGCCCGCCTTGTAGCCGTAGTAGGACAGGTAGCAGTAGACATAGTCCATCTTCGCGCACCACTGCCACGTCTCCACCGAGCCGCCGCCCGGGATCCACACCGGCGGATGCGGCTGCTGGATCGGCTTCGGCCAGATGTTGACGTAGCGCTGCTGGTTGAAGCGGCCGTTGAAGGCGAATGTCTCGGGCTCCGTCCACGCCTTCATGACGAGGTCGTGCGCTTCCATGTAGCGTTCGCGCAGCTGCGAGGGATTGGTGCCGTAGGCGTAGCAGGTGTCCATTGGCGTGCCGACAGGGAAGCCCGCGATCAGCCGCCCGCCTGAGATGCAGTCGATCATGGCGAACTCTTCCGCCACGCGCGTCGGTGGATTGTAGAGCGCCAGCGAGTTGCCCATCACGCACAGCGCCGTGTCGGTCGTGCGCCGCGCCAGCGCCGAGGCGATGAGGTTTGGCGAGGGCATCAGGCCGTAGCCGTTGGAGTGGTGCTCGTTGACACAGACGGCGTCGAAACCGCACTCGGCGGCGTATTCGAGTTCGTCCATGAAGTCGTTGTACATGTGGTGCGCGCGCTTCGGATCGAAGAGCGAGGAATGGATGTCCACCCACACCGAGGGATGCTTCTCGCGGAAGTCCTCGGGCAGCTCCGTGTAGGGCATCAGGTGGAACCACATGCATTTCATGGCGAACTCCTATTTGCTGGGCTGAAGCTGGGCGTCGCCGACCTGCCTTGAATTGACGTCGCTCCAACGTGGCACGCGTGCCGTTTCCTCGCGTGGCGCGCCGTCGGCACCACGTCTCACCCCGCGCGGGCCCCTCTTCCCCGGGAGCCTCGCCGAACCGGTGCGACAGTTTGTGATAAGTCCGGACACCTGTCCAGAAGCCCTGGCGGATGCTGTGTGGGCATCCGAAGCCGCGAGTGGGGAGCGCGGCGGATGCTGTGTGGGCATCCGAAGCCGCGAGCGGGGAGCGCGGCGGATGCTGTGTGGGCATCCGAAGCCGCGAGCGGGGAGCGCGGCGGATGCTGTGTGGGCATCCGAAGCCGCGAGTGAGAATGCGCAAGCCTACCCTTTGTCTTCCTCGCGCTTGTCGCGAGGACCCATTCGGCCGCAACCGCCGTCGATGCGGTTCCCGGGCAAAGCGAGCAGCCGTAGGTTGGGTTGGCGCGGCCACTGTTGTTTCGAGGCAGGTCGAGAGCATCGCGCCGCGCGTAACCCAACGAATATTCTCGGGGCTTGGCTGTTGGGTTACGCGCGAGGCTGCTCGCGGAGCGATGTTCGTGCATTCGGCCGCGCTAACCCAACCTACATTCTGCTTGAGCCGCCTCACGACGATCGTGCCCGGGTGGTGGTGTAGCTCGGCTGGTCACGGCCCGTGCTCGCTGTCGGCTCGGGCTGCCCGGGACCGCTCGCCTGAGTGGATCATGCCTCTGGCTTGGCGCCCGTTTCGATTGCGGTGCGAACGTGCGCCTGGCGTGCTCCTCCTTGAGCGCTGCCCCAACAATTGAAATATTGGGGCAAATCGCCTATCTTGCCCCAACAATTGAAATGTTGGGGCAAGACGATGGCGCTCATCTCTCTGTCGACACAAACCATGTTCGCCGACCTGCTGCAGCGCTGTCTGGATGCGGAGTTCGATGAGGAGTTTCATTCGAGCGGCATCTTCAAGCGGCGCAAGCGCGGGGGCAAGTTCTACTGGTATTACAAACCGCCCGGTCGCGACGCCAAGGAGCGCTACGTCGGTCCCGTCACGGACAAGTCGATTACCGACCGGGTGGAGCGCTTCAGCGACATCAAATCCGATTACCGCGACCGGCAACGCATGGTCCGTGCCTTGACGGCTGCCGGCCTTGTGCAGCCTGACAACCTCACGGGGCGCCTGGTCGAGGCGATGTGGCAGGCTGGCTTTTTCCGGTTGCGAGGTGTCCTCGTCGGCACTGTGGCCTTCCAGGCCTATGCTGGTTTGATCGGCATCGACGTGCGCGGTCGAGCCATGCAGACGCAGGATGCAGACTTTGCCCAGTTCTGGGGAATCTCCGAGAACATTGGCGAAAGCATGCCGCCGATCATCGAGGTGATCCGCAGCGTTGATGAGACCTTCAAGCCGGTCACGTCGCTCAATGATTCATTCGTGTCGGCGCGTTACCGGAACGAACAGGGGTATTTCGTCGATACGCTGACGCCAAACCGCGGGTCCGACGAACATCAAGGCAAACTGGCGCGTATGAAGGCGCTTTCGAATTCACCGGCTCAGCCTCTGCGTCACCTCGACTATTGTATCCATCAGCCGGAACGATCTCTTCTGCTTTACGGAGGCGGTGTGCCGGTAACGGTGCCGCGCGCCGAACGGTTTGCTATTCACAAGGTGATCGTTGCTGTGAGCCGAGCTGATCAACAGGCCAAGACGCCGAAGGATCTGATGCAGGCGTCCATCCTGATCGAGGCCCTTGCCAAACAGCGTCCGCACGAACTGGCCGATGCCTTCATCACCGCATGGAATGAAGGTCCGAGCTGGCGGCAAAAGCTGGATGCGGGCCTGGCTCGGCTCGAAGCCAGCATTTACGATGCGCTTGAAGACGCGGTCGGCCGGTATCTTTCGAGCCGGTCCGGCAAGCGTCGGGAGGTCGCCGAGGACCTGCCCTTCCGTGACAAGCCTTAGCCCGCCTTGCTCTAGCAAAGCGCATACAGCTTTCCATCCGCAAGGCGCTCTTGTTTGCGGGCCTCGATTCAACCGACAAGCTGAACCAGCTCTACGCCTGTCTCTATGGGTTGTTCCCGGCCGAGAAGATCAAGGTGGGGGAGCTGCCGGACCAGTTCACGCCGGTCATACCCGACGCGGCATCGCTTCTTGGGCTGGCACAACTGTTGTTCTCGGCCGCGATGTTGTTCCTCTTCCTGCTGGCGATCCGAAATCACTTCCGCATCCGGTGAACCATGCCGCATCACCCCCAACCAAACCCCAATGCCAACTGCACGGGCTTGAACGACCGTCGGTGGTGGTCGGTGACGCCGTGGCGGCGCAGTGCTTCCTGGTGTTCGGGCGTGCCGTAGCCCTTGTGGCGCTCGAAACCGTATTGTGGAAACGCGCGGCCGAGCTCCACCATCAGCCGGTCGCGCGTCACCTTGGCGACGATGGAGGCCGCCGCGATCGACAGGCAGCGGCCGTCGCCCTTGACGATGGTGCGCGCGGGCATGGGAAGGCGCGGCGCCTTGTTGCCGTCGATCAGCGCCAGCCGCGGTTGCGGATCGAGCTGGGAAACGGCCTCCGCCATCGCCCACAGCGTCGCGTTGAGGATGTTGTCGCGGTCGATGCGCGTCACGTCGGCGATGCCGATGCCCACCTTGGCCGAGGCCAGGATGCGCGGCAGGATCGCCTCGCGTTCCTCGGGCATCAGCACCTTGGAATCGGCAATGCTGGCGGGAATGTTGTCGGGATCGAGGATTACGGCAGCCGCGACCACGGGACCGGCCCAGGGCCCGCGCCCCGCCTCGTCGATCCCCGCCACCGGCCCGTTGCCAAGCTCCAGCTCGGCGGCCTCCAGCTCGAAGCTCGCCTTGATTGCCATGACCCCTCGCTCTCCACAGATTCGGGAGATTCGGGGCGCCGTGTCAAAAGCCGTCGTCATGTTGTCCGCAGCGAAGTTCGGGCAGCGGACACGTTTTCTCGAAATCAGCCGTTGCCGGGATAGTTCGGCGCTTCGCGCGTGATGTGCACGCCGTGCGCGTGGCTCTCGCGGATGGCCGCCGGCGAAATGCGCACGAACCGCGACTTCTCCCGCATCTCCGCCAGATCGTGTGCGCCGACGTAGCCCATGCCAGCGCGCAAGCCGCCGACGAGCTGGTGCAGCACGTGGCCGACCGGACCCTTGTAGGGCACCTGCCCCTCGATGCCCTCGGGAACGAGCTTCAGCTCGTCCTTCACTTCCTGCTGGAAGTAGCGGTCGGCCGAGCCGCGCGCCATCGCGCCCACCGAGCCCATGCCGCGATAGGCCTTGTACGTGCGGCCCTGGAACAGGTACGTCTCGCCCGGGCTCTCGTCCGTGCCCGCCAGCAGCGAGCCGACCATGACGCAGCTCGCGCCCGCCGCGATCGCCTTGGCGATGTCGCCGGAGAAACGGATGCCGCCGTCCGCGATCACGGGGACGCCGTGGCGCTGGGCCTCCTCCACGCAGTTCATGATCGCCGTGAGCTGCGGCACGCCCACGCCCGCCACGATGCGCGTGGTGCAGATCGAGCCCGGCCCGATGCCCACCTTCACCGCATCCGCGCCCGCCTCGATCAGCGCGCGCGTGGCACCGGCCGTCGCCACGTTGCCGGCGATCACCTGCGTCTTGTTCGACAGCTTCTTGATGCGCGAAACCGCCTCGATCACGCGGATGGAATGCCCATGCGCGGTATCGACCACGATCAGGTCGCAACCCGCCGCGATCAGCCGCTCCGTGCGCTCGAACCCGTCCGCGCCCACCGTCGTGGCGGCAGCGACGCGCAGGCGGCCCTGCTCGTCCTTGCAGGCGTTGGGATGCTTCTGCGCCTTCTCGATGTCCTTCACCGTGATGAGGCCGATGCAGCAGTAGTCGTCGTCCACCACGATCAGCTTCTCGATGCGGTTCTGATGCAGCAGCCGCTTGGCCTCGTCGCGGGCCACACCCTCCTTCACCGTGACGAGCCGCTCCTTGGTCATCAGCTCGGAGACGGGTTGGTTGGGATTGCTGGCAAAGCGCACGTCGCGGTTGGTGAGAATGCCGACGAGGCGCCCGTCGCGATGGCCTTCCCGCGCCGGCTCGACCACGGGAATGCCGGAGATGCGGTGTCGTGCCATCAGGTCGAGGGCTTCCGACAGCGTGGCCGTGGGATGGATGGTCACGGGGTTCACGACCATGCCGGACTCGAACTTCTTGACCATCGCCACCTGGTCGGCCTGCTGCTCCGGCGTCAGGTTGCGATGCACGACGCCGATGCCGCCGGCCTGTGCCACCGCGATGGCGAGCCGCCCTTCCGTCACCGTATCCATGGCCGACGACAGGATCGGGATCTTGACCGCGATCTCCTTCGTCACCTGCGAGGCGACGTCCGTCTCGCCCGGCAGGACTTCGGAGGCGCCGGGCACCAGCAGCACGTCGTCGAACGTCAGGCCGACGTCGGTTGCGATCTTCGGGCTGCTGCTGGACGTCATGTGCGCCTCCTTCGCGTTTGTCGTCTTCCCCGTCGAGGATTCGGATATGCGTCCCGCGTCTGCGGCCCTCGGAGGGCGCAAATGAGGACGTTCTATCGATCGCTCAGGGGAGTGGGTCCATCGCCTTACCTATCAGGTGCAGTGAATCGGCGGAAGCGGAGAAGTGCGCGTCCGCGCGCCCCCAGCTATCCGCTGATTGCATGACAGCCTGACGAAGCCATCCCGTGAGGGCGCCCCGGCTGGGCCTCAGTGCCGCCCGCCGAAGATCGCCGATCCCACGCGCACATGCGTGGCGCCAAGCTCGATCGCGGCCTCGAAATCCGCGCTCATGCCCATGCTGAGCCCCGCCACGCCCACCTCTTTCGCGAGCTTGGCGAGGAAGGCGAAATGCACTGCCGGTTCCTCGTCGTGTGGTGGAATGCACATCAATCCCGCAATCGGTAGATGCAATTCGTCGCGACACAGCGTCATGAAGGCCGGCAGGTCGCGCGGCGCGATGCCGGCTTTTTGTGGCTCTTCGCCGGTGTTGACCTCGACGAACAGCGACAGCGCGCGCCCCTGCTTCTTCATCTCGTCGGCGATGGCATGTGCAATCTTCGGCCGGTCGATGGAGTGGATGGCATCGAACAGCGCCACGGCCTCCTTCGCCTTGTTGGACTGCAGCGGTCCGATCAGGTGCAACGCGACATCAGGGAATTCCGCCTTCAACGCGGGCCACTTGCCCTTGGCCTCCTGAACGCGGTTCTCACCGAACACGCGCTGCCCGGCGCGCAGCACGGGACGGATGGCATCGGCCTCGAACGTCTTCGAGACGGCGACCAGCGTGACGGACGATGGATCGCGGCCGGCCGCGCGCGCGGCCTGTGTGATCCGGCCCAGAACCTCGTCGAGTTGGGGATGTGGTGTCGCCGCGTCTGTCATGGGTCTGCCCCGCTCGTCTAGTCGTTCTGCGTTCGCCCGGCAGATAGCATGGCCCGGCCGCCTCGGGCCACCGTGATGTCCTCGTCGGGACCCGTGCGTGCATGTCTTCTGCGCGTGCGTCTTGACCGCAGGGCCTCGTTCAGGCTCTTTACGCCGCGAATTATAGAGAATCCGGAGAGCGGAAAGCCCCATGGCCATCGAGCGGTACAACGCGCCCGAGCGCGAAAAGCATTGGCAAGGCGTCTGGGACGGCAAGGACGTGTTCCGCACGGCCACCGATCCGAGCCGTCCGAAATGCTATGTGCTCGAGATGTTCCCCTATCCCTCCGGTCGTATCCACATGGGGCACGTCCGCAACTACACGATGGGCGACGTGCTGGCCCGCTTCAAGCGCGCCCAGGGCTTCAACGTGCTGCATCCCATGGGCTGGGACGCCTTCGGCATGCCCGCCGAGAACGCCGCCATGGAGCGCAAGACGCATCCCAAGAAGTGGACCTACGAGAACATCGCGGCGATGAAGACCCAGCTCAAGTCGATGGGCCTGTCGCTCGACTGGAGCCGTGAGGTCGCAACCTGCGATCCCTCCTATTACGTGCACCAGCAGCGCCTGTTCCTCGACATGTACGCGAAGGATCTGGCCTATCGCCGCAAGGCCAAGGTGAACTGGGACCCCGTCGACCAGACCGTGCTCGCCAACGAGCAGGTGATCGACGGGCGTGGCTGGCGCTCGGGCGCGCTGGTCGAGCAGCGTGAGCTGGCGCAGTGGGCCTTCCGCATCACCGCCTATAGCCAGGACCTGCTCGATGCGTTGAAAACGCTTGAGAAATGGCCCGAGAAGGTTCGCCTCATGCAGGAGAACTGGATCGGCCGTTCCGAGGGCCTGATGGTCCGCTGGAAGCTGGTGCCCGAAACGGTGCCGTCCGGCGAGACGGAGCTCGAGATCTTCACCACCCGGCCGGACACGTTGTTCGGCGCCTCGTTCATGGCGATCGCGCCGGATCATCCGCTCGCCAGGGCGGCAGCCGCCAAGAACAAGGCCCTGGCCGATTTCTGCGACGAATGCCGCCGCATGGGCACGTCCGTGGCCGACCTGGAGAAGGCGGAGAAGCGCGGCTTCGACACCGGCATCAAGGCGGTGCATCCGTTCGATCCGAGCTGGCAGCTCCCCGTCTACGTCGCCAACTTCATTCTCATGGACTACGGTACGGGCGCCATCTTCGGCTGTCCCGGTCACGACCAGCGCGACATAGAGTTCGCCAAGAACATGCAGTTGCCGATCATCCCCGTGGTCGCGCCCAAGGAGGAGCCGCGCCGCGCCCAGGCCATCGCCAAGGTGCACGAGGGCGTCGCCTACCTGGACGAGGGCGAGATGATCAATTCCCGGTTCCTGGACGGGCTGTCGCCCGAGGCCGCCTTCGACGAGGTGGCGCGCCGCCTGGAGAAGGAAGTGCTGGCCGGCAAGCCGGTGGCCGAGCGCAAGGTCAACTTCCGCCTCCGCGACTGGGGCATTTCCCGCCAGCGCTACTGGGGCTGCCCGATCCCGGTCATCCACTGCGGTACCTGCGGCACGGTGCCGGTCCCCGCCGATCAGCTCCCCGTCATGCTGCCCGACGACGCCACCTTCGACGTGCCCGGCAACCCGCTCGACCGGCACCCGACGTGGAAGCATGTCGACTGCCCGAAGTGCAGGCAGAAGGCCGTCCGTGAAACCGACACCATGGACACCTTCGTGGATTCGTCGTGGTATTTCGCGCGCTTCACGGCGCCGGACGCCAAGACGCCCGTAGACAAGACGGCCATCGACTACTGGATGCCCGTCGATCAATACATCGGCGGCATCGAGCATGCGATCCTGCACTTGCTCTACTCGCGCTTCTTCTATCGTGCGATGGGAGAAACGGGACATGCCGGCGGCAAGAACTTGCGCGAGCCGTTCGCGGCGCTCTTCACGCAGGGCATGGTCGTCCACGAGACCTACAAGTCCGAGGCCGGCGCCTGGCTGCTGCCCACCGAGATCAGCCTGGAAGGCGAGGGGGCGGAGCGTCGCGCCACCGAGCTGGCAACGGGCAAGCCGGCGATCATCGGGTCCATCGAGAAGATGTCGAAGTCGAAGAAGAACCTCGTCGACCCCGACGACATCATCGCCCACTACGGTGCCGACTGCGCCCGCTGGTTCATGCTGTCCGACAGCCCGCCCGAGCGTGACGTGATCTGGACCGAGGCCGGCGTCGCCGGTGCGGGCCGCTTCATGCAGCGCGTCTGGCGCGTCATCGACGATGTTCTCGAGAAGGCGGCCCCCAAGGGCGCCAAGCAGCCCGACGTACTCGGCGACGAGGCGATGGCGGTGCGCCGTGCTGCCCACAAGGCCTTGGATCAGGTCGGCAAGAATATCGAGGGGTTGCGCTTCAATGTTGCCGTTGCGCAACTGTATGAGCTGTCGAACACCATGTCGGCCATGCTCTCCAAGTCGGGCCCCGGCCTCGACTGGGCGCTGCGCGAGGCCGCCGAAATCTTCGTTCAGATGCTCGGGCCGATGATGCCGCACCTGGGCGAGGAGTGCTGGACGCGGCTCGGATACAACACGCTGCTGGTAGAACAGCCCTGGCCCAAGGCCGACCCGGCCTTGCTCGTTGACGATACCGTCGTCGTTGCCGTACAGGTCAATGGTAAACGGCGCGACGAGCTGACGGTCAGCCGCTCCGCCACGAAGGACGAGGTCGAGAAGGCCGCACTGGCGCTCGATTCGATAGTGAAGGCCCTCGAAGGCCGCGCTCCCAAGCGCGTCATCGTGGTCCCGCAAAGGATCGTCAATGTCGTTGTCTGAGGTGTGCAAGGCTGGGGCGGGACGACGCGGGCCGACGTCCGTGATCGCGCGGCTCGGCATTGCAGTGGGCCTCGGCACCGCCGTCATGCTCGGCGGCTGCAGCGATGGCAGCGGCTTCCGCCCCATGTATGCGGCCTCCGCCAGCGGCGAGCGTCTGCAGGACAAGCTGGCGTTGGTGGACGTATCGACCATCGGCGGCAAGAACGGCCAACGCCTCCGCAACGAGCTGATCTTCGAGACGACGGGCGGCGGCGTGCGCACGACGACGCCGAAGTATCGTCTCGAAATCGTCCTGCGGGAATCGATCGGCGCCACCCTGGTGCGCACCACGGGCGAGGCGTCCAGCTCCATCTACAACATGGATTCCACCTTCAAGTTGGTCGAGATCAGCTCCAAGAAGGTGCTGCTGCAGGGATCGAGCGCCTCGCGTGCCGCATTCGATCGCTTCTCGTCGATCTATTCGAACGTGCGCGCAGCCGACGACGCCGCCGACCGCGCCGCCAAAACCATGGCCACCGAGATCAAGGGCCGCGTTGCCGCCTTCCTGTCGCGCGACAAGGTCTGATCCGGCCGGCGCACCTGAAAGGGCAGGGCCGCCGTGGTCGCCATTCCCGCAAATCGCGTCGCTGCCTTCCTCGCCAAGCCTGATCCGGCCGTGCGCGCCGTTCTCGTCTATGGACAGGATGCGGGGCTCGTGGGCGAGCGTGCCCAGGCGCTCTGTGCGGCCCTGGCGGCACGCGAAAAGCCAGCCGGCGAAATCCAGCGCCTCGACGACCACGACTTCGACAACGATCCCGACCGTCTCGCCGTCGAGCTTTTCACGGTGCCGATGTTCGGTGGCGCCAAGATCGTTCGCGTCGCGGCCAGCCGCCGCGTCAACACGAACATGCTGAAGGCCCTCCTGACCGGTCCGCCGCTGGCCGGGTCGCTGGTCGTCGAGGGCGGAAACCTGCGCCGCGAGGATGCCCTGCGCGGGCTCTTCGAGAAGACGCAAGGTGCAGCGGCCATAGCCTGCTACGCGGACGAAGGCGCCACGCTCGATGCGCTGGTGAGTGAGGTGCTGGGGGCAGCCAAGCTCGCGATCTCACCGGACGCGCGCGCCGAATTGCTGTCGCGCCTGGGTGCCGACCGTGCGCTCTCGCGGGCGGAGATCGAGAAGTTGGCCCTCTTTGCCGCCGGCGCCGAGCGGATCGAGGTGGACCACGTCGAGGCCGCCGTCGGCGACGTCTCCGCGATGGCGATCGACCGCATCCTGGATGCGGCTGCTGTCGGGGACGCCGCCGCCGCCCTGTCCGAGTGCGACCGGGCGCTGGCTGCCGGGGAAAGCCCGCAGGCCGTCATTCTGTTGGCACAGCGCCACTTCCTGCGGCTGCACAGGATCCGGGCCGATATGGAGGGCGGGCGCTCGCTGGAGGATGTCTTCCGGCAGATGCGTCCGCAGCCGCACTTCCGTCAACGCGCTGCCCTGGAACGCCAGTGCCGATTGTGGTCATTGCCCCTCCTGACGGAAGCGCTGGGCCGCATCGCGGCGACCGCGAAGGCTGCCCGCCTCGCCTCTGCGATCGAGGTGGCGCATGCCGAACGCCTGCTGCTCGAGATCGCGCGCCTGGCGCGTCAGTCGCAGGCCCGGGGCCGCGCGCGCGCCTGAAAGGCCACCCGTGGCGGTCAGCTCGCCTTGGCCGCCCGCCGCCGCCGCTCGGCGGCAAGTTGCGCCTCGCGCAGCGTGATGAACAGCGTCGAGCCGATGATGAGCACGGCGCCGATCCAGGTCGACAGCAACGGCACCTCGGCGAAGAACAGGAAGCCCCAGCCGGCCATCCAGATCAGCCGCACGTAGTCGGCGGGCATGATCAAGCTCGCCTCCGCGATGCGAAGGGCGTGGACATAGCAGTAGTTGCCGGCCGCAGCGACGCCGCCCATGCCCAGCAGCACCGCCAGCGCCCACGGCTCCGGCCAGACCCAGCCGGGGATGGCGAATGCGAACGCGATCGGGGCCACCATGATCGGCTGGTAGAACGATATGGTGAGGCTGGAATCGTACCGCCCGAGCATTTTCGACATCAGTAGCGAGGCCCCCCACAGCGCGCTCGAGACCACCGCCCAGATGGCCGCCAGCGAGATCACGCCGACGCCGGGCCGCAGGATGACGACGGCCCCGAGGAAGCCCACGGCGAGCGCTGTCCAGCGGCGCGGCCCCACACGTTCGCCAAAGGCGAGGGCGGCCCCCAGCGTGACGAACAGTCCGGTCGTGAAGCTCAGCGCGCCCGCGTCCGCCAGCGGCAGCTTGCCGAGAGCGTAGTACCACGACCACATCGACGATACGCCGATCAGGCCGCGCACGATGTGCAGGTCGATCCGGTTGGTTCGCCAGGCGCCGCCCGCCAGCGACAGCACTACCGGCAACGTGAAGACGAGCGTGAACACGGAGCGCAGGGCCACGATCTCGATCGCGGGCAACGCCGTGCTGACATAGCGCACGCCGATGTGCAGGAGTGACGAGCACAGGCCTGCGAACAGCATCAGCAGCATGCCGCTTACGACCCTGCTCTCGCCCGAGCCGGCCGCGGGGTTGGTCTCGCTCGTTTCCTGGCTCGACACGATGCCTCTCCCGATCGCACAGCGTTGATTGCCTTGCGTGCGTAGTCGAGACCGGACCTTGGCGCAATCGGCCTCTTCCCGCACGCCCGGTAACGCCTCCGATTGACAGTAGGCCGGGGGGCACGCCACAACGCTCGCCAGGAAAAGCCAGATCGACGGAGATAGACGCATGTCGACCGCAAGCCTTCAGCAGACGATCGAGACCGCGTGGGAGATGCGCGACACCGTGAACGCGCAGACCAAGGGTGAGGTCCGCGACGCCGTCGAGACGGCGATCGGCATGCTGGACAAGGGCACCGCCCGCACGGCCGAGAAGCGCGGCGAGGAATGGGTCGTCAATCAGTGGCTGAAGAAGGCGGTCCTGCTGTCTTTCCGCCTCAACGACATGGAGATGATCGCCGGCGCTCCAGGCGGCGCATCGTGGTGGGACAAGGTGCCCTCCAAGTTCAAGGACATGACGCCGGACGCCTTCAAGCAGGCGGCGTTCCGGGCCGTTCCCGGCGCCATCGTCCGCCGCGGCTCCTACATTGCGCCCAACGTCGTGCTGATGCCCTCGTTCGTGAACCTGGGCGCCTACGTCGGCGAGCGTACCATGGTCGACACCTGGGCGACCGTCGGCTCTTGCGCCCAGATCGGCAAGGACTGCCACCTTTCGGGCGGCGTCGGCATCGGCGGTGTGCTCGAGCCGCTGCAGGCCAACCCTGTCATCATCGAGGACAATTGCTTCATCGGCGCCCGCTCCGAAGTAGTCGAGGGCGTGATCGTCGGCGAAGGCTCGGTGTTGTCGATGGGCGTGTTCATCTCCGCCACGACCAAGATCGTCGACCGGTCGACCGGCCAGATCCACGTCGGCAAGGTGCCGCCCTACTCGGTCGTCGTTCCCGGCTCGCTGCCGGGCATGCCGCTGCCCAATGGCATGACGGGCCCGGGTCTCTACTGCGCCGTCATCGTCAAGACGGTCGACGCCCAGACCCGCGCCAAGACGTCGATCAACGACCTGCTGCGCGACTGATCGGAAAATCCGGGACGGCGGGTGGCCTCAGGCCGCCCGTTCCGGCTCTGCCAGCGTGACGTGCTCGACCCACTTCGCGATCCGGTCCGCCGTCGGCGGTGCGCCGGAGCGCAGCACGGCCTGGCCGTAGCGCGTCGCGGCAAAGCGCAAGATACCTGCGCACACGGATGCGGTATCGGCGCGGGCGAGCTTCTCCAGCGTATCGAAGCCGGCGCCGACGAGAAGCTGCGCGTGCGTGCCTCGGAGCCAGGGCACGGTGCAGACCAGCCGCGCCTGCGCCTTCCACGCGACGATCCGTTCCGCATTGATATAGCGTGAGGATACGCGGCCTGCGACCTTCTTGGGATCGCACGCCAGCAGGTGGCGCACCTTGGTGACGCGGGCGGCAGCCAATTGCTCGGCGGTACGCGGGCCGATGGATGGCGCCTTCTCCACATCGTCGTCGAGGGTCAGGTAGAAGCGCTTCTCGCGCGTGATCGTGTCGTCGGTATCGTCGTCGAAGTCGGCTGGCGGCAATTCGTCGAATTCGGCGATCTGCACCACCGGAGCCGCGACGGACGCTGGCTCCGGGCGGGCCTCGACCAGCGGCACGGGCAGTTGCGAGCGCTCCGTGCGCTGCGCGGATTTCCGATTGTCCCAGCCACGGCTGGTCCGCATCGAGGCCCGGCGCGCATGCCGCCGCCGCAGCCTGATGCGCATGCGTCGCCGCATCCGCCGTGCCCGGGCCGCCGCCGCACGCGCGCTGCGCGATGACCGCCGGCGCGAACCGCCGCCGCGCGATGTCCCGCGCCCGCGCCCCTCGCCCGTTCCTGCACCATCGAGCCCCAGGCTCGCCGTCCGTTCGAGTTCGGCGGCGAACTGCGTCGAAAGATCCGCAGTCGTCTCGGAAAGCCGTGTCAGAAGTGCGCGCATTTCTCCCATCTGGCGCTCGCTGGCGGCGAGTTGGCTGGCCAGGATCTGCGCATCGACGTTTTGCCGTTCGAGCTGGAGAAGCCGCTCCGAGAGCGAGCCGGCCTCATCCGGTCGGCCCTCGCTCGCCATGAGGCGCGCGGTCGCCTCACGTGTTTCCGCGCCCTGCCGTTCGAGGTGCTGGAGGCGCTGCGCGAAGGCGCGCATGTCGTCCATCCGGCGGTTGTTCTCGGCCAGGCGCTCCGCCAGTCCGCGCGCGTCGGCGCCTTGCCGCTCCAGCTGAAGAAGGCGCTGGGAGAGCGATTGCATCTCCTCGAACCGGCGTTCGAGCGCCACGAGCCTGCCAGCGGCGCCGCCCGCATCCGGAACATGCCGCTCGAGACGCGCCAGCCGCTCGCTCAGCGCGCGCATCGCGTCGTGCGGCTCGGCGTCCCGGGACGCAGCCGTTGCAATGGGTGCGCTGCTGCGTTCGCGAGACGAGAGCGGAGAATACCGGTCCGACGGCGCGCCTTCGGCGTGCTGGGATGTCCGGCCGTGGACGCCATCACGGCGATCGATGCGGCGCTCCTGCAATCGCGAGAGCGCAGGTTCGTCCCCGTTGGCGCTTCTCTCGTGGCGTGCGGCCGCTGCAGTGCCGTTGTAGGCAGCGTGCGCATGCGCGCGGATATCGGCGTGGAATTCCGCGCGCTCCCCGTCGAAGCGCGAGCCGCTGGCGCCGTTCGTCGCACGCGGCGCATCCGGCACCGTGGCGAAGGCCGCTGCGGCCAGGCCGTCCGGCTGGCGCATCAGGGCCATGAGGAACTCGCGCGGGCTTGCACGGTCCCGGCCATTCTGTACGGCGATGCGTTCGGCCTGCGACAGCAACGCCTTCAAGTCTGTGGCAGTGCGCAGCTCGTGGCTCGTCCGCTCGCGCGATATGGCGTGCACCATGGCGCGCTCGGCAGCCTGGATCAGGCGCTGGCGATCAGCCCCGAGGTGCTGAAAGAGATCGGCGAACGCCGAGGCGCGGGCCAGGCACCACGTGACGTGGGCAATGCCGACTTCGCGGGCGGACCATTGCTGCGCCACGATGTATGCATCGTTGCACAAGCTGATGAGCGCGTCGTCGACGCGGACTGTCTGGCGTGCTTCGGACGTCACGCTATTGCCGCAGCAGGGGCAGGTGCTCACGTCGTCGTTCCATCTTTGCGGCGCACTGAACGGTGTGCCGGGCTCCCATTCGCCGGAAGCATAAACGACTCGCGACACCCCCGTGTCGCGTCATCCACAGGAACGAACGTGTGCACACGAAGTGACGGCCATTGGTCGCGCAGGTGTGCGGTCTGGCAACGACACCGGCGGGCCGTCGCGCCGCTCAGGCCTGGGCCAGCGCTGCGATGGCGGCGTCGACATCGGCGCTGGTCAGCACCCAGTCGTTGTCGAGGTTGGCGATCACGCTCTTCATGAAGCCGTGCGACAGCTGGATGGCCCGCGCACCATCACCCAGGTGATCGAACAGAATGGCGAGAGCCAACTGCTGCGGGCTTTCACCTTCGTAGGTCCACTCGAAACCCCAGGTCGTGAATTGCTTCACGTCGTAGTGCTCGCCGAGAGGCTTGCCGTCCACCGTGACGACCAGCCCATCGAATTCGCGCCGTCCTTCGTAGGTCTTCATGGGTTCGTTGTCCGCCCTGGTCTACCTAGTGTCGCGCATCTGACGTTCGGTGCCCACTCGCGGCTGGGATCATGACCAAGCGTCAGATGCAAAAGATACACTAGAATCATACGGTTGCTGGTGTTTTTTTCGGCTCCGACACTTGGTCCAGAGTATGATGCACGGGGAACCAGGTGTCGGAGCCGGAACACGAGTGGCCGGTCGCGCCAAAACCGCCCCATAGCCGCAACCGCTTTCCAATATTGGTGCGACATGAGGGCCATTAGATAAATGATAAGCTTGGTGTGGCGTTCAGCGCGCCTTGGTTGACGCCCCCCTTGCCGCATGGATCGGTCAATCAAGACGCGACGCCACACCAGCCTGCCGATTGGTTACTTGCCGTGCCGCAAGGCTCGGTGCTCTACACGGGACCGCCTCGCCCACCGCATGGCCGAAGACTATCGCCATCCCCGAACGAAGGCGATAGGCCACGTGCCCGCGCAGGCCATGCGCCCGCCGTCTATTGCGGCGCCAGCACCTTGAGGGCCGCCGAGGAAACCGCACCGCCGACGACGCAGGGAATGCCCACTTCGGGGTGCCCGAGCACGCTCGCCACGACACAACCGAGCGCCAGCGCCGTCTGCCCCGTTTGCCCCCACCACATGAAGTTGCGCGACGAGGCGGGCCCCTTCCGCTTCAATTCCTCGATGGAGGCGAACGCCGCCTTGCGGATCTTCGTCGTCTCGAACGTCTCGGCGGCTTCCACGACATCCCGCAATTCCACCGCGACCGGCTTGGGCATGATGGCGATCTGCCGCTTCAGATGGTCGAGCAGGTCCTTGTCGCGCAGCGCGTTGTTGGCGAGGGTCCACTTCGCCATGCTGCCGAGCGTCAGCTTCTCCACGTCGTTGCCGTCCTTCGCCCAGGCCAGCACGCCGATGATCCGGTCGATCGCCTCCAGCCGGCCGCTCGCGAAATAGAACCCCCAGAGTGTATCGAGCGCGGCGGGCGACTCGTGCAAGGCCAGTTTCATCAAGGTCGGCATTCTGCCCGACAGGAACCGCTGGATGAGCACCTTTCGCGCCGGCATGCGTTCGACGAATTTCTCCAGCAGGGATTTCCAGTTGGGCAGCCCCGAATAGGCGATGGCGCGAATGATCGCGACCTGATCGGGCGGCGGCATGGGAAACATGCGCGCGACGAGTTTCTCGGCGGAATCTGGATTGTCGCGCAGCACGCCGGCCATGAAGCCGATGTAGATGCCGGCCGAATCCAGGTCCTTGAACAGCCCGATGCCGCTCATCCCCCGCACGACGTCTGGCAATTGCTGCGGCGCCGGCCGCTCGCGGTACCGGTCGATCCACTTCAGGACATCTTGCGACGTGAGCTGGCGTGGCTTGGGCGGCGCACCGGTAGCCGGACCGGCAAGCACCGCAATTACCGCCACCAGAGCCAGGAACAGGGGCATCGCAGCGGCCTCCATGCGCAACATCGAGCAGACCCGGGCCACCTGCCCGGTACCCCGTGTCGTTTTTGAGGCAATCGATAACGACCCGCTAATCGGAATTTCTCAAAGACGCCAACACGGGTGAACCCCAAGTCTTTAGCGGACTTTGGTCCGACCGGCTTAAGTCTTCCGCAATGTAGTTCTGCTCAATTAAGCGACATCGGCGTGCGTCCAAAGTCGTCCGATTGTGGGGTGCAAAGTGTCGCTTTTGTTGATCGACGATCAAGGTGAGATCTGGGATGGCGGATCTCGAAAGTTGCGTAGCGCATTCGACTCGCCCTTCTCGGGCGGCGAATTTTCGACCTACGCCGTGACCAATCTGGGTTTCATCGCGATCAATCTCTATGGCAGCTCCAGCCAGATCCGGCTGCGGCCGTCGATGGTGGGCGAGGCGACCTACGCCGCGCTCCGTCGCTGGCTCGGTAATTCCCGCAGCGAGCGCGTCGTCCTGTCGTGGTTCGACGAGAACTGGAGCATCGAGCTCCTGCGTGCGGGCACCCAGCTTCTGCAGCGCATGGACGAGATCGTGGCGAGCAGCCAGCGCATCAAGCCGCACGACTTCATCTCGCAGAAACTGTCTGTTCCGCAGATCAATTCCAACGCGCTGTTGAACCAGATCGTCACCAACTGGCAGAGCTACAAGACGCCCGGCGGCCAGCGCGAGCTGATGCAGATGCTCGAGAAGGCGCTCGGCAACCGCTATGTGGTCGTCAAGCCGGACCAGACGGACAACAAGATCGTCTTCGACGAGTTCGGCGGCGGTCTTTATGCCGACTTCGACGTCTGGCGGGCCTGCGCGGTCGGTGCCCCGATCGAGGAGCAGCCGGACCGGCAGTTCGGCCGTTGGGTCGCGGAGGCCTACACCGACGCGCTGCGGTCGGGCGAGCCGCGCATCGACGACGTCGATGCAATTGTCCGCTGGCCCCACAAGGGGCGCACGCGCCTGCGCTACAAGCGCATCATTCTGCCCGTGCCCGGCCAGAACTCAACGGACGCGCGCCTGATCGGCGGTTCGATTATCGACAACCGCGTCGACCTTCGTGTCGGTCTCGGCTAGGAACTTGCGGAAGAATGCGATTTCGTCGTCCGCCGTCGTCCACACCAGGGCGGCGCGGATCACGTCGCCGCGCAGGACGGGCGTGTTGTGCATCATGATCGCCCAGTCCGTGTTGGCATAGCCCGCGCGTTGGGCCACACCCTGGCTGTAGACGCTGTCCGCCATGAACGTGAACGTGAAATCGCATAGCCAGCGCGTGTAGGCATAGGCCCGCACGGCGCGCGACATGACGTTGACGAGCCCGCGTCCGCGGAAGTCCGGCCGGTACCAGACGGCCCCGACGAAGGCGACGCGCCCGTCGATCTGGTCGGCAATGGGGGCGGTGACCTCCATGCGCTCTCCCGGCAAGCGTGACCGCTCCGGATCGGCGTAGAAGATGCGCAGGCTCTCGATCTCTTCCTTGAGGCTGTTCTTGGTGAGCGTATAGATCCGCGCCGCCTGCGCCGTGACGCATTCGCCGTCGTTGTTGTAGCCCAGCAGCGCGAAGCTGTTTTCCGGCGTCGCCCCGCCGCAGTCCGGATCGAAGATCGGCAGGATCGGGCGCCAGCTGTCGGAATGCTGCTTGTTGACCGCGATCAGCTCTTCCAGGGGGGCGAATGCGAAGTTGACGCCCTTTGCCCGCAGCTCGGTGTCTGCCTTGAGGAACAGCCGGCCCATGACGTCCTCGGGGCCGTAGTCGACCACGATGTCGTTGAGCCAGCTGCGGCGCTCGAACGTGGGCTTGCGGGCGGGTGCGGAATGCAATGACGCGGGTGCTGTCGACATGGGCGGTCAATCGTTACTCGACGGTTAAGACTTCCTTAACAATTCAACACATCCGTCCGCGCATCAAGTGGGATTTTTTTCCCATCGGCATGGTGAAGGTGTCGTTGACCGCGCGCCCGCGGAGAAGCCTCTGGCGGCCTTCAATATGAAATTTCGCAAGAAACGCGACATGCCGAGCTGCGCCATTCAGTGGCCTGTTTGCGCCACGGGCGCCGGCAGTGAAACCATGAATTATGGTTAATATTCCATTGACACCCATAAAATCCCATGGCATCCCAGTCATGCCCGTCCGCACCGGGCCAGGGATGCGGGTTGCGGCGCCAGGCTCCGGTTATGGGGGAGGAGCCGACGGCGACCGCCCGCACCCGGCCGGTGAGGTCTGCAAACGGAATTCGCCGGTGGCCTGAAGTTGTCAGCGGGGTGTGTCGGACGGGATGAGTTTCAGTGGTCGCGTGATGTGAGGCGTGGCCTGCGTATCGGGCGTCGGGGCGAGGCTTGCTAGACGAGGGATGGACCGCTTTGTCTCGACATTCACGAACAAGATCGACGCGAAAGGCCGCGTCTCCATCCCTGCGACCTTCAGGTCGGTGCTCGAGCAGGACCGATACGGCGGAGGCGCCCTCCTCGGCGTCTATTGCTACCCCTCGCTCGACGCTCCGGCCCTCGATGCTGGCGGCGAAAGACTTGCGCGCAAGATCGACGGGCTTCTCAATGGCTTGCCGGACTATTCGGACGAGCGGGACGAGCTCTCTGTCGCACTCTACGGCGACGTCCAGATCCTCACGATCGACCAGGACGGCCGCATCGTCCTTCCTGAGCGGCTGCGCGCGCACGCCGGCCTCGAGACCGAAGTTACATTTGTCGGGCTTGGCGAAAAGTTTCAGATCTGGGAGCCTCGACGCTTCGACGAGCGCCGCGCACGTGCCCGCGAAAAGGTGAGCGCCCATCGCCAGCTTCTGGGCGCGGCGTCGGCCGCGGTGCCTGCAAGGAAGCCGAGCGATGACCCCGCCTGATGCCGACGTCGAACCCACGCAATCGTCTCCGCCTCACATTTCCGTCCTTCTGCGCGAGGTCGTGGAAACGCTCGCGCCCTGCGACGGCGATGTGGTGATCGACGGCACGTTCGGTGCGGGCGGCTACACGCGCGCCGTCCTGGCGGTCCCTGGAACGCACGTCCTGGCCATCGACCGCGACCCGACCGCCATCGCCCGCGGGCAGGAACTCGTGGCCGCGGCGCAGGGCCGCCTTCTCTTGCGTCATGGTCGCTTTTCCGAACTCGGCGAGATCGCGTCGGATGCCGGGTTCGCGCAGGTCCAGGGCGTGATGCTCGATATCGGCGTCTCGTCGATGCAGTTGGACGAGGCCGGGCGCGGGTTTTCCTTCATGGCGGACGGCCCGCTCGACATGCGCATGGGCAGAGAGGGGCTCTCGGCGCGCGATGTCGTGATGGAGGCCGACGAACGCACGCTCGCCGACATCATCTACCTGCTGGGCGAGGAGCGGAAATCGCGTCGCATCGCGTCCGCCATAGTCGCGGCGCGTCGCAACAAGCCCATCGAGACGACCGCGGAACTGGCCCGTATCGTGGCGCGTGCCGCTGGCCGTGCGCAGGGCGACGACAAGCATCCAGCCACGCGGACCTTCCAGGCGCTGCGCATCTACGTGAACGACGAATTGGGCGAGCTGGTTCGCGCGCTGTCGGCCGCCGAGCACGTTTTAGCGCCGGGAGGGCGCCTCGTCGTGGTTACTTTCCATTCGCTGGAGGACCGCATCGTCAAGCGTTTCCTCACCAATCGCAGCGGGCGTGCAGCAGCGGTTTCGCGGCATGTGCCGATTGCGGATGATTCGGAACAGCATGCAAGTTTCCGAATTGTTAACCAGCGCCCGTTAACTCCTTCTCAAGACGAGATCGCCGCGAACCCCCGCGCCCGTTCGGCCAAGCTGAGGGCAGCGGTGCGCACCGAAGCGCCAGCGATCCCGCTCGAGAGTGCGGCCGTGCTCGGTCTTCCGGAGGTGCCCCGGTAGCCGTCCGGCCGGAACCGGAGTTGGCCGATGGCGCGTCTTGTCCAGTTGCTGGCTGTAGTCCTGGTCATCGGATCGGGCTGTGCCCTTTATGCCCTCAAGCACGATACCCGGCGCATCGAGCAGCGCGTGCAACGGCAGGAACGCGACGCGGAGCGCCTGCAATCCGATCTCGCGGTGCTGAAATCCGAGCGTGCCTATCTCGCGCGCCCCGACCGCATCGAGCGGCTCGCCCGCCGCCAGGGCCTGGAGCCCGTGCGCGAGCACCAATACCTGCGCATCGGCCAGGCGTTCGAGGACGGCATCGCGCGGCTGATCGACGAGACGCGCGACGATGATGCGACTGAGCCGACGACGGCCGCGCCCGGTACCGACCCGGTGAACGACCGGAACGGAGGGCGCTGATATGCGGTTCGCAAATGCACGCTCCGCGCCCCCCGCGCTCGACATGGGCAGCCTTTCGCGTTCGCGGTTGATGCTCGTGGCGGGTGTTCTCGCCGTCGGCCTTGCCGCGATCGCCGGCCAGATCCTGCGTCTCTCGCTCGTGCGCGGCGAGAGCGGCGGCCTGCACGCCGCCGAGCCTGTGGCGCGAACGTTCGCGCGGCCCGATATCGTCGATCGCGACGGCCACGTGATCGCGGCCGATGTCGGTGCGCCGTCGCTCTATGCCGATCCCTCGATCCTGCTCGACGTCGACGAGGCCGTGGAGAAGCTGGTCACGTCACTGCCGACGCTCGATGCGGCCACCTTGCGCAAGAGTTTGTCCGACCGCACGCGGCGCTTTGCCTGGATCAAGCGGCACCTGACGCCCGTCGAGGCGCAGCGGGTGCACGAGCTGGGGTTGCCCGGCCTCGCCTTCCAGCGCGAACCCAAGCGCGTCTATCCGCTGGGAACCCTGCTTGGCCATGTCGTCGGCCGTGTCGATGTCGATAACCGCGGTGTCGCCGGTCTGGAGCGGCACGTGGACGAGACGCTGGGCCTCGAGCCGGTGATCGGGGCGGGCTCGTCCACCCGCCCGCCGGTGCGCACCACCATCGACCTGGGTATCCAGCAGGCACTCGCCTCGGAGCTCGATGCGGGGCTGGCCCGCTACCGGGCCAAGGCGGCGATGGGGCTCGTCATGGACGTCGAAACGGGCGCCATCCTCGGTTCCGCCTCGCTGCCCTCGGTCGACCCGAACCATATCGGCCCGGACGACCTGGACAGCATCGACCGGGTGCAAGGTGGCGTCTACGAGCTTGGCTCGATCTTCAAGACGATTACGGTGGCGATGGGGCTCGATCAGGGCATCGCGACGCTCGCCAAGACCTACGACGTCACCCGCCCCATCGTACGTGACGGCTACACCATCCGCGATCCCCATCCCGTCGGCCGCCCCATGACCGTCCGGGAGATCTTCCTGCGCTCCTCCAACGTCGGCGCCGGCTCGATCGCGCTCGAAGCAGGCGTGCCGCGCCAGCAGATGTTTCTGGCCCGCCTCGGCCTCACGGGGGCGATGCGGACGGAGGCGGGTCCGGTCGCCCAACCCCTGGTTCCCGGGCGCTGGCAGGAACTGGAGGCGGTGACGATCTCCTATGGCCATGGCCTGGCCGTCACGCCGATCCAGTTCGTGGCCGCTGCTGCAACCCTATTGAACGGCGGCTATCGGGTGGCTCCACACTATCTGGAGCAGGCGAGCGTGCCGTCGCGCGAGCGTATCGTGTCGCCCGAGACCAGCGATGCGATCCGCGAGATCATGCGCCTCAACGTCACCACCGCGATCGGCACCGGTCGGCGCGCCGATGTTGCGGGTTATCGCGTCGGCGGCAAGACCGGGACGGCCGAGATGCCCGGCCCCAAGGGCTACGCGCGCAAGGCGGTCATCGCCTCCTTCCTCGCAGCCTTCCCCATGGACGCACCACGCTACGTCACGCTCGTCTCACTCGTCGAGCCGCAACCGGCCGAAGGTACGCGCGGGCAGATCACCGCCAGCCTCAATGCGGCCCCCGTCACCGCCAACCTCATCGAGCGCATCGCACCCGTGCTGGGTGTGCTCCCGCGCCGTCTGAACGCGGTGGCTGTTGTCGAGCCGGAACATCCGTGAGATCGAGGCTGGCGAATCCGGAAATTCTGACAAAAGACGTTTTCAGACGTTTGACGCAATGGGCGACGCAAAATAGATAACGGCTGCTGGAGCTGGCCGCTCGCAGGCAGCAGACCGGCACCGTGTCGGTCATGGCCAGCTGGTGACCGGAGCAGCCATGCAACTTTCAGCGTTGCTCGGACCCGAGACGTCCTGCGAGGGCGATCCGTCCGGACTGGAGATCGAAGGGCTCACGCCCGATAGCCGCGCCGTGCGGCCGGGATACCTGTTCGCCGCCCTTGCCGGCAGCCGGGCGGATGGCGCGCGTTTCGTTGCCGACGCGGTGGCAGCGGGCGCCGTGGCGATCCTGGCCGGCCCCGATGCCGCGATCGCCGTCCCTCCGGGCATGTGCGTGCTGCGTGCACCCGAGCCGCGCCGCGCCCTGGCGCTGATGGCGGCTCGCTTTCATGGCGACCAACCCGCAACCGTCGTGGCCATCACGGGCACCAACGGTAAGACGTCGATCGCGGAGTTCACGCGCCAGATATTCGCCGCCTGCGGCCGTCAGGCGGCCTCGCTCGGGACCATCGGCGTGGTGCGGCCGGACGGCGCCGTCTATGGTTCGCTGACCACGCCCGATCCCGTGACGCTGCAAGCGACGATGGCGGGGCTCGCCCGGGACGGCGTCACCCATCTGGCGCTGGAAGCCTCCTCGCACGGGCTCGACCAGTTCCGCCTCGACGGCGTTCGCCTGACGGCGGCGGCCTTCAACAACCTGGGCCGCGACCACCTCGACTATCACCCCACGATCGAGGCCTATCTGAATGCCAAGTTGCGGCTGTTCCGGGAATTGATGCAGCCGGGGCAGCCCGTCGTGGTCAATGCCGACGGCGCCTATGCCGACGCGGCCATTGCGGCGGCGCGTGCGCGCGGCCTCGAGGTCATGACCACGGGACACGCCGGCGAAACGCTGCGGCTGGTGCGGGTGGAGCGCAACGGTTTCCGCCAGCAGATCGAGGTCGAGCACGCCGGGCGCACGCACGCCTGCGAACTGGCGCTGATCGGAGACTATCAGGCGGGCAACGCGCTGGTGGCCGCAGGGCTGGCGATGGCCTGCGGCGAGACGGCGGACGCCGCCCTGGCGGCATTGCCGAGTCTCGCCGGCGTTAAAGGCCGGCTGGAGGTCGTCGGCGAGGTTCGCGGCGGCATCGCCGTCGTCGACTACGCCCACAAGCCCGAGGCGCTGGAAGCCGCGCTCGACGCCCTGCGCCCCTTCGCGACCGGCCGGCTGATCTGCGTGGTGGGCTGCGGTGGCGACCGGGACCGCGGCAAGCGGCCGATCATGGGCCGTATCGGCGCCACCAAGTCCGACGTGCTGATCGTCACCGACGACAACCCGCGCAGCGAGCGCCCCGAGGCGATCCGAGCCGAAATCCTCGCCGGTGCGCCTGGAGCCCGTGAGATCGGCGACCGTGCCGAGGCGATCCAGGCAGCGGTGGCGCTGCTCGGCAAGGGCGATGTCCTGCTCGTGGCGGGAAAGGGCCACGAGACCGGCCAGATCGTAGGCGACACGGTGCTGCCGTTCTCCGACCAGGAGGAGACGCTGGCCGCCATCAGGGGGATCGAGGGCAATCGTGGCTGACGCATTGTGGACATGGGATGCGCTCGTAGCAGCGGCGCACGGGCAGGCCGATGGCAGCCCTGCGGAGGCCATCGCCGGCTTCTCGATCGACACGCGCAGCCTGGCGCCCGGCGACGTCTTCGTGGCCTTGAAAGACCAGCGCGACGGCCATGACTTCGTGACCGCCGCATTCGAGAACGGCGCTGCCGCGGCGCTCGTGTCGCGCGATTATCGGCGCGGGCCGGGCGACGGCGCCCTGCTGCGCGTCGACGACACCCTGCGTGCCCTTGAGCGCATCGGCGTTGCCGCCCGCGCCCGGCTCAAAGCCACGGCGAGGGTCCTGGCCGTCACCGGCAGTGCTGGAAAAACGGGCACCAAGGAAATGCTGCGCGCCTGCCTCGCCACCGTGGGCAAGGTGCATGCGCCGGACAAATCCTTCAACAACCACTGGGGCGTGCCCCTGACGCTCGCCCGCATGCCGGCCGACGTCGATTTCGCAATCTTCGAGATCGGCATGAACCACGCGGGCGAGATCACGCCGCTGACGAAGATGGTCCGCCCTCACATTGCCGTCGTGACGAACGTGCTGCCCGTGCACGTCGGCAATTTCCCCGATGGCGAGATCGGTGTTGCCAACGCCAAGGCGGAAATCTTCGAAGGCCTCGAGCCCGGCGGTATCGCCATCCTGCCGGTCGACAGCCCGCATTTCGAGCGGTTGCGGACGGCGGCCGATGCGAAGGATGCCCGCGTCCTGACGTTCGGCGGGGCTGGACATGCAGATATCTCCGGCTCCGGGGAGCCCGATGCGGGCGGCGTGGCGCAGATCGTCACGGCGACGCTTGCCGGCAGTGCAGGGCATCGTACGCTGGCCTACGCGCATGGCACGCCCGGCGCGCATATCGCACTAAATTCCTTGGCGGTCGTGCTCGCACTCGATTGCCTCGGCTGCCTCTCGCAGGCGGCGCTGTCGCCGATGCGGGACATCGGCCCACCGCGCGGACGCGGCGAGCGCACGGCTTTCGCCGGCAGCGGTGTCCTGCTGATCGACGAGAGCTATAACGCCAATCCCCGCTCCATGGCCGCCGCCATCGCCGTGCTTGGCGATGTCCCGCGCGACCGCCACGCCCGCCGTATCGCCGTAATTGGCGATATGCTCGAACTCGGCGAACCGGCGGCCGACTTCCACCGGGGCCTGAAGCCGGTTCTCGAACGTGCGCGCGTCGATCTCGTTTTCGCGTGCGGTCCCAACATGAAGCTGCTCTTCGACAGCCTGCCGGCAGATCTCCGGGGCGAGTGGGGGGCAACGTCTGCCGAGATCGTCACGCCGGTCGTCGCCGCGCTGCGGGAGGGCGATGTCGTCATGGTCAAGGGATCGCTCGGCAGCCGCATGGCGCCGATCGTCGAGGCAATCAAGCAGCGCTTTTCCCCAGTCACGGGCTGATGGCGGGCGCGAGTTCAACTGACTGTCGGGGTTTCGAGGAAACGTATGCTCTACGAGCTGGTCAACTTCAGTGACGTCTATGGTCCGCTGAACGTCTTCCGCTACATCACGTTCCGCACCGGCGGCGCGATCATGACGGCGCTGCTGTTCGTGTTTTTGTTCGGCCCCGCGATCATCGACAGCCTGCGCGTGCGCCAGGGCAAGGGGCAGCCGATCCGCGACGACGGGCCGAAAACGCATCTGGCCAAGCGCGGCACGCCTACCATGGGCGGCCTCATGATCCTGTCGGGCGTCACCGTCTCGACGCTGCTGTGGGCCAACCTGTCGAACCCCTACGTGTGGACTGTGCTGGGCGTCACGCTGGCCTACGGCATGATCGGCTTCTATGACGACTACCTCAAGGTCACCAAGCAGACCGCCTCCGGCTTCGGCGGCAAGGCCCGGCTGGCCCTGGAGTTCATCGTCGCCGGTGTCGCCGCCTACGTGATCATGTCGCTGGGCAAGCCCACGCTGACGATCCCGTTCTTCAAGACGGTCTTCATCGACTTGGGCTACGTCTTCATCCTACTCGGCATCATCGTCATCGCGGGCGCCGGCAATGCCGTGAACTTGACGGACGGCCTCGACGGCCTCGCCATCGTGCCCGTGATGATCGCCGCGGCGACGTTCGGCCTCATCGCCTACCTGACGGGCCACTTCCGTTTCGCCAGCTACCTGCAGATCAACTTCGTCTCCGGCGTCGGCGAATTGTCGATCGTCTGTGGCGCGCTCCTGGGCGCCGGCCTGGGCTTCCTCTGGTTCAACGCGCCGCCCGCCATGATCTTCATGGGCGATACGGGATCGCTGGCGCTGGGCGGCGCACTGGGCTCCATTGCCGTCGCCACGAAGCACGAGATCGTGCTGGCCATCGTCGGCGGCCTGTTCGTCCTCGAGACCTTTTCGGTCATCATCCAGGTGGCGTCGTTCAAGATGACCGGCAAGCGCGTCTTCCGCATGGCGCCGCTCCACCATCATTTCGAGCAGAAGGGCTGGCAGGAATCGACCGTCGTCGTCCGCTTCTGGATCATTTCCGTGGTGCTGGCGCTGGTGGGCCTTTCGACCCTCAAGCTACGCTGAGTAGCCCGGCGGCAGCGCCCAGAAAAAGCAGGTAGAATCCGCGCATGATTCGCGTCACGACATTCGCGGGCCGCCGCGTCGCCGTCTTCGGGCTGGGCAGTTCGGGCCTCGCCACCGTGCGCGCGCTCGAAGCCGGCGGGGCCGACGTTGCCGCCTGGGACGACGGCGAAGCCTCGCGTGACGCAGCCGTGAAGGCCGGCGTCTCGCTGGTCGATCTGCGCGCGGCGGACTGGTCGGCCTTCGCCGCCCTGGTGTTGGCACCGGGCGTGCCGCTCACGCATCCCGAGCCGCATTGGACGGTAGGCAAGGCGCGCGCGGCCGGCATCGAGGTGATCGGCGATATCGAGCTGTTCTGCCGCGAGCGGCGCAAGCTCTGCCCGACGAGCCCGTTCATCGCGATCACCGGCACCAACGGCAAGTCGACGACGACGGCGCTGCTCGCCCATCTCCTGCGCCGGGCGGGGCGCGACGTGCAGATGGGCGGCAACATCGGCACCGCCATCCTGTCGCTCGACCCGCCGGCCCCGCACGTCCACCATATCGTCGAGATGTCGTCGTTCCAGATCGACCTGACGCCCTCCCTCGATCCCACGGTCGGCGTATTGCTCAATCTGTCGCCCGATCACCTCGACCGCCATGGGCCGGCCGACGATGCCGATCTTGCGATGCGCAACTACGCGGCCATCAAGGAGCGCCTCGTCGCGGCATCCCAGGCCGTCTGCATCGGCATAGAGGACGATTGGTGCCGGGCGATCTTCGGGCGGCTGCAAGCGGCCGGCCGCCGCATATATCCGTTCGCGGTGCAGAACGACGCGGGCGCAAGCCCGGCCATCTACGCCGAGGGCAGCCGCATTCTCGCTCATGCGCCGGGCGCGACGCACGATGTCGAGATCGCCTCGGTCGCAGGCGTCGGTACGCTGCGCGGGCGCCACAACGTCCAGAATGCGATGGCCGCAATCGCCGCGATCAGCGCGCTGCAGGATTGCCGGGGCGGCGGCTCGCTCGAGGACTTGCGCGGCATGGCGGCCGCGCTCCCGGCCTATCCCGGCCTGCCGCACCGCATGGAAGAGGTAGGGCGCGCGGGCAAGGTCCTCTTCATCAACGACAGCAAGGCGACCAACGCCGACTCCACGGAAAAGGCCCTGGCTTCCTGGCCTCGGGATATTTTCTGGATCCTCGGCGGCAAGCCGAAGGAAGGCGGGATCGCACCGCTTGCCGCCTATTTTCCGCGCATCGCCAAGGCCTACCTCATCGGCTATGCGAGCGACGCCTTCGCCGCCACGCTCGAGGGCCGCGTGCCCTTCGAGCGCTGCAGCACCCTCGATGTAGCGCTGGCGCGCGCGGCAGAGGACGCGGCGGCCTCTCCCGGTGCCGAGCCCGTCGTGCTCTTGTCGCCCGCTTGTGCCAGCTACGACCAGTTCCGCAGCTTCGAGCATCGCGGCAACGTCTTCCGCGACCTCGTGATCGCACGCGAGGGCGTGGCCAGTGCCCGAGACGGCGGACCGCCATGAGCTTCACCCGCTCCGATCGCAGCCTGCTCTCGGAATGGTGGTTCACCGTCGACCGCGCGCTGCTCGCGATCTTCCTGGTCATGATGGGCGCCGGTGTGATCCTGTCGCTTGCGGCGAGCCCGTCGGTGGCCGTGCGCAAGGGCTTTGCCACCTACCATTTCGCCGTCCGCCATTTCGGCTTCGCCGCGCTCGGCGTGTTGGTCATGTTGGCGGTGTCGATGTTTTCTCCGCGCCAGATCCGGCGTCTTGCCCTGCTCACGCTTGCCGCCGCCCTCGTCCTGCTGGTCTGGGTGGTCGTCGCCGGACCGGAAATCAATGGCGCGCGGCGCTGGCTGCGTTTCGCCGGCCTGTCGTTCCAGCCCTCTGAACTCGCCAAGCCCGGCTTCGTCGTCATTTCGGCATGGTTGCTGGCCGAAAGCCGGCGCGTCGATCAGGTGCCCGCGCTTGGAACCGCGATCGGCCTCCTGGCCCTCGTGTCGGCGCTGCTGCTCCTGCAACCCGACGTCGGCCAGACCATGCTTTTGCTCGCCATCTGGGGCACGCTGCTGTTCCTCGCCGGTCACTCCGTCATCCTGGCCGGCCTTTTCGCCTCGGGCAGCCTCGTCGGCCTCGGCCTCGCCTACATGACGTTCGATTACGTCCGCCGGCGGGTCGATCGCTTCCTCGATCCCTCCTCGGGGGACAACTACCAGATCGAGAAGGCCTTGCAGTCGTTCAACGAAGGAGGCTTCCTGGGCCGGGGCCCCGGCGAAGGGTCGATCAAGACGGTGCTGCCGGACGCGCACACGGACTTTATTTTCGCCGTCATCGGCGAGGAATTGGGGGCGGTCGCCTGCCTCGTGCTGATCGCGCTTTTCGCGGTCGTCGGCGTGCGCGCGTTCCGCCGTGCCGCCGTGGAGGGCGAGCAATCGATCAGCCTCGCCATCGCGGGACTGGCGACGATGATGTGCCTGCAGGCGATGATCAACATGAGCGTCAACGTCGGCCTGTTGCCGGCCAAGGGCATGACGCTGCCCTTCATCTCGACGGGAGGGTCGTCCACACTGTCGGCGGCGCTGTCGGCGGGCTTCCTGCTCGCACTCATGCGGCGACGGCCGGAGGGGGCGACCGCGAAAATGCCGCAACTGCGGTCGATGTACGAGACGGCCTGACAAACGATGCAAGACCAATACGGGGGCGAGAGCGTGAACGCGACGGGCGGCAGCGTGATGCTGGCGGCGGGAGGAACCGGTGGCCATTTGTTTCCAGCCTTTGCACTGGCCGAGGCGCTGGGGCGCCGTGGCGTGCCGGTGGATCTCGTCACGGACATGCGCGGCGATCGCTACGGCACGGGCTTCCCGGCCCGCAATGTGTATCAGGTGCCCGCCGCCACCACGTCCGGCCGTTCGCCACTGAGTGCCGCCAAGACCGTGCTGACGCTCGCCAGGGGCGTGCGCGCGGCGATGAAACTGCTCGCCACTGTGCAGCCGTCCGCCGTCGTCGGTTTCGGTGGCTACCCCACGTTCCCGCCCCTCATGGCCGCCACGATGAAAGGCATCCCTACCGCCGTCCACGAGCAGAATGCCGTGCTGGGCCGGGCCAACAAGATGCTGGCCCGCCGCGTCGACGCCATCGCCACGTCCTTCGAGCACACCCGGCTCGTCGAAGGCGAAATGGCAGGCAAGGCGCTGTTGACCGGCAACCCCGTCCGCCAGGTCGTGATCGACGCGGCAGCCCGGCCCTTCGAAGCGCCCGTTCCCGGCTATCGCTTCACGTTGCTCGTCTTCGGCGGCAGCCAGGGCGCCCGCTATTTCTCCGACGCCGTCCCGCCGGCCCTGGCCCTGTTGCCCGAGGAGACGAAGCGCCGCCTCTTTGTCATCCAGCAGTGCCGTGAAGAGGATCTGGAGCGGGTCGATGCGGCCTATCGCCAGGCCGGGATCTACGCGGAACTCGCCACCTTCTTCAAGGATCTGCCCCAGCGTATGGC
Organism: Hyphomicrobiaceae bacterium; assembly: GCA_041397775.1. Classification (GTDB taxonomy): domain Bacteria; phylum Pseudomonadota; class Alphaproteobacteria; order Rhizobiales; family Hyphomicrobiaceae. The sequence continues at coordinate 231,669 of JAWKWB010000008.1, read as the reverse complement.
CGACGCCCACCTGGTGATCGGCCGGGCAGGGGCTTCCACGGTGGCCGAGCTGACCGTCATCGGCCGGCCGTCCATCCTGGTGCCGCTGCCCCATGCCATCGACAACGATCAACTGCAAAATGCCACGCGGCTTGCCGAATCAGGGGGCGGCTGGTGTATCGAACAGCGTACGTTGACGCCGGAGCGTCTTTCCGGGGAGCTGCAACGCCTGATCGATGCACCCGACGTGCTGGCGGCAGCCGCGGCCGCAGCTGCACGCCTCGGCCGGCCCGATGCGGTCGAGCGGCTCGCTGACCTCGTTATTCGCTTGATGCAGCGCCAAGAAGCCTGAAGGCGGCGCTGAGGGGAGACATCACGATGCAAATGCCCGGCGAACTCGGCACGTTCCATATTCTCGGAATCGGCGGCATCGGCATGAGCGCCATCGCCGAGATCCTGCGCGCCAAGGGCTATACGGTCCAGGGCAGCGACCAGAAGGACAGCGCCAACGTCGCCCGCCTGCGCAACAAGGGCATTCGCGTCTTCATCGGCCACGATCCCGTCAACCTCGTGGGCGCGCGCTATGTCGTGATCTCCTCCGCCGTGAAGGCCAACAATCCCGAGCTGATGGCCGCGCGCGCCAAGGGCCTGCCGGTGATCCGCCGGTCCGAGATCCTGGCCGAGCTGATGCGTCTTTATTCGTCGATCTCGGTGACGGGCACGCACGGCAAGACCACGACGACCTCGCTCATCGCCCATGTCCTGAAGGATACCGGCCTCGAGCCCACCGTGATCACGGGCGGCATCATCAACGACTGGGGCTCCAACGCGCGACTGGGCGCTGGCCCCTGGATGGTGGTGGAGGCCGATGAATCCGATGGCACCTTCATCAAGATTCCCACCCAGATCGGCGTCGTCACGAACATCGATCCGGAGCATCTCGACTACTTCAAGACCGTCGATGCGATGCACCGCGCCTACGAGACGTTCTTCCAGAACATCCCCTTCTATGGGCTTGCGGTCGCCTGCACCGACCACCCTGTCGCCCGCGAGATGATCGAGCGCCTCGAACTGCGCCGCGACGGCCGCCATCTCTTGACCTATGGCACCACGGACGACGCCGATCTCAAGCTGGAATCGATCTCGCTCGACGGCCACGTCACCACGTTCGACGCCCGCCTCGGGGCCCGCGTCGCCGGTGGCGAACGGCACCTGAAGGGCTGGACGGTGCCCGTGCCCGGTCATCACAATGCCCTCAACACCCTGGCCGCGATCGCGGTGTGCGCCGAGGCCGGTCTCACCGACGAGGCGATCAAGGGCGCGCTGGCGCGGTTCTCGGGCGTCAAGCGGCGCTTCCAGATCACCGGCACCTGGAACAACGTCAACGTCTACGACGACTACGGCCATCACCCCGTCGAGATCGCAGCCGTGCTCAAGGCCGCGCGCGCAGGCGCAAAAGGGCGCGTCATAGCGGTCTGCGAGCCGCATCGCTATTCCCGTGTCCGCGATCTGTTCGACGACTTCTCCAATTGCTTCGGTGACGCCGATGCGGTCATCGTGACGCCGCTCTATACGGCTGGCGAGCAACCCATTCCCGGCGTCGATCACCACGCCTTGGCGGAAGGCATCCGCCGCTCTGGGCACCAGGCCGTCGTGACGGTGGAAAGCGGGCCCGAACTGGCCCCCGCACTGCGCGCCATGGCCCGTCCCGGCGACATGGTCGTCTGTCTGGGGGCTGGCCAGTCCACGGAATGGGCGCACGCCCTGCCCGACTGGTTGAAGGCCCGTGATCTCAGGCCCCGAGGTGCCGCGTGACGCGCCCGCTCGCCGAGGAACTCGCGACGTCGTTGCCGCGCCTGCGCGGACGCCTGATCGCGAACGCCAGCCTGGCGGAGATCACGTGGTTTCGCGTCGGCGGCACGGCGGACGTCCTGTTCACGCCCGCCGACACCGAGGATCTCGCCTATTTTCTCGGCCACGTTCCAGCCGGCCTGCCCGTGACCGTGATCGGTCTGGGCTCCAATCTGCTCGTGCGTGACGGCGGTATCGACGGTGTCGTCATTCGCCTGGGGCGCGGCTTCGCAGAGGTGGTTGCCGAGCCGGGCCATCGCGTGCGGTCGGGCACTGCCGTGCCCGACGTCAAGGTGGCGCGCGCGGCGGCGGACGCCGGCATCGCCGGCCTTGCATTCTACCGCGGCATTCCCGGCTCGATCGGCGGCGCCCTGCGCATGAACGCGGGCGCACATGGCCGCGAGACGAAGGACGTGCTGGTCTCGGCCCGCGCCGTCGATCGCACCGGCCGCATCCACGAACTGTCGCTCGCGGACATGGGCTTCACCTATCGCCACAGCGGCGTGCCGGACGACTGGATCTTCACCGAAGCCGTGTTCCAGGGCACGCCCGGCGATCCCGCGGCGATCCTGGCCGAGATGAACGAGGTTGCCGACTACCGCGAAAAGAACCAGCCGATCAAGGAGCGCACCGGCGGCTCGACGTTCAAGAACCCGCCCGGCAACAGCGCCTGGAAACTGATCGACGCGGCCGGCTGCCGCGGACTGCGTGTCGGCGGCGCGCAAGTCTCTGAGATGCATTGCAATTTCCTCATTAATACCGCCGGTGCGAGCGCGGAAGACATCGAGCGCCTCGGCGAGACCGTTCGTCGCCGCGTGCGGAACGTCAGTGGCGTGACGCTTGCATGGGAGATCATCCGCCTCGGGCGTGCCCTGCCGGGCCACGCGACGGGCGAGGCGCTGGCGCAAGAGGGGTAGCAGCCATGTCGAACGTAGCCACGGAGCGCCGGTATCGTCATGTCGCGGTCCTGATGGGTGGCTGGTCGGCCGAGCGCGAGGTGTCGCTCTCGTCCGGCAGGGAATGCGCCGATGCGTTGGAGAGCGCCGGCTACACGGTCACGCGCGTCGATGTCGACCGCAACATTGCCGCCACGCTCGCGGCCTTGAAGCCCGACGCCTGCTTCAATGCCCTGCACGGCCGCTGGGGCGAGGACGGGTGCATCCAGGGCTTGCTCGAGGTCCTCGGCATCCCCTACACGCATTCGGGCGTGATGGCCTCGTCGGTCGCCATGAACAAGGAACAGACCAAGCGCGTGGTGGCCAAGCTCGGCGTGCCCGTCGCCGAAGGGCGCGTCGTCACCCCGGACGAGGCGATGGTCGATCATGTGCTGCCGCCGCCCTACGTCGCCAAGCCCGTGGCGGAAGGGTCCAGCGTCGGCGTCGTCATCGTCCGCGAAGGCGCCAACCGGCCGCCCGAAGCGATCCGCGCCATTCCCGTGACGCGCGACAACGAGTTGCTGGTGGAGACCTTCATCCCCGGCCGCGAGTTGACATGTGGCGTCATCGACGGCCGGGCGACGGGCATCATCGACATCGTCGCCGCCGATCATCTGGCCTTCTACGATTACGAGGCGAAGTATGCGCCCGGCGGCTCCAGCCACATCCTGCCCGCTCGGATCCCCGACCACGTCGCGCAGGCGATCCAAAAGCACACGCTTGCCGCGCACAAGGCCCTGGGGTGTCGAGGCGTCTCGCGCTGCGATTTCCGCTGGGACGAGGAGAAGGACGATCTCGTCTTCCTCGAGATCAACACCCAGCCGGGCATGACGCCCACCTCGCTGATCCCCGAACTGGGCCAGCATGCGGGCATGAGCTTTGCCGAGCTTCTGACCTGGCTGGTCGAGGACGCATCGCTCGACCGGTAACGCACTGTTGTTCGGCGAAGAATGCGCCGTGCAATGGAAAATTAACCTCTCTCGTTAAGGGTTAACGACCACGGTCCCGAAAGGGCACGCCGTCGCCAGCCCGCGTCTGACGAACGCGCGCGGCGCATCGCGGCGGCCAGCCTGGACCTATCGCTGGTGCGAGGTCGTTCGTTGCGGTCCTGTGATGGACATAAGCGTTTCTGGTGGCGTGGCGTCGACACGATGACGCCGGCTGGCCGCATGGCGGATCCGGTCGACCGCGCTGCGCGCCGTTTCGATGGGACCCGGGGAACGGGGGCGCTGGCCCGCTTTGCCTTGCCGCGCCGCGTCGACAAGCATGCCAGCCGTGTCCTGCTGGCCGCGTGCCTGGGTGCAGGGCTCTTCGCCACTGCCAGTGGTTTTGGCACCTCGATCCGGATCGCAGAGCCATTGCCCCGGCTTGCGGACCGTGCCCTGGTCGCGATCGGCTTCGGCGTCGGCGAGATCAACTTGAGCGGGCACAAGCTCGCCACCGATGACGAAATCTATGCCGCTCTGGGCTACGACGGCCAGCAATCCATCCTGACGTTCGACGTGAACGCGGCCCGCGCGCGCATCGAGACCGTGCCCTGGGTCGCGCGGGCCGTGATCGAGCGCCGCTTGCCCGAGACCCTGGCCATTCGTGTCAGCGAGCGCAAACCCGCCGCGATGCTGATCGACCGCGAGGCCGCCACGCTCGTCGATCGCACCGGCCGCAAGCTGGCGCCGATCGCAGCCACCGCGGCACCCGACCTGCTCCGCATTACCGGGCCCGGCGCCGCAGCCGCCGTCGCACCGCTCCTCGACGCGCTGGAGCCCTACACCGGCATCCGCGCGCGCGTCGCCCTGGCCCGGCGCGTCGGCGAGCGCCGTTGGACGCTGCAGTTGGCCGACGGACCAGCCGTTCTCCTGCCTGAAGGCCGGGACGGCGAAGGGCTGCGGCGGCTCGATTGGTATTTGCGCAACAACACGGAGCCGCAGGCGCGCGTCGCGAGCATCGACCTGCGTCGCGATGCAGTTGTCACGGTGCGTCTCGTATCGGGGCCCGGCCCCGCGGCGAAGGTGGCGAGATCCACCACGCCGGCGTTGTAGTTGGAGGAGTTGGGTAGTGAGCAGGCTTCCTTGGATGCGTTCGGGACCACGACCGTTTGCCGTGCTCGACATGGGCACGAGCAAGATCTGCTGCCTGATCGTCATGCCCGATGCCAAGGGGCACCCGATGTCGATCGGCATCGGCTACCAGCGCTCGCAAGGCATCAAGTCCGGCCAGATCTTCGATGCCGTGGCCGCCGAGACGGCCGCGCGCGCGGCGATCGGCCAGGCCGAGCGCATGGCTGGCGTATCGCTCGAAGGTGTCGCCGTGGCCATCTCCTGCGGGCGCCTCTCGTCGGCAGCCTTCAAGGCGAGGGCCACCATTGCCGGCGACACCGTGGTCCAGGGCGACATGGATCGCGTCATCACTGGCGGCGAGGCCTATGTCGAGCGCAGCGGCCGCGGCATCGTCGAACTCGCCCGTTCCGAGTGGCAGATCGACGGCACCGCGGGCATTCGCGATCCGCGCGGGCTTGCCGGCCGCGAGCTGAGTGTCGAGTTGACGGCGATCACCGCCGACGAGCCGCCCGTGCGCAACTTCCTCGCCATCGTCGAGCGGTGCCATCTGGCGATCGAGAGCGTCGCGGCCACGCCGCATGCGAGTGCGCTTGCCGTGACAAGCCCCGACGAGCGCCGCGACGGTGTCCTGACCGTCGACATAGGTGCGGGCGTCACGTCGATTGCGGCCTTCGCCGACGAGCGCCTGTTGATGGCCCAGGCCATCCCCGTCGGCGGCAATCACGTCACGTATGACATCGCGCGCGCGTTCGGCACGTCCGTCTCAGAAGCCGAGCGAATCAAGACGCTTTATGGCACATTGGTCAAGGCATCTTCGGACGAAACCGAGTTGATCCACTATCCGGTTCAAAACGGGGAGGAGAACGCCTACGAACAGTCGACGATGGCCGAGCTCGGTCGCGTGATCGAGCCACGGATCGAGAGCCTGCTCGGTCTCATCGAGGAACGGGTGCGCGCCGCGGGGCTCGGCGAGTTGTTGTCGCGCCGCGTGGTCCTGACGGGGGGCGCCAGTCAGCTCCAGGGGCTGGATCTGGCGTGGGGGTCGCGTTTCCAGTCGATGGTGCGTGTCGGGCGGCCGCTGCCGATCGGGCGGATGCCGCCGAACATGTGTACCCCGGCGTATGCCACCGTGCTGGGTCTGGCCTGGGCGGGGCACCACGCCGGTGCCGCGGTCGCCGTCCAGGCTCCCGGCCAGGCGGTCGGGGCGGGCTACATCGGGCGCGTGCGACACTGGATCGGCACGAGTTTCTGACGGCCGGAAACCGGTCTGGTCAGGGTTTGGTACGGGTTGCAGTGCGTTGATGTGGCGTCGCCGCGAATCTGTGGCAGGAACGCGATTTGTCGGCCGCGTGGGAACCCGAGGATCAGGAACAGCGATGAGCATCAGTCTCGAGATTCCAAAGCTGAAGGATTTGACGCCTCGGATCGTCGTCTTCGGCGTCGGCGGTGCCGGCTGCAATGCGATCAACAACATGATCGCATCCGGCCTGGACGGGGTCGAGTATGTGGCCGCCAATACCGACGCGCAGGCCCTGTCCACGTCCAGCGCGGAGCGGCGCATTCAGCTCGGCGTCAACCTCACGGAAGGGCTGGGCGCAGGCGCCAAGCCCGAGATCGGCCAGGCCGCGGCGGAAGAAGCGCTCGACGAGATCCGCTCGCAGGTGGCCGGTGCGCACATGGTTTTCATCGCTGCCGGCATGGGCGGCGGCACCGGTACGGGCGCTGCGTCGGTGATTGCGCGCGTCGCCCGGGACTGTGACGTGCTGACCGTCGGCATCGTGACCAAGCCCTTCCATTTCGAAGGATCGCGCCGCATGCGGGTTGCCGAGGCCGGCATCGCGGAGCTGCGCAAGTACGTCGATACGCTGATCGTCATCCCGAACCAGAACCTGTTCCGCATCGCCAATGATCGCACGACCTTTGCCGAGGCGTTCGTACTGGCCGACCAGGTGCTCTACTCGGGCATCGCGTGCGTCGTCGACCTGATCATCAAGGAAGGCCTGATCAACCTCGATTTCGCCGACGTGCGGGCCGTCATGACGGGCATGGGCTCGGCCATGATGGGCACCGGCGAGGCCAGCGGCGAGCATCGCGCTATCCTGGCGGCGGAGGAAGCGATCGCCAATCCGCTGCTCGACGAGGTGTCGCTGAAGGGAGCCAAGGGGCTGCTTCTGTCGATCATCGGCGGTCCGGACATGACCTTGTTCGAGGTCGACGAGGCCGCGAACCGGGTCCGCCAGGAGGTGGATCCCGAGGCCAATATCATCGTCGGCGCGACCTTCGACGAGAGCATGGGCGACCGTATCCGCGTCGCCATCGTGGCCTCCGGTCTCGGCATGTCGCCGGGCGCGCAGGCGCCCCGCCAGCCCTCGATCGGCCAGCCGCCGGTCTCGCGCGGAGCGGTCGCGCACGATCCCGCGCGCCACCAACCCGCAGCGGCAGTGCGCGATCCGTTCGCCCAGCCAGCCGACCCCTACCCCGCGCCCGGCGCTCCCGCTGCGTCGCCGCCGGTCCGCACGACCGGTGAGGTCGGTGATCCGTTCGCGACCGCGTCGGCAGCGGCCCGCCCGCTCCAGGCGCCGATGCCCGAGCCCGAGCCGGCGTTCGAGACGTGGCAGGCGCCAGGTGATGTCACCATCACGGTCGCCCCGCCCTCGCTGCCCCAGCGTGCGGGAACGGCCCGCAACCAGCGCCCCGTGGACGAGCCACCGGCCCGGCCGGCACCGTTTACGCCAGCCGCGCCCGAGGATCATCGGCGCGCGCCGCGGCGCATGCCGGAGGCCGACGATTTCCCTGACCATGTGCAGGCGGAGCTGCGCACGAAGATGGGCCGGGCTGCCGATGCAACCAATCCGTCCACGGCGCATGCGCCCCCTCCCCCGCCGGCACCGCAGCTGACGGTTAACGAGGGTCCGCAATCGTCAGCGCCAAAGTCGTCCAGCACCTTCCAGCGGTGGCTTGGTCGCGGTAATGGAAAGCGTTGATGTGATCTCATAATATGTTGATTTGAAAATGTATTTATAAAATCAAGCCCAAAGTTGCTAATGCACTTCCATGTGTTTCAGAAGAGTAACAGAGTGTAAGAAAGCGTGATTTGTCGTCATGAAGCGGATCAAGCTATCGTCCTGCCAGTGACGAGCCGAATCGCTCCAGTCGCCGCCTCTTGGGCGGTGGAACGTAACAACGAGTAGAGAGCATGGCGTGTCACTTTGGGGGGCTCGGGGCCAGCCGGAAATTCGGCAGCACCGTGCCGCAAGGGGATCGAGGGACGGCGCATAATGTCGAAACGATTCATCGGCGCACGCCAGACGACAGTCGCGCGTGAGGTTGAGGTCACGGGGACCGGCGTTCATAGCGGTGCACCGTCGACGATCGTGCTGCACGCTGCACCTGCCGACACGGGCATCGTGTTCCTGGTATCGAAACGCGGTCGCATCAGCTCCCAGATCAAGGCGCATGTGTCGGCGGTCAAGAACCTGACGCTGTGCACGGTGATCGGCGATGAAGCCGGCGCCACGGTGGGCACGGTCGAGCATCTGCTCTCTGCCCTGCGCGGTCTCAATATCGACAATTGCTTCATCGAGATCGACAGCCGCGAAGTCCCGATCATGGACGGCAGCGCCGCCTGCTTCGTTGCGGCACTCGACAAGGCTGGCATCCGCGAGATCGCCGCGCCACGCAAATTCATCAAGGTTCTCAAACCGGTTCGTGTCGAGGAAGGTGGCTGCTTCGGCCAACTGACGCCCCACTCCAGCTTCCTTCTCGATGTCGAGATCGACTTCCCGAGCCCCGTGATCGGACGCCAGCGCATGGCGCTGGATCTCAACCCCGGTGCCTTCCGCAACGAAATCGCCCGCGCCCGCACGTTCGGCTTCATGAGCGACGTCGAGACGCTCTGGAAGAACGGTCTGGCCCTCGGTGCATCGTTGGACAACACTGTCGCCATCGGCGAGGATCGTATCCTCAATCCGGAAGGCCTGCGCTACTCGCAGGAATTCGTGCGGCACAAGCTGCTGGACGCGATTGGCGATCTGACGCTGGCCGGCGCACCGCTGCTCGGCGCCTTCCGCTCCTATCGCGGCGGTCACAAGCTGAATGCCCGCGTTCTGGAAGCGTTGTTCGCCAGCCAGGACAACTGGTCGCTGGTCGAGGCTCCGCGGGTTCGCGATGGTCTGCCCGTCGAAGTGTCGTTCGGCATGCCCAAGACGGCGGCGCTGGCTGCCGACCGTACCTGATCACGATGGTTACGGCTCGAGCTTCGGTGAAAACCGGGCTCCACGTCCTCGGGTGATCGGGAAAATGTCGGGCTCGTCGCGCTGGCTCACGTCGAGATCGCCGCAGAGTCCATTCGTTCCCCCACCCGAACCAAGTGCCTTGAACGTGCCACAACTGCGGCGCGTATGTATGTTGAAAACCGAGTCGTGCAGGGTGTGTCGTTGCTGAACGCTTCTGGCATGCAGTCCGTACGCATGCTAAACGGGCTGCAACGGACGCGGCACGTAAGCCGGCCAATGGACAAGCCGGCCAATGGAGATGTGAGATGCATAAGCTCGCACACCATTGCGACAACGGACTGGGGCAGGCTCGTGGCCATGCGGTCGCTCGCCATCGGGGAATGGGCAGGATGACGGGTTTGCAAAGCTCCAAGGGTCGACAGGCGCGCTGGGCAACCCGCGCGGTGCTGCTGGCGGTCGTTGCACTCGGGGGCTGTGCGTCCAACAAGGACGCCAAATTGCTCAATCCGGACCCGCCGGCAAAGATGTATGCCGACGCCGATACCTACCTTTCCAAGGGGCGCTACGAGGACGCGGCGAAGAAGTTCGAGGATCTGGATCGCGACCACCCCTACGCTGCCGAAGCGCGGCGTGCCATGGTCCTCGCCGCCTACGCCTACTACAAGGCCGGCCAGCACCCCGAAGCGATTGCGGCCGCCAAGCGCTATACCACCCTGCACCCCGGCACCAAGGACGCCGCGCTGGCGCATCACGTGATCGCCTCGTCGTATTTCGACCAGATCAAGGATCCCGCGCACGACCAGAGCTCGTCGAAGCGTGCCCTGGCAGAGTTGAAGGTCCTCGTCACCCGTTACGGCGACAGCCCCTACGCGCGCCAGGCCGAGAACCGCATTCGCATTGCCGAGGACTCGATCGCGGCAAACGAAATGTACGTCGGCCGCTATTATCTCAAGAAGCGCAACTACGTCGCGGCCATCAACCGCTTCAGGGTGGTCGTGACCGAGTACCAGACGACGCAGCAGGTCGAGGAGGCGCTCCATCGTCTCGCGGAAGCCTATACGTCGCTGGGCGTCATGCCGGAGGCGCAGAACGCCGCCGCCGTGCTGGGCCACAACTATCCGAACTCGCAGTGGTACAAGCGGTCCTACGCACTCCTGCAGAAGGAAGGCGTGAAACCGCAGATCAACGCGGGGAGCTGGCTCAGCCAGCAGATGCAGAAGGTCGTTCCAGGCCCGGCCAGCAAGCCGCCGCCACCGGAGCAGACGCTGCCGCCGCAGCCCGAGCAGATCCAGCCCGGCACGCCGCCCGCGCAACAGAAGGTCGCGCCACAGGATATCCCGACGGCCAGCACCACGCCGCGCAAGGGGCCGATGGGCCTGACGCGCACGTTCTGATCCGCTCGTCCCGAAGTTGGGCCTGGAAGCCGACAAGGCTTTATCGCTTGCAGCGGGCACCTCTCCAGGGTGCCCGTTTGCTTTTCTCCGTGCTATTGCCGTGTCCCTGTCATGATCCCAGGACGCGAAGGTCTGCCCCGATGCCCTCAGCCGAGAAGAAGCCGGTCGAAAGCCTCGATGCCGACGAAGCCCGTGCCGAGCTTGCACGCCTCGCAACGATCATCGCGCACCATGACTCGCTCTATTATCAGCAGGATGCTCCGGAAGTTTCGGACGCTGCCTACGATGCACTGCGCATTCGCAATGCCGCGATCGAGGCGCGCTTTCCCGAACTCGTGCGCGAGGATAGCCCGTCCAGGCGCGTGGGCGCCACGCCGGCGGAGCGCTTCGGCAAGGTGCGCCACGGCGTACCGATGCTGTCGCTCGGCAACGCCTTCGCCGATGGCGATGTCGCCGATTTCGTCGCGCGCGTGCGCCGCTTCCTGAGCCTCGACGCCGGCGACCCGCTCGTCATCACCGCCGAGCCCAAGATCGACGGCCTGTCGATTTCGATCCGCTACGAGAAGGGACGCCTCGTCGAAGCCGCGACGCGCGGCGATGGGACCGAGGGCGAGAACGTCACGGCCAACGTGCGCACCATCCGCGAGATCCCGCATCGCCTGAAGGGCGACGACATCCCCGACATCATCGACGTCCGCGGCGAGATCTATCTCGGACACGCCGAGTTCCAGCGTCTCAACGCGCAGCAGCAGCAGGCCGGAGAGAAGGTCTTTGCCAACCCGCGTAACGCCGCGGCGGGCTCTCTGCGCCAGCTCGATCCGGCCATCACCGCCGAGCGGCCCTTGCGCTTCTTCGCGTATGCGTGGGGGGAGGCGAGCAGCCTGCCGGCGGGAACGCAGACCGGCGTCGTGAAGGCCTACGCAAAGTGGGGCCTGCCGACCAACGCCCTCATGCGCCAATGTCGCTCTGCAGAGGAACTCGTCGCCTATTATCGCGACATCGGCGAGCGCCGCGCGGGCCTCGGCTACGACATCGACGGTGTCGTCTACAAGGTCGATGACCTCGCCCTGCAGGCACGTCTTGGTTTCGTATCGCGCTCTCCGCGCTGGGCCATCGCCCACAAATTCCCCGCCGAGCAGGCAACCACCCGGCTGCTCGCCATCGAAATCCAGGTGGGCCGGACAGGCGCTCTGACGCCGGTCGCCAAGCTGGAGCCCGTAACGGTCGGTGGCGTCGTCGTCTCGAACGCCACGCTCCACAACGAGGACGAGATCGCCCGCAAGGACATCCGCGTCGGCGATACGGTCCTCGTGCAGCGCGCCGGCGACGTCATCCCCCAGGTTCTGGGCTTCGTCGAAGCCAAACGTCCCGCCGACGCCGTGCCGTTCGTGTTCCCGACCGAGTGCCCCGCTTGCGGCAGTGCGGCCGTGCGCGAAAGCGACGAGACCACGGGAGAGGCCGACGCCGTGCGCCGCTGCACGGGTGGCCTCGTCTGCCCGGCGCAGATGAAGGAGCGCCTGCGGCACTTCGTGTCGCGCAATGCCTTCGACATCGAGGGCTTGGGTGAGGAGCGCATCGCGCTCTTCTTCGACGAGGGCCTGATCCGCACGCCGGCCGACATCTTCACGCTGCAGGCGCGCGATGCTGTGAGCGACAACCCGCTGGCCAGGCGCAAGGGCTTTGGCGCCAAGTCCGTCGACAATCTCTTCGCCGCCATCGAAGCGCGCCGCAAGGTGGCGCTCGACCGCTTCATCTTTGCGCTGGGCATCCGCCACGTCGGCGAGACGACGGCCCGCGACCTGGCGCGCGCCTTCACCGACTGGCCGGCCTTCAGGGTCGCGATCGATCGCGCGGTGGCGGCGCGGCCGGGCAGCGCCTGGCGACGCCTCACCTCGATCCCCGGCGTCGGCGAAAAGACCGCCGCAACCGCCATGCACGCGATCTCGCGCGCATCGCATGCGTTGCTCGACAGCGCACTGCCGGGGACACTGGCCGAGAAGCTCCTCGCGCTGAAACTCGTGCCCACGCGCGCCGCCTCTCCGCTGGCCGCGGCATTCCATGACGATCCGGCCGACCTCGTAGCCATCGCGCAAGCAGCCGTGGGCGAGGCGCCGGGCGACGGCTTTCTCGAACTCGCCGCGCTCGATGGCATCGGCGAAGTCGTCACGCTGTCGCTGATCGATTTCTTCTCCGAGCCGCACAACCAGACGGCTCTCGTGGACCTGCTGGAGCAGGTTGATCCGCAACCGGTCGAGCGCCCGGTGACGCAGCAGTCCTCCGTGACCGGCAAGACCGTCGTCTTCACCGGCACGCTGGAACGGATGGGCCGCAACGAAGCCAAGGCCCAGGCCGAGCGATTGGGTGCGAAGGTCGCCGGCTCCGTGTCCAAGAAAACGGACTACGTGATCGCGGGCGCCGACGCAGGCTCGAAGCTCACGAAAGCGCAGGAATTGGGTGTCACCGTTCTCACCGAGGACGAGTGGCTGGCGCTCGTCGGCGCTCAGGGCTGAGCCCGCCGCGCCGGCGCATCAGCGCGCATTGCGCACGAGCAGGACGCCGATGCCTGCCACCGCCATGCCGACGAGTGACATGAGCGGCATCTGCTCGCCCAGCACCACCCACGCGATGAGCGTGGCCGTCGGCGGGACGAGGAAGAACAGCGCCGAGGCCCGCGTCGCCGTGCCCCGCCGCACCATGCCGAACAGCAGCGTCATCGCGATGATCGAATTGCAGATGACGAGATAGGCCATCGTCACGACGAGCGTGCCCGTGAGCGTCACGCGGCCCGTTTCCAGAAGCAGCACGATCGGCACGCTCGCCAGTCCGCCCGCGCCGCATTGCACGAGGTTCGACACGATCGGATGATGTGCCTTGCCGAAGCGCTTCTCGATCAGCGTCCCGATGGTCATGGACAGCACGCCGACGACGGCGGCGATCAGCGCAGCCAGAGGCGTCGGCCCCAGGCTCGAGCGGGCCAGAATGGCGATCAGCGCCCCCGCGAGCCCGAGTAGCAGGCCCACCCACGCTCGCCAGCTCACGCTCTCGCCGGACAGCGATGGCGCCAGGATCGCGACCAGCAGCGGCTGGAACGCGACGATCACGGCCAGGATGCCCGGCGACCCGCCGATCGCGGTCGCGACATTGATGAGCCCGAAATAGAGCGACTGCACCAGCACGCCAACGAGCGCGAGCTGTCCCCATTCGCGCGCCGTTGCGGGCAGCGGCGGACGCCAGATGAGCAGGGCGGGCAGCAGGATCGCGCAGACGATGGCATAGCGCACGGTCAGCATGAAGACCGGCTCCATGAAGCCCACCGCCACCTTCACGCCGGTGTAGCCTCCCGACCAGAACAGCAGGAAGATGAACGGCGCGATCCACGTCCAGAAGAAGCCCGGATGCGCCGACACCTGAGATGCTTGCTGTGCCTCGGCCGGCGATGCGTCGGCGCTTTGCATGCGTTCCTTGCTCACGCGTCGGCTCCCCAACCGGTATGGCGCGCGCGCCACACCCAGACGTCTACTGCCCAGATGGCATTTTCTGGAACTTTACGAGAACAAAAATAAAACATATGATCTGGTCATTGCGTAATCAGGAGGTTGTGATGGTGGCGTCGCGTAAGGTGACATGCGTTGCGGGGGCTGCGCTGGCCGCAGCCTCCGTCTTGCCGCTCTGGCTGGCGCGGCAGCCGGCTCCCAAAGAGGCTGTCCCAGCCGTGATGGCGGCTGTCGTGCGTCCCGTTGCGGGTCCCGTTGCGGCGGAGCCTGCGGCCAAGGCGTTGCCCGGGAGCGAGCCGCGTCGGCCCCTCGTCGAGCCTGCTCCGCGCCGCTATGAAGGTGAGGATCGGCGACGCTCCCCGCGCGCCCGTGGCCGCTCCTACAGGCAGTCGAACCCCTATTGGAGGGGGCGGCGTGGCTGGCGCAGCTACGGCTACCGGGACGGCTATCGGCGCGACGGCTGGCAACGGCGATGGTCGGGCCGCAGGGCACGCCCGCGCTGGTACGGGGCCACCCCGCGCTACCGCGACAGGGGCCGGCTGCCCTATCCGGCGTGGCTCGACGAGCGGCAACGGCCGCTCTGGGTTCGCCTCGATGCGGCCCCGCCGGGCTGAGGCGCACACCGCGTCGGGCGCGCTCATTCCCACTCGATGGTGCCCGGCGGCTTCGAGGTGACGTCGTAGACGACACGATTGATGCCACGCACCTCGTTGATGATACGCGTTGCCGTGCGGCCGAGCACGTTCATGTCGAAGGGAAAGAAGTCCGCGGTCATGCCGTCCGTGGAGGTGACGGCGCGCAGCGCGCACACGTGGTCGTAGGTGCGCGCATCGCCCATCACGCCGACCGTGCGCACGGGGAGGAGCACCGCGAACGCCTGCCAGATGGTGTCGTAGAGGCCCGCCTTGCGGATCTCGTCGAGGTAGATCGCGTCGGCTTTGCGCAGGATGTCGAGCTTCTCGCGCGTGATCCCGCCGGGACAGCGGATCGCGAGGCCGGGGCCGGGGAAGGGATGCCGGCCGACGAACGCTTCCGGCAGCCCCAGCTCGCGGCCGAGTGCACGGACCTCGTCCTTGAACAGCTCGCGCAGCGGCTCCACGAGCTTCAGGTTCATACGCTCCGGCAGGCCGCCGACGTTGTGATGCGACTTGATCGTCACGGAAGGCCCGCCCGTGAACGACACGCTCTCGATCACGTCGGGATAGAGCGTGCCCTGCACGAGATAGTCGGCGCCGCCGATCTTGCGGGCTTCCGCCTCGAACACCTCGATGAACAGCCGCCCGATGATCTTGCGCTTCTGCTCGGGATCGCTGACGCCGTGCAGCTCGCCCAGGAATTGCTCGCTCGCATCTACGTGCACCAGCGGGATGTTGTACGTTCCCCGGAACAGCGAGACGACTTCGTCCGCCTCGTTCTGGCGCATCAGGCCGTGGTCGACGAAAATGCAGGTGAGCTGGTCGCCGATCGCCTCGTGCACCAGCACCGCGGCCACCGCGCTGTCGACGCCACCCGACAGTCCGCAGATCACCTTCGACGTGCCGACCTGCGCCCGGATCTTCTCGATCTCGCTCGAACGGAAATGGCGCATCGACCAGTCCCCGGGCAACCCGGAAATCTTGCGCACGAAGTTGCCGATCAGCGCGCTGCCGCGCGGCGTGTGCACGACTTCCGGGTGAAACTGCACCGCGAAGTGCTTCTCGTCCTTGTCGGCGATGGCCGCGAACGGCGCGCCTTGCGAAACCGCCACCACGCGGAAGCCGTCGGGCAGTTGCGTCACGCGGTCGCCGTGGCTCATCCATACGGTATCGCGGTCGCCCTTGCCCCAGACGCCCTCGAACAGCTTGCAGTCGTCGATCACCTCGATCTCGGCGCGCCCGAACTCGCGATGATGGCCGCTTTCCACCTCGCCGCCCATCTGCGAAACCATCGTCTGCTCGCCGTAGCAGATGCCGAGCACCGGCAGGTCCGAGGAGAATACCCAGTCCGGTGCGCGCGGCGTGCCCATTTCGGTCACGCTGGCCGGTCCGCCCGACAGGATGATGGCCTTGGGCCGGAGCCGCTCCATGGCGTCCTGCGCCCGGTTGAACGGCACGATCTCCGAATAGACGCCGTGCTCGCGCACGCGCCGGGCAATCAGCTGCGTCACCTGCGATCCGAAATCGATGATCAGCACGGTATCGGTCATGGCCTGAAGATCCCTGTGGCGCGAAGCTAGTGTTCCGGTTCCGACATTTGCATCCCCTTGCGGTTCGTCCGAGAGCAAATGTCGGAACCGTAGGGAACACTCAGAACCAATTGTTTCTCGTGTGGCGGATTGGAAGTCCGCTCCTTTCTCGCGGCGGTCTCGTCGAGCGGACGTCCAATCATGATGCCACACTAAGCGAATGTCTTTGCTAGTGTCCCTTTGACCGCAAAGTCCGTTCAATGCCCGCAGAGGAATGAGACGGATTTTGCGGTCGGGACACTAGTGTAGCTTTTGCGTCTGACGTTTGGTCGACGACCCAGCCGCTGGCGGGTGCCAAACGTCAGATGCGCTACACGAGCGGCGGCGGCGTGGGGTGCATGGGGCCAGACGGCAGACCCGCGCACGCCCTCGACATCGAGCACATGGCGTTACGCGGGTTCAAGCCTCCCCGCAACCCCCATCGCGGCAAGGCCCTCCGTCCATTGCAGTCTCTCCCTCACCTGGCTTCCAGGCGACGCGCCTCGCCCTCCCTCTCTCGCATTCCGGGGCGACGGCCCCATCCCCTCACCCCGCTTCCTAGGGCCGTGCCCATCCTCCCCCAGGTTTCCCGGAAATTGCGCCTATCCCCCTCTCAGCCGGTTCCATAGCGGCCGTGCCTCACCTTCCCCCGGTTCGGAAGCCGCGTGGAGCGCGGACAGGGACCTTTCGCGGTGTCACGACGGGCGTGCGGCGCGGTGTCCGGCATCGCGGACCAGGCTCGGGCAGCGGCTGGGCTCGCCGCCCGCTGGCCGGGAACCGGAGGAGGGGAGGAACAGGTGGCAGGGGCTACGCCGCGTCGACCGCGCCAGCGGTGGGTCCTCGCGACACGCGAGGAAGACAAAGATGGAGGCGGTACGGGCCCGGAGCGTGCTGAGCGGGGAGCCGCCATGCGCTGGCCCGGGCTCATCGCGCAGGAAATGAGTGCCCCTAATCCTCCCCTCACCCGCTTCCCTAGAGGCCGTGCCTCACCTTCCCCCGGTTTCCCGGAAGCCGCGTGGAGCGCGGCTGTCCGGCAACTTTCGCGGTGCGGGTCACGACGGGCGTGGCGGCGCGGTGCCCGGCGGCATCGCGAAAGACCCCGGCTCGGGCAGCGGCTGGGCTCTCGCCCGCCCGCTTGGCCGGGGAACCGGAGGGAGGCGACGAACCGGGGGTTGGCTAGGGATAGGGTGAGTGGCCCATGGAGGGCAGCTCGTATCCTCTCCCCCGATTTCCCGCCCGACGCGCCCGACCTTGCGGTCCTCTGGAAGCCCGACGCCACCCGTCCTCCCGGTTTCCTGGAAGCCGCGCGCGGCGCGGCTATCCGGCATCCATCGCGGTGCGGATGCCGACGGGCGCCGCTTCTAGATCGTGCCGTGACCGAGTGCGCGGCGGAAGCGGTTCTTGACATGGACGCCGTCGCGCGGCGGCAGCGCACGCGGCAGCTCGTCGGCCCGCACCTTGATCGTGGCCAGTGCCGTGCCCGCCTTCGCATGCACACGCGCGCGCAAGGCGCTCACGCCGGCCATGTCGCCGATCACGCCCGTCCATGGGAAGTTGCAGGCCGCCGCCACGCTGGCCAGCTCCAGGCCGCGCCCGGTGTGGCTGCGCTGCATGCCCGTTTCGCCGTAGTGCCCGTTGTCGAGCACGGCGATCGTCAGGTTCGGCGGCAGCTTCTGCGAGATGCTGGCCAGCGCGCCGATGCCCATCAGCATTTCGCCGTCACCCGTGAGCACGAGGACCGGGCGATCGCGCTGCGCCATGGCCAGCCCGAAGCCGACAGTCGCCGCGCTCCCCATTGCGGCCCACAGATAGTAGTTCTGGTCGTGGTCGCCGGCGGCCATGGCGTCGTAGGAGGCCGAGCCCAGTCCGGTGACGACCAGCAGCTCGCCGCGATCCTTCAGCAGCTCCGCGGCCACGGCGCGGCGATCGAGAGTTCCGTTGCCCATCACTTCACCCACTTCTTTTCGCCGATCAGGCTCTGACCCAGGAGAACTGCACAGGCTTCGTCGCCGTTGTAGGCCATCGTCGCCGCGCCGCGCACGATACGCGATACGTCCTCGGGCCTGTCGGCGCGCCATGTGCGCACGCCCATCAGCTTGAGGGCGGCTTCGGTCGCCTGCCCCATCGGGTTCTGCCACGGATTGAACTCCGCCCAGTCGCCGCGCATGGTGACGAGCATCAGCAGCGGGAACCGCGTCATCGTCTGCAGCGCCAGCGTGTTGAGGCAGTTGCCGACACCGCTCGACTGCATCAGCAGTGCGCCGCGTTCCCCGCCGAGCCAGGCGCCGGCCAGATAGCCGATGCCTTCCTGCTCGCTCGTGAGCGCCAGCGCGACGATGCCGTTGTCCTGCTCGGCGCTGCGGATGGCCGACGAGTGTCCGGCATCGGGCACGTAGACGATGTGCCTGGCGTCGAATTGCTTGAGGATCGGCAGGATCTGGTCCTGCCAGTTGGGGGCCGCTTCGGCCGCGTGCACGCTCATTTCGCCTCCCGTTCGTGGTGGTCGCGGGGCAGGGCTTAACGTGCAACCAGCCCGCGAACAAAAAGCATATTTCTAATTCAGATATGCCATGATTGAATATGTCATGGATCTCCGGCAGCTCAGAACGTTCATGGCCGTCGCCGAGCAGGGCAGCCTCAGCAAGGCGGCGGACCAGCTCCGCGTCGCCCAACCCGCGCTGGGCCGCCAGGTCAAGCAACTCGAGGACGAACTCGGCATTGCGCTGTTCACGCGGCACGGGCGCGGCATGGTGCCGACCCCGGCGGGGCGCATCCTGATCGAGCGCGCCGCGGCGATCTTGCGCCTCGTCGACGAGACGCGGGCAGAAGTTTCAGCCGAGCGGGATGCCGTCAAAGGCCATGTGAGTCTCGGCCTGCCGCCAACGGTCGGTGAAGTGCTGGCGGCCCCGCTGGTCGAGCGGTTCCTCAAACAGTACCCATGTGTGACCGTGCGCATCGTTCCCGCTTTCAGTGGCTATCTGATCGACATGCTTCAGCGCGGTGAATTGGATTTGGCGATCACCTACGAAACGGGTGGCGCCTATCAGATCAAGGCCGAGCCCCTCATCCTCGAGACGCTGTTTCTCGTCGGGCCGAAGGGCTCGAAGCTGTCGCTGCGGCGGCCTGTTCCTTTCGCTGCGCTCGCCAGCAAGCCACTGGTCCTGCCCGGCCCACGCCAGGGCCTGCGTAGTTTGATCGAGGTGACCGCCCAGCGGGCCGGCGTCACGCTCGCCGTGTCGGTCGAGGCGGAATCGCTCCAGACCCTCAAGGATCTCGTACGCCGGGGGCTCGGGCATACGGTGCTGCCGGTCGCCTCCGTACACGCCGAGCTGCGCGATCGCACGCTGTGCGCCGCGCCGATCGCCGATCCCGTCCTCGCCCGCAAGCTCACGCTCTCGCGCTCCCTCGTCAGGCCGACATCGAATGCCGTGCGCTGTTTCGCGGACGCGCTGAAATCCCAGATGGCCGCGATGGTGCACGACGGCATCTGGCGTGGCGAACTGCTGCGCGACGAGCCGATGTAGAGCGCCGCCGCCGCACCTCGCGGACCTGCCCCGCATTCGGGGAACTGGCACGTCGCGCGGCCTCTGAACCTGTGCTAAGAGCCAAGTCAAAGCGCGCTCGTCACGAGCGGGCGCGGATCGCATTCCTTGCTTGGGCAGGAGTATTCATGACGGACGAACGCGCAGCAGACCACCAGCACGACACCGCGCATGCCCACCACGGGCACGCGCATGCCCACGGCGACGACTGCGGCTGCGGGCACGATCACGATCACCACCATCATCACCATCATGGCGCCATGGCCATGCCGCACCGCGCGGTGAAGATCGGCCGCAACGAGCCATGCCCCTGCGGCAGCGGCAAGAAGTTCAAGAAGTGCTGCATCGACAAGCACTGACGGCCACGGCGACGTGGTGATGGGGTTCGGGTCGCGGCCGGCCCCTGCATCACGACGACGATGCGGCCTGTAAATGAAATGAGCGCGCAACCGGGCCACCCGTTTGCGCGCTCTCTTCATTTTCCGCGTCTCGCTGGTGTCAGTGGAGGCTCGAAACCTGCAGCTTCACTTCGATGGCGTGCCCCATCGCCGCATGATGGCTGTCCGTCAGCGCGATCGGCGTGCCGTCGGCGGCATTCAATGCGAACAGGGAGATGCCGTCCGGCAGGTCGTCGAGGTCAGGGAACATGCGACGGGCTTCGTCGTGGCTGAGGCATCGGATATAGCCGATCTCGCCACCACCGAGCCGGGACAGCTCCTGCTGTGTGACCACCGGATGCGCGCGTACCTTCCGCGTCGCCTTCGGCCGGCGCGACCGTTTCGTATGCTCCATCACGCCACACTCCTTTCCCTGCAGGCTCCGACAGCCCGGCGGGATTGCCGAGGTCGGCAACGAGCACGTTGGGAACGATACTCGCTTGATTCGTCTGATTTTTGAAATGCCAACGAAGTTCAGGTCCGCGGCTTGGCGACATTGATGTCGATGCGTCGGACGTGCCGCTCCGGCTCGTGTCGCATGAGATCGACTGTCAACAGCCCATGCTCCAAGTTGGCGGAGCGAACTTCGATCCCATCGGCCAGGACGAAGGTGCGCTGGAACTGCCGGGCCGCGATGCCGCGATGCAGGTACTCGCGCGACTTGTCGTCCACTTGCTTGCCGCGAATGAGGAGTTGGTTGTCCTCGAGCGTAATATCGAGCTGGTCGCGCGTGAAACCGGCAACGGCGAGTGTGATCCTGAGCAGTTCGGGGCCGTCGTCGCTGCGCTGTACGCGCTCGATGTTATATGGCGGATAGCCGTCGCTGCCGCCCTTGCCCACGCGATCGATGAGCCGTTCGATTTCCTCGAAGCCCAGCAGAAGCGGGCTCGAAAGCAGGGTCATTCTTGTCATTGCGGCAAAGCCCTCGTCACGAAGCGACCTTGTCATGGAACGATGCGCAGGCCCTCTCGGCGCCCTGCATCCCGGCCCGAACCCTGGCGCCGGTCGTTTGTCTCACAACCCGAATATGGGAACCCGAAGCCGAAGTTCAACGGCTGCGGGAAGCATCGAGGCGCAGCACGTGGCCGTCCGCCGCAAAACGCCGTGTGCCGCGAATGCGCGCGGCGCTACTAGTGTAGCGCATCTGACGTTTGGTACCCACTCGCGGCTGGAGCCATGACCAAACGTCAGATGCAAAAGCTACACTAGAATCATATGGTTGCTCGTGTTCCTTCGGGCTCCGACACTTGGTCCAGAGGTCGATGCACGGGGAACCAAGTGTCGGAGCCGGAACACGAGTGTAGCGCATCTGACGTTTGGTACCCACTCGCGGCTGGAACCATGACCAAACGTCAGATGCAAAAGCTACAATAGAATCATATGGTTGAAAGTGTTCCTTCTGGCTCCGACACTTGGTCGAGACTATGACGCACGGGTACCAAACGTCAGATGCGCTACACTAGCGCTGCGTTTTACCCGTCATGTCCGTCATCAGGCGGCCGATTTCCTGAACCTGATCCGAATACTTGCGCATCTGGTCCTGCGCGAAGCGGCTTTGGATGTCGAAGTAGTCCTTGAGATCGCGGGCCCGTGACAGATCCGTCATCAGCCGCATGCTCGCATCGACGTTCTCCTGCGCGAAACGCATGGACCGCGTCTGGATCTCCATGGCGCCTTCGGTCACTGCGCCGGAGGATTTGGTCAGCGCTTCCTGGGCCTGCTTGGTCATATCGAGGAACTGCGAATAGGCCGCACGCATCTGCTGTGCGTTCCGCTCTGCCATCTCGCGGACGGCGTCGGGAATCTCGAATTTCGGCGTCTGTGTCATGGCCTGTCCTCCAGATAAGAATAAAACGATAGCATGGAAGATAAGGCGCGTGTATGCGCAACGGCAAGGCCGGCCAGTACTTGTGCCGGCCGGCACTTGCGTCATTGAGCACCGCCAGTGTTTTCGGTGGCGTCGCTCGGTGCAACAATGAAAAAAATCGGGCCGCAGCGTGCTGCGACCCGACTGAATTTGCGGGCGAGGGGACGACCCTCGTTGCCGATCGTGGCGGCTTACTGGGTCTTCTGGCGCACGTCGTTGGTGGCCGCGACGCTGCCCAGCCCGAACACCTGGCTCAAGGTGCGCTCGCGCTTCGTATCGACCTTCACCGTCGCCGTCATGCCCGCGCGCAGCGGCAGCTCTTCCTGATTGGGCAGCAGGCGCAGCTTCACCGGCAGGCGCTGCACGACCTTGACCCAGTTGCCGGAGGCATTCTGCGGCGGCAGCAGGGCGAATTCGGCGCCCGTCGCCGGGCTGATGCTCTGCACTTCCGCTTCCCAGGTCACATCGGGATAGATGTCGAGAACGATGGTCGCCTTCTGGCCGGGGCGCACGTAGGTCAGCTCCGTCTCCTTGAAGTTCGCCTCGACCCAGGGGCGGGACGCGCTGACCACCGCGAACAGCGGCGTTGCCGATTTCACCTGCTCGCCCGGCAGCAGCTTCACGTTGACCGCGGTGCCGGCAACCTGGGCGCGCACGACGGTGCGCTCCAGGTCCCACTTTGCGCGGTCGCGCTGCGCCAGCTTCTCCCGCACGGTGGGATGGGTATCGGTCGCGATGTCCGGATTGCCCCCGAGCTGCGCCAGCGAGCGATTGATCTTCTGCTCTGCCGCCTTGACGCGCTGGCGGGCCGCTGCGGCGTTGCTTTCGGCTTCCTCGAAGCGGAAGGCCCGGCCTACGCCCTTGTTCGTCAGCTGCTTCTGGCGCGACAGCTCGGCGTCGTAGAACGCCACCTTGCTTTGGGCTTCCTTCAGCTCAGCCTTCGCCTCCGCATGCTGGGCGCGCAGGCTTTCCACCATGGCGCGCGTCTGGTCCAGCTCCGCCTCGGCCTTGACGAGCGCGATCTTGTAGGGCTCGTCGTCGATCTTGACCAGGACGGCGCCTTCGTCGACGTGGGCGTGGTCCTTGATGCCGACCTCCACGACGCGGCCCGCGACGTCAGCCGAGACCTGGACGATGTCGGCCTTGACGTAGGCATTTTCCGTCGAGATGTAGCGTCCGCCCCACAGCCACCACGTGAAGGCGCCGCCGATGGCGAGGGCTGGGACGAGGATCAGGAGTAGAGGGCGTAGCAGGCGCATATCGATTGCTCAAACGGGTTGGATTTCTTCGTCGACCGCACCATCCGGCTCGGACGGCCAGCAAATCTCAGGGGTAGCGTCGCTCTCGGCGAGGCCGACGAGCGTAGTCTTGACAGTCGCCAGCAGGCGCGCCAGCTCGGCGCGGTCTTGCCGGGGCAGTTCGGCCAAAGCGTCGTGAACAGTCGCCAGCGAGATCGGCATGATCACGCTGTGCACCTGTTCACCCAGCTCCGTCAGGTAGATTCGGTTGACCCGGCGATCGACGGGATCGGCGCGCCGCTCGATCCAGCCCTTTTCCTCCATGCGATCGAAAATCCGCCCGGCGGGCGCCTTCTCGATCTCCATCATGTCGGCAAGTTCGGACTGGCTCGCGCCGGGGCGTCGTTTCAGCCGGACCAGCGCCAGCCACTGCGGACGGGTCAGGCCGGTCGTGCGTACGCGGCGGTCGAACACGGTGCGCATGAGCCGCGACACGTCGGCGGTCAACCAACCGATGTGCAGCTGCTCTTCCTGCGTCATGTCAAGTCGACCGTCCAGCATGGTGAAGATACCGACCCAATCTGCAGCCGAAACTCGTCTCGCCATCCGGCGCTGCAATCGCATCGCCGTCATGGGCACGGACAGCGCGCGAGATCGTATCCCTAGTTACTATCATTGCGGATACGATAGTCAAGGTTATGACCTGCGCGGGAATCGTGCATCAGCCCTGCAGAATCGCTGGAGCCACCCGTGCGTGGCGCGGCGCGGCCGGGCGATGCCCGTCCGCTGGGCCGGCGAAACGGAGGGGGAGAGCGAGGCAGGCTCTCGTCGCGAGGCGCCGCTCATGCGGATCGCTCCATGCCTCAATCGGCGCGCAATTCCGGTGCGACGCCAAGGTCTTGCATCATGTGGACGAGGCAGCGCTCGGCGAGCGCGGTGATGGTCAGAAGGGGATTGACGCCCAGCGAACGCGGGATGATCGAGCCGTCGATGACGTAGAGGCCCGGCAACACCGCCGTCGAGCCCGCCGCCGCCCCGTCGAAGACCCGGCCCTTGTGATCGACCACCCCCGATCCTCTGTCGGCCCCCATGCCACAGCCGCCGAGGGGGTGAGCCGTCGCCGGCTGATGCCCCATCACGGAGCCCGCCAGCGGGTTCTTGACGTAGGAGCCGCCCGCCCGCGTCACCAGCGTCGAAAGCACGGTGTCCAGCCGCTTGTAGACCGGTTGCTCCTGCGCCCTCGGCCAACTCAGCTCCAACTTGTCGTCCTTCAGATGCAACTTGCCCGACGCGTCGTCGTGCGAAACTGCGAAAAAGGTCTGCAGGCCGGCGAACGGCCCCTTGTAGACGCCGCTGACGAGGCTTTGCAGCGCGCCGAGCAGTCGCCCGTTCGGCAAGAACATCACGGGCAGCATCGGCGCGAGCGCGGAGGGCATGGCGCCCTCTTGCACCCTGACCTCGTTCTCCAGGCAGTCGCCGTCGACGATGTCGAGCTGGCCTGTCACGGAAGCGCCGACCTCCTGTCCCTCGATCTTGGCGGGATGGCCGACGCCGATGGCGTTGACCGGAAGCTTCGAGCCGTAGCCGAAGGCGATGATGTCCCCGTTGGCGGAAAAGCCCTGTCCGACGCGATCGGAGACGGCGAGGCCCCGGTCGCGGGACCGCAGCAGGATCTCGGTCGAGCCGAGGGTGCCGGCCGCCAGGATGACGGTCTTGGCCGCAATGGTGAGGCGACCGCCGTCCTTGTCGTCGGTCGTCTCCGCCCCCACGCGCCATGTCCCGTCGGCGTCGCGGCCGACGTGCGAGACGCGAATGCGCTCGAAAAGCTCGGCGCCATGGCGGGCCGCGAACGGCAGGTAGGTGAGGGCGACCGTGTTCTTCGCGCCCACGTTGCAGCCCGCGCAGCAATCGCCGCACAACGTGCAGGCGTCCTGCGTTACACCGGCCGGGTTGACGGTGCGTTCGAAGCTGACGGCGACCGGCGGTGTCCGGGGCGCTACGCCGACGGCCGCGCTGACGGTCTCGAGCGCCTTGAACTTCGCCATTTCGCGGGCGCGGGGGTGCTCCGCCGGGCGCAACCAGCGCTGGGCACGCCGGAAGCCTTCCTCCAATAGCCCGTCCTGGCGGATCTGGCCGGGCCAGACGGGATCGCCGAACACGCGGTCATCGGGCCGCAGTGCGACGCCCGCGTTGACGAGCGAGCCGCCGCCCAGCCCGCAGCCGACCAGCACGTGCATGTCCTCGCCGATCCGGACGTCGAAAATGGCCGCTGGCGAGCCGGTCCGCACCCGCTTCGTCGTGACCTGGAACGCGCTGCGCATCTCGGGAAAGCGCGCCGGGAACTCCCCGGTCACGAACTCGCGGCCGCGCTCCAGCACGCATACCGAAAAGCCGGCCTTGGCCAGGCGCGCCGCCGCCACGCCGCCGCCGTAGCCCGACCCGACGATGACGACGTCGTAGCTCGGCTTGATCCGTTCGATTGGCAGCGCCAGTCGTTGCATCGTGTCGTTCTCCACCGGAAAAGCCGATCATAGCCCGCAGCAGGGCGAACCGGAGCAGGGCGACAGGCTTGCAGCGATCATGCCAAGCCGTGCTATTGAGGTGCCCAACGCGGGTCGTCGCCCGCGCACCGCCCATCGGATTTCCCATCGAGAGTGAGAACCCGCCCCATGAGCACTGTTGCGCCTGCAAGCCGCCTGTTTTCGCCCGTCAAGCTGCGTGGTCTCGAGCTGTCCAATCGCCTCGTCGTGGCGCCGATGTGCCAGTACTCGGCCGAGAATGGCAATATGACCGACTGGCACATCCAGCACCTGGGATCGCTCGCCAACTCCGGCGCCGGCCTGTTGATCGTCGAGGCCACCGCCGTTGAACTGGCCGGCCGCATTTCGCACGGCTGCCCGGCCATCGCCAGCGACGAGAACGAACTCGCACTGAAGCGCGTCGTCGATGCCTGCAAGCGCTGGGGCACCGCGACCATGGGCATTCAGATCGCCCATGCCGGCCGCAAGGCCTCCGCCGTGCGCCCCTGGGAGAGCAAGGCCGGCTCCGATCCGCTCACGTCGGACGCCTGGCAGACCGTGTCGGCCTCGGCCATCCCCTACGACAAGCACTGGCATACGCCCAAGGCGCTGACCATCGACGAGATCGAGAAGCTGAAGGACGCCTTCTTCCAGGCCACGATCCGCGCCGACCGCGCCGGCTTCGAGCTGGCAGAGATCCACGCTGCCCACGGCTATCTCCTCAATCAGTTCCTGTCGCCGCTGGCCAACAAGCGCGAGGACAAGTACGGCGGCTCGCTCGAGAACCGCATGCGCCTGCCGCTGGAGCTGTTCGCCGTCTGCCGCGAGGCGTGGCCCTCCACCAAGCCGCTCGGCATCCGCATCTCGGCCGTCGAGTGGGTCGAAGGCGGCATCACCATCGAAGACTCGATCGCCTTCGCGAAGGCGCTGGGCAAGCTCGGCTGTGACTTCATCGACGTCTCCTCGGGCGGCAATTCGCCGGCCCAGAAGATCGAGCTGAAGGCGGGCTATCAGGTGCCCTTCGCCACGGCGATCAAGAAGGCGACGGGCATCCCCGTGATGGCGGTGGGTCTCATCACCGAAGCCGATCAGGCCGAAGCGATCCTGGCCAATGACGAGGCCGACATGATCGCCGTGGCCCGCGCCTTCCTCGACGATCCGCGCTGGGGTGTCCACGCCGCCTGGCATCTGGGTGCCGAGCCCGCGATGATGCCGCAGTACAAGCGCATCACGCCCGACACGTGGCGTCCGGCCCGGCGCTACCTGCCGGCGCAGAAGGCGGCAGAGTAAAGGCCGCGGCCGCCATCGCGTCTCCAGGACAGCGTCCGCGCGGCGCTGTCTTGCCGTGAGGTTGGGGTATTGGGTCAGGCACGGGCTTCGGGCCGGATGGGCGTGGACGCGCGCCTCGGCGCCAGGCGCATGATACGTCCGCGCAAGCGCCTGCCCGTCGCCGCCCGCTCCACCTCCGGCAGAATGTCGAGGCTGGGCCAAAGGCCGGTGACGAGGGAACGGGCATAGCCGTTCGCGTAGCCGAAGCGCCGCATGTTCGCCGCCGCCCAGGTATGATCGTAGGTGAGCCGGTGCGTCGAGAGCACCACGCCGCCCTCGTCCTGCGTGATCAGGCCGTACCAGACGTGCGGGCCCCCGTCGTTGGCGGGCATGCCGATGACACCGGGATTGAACCAGACCCGTCCCCGCACTTTGGAGACGAACGGCAACCCGCAATGACCCGCGATCACGACGTCACTGCCGGCGTTGGCGACTTCCTCGCCGAGCACGTCCTTCTGCGATCCGAAGACCCAGCGGTTGACCAGCCCAACGCCCCCGTGCACGACGCGGAACGTAAGCCCGCCTGCCGAAAACCGCAGGGTTTCGGGAAGACCGCCCATCCACGCCCGCATGGCGTCCGACAGGCGGCCGTTGGCGAAGGGATACCATCCCTTGGCCAGCAGATCGCAGGAGCTGCCCTCTTCGAAATTGCAGGCGCAATCCGTCGCGCCCTCTGCGAGTTGCTGCTCGCAATTCCCCTGGATGACGTGGCACCCCCAGTCCGCGACGAGCCGCGCCGTCTCCTCGGGTTCCGCACAGTAGGCCACGACATCGCCCGTGCAGACGACACGCTCGGGTGGAATGCCCAGCTCGGCCGCGCGAACGCGCATCGCCTCCGTGGCCTTCAGGTTCGAATAGGGACCGCCGAAAACCAGAATGGGAAGCGAGAGGGCGTGCTTGGGCATCGGGGCTCCGGGGGTTGAAGGCGCTCCTGCCATGGGTAGCGGGTCGGCTGGCCCCGCTCAATGTGCGCGCGGTCAATTTTTGGCGAGCCGACCTGTGGGGCCGGTCGCACCCGCACGATCAGCGCCCGTGCGATCGAGGCCCCGTGCGATCACGGCCCCCGTGCGATCAAGGAACGAGTTCGCCTGTGCGTTGGCGCGCCCTGGCGCGCGGCGCCTCGTCGGTTCTGGGCGCAGTGCTGACGTCGAGATCCCAGAGCGCGCGCAATAGATCGATGAGGCGGGCCTCCCGCGCGCGCACGTCCTGGGGAAGCCACGTCGTCTGCCCCGCCAGTTCGCGCGTGATCGGCAGCGCGCTGTCGCCGCCGTTGCCGCAATAGATGTCGAGCTTGCGATCGAGCTCCAGATTGCGGGCCTTCTCGTTCTCGTGGCGCGTCACGAGCACCAGGTTGCCCAGTGAGTGAGTGCAGGCCTCGCGTTCTTCGGCCACGGGAAACCACGTGCGCCAGGTGCTGGCTTGCCCGGGCTTCTGGGGAAGGATGTGCTCGACCGTATAATCGGAAGGGTTCACGATCGGCAGGCCGGGATGCATCGCCTCGTTGAGGCGCATGAGCACGAGCTTGCAGGTGATCTGGCTGCGCACATGCAGGTTGCGCAGGTTGTAGCCGATCGTGCGCAATTCCTCGCGCGTGACCTCCAGCGGACTGCTCGGCGCGTAGAGGTCCGAGCCGTCCCGAACGGCGGCCAGGACGCGATTGAGCCGCGTTGCGCGCTTGTCGGCGCCCAGCCCGCGCAGCCGCATCGCATAGGCGAGCCGGTCGAGGCGGCTCAGGAACCGGGCGAGATGCGCGCCATCGCCCCCCGAGTGCCGCCAGAACAGCATCGCGCTGGGAACCCAGTCCTCGCTGCCGAGCCAATTCAGGTGGCGCAGCGTCCGCGAAACCGCGGTCTCGCCGCCCGCCGTCGGCATCCTGCTCGCCTGGAGGGATTCATAGATGCTCGCATAGGGCGCGAACGTGCCGCGAATGAAGTGTTCCGCGCCGCCTTGCCGGTCGACGATCTGCGTCAGCTCGTTGAGGATCTGCGACCCTGCGCGTCCTTCGATCGTGCGCACGTGGCTGAGCAGTGTCTCCAGCTTGTCGCCGAGCTTCGCGGCGATCCCGTCCCACACCGTCACGAGATGCGGACGCTGCGAGGGCGCGACGGCGCCCAGCAGGTTGGCCTTGAGGATGTCGTTGCGCGCCAGCGGCCGTCCGCGGCTGTTCACCACCGAGAAGATGCGATGCGCGCGGTCCACGCTGCTCGTCATGAGCACGCCGAAATGGCAGCAGTCCGCGATGTAGCGCGCCAGAGCCTCGAGTTCGTCCGCATCCAGGTCGGCGATCGCCGAAGCCAGATGCGACCACACGTCGTGCAGCGGCAGCATCGCCTCGCCGTCCGTGTGAAAAGGCGCCGGTGGGCGACCCGCGACGAGGGCATTGAGCACGTAGGTGTCCCGCCCCATCGGCCGGATGCGCAGTGCGTGGTCGGCGTCGTGCACCATCCACAGCATCGGCCCGACGAGGTCGTCGAGGTCGCTATCCTTCTCGTGGGCGGCGATGCGGATCAGGGCCAGCAGCATCGCGAGCGTGAGGATGCGCTGCTGGCCATCGACGATGTCGAGAACGCGCGGTGCCGCCGGGTCGGTGGTGGCGCTCGCCGGCTGTTGGATGAGCAGGATCGTGCCCAGGAAATAGCCTTCGTGCAGGTCCGGCGCAGCCTTGAAGTCGGCGCAGGCGAGCAGCAGGTCGTCGAGGAGCTGTTGCGCCTCCCTGATCGTCCACGAGTAGGGCCGCTGATAGTGCGGAACCTCCAGGACATTGGGGTCTCCGAGCAACTCGGAGAACGTCTGCAGTCGACACGAAAAACCTGGACGCATCTCGATTACGCTGACGCCTTGAGGATTGCCTTGGCGCGAGGCGGCGGTTGGGTCCCGCACCCCGCTCTGGAGCCAGCGTTAGCATGAGATGGCGGTGCTGCAAATCGCTCCTCGTGTCCCATTCACGGCGAAGGCCGTTGAGAGCCCGCGGAAGGGTGGGATGGACTATGCGGCCGGCACACGAACGCGGCCGTTTGCCGGGCGTGGCGTGGCAGATTTGCCGCGTGACCGTCGTCCGCTACTGCTTGACCCACACGATGCGGGCGATCCACTCGATGGCCTTGCGCTTCAGTCGCATGCGGCACATGTCGTTCGTGAAGCAGGACAGTTCGATCTGCCGCGGGCTTTCCTTCAGCAGGATGCGGGGGAGCGGCGGCAGCCCCTGCGCCTTGATGATCACCCTGTCGCCCGCCTTCAATTTTTCCGCGCGCGACACGATGAGCGTGTTGCCGCGGCTGTAGACGGGCTCGAGGCTCTCGTCGCCGACCGCAACCGCAAAGCGGGTGATCGTGGCGACGCTGGCGCCCTCGCCTGCCGCGGTCTTGCCGTCCTTGGCCGCGCGCAAGGGGATGACGGTCGCGCGCGTGATGCGCCCCATCACAGGCACGTCGTCCAGGGGGTGTGCATCGGGTTCTTCGGCCACGCTGCCGGGCGCGACACGGTCGTTGATCTCGGCGAATTCGTCGAGCGACGTCTGCGTCGCCGCGAGGATCTTGGCGATACTTTCCGTGCTCGGCCAGCGCGGACGGCCCTCCGGCGTGAAGCGTTTCGAGGGATTGAATGTCGTTGGATCGAGGTCTGCAAGCTTCGCGAGGCCGGACGGAGAAAGCCCTTTCCTGCTTGCCAGCGTATCGATCGCCTGCCAAATCCAGGCGTGAGTCAACGTGGGTGCTATGCGATTCATGGCTTGTGTCTCAGTCGGCGTTCATTGCGAACTCGCGGAAAAATTATCTATTTCAAGTGATGAACACACGGTTTCCAGAAATCACGCAATTCAAGTCGCCGGTAAGAGTGAGCGGGGGGCGAACGTCTGTCCCGAATTGGTGCGCAAGGTCGGACGGAGACCATTGATGAGACGTACAGTGCATAAAGTGTGCCCGCAGGGTGACTGGAGTGCTGCCCAAAAAAACGGCACATTCGCCGGATCTCCGGATGATCTGCGTGATGGGTACATTCATCTGTCGACGGCTCACCAATTGCCTGCAACGCTGGCAAAGCACTTCTCGGGCCAAGGCGATCTTGTGCTGATTTCATTTTCGAGCGACAGCCTTGGCGACGCCTTGCGCTGGGAGCCTTCGCGGGGGGGAGAACTCTTCCCGCACTACTACGGCGCGCTGCCCGCAGCCCTCGCCCGGTCCGTTGTCGCGTTGCCGCTCGCCGCCGACGGTCGCCACGTCCTGCCTGAGGAACTCGCCTGATGTTCAATGCGCTGTTCGATGTGGGCCGGCAGGCCCTGCTCGCCCTCGATCCCGAGCGCGCACACGAATTGACGATCAAGTCGTTGGAGCGCGGCCTCTACCCGCGCGCGGGCGCCGCCGATCCACCCGTCCTCGCCTGCCGCCTGGGGGATCTCGTGCTCCCCAATCCGGTCGGCATTGCCGCCGGCTTCGACAAGGAGGCGCGGGTGCCCGACGCCGTTCTGGGGATGGGCTGCGGCTTTGCCGAGGTGGGTACGCTGACCCCGGTGCCGCAGGTGGGTAATCCGAGGCCGCGCCTGTTCCGCCTCCCTGAGGATCGCGCCGTCATCAACCGTTTCGGCTTCAATAATTGCGGTCATGCCGAGGCCCTCGAGCGGTTGCGCGCGCGCCAGGGGCGTGGGGGCGTCGTCGGCGTCAATATCGGCGCCAACAAGGATGCCAGCGACCGAACGGCGGACTACGTGGCCGGCCTGGAGGCGTTCTACGACGTGGCGAGCTATTTCACCGTCAACATCTCGTCGCCGAACACGCCCGGCCTGCGGGACCTGCAGGCCCCCGCCGCGCTGGACGAGCTCTTGGGCCGCGTCATGGCAGCGCGCGCGAAGAAGATCGCGGAGGGAAAGCCCAAGCGCCCCATCGTCGTGAAGATCGCGCCGGACATCGCGGAAGAGGACGTGCCCGCCATTGCCGACCGGCTGATGGCACATGCCGTCGACGTCATCGCCGTGTCCAATACCACGCTCGCGCGGCCCGCCACCCTGCGCAACCAGGAAACGGCCAAGCAGGCCGGCGGCCTCTCGGGGCGGCCCGTCTTCCACCGGGCAACGGCGATGCTGGCGCGGGTCTATCTTGCGACAGGCGGCCGCGTTCCCCTGATCGGGGCCGGCGGCGTCGATAGCGGGGCGACCGCGCTCGCCAAGCTGGAAGCCGGCGCCTCGCTCATCCAGCTCTATACCGGGCTCGTGTACGAAGGGGCCGGTCTCATCGGCCGCATCAAGGCACATCTGGTCGAGCAGGCGCGCGCCGAAGGCGTCACGACCATCGGTGCATTCACCGGACGCAAGGCGGCGGAATGGGCGGCAAAACCGCTCGATGCCTGATCATGCCCCGCCGAATGCGCTTCGCACCAGGGCGGGGAGACGCGCGCCCAGCGTTATGGCCCGCGTGATGTAGAGCACCATGAACGCGGCCCACAGGCCGTGGTTGCCGAACCAGGGCACCAGGGCGAGGCTCAGCGCGAGGAATATGGCGACGCTGAGCACCATCATGTTGCGCATGTCGGCGGTGCGCGTCGCGCCGGTGAAGATGCCGTCGAGCTGGAAGCACCACACGCCCAGCAACGGAGAGATCGCCGCCCAGGCGAGATAGCTCGTCGCGACCGCTTGCACCTGCGGGCTTTTGGCGCTGAAGGCTATGATCGCCGGGCCTGCAAACCACAGGATGGCCGAGACCACCACGGCGAATGCCCCTGCCCAGATCGTCGACACTTCGACGGCGCGCCAGAAGCCCGCCCGGTCGCGCGCGCCCACGCAGCGGCCCACCAGGGCCTCGGCGGCGAAGGCGAAACCGTCCAGCAGGTAGATGACGATGCTCTTCATGTTGACGAGCAGTGCATTGCCCGCCAGCGTCGCATCCCCGACGGCGGCCCCGCGCGATGTGAAGAACAGCAGCGCCACGTAGCCGGCCAGCGAGCGGATGGTCAGGTCGGTGTTGATGGCGAGTGAGCGCGACAGCTTGGTCAGGTCCACCGCATCCCTTAGCGGTGCCGCCGCCTGCATGCCGCGCGCCAGCCGCAGCGCCGCAACGAGCCCGGCCGCCGCTCCCGCCGTCTCCGAAACGAGCGCCGCCCAGGCCACGCCCGCGATGCCGCCGCTGAGCCCGAGCGTGAAGGCAACCGCCAGGACGATATTGAGGATATTGAGAAAAAGCTGGAGTGCGAACGCGACGCCCGCCCGGCCAAGCCCGATCAGCCATCCGAGCACGGCAAAGTTGACGAGGCCCGATGGTGCCGCCCAGATCCGGATGTCGAAGTAGGCGTACCCCGCCGCGACGACCTCGGCCGATCCGCCCGTCAGCCAGAAGCACAAGCCCCGCAGAGGGCGCTGCAACACGAGCATCGCCAGCCCCGCGACGCTCGCGACCATCAGCGCGCGCAACAGATGGCCGGCGACTTCCCGGCGGTCGTCGGCCCCCAGGGCCTGCGCCGTGAGCCCCGTCGTGCCCATCCTGAGGAAGGAGAACGACCAGTACAGCATGTTGAAGATCAAGGCGCCCACGGCCACGGCCCCCATCAGCGCCGCGTCGCCCGTCTGCCCGATCACTGTCGTGTCGACGAAGCCGATCAAGGGCACCGTCGCATTGGACAGCGTGATCGGCAGTGCGATGCGCAACATCTCGGCATGGCCGATGCGCTGGCCGCGGGTCGCGGTCGCACCGCCGTCGTGAACTGTCGTCATGCCTGCAGATTTAGCCGCGTATGATGGGAGAGGGGCCGCGCCACGGTCAGCGGCGGCCGTCGTCGCGCTGGCGGAAGACGCCGAGCAGCCGGGCCACGAGCCAGACCGGGACCACCACCATGGCGCCGAGGATCAAATAGCCGAACACGCTCTCGAAGGCCCCGAACCCCAGGTCGTAGATCCGGCGCCCCAGCAGAACGAGATGGCGGGGAATATCGCGCGGATCGATGCCCAAGGCCGACAGCACGATCCCCACTACGATCGAAAGCACGGCGAGGCGAACGATCACCCCCACCGGGTTGCCTCCGAAGATCCGCTCCTTGTCCATGGATACCCCGTCGTGACGCAATTCCGTCTTGGTCTTCCGCTTAGCATGCGCCGGCCTGAAGTGCGATCCGTACCAGCGGCCCTCCCGGGCGCATGCCGCGAAAGCATGGATTGCCTGACCGAGCCCAGCCTTGCTACCAGACTTGCCATCCGCCCGCATCGGGCTTCCGCCGCTGAAGGAGAAATCCCCCATGTTCGCCGTCGAGGTCCGTGACCGGATCATGATCGCCCACTCGCTTCCAGATCCCTTTTTCGGGCCGGCCCAGGGCATGCACGGTGCGACGTTCGTGGTCGATGTCGCTTTCTTCCGCGAGACGATGACGCGCCAGAACGTCGTCGTGGACATCGGCGCGGCGCTCGACGTGCTGTCCAAGACGCTGAAGCCGCTCGGCTACAAGAACCTCGACGAACTGCCGCAGTTCAAGGGCAAGCTCACCACCACCGAATTCCTCTGCAAGTACATCTTCGACGCTATGGTGGCGGCCGCCACGTCCGGCGCGCTCGGCGAGGATGGCAAGTCGCTTGCCAGGATCCGCGTCACGCTGCACGAGACCGATCTCGCCCGCGCCTGGTTCGAGGGGCCGGTGGCCTGAACCGGGCCTTCTGCCGAAGTCGAGACGAGGCGACCATGATCTCCGCCGTCTTCGCCATCCCCGGCGACCTCGATCTGCCGACGGGCGGCTACGCCTACGACCGGCGCGTGCTGGCATTGCTGCCTGGCAACGGCGTCGGCGTTCGCTACCTGAAGGTGCCGGGCAGCTACCCGGCCCCCAGTGAGGCCGATCTCGCGGCGACGCAGGCGGTGCTGGCCGGCATCGACGCCGGCACGCCCGTGCTCGTGGACGGACTTGCGCTGGGCGCCATCCCGGTCGCCTGCCTCGATGGCGCCCGGGCCCCGATCGTGGCGCTGTGCCACCATCCCCTGGCGCTCGAAGCAGGGCTTGCGCCCGAGCGGGCGGCCTATCTGCATGCCTGCGAGCAGGCAGCCCTGGCGCGTGCCCGCCATGTCGTCGTCACCAGCCCGTCGACCGCGCGGCTGCTCACGAGCGACTTCGGCGTGAGCGCCGACCGCATTACGGTTGCCGAGCCCGGTACCGACCGTGCGGAGCGCGCGCTGGGCTCTGGTCGGCCCGAACTGCAATTGCTCGCAGTCGGCTCCATCGTTCCGCGCAAGGGCTACGACGTGCTCGTGACGGCGCTGGAGCACCTGGCGGATCTGCCCTGGCGTCTCGTCATCACGGGGGCCGACGATCGCAGCCCCGAGACGACCCGCAAGATCCGCGACGCGATTGCCGCATCCGGGCTCGCAGATCGCATCGATTTGCGCGGTGCCGCTGATGTGGCGACACTCGAACGCCTCTATGCCGAAGCCGACGTCTTCGTCATGCCCTCCCTGTTCGAGGGCTACGGCATGGTGCTGGGCGAGGCGATGGCACGGGGCTTGCCGATCGTCTGCACGACGGGTGGCGCCGCCGCCGAGACCGTGCCGGACGATGCAGCGCTGAAGGTGCCACCCGGCGACCCCGCAGCGCTCGCCGGCGCCCTGCGCACCGTCCTCACCGACACGCAAAAGCGTGCGCGGATGGCCGACGCCTCCTGGGCCGGCAGTGAGGGATTGCCGCGCTGGGCCGACACGGCGCGGATCATCGCCGATGTATTGAGAAAGGTCGCTCCATGAGCGGATTTTCACCGGACTGGCTGGCCCTGCGCGAGCCCGTGGACCATCGTTCGCGCGACCGGGCGCTGGCTGCCCGTCTCGCCGCACATTTCCAGGGGCGCGACGAGGTGGCCGTGGTCGATCTGGGCTGCGGCGCCGGCTCCAACATTCGTGCCACGAGCCTGCTGCTGCCCGAGCGCCAATCTTGGACCCTGGTCGACTACGACGCGCGCCTGCTGGAGGCGGCCCGCGCACGGCTCGCGGCCTGGGCCGACGAGGCCCGCTCGGACGGCGATGCCCTGGTCCTGTCTGTCGGTCCGCGTCGCCTGCGCGTGCGCTTTGCCTCCATCGACCTGCAGACGGGG
Source organism: Hyphomicrobiaceae bacterium (assembly GCA_041397775.1). GTDB lineage: Bacteria > Pseudomonadota > Alphaproteobacteria > Rhizobiales > Hyphomicrobiaceae. The sequence continues at coordinate 195,546 of JAWKWB010000008.1, read as the reverse complement.
CTCGGCCAGGCGCTGGCGGGCGCGCCCGATCTCGTGACGGCATCGGCACTGTTCGATCTGTGCTCGGCGGATTTCATCGACCGTTTCGCAGCAGCAGTGGCACCGACCGGGGCCGCCTTCTACACGGTGCTGACCTACAACGGCATTCAGTCCTGGACGCCGCCACATGCCGCCGATGCGGCCATGGCCGCCGCCTTCCACGCCCATCAGCGCATCGACAAAGGATTTGGAGCCGCGGCAGGCCCTGGCGCGCCCGCCGCCCTGGCGCGGGCCTTCGCGGCCTCGGGGATGCGCGTAGCGGAGGGCGACAGCCCCTGGGTGCTGGGCGCCGCCGATGCCAGTCTGATCCACGACCTTGCCGCGGGCTTCGCCGATGCCGTCGCGGAGACGAACGCGGTCGCGGCCGCCGACATCGCCGCATGGCGCGCGATCCTCCGTAGCGGCGCCGTCGTCGGCCACACGGACACGCTGGCTTTCGCGCCCTGAGCGCGGCTGTTTTTCCGCGCCGCCACTTCGCTTGACCCGTGTCGTCACGGCCGTTCTAGTTCGCCGAGGAAGGAAACGATTCCATGCGCGATGCAACTCGTCGGCTGCTGGTCGAGCTTTACGAAACCGCCGTCGCGGCAGCGCACCCCGATCAGTGCCTGAAGCCGTTGCTGCCGGACGTGCCGGCGAGCGGGCGGCTCGTCATTCTGGGGGCAGGCAAGGCCGCAGCCGCCATGGCCACGACCGCGGAGACCCATTATCGCGAGCGAGGCGAACTCGAGCGCGTCGTCGGCATGCTGACGGCGCCCTATGGCTATGCTGCGGCCCTTCCGGGTGGCCCTCCAAGCCATCTCAAGCTGATCGAGGGACGCCACCCCACGCCCGACGAGGGCAGCCAGCGGGCCGCCCTCGCCGCTCTCGAATATGCCGGCACCACGGGGCCCGAGGACCTTTTGTTGGTGCTGCTGTCGGGCGGGGCCTCCGCCCTGTGGGCCGCGCCCGCTCCTGGCCTCGACCTCGCCGACAAGACGGCTCTGACGCGCGGCCTGCTCAAGTCCGGCGCCGATATCCACGAGATGAACGCCGTGCGCCGCCACCTTTCACGCATCAAGGGGGGCCGCCTGGCGCGGGCCACCAATGGTGCAGCGGTGCTGACGCTCGCCATCTCCGACGTGCCCGGCGACGATCCCGCCACCATTGGTTCTGGCCCCACGGTCCCCGACCCCACGACGCTCGCCGATGCGCGCGCGATCCTGGCGCGCCGCCGCTCGCGCATGGAAGCGCTGGGCATCGCGGTGCCCGCGGCCATCGATGCCGCACTGTTCGATGCCGCCAACGAGACGCCGAAGCCGGGCGATCCAGCCTTTTCGCGGTGCCGATACGAAATCATCGCCACGCCGGCGCGCGCGCTGGAGCAGGCCGCAGCGCTGGCCCGGCGCAGCGGCTACGACGTGGTCGATCTCGGCGATGCCTTGACCGGAGAGGCCCGTGACGTGGCCTTCGCCCATGCCGACATGGCCCTGCAGGCACTTCGCGACGGCCGCAAGCTGGCGATCGTCAGCGGGGGCGAATTGGAGGTCACGGTGCGCCATCGCGGCGGCCGGGGGGGACGCAGCCAGGAATACGCGCTGGCCTTCGCCACGCGCATCGGCGGCCATTCCGGCATCAGCGCCATCGCGGCTGATACCGACGGCATCGACGGGGGCGAGGGGCACGTCTGCGACCCCGCGGGCGCCATCGTCGGCGCCGATACCGTCGCACGAGGCGCCGAGCGCCATCTGAATGCCCAGAAGTTTCTCGATGAAAATGACGCGACGAGCTTCTTCGAGCCTCTCGGTGATCTCGTCGTGAGGGGGCCTACGCACACGAACGTCAATGATTTCAGGGCCATCCTGGTTGATGGCACGGGGGACTTGGGTTGATCGGGGGAGGTTCGTGAAGGCGCGTTTTTCGTCCGCGTTGCTGGCGTTGGCATGTCTTGCCGGCGCGAGCGGCGCCGCACATGCAGACCTGAAACTCTGCAACGCCACGTCGAGCCGCGTGGGCGTCGCGATCGGCTATCAGGATGGCAAGGGCTGGGCCACGGAAGGTTGGTGGAACGTCTCCGGCCAGACCTGCGAAGTGCTGCTGAAGGGCACGTTGTCCAGCCGCTTCTACTATGTTTTCGCGATCGACTATGACCGTGGCGGCGAGTGGGCCGGCCCCAATGCCATGTGCTACGCGGCCAAGTCCTTCACGATCCGCGGCACGCAGGATTGCCTCCGCCGCGGCTACAAGAAGGGCGGTTATTTCGAGGTCGATACGAACGACGCCAAGGACTGGACGATCCGGCTGGCCGACCCTGGTGAAGGCGGCATCAGTCCCAGCGGTACGCGCAAATGATCGACCGTCCCGCCATGGGAACGCGGCGCCACGAGGTCGCGGGCTGACGAATCGAGGCCATCTCGGGTGATCGCGGGCCGTGCCGCCACCGGCCCGTGCGCGTCAGATGCCCTGTCCTTCCACGTCGCGCTTGAGTTCGTCGTAGGCCGGTTTGGCGCCGGGCGAGAACGGGTGCACGTCCAGGAGCTGCTGCAGGACCCGATAGGCGCCCTTCTTGTTCCCGGTCTCGCGCATGATCTGCACCAGTCCTTCGAGCGCCTTGAAATGGTTGGGGTCGAGCGCCAGAACCCGGCGCAGATCGCCGACGGCGGCCTCGAAGTTGTTCTGGCTGAAATAGTAGAACGCGCGCTGATTGAAGGCTTCGGCGTAATCGGGCGCCAGCGCCACGGCGTAGTCGTAGAGCTTCAGCGCCAGGTCCGTGTCCTTCTTGCGGGCCGCTTCTGCGGCGCGCCGCAGCAGCAAATTCACCGTATCGCTACCGGAAATGGCCCACAGGCGCTGGATGGCCGCCACCAGCGGCTTGGAGGCAGCTTCCGTCTCCGCAGTCGCCAGTTGCGCATAGAGATCCGACAGCAGGCGGGCTTTTTCTTCCGCCGTTTGCGGAACGGACTTGAGCGGGCTCGGCTTGGCCTTGGCCGCCTTGTCGTTGTTCTGGGGTTTTCCCGCCTCATTGGGCGCCTGCTCGCCCTTGGCGGCGGGTGGGGATTGTTGCGAGCGCTCACCAGGCCTGGCCACAGGGGGCCGATGCTCGCGGGACTCCGGTGAGGTGTGCGACTGCGCGCGAACAGGCGCGCTGGCAAACGCAAAAAGCGCGATGCCCGCAGCAGCGAGCACGCGCATCGCACGTGATTGATCGAGCATCTGTCTCATGGCCCCATATTACGGGGCTAGAAAAGTGGCGTCAAAAGGGCACGCCGGCAACGGCGCGCCGCGCAGACGCTCAGCCCTGGCGGGCCTTGAAACGGCGGTTCGTCTTGTTGATGACGTACACGCGACCCTTGCGCCGCACGAGGCGGTTGTCGCGATGACGGCCGCGCAGCGACTTGAGAGAGTTCCTGACCTTCATGACCTACCACCACGTTCGCTAAGCCCTGAATGCAACAAAAATACCCGCCCTCACATTTCTGGGAGGTGGCGCTGCACCGCAGGGTGACCAGAGATTTGAGGGGAAACTATGCGGAACGCCCGGGCCTGTCAACGCAGCAATCGCGCGGGCGCTGTGGGCAGGGCGCAGATGTCGCGGCAACTCACGCCGCGATCCGCGAAAGAAGCATGTAGATGGCCGCCGCGATGGCGCCCGCCGCCGGCACCGTGATGATCCAGGCTGCGATGATCACGGTGAAATGCGAACGCCGCACGAGTTTGCGCCGCACCATCTCCTGTGCGTCCGGCAGCAGCGAATTCTCGCTGAGCCGGCCCTTGTGCACGAGATAGGCGCGGCGTCGCGTGCTGCGGGCGATGTACTGCTCGCGGAAGAAGCCGACGCCGAACACAGCGCCGACGGCGATATGCGTCGAGCTCACCGGCAGTCCCAGGGCCGAGGCCACCAGCACCGTGATGGCGGCCGACAACGCCACGCAGAAAGCGCGCATTGGATTCATGCGCGTGATCTGCTCTCCGACCGTACGGATGAGACGGGGGCCGAACAGGAACAGGCCCAGGCTGATGCCCACCGCGCCGATGACCATGATCCACACGGGCAGATGCACCTTGCCGGCCACTGCCCCGCTTTCCGCGGCATGCAGGATGCCCGCGAGCGGCCCCACCGCATTCGCGACGTCGTTCGCGCCATGGGCGAACGAGAGCAGGGCTGCCGAGCAGATGAGGGGCAGGTTGAACAGCTTGCGCAGGGATTGATTGCGGTTCTCCAGTCCCTCGGACTGGCGCCGAATCAGCGGCCTGAGCAGGGCGAACGAGACCGCGAAGGTCGCCAGCGCCCCCAGGGCCACCGTCAGCTTCGACGGCTTCCAGATCTGCGCGAACCCCTTGAGGGCGAGATAGGCCGCGAATGCGGCGCTCATGACGGCCAGAAGCAGGGGCACCCACAGCCGCGCGGCAGCGATCTTGTCCCTCTGGTAGACGATCCGGTCCTTGATGACCCAGAGGAAGGCGGCGGCGATGATGCCGCCCATCGCCGGTGAAATGACCCAGCTTGCGGCAATGCCGCCCATCACCGGCCAGTTGACGGCACTGAAGCCGGCGGCCGCGAGACCGGCGCCGATCACGCCCCCCACCACGGCATGCGTCGTGGAGACGGGGGCCCCGATGAAGGTCGCCAGGTTCACCCACACGGCCGAGGCGACCAGCGCCGCCATCATGGCATTGATGAAGATCGTGCTGTTGCCGAGTTGGGCGGGATCGATGATGCCCTTGGAAATGGTCTTCACCACGTCACCGCCCGCGATGAGGGCACCCGCGGCCTCGAAGATCGCGGCGATGATCAGCGCCCCCGTCATGGTCAGGGCGCGTGCCCCCACCGCCGGCCCGACGTTGTTGGCGACGTCGTTGGCGCCGATGTTGAGCGCCATGTAGCCCGCGAGCACAGCGGCGATCGCGAGGATCGTCCCCGATGCGCCATGGCCCAGTTCCACACCCGCCAGAAGCGCGCTCAGCGCCAGGAAGGCCAGTGACAGCCCCGGCGCGATCATCCGCCGCGACAGCGAGCGCGTCGCGGACTCCAGCTTGGTGAACTTCTTGAGATCCTTGTCCAGCGACGCCTTGTTCGAGCGCTTCTTGTCCACCGGGTGGTCGGTCGTCTGCGTGCTCATCATGTCTCCGCTGCACCGGATCGCCCGATGCCTGCTCGATGCCGTGCTGGACGGCAACTTCCACCGGGGGGCCGCGCCGCTGGCGTCACCGCGGCCGCCCATTGCCCGGCATAAGCAGGACCCAGACGTTGCGGCAGGCTCAAGCAGCCTCGATCAACACCGGCAAGCGCCGGAACAGGTCCGCCAGTTCCTCTTCTTCCACGCGCTGCGCGGCTTCCTCGATCGTGACGAAGGCAACCGAGCGCTCGGCTTTCTCCGGCCATGATTCGAGGCGCTCTGTCACGTGCAGCACGTACACATCCACGACGCACACGACGCTGGCGAGGAGATGCAGTCGTTTCCGGTAGCTGTAGTGCCCGATGGGCCGCTCTTCCATGCGGCCAAGCAGCCCCGCCTCTTCGCGCGCCTCGTTCGCGGCGGCGACATGAGGCGGCATGCCGCTCTCCGGCCAGCCCTTGGGAATGATCCAGCGGCGGCTTTCGCGGCTCGTCGCGAGCCCGACCAGCCATGACGTGCCGTCGGGCGCGCGCATGAGCGGCAGGGCGGCGACCTGGCGAAGTTCGGAACGGCTCCCGAAGAGGCGGGCGAAGATCATGACGGGCCTCCCTGGCTTGCATGCTTGCGGGCGCGGAACCCCAGTGTGATTCGGGCGCCAGGGTCGATCCTACACCGCCGTCGGTACCCTGACGAAGTCCCCTCAGGCGCGATGCTGAAAAAACGGCGTCTTGCCGAGCGTCATCATCGCATGATCGGCCGAGTACATGTCGGCATAGTGCAGCACGAACGCCGCATGATTGGGGTTGTGGAACGGCATCTTCGGAGAGTGCGTCGCCACCGTGCTGACGATCTCGTGCCCGAAGCCCAGCTCCTTGAGCAGCATCGCGCCCACGACGCCGTGCGGGATCTCCTTGGCGAGCGTCGTCTGCACCACCTCGCCGTCCTTGCGCTCGTACATCATGGGCTTGTCGACATCGTGCAGGATCAGGATCGGCAGCAGCAGGTCGTTGTCGAGCGTAATGCCCCAGTCCGCGCTCGATCGCTTGGCCAGATCCACGCCGGCTTTCGTCACTTCGTTGACATGCGCGATCAGCGGATAGTCCGCGCCGGCTGACCACGGCATGTCCTCGAGCTTTTCGTAGGGACTGGCCGTCCACGTCGTCACCCATGCCGTGATCACGTGTTCCCGCAACGCCGGGGAGATCAGGTCGAGCCCCCAGATGGTGTCCTCGACCGCCTTGCGGCGCCAGTTGGAAGACCGGTCGATCACGTACATGGATTGCCTCTCGTTGCTGGCAGGCACGATAGGGGGCCCCGGTCGCCGTCGGCCGGGGCCCCTTGTCGGGCTTACTCTATGGCAGTGTCACTGGTCGAGCCAGACCCCGGCCAGATCCTGGCCCTGGAAATGGCTTGGCGAGAAATACCAGCCTTTCAGCTTCTTGTGGTGCACGATGATGCGCTGCCACCAGTTGACCGAAAGCGAGTAGTTCTGCGTCAGCAGATGCTTCTCGAATTCGTGCACCAGCGCCTTGCGCTTGGCGGGATCGAGCGTGACCGTCTGCCGGTCCCACAGCTCGTCCAGCTTCTTGTCCTCGTGGCGCGAATAGCTGATCGGCGACTTGCCGTTGGTCAGATGCGACTGGTGCTGGGCCGTCACCTCGTCGGCGGGCACCGTGACGGGATAGAGCGCCACGTCGAATTTGCCTTCCACGAGATTGCCGAAGTACGCCTTCGTCTCGACCTGGCTGTGTTCGACCGTGATGCCGATCCGCTTCCACTGGTCGATCAGGAAGACGCCGACCGGCGTATAGGGCTGGTTCAGCGTGCGGTTGTGCAGCTTGATCTTGAGGTTCTCGACGCCCGCCTCCTTCAGCAGCCGCCGGGCTTCCGCACGCGAGGCCTCGATATCCTTGGAATAGCCGGGGATCTTCACGAGCTCCGACTCCGGCAGCGCCATGTCGTAGCCCGGCCGCAGCATGCCGCCCGTCGCCTTCACGAACGTGATCTTCGACAGCGAGGCGTTGCCGCCCCAGCGATCGATGGCCAGCGACAGCGCGCGGCGCACGCGCGGATCGTCGAACGGCTTGTTCTTGGTGTTGAAGATGACGATGTTGACCGTAGCCCACGGTCCCTCGTGCAGCACCCAGTTCTCCTTGGAGCTGGAGGTCATGAGCTGGTCGCGCTCGGACGGGGTGCGACCGCGGAACTCGGCGTCGAACTGCCCGCCGAGCATGCCCGGCACGACCGCTGCCGCCTTCACGAAGACGGCCTTGTAGCCGTCGAGATAGGGCAATCCCTTGCGGAAATAGCCATCGAACCGCTTGGCCGCCAGATGGGAGCCGCGCACGTACTCGACGAACCGGAAGGCCCCCGATCCCACGATGTTCTGCTCGGGAAAGCGCGGATCGGCCTTGATCCTGGCGGCGCTGTAGACGCAGTTGAAGGGCGAGGCGAGATTGTCCAGCATCGACGCATTGACCACCTTCAGCTTGAAGACGATCGTTGCCGCGTCCGGCGTCTCGATGCTGGTGATGTCCTTCATCGAGGACTTCCTGAGCGATACGATCCCCGGCGGGGGGCTCTTGATCCGCTCGAACGTCGCCTTGACGTCGGCCGACGTCAGCGGCGAGCCGTCGTGGAACGTCACACCCTCGTGCAGCTTGAATGTGTAGGTCAGCCCGTCGGGCGACACTGTCCAGCTCTTCGCCAGGTCGCCGGCGATCTTGCCGCCTTGGCTGCTGTCGTACCTCACGAGGTACGAATAGAAGGGGCTGACGGGATGCAGCAGGGCAAATGTCTGCGATGAATGGCAATCGTAGTTCGGCGGCTCCGCCGTCACGGCGAATGTCAGCGTTCCGCCGCGTTTTGGCGTCTCGGCCTGGACGGCTGGCGCCACCGCGAACGACATCGCGGCAGCGACGAACAATGCACGCTTCATGGTGACTTCCTCCCGGACGGTTTTCTTGTTGGGAGGAAGTGTGACCTCACTCGGTGTTGCATGCAACTCAAATAGGAGCTGCTGCAGTCTCAGTTCGACCGGCTGCCGCCGCCCGAGATCTCTTCGCCCGCGCGCGGAAACTGCAGCACCAGGATGTCTGCCCCCGTCGCGCCCGCCGCGACATCGAAGGCCGGCTCGGCTGCGGTCACATAGACCGTGGAGAGCGTATCGAGCGCACGCCCCTCGTGCAGCATCGTGCCCGATGCCACGATCAGGTACTGCCCGCCACCCTCGGCCGGATCGGGAAGCCGCAGCGTGCCGTTCGCCGGCAGGCGCACCATCCAGGCGGCAAGTCCGTCCTCTTCTGTCGGGAACACCGATTCCATCTGGGCATGCGTACGTGCCTGCCGCTCGGCGTCGTCCTCGCGCTCGATCCCCGATTTGATGCGCGTGCGCTGGTTGCCCTTGCGCAGCAGGCCACGAGAGGCAGGGAGATATTTTGCGCCGGGGTCCCAGTGCTGGCGCAGCGTGAAATAGCGCACGCCTTCGTCGTAGGCGACGATCGGACCATAGGGTGTGTGGCCGTTGGCGTATTGCACTGTCAGCAGCGTCGCTTCGTGCGCGCCCATGCGGCCCGAGCCGCCGACGAAGACCTGGAACTGGTTGGGCTCGTGAAAGTGCGGCGGCGTGATCGCATTGGGCGGCTGATCGACGAGGAAGCCCTGCGGCATGCCGTTGTCGTTGGCCTCGTTGCCGGCGACATAGTGGCCGCGCTTGGGGGCCGCACCGACGTACTCGGCAATCGTGTAGTCCCGTCCATTGACATGCACGATGCGCGCGCGCGCAGCAGCCTCTTGGGATGGCGTGACGAGAATCATGGGGGCCCGGTCTCCGATATGTTTCCTCGCGCGCCAGATTACACACCCGGCACCGCCGCGATAAGTCCTCATGCTGGCACACCTCAAACGCCGTGGGATGTGCATTGGAGCCGGTTGCGGCGCGCATGCGGCAAGCGCACGGCGGCCCCCGAATGAGGCGTGATTGATTCTGGTGCCGTTGCTTGTCAGTTCGCCTCGTCGATCGTCTCGCCCATTGCGTTGTCCGCCAAAAGGGGTGTCTCGAAATACTGCACGCTCGGCTCGCTTCCATAGGTTCGCCGGACGCGGTCCATCCATTCTGGACCGCGCGCTCGCATTGCCGCCTCCATCGTGCGCCAAGTGTAGACGCCGCCTGCCCGGCGCGTCGCTGGATCAAAGATGTAATTCTTGCGAATCAGATCAGGATTAGCCCGCCAAGTCGGAGCACTGCGCCGATAATTGGCGATGACGTCGTCGCGCGTCATCCCATCCGGGATCGTGAAGGTGATGATTTCCGTGATCATGTGCGAAGACCTCGGTTCGTTTCTCGAATGATAGCACTGCGCATGGCCTCGACGCACGTTTGCGTTTCACAAGGCGCTCGCATTTCGGCAGGAAGATCTGCTGCCCGCCGTCCCGCCCCCCAAAAAAAGAACTGCCACCCGGTGAGGGGTGGCAGCACGTTTCGTAGCATCCGATGCGGGTCCGGATGAGACCCTCGTCAATCCCAGTCGCGCTCGGGGCGACGCTCGCGACGCGGCGCGTCACCGCCGCCCTCGCCACCGCGATCACGCCGCGGACGGTCGCCGCGATCACCGCGATCGCCACGGCCTTCGCGACGCGGCGGACGATCGCCCCGCTCGCCCCGCTCTCCGCCTTCACCGCCATCGGTGCGCGCTTCCTGCGGGATTTCCTGGCCCGTTGCCTGGTCGATGATCTTCATCGACAGGCGCACCTTGCCGCGATCGTCGAAGCCCAGCAGCTTGACGTAGACTTCCTGGCCCTCCTTGACGACTTCGCCGACGGTCGCCGGCCGGCCCTGGGTGAGCTGTGAGATGTGAACGAGGCCGTCCTTGGCGCCGAAGAAGTTCACGAAGGCGCCGAACTCCATGATCTTGACGACCTTGCCCTTGTAGATCTGGCCGACCTCGGGCTCCTGCGTGATGCCGCGGATGCGGTTCAACGCCTTCTCGATCGAGTCGCGGTTGGCCGACGCGATGTTGATCGTGCCGTCGTCCTCGATGTCGATCTTGGCGCCCGATTCCGCGACGATCTCGCGGATCACCGAGCCGCCCGAGCCGATCACTTCACGGATCTTGTCGACCGGGATCTTGATCGTCTCGATGCGCGGGGCGTGCTCGCCCAGCTCCGTGCGCGCCGTGCCGAGCGCCTTCGACATCTCGCCGAGGATGTGCAGGCGGCCTGCATTCGCCTGCTCGAGCGCCACCCGCATGATCTCTTCGGTGATGCCCGTGATCTTGATGTCCATTTGCAGCGAGGTCACGCCGTTCGCCGTGCCTGCCACCTTGAAGTCCATGTCGCCGAGGTGGTCCTCGTCGCCCAGGATGTCGGACAGCACCGCGAAGTCGTTGCCTTCCTTGATGAGGCCCATGGCGATGCCCGCCACCGGAGCCTTCATCGGCACGCCAGCGTCCATCAGCGCCAGCGACGTGCCGCACACCGTGGCCATCGACGAGGAGCCGTTCGACTCCGTGATCTCGGACACGACGCGGAGCACGTAGGGGAACTCTTCCTGGCTCGGCAGCAGCGGATGCACGGCGCGCCACGCCAGCTTGCCGTGGCCGATTTCGCGGCGGCCGGGCGAGCCCATGCGGCCCGTCTCACCCACCGAGTAGGGCGGGAAATTGTAGTGCAGCATGAAGCGCTCGTTGCGCGAGCCTTCCAGCGCGTCGATGCGCTGCTCGTCGTCGCCCGTACCCAGCGTGGCAACGACCAGGGCCTGCGTCTCGCCGCGCGTGAACAGCGCCGAGCCGTGCGTGCGGGGCAGCACGCGCACCTGCGACGTGATCGGCCGCACGGTCTTCAGGTCGCGGCCGTCGATGCGGCGGCTGGTGCGGATGATGTCGCCACGCACCACGTCGGCCTCGAGGCTCTTGAACACGCCGCCCAGTTCCACCAGCGCCGCCGGCGTCGTCTCCGGCGTCACCATCACCTCGAACGCCTTCTTCTTGGCGGCGTCGACGAGTTCGTGGCGCTTCTGCTTCTCCGGCGTCGCGAAGGCGCGGCGCAGGTCCTCTTCGATCAGGCCGCGCATCTGCGACTTGAGTTCGGAGCTGTCCTTCGGCTCGAACGCCCACGGCTCCTTCGCCGCGCGCTCGGCCAGGTTGATGATCGCCTGGATCACCGGCTGGAAGCCCTTCTGGCCGAACATGACGGCCTCGAGCATCTGCTGCTCGGAAAGCTCCTTGGCCTCCGATTCCACCATCATCACGGCGTCGGTGGTGCCGGCGACGACGAGGTCGAGCGACGACATCGCCATCTCGTCGAGCAGCGGGTTCAGCACGAAGCGCCCGTCGATCAGGCCGACGCGCGCCGCGCCGATCGGTCCGAGGAAGGGCAGTCCCGAGAGGGTCAGCGCCGCGGAAGCCGCGACCATGCTGACGATGTCGGGATCGTTCTCCAGGTCGTGCGACAGCACGGTGACGACGATCTGGGTGTCGTGCTTGAAGCCCTCCACGAACAGCGGGCGGATCGGGCGGTCGATCAGGCGGGAGACCAGCGTCTCCTTCTCGGACGGACGGCCCTCGCGCTTGAAGAAGCCGCCGGGGATCTTGCCCGCTGCGTACGTCTTTTCCTGGTAGTTCACCGTCATCGGGAAGAAGTCGATGCCCGGTTTGATGGATTTGGCGGCGACCACCGTCGCCAGCACACTCGTATCACCGTACTGGGCGAGGACGGCGGCGTCGGCCTGCCGCGCCATGCGGCCGGTCTCGAGGCGCAGCTTGCGGCCGCCCCACTCGATCTCTTCGGTATGGATGTCGAACATATTTCGTCTCGATCTTTCGCGTTCTACGTCTGGTTTTCGTTGTTGTGACGGTCCGCTCACCCTCGTTGAGCGGCAATCAACGCCACGAGCGCCGGGGTCTCGTCTGGAGATCCGGCGCTTGGAGCTTTCTGGCGAAGGCCTGGAGGTACGGTGCCCGCAGGCTCGGCGCGAGCGCGCCTTAGCGGCGCAGTTCCAGGCGCTCGATGATCTTCTGGTAGCGGGCCGGATCGCGCGACTTCAGGTAGTCGAGCAGGCGGCGGCGCTGGCTGACCATCTTGAGAAGGCCGCGCCGGGAGTGGTTGTCCTTCTTGTGCGTCTTGAAGTGCTCGGTCAGGCCGTTGATGCGCTCCGTCAGGAGAGCGACCTGGACCTCGGGCGAACCGGTATCGTTCGGCTTCGCGGAGATGTTCTTGATGACTTCGGCTTTGCGCTCGGCGCTCAGCGACATCGGGTAATCCTTTCTATGTTGCAGGATGATGGTCCCGCCGTCATCGGCGCGGGGTCTGCCCCGCACGTTCGCATGGCGAGATGGTAACGGCCGTAGCCGGGATGTCGTCCAGCAGGGTCGTTGGGTGGGCCGGCTCGGGACTTCCGAGCACCGGCCCGCGCGCCTTATACACGAGTACGGCGCGAACGCGAACGAAATTCATGCGCGGTTGAGCCGCCCAGAGCTACTTCTGGTTGAAGACGCGGACGGGCACCAGCTCTCCCTTTTCGATCTCGCACAGTGCGATCAGCATACCCTTGCACATCGCATAGGCCTCGCCCGTCATGATCGGCGCATCGCGGCCGCGCATGAGAACGGGCTGTCCGCGCGCGAGCCGGGCCGCGTCGTGCTGGCTGACAGGGACTTCGATCAGGTCCGCCAGCGCCAGCTCCACGGGCTGCAGGTAGCCCGCCAGGGCAGCGCCGCCGTCCTCGGCATCGTGGGCAGCTTCGAGCTCTGCCACCGTGACGGCGGATTCGGCGGTGAAAGCCGCCACTTGCGTGCGCCGAAGCTGCGTGACGTGCCCCAGGCACCCCAACAGACGCCCCATGTCGCGCGCCAGCGCCCTGACGTAGGTGCCGCGACCGCACTCCGCCTCGAAGATGGCGGTGTCGGCATCGGGAATGTCGACCAGATCCAGATGATCGATCACGATCGGTCGGGGCTCCAGCGCCACCTGCTCGCCGCCGCGCGCCAGGTCGTAGGCGCGATTGCCGTCGATCTTGATGGCGGAGTACTGCGGCGGCGTCTGCATGATCTCGCCGTGGAACTGCGGCAGGATGGCTTCGATGTCGCCGCGTGTGGGCCGCTTGTCGCTGCTGCGCACCACCCGGCCCTCGGCGTCGTCCGTATCCGTCTCCTCGCCCCAGCGGACGGTGAACCGATACGCCTTGAGCCCGTCGACGGCATAGGGGACGGTTTTCGTCGCCTCGCCGAGCGCGATCGGCAGCACGCCGGTCGCCAGCGGGTCGAGTGTGCCCGCATGCCCGGCCTTCTGGGCCTGGAAAAGCCAGCGAACCTTGCCGACGGCCTGGGTGGAGGTCATCCCCACAGGTTTGTCGAGAATGATCCAGCCGTTGATCGGATTACCTTTTTTTCTTCGTGCCATGGGTCTTTCGCAAGCGGGCAATGTGGACGGGAAAGGCGTACGGAAAGGTGTTGGGAGACACGTCGGGCAGGCGATGGCCGAAGCTGGGAGGCAGCGGCGCGGAGGGAGCTGCCCTCGCGCCATCCTCCGTGCACCCGGCCCGCAGGCCCTATTCCTTCTTGGACGTGTCGCGGCGGACGACCGGGCTGTCGAGCAGCGCGTCGATGCGCGAGGCTTCGTCGAACGACTCGTCGAAACGGAACCGCAGCTCGGGCGCGAACTTGAGATTGACCGCCTCCGCGATCTCGCCGCGCATGAAGCGCTTGTTGCGATCGAGCGCCGCCAGCACCGGCTTCACGTCCTCGCCGCCCAGCGGCATCACGTAGACCGTGGCGAGCCGCAGGTCGGGCGACATCCGCACTTCGGGAATGGTGACCACGTGCGCGGCCAGAACATCGTCGTGGATCTCGCCACGCACCAGCATTTCCGCGACCTTGTGGCGGATGAGTTCGCCGACGCGCAACTGCCGTTGCGAAGGGCCACGGCCGGTCTGCTCGCCGGCTCTCGACTGTTTTCGTGTCATTGGTGTCCTCTGCGGCCGGGATTGGACCGGCGACAGGTCATTTGAGAAATGGCGCGCCACCCGATCGGTACGTGCCGTTGGAAGCCGCGCTTGTCGCCCCTATTGCCGGTGGCGTCAATCGCTTTTCGCCGGCTCGCCCTTGGTTGGACTGGCGTAGCGCATGGGAAATGCGAAACGGGCGGGCGCTCGTCGCTGCCCGCCCGTTCGATCCTTGCAGAGAGACGTTCGCCGTTAGAGCGACCGCGCGATCGTCTCCACCTGGAAGCACTCGATCTCGTCGCCTTCGCGGATGTCCTGGTAGTTCGCGAACGCCATGCCGCACTCTTGTCCGGCCGGCACCTCGCGCACATCGTCCTTGAAGCGCTTGAGGATCGACAGTGTGCCCTCGTGGATGACGGTCTTCTCGCGTAGCAGGCGAACCTTGGCGCCGCGCTCCACCTTGCCCTGCGTGACGAGGCAGCCTGCGACCTTGCCCTGCTTGGAGATGTTGAACACCTGCTTGATCGTGGCGTAGCCCAGGAAGTTTTCCTTCTTGGTCGGCGCCAGCAGGCCGGACATTGCCGCTTTCACCTCGTCCACCAGATCGTAGATGATCGAGTAGTAGCGGATCTCGATGCCTTGCGACTCGGCGGCTTGCTTGGCCTGCGTGTTGGCGCGGACGTTGAAGCCGAGGATGACGGCCTTGGACGCAACCGCGAGCGACACGTCCGATTCCGTGATCTGGCCGACGCCGGAGTGCACGATGCGCGCCATGACCTCGTCGTTGCCGACCTTGGCCAGCGAGCCCATGATCGCTTCCAGCGAGCCCTGCACGTCACCCTTGACGACGAGCGGGAACTCCTTGCGGCCCGCCTCCTTGAGCTGCTGCATCATGTGCTCGAGCGTGCGTGCGGTGCCCGCAGAGCCGAGCGCCTCGCGCCGCTTGCGCACACGATAATCCGTGATTTCGCGAGCGCGCGCCTCGCTCTCCACCACGGCGAACTGGTCGCCTGCTTCCGGCGCACTGTCGAAACCCAGTACCTCGACCGGCACGGATGGCCCCGCCGCCTCGGTGTTCTTGCCCTGGTCGTCGAGCAGCGCGCGCACGCGGCCCCACGACGCGCCGGCCACGATGATGTCGCCGATGCGCAGGCTGCCGCGCTGCACCAGCAGCGTGCCCACCGGACCGCGCCCGCGCTCCAGCTTCGCTTCGATCACGAAGCCTTCCGCCGAGCGGTTCGGGTTGGCCTTGAGCTCGAGCAGTTCCGCCTGGAGCGAGATGCCCTCCAGCAGCTTGTCGAGGTTGGTGCCCTTGAGGGCCGAAACCTCCACGTCGAGCGTTTCGCCGGACATGCTTTCCACCACGATCTCGTGCTGGAGCAATTCCGTCTTGACGCGCGTCGGATCGGCAGCCGGCTTGTCGATCTTGTTGATCGCCACGATGATCGGGACGCCGGCGGCCTTGGCGTGGTTGATGGCCTCCACCGTCTGCGGCATGACGCCGTCGTCGGCGGCAACCACCAGCACCACGATGTCCGTCACCTTGGCGCCGCGCGCACGCATCGCGGTGAACGCTTCGTGGCCCGGCGTGTCGATGAACGTGATCTTCTGCCCGTCGGGCGCCGTCACCTGATAGGCACCGATGTGCTGCGTGATGCCGCCTGCTTCGCCGGACACGACGTTGGTCTTGCGAATGGCGTCGAGCAGCGACGTCTTGCCGTGGTCGACGTGACCCATGATCGTGACCACGGGTGCGCGCGGCTCCAGGTTCTCGTCGATATCCTTGGCGCCGATGAAGCCTTCTTCGACGTCGGCTTCCGACACGCGCTTCACCTTGTGGCCGAACTCGGTCACGATCAGTTCCGCGGTGTCGGCGTCGATCACGTCGTTGATCTTGTGCATCGCGCCCTGCTTCATGAGCAGGCGGATCACGTCGACCGACTTCTCGGACATGCGGTTGGCCAGTTCCTGGATCGTGATGACCTCGGGAATGATGACCTCGCGCACGATCTTCTCGCGCGTCTGCTGGATGCCCATGCGCTGGCGCGCCTCGCGCTCGCGCTTGCGGCGCAGGGAGGCGAGCGAACGCTCGCGCTGCTCGTCGTTGAGCAGCTTGTCCACGGTCAGACGGCCGCTGGCGCGACGCTCGTCCGCACCCTTGATCGGGCTGCGGACCGGCTTCACGCTGCCCGGCGCGCCTTTGCGCTTGCTGGCGCTCTCGTCCTCGTCGGAGACCATCGCCTCGTTGGGACGGCGGCGGACCGGCGCGCCGGTTGCCGGTGTTGCCGCGTCGGCGCGTGGCGCGCGATCCCCGGTACCCGCGCCCGTACCTCTGGCTGCCGCGGGTTGTTGGCGCGGTGTCGCAGGGGCGGTGCGCGCAGGCGTATCTGCGCGCGCGGCCGGTGCCGGCTGTTGGGCCTGGGCGGCAGGCGTCGGCGGCGTCTCGGGCGCGGCCTCGGCGACGGGCGCTGCCTTGGCGGCTTCGGCCTCGGCGACCTGGCGCTGTTTCTCTTCCTCTTCGCGGATGCGGGCGGCCTCGGCCTCCTCGGCCTTGCGGCGCTCTTCCTCGGCCGCGCGGACCTTGGCCTCTTCCTCGGCGCGCTTGCGCTCGAGCAGGACGGCCTGCGCGCGCTTGTCCATCTCGCCGGACGACAATCCGCCGCGCGTGGCAGGCGCGCGTCCGCCAAGTGCGCCGGGGCGCTGCATCGCCCCGCCGCTCCTGCCGGCACCCGTGTCGCCGCGCTGGCCCTGCTCGTCGCCGGGCGACGCCAGCTTCCGGGTCCGCTTGCGCTCCACGACCACGACGTTCTTTCGGCCATGGCTGAAGTTTTGCTCGACGCGCCCCGCCGAGCGGCCAGGCGCGGGCTTGCCGCCGCCTTGGCGTAATGCCTTGTCCGCGCTTTCCTTGGTCTCGCTCATACTTGTTCCGTCTGCGACCCTGAGTTGGTGTCTAGCTGATGTGCGGCGCCACTCGGGACTCCGCTGCGATAGCGCCGCAATCGGGCGGCTTCCTTGATGAAATTTCGAGCTGCACCACCCTCTGTCAGTGCAGCATGTACCACATGTGACCGGCCCATGGCCAAGCTCAATTCGTCGGAGGAGAGTTGCGTCACGATCAGTGCCTCCAGGTCTGTGTCGGAGGCGCCGCTCATGGCGCGAAATTTCCGGTCGAGCTTGCCCTTGCCGTCCTCGGCGGCATCACGGGCATGAACGAGCCCGATTATTTGCCCTTTTTCGATGGCGATGTCGACCTTGGTGAAGCCGACGATCACCAGCCCTGCCTTCCGCGCAAAGCCGAAGGCACCCAGGCACCGTTCCGCCAACAGGCGTTCCACGAGGTCGGGCAGGTCGGGCGAAGCCGAGACGCTGCTCTTGAGGCTGCGGGCGAAGGCGTTCTTGCGCACGGCTTCGACGACGGTCTTCTTGTCGCACGTCAGCCAGACGCCGCGGCCCGGCAGTTTCCCCGCCAGGTCCGGCACGATCGAATTGTCGGGACCGCAGACGAAGCGGATCAGCTCGGCTGGCGACAGCTTTGCGCGCGTGACGGCGCACGTCCGCTCGGGCTCGCAGCCCGGTCGTCCTGCCGTCCGTTCGATATCGAGCGCGCTGTCGGCCATTTCCGCTGTGTCTGCTCCCTAGACATCGTAGTTCAGGCGTTGCCGGGGGCGGCGGCCTGGCCGTCGCCAGGCTCCGTCTCCGCGGCATCCTCGCCCATGTCGGCTTCGGCCTCGACTTCGGGCTGTGCAAGGTCTTCCGGCTTGATCCAGCCGGCGTGAACCCGCGCCGACATGATCAAGTCCTCGGCCCCGGCCCGGTCCACGTCGAAACCGTCGAGGATGCCTTTGTGCCGGATGGCCTCCGCACCCTTTTCCTTCTTGCGCTCGGTCCAGCCGAGCAGATCGTCCGTGGCGCAATCGGCCAGGTCCTCGACCGACTTGATGCCGTTCTCGCCGAACGCCACCATCATCGCCGTCGTCACCCCGGGCACTTCGGCCAGCTCGTCTTCGACGCCCAGCTCGCGCCGGCGCGCATCGCGCTCGGCCTCGAGACGCTCCAGGTGATCGCGTGCGAGATTCTGGATCGTCGCGGCGCTCTCCTCGGTGAAGCCCTCGATCTGCGCGATTTCGGAAGCATCGACGTAGGCGACTTCCTCGATCGAGCCGAAGCCTTCGGTGGCGAGAAGCTGCGCAATCACCTCGTCGCAGTTGAGCTTCTCCATGAACATCTGCGTGCGATCGGTGAATTCCTTCTGCCGCCGCTCGCTCTCTTCCGTGTCGGTCAGGATATCGATGTCCCAGCCGGTCAGCTGCGAGGCCAGCCGCACGTTCTGGCCGCGCCGCCCGATGGCGAGCGAAAGCTGGCGCTCGTCCACCACCACCTCGATGCGGTTGGTGTCCTCGTCGAGCACCACCTTCGACACCTCGGCGGGCGCCAGCGCATTGACGATGAACGTCGCCGCGTCTTCGCTCCAGGGAATAATGTCGATCTTTTCGCCCTGCAGCTCGTTGACCACGGCCTGCACGCGCTGGCCGCGCATGCCCACGCACGCGCCGACCGGGTCGATCGAGGAATCCTTGGAGATCACGGCAATCTTGGCGCGCGAGCCGGGGTCGCGGGCCACCGACTTGATCTCGACGATGCCGTCGTAGATCTCGGGCACTTCCATCGCGAACAGCTTCGCCATGAAATCGGGCTTGGCGCGCGACAGGAAGATCTGCGGCCCCCTCTGCTCGCGGCGCACGTCGTAGATGAAGGCGCGAATGCGGTCGCCGAAGCGCACGTTCTCGCGCGGGATCATCTCGTCGCGGCGGATGATGCCTTCTGCCCGGCCCAGGTCCACCACGACGTTGCCGTACTCGACCCGCTTCACGGTACCGTTGGCGATCTCGCCGATCTTGTCCTTGTATTCCGCGAACTGCCGGTCGCGTTCTGCCTCGCGCACCTTCTGCACGATGACCTGCTTGGCGTTCTGCGCGGAGACGCGTCCGAACTCCAGCGGCGGCAGTTCTTCGACGATCTCGTCGCCGACCTGGGCTGCCGGATTGCGCTTCTTGGCATCCTCCAGCGAAATCTGCTGGCTGTCGTTCTCGACCTCCTCGGACACCGTGATTACGCGGGTGAGGCGCGTCTCGCCGGTGCGCGGGTTGATCGCGCAGCGGATGTCGTTCTCTTGGCCGTAGCGCTGCTTGGCCGCCTTCTGGATCGCATCTTCCATCGACTGGATGACGATCTTGCGGTCGATCGACTTCTCGCGCGCGACCGCGTCCGCGATCTGCAGAAGCTCCAGTCGATTTGCGCTGATACCTGCCTGAGCCATTAGATGCGCCTTCTTTAGATTACGGCTTGCTCTTGTGCTTTTTCTTGCTCTTCTCGTTCTTGTTGCCGCGCGCGGCTTTTCCATGGCCGGCGGGCGTCTCGGGGGCGGGAGCGTCGTCGCTCTCGGCGTCCCCCGCGGGGTCGTTGTCCAATGCCGCCAGGCGCTCGCGGGAGTCGCGTAGCGATTGCCGGATCAGGGCGTCTGTTAGAACCAGCCGGGCGTCGCCGACGAGGTCGAGGGGCAGCCCGATGACCTGCATTCCGTCCTTGCCCAGGTCGATCTCGAGGCGGATCTCACCTTCCTCGAAGCCCTCGATGATCCCCCGGAACCGGCGGCGGCCGCTGATCAGTTCCTTGGTCTCGATCTTGGCTTCGTGGCCGGCCCATCGGTCGAAGTCGGAGGCCCGCACCAGGGGCCGGTCGATGCCGGGAGACGAAATCTGCAATCTGTAAGCGTTGGGCAGCGGATCGTGCACGTCGAGGACTGGAGATAGTCCCATCGACACCGTCTTGCAATCCTCGATCGACATGCTGCCGTCGGGCCGCTCCGCCATGATCTCGAGGATCGGAGCCTGTCCGCCCATCAGTCGCACCAGCACGAGCCGAAAACCCAGGCTCTCGAGCACTGGTTCGGCCAATGCGGCAACCTCTGCTGCTGTTCCGGCTTCCTTGATGAAGCGCGCCTCTGCCATCGGCCCGCCTGTCTGCCTCGGCTCTATCGTCGAATTCTCTGCGAAAGTGCTCATGCGTTTGCACAAAACAAAAAGAGCGGACCACGAGGATCCACTCTCAGAGTTGAGATGATCATGAGCACATCAAACTTATGTGACAATGGACGCGGATGCAAGCGATTTATGCATGGGATGGCAGCGATTTATGCAAATCGCCGGTTTCGGCTCAAATTCGCTGATATCTCAGATAGATACAGCGCCGCCCCTCGCGCAAGGCCTTCTGCTCGTAGCGCGTTTGCGGCCAGTCGCCGGGGCGATGTCGCCAATCCGCCGCACATGTCGCCATCCACGCGAGTCCCGGTGTGCCCTGCAGCGCCACCAGCATCGTGCGGGCGTAGTCGCCGATATCGGTGCCGAGCCGCAGTTCTCCCCCTTTGACGAGCACGCGGGCGATCTCGGCGAGTGTTGCCGGATTGACGAGGCGCCGCTTGCGGTGGCGCGCCTTCGGCCACGGATCGGGAAACAGCACGAACACCCGGCTGATGCTGGCGTCCGGCAGCCAGCGCAGGATGGCGCGCGCGTCGTCGGCGTGCACGCGGACATTGGCGAGGCCGTCGTCCTCGACCGCCGCCAGCACCTTGACGACGCCGTCTTCGAACGGCTCGCAGCCGATCAGGCCGACATCGGGCCGGTTCCGGGCCTGCCAGACGAGGTGCTCGCCGCCGCCGAAGCCGATCTCCAGCCACACCTCATCGACACGGCCGCCGAACAGGTCGGCGGCGCGGGCCGGAGACGGGGCGGCGAGGTCTGGGGATAGGCGCGGCAGCAACTCGCGCATCAGGCGCGACTGGCGCTCGGACAACTTGCGCCCGCGCCGGCGGCCGTAGGACCGCAGGTCGCGGGGCGCGTCATCGTGATCCGAGCCGGTGTCGTCCACCGGCTCGGGCGTGTGGGATGTTGTCAACGCTCAGCCCCGGCACATCGCGCAGATCTTGTTGCCGGACGGATCACGCAGATAGGCTAGATACAACTTGACCGGCCCATTCTCGCGCCAGCCCGGCGGGTCCTCGATCGACTTGCCGCCGGCCGCGACGCCAGCGTCGTGGAACGCCTTCACGGCCTCCGGGCTTTCTGCAGCGAAACCGATGGTGCCTCCGTTGGCGCAGCATGCCGCGTTGCCGTCGATCGGCTTGGTGATGCCGAACAACCCGGTCTTCGTGCGGTAGAAGACGCGGCCCTTCGGATCGGCCTTGCCTTCGGGAATTCCGAGTGTGCCGAGCGCGGCGTCATAGAACTTCTTCGAAGCGTCGACATCGTTGGCGCCGACGAACACATGGCTGAACATGGAGGCTCCTCTCCCTGGACTACGGCGCGACGCCTCGAGGGGCTCGCGCGGGGGCGGATAACAGCACGCCCGGGCGACCGAGGCTAGGGGGTGTCGCCCGCGTGCCGAGTTCCGCCTTGAGCTTCGCCTGCGCCCTGGTAGGCTGGGTGGCACGAGCCGATGCCGGCACAAGTGAAAGTGTGCAGTCCGTATGTCAGTATAGGTGAGAGCCATGCCGATGTATCACACAGGCAATCGCGAGCTTCAGGATCACTTCGGTTCGACAGGCTTGGCAGACCGCCTCGTGGAGAGATTGTGGCACGACCGCTTCAAGGATGAAGACAAGGCCTTCATCGAAGGCGCCGGCTTCTTCTTCGTTGCCACGGCCGATGCGGAGGGGCGTCCCGACTGCTCCTTCAAGGGCGGGCCTCCCGGCTTCGTCAGGGTTCCAGCGCCCGACCTGCTCATGTTTCCCGATTACGACGGCAACGGCATGTTCAAGAGCATGGGAAACATCAAGGCCAACCCCAGTGTCGGCCTGCTCTTCATCGCGATGGGTGAAAAGCCCAAGCGCCTGCGCGTGAACGGCCGCGCGAGCCTGCACCTTGATGATCCCATGATGAAGGACTTTCCAGGCGCGCAATTGATCGTTCGCGTCGTGCCCGAGCACATCTTCCCGAACTGCCCGCGCTATATCCCGGACCTGGCCAACGGCAAGCCGTCCGAATTCCTGCCCGAGGCTGGCGTCGCGCCCAAGGAGCCCGCCTGGAAGGGCTTCGACGCCTACAAGGACGTCGTCCCCCCGCGCCACCGTCCACCGGAGTGAGCACCGGCATGGTGCGGCCGTCAGGTGTGCCCGCGTGACCGGCAGGGCCCGCCGCTCGTCCGGTCGCGGAGGATGTGCTGGTGCCGTCGTTCGACGTGCGCTTAACGTAAATCGTCCCGAGGTTCCGCGTGATGATTGTCCGCGATCCCATGGGATGTTAAATTTTGTTTACGGACGCTCTCGTACTCTGGATGGAATAATGCGCAATCGCTTGTTTGCCTGTTTTATTTTCTCGACCCTGGCTGCAACCACCCCGTCTGCCGCTGAATGTGGTGCCGAGATCGGCAAAATGTTTCAAGGGGGCGCATGGGATCCTTTCGTCAGAGAAAACAGGCGCGAAACCACGGTTCTCCGCCATCCCGATGGGAAAGAAACACCCTATTCCGACGTGCTGTGGGATGGACCTTATAAAGCGATCAACTGCACGCCGCATGGCTGCATCTTGGGGATTGGCAACGCCTCGTGGACAGGCACATCGTTCGATGGCCCCTGGACGCGCTCGAACGATACCGGGACCATCGAGCCGGAGAAATTCGTTCGAGCGACCCGGGACCGTCTGGCCGCCTCGATCACCGAAGCAGAGTGCCTGGGTCCGACCGAACGCGATGGCAAACAGGCGCTGATGTATCGCTTTTTTTCCAAGCCCCGACCGAACGAGCACGGGTCCTGGTGGGGAGGCCGTTATTCCGTCTGGGTAACGCGCGATGCGAAACGTCTGCTGCACATTGAGATTGCAGATGGCATCGCCAGCTGGGCGCCGAAGCCGTCGAAGGACGTGCAAGTTACAAGAATCGTTTACGACGACAAGATCCGTATCAACGAGCCCAAATAGCAGCGGTCGAATTTCTCGCCGATGCAAAGCGACATTCCCGTTGGGGGTGTCGAGATCGAGATTTGCCTCAGGAAACAGCTGACCGTTTCCTGCCAATGGCGTCGCAATGGCGGCGGTCGGCATCGAGGCGTCTTGGCCGGGCTCTGGCCCGCCCGCATGGCCGGGGAACCGGAAGAGGCCAGCCGGAGGGCCTGGCAATCGGGGAAGCGGCCAAGCGAAAGGCCGCGGATCGCTCCGCGGCCTTCTGGGAAATCTCGTCATGCCCGCAGGCGAGGCCGGCGCGTCAGCCGCCGATCTTCTTGCGGATGGCGTCGGCGAGGTCCGTGCGCTCCCAGGAGAAGCCGCCGTCGGCTTCCGGAGCGCGGCCGAAGTGGCCATAGGCCGCTGTGCGCTTGTAGACCGGCTTGTTGAGCTGCAGTGCGCGGCGGATGTTGGTCGGGCGCATCGGGAACAGTTCCGCCAGAACCTTCTCCAGCTCCGCGTCCATCTCCGGGCCATGCTTGCCCGTGCCTTGCGTGTCGACCAGAAGCGACATCGGCTCCGGACGACCGATGGCATAGGCGACCTGGATCATGCAGCGATCCGCAAGGCCGGCCGCCACGACGTTCTTCGCCAGGTAGCGCGCGGCGTAGGCAGCCGAGCGATCGACCTTCGTGGGGTCCTTGCCCGAGAACGCGCCGCCGCCGTGCGGGGCATAGCCGCCGTAGGTGTCGACGATGATCTTGCGCCCCGTCAGGCCGCAGTCGCCGTCGGGGCCGCCGACCACGAAGTTGCCCGTCGGGTTGACGAGGAAGTCGGAGCCGCTCTTGGGCATCCAGCCCTTCGGCAGTGCGGAGGCGACGGCGTCGCCGATCATTTCCTTGATCATTTCGGGCGTGTAGTCGGTGCCCCGGCCGTTCGCCTTCTGGTGCTGGGTGGAGACCACCACCTTGGTCGCGCCGACGGCCTTGCCGTCCTCGTACTGGATCGTCACCTGGCTCTTGGCGTCTGGCAACAGGTCGCCGAGCTGGCCCGAGCGGCGCTGCTCGGACAGTACCTTCAGGATCTTGTGCGAGAAGAAGATCGGCGCGGGCATGTACGTGCCCTTCTCGTACGCCTCGCTGTCGGTGCAGGCGAACCCGAACATCATGCCCTGGTCACCGGCGCCTTCCTCACCCTGCCGCTCGTCCACGCCCATGGCGATGTCGGGGGACTGGCCATGCAGCAGAACCTCGACGTCCGCGCCATGGAAGGAGAAGCCGACCTGGTCGTAGCCGATGTCCTTGATGACGCCGCGCGCGATGTCGCTGATCAGCGCGCGATTGATCCGCGCTTCCTTGTGGCCGGGGAACTGGTGGCTGTCGAACAGCTTGAACAGCGGCGCCTGGCCGCGGCCTTCACCCGCGATGACCACCTTGTCGGTCGTCACCAGCGTTTCGCAGCCAAGACGGGTGTTGACGGCGCTCTTGTCGGCGATGCCCAGCTTCTCGTCGTTGGCGAGAAACGCATCGAGGATCGCGTCGGAGATCTGGTCCGCGACCTTGTCCGGATGCCCCTCGGAGACGGACTCACTGGTGAAAAGGAACGACTTCCGTGCCACTGAAATCCTCATTGGCTACTGTTTTCTGGCAGTCTCTTTGCAGCCTTTGTCGACGGGGTCAAGCCGAACGCACACAGGAATATGGATACAGGCGAGATGCCCGTCTCCCGTGCATGGCAAGGTGTTCCTGAAGTGCCGTCACCTCTGTTCGGCCGGCCGGTCAGGCGCTCGCGATCGGCTCCTGGCCGTTGGAATCGTCCTTGGCCAAGGCGCGGACGAGTTCGATGATGGCACGCCGCGTCGCCGGGTCCGAGATCTTGGCGAAAGCGCGGTTCAGCTCCAGGCCCTCGCGGGTATTGAGGAACTCGAAGACGTAGGAGTCGGTCGGCGGTGCCTCGGCAAAGCCCGGTTGGGCACCGCTGCGATCCGACAGGACCGGCGCCTCGTCGTAGAAGAATTGCACCGGCACGCCCAGGACGCCCGCCAGCTCGAACAAGCGGCTGGCTCCGATACGGTTGACGCCCTTCTCGTATTTCTGGATCTGCTGGAAGGTCAGCCCCAGTTTTTCGCCCAGTTTTTCCTGGCTGATTCCGCGCAGCATGCGCTGCAGGCGGACGCGGCTGCCGACATGCGCATCAATGGGGTTGGGCTTCCGGGAGCCCTTCTCGTCGGATTCCGGTTCGTCCATCAATTCGTCGCGCGACATCTCATCTATCCTGAAAGCCTATGGGCGCGTCGGCGCCAAAGCTAAATTTCTATGTGCAAGTCTGAGTTGCGTCAACCGATCCGCGCTGGAGTTTCACGCTGGCGCGCTCGCCGGGCGTGGGTGGCGAAGAACATGAACAGCACCAGCCATGACGCGAAGAACAGGCTGTCGCCGAGCATGGCGTAGGGCGTTGGGCGCCGGGGAGGCGGCACCGTTCCGTCCACGGTGCCGACCGCATCCATGCCCAGCGACGCCACGATGCGGCCGTTGGCGTCGATGATCGCCGAAATGCCATTGTTGGCGGCGCGGATCAGCGGCAAGCCCTCTTCTGCGGCCCGGACGCGCGCTTGATGCAGGTGCTGGCGCGGGCCCGTGGTATTGCCGAACCAGCCGTCGTTCGTGACATTGAGCAGAACCGCCGGCCGTTCGCGGCCTTGCACGAGGGATGCGGGGAAGATGGCCTCGTAGCAGATCAGCGGGGCGAACGCCGGCAATCCCGCGAGCGCGATGAGGGGACGCGGCGCGGGCCCCGATGCGAAGCCGCCCCGCATCTGCACCAGTTGCTCGAGCCCGATCGATTCCAGCGTCGTCTGGAATGGCAGGTACTCGCCGAAGGGCACGAGATGGATCTTGTCGTAGGCGGCCAGCAGCCGCCCGCCCGCTCCCAGCAGCAACAGGCTGTTGAAAACGCGCCGCGTCCCCGGTGCAGGCCCCCCTTCCATGCGGAGGGCGCCCGTCGCCAGCACGCTTCCCTGCGGCAGCATGCGCCCGATCGCGGCAAGGGCGGCAGGCGACCTGAGCGGCAGGAACGGCATGGCGGCTTCCGGCCAGACGATGAGATCGACGCTCCGGGCATCGTCCTTCTCGCCCTTCGCCGTGCGCTGCGAAAGATCCAGATGCGCCTGGAAGATCCGGCTTTGATGCTCCGGCCGCCACTTGTCCCGCTGGATGATGCTGGGCTGGACGATGCGCACGCGTACGCTTTTCGTGACTGGCAGTTGCGGTGTCGCCCAGGCCACCGCCATGCCGATGCCCATCAGGACGATCTGCGGGCCGACCGCCGCGACGACCGCGGCCCCCCAGACGCGCTTGCGCGGCACGTCGGGGCCGGCCTCCAGCACGATGAAGGCTGGCAGGCACATGAGAAGAGGCGTGAGAAGCGTCAGGCCATAGATGCCGACGAGCCCCGCCGTCTGCAGGGCCGGACCCGGATAGGTCAACGCATAGCCGAGGATGTTCCAGGGAAATCCCGTCAGCACATGGCCGCGAAGCCACTCCGCCGCCGACAGCGTCAGGGCAAGAGCCACGATGCGACCGAAGCCGGGTCGCCAGAAGGACGCCGCGGTCGCGGTTGCCAGCCCCCCGAAAAGCGCCAGCCCGGCGGGCATCGCCGTGACCGCGAACGGCATCAGCGCGGCGAATTTCTCGGCCTCGACCAGGAAGGCCTCGCCGATCCAGAAGAGCCCGACGAGATGGTAGCCGAAGGTGAACATCCAGCCCGCGAGGAACGCGCGCCGCCGGAGGCCGGCACCTGTCGCAGCGTGACGGAAGGCAGTCGCGTCGTCGATGAGAAGAACGAGGACGGGCAGCGTCAGCATCAGGATCGGGAAGGCATGAAACGGCGCCATGGCCAGCGTCGACAGCGCACCGGCGATCACGGCCAACAGATGGCGTTGCCAGGGGGAAAGCGCCGCAAGTCGGGCCGCGACACGGGCGCCTGCGGTCGGAAATGTCGTGGCGCCGTCCATGTCCTGACCTGGGGAGTTGGTTGTGACGTTACGTGGTTGAAAAAAGAGCGCGTTGCAGTCGCATTGCCCGGTCGCTTCGGGTGCCGATCGGGATGATCAGCGTCCCTCGATCTGGGCCAGTCGCACCGGTGGACGGCGCATCAGGTCTTCGATCCGCGCGCGTTCCCGCTGGAAATCGGCGAGCGCCTTGCCCGTGAGCCGGCGCTCCTTGGGAACCTGGATCGACATCGGATCGACGAAGCGGTTGCCGATCAGCACCTCGAAATGGCAATGCGGACCGGTCGAAAGGCCCGTATTGCCGAGATAGCCGATGATCTGGCCTTGGCGCACCTTCGCCCCTGCATGGATGCCTGGGCCGAACCGGCTGAGCATGTGGCTGTAGGCGGTCTGGTACGAGTTCGCATGCCGGATCCGCACGTAGTTGCCGTTCTGGCCCCGAAATCGCGCTTCCTCGATGATGCCGTTGCCGGCCGCGATGATCGGCGTGCCGACGGGGCCGGCCCAATCGACACCCGTGTGCATGCGCATGGAGTTGAGGAGGGGGTGGCGGCGCATGCCGTAGCCGGAAACAAAGCGCACCGCATCGCTGCGCACGGGCTTGCGCAGCAAGAACCGGCGAGAGTTGTTGCCGCTCTGATCATAGAAATCGATGACCCCGTCGGGCGTCCTGAAGCGGAAATAGCGTCGGGTATCGCCGCCCGCCGTGATCGCGGCCGAAAGCAATTCCGAGGGCGGGTTGTCGGCCGCCTTGCCGTCGTCCTTCAGGTCGAAGAAGAGATCCACGCTGTCGTTGCCGCGCGCGCGCTTGCGGAAGTCCGTTTCATAGGCGTGGATGCGCATGATCTGCTGGATGAGATCCGGCGGCAGCCCCTGGGCCACGCCGGCGCGATAGAGGCTCGCATAGAGGCTTGTCCCCGACGTCCGCTCGTCGCCAGCTCCATCCTTGAGCGCTTTGATGGAGCTCATTTCCATGTCGGTGGTCGTCGCCTCGAGCTCGCCGGTCGAAGCCCGCCTCACCGTGACCTTGTGGTCGC